>NZ_CP045496.1:0-1200000 GCF_015500075.1 Mesorhizobium sp. INR15 | reverse complement strand
TGCACGACTTCACCGATCCCAAAGAGCCGGAGAGTGCTCAACAGGATTCAAGCTCCGTGCCAGTTGCCGAAGCAGGGTGTTAACCCTCTGTAAACAAAGGGATTGGAGCGCGGGCAAAGGCCGACTGCTCACGACAGCGGGGGTGCTGGTGATTAAAAATTAGGCAGTTTCTTCGAAATGCCTAATCTGCAGGCGGCCGCTTCAGCCGGATCAACCCTTCCTGGGCAACCGAGGCAATCAGCGTGCCGTCGCGGGCAAACAGCGAGCCGCGCGTAAAGCCGCGCGACCCTTGCGTCGACGGGCTGTCCTGCGTGTAGAGCATCCAGTCGTCCAGCGCATGGCTGCGGTGGAACCACATGGCGTGGTCGAGGCTCGCCGCCTGGATATCGCGATCGAAAATGGCGCGGCCATGCGCGAAGGTCGAGGTGTCGAGCAGCGTCATGTCGGAGAGATAGGCGAGCACCGCCGACTGGATGGCGCGATCGGCCGGCACAGGGCCGGTAGTGCGGATCCAGATGTTCTGCTTCGGCTCCAGTTTTTCACGGCTGGTGTAGTGCTTCAGCATCACCGGCTTCATCTCGATCGGCCGGTCGCGCTCCCAGTAGCGCTTGATGCCCTCCGGCACCGCCTCGCCGAACTTGCCCAGCAATTCGCGCTGCGACAGCAACGTGTCGGGCGCCGGCACGTCATGCGGCATCGGCACCTGGTGCTCGAGACCAACCTCATCCTGCTGGAATGAGGCTTCCAGCGAAAAGATCGCCTGGCCATGCTGGATCGCCACGACGCGCCGCGTGGTGAAGGAGCCGCCGTCGCGGATACGGTCGACCTCGTAGATGATCGGCACCTTGGTGTCGCCGGGGCGCATGAAATAGCCGTGCAGCGAATGCACGTGGCGCTCGGGTTCGACCGTCCGCTGTGCCGCGACCAGCGCCTGCGCGATGGTCTGGCCGCCGAAGACGCGCTGCCAGTCGAGCTTGGGGCTGCGACCACGATACAGATTGTGTTCGAGCTTCTCGAGGTCGAGAATGCCGAGAAGCTCGTCCATGGCCGTCATCGTCATGTTTCGTGACCTCGCCGCAAGATGCTATGGCGGGTTTCCGACAGGAACGGCGGGCCGTCAAGGTGCAATGCCCGGCCGGCGTGGAAGGATTGAACATGGTGGAACGCAAGGCGGATGCAAAATCGAGGTCGGAGCTCGACATATTGGTCGCCGGCGCCGGCTATGTCGGGCTCGCCGCCGCCGTATCGCTGAAACAGGCGCGCCCGGGGCTTGCCATCGCCCTCGTCGATGCCGCGCCGGCTGGCGCCTGGCAGAGGGATGGCCGCGCATCCGCCATTGCCGCCGCCGCTTGCCGCATGCTCGACCAGCTCGGCGTCTGGGCCGAAATCGCGCCGGAAGCCCAGGCGATCACCGACATGATCATCACCGATTCGCGCACTTCCGATCCGGTGCGCCCGGTGTTCCTGACCTTCGACGGCGAGGTCGCACCGGGCGAACCCTTTGCGCACATGGTGTCCAACCGGGTGCTGAACGGCGCCTTGCGCGACTGTGCCGAAAAACTCGGCATCGAGATCATCGAAGGCGTCGCTGTGCAGGGGTTCGAGACCAGCGGCAGCGGCATCACCGTGCGGCTGGCCGATGGCGCGGCGCTGAAGGCGCGTCTGCTGGTTGCCGCCGACGGGGTGAATTCGAAGCTGCGCGACATGGCCGGTATCAAGACGGTGAAATGGCAATATGGCCAGTCCGGCATCGTCTGCACAGTGGCGCATGAGCGCCCGCACAATGGCCGCGCCGAAGAGCATTTCCTGCCGGCAGGCCCCTTCGCCACCCTGCCGTTGAAGCCGGACAAGGACGGCACCAACCGCTCGTCGATCGTCTGGGTCGAGCGCGCCGAGGACGCCGAAAAACTGGTCTCCGGCGACGACTTCATCTTCGAGCATGAGCTCGAACAGCGCTTTGGCCTGAAGCTTGGCGAAATCCGCGTCGCCGACAAGCCGCGCGCCTGGCCGCTCGGCCTGACCATTGCCCGCGCCTTCGTCGCGCCGCGCGTGGCGCTCGCCGGCGACGCCGCCCACGGCATCCACCCGATCGCCGGCCAGGGCCTCAACCTCGGCTTCAAGGATGTGGCCGCCCTTGCCGAAGTGATTGTCGAGGCCGACCGTCTCGGCCAGGATATCGGCGCGCTCGACGTGCTCGAACGCTACCAGCAGTGGCGCCGTTTCGACACGGTGCAGATGGGCGTCACCACCGATGTCTTGAACCGGCTGTTTTCCAACGACATCGGCCCGCTGCGCGCGGTGCGCGACATTGGCCTCGGTCTGGTTGAACGCATGCCGCGGCTGAAGGATTTCTTTATCCGCCAGGCATCGGGTCTGTCCGCCAGCACGCCGCGCTTGTTGAAGGGTGAAGCGATCTGAGGCGCGGCGGCTAATTAACTTCGAAACCCAGCTTCTGCCGCAGCCGCAATATCCGCTGGTCTGAAATCTCGAGTCTTTTCTCGCCGCCTTGCGCGGCGCGGTTCACCATCTGCAGCAGGTCATTTCGTTCACCCACGTCGTAGACGTTCGCGCAGGAATGGCGCGAGCTTGTCGATGACGATTGTGGTGTCATCGATCTGCGCCGCCGCCCATTTGGCATAGACGACGGCCTCATCGGTCTTCTTCTTGTCGGCGATCTCGGAAATCACCGCGCGAATGACGGCTTCGCGCTGCGGCAGCACCGGGCCATCTTCGGACACGATCGATGTGATCAGCGTCGCGGCCGCCACCACGGGATCGTCGATCGCCGTCAGCGGTGACAGCGCCGCCTGCTTGCGCAGTTTCTTGCGGCGCACCGAGCCCTGGACCCGGCCGATGACATCGGCAACGTCCCGCGCGGCTTCGTTCATGGCCTTCATCCGGTACCACCAGAACGCCGCCGCTCCCAACAGACCGAAGATAGCAATCAGGAAAGGCATACGAGATCCCCTGGAACCCGGGCGACGATAGGGGAACTAGAGCAAAATCCGAGCGAATAGAATCGATAGGGGTTTCGTGGGGATTGGAAATCTGATTCAGCATATCTGCTGGATTAGGAGGCCGGCGTGGCATGGCGAAATCCTTATCCGAAGACTTGCGGGCTCGCGTGGTCGCAGCGGTTGATGGCGGCCTGTCGCGACGGGCGGCAGCGGCGCGATTTGGCGTGGCGGCGGCAAGCGCGGTGCGTTGGGTCCGGGAATGGCGCGCGAGCGGATCCACCTGCGCAAAGCCGCAGGGCGGCGACAGGCGGTCCCACCGCGTCGAAGCGTATCGCGACATCCTTCTGGCGGCGATCGAGAGGCGGGTGGACATCACGCTGGTCGAACTCGCCGAGTTGCTGCGACAAGAGCATGGCGCGTCGTTTGCGACGAGCACGATCTGGCGCTTTCTCGATCGTCACTCCATGACCTTCAAAAAAAACGGCGCACGCCAGCGAGCAGGAGCGACCAGACGTAGCCGCGCGACGAAACGCGTGGTTCGACGCCCAGCCCGATCTTGATCCCGAGCATCTGGTCTTCATCGACGAGACCGGAGCCTCGACAAAGATGGCTCGACTGCGGGGGCGCACGAAGCGCGGGATGCGGTGCCGATCGCCAATCCCGCATGGCCATTGGAAGACGACGACGTTCACCGGCGCCCTGCGCCTCACTGGCATGACCGCGCCAATGGTCCTGGACGGCCCGATGACGGGCGAATGGTTCGTCGCCTATGTCGAGCAGGTTCTCGTGCCGACGCTGCGGCCCGACGATGTCGTGATCCTCGACAACCTGCCGGCGCACAAAAGCGCAGCCGCCCGTGAGGCGATCGAAGCGACCGGCGCAAGGATGATGTTCCTCCCGCCCTACTCTCCTGACTTCAACCCGATCGAGAACGCCTTTTCCAAGCTGAAATCGATCCTACGCAAAGCCGCCGCACGAACCGTCGCGGAATTGTGGGATACCATCAGCGCCGCACTGCCATGCTTCACACCAACAGAGTGCGCCAACTACTTCGCCGCAACAGGATATGAGCCGGAATGATCAGATTCTGCTCTAGGGCCTTGCTTCAACACGCAAGAGTTGCGAACGGCCAGGAAACCTTTTGCCTGGCCGCACGCTGTGCGCGGCGCCTATGATCCCGGTATGTCGTAGATCGCCCGCACCTCTATGGTGCCCATCTCGGCCAGCGGAATACCGGCGGCAATTTCGAGCGCTTCATTCAGGTCCTTCGCCTCGACCATGACAAATCCCAGCAGCTGTTCCTTGGTCTCGGCGAACGGCCCGTCGGTGACCAGACTCTTGCCCTTGCGCCGGCGCACGGTCTTCGACGTGCTCACCGATTGCAGGGCCTGAGCCATGATCAGGCGGCCGCTTTCCTCCAGGGACCGGTCATAGGCCAGCGAATCGGCATCGAGCTTGGCTCCCCCTGCAGGGGTGAGCGCGTGGAGGTCTTTCTCCTCGCCATAGACCAGGCAGATATATTGCATTTCTATCTCCTTTGCGGGTTTGAACCATAGGACGAAGCGATGGAGACGCCAGCCTGGCTTCTGCCTGCCGCGACATGGTCGAGCAGGCTGAAGCCGACGGCAATGATGGCGAGTGCCAACAGCAGCCGTCCAAAGCCGGATGGCTGCACCCGCACCCAGTCCGTTTCCTGCCCGAACAGCCTTTCGCGTGTTGAAGACAACAGATCCATGTGACGCTCCATGCGGCCACGAATGGCGTGGCCACACGCAGGACGGCTGGCGCTGCGGCGACCCGACATTTCTGCACGCGAGTTTTTTAAACTCTCTATCGCTTGCCGACGTGAAAGCGCGGTGGCCTTCGAAGCCGCGCACGCTATAGTTGACCGGACGCTGATTGACAGCTCACCCACGACAACCCAGGAGGAATTCCATGGACCGCACCGCAAACGCCGTCTGGAAAGGCGATCTGAAAGAGGGCAAGGGCACGCTCGACACCCAGAGCGGCACGCTGAAAGGCACGCCCTATTCGTTCAAGGCGCGCTTCGAGGACGAGAGCGGCAAATCCGGCACCAACCCGGAAGAGCTGATTGCCGCCGCCCATGCCGGTTGCTTTGCCATGCAGTTTTCGCATTTCCTCGCCGAGAACGGCACGCCCGCGGCTGAACTCAACGCCAAGGCCGTGGTGACGCTGGTTCCCGGCACCGGCATCACCGGCAGCGCGCTGACGGTGGTCGGCAATGTGCCGGGCATCGACGCGGCGAAATTCCAGGAACTGGCCGAGAAGGCCAAGGCCGGATGCCCGGTCTCGAAGGCGCTCGGCGCCATCAATGTGTCGCTCGACGCCAAGCTGGCCTGACGCCACATCCCTGTGAAGGCCCCCCGGTGCGTTATCGACCGCGCGCCGGGGTGATGCAGGGGCCGCTCTAGGCGCCCAGCGCGTCAAGCCGGGCGCGTAGTGCCGCGACTTCCTGCTCCAGCGCCTCCAGCCTTGCTTCCAGGTCGGAAGCAGGCATGGCCGGCGCACTCCGCTGCGCCGAAAGGGCGGCGATATCCACCGGACCCGTGAGAAGCTGCACGTAACGGTCCTCGCGCTGGCCTGGCCCGCGCGGAATTTCCTGAATGAGCGGCGGCCGGCGGCCAATCAGCATGTCCAGTTCGGTTCGCAAATCCTCGATCGACGAAAACCGCGCCATGCGCTCAGCCCGCGCCAGCAACTCATGCGCCGTCTGCGGCCCGCGCAGCAGAAGCAGGCCGAGCAGGGCGGTCTGCGGCGTGGTCAGCGAGAAGCGCTGCGCCATCTGATGCTCGTAGCGCTCGACACGCGAGCCGAACATCTGCCGCACCAGCCCCTTCTGCTCAAGCAGCTTCAACGCCCGGTGCACCTCCACCTGCTCCAGTGCCATCACCGGCTCGCGCGCCGTCTTCTGGTTGGCGGCGGCAAGTGCTGCGTTGAGCGACAGCGGATAGACGTCGGGCGTCAGCTCCTTCTTCTCGATCAGGCAGCCGAGCACCCGGGCTTCGGCAGGGGACAGGATGGGAAGGTCGTCGCTCATGGATTGGCTATCCTTTCGGGGCTGGAGGGCGCGAAGGATCGCTACATATGAAGTCGAGTTGGGTCAGACCCTGCGCTCCACCATCATCTTCTTGATCTCCGCGATCGCCTTGGCCGGGTTGAGGCCCTTGGGGCAGGTTTGCGCGCAGTTCATGATGGTGTGGCAGCGATAGAGCCGGAACGGATCCTCGAGATTGTCGAGCCGTTCGCCCTTGGCCTCATCGCGGCTGTCGATCAACCAGCGATAGGCCTGCAGGAGCGTTGCCGGGCCGAGATAGCGGTCGCCATTCCACCAGTAGCTCGGGCACGAGGTCGAGCAGCAGGCGCACAGGATGCACTCGTAGAGCCCGTCGAGCTTTTCGCGGTCCTCGTGGCTCTGTAGCCATTCCTTGGCAGGCGTCGGTGACACCGTCTTCAGCCATGGCTCGATCGAAGCATGCTGGGCGTAGAAATTGGTGAGGTCGGGCACCAGGTCCTTGACCACCTGCATATGCGGCAGCGGATAGACTTTTACCGCGCCGGAAATGTCGTCGCAGCCCTTGGTGCAGGCCAGCGTGTTGGAACCGTCGATGTTCATGGCGCAGGAGCCGCAGATGCCTTCACGGCAGGAGCGGCGCAAGGTCAGCGTCGGGTCGATCTTGTTCTTGATGTAGAGCAGCGCGTCGAGCACCATCGGGCCGCAATCGTCCATGTCGACGAAATAGGTGTCGATGCTCGGGTTCTCGTCATCGTCCGGCGACCAGCGGTAGATGCGGTATTCCCGCAGATTGGTGGCGCCATCCGGCTTCGGCCAGGTCTTGCCTGCCTTGATCTGCGAATTCTTGGGGAGCGTCAGTTCGACCATTACCTCAGGTCCTTTCGGATGACGAGCTTCAGCCCAGACCAGATCTCATTCACGGCGGCGACCTTGACGTCGACAAGGTCGAGTTTAAGCGCTTCTGTGCGCACGATATGTTCGGTGACATCTGTCGGCACTTTCGATGCTTTCTTCGGCCACGACACCCAGACCATGCCGTCCCGCTTGATCGCCGTCTCGACATCGCCGAGACGATCCTCGATCTCGGCGCGCTGCCGGGTGAAGGCATGGACCGCATCATATTTCTGGCGCACGCCCGAAATCCCAGACCAGTCGGCGAGCCGATCGAGACTGGCGAAGTCGACCGCGTCAGCGAGATCATCGAGCTCCGCCGGCAAGGCGATGAAGGCAGCGACCATGCCGTCCTTCAGGCCGAGCTTGGCCGGAAGGGGCGTGCCGGAATATCCCGCTGCCGCCGGTGCCATGGTCAATACACCCGCGCTTTCGGCGCTATCTTGGCCAGGCTGATGCCGCCGTCTTCTTCCTTCAGCTGCGGCTCGGTGTGCACCGGGCGATAGCTGAGCGTCACCTTGCCATCTTCGCTGAGCCGCGCCAGCGTATGCTTGCGCCAGACCTTGTCGTCGCGGGCGGCGAAGTCTTCCCGCGCATGCGCGCCCCGGCTCTCCTTGCGCGCCTCGGCGCCATAGACAGTGGTGATGGCGTTGGCCATCAGGTTTTCCAGCTCCAGCGTCTCGACCAGATCCGAGTTCCAGATCATCGAGCGGTCGAACACTTTCACGTCCTTGAGCTCGGTCCAGATCTGCGAAATGCGTTTGCAGCCGTTTTCAAGCGACTCCTGTGTGCGGAACACGGCCGCGTCTTCCTGCATCGCCTTCTGCATCTTCTCACGCAACACCGCCGTCGGCGTCGAGCCGTTGGCGTGGCGCAGCCGGTCGAAGCGATCCATGATCTTTTCGACCGAGGCTTCGTTGGGCGCCGGGATCGAGGCCTTGCGGTCGATAACCTGGCCTGCCCGGATCGCCGCCGCGCGGCCGAACACCACAAGGTCGATCAGCGAGTTGGAGCCCAGCCGATTGGCGCCGTGTACCGAAGCGCATCCGGCTTCGCCCACCGCCATCAGCCCGGGCGACACCTTGTCCGGGCTCCTCGTGGTCGGGTTCAGCACCTCGCCCCAGTAGTTGGTCGGCACGCCGCCCATGTTGTAATGCACGGTCGGCAGCACCGGGATCGGGTCCTTGGTCAGGTCGACGCCAGCGAAGATCTTCGCCGATTCCGAAATGCCGGGCAGCCGCTCATGCAGCACCGCCGGATCGAGATGGTCGAGGTGCAGGAAGATGTGGTCCTTGTTCTTGCCGACGCCGCGGCCTTCGCGGATTTCCAGCGTCATGCAGCGCGAGACGACGTCGCGCGAGGCGAGATCCTTGGCCGACGGCGCGTAGCGCTCCATGAAGCGCTCGCCCTCGGAGTTGACGAGATAGCCGCCCTCGCCGCGCGCGCCCTCGGTGATCAGGCAGCCGGCGCCATAGATGCCGGTCGGGTGGAACTGAACGAACTCCATGTCCTGCAGCGGGAACCCGGCGCGCGCTGCCATGCCGCCACCGTCGCCGGTGCAGGTATGCGCCGAGGTCGCCGAGAAATAGGCGCGGCCATAACCGCCGGTCGCCAGCACCACCATCTTGGCCGAGAAGCGGTGGATGGTGCCGTCATCGAGGTTCCAGGCAACGACGCCGGTGCAGGTGCCGTCCGGTTCCATGATCAGGTCGAGCGCGAAATACTCGATGAAGAACTGCGCGTTGTTCTTCAGTGATTGGCCGTAGAGCGTGTGCAGGATGGCGTGGCCGGTGCGGTCGGCGGCGGCGCAGGTGCGCTGCACGGGCGGACCATCGCCGTAGTTCATCATGTGTCCGCCGAACGGCCGCTGGTAGATCTTGCCCTCTTCTGTACGCGAGAACGGCACGCCGTAGTGCTCGAGTTCGTAGACGGCGGCTGGCGCTTCGCGCACCAGGTATTCCATGGCGTCGACATCGCCCAGCCAGTCCGACCCCTTGACGGTGTCGTACATGTGCCACTGCCAGGAATCGGGGCCCATGTTGGACAGCGACGCGGCAATGCCGCCTTGCGCCGCCACCGTGTGCGAGCGGGTCGGGAACACCTTGGTGATGCAGGCGGTGCGCAGCCCCTGTTCGGCCATGCCGAGCGTGGCGCGCAGGCCAGCGCCGCCGGCGCCGACGACCACGACATCGAATTTGTGGTCGACATAGGTATAGCCGGCCGAATTGGAGGTCTTTGTGTCCTTGGCCAAGAGGTCAGCCTCCGAATGCCAGTTTGAGCAGGGCGAAGAGCGACGCAACGCCGACCGCTATGCAAAAGAATGTGTTGAGCGCGATTGTCGCCAGCTTCAGGCCTTCACTCGTCACGTAGTCCTCGATGATCACCTGCATGCCAAGCCGCATATGGGTGAGCCCGGAGATCAGCACCAGGGCCATCACCAGGGCCACGAACGGATTGGCGAGTGCTGCCCGCACCTCGGCATAGCCCGCGCCATTGAGCGCAACGAGGAAACCGACGAAGAAGAGAAGAAGCGGAATGTTGGCGAGCGCCGTCAGGCGCTGGCGCCAGAAATGCTGCGTACCCTCGCGGGCCGAGCCGAGGCCGCGGACTTTCGCCAGCGGCGTGCGCATGTCGTTCTTGTTGCCGCTCATCATCAGGCTCCCCGCGCCATATAGCCGGCGACCCAGATCAGCACGGTCAGAAGGATCGAGCCGGCCAGCGAAGCCCAGGCGATCTTCGAGGCCGTGTGCTTTTCAAGACCGGCGCCGGTGTCCCAGATCAGATGCCGGACGCCGCCCAGCATGTGATGCATCAGCGCCCAGGTGTAGCCGAACAGGATGAGCCGGCCGAGCCAAGTGCCGAAGGCCCAGTTGACGAGATCGAAAGTCGATTGCGAGCTTGCCGCCGCCATCAGCCAGACGGCGACCAGCAGCGTGCCGAAATAGAGTGCACCACCCGTGATGCGATGGATGATCGACATCGTCATGGTGATCGGCGGCCGGTAGATCGTGAGATGCGGCGAAAGCGGCCGTTCACGTCTGGCATTGGCGCGGGTGGCTGGTGATTTGCTCATGGCTCCCCCAGTTCGGCGTCAGCCTCAGGTGGAAATGCGGCGTTACCGCTTCCGGTTGCGACTTCGGACAGCCGGTTTCTAATGCTCTTTTTGCACCGCGTCAAAGCCAGAAAATCGTTTTGGAAACGTCATTTAGTCTGACAAAAAGACAGGCTCGGGCTTCAATCGATTAGGGGCTGGCGGCCGAGGCCGGCTCTATATCGCTGCAGTGCAGCATGTCTTGTCCAGAGCCCGGCTGTATTGAGATTCGCACTATCGCTTGCAGGTCTGCGGCGTCGAGCCCCTCTTCATCACCAGCGCCTCACGCCCGTCGATCACGATTGCGTTATGCGTGGCGGCTTCCTGGTAGCGGCTGGACTGGTTGGCGGGCGACGCCACGAACTCCTCGGTCGCGCCATCCGGCTCGATCACGCGCAACGACGAGCCGAGATTCTGAATGGTGATCGCGCTGCCATTGCCGCAGCCATAGGTGGCTTTACCCACAGTGGATCGCGGCGCGGTGAGGTCGGTGGTAATCTTGGTTGCCGGTGCTGAAGGCGCGGATGCCGAGGGCGCCACGGTCGCGCTGGACTGCTGAGCGGGAGCAGGCGAAGCGGGATTGGCCGCCTTCGGCGCGCCATCCTGCGGCACACAGGCAGCAACGATAGTCATCAACGGGAAAACGGACACCCAAACCGTCCGGCCTAACGCCATATGCTGTCCTCCCGTGCGGCAAACTAGCCGCGATACCGCGCCAAGATCAAGGTTGCTCCGACGTCACCTTTGGATCCACTCGGCGCCGGCTGCGATGGAGCGGGCAAGCATGGCCGAATGATGGCCATCGGGTTTTCCCTCCAGTCGGAAATTAACCATGTTTGACGAGACATCGCCGCGCAACGCGCCAGCCTCTTAACAAAGGTTAAGAAAAGGTTAATTTCTGATTCGAGGAGGCTTTCCTCCAACCACGGAGAGGACGCCATGCGTTCGAATTCAGGCCGATCGCGCCTTTCAGCGATCATCTTGGCAGCGGCAGCCATCGGCTTTGCCGCACCGGCACTGGCCGGAGCCCGTCATCAGGACCGCGTCTACGCCGATTCCTTCGGCAATCTCGTCATCGAAAGCGCCGCCGGCTACAAGCGCATCCTCGTCGGCGAAGGCAAGCTGGCCAAGGAACTGTCCGCCTACACAAGTGCTGGTCAGCCAAAGGTCATCTACGAGCACGAATCGGACGATCTGACCGGCTACAGCGATTGCTACCGGCCGCCGGTTTTCGTGAAAGGCCGCAGCTATATGTACGGGCTGTCCGACGGCGAGATGCCTGAACTCAGTCCCTGCCGTTGAGATCCTGGGGTTTGCCCGGCGCCGACGGCTGCTGCCGAGCGCCGGCCTGCCTGGTCGAGATCCGCACGCAGTCGCGTCCACCATTCTTGGCCTGGTAGAGCGCCTCGTCCGCCCGCCGCATCAGGTTGGCGAAGCTTTCTCCCTGCTGCAACTCGGCAACGCCGAAACTCGCCGTGCAGCGGCTGTCGCGCGGCAGCCCTTCGATGGGCAGCGCGCCAAAGGCGCTGCGCGTGCCTTCGGCAAAAAGCCTGGCGGCGGTAAGGTTCGTCCCCGGCAGGATGATGGCGAATTCCTCGCCACCGATGCGGCCGGCGACATGGTGGTCGGCCGCGGCCTCGCGCAGGAACCCTGCGAAGACCTCGATAACCCGGTCTCCTGAAGCGTGCCCGAAACTATCATTGACGGTCTTGAAATGGTCGAGATCAGCGATGACAAGCGCAACCGGAACACCCTGGCGCACCGCGCCGACCAGCGCGATCTCCGCATGACGAACGAACCCGCCCCGGTTGAGCAGCCGTGACAGTGTGTCCATTTCCGACTTCAATGTCACTTCGGCCAGCACATCGCGCACCAGGATGGCAAGGATCAGCAACGCCAGAGCCAGGCCGAAGACCGTGCCCAGCGATTGCGATACCTGCGCATAGCTGCTCTGCATATAGGCCTGAGGATTGGCGCCCCAGCCGCCCAGCGCATGCGCGATAAACGGCTTTGAGGCGAACTGCAGACCGCTGGCGGCCAGAACCGCCATCAAGGCGTGATCGAGCCGATCGCGTTTCTGCCGTGACGACCAGACGATGCCAAGGCCGACAAACTGCATGACCGCATAGGGCAGCTGGTAGACCATCATGCGTGCGAGCGACTGGCGCGGCAGATCCTGCACGACGTAAACCGCGACCGTGGCGGCGAACAGAAAGAACAGCATCGCCGGCCAGGGCGGCGCGACGGCGTATTTATGCGCAACACCAGCGTTGAAAGCGACTGTCGCGCCGAGAAAGACGGCAAAGGCCGCGACGACCATGGGCCGGGCATTGTCGAAGGCCGGGATGCTGAACTCGATGGCGCAATAGACCATGCCGAGGAGATAGCCAAAAGCCAGCCAGCGCGCCGAGGCGCGGCCGACATTATAGACGGCAATCGTCAGGAAGGCCGCGGCCAGCAGCCCGGCAACCGACAGGTTGATCAACAGGATGAAGTTCGCGCTGCCCATCTGGTTTCGCACTCCTGGGCGATACCAAAACATCGACGGGCGAAAAAGACGTTAACAGCGGGCCTGCCGCAAGAGGTCAGCCGGTCTTGGATGGTTCATGAACGAACATCGCTTCCGGCCGCTCGTAGGACAGGCGGACACTGTCGCGGCCATTCTTCTTGGCCTTGTACAGCGCCTCGTCGGCGCGGCGCATCAGTGGCTCCAGCCCTTCATCGCCGGTGCGCGCCGCCACGCCGAAGCTCGCGGTAACCTTGGTGCCCGGCGGCAGCCCATCGACGCTGCCGGCTGAATAGAGCGTGCGCACCGCTTCGGCCAGCAGCCGTGCCGAGGCGAGATCGCTGAGCGGCAGCAATGCGGCGAATTCCTCGCCACCGATTCGCCCGGCCACACCGCGCACGCCGCAGGCGGATCGAAGCTTGGTGGCGAAATCGGCAATCACCCGATCGCCCGCCGCATGGCCATGCACGTCGTTCAGAGCCTTGAAATGATCTAGATCGGCCAGCACCAATGCGACCGGGAACTTGGCCGTGGCGCAACGATGCAGGAGAGATACCGCACGTTCCTCGAAGCCGCGCCTGTTGAGCAGGCCCGACAAAGGATCGGTATAGGTCTCGGTCTTCAGCGCCTTCATCACGTCGAGTGCCGCGGCGGTGAACAGGCAGAGCGCGATGAGCAAGGACAACAGCGCGTGCGACAGCAGCGCCGTCGTCCAGTAGGACGAGCCATAAAACCCGTCATAGTTCGTGAACGGCCCGTGCATGGTGACGATGATGGTAGTCCGTATGAAGAAGTTGACCCCTGAGATCAACGACAGCACGAACAGGATCATTTCGGTCGGGCCATTGTTGCGCACCGTGCGCAGTTCGGCCGCCACCAGCAGGCTGATGCCGCCGAAAGCGAAATTCATCGCATAGATTCGCCAGGTCAGATCTGGCTCGACGAACATGAACCAGCAGAATGAGCCAAGGCCACCGGCCGCCAGGATGGCGATGCCGACATAGGGAACCTTGCGGCCATAGCGCGCCACGACCGCTCCGGAAAGACAGCACCCGGCGAAGGTGAAGAACAGATTGGACACCAGCTTGGTCATCACCATGCCCACCGGCAACGTGAAATATTGCAACAGGAAACCCACGGCCGAGGCTGCGTAGCTTGCGCCAAGCACAGCCAGATAGGGCCGGTGGCGCTGATACGACCAAAGCACGAGAAAGGCCGCGCCGAGCGCGAGCGCGATCGTCGGATTGAGCAGCGCTATGAACAGACCAATGTCCAAAGGACCGTGACTTCCCCTTACTTACGTCGGGGAAGAGCTTAGCCCCGCAAGCCCAAACAAGCGGTTAAGCGAAAGCGAATATGCGGCGGAAATCTCGTCGAAAGAGGCCTGGTCCCGATTTTTCGCGAGATTGCTGACGCGAGATTACAGAGATGGCGGCTGAAAGAAAAACCCGAACCGCCAAGCGGTCCGGGTTTGGCATGCACTCGAATGAAAACCGGAACTTTCCGGAATTTATTTCCAGTCGCGGATGTCGACGAAGTGACCGGCGATCGCCGCTGCCGCCGCCATTGCCGGCGACACCAGATGGGTGCGGCCCTTGAAGCCTTGCCGGCCCTCGAAATTGCGGTTCGAGGTCGAGGCGCAGCGCTCATGTGGCTTCAGCCGGTCGTCATTCATGGCCAGGCACATCGAGCAGCCCGGCTCGCGCCAGTCGAAACCGGCGGCGAGAAAGATCTTGTCGAGGCCCTCGGCTTCCGCCTGTTCCTTGACCAGGCCGGAACCCGGTACGATCATCGCATTGACATTCGGGTTGACCGTCCTGCCTTCGACCACCTTGGCCACGGCGCGCAGATCCTCGATACGGCCATTGGTGCAGGAGCCGATGAACACGCGGTCAAGCGTGATGTCGGTGATCTTCGTTCCCGGCTTCAGGCCCATGTAGTCGAGCGCCCGGTGCTTCGAGGTGCGCTTGTTCTCGTCAGTGATGTCGTCGGGGTTCGGCACGATGCCTTGCACCGACACGACATCCTCGGGCGACGAGCCCCAGGAGACGATCGGCGGCAGTTTGGCCGCATCGAGCACGATGACCTTGTCGAAATGCGCGCCTTCGTCCGACTGCAGCGTCTGCCAGTATTCGAGCGCCGCATCCCATGCCGCGCCCTTCGGCGCGCGCGGCTTGTCCTTCACATAGGCGAAGGTGATTTCGTCGGCCGCGATCAGGCCGGCACGCGCGCCACCCTCGATCGACATGTTGCAGATGGTCATGCGGCCTTCCATCGACAAAGCGCGGATCGCTTCGCCGGCATATTCGATGACATAGCCGGTGCCGCCGGCGGTGCCGATCTCGCCGATGATTGCCAGGATGATGTCCTTGGCGGTGACGCCTGCCGGCAGCACACCGTCGACACGCACCAGCATGTTCTTGGCCTTGCGCTGGATCAGCGTCTGCGTCGCCAGCACATGCTCGACTTCCGACGTGCCGATGCCATGCGCCAAAGCGCCGAAAGCGCCATGCGTCGAGGTGTGGCTGTCGCCGCAAACGATCGTCATGCCCGGCAGCGTGAAACCCTGCTCCGGGCCGATGATGTGGACGATGCCCTGGCGGATATCATTCTCGGAATAATATTCGACGCCGAAATCCTTGGCGTTCTTGGCCAGCGCCTCGACCTGGATGCGGCTTTCCTCGTTCTTGATGCCGAACTTGCGCTCGGGCGAGGTCGAGACATTGTGATCGACCACGGCCAGCGTCTTTTCCGGATGCCGGACCTTGCGGCCGGTCATGCGCAGGCCTTCGAAGGCCTGCGGGCTGGTCACTTCATGGACGAGGTGGCGGTCGATGTAGAGCAGGCAGGTGCCATCGTCCTGGCGGTCGACGATATGGTCGTCGAAAATCTTGTCGTAGAGGGTGCGCGGTGCGCTCATGTGCGTAAATCCGTCGATTTGGAATGGGGAAGAAGCAGATGCCGCAAGCCCGCGGCCGACCGGCAGGGGTCAGCGAAGTCGGCTGGTAAGCGCCCCGGACACACGCGCGGAGAAGCGTGACGGCAGGCGTTTTCTGTCCTGCAGCACGAAACCCTTGTAGGCCGGATCGCCAAAAAGCTCTTCCATGGGCCTGCTCTTATCAATCTTTGCCGATTTCGGCAATTGCGGCGTGGCTCGATGTCGTAGCTGGCGTTGACAAGCTCGCCGAACCATATCAAAGCGCGCGTCCCAAGAGGAACTGGTGATGAATACGCTTCACGACATGCACGGCCATCGCGTCCTCGAATGGCAGGCCGACGGCAATCGGGCACCCAGGGTCCTCGACCTCATCGGCGATACATCGGGGTACGATGTCGATTGGGTCATGATATCGGTCAGCGCTTTGCCGCAGGATTTTTTTCAGCTGAAGACCGGTGTCGCAGGGGAATGGGCGCAGAAATGCGTCAACTACGGTGTCAAGCTGGCGATCATTGGCGATGTCTCGGAACCCGCCAGCCGCAGCACTGCATTCGCCGACTTTGCCCGTGAGGCCAACCGGGGCGAGCAGCTGTGGTTCCTGGCCGACAAGCCGGCCCTTGCCGAACGCCTGGCCAGACGGCCGGCCGCTGGCACCGCGCACTGATAGCCGGTTAAAGAACTTCGAAGACGAAGGTTTTGACCAGCGCGTCAGGCTCGGCGATCGCGTAGCAGCGAAACCATGGGCTTTCTTCGACCGCGCGCCATTTCCCCGCTTGCTTCAGCTCGTCGAACACAGCCTGGAACCCGCCGCTTTCGAACACCTGGTCGCGCACGGTGAAAATGGCGTGGCCGCCCTTCCTGGTGATCCGGACCAGCTCGTGCAGACCTGAAGCCGGCGCATGGCTGATGGTGAACACGCCGGTCGAGAAGAACGCACGGAAATGACCGTCCGGCCAGGGCAGCGGACCACCAAGCATCGCCTCTTTCAACTCGCCATAGGCATTGCGGCTGCCGGCGATCTTCAGCATGTCCTGCGACAGATCGAGCCCGGCGATGTCGACATAGCCGAGCGCCTTCAGCGAAGGCCCCGACAGGCCGGTACCGCAGCCCGCGTCGAGCAAAGGCCCCTCGCCCGATGGGACATGGCGCGCCACCCAGGCGGTGATCAGGAACGGCAGCAGATAGCCGAGCGATGCGGTTTCGCTGTCATAGGTCGCGGCCCATTCGGCATAGGCCTCGGCGAGGGCTTCCGGCGTGTTGGCGATGTAGACCGAATCCAGCGCCGCATTGGCCTTGTCGACGATCATCGGGCGCTCCTCGTTTCAACACGCCGCTCGATGGTAGCGCCGTCTTCGCCCAAAAACTATTCCTGATGCGGGTTGCGCAGCCGCTGTTCCAACGCCCTGAGCGCGAGCGACAGGCTGACCGTCAGCACAAGATAGACATAGGCGACAATCGAATAGGTCTCGAAGAAACGAAAGGAACCGGCGGCATAGACCTTGCCCATCTGCGTGATGTCGGCGACGCCCAGCACCGAGACCAGCGAGGAATCCTTGACCATGGCGACGAAATCATTGCCGAGCGGCGGCAGGATGGTGCGGATCGCCTGCGGGAACACGATCAGCCGGAAGCGCTGCACCCGCGTCAGCCCCAGCGCCTTCGCGGCTTCGATCTGGCCCTTCTCGACGGCCTGGATGCCAGCGCGGAAGACCTCCGAGATGAAGGCTGAGTAGCCGATGGTCAGCGCCATGATGGCGCGCCAAAGCAGCGAGACGTCGCGCACCAGCAACTCACCGAAGAACCCGGCATTCTGCAGCGGCGCGGTCAGCGCATTCCAGGCGGCGACGAAGGCCGGGGCTCCGGCAAAGGCGATCCAGAACAACAGCACCAGGATCGGCACGCCACGGATGATCTCGACATAGAAACGCGCGATCTGGCGCAGCCAGTTCGAGCCGGACAGGCCCATCAGCGCGATGCCGAGCCCGATCACGGACGCCATGGCGAAGGCAACGACGGTGACGAAGATGGTGATGCCGATGCCCTTGGCGATAGTGGCGAACACCTGGGCGTAGAGGTCGCTGGTCGCGACGAAAAGAGCCGCGGCCAGCGCAAGCACGCTCGCCACGGCGAGCCACCAGGGGAAGTCGGCCTTGGCGGTTGATGATGGTGATGGCTGCATCATGCGATATGCAGCGCGCGAAGGTCGCGAAAGGAGCGCAGAGTCAACGCGAGTTCTTGTACCTTGTCGTCAGACTGCACCCGCGCCAACGAAACTACTGCCCCATCTTGTAGTCGAGGAACCACTTCTTGTTGAGCGCGTCGAGCGTGCCGTCGGCCTTGAGCGCCGCGATCGCCGCATTGACGGGCTTCACCAGATCCGAGCCCTTCGGGAAGATGAAGCCGAAATCCTCGGTGCCGAGCGGGCCGCCGATCAGCTTCAGCTTGCCGTCGGCGGCGTCGACATAGCCCTTGCCGGCGGTGCCGTCGGTCAAAACCACATCGACGTCGCCGGACTTGAGCGCCTGCACCGTCGCGCCAAAAGTCTCGAACAGCTTGATGCGCGGGTTCTGCTCGTTGCCGTCCAGCACACTGTAAACGGCGGTATAGAACGGCGTCGTGCCGGCCTGAGCGCCGACCAGCCCGTCCTTGAACGCGCCAAAGGTCTTGGCGTCGGTGAAACGGCTCTCATCGCCGCGCACCAGCATGAACTGTTCGGACCGCATATAGGGGTCGGAGAAATCGACCTTCGCCTTGCGGTCATCCTTGATGGTGATGCCGGTCATGCCGATATTGTACTGGTTGTCGGAAACCGCCTGGATCATCGCGTCCCAGGAGGTGTTCTGGTACTCGACGGTGAAGTTCAGCCGCTTGGCGATCTCGTTCATCGCGTCATATTCCCAGCCGATCTGCTTTCCCGTCTTGGCGTCGATGAACTGCAGCGGCGGGTAGGCGTTTTCCGTCACCACCACCACCTTCTTGCCGGCGAGGTCGGGCAGCGCCTGCGCCAAGGCCGCGACAGGCGTGAGGATGAGGGCCAGCAGGCCGGCCAGCAGCAGTTTCGATTTCGTCATGACACGCTCCAGGAATTGAATTGCCCGGGCGTCGCCGGGCTTGCAGGAAATCCTGCGCCGACTTTAGCTTTCCGCAAGCGTCATGCAAGCCGGTCGGCTGCGCAACTGCGCGCGAAAAAGGATTTCGATGCCTTCATTTCAGCGATTCCGAAACGGTCCGTGTCGTGAACGGCAAGGCACGTCATTCAAGGGCAGGCGCCTTGCCGGTAGCTTCGCGCAACCCACCGATCAGCCGGGTCAAGGTATGATGCAGTGATTTCAGCTCTTCGCCATCGAGCGGCGAATTGCAACGCATCGCCGCCGACACGGCTTTGGCGCTTTCGCGGAGCGCACGGCCCTGATCGGTCGGTTCGACCAGCACCCGGCGCTCGTCGGCGGCATCGCGCCGACGCGTGACCATGCCGCTCGCTTCCAGCCGCTTCAACAGCGGCGTCAGCGTCGCGGAATCGAGCCCCAGCGTATCACCGAGATCGCCCACAGTGCGCGGCGCGTGTTCCCACAGCGCCAGCATGGTCAGATATTGCGGATAGGTCAGGCCGAGCGGTTCGAGCAGCGGCCGGTAGAGCCGCGTCATCAGCCCGCTTGCCGAATAGAGCGCGAAGCAGAGATGCTGGTCGAGCTTCGGCACCCCGGCGAAATCCGCCGGGACGCCTGTCGCTTCGGTGGGTGATCTGGTGGTCATGCTGCCTTTGCTGGAAGCGCCTTTGCCGAAAGCGCCACCTCGATATTGCCCTTGATGGCGTTGGAGTAGGGGCAAACCTGGTGCGCCGCCGATACAAGCGCTTCCGCTGCCGCCTGATCAAGACCTTTTGTTTCGGCGGCCAGGGAAACGCCAAGCACAAATCCACCTTGCGCATTGGTATGCAGACTGACATTGGCCGTCACCGAGGCATCCTGCAGCGGCAATTTCTGCTTGCCGGCGATGAAGCGCATGGCGCTTTCGAAGCAAGCGGCATAGCCGGCGGCGAAAAGCTGCTCGGGGTTGGTGGCGCCACCCTTGCCGCCCAGTTCCTTCGGCATGGCAAGGTCGAGGCTAAGCAAGCCATCATTGCTCTGGACATGGCCGGCGCGGCCGCCAACGGCACGAGCTTCGGTGGAATACAGTGCGGTCATTTCGTCTCTCCATTTATATTGTACACGATCAATTAGTGTACAAGATAAATGGAGTCAACCGAGCCACACTTACTTTTCCTTGATGCCCGATATGCTGATGAAGCGCGGCACGCAGCGCCCCGCTTCGACCGGTTGGCGTCGAAGACCGCTTCCATGATCCGCAAACGAAAAAGGCGGCCGAAGCCGCCTTTCCAAATGCATATGCCTTGAAAACTTATTCGGCCGTGGCTGTTTCCGCTGCCTTGGCGGCGGCCTCATCGGCTGCTGCCTTGGCGGCTTCATCGGCGGCCTTCTTCTCGGCGGCTTCCTGCGCTGCCTTCTCGGCGGCCAGTGCCTGCACGGCGGCGACCTTCTCGGCCTCGAGGCGGGCCTTCTCGGCGTTCAGCGCATCACGCTCTTCGTCGTTCAGCTTGCGGGCGCGCACGCCGGTGTTTTCCGAAATACGGGCCGACTTGCCGCGACGATCGCGCAGGTAGTAGAGCTTGGCGCGACGCACCTTGCCGCGGCGCACGATCTCGACGCCTTCGATCATCGGCGAGAAGACCGGGAATACGCGCTCGACGCCTTCGCCGTAGGAAATCTTGCGAACGGTGAAATTCTCCTGGAAGCCGGCGCCGGCGCGGGCGATGACAACGCCTTCATAGGCCTGGACGCGAGTGCGGGTGCCTTCGGTCACGCGGACCTGGACGCGCACGGTATCGCCGGGCTGGAATTCGGGAAGCTTGCGCTTGGCTTCGATCTTGGCGGCCTGTTCGGCCTCGAGCTGACGGAGAATATCCATCTCAGAAATCCACTTCTTGTTCTTCCGACAGTCAGAGCGTCCGACACTCGCCTTGCAGTACCATTGACCGCTCGGCTATGCCCTCTGTCGTGAGACATCGGGCAGGGGCGACTACACCGCCATTGTTGACGGGTCCGGCAGATTTTTCTTCCGGTTCGGCGCGCACATACAGCTATTTCGGAGCTTTGTCACGCCTTGGCCGTGTCTTTTTTGGCTCGTCTGGCGCAATCGCATCTTCGGCGCGGGGGTTGCGTCCGCTCTTCAAGCTTCCTAATCCGTAAGAAGCAAGCATTTCTCACCGGCGGCGCCACTCTCATGTCTGTTTTCGACGCGGTCCTGCTGTTCCTGGCGGGTTTTCTGTCCGGCGCCGCCAATGCAGTCGCCGGCGGCGGCACATTTATCACATTCGGCGCCATGACCCTGGTCGGCGTGCCGCCGATCGTCGCCAACGCCACCTCCTCGGTGACGCAGTTTCCCGGCTACATCACCTCGACGCTCGCCTACTGGGCCGACATCAAGCATTTCTGGCGTGGTGCGCTGCTGCTCTGCCTGATCTCGGCTGCCGGCGCACTGGCTGGCGCGCTTATCCTGCTGGCGCTCGACAACCCATCGTTCCGCGTCCTGGTGCCGTGGCTGCTGCTGGCCGCGACGGCGCTGTTCGCCGCCGGACCATGGCTGAAGCCGGCGCCCAGGCCCGGTCAGGAGGCTGCCGTCGGATCGCTGGCCGGATCGCTGGCGCAGTTCGTCACCGCCATCTATGGCGGCTTCTTCGGCGCCGGCATGGGCGTCATGATGCTGGCGACGCTCGGCCTGACGCAATCAGGCGGCTACCACCGGCTGAACGCGCTGAAGAACATGCTGGCCATGGTCATCGCAGCGGTCGCGATCATCATCTTTGTCTGGGGCGGCGTCGTCGCCTGGCCTCAGGCGATCGTCATGATCCCTGGCGGCGCGCTCGGTGGTTATACCGGTGTCTGGATCGCCAAGCGCGTGCCGCAGAATGTGGTGCGCGGCTTCGTCATCGCGGTCGGCCTGTTCCTCGCCTTCTACTATTTCAGCAAGGGCTGAGCGGCGAGCAGGTCAGGCCGCCGCTCCCTAGTCAGCCTCTCGGACTCCGCCCGCCGCCACGCGGCGATCTTCTTGTGATTGCCCGAGACAAGCACTTCGGGAATCTCACGTCCTTCGAACTCCTGCGGCCGCGTGTAATGCGGATGTTCGAGCAGGCCGTTCTCGAAGCTCTCTTCATCGCCCGAGACCGCATTGCCCATGACGCCGGGCAACAGGCGCACAATCGCGTCGAGCAGCGCCAGCGCCGCCGGTTCGCCGCCGGAGAGGATAAAATCGCCGACGGAAACCTCTTCCAGTCCACGCGCTTCGATCAGCCGCTGGTCGATGCCTTCGAAGCGCCCGCAGAGGATGACCGCGCCGGGGCCGGCCGCCAGTTCGCGCACGCGCGCCTGCGCCAGTGGCTTGCCGCGCGGGCTCATCAGCAGGCGTGGCCGCGCGTCACTTTCAGGTGAGGCGTGGTCAATCGCCCTGGCCAGCACGTCGGCGCGCATCACCATGCCGGCGCCGCCACCAGCCGGCGTATCATCGACGGTGCGATGGCGATCGGTGGCGAAATCGCGGATCTGGACGGCGTCCAGCGACCATGTGCCGGCTTCAAGCGCCCGCCCGGCGAGCGACAGGCCAAGCGCACCCGGAAACATCTCGGGATAGAGCGTCAGCACCGAGGCCTTGAACGTCACCGGTTGCCCCCGGCGTCGCTTGGTCCTCGCGGCCTGCCTTTCGGGTCGAAGTCCTCGTCGCGGGGCGCATCGCCATCCTCGTCCTCGATCAGACCAGCCGCTGCCGGATCGATGCGGACAAAACCTTCGGCGATAGACACCTCAGGGACGGCGGCCTGCGTGAATGGGATCAGCACGCCTTTACGGCCGCCCAGCGTGACATCGAGAATATCGCCGCCACCGAAATTGTGCACGGCAACGACCTTGCCAACCACACCGCCAGTGTCGTCCCGAACTTCGAGCCCGACGAGATCGGCATGATAGAATTCATCCTCCTCGCCATCGTCCGGCAGCATCGAGCGGTCGACGAACAATTCCGTACCGGCCAGCGCCTCGGCGGCGTTGCGGTCGCTGACACCCTTGAAGCGGACCACGACGACAGTGTTGGCGGGCCGGATGTCGATGATCTGGAAGGCGCGGCCGTCCTTGGCATAGAGCGGGCCATAATCAGCCAGCGCCAGCGGCTCGCCGGTGAAGGTTTTGACACGCAATTCGCCCTTGATGCCGTGGGCGGCGCCAATCACGGCCATCTGGACGGGGTTCTGGGGCTTGGTCATCGGCATGCATCCTTTGCCTTGCTCTAGCTCTACCTCGGCGTCATTTCAATGATCGCCCGATTGTCATTTCCCTGATTGTCATTTCGATGACGGCTCTTCACCGCTTCCTAACCCGGCTGCCGGAAAATGGCGCTCGAATTGGAAGCGCGCCATGCAGGAATTCCTGATCCCGGCAAAACCCGACCTTCAGGCGGCACGCGAAAGCTGGCTGAAGATGCTGGCGCGCGAGCGCCGGCTGTCGCCCGCGACCGTCGAGGCCTATGAGCGCGACTCGAGGCAGTTTCTGCATTTCCTGACCGGCCATTGCGGTGGCGCCCCCGGCATTTCCGACATCGCCAATCTGCGCCCAGCCGATCTGCGGGGTTTCCTCGCCGCCCGCCGCGCCGAAGGTGCCGGCGCCCGCACGCTCGGGCGCGGGCTGGCCGGCATCCGCTCGCTGCTGCGCTTTCTCGAGCGGCGCGGTCTCGCCAACGCCGCCGGTGCCGCCGCCCTGCGCGCACCGCGCCAACCCAAGTCGCTGCCCAAGCCGCTCACCGCAATTGACGCGAAGCACGTCGTCTCGATCGAAGGCCAGTTGGCGGAGGAACCGTGGATCGCCGCCCGCAATGCCGCCGTCCTGACACTGCTCTACGGCTCCGGCCTGCGCATTTCCGAAGCGCTTGGCCTTGCCGGCGCCGATCTGTCATCGCCCGGTGACACGGTGCTGCGGGTCACCGGCAAGGGCGGCAAGACGCGGCTGGTGCCGGTGCTGCCGGTGGCCTTGCGCGCAATCGCCGAATACCGCCGGCTTTGCCCCTATCATCTCGACCCGAAGGGCTTGCTGTTTCGCGGCGCGCGCGGCGGGCCGCTCAACCCGGCCATCATCCAGCGCGACATGGCGAAGCTGCGTTCGGCGCTCAACCTGCCTGACACCGCGACGCCGCACGCCTTGCGCCATTCCTTCGCCACGCACCTGCTGGGGCGTGGCGGCGACCTGCGCACCATCCAGGAGCTGCTTGGCCATGCCAGTCTCTCAACCACCCAGATCTACACCGGCGTCGACACCACCAGGCTGCTCGAAATCTACGAGTCCGCGCATCCCCGCGCATGAACACGTACCCTTTCGGGACAATTTCACGGGGCGGATTAACCGTTTTGCCGCTTTTTGATCCTAGACCTGACCATGATCCCGAAAACTGGGTCCCGGTTTTCGGACAAGATCACGGTCGAGCAAGAAGATAGAGCCATGAAACGCGTCATTGCCATCGCCGACCGCGCAGCGTCAGCATCGCTGAAGCTGCTTGTTGCGGTCAATGTGCTGTTTTTCCTGTCTTTCCTCATCGTGCTCTTGTTCACGGCCGGCAAGGCGCATGCCGTAATCCCGACCTGCACCGGTGCCGACATGATGTCGGCCTTGCAGAAGAGCGATCCCGCCACCTACCGCAAGATCGAGACCGAAGCCGCCGCCACACTGAACGGCAAGGGCCTGCTGTGGAAGCTGGAAAAGCCTGGTGAAAACCCATCGTTCCTGTTCGGCACCATGCACATGACCGACGCCCGCGTCACGTCGCTGCCGCCTGCCGCGCAAACCGCCTATGACGCCGCCGGCACCATCATCATCGAGACCACCGATGTGCTCGACAAGCAGAAGATGATGACGGCGATGCTCAAAGAGCCGGACCTGATGATGTTCACCGACTCCACGACACTGTCGTCCTTGCTGTCGCCGGACGATGCGGCCGCCATGAATTCCGCCCTCGATGCGCGCGGGATTCCGCCACTGACGGTCGCCAAGATGAAGCCCTGGTTGTTGTCGGCGATGCTGGCGCTGCCGGCCTGCGAACTCGCCCGCCAGTCCGGCGGAGCGCCGGTGCTCGACGTCAAGCTGGCCGAAGGCGCCAAGGCCTCGGGCAAGACGGTGGAAGGCCTGGAAACAGCCGAAAGCCAGTTGCGCGCCATGGCCTCCCTGCCGCTCGCTTTTCATATGAAGGGGCTGGTCGACACGGTGAAGCTTGGCGACAAGGTCAACGACGTCAACGAGACCATGATCGTGCTTTACCAGCGCGGCGAGACCGGCATGTTCTGGCCGCTGTTTCGCACCGTGCTTCCTGGCGCCGACGATGACAAGGCCGGCTATGCCGCGTTCGAGGAAACGATGATCACCAGCCGCAACAAGGTGATGGTCGACCATGCCATGCCGATCCTGGCCAAGGGCAACGCCTTCATGGCGGTCGGCGCCCTGCACCTCCCCGGTCCCGAAGGCCTGGTCGAGGATTTCCGCAAGGCTGGCTATACGGTCACGCCTGTCGGGCTTTAGGACATAGCGTCCCGCCTTGGATCAGGCTTTCAGGATCTGAGCCAACACTGCCGGAACGATGATCCGGTGAAACGGCTTGACCATCGCCAGATAGGCCTGCCCAAGCAGATTGTGCGTCTTGACGATCGTCGACGCGGCCACTTCCTGGCGGCCCATGCCAAGGTCCCTGACCTCGACCAGCAAACGGAAATCAAGGTGCCGGTCGTCCAGGCCGAGGACGACCTTGCCGGGAGACTGACTGATGAGCGGAAAAATCCCGATCCTGCCATTCGGCGCGGATGCCGGCTCCTGACCGGTCTTCAGCCCCAACGGCCTGACGGCGAGGTTGCGAAGCTGGGTTAGCCAGTCGACCCATCGCGGCGTTCGCCCCAGGGAGCGTTCGGCCGCCCCGATCGCGGTAAGAGAAAGACCGTCGGTGACCAGCACGAAACGGTCGGCGAACTGGGCGCCGGCAAGAGCGCTATCGGGATCAGGGAAAGTCTGTGCGGCGGGTATCATCACGGCAAATCCTCTAAACAGATCATAGCAAGGGCAAATCCACCGCGCTGCGTGGCGAAACGCCGCCATCAAAGTCAAATTGCCCTGTTTTTGGCGCCTTGCCGGTGCTAAATGAAACCTGTTCAACGATTGCGCGTTGAAGTCTGTTGCTTGATACTTTTCATCCACGGAGGACACTTTTATGGCGAACGCACCTAATCAAAACGACTCGAGGCCGAGTGGCGGTGGCAGCACGTGGCTGATCGCACTCGTCGTCGTTATTCTTGCGGTTGTCGCGTATTATGTTTTTGGGAGAAGTGGTGAGCACCCTGCACCAGCCGAGCCACCGGCGGCGGCCACGCCCGCTCCGGCGCCTGCACCTGCGGCCGAACCTATGAAGCCTGCCGAACCGGCCAAGCCAGCCGCGCCGGCTCCTGCCGCGCCAGCACCTGCCCCGGCTCCCGCGGAGCCAATGAAGCCAGCAGCGCCCGCTCCGGCGGCACCTGCTCCGGCTCCGGCTCCTGCCGCCCCGGCCAACTGATCAGGCCAACGGCATCAAATACAAACGGCCCGCTGAAAAGCGGGCCGTTTTGCTTTCTGAGCAGACCTGAAAGGCCTTTCCAGAAACTCGCTCCGGTGAGATGGGCTGGTGTGGTTTTCGAGAACTGGAGCGCAGCGGACATTGGGTCCGTGAGCACCGGAAGCGGAGAAAACCTCGCCAGATGGCCGCCGGAGTAGCGTTTATGAAAGGCCTTAGATGTGGATCGGCTTGAAGAAGGTGGCCAACGCCGCCTCCTTCACCGCTTCCGACATGGTCGGGTGCGCATGGCAGGTGCGGGCGAGATCCTCGGACGAGCCACCGAACTCCATCAGCACCGCCGCCTCGTGGATCATCTCGCCGGCACCGTAGCCGACGATATGGACGCCGAGCACGCGGTCGCTGGCCTTGTCGGCAAGGATCTTGACGAAGCCATCGGTGTGCAGCATAGCGCGCGCCCGGCCATTGGCGGTGAAGGGAAACTTTCCGGCCCTGTAGTCGATGCCGGCCTTCTTCAGCTCTTCCTCGGTCTTGCCGACCGAGGCGATTTCCGGACTGGTGTAGACGACGCTTGGAATGACGTCGTAATTCACGTGACCCGCTTGCCCGGCAATGGTCTCGGCCACCGCCACGCCCTCGTCCTCGGCCTTGTGCGCGAGCATCGGTCCGGCGATGACGTCGCCGATGGCGTAGATGCCTGGCACATTGGTCCTGAGATGCCCGTCGGTCTTGACCCGGCCGCGCTCATCGACATCGACGCCGGCCTCCTTCAGCCCGAGACTGTCGGCAAAGGCGCGGCGTCCGGTGGCGATCAGCACCGCGTCGGCCTCGATCGTCTCGGCGGTGCCGCCCTTGACCGGCTCGAAAGTGACGGTCGCACCCTTCTTCACCTTGGCGACGCCGGTCACCTTGGCGCCGAGCTTGAACTCGAAACCCTGCTTCGACAGCAGCCGCTGGAACTGCTTGGAGACCTCGCCGTCCATGCCGCCCAGAATGGTGTCGAGAAACTCGACAACGGTGACCTTGGCGCCGAGACGCGCCCAGACCGAGCCAAGCTCCAGACCGATGACGCCGCCGCCGACCACGACCAGATGGCCAGGCACCTTTTCCAGCGACAGGGCGCCGGTCGAGGACACGATCACCTTCTCGTCGATATCGACCTTGACGCCGGGAATGCCGGCGACATCCGAGCCGGTGGCGATGACGATGTTCTTGGTCTCGATTTCCTCGACCTTGCCGTCCTCGCCGGTCACCGAGACCTTGCCCGCCGCAACCACCTTGCCGGTACCGCGAAACGCGTCGATCTTGTTCTTCTTGAACAGGAAGGCGACGCCATTGACGTTCGACGTCACGGTCGCGTCCTTGTGCGCCATCATCTTCTTCAGGTTGAGCTTCGGCGTCACCTCGACACCGAGCGTGTCGAAGGAATGGTTGGCCTCGGCGAACATCTCGGAGGCATGCAGCAGTGCCTTCGACGGGATGCAGCCGATGTTGAGGCAGGTGCCGCCGAAGGTGGCGTTCTTCTCGATCACCGCCGTCTTCAAGCCAAGCTGTGCTGCCTTGATGGCGCAGACATAGCCGCCCGGCCCCGATCCGATGATAACCACGTCATAAGCCATGATGCTTTTCCTTTGCCTGGCGCTCAGCGCCCGCCACTCACATTCAAGATAGCGCCCGTCGTGTAGGACGCCGCGTCGGATAGAAGATAGAGAACCGCGCCCGCGACTTCATCAGCCGTGCCGGCTCTTTTCATCGGCAGCGCATCCTGGAACCGCGCCACCCGGTCCGGCTGTCCGCCGGAAGCGTGGATTTCCGTATCGATGATGCCCGGCCGCACCGCATTGACGCGGATGCCTTCCAGCGCCACCTCGCGGGCAAGGCCGATGGTGAACGTGTCGATGGCGCCCTTGGACGCGGCATAGTCGACATATTCGCCCGGCGAGCCGAGCATCGCCGCCGCCGAGGAGATGTTGACGATCGCGCCACCCGGCCCGCCATGGCGGGTCGACATGCGCTTCACCGCCTCGCGGGCGCAGAGGATGGAGCCGACGACATTGATGCGCATCATGCGTTCCAGCCGCGCCACATCCATCTCGTCGACACGCGCCTTGATGTCGACAATGCCGGCATTGTTGACGAAGGCGTCGAGCCGGCCATAAGCGCGGTCCACCGCCTCGAACATGGCGACGATATCGGCCTCGCTGCCGACATCGCCCTTGACCGCAAAAGCCTCACCGCCGGCGGCCTTTATCTCCGCGGCAAGCGCGTTTGCCGCATCCTGGTTCGACGCATAGTTGATCGCCACGCGATAGCCGGCCCTGGCGGCGAGCCGGCAGATGGCGGCGCCAATGCCGCGCCCGCCGCCGGTGACCAGCAGCACCTTTTGCGTCGCGCTCATTCCTGGCATCCCTTCATGGCAAACACATCCGACGGCACTTTCGAGAAGCCGCTGCCGCCATAGGCCGGGGATTGCCGCAGCACCGGCCCGAGATCGGACAGGATCAACGTCTTCGGCGCCTCGATGCCTTCCGCCGGCAGCAGCCCGATCATGCCCTTGTCATCGCCGCTGTAGATGACGCCGGTCCACAGCGTGCAGGCGGCGAGCTCGGCGCCGGTGACATCGCCTTCGGGGCATTTGTACATCAGCGAACCGTTAGGCCTCGCCACCCCTTCGTTCCACATGACAATGCCGTTCAGCACGACATTGTTGTCGAGGATCAGCCTAAACGTGTTGGTGACGGTGGCCGACGTACCGGTCGGCGTGAAATCGATCTCGGCGCCGCTCGTCTCGGGGCCGCCTTGCGCATCACCATAGACGGCGAGCTCGATGGGGCAGGCGGCGTGGGCGGAGGAACTCGCTGCGGTGAAGTTCAGTGACCCGGCCATAAATCCGATCATGGGCGAGGTGACGTTTGCCATCAGTTCGCCTGGTTGCTCTTGCGGCCGTCGGCATTTTCCAGCACTTCGAAGTCGGTCATCAGGAGAAGTGGTTCGCCGGCCGCGTCCAATCCGCAAAAGGACCGATACGCGCCGTCACCGAAGCCAGTGTCGAACATGGCGACATTAAGCGGGTTCCCATCAATCGGACTATCGACGCAGAATCTGTCGATCGAGCACGCGACGTCAGCGAGATAGTCGTCGAGTTCCTCCGGATCGGACATCATCGTCAGGATCGACTTGTCCATGAACGACGCAACCGCGTCATCGACGATAAATTCGGACCCATAGGCCGACGGGCGATCGCGAGCGAAGCTGGCCAATTCCCAGCGCACTGGCAAGCCGGGGCCGAAACACAACACCGCCGCTGCAATGCGGCCCTGCGCCTCCAGTAGCGCGACCTGATAGCGACCCGGTCTGACCTTGCGGCTAAACGCCGGCCGTCCTAGCCCGGTGATCAAAGGGTCGCAGGCGACGATTTCGCTCGTCGGCAGCTCAAGCTCTCCGATAATAGTGACGACAATCTTCCGTTCAGCCATCTCGGCATCGCTGAGAGCGAAGACCCCGAGATTAGTGTTCTCCAGCTGCGGATCTAAAGCAGTCGATTTCGTCTGCGAAGGGATAGGTGTCGAGCCGGCTGGTCGAAAAATCCGCAGCATGCGACCGATCCGTTCTACCCAGCCGCCCATCGCGGGTCAGCTCCGATCACAGATCGAGAACCAGCCGCTCCGGATCCTCCAGGCTTTCCTTGACGCGTACGAGGAAGGTCACCGCTTCCTTGCCGTCGACGATGCGGTGATCGTAGCTCAGCGCCAGATACATCATCGGACGGATGACGATCTGGCCGCCGACCACAACCGGCCGGTCCTGGATCTTGTGCATGCCCAGGATGCCTGACTGCGGCGCGTTGAGGATCGGCGTCGACATCAGCGAGCCATAGACGCCGCCATTGGAGATGGTGAAGGTGCCGCCCTGCATATCGGCGACCGACAGCTTGCCGTCGCGAGCGGCGATGCCCAGCCGGCCGATATCCTTCTCGATCTCGGCGATCGACATCTGGTCAGCGTTGCGCACCACCGGCACGACGAGGCCCTTTTCGGTGCCGACGGCAACGCCGATATGGGCGTAGTTCTTGAAGACGATGTCGGTGCCGTCGATCTCGGCATTGACCGAGGGGATTTCCTTCAAGGCATGGGTGACGGCCTTGGTGAAGAAGCCCATGAAGCCGAGCTTCACGCCGTGCTTCTTCTCGAACACGTCCTTGTATTTGGTCCTCAGCGCCATCACCGCTGACATGTCGACCTCGTTGAAGGTGGTCAGCATGGCGGCGGTCGACTGCGCTTCCTTGAGGCGGCGCGCGATGGTCTGGCGCAGCTTGGTCATGCGCACGCGCTCTTCACGCGATGCATCGTCGCCCTGCGAAGGCGCACGCACCGCGATCGGTGCCGGTGCCGCCTTCGGTATCTCGGCCGGCTGCGACGGCGCCCCCTTGGAAATCGCGTCGAGCACATCGCCCTTCAGCACCTGGCCGCGCTTGCCCGAGCCTGAGAGCTGGTCAACCGCCAGATTGTTCTCGGCGATCAGCTTCGCCGCCGCCGGTGCCGGTGGCATCGAGCGTGGCTCGACAGCACCGCTGTCGCCGGCGATCTTGGCGGTCTCGGCCGCGGCCTGCTTGGTGGTGTGCGCCGCTTCGGGGCTCGAGGCCTGCGACACCGCTTGCGGCTTTGTCGCCGGGGCGGCAGCTGCGCCGCCCGCCCCGATCATGCCCAGCAGCGCGCCGACGCCGACCGTCTCGCCTTCCTTGACCGTGATCTCCGAAAGCGTTCCAGCAGCGGCAGCCGGCACTTCCACCGTCACCTTGTCGGTTTCAAGCTCGACCAGGGGCTCGTCGGCGGCAATGGCATCGCCAACCTTCTTGAACCATTTGCCGATGGTCGCCTCGGTGACGGATTCGCCGAGAGTGGGAACGCGGATTTCGGTAGCCATTGTGCCTGTCCGTTTCTTGTCAGTTCTGTTCTTTATTCGCCGGGATCTACCTATTCACCGAGCGCGTCTTCGAGCAAGGCGGCGAGCTGGGCGAGATGCTTCGACATCAACCCGGTCGCCGGCGATGCCGCTGCCGGCCGGCCGGTGTAGCGTACCCGCTGATGCTTGGCGTCGATATGCGCCAGCACCCATTCCAGATACGGGTCGATGAACGACCAGGCGCCCATGTTCTTGGGCTCCTCCTGGCACCAGACCATCTCCGCATTGCGGAAGCGCGACAGTTCGGTGATCAGCGCCTTGGCCGGGAACGGATAGAGCTGTTCGACGCGCAGCAGGTAGATGTCGTTGATGCCGCGCTTCTCGCGCTCTTCGTAGAGGTCGTAATAGACCTTGCCCGAACACAGCACGACGCGGCGGATCTTCGAATCCTTGACCAGCTTGATCGCCTGGCCGGAAAGCAGCTGCGCATCGTCCCACAGCAAGCGGTGGAAGGCGCTTTCGCCCGAAATTTCCGGCAGCGTCGACACCGCCCGCTTGTGGCGCAGCAGCGACTTCGGCGTCATCAGGATCAGCGGCTTGCGGAAATCCCGCTTCAGCTGCCGGCGCAGGATGTGGAAGTAGTTGGCCGGCGTCGTGCAGTTCGCGACTTGCATATTGTCTTCGGCGCAAAGCTGCAGGAAGCGCTCGAGGCGGGCCGAGGAATGTTCCGGACCCTGGCCCTCATAGCCATGCGGCAGCAGGCAGACGAGGCCCGACATTCTGAGCCACTTGCGTTCGCCAGACGAGATGAACTGGTCGAACACCACCTGAGCGCCGTTGGCGAAGTCGCCGAACTGCGCTTCCCACAAGGTCAGCGCCTTCGGCTCGGCCAGGCTGTAGCCATATTCGAAGCCGAGCACCGCCTCTTCCGAGAGCATCGAGTTGATGACCTCGTAGCCGGCCTGTGCCGCCGACAGGTTGTTGAGCGGGATATAGCGGGTTTCGTCACGCTGGTCGTAAAGCACGGAATGGCGCTGCGAGAAGGTGCCGCGCTCGGAATCCTGGCCGGACAGCCGGATCGGATTGCCGTCGAGCAGGATCGCGCCGAAGGCCAGCGCCTCCGCCGTCGACCAGTCGATGCCTTCGCCCGAATCGATCGCCTGGCGGCGGTTTTCGAGGAAGCGGATGATCGTCTTGTGCGCCTCGAAATCCTTCGGCACCTCGGTCAGCTTCTTGCCGATTTCCTTCAGCGTCTTGACCGGCACGGCGGTCTTGCCGCGCCGCTGTTCGTCCTGGTTGTCGGCGGTGCGCAGGCCCGACCACGCGCCGTCCAGCCAGTCGGCCTTGTTGGGCTTGTAGTGCTGGCCGACTTCCCATTCGGATTCGAGATGCGCGCGCCATTCAGCCTTGAGCTTGTCGAACTCGTCCTGGCTCAGGTGACCTTCGGCGATCAGCCGGTCGGCATAGATCTGCACCGTCGTCTTGTGGGTGCGGATGTTGCGATACATGATCGGCTGGGTGAAGGCAGGCTCGTCGCCCTCATTGTGGCCGAAGCGGCGGTAGCAGAACATGTCCACCACCACCGGCTTGTGGAACTTCATGCGGAATTCGATCGCCACCTTGGTGGCGTGGACCACGGCTTCCGGGTCATCGCCATTGACGTGGAAGATCGGCGCTTCGATCATCTTGGCGACGTCGGACGGATAAGGCGACGAGCGCGAGAAGCGCGGATTGGTGGTGAAGCCGATCTGGTTGTTGATGATGAAATGCAGCGTGCCGGCAACGCGGTGGCCGCGCAGGCCCGACAGGCCGAGGATTTCGGCGATGACGCCCTGGCCGGCGAAAGCTGCGTCGCCGTGCAGCAGCAGCGGCAGCACCTTGGCGCGCTCTTCCAGCGGCACGATTTCCTCACGGCTGCGGCCGAACAAATAATCCTGCTTGGCGCGCGCCTTGCCCATCACCACCGGATCGACGATTTCCAGATGCGAAGGGTTGGCGGTCAGCGACAGGTGCACCTTGTTGCCGTCGAACTCGCGGTCCGACGAGGCGCCGAGATGGTACTTGACGTCGCCCGAACCCTCGACCTCGTCAGGAGCGGCCGAGCCGCCCTTGAACTCGTGGAAGATGGCGCGGTGCGGCTTGGCCATCACCTGGGAAAGCACATTGAGGCGGCCGCGATGCGCCATGCCGAGCACGATTTCCTTCATGCCGAGCTGGCCGCCGCGCTTGATGATCTGCTCCAGCGCCGGGATCAGCGCTTCGCCGCCGTCGAGGCCGAAGCGCTTGGTGCCCTTGTACTTGACGTCGATGAACTGTTCGAAACCTTCGGCCTCGACCAGCTTCTGCAGGATCGCCTTCTTGCCGGTGGCGGTGAAGGAAATCTCCTTGTCGGCGCCTTCGATGCGCGCCTGGATCCAGGCCTTTTCCTCAGGATCGGAAATATGCATGAACTCGACACCGAGTGTCGAGCAATAGGTGCGGGTCAGGATTTCCAGCATCTGCCGGATGGTGCCGAATTCGAGCCCGAGCACATTGTCGAGGAAGATCGGACGGTCGAAATCGGCTGCCGTGAAGCCGTAATTCTCAGGCGACAGCTCGTTGTAGTCCTCGAGCGTGTTGATGCCGAGCGGGTCGAGATTGGCGTGCAGGTGGCCGCGCATGCGGAAGGCGCGGATCATCATGATGGCGCGCACGGAATCCCGCGTCGCCTGGTGCACGTCGGCATCGGAAAGAACGACGCCGTTGGTGACGGCCTTGTCCTTGACCTTCTTTTCCAGGTGCTTCTCGACGATGCCCCAGTTGCCGTCGAGCGCCGACACCAGTTCGCCATTGGCCTGCAGCGGCCACGAGGGCTTGGCCCACGAGGCGCCCTTGGCGTTCTTGCGGACATCGCCGGCATCGTCCTTCAGCCCGGCGAACACGTCCTGCCATTCGGGATCGACCGAGGAAGGATCGTCCTCATACGCCGCGTAGAGCGCGTCGATGTAATCGGCGTTGCCGCCGTAGAGGAACGAGGTGAGCGAAAACTGGTCGTTGGCCTGATCTTGTCGTGCCATTTTTTTCAGCGGAGCGCCTGCTCCGTCTCCTTAGTTGGAGGGGAGTAGGGGAACAAGGCAGTAGGGGAGTAGGGCGTTTTTTGCCGCCGACTTTTCCCTACTGCCCTACTCCCTTACTGCCCTATTCCCTTAACCCTTGATTGCCTCGACCAGCGTCGTGCCCAGCCGTGCCGGCGATGGCGAAACTTTTATGCCGGCCGATTCCATCGCCGCGATCTTGTCTTCCGCGCCGCCTTTGCCGCCGGAGATGACCGCGCCCGCGTGGCCCATGGTGCGGCCTGCAGGCGCCGTGCGCCCGGCGATGAAGCCGGCCATTGGCTTGCGGCGGCCCCGCTTGGCTTCGTCCTTGAGGAACTGCGCGGCATCTTCCTCGGCCGAACCGCCAATCTCGCCGATCATGATGATCGACTTGGTCTCGTCATCGGCCAGGAACATTTCCAGCATGTCGATGAACTCGGTGCCCTTGACTGGATCGCCACCGATACCGACGGCGGTGGTCTGGCCGAGGCCGACATTGGTGGTCTGGAACACTGCCTCATAGGTAAGCGTTCCCGAGCGCGAAACAACACCTACCGAGCCCTTGCGGAAGATGCTGCCGGGCATGATGCCGATCTTGCATTCGTTGGGCGTCAGCACGCCCGGGCAGTTTGGGCCAATCAGCCGCGAGGTCGAGCGGTCGAGCCGCGCCTTGACCTTGATCATGTCCATCACCGGGATGCCCTCCGTGATGCAGATGATCAGCGGGATCTCGGCTTCGATGGCTTCGAGAATGGCTTCGGCGGCACCCGCCGGAGGCACATAGACGACAGACGCGTTGGCACCGGTTCTTTCCTTGCCCTCGGCCACGGTGGCGAAGATCGGCAGGCTCTCGCCTTTCGAGCCGGTCCAGGTCTCGCCGCCCTTCTTCGGGTGGATGCCGCCCACCATCTTGGTGCCGTGATAGGCCAGCGCCTGTTCGGTGTGGAACGTGCCGGTCTTGCCGGTCAGGCCCTGCACCAGCACCTTGGTGTTCTTGTCGACGAGAATGGACATCGGAGCCCTTTTCTAAAAACCGTTGATGGAGGAAGGCGAGACGCGCCGGTAGACGCCGCTCACCATGTCTTGCCAGGCATCGCTGCCGACGGGCTGGAACTCCACCCGCATGCGATAACTGTCGTTGGTATCGAAGATATGACTGACGCGGGCCGCACCGCGCGGCGATGACCGCAGCAGCACCAGCTCGTTGCCGTTCCAGGCGCCGGTCGCTGGCGACACTGGCACGAAGCCCATGGAATCGAACTGGTGCATCGTGTAAGTGCCGTTCGGCTGATCGAAGCCGAAGACATTGTGCGAGCCGAATGAAATCGTGCCGTCGCGGCGCTGGCGATAGCGCTGCACCACGAACAACCCGCCGAACTCCGCCCCAGCCAGCACTTCCGAAGTCGCTGAACCGCCATCGGCCCATTGTGTATCCGCCACCTCTTCCTCGCCATGCCACGCGCCGACCAGCGCCTGCAGGCGCTGGTGATCGGAAGAGAGCGATGAGAAGGAGGCCGCGTTCATGGTCAGAGCCGCTTCAGATCGGAGACGGTGAGATCGCTCTTGGCGTTGCCGGTGTTCAGCGTCGTTGACGGCTCGAACATCAGCACCACGGGCTCGGCGGTCAGCGAGCGCGGCCGGTGTTCCGTGCCTTTCGGCACGACGATGAAGTCGCCCTCGCCAAGTTCCACAGGACCATCGCGGAAATCGATGGCGATGCGCCCGCGCAGCACGAGGAAAGCTTCGTCCTCATTGTCATGCGCGTGCCAGTCGAAAGTCTCGCCGAACTTGGCGACCTTCGCCTGGCTGTCATTGATGTCGCCGGCGATATGCGGATCGAAGACCTTGGTGATCTTCGCGTCCGCCGCCTCGACCAGGTTTATCTTGCGCGGAGGCATCCGCTCAGCCCTTCACCGCCGCTACGATCTTCTTGGCCGCATCGTCAAGGTCATCGGCCGAAACAACGTTCAGGCCGCTGTCGTTGATGATCTTCTTGCCGAGTTCGGCGTTGGTGCCTTCCAGGCGCACCACCAGCGGCACTTTCAGCCCGACTTCCTTGACCGCGGCAATGACGCCCTCGGCGATGATGTCGCACTTCATGATGCCGCCGAAGATATTGATCAGGATGCCCTTGACCGCCGGATCCTTGGTGATGATCTTGAACGCCGCCGTCACCTTCTCCTTGGAAGCGCCGCCGCCGACATCGAGGAAGTTGGCAGGCTCGGCGCCATAGAGCTTGATGATGTCCATCGTCGCCATGGCAAGGCCTGCGCCATTGACCATGCAGCCGATATTGCCGTCGAGCGCGACATAGGCGAGGTCGTATTTCGACGCCTCGATTTCCTTCTCGTCCTCTTCGGTCGTGTCGCGCAGTTCCAGCATGTCTGGGTGGCGGAACAGCGCGTTGTTGTCGAACGACACTTTCGCGTCGAGCACGCGCAGCCGGCCGTCCTTCATGACGATCAGCGGGTTGACCTCGAGCAGGCTCATGTCCTTCTCGACAAAGGCCTTGTAGAGGATCGGGAACAGCGTATCGCCGTCCTTGGCCGCATCGCCATCAAGCTTCAACGCGCCGTTGAGCGCCTTCAGGTCGGCTGGCGTCACGCCCTTTTCCGGGTCGATGGCGACGGTGATGATCTTTTCCGGCGTATCGTGCGCGACCGCCTCGATATCCATGCCGCCTTCGGTCGAGACGACGAAGGCGACGCGGCCGACCGTGCGGTCGACCAGGATCGACAGATAAAGCTCGCGCTCGATGTCGGCGCCGTCCTCGATGTAGAGACGGTTGACCTGCTTGCCGGCCGGGCCGGTCTGCTTGGTCACCAGCGTGTGGCCGAGCATCTCGTTGGTATTGGCAACCACTTCAGCCACCGACTTCGCCAGCCGCACGCCGCCCTTGGCGTCTGGCCCGAGTTCCTTGAACTTGCCCTTGCCGCGGCCGCCGGCATGAATCTGGCTCTTCACCACATAAAGCGGGCCGGGCAGCGCCTTGGCAGCGGCTTCCGCCTCGCTTGCCTTGAACACCGGCACGCCTTCGGCCACCGGCGCGCCAAAACTCTTCAGCAGCGCCTTGCCTTGATATTCATGGATGTTCATCTGGGATTATCTCCGGATTACTTCGAGGCGAGCTGCGGTGCGATCTTGACGCAGGCCTCGGTCAGGCCCTGCACCGTCGCCACCGAACTGTCGAACATCTTCTGCTCGCTCTTGTTGAGGTCGATCTCGATGATGCGCTCAACGCCGCCGGCGCCAAGCACAACCGGCACGCCGACATAGGTGTTCTTGACGCCATACTGGCCGGAGAGATAGGCCGCGCAGGGCAGCACGCGCTTCTTGTCCTTGAGGTAGGCTTCGGCCATCTGGATCGCCGAGGCGGCCGGCGCGTAATAGGCCGAGCCGGTCTTGAGCAGGCCGACGATCTCGGCGCCGCCGTCGCGGGTGCGCTGCACGATCTGGTCGAGCCTTTCCTTCGAAGTCCAGCCCATCTTGATGAGATCCGGCAGCGGAATGCCTGACACCGTCGAGTAGCGGATCATCGGCACCATGGAATCGCCGTGGCCGCCAAGCACGAAGGCGGTGACGTCCTCGACCGAGACCTTGAATTCCTCGGCCAGGAAGTAGCGGAAGCGCGAGGAGTCCAGCACGCCGGCCATGCCAACGACATGGCTCTTGGGCAGGCCGGAGAACTTCTGCAGCGCCCAGACCATGGCATCGAGCGGGTTAGTGATGCAGATGACGAAAGCCTTCGGCGCGTATTTCTTCAGGCCGGCGCCGACCTGTTCCATCACCTTCAGGTTGATGCCGAGCAGATCGTCGCGGCTCATGCCCGGCTTGCGCGGCACGCCGGCGGTGACGATGCAGACATCGGCGCCTTCGATGCCGGCATAGTCATTGACGCCGGTAAGCCTGGAGTCGAACCCATCGACCGGCGACGACTGCGCGATATCAAGCCCCTTGCCCTGCGGGGTACCCTCGGCGATATCGAACAACACCACGTCGCCGAGGTCCTTGAGGCCGATCATGTGGGCGAGCGTGCCGCCGATCATGCCCGAGCCGATAAGCGCTATCTTGTTGCGTGCCATGTCAGGATGGTTTCCCTTTGTCTGTGATGGCGCCCCAAATCCCCAGCGATTTGGATGACGGCATCGAAGAAGAGGCCGGAATGCCGCGGACAAACCGCGAATTTTCGATGCACCCAATAGCTCCGGTGCGGAAAATATTCAAACGATTATTTTGGAGCGAGTGTTTTCAATCGGTTAGATAATTCGGTATTTACGTAAACGTCAAAGTTTGTAGGCCGACTTGGGAGATTTTACACAATGCCGATCGAAATCAGAAGGCTCAACCCCGGTGATGACGCCCTTGTGATGCGGGTTGCCGACGATGTCTTCGACGAGCCGGTGAGGCCGGATCGCCTTGCCACCTATCTCGCGCAATCGGGCCATTTCATGATCGTGGCCCTGGCGGACGGCGTGGTCGTCGGCCAATGCGCCGCCGTCATCCATCGCCATCCGGACAAGGCAAGCGAACTCTACATCGATGAAGTCGGCGTATCGCCCGCTTTCCAGAGGCAAGGCATCGCCCGAAAAATGCTCGACGCCATGTTCGCGCTCGGCCGCGAACACGGCTGCGAGGAGGCATGGGTCGGCACAGAACCGGACAATGTTGCAGCGCGGGCACTTTATGAGTCGCGCAAGGAGCCTGGCGCGCCAGCCGAGCCCTTCATTATGTATGTGTACGAGCTGTAGCGATTGGCTGATGCACCTTCACATTCGTCATCCTAGGGCGGAGCAGGAGCGAAGCGACGTCGCGGAGACCCTAGGATGACGAATGTATGGTAGCTAAGCCTGCGCCAGCTTTACTTCCGCCGTCCGCGCCTTCTGGCGCTCCGCCCAGTCCTCCAGCCAATCGCGGCTCTGCATCTCGATCAGCCGCGATGCCGTGCGCTCGAACTCGAACACCTCTACGCCGCGCTTGGCGGCGTAAAGCAGTGGAGGCTGGGCTTCGGCGCTCACCACCAGCCGTATGTGATGGTCGTAGAGCGTGTCGATCAGCAGGATGAACCGCTTTGCCTCGTTGCGCCGGCCTTCGCCGAGCACGGGCACATGATCGATGAAGACGGTCGAGAAATGCCCGGCAATCGCCAGGTAATCGCGGGCGCCGAGCGGCTTTTCGCAGAGATCGGCGAAGGAAAAGCGCGCCGCTTCTCCCGCCGCGCGCGGCACGATCACCTGCCGTCCCTTGACGGTCAGCGACATTTCCTGGCTTGGCGCACCATGCGTCATCGCCTGCCAGGCCTCGTCAAGCGCCTTGTCGGCGGCGGCATCTGCCGGCGTGACATAGACCGGCGTGCGGGCGAGCTTCTCCAGCCGGTAGTCCTTGTCGGCGTCAAGCGCCAGCACCTGCGCATGCCGTTCCAGAATGGCGATGAACGGCAGGAAGAGCTGGCGGTTCAGCCCGTCACGATAGAGATTTTCCGGCGCCACGTTCGACGTGGCGACCAGCACAACGCCGCTGGCAAACAGCGCCGAGAACAGCCGCGACAGAATCATCGCGTCGGCGATGTCGGTGACCGAGAACTCGTCGAAGCACAGAACCCAGGCCTGTTCGGCCAGCGCCCTGGCCACGGGCGGGATCGGATCATCCTCCTTGACCGTGCCATCCTTGCGCGCCTGCCGGTGCTTCTGGATGCGGTCCTGCACATCGGCCATGAAATCGTTGAAATGCACGCGGCGCTTGCGCCGCACGGGAACCAGCTCGAAGAACATGTCCATCAGCATGGTCTTGCCGCGGCCGACGCCGCCATGGATGTAGAGGCCCCTGACGGCCTCGTGCGTTTCGCGCTTGCGGGCGAACAGCCAGCCCAGCGCACTCGATTTGTGCGCCAGCCGCTTTGCCGAAATCTCCTCGGTCAGCTTGTCAAGCGCCGCGGCGATCCGCTCTTGTGCCGGGTCGCGCTCGATCGCGCCGGTCGCGGCCAGATGGTCGTAGCGCTGCCTGACGGTCGCATGGGTCTGAAGGCCGTCACGCAGATGCATCGGTCACGTCGTTGTTCAGAGCAGGGCGCTTCAGGGTGGTTGAGCACCGGAAGCGCGGAAAACCGCCGTAGGCCGGCATCACCTGAATACCAGCCTACCCTAGCTTATCTTGTAAGCGAGATGGGCATGCCGTTGGAGGTCTGGCCGTCGAATTTCGACCCGCCCGAGGAATAGAGCCGTGCCAGCGTGCCGCCATTCTCGTCGTAGAGCGTCAGCTGCTTGCCGGCGACATTCCACGACTTGATGCCGTCGATCGGCGCCGGGCAGTGCAACGGACCGGCGCGGAAGCCGGCGCCGAATTTGGTTTGCGGCGTCGCCACCTTGCAGCTCTGGCCTGAAACGCTCGCATTCCAGACGCCGGCGACACTGGCCGCCGTCAGATCCGACGCACCTGCTGGCGCGGTGCCATCCGGCGGCAAGGACGCGACCTGCGTATTCGCCGGCGCGGTCGGGAATTTCGACGGGTCCGTCGTGCCCGGCGAAGCCGGCGGCGGCAGCTGGTTGCCGGTCACCTGGCCGGCCGGAGCCGGCTGCAGCGGCGCGGGCTGCTGGTCATCCATCGATGAGAACCGCGAGGTCGTGCAACCACTCGCGACAAGTGCGGCCAGCGATACGGCCACCAGGCCGCTTTTCGAAAAATTCATTCCAACCTCCGTCGGATCCGGCTGGGGGGATGCCGTCCGCGCAATCTCACCCTCACCAAGATGGAGAAGGTGGCGAAATTTCAACCCGATATGGTTAAAATACGGTTTGCAGCGACATTTGTTGCAAATTTATCGCAATCGCGCTCCCGGATCCGGTGGTGCGGCCAGCATGGATGCCGAGCATCGCATCTCGATTCGCTTGCGCGGTCCGATATCGCGCCTATGTCTTCGCAATCGAAACCTGTCGGAGACGCTAGAATTGGTAGCGAAAAAGAAAGCCGCCAATCGCTACTACAGCGGCCCGCACAGCGATCATTTCGATGGCACCTTGTTCTTCAATCCCCGCGGCAAGCCGCCCGGCCGCTTCACCGACCTTTTGAAATGGCAACTGAGCGGTGGCCGCTCGAAATGGCCGGCGGCCAACCCGAGTCCCTTTCCGCAAGCAAAACCGGCCGAACGCATGGAGGGCTCTGAGCTTCGTGTGACCATGGTTGGCCATTCGACGCTGCTGATCCAGACCGCAGGGCTCAACATCCTGACCGATCCGGTCTGGTCGCCGCGCGCATCGCCGTTTTCCTTTGCCGGGCCGAAACGCGTCAACCCGCCAGGCATCGCCTTTGCCGACCTGCCGCCGATCGATCTCGTTCTGGTCAGCCACAACCACTACGACCATCTCGACCTCGCCACGCTGAAACAGCTGAAGGCCGGCCATGACCCGCTGGTGGTGGCCCCGCTCGGCAATGACGCGATCATCAAAGCCGGCGTTCCCGGCATACGGCTTTCCCCGCAGGACTGGGGCGGCAAGGTCGACATCGGCAAGGGCGCCGTCATCCATGTCGAACCCGTGCATCACTGGTCGGCTCGCGGCGCCGGCGACCGGCGTATGGCGCTGTGGGCGGGTTTTGTCGTCGAGACGCCGGGCGGCAATGTCTATTTCGCCGGCGACACCGGCTTCCATGAGGGCATCAACTACCGGCTGATGGCTGAAAAGCATGGCGGCTTCCGCTTCGCCATCTTGCCGATCGGCGCGTACGAACCGCGCTGGTTCATGGCGCCCCAGCATCAAAACCCGGACGAGGCGGTGCAAGGCATGAGACTTTGCAACGCCGCCCATGCCGCAGGCTGCCACTGGGGCACTTTCCAGCTCACCGACGAACCGATGGACGAGCCGGCCCTGAAACTTGGCGAGGCGCTCGACCATCGAAACATCCCGCGTGACCGGTTTCGCGCCTTGCGGCCTGGCGAGGTCTGGGACGTGCCGGTGACATAACGCTCGCAACCGCCAGATGCCGGTTTACGCCACCACGATTTTCGCCGATGGTCCGCCTCGAAAACCACAAGGGGAATTCGGATGAAGTGGACAATGGCGGTGCTTGTGGCGCTGGCGATTTCGGCGCCGGCGGCTTTCGCGGGCGAAATCAGCGATCAGGCGGCTGAGGCCGAAAAGCTGCTCCAGGCCGGTGACGGCGCTGGTGCATTGGCAAAGTTCAACGGCGCCGAGGAAGCGCTCTGGAAGGCAATGCCGCTTGGCGTGATGAACGTCAGGCAGGTCGATTCGGCCACGGGTTTTGGCATCTACAGCGAGCGCGCCAACCATGTCTACAAACCGGGCGAGCAGGTCGCTCTCTATATGGAGCCGGTCGGCTATGGCTATGGCTCTGACGGCCTCGGCAACAGCTCGATCGCGCTCTCGGTCGACCTCACGGTCCTGTCTGAATCGGGCGAAAACTCGGCACCTTCGAAAAGATCGGCCGCGTCCAGGTCGCCTCACGCTCGCACAACCGCGAACTGTTCTTCAAACTCGACCTTTCCCTTGATGGCTTGCCGGCCGGCAAATACCGCTGCGACTTCGTCATGCATGACGAGAACTCAAGCAAGACGGCGCCTTTCACCACCGACATCGAGATCGCCGGCTAATCGGTCAAAGCCATAGGCCTCGCAGCCAACGGAACCGAGGCGCCACTGGCGTGTTTTCCGGCGACTTCGCCGTGACGAAAGGCGCGTTGCACTGGTAATTCCTGCCCGTTTCCGCCATATAGCGCCAAACAGACATGGATTATCCGGAGCAATGGCAAGCACGGCCCCTTTCGCCAAGATGAATGGCATCGGCAACGAGATCATCGTCGCCGATATGCGTGGCCGTGCCGAAAAGGTGTCGCCAGAGGCCGCGATCGCGCTCAACGCCGATGCCGCGACCAGGTTTGACCAGATCATGGCGATCCATGACGCGAGGACAGTGGGTACGGCTTTCTTCATCGACATCCTGAATTCCGACGGCTCAGGCGCACAGGCCTGCGGCAACGGCATGCGCTGCGTCGTCCAGGCTCTGGCCGCCGAAACAGGCCAGAAGACCTTCACCTTCGAAACCGTGGCCGGCATCCTCAACGCGAGGGAGCATGCCGACGGGTTGATCTCGGTCGACATGGGCCAGCCGCGCTTCGGCTGGCAAGACATCCCGCTGGCCGAAGAGTTTCGCGACACCCGCATGATCGAGCTGCAGATCGGCCCGATCGACGCGCCGGTGCTGCATTCGCCTTCGGTCGTCTCGATGGGCAACCCGCACGCCATCTTCTGGGTCGACCGCGACGTCTGGTCCTATGAACTGGAGCGCTTCGGGCCGCTTCTGGAAAACCACCCGATGTTTCCCGAACGCGCCAACATCACCATCGCTCAGGTGACGTCGCCCGACAGCATGATCATCCGGACCTGGGAGCGCGGCGCCGGCTTGACCAAGGCCTGCGGCTCGGCGGCTTGCGCCTCCGTGGTGGCAGCCGCCCGCACCAGACGCACCGGCCGCAGTGTCAACCTGATGACCCCCGGCGGCGGTTCGCTGCATGTCGAATGGCGCGACGATGATCACGTCATCCTGACCGGCGCCGCCGAGTGGGAGTTTTCCGGCAACTTCGATCCTTCGACAGGCGCCTGGGCCCGCGACACTGAAAGCGCCGCCTGATGACATCTCTCGCCAGAGGTGTCGCAAAGGGCGTTGATGTCGTAACCTTCGGCTGCCGGCTGAACATCTACGAATCCGAAGTGATGCGGCACGAGGCTGAAAGTGCTGGCCTCGGCGAACTGGCTGGCGGCGCCATCATCTTCAACACCTGCGCCGTAACCGGCGAGGCGGTGCGCCAGGCAAAACAGTCGATCCGCAGGGCGCGCCGCGAGAACCCGCAGGCCCGCATCATTGTCACCGGCTGCGCCGCGCAGACCGAACCACAGAATTTCGCCGCTATGGACGAGGTCGATCTTGTGCTTGGCAACGCGGAGAAGCTAAAGGCCAACGCCTATCGCGCGCTGCCTGATTTTGGCGTCAATGACACCGAAAAGGCGCGCGTCAACGACATTTTCTCGGTTCGCGAAACCGCCGCCCATATGGTCGACGCCATTGAGGGGCACGCGCGTGCCTTCGTCCAGGTGCAGAACGGCTGCGACCACCGCTGCACCTTCTGCATCATTCCCTATGGCCGCGGCAATTCTCGCTCGGTGCCGATGGGCGCAGTGGTCGAACAGGTCAAGCGGCTTGCCGGCAATGGCTATGCCGAGATCGTGCTGACCGGTGTCGACATGACGAGTTTCGGCGCCGACCTGCCCGGCGCGCCGAAGCTCGGCAAACTGGTGAAAACCATCCTGAAACAGGTGCCCGACGTGAAGCGGCTGCGGCTGTCCTCGATCGATTCGATCGAAGCCGACGATGATCTGCTCGATGCCATCGCCACCGAACCCCGGCTGATGCCGCATCTGCATTTGTCGCTGCAGTCGGGCGACGACATGATCTTGAAGCGCATGAAGCGCCGGCATTCGCGCGACCAGTCGATCCGCTTCTGCGAGGACGTGCGCAAGCTGCGCCCAAACATCGTCTTTGGCGCCGACATCATCGCGGGCTTTCCAACCGAGACCGACGAGATGTTCGAAAACTCGGAAAAGATCGTCGAGGAGTGCGGCCTGACCCATCTTCACGTCTTTCCGTTCAGTCCGCGCGAGGGCACGCCCGCCGCGCGCATGCCGCAGGTGCGCCGCGAAGTGGTCAAGCAGCGTGCCGCAAGGCTGCGCGCTGCCGGCGAAGCCGCCTATCGCCGCCACCTGGCAACGCTGACCGGAACGCGCCAGTCGATCCTGGTCGAGCGCAACGGTATCGGCCGCACCGAAGGTTTCACGCCGGCTGCGTTTCCCGTGGGCGAGCCCGGCGATATTTTCGAGGCTGAGATATCCGGCCATGATGGTATCCGGCTGATCGCGGCGCCGCTTGCCGCTCACGCCGCCTGAGAAACGCAAAAGCATGGCTGGTTTTTTCAAGAAGATATTTTCGTTCGGCAAGAAAGAGGTTGTCGAAGAGCGGATCGACGAGACCGCTCCGCTGCCGCCGATCAAATGGGAAGCGCTCGACGCGCTGAAGCCGGCCGCCGACCAGGTCGTCCCGGAATTTCTGAAGCGCGATGAGCCTGTTGCGGAAGCGGCGGCGGTGCCTTTGGCCGAGCCGGCGACGCCAGCCGAAGAGCCCGAGCCCGCGCCGGCCATTCCGGCCCAGCCCGAAATCCTGCCGGAACCTATTCCGATCGAAGTGCCGCAACCGCCGGAGCCTGCGCCGGCGATACCGGTTCAAGAGCCGCTGCGCGCGCCCGAAGAAATTCCTGCCCCGCCGGTGGAGCCAATTCCGGTCGCGCCGGCGCCGGAGGTGCCAGACCCAGCACCCGAGATTGTACCTGCCGAGCCAGAAAGGCAGCCGGAGCCCGCGCCCGTCGAGGTGCCTGCTCCACCCGTCGAGATTCAAGCGACAGTCCCTTCCGCAAAACCATCGTCGGAAGCTGGCGCGGCCCCTCATCCGGCTGCCCCCACCTTCTCCCCGTATAGGGACGGGGAGAAGGATGAAGTTCCAACGCCGACGCCCCCCTCGCCCCGTCCTTCACGGGGAGAGGGTAAGGGTGAGGGGCAGCGCCAGCCTGCGGAGATCATCCCCCCGCCGGCCGAAATCGCGCCTCCCATCCGTCAGCCCGCACCGGTTGAGACGCAGCCGATTGTCGCCGAGATAGCACCGGAGCCGCAGGCCGTCCCGCAACCGCGGCCCGAGCCGAAACCCGCTCCCGGCAAGGTGACCGTCGCCAAAAAGGTCGAGCAGAAAGCGGAACCGCAAAAGGCGCCGGAACCGGTGGCGAGGCGCTCATGGTTCCAGCGCATGAAGGACGGGCTTGCCCGCTCTTCCCGCGAACTGACCGGCAACATCGCCGGCGTTTTCACCAAGCGCAAACTCGACGACGAAACCTTGCAGGACCTCGAGGACGTGCTGATCCGTGCCGATCTCGGCATGGAGACGGCACTGCGCGTCACCGACGCGCTGGCCGCGAGCCGCTACGGCAAGGATGTCTCCGACACCGAAGTGCGCGCCATCATGGCGGCCGAGGTGGAGAAGGTGCTGACCCATGTCGCCAGGCCGCTTGAGCTTGATCTCTCGCACAAGCCGCATGTCATTCTGGTGGTGGGCGTCAACGGCACCGGCAAGACCACGACCATTGGCAAGCTGGCGGCAAAGCTGACCGATGGCGGCCTGTCGGTCATGCTTGCCGCCGGCGATACGTTCCGTGCCGCGGCGATCGAGCAGTTGAAGATCTGGGGCGAGCGGACCAAATCGCCTGTCATCGCCTCGAAACTCGGCGCCGATGCCGCCGGGCTCGCTTACGATGCCTTCGAAAAGGCTAGGGAAGCCGGCTCCGACGTGCTGATCATCGACACCGCGGGCCGTCTGCAGAACAAGACGGAGCTGATGGCGGAACTCGAAAAGATCGTGCGCGTGCTTGGCAAGCTCGATCCCGAAGCGCCGCACACGGTGCTGCAGACGGTCGATGCCACCACCGGCCAGAACGCGCTCAACCAGGTCGAGATCTTCCGCAATATCGCCGGCGTCAACGGCCTGGTGATGACCAAGCTGGACGGAACGGCGCGCGGCGGTATTCTGGTGGCAATCGCGGCAAAGCATAAATTGCCGGTCTATTTCATCGGCGTCGGCGAACAGGTCGACGACCTCGAACCTTTCTCGGCAAGCGAATTCGCCAGGGCGATCGCTGGAGTGGCCTAACAAGCATATTCCCGGGAAGCTGAGGAGCTTTCCGGATCAGATTGTGCGCAAGAAAGAGATTTTATGAACCCACCTATCCTCGAGCGCGATCCCTCCGATCCGCAAAAAGAGAAGAAGGAAGGCGTCAATCCGGTGCTCAAGCTGGTGCTTGAGCTTGGCCCCCTGATGGTCTTTTTCTTCGCCAATGCGCGCGGCGAATGGCTGGTGCAGAAATTCCCTGTCCTGGCCGAGTTCGGTGGGCCGATCTTTGTCGCCACCGGCCTGTTCATGGCCGCGACCGTCATCGCGCTGGCTGCCTCCTGGCTGCTGGTCCGCACCTTGCCGATCATGCCGATGGTGTCGGGCGTCGTCGTCCTCATCTTCGGCGCGCTGACGCTCTATCTGCAGGACGACATTTTCATCAAGATGAAGCCGACCATCGTCAACACGCTGTTCGGCGGCGCGCTGCTCGGCGGCCTTTACTTCGGCAAGTCGCTGCTCGGCTATGTCTTCGATTCGGCCTTCAGCCTCGATGCCGAAGGCTGGCGCAAACTGACCTTCCGCTGGGGGCTGTTTTTTCTCTTCCTGGCCATCGTCAATGAAGTTGTGTGGCGCAATTTTTCCACCGATGCCTGGGTTACGTTCAAGGTCTGGGGGATCATGCCGATCACGCTTCTGTTCACCTTCAGCCAGATGCCGCTGATCCTGCGCCATTCGCTTGATGACAGGACCGGAGAGAAGGCCGGTAAATAGGGAGACCGCGATGGAATTCGTCTCGACGCGCGATGAGCTGAGGACGATCTACAAGACGCCTCGGCCGACCGACGGCTCGATCCGCAAGGAACTCAAGGCGCTGGACAGCCATAGCCGTTCCTTCATCGGCAAGAGCCCGTTCGTGCTGATCGGCTCATCCGATGGATCAGGCAATTCCGACGTGACGCCAAGAGGCGATCGGCCGGGCTTCGCCGCCATTCTTGACGACAGCACCATCGCCATTCCCGACAGGCCCGGCAACAACCGGCTCGATACGCTTGAGAATATCCTGCTCAACCCGTCGGTCGGGCTGCTGTTTCTCATTCCCGGCATGAACGAGACGCTACGCGTCAACGGCGATGCCCGCATCACCATCGACGCAACCTTGCGCGAGCGCCTCGCTGTCGACGGCCGGGAGCCGCAAAGCGTCATCGTGGTCGCGGTCAAGGCTGCCTACATGCATTGCGCCAAGGCGTTCATGCGCTCCGACCTATGGAAGCCCGACACCTGGTATGACCGCGCGACGCTGCCGACACTCGGCCAGATCCTGCGCGACCAGCTGGCACTGGCCGATTCCGTCGAGGCGACCGACCGCTGGCTGGACGACAGCTACAAGCAGACGATGTGGTAGGCTTTCTCCCAACGATTCGTCCGGACTGACCTGCCTTGCTCAACCTCCTTGCCATATCGGGCAGCCTGCGGGCTGCCTCGACCAATTCGGCGCTGGTCACGGCTCTGGCGCTCAACGCGCCGGCTGGCTGTGGCGTCACCGTCTATGACGGGCTCGGCCGCCTGCCGATCTTCAACCCCGACGACGAAGGCGAGCGCACGCCCCGCGAAGCTTCCGCGCTGATCGAGGCCGTCACCAGCGCCGACGGCATCATCGTCTCCTGTCCGGAATATGCGCATGGCGTGCCGGGCGGGCTGAAGAACGCCCTCGACTGGCTGGTGTCGCGCGACGCCGCCGTCGACAAGCCGGCGATGCTGGTGCACGCCTCGCCACGATCGATGTTTGCCCGAGCCGCTCTGGCCGAGATCATGCGGACCATGTCGTTTGCGCTGTATGAAGAGACTGCGCTCGAGATCGCCCTGATCGGCAAGAAGCCACCGGAATTCGACAAGATCCTGGCGGAGCCGGCAAGCCGGCAGGCGATGCGTGACGCGCTTGCGGCTTTTGCGCACTTCATCGCCAGTCGCTGAGCAACGGTCAACCACGCCTTCGTCATCCTAGGGCGAAGCAAGGAGCGAAGCGACGCGGCGCAGACCCTAGGATCCATTCCGTGACATACGCCAAGAGAACAGCGCTCCAGAAGGGGTGCCCTACACTGCGATCCCGGGAGCGAATTCTGCACCGGGGTGACACTTGCACGTCACGGCCGCGCCGCTCGCCTCCAGCGGAGCTAACCCTTCCGCAATGTCTCGACATCCGTCTTGCCGACATACCAGTCGCGCGCGTTGACCTCCTCGAAGACCACCCAGACATCGTCGTTGCCGAGCCCGGTGGCATCCATGATGGCTGCCGTGACTTTCCTGGCGATGTCGGCCTTCTTGCCCGCCGGATCGGCGGCGATCACTTCCTTGACGATGCGAATGTTGACGAACGGCATGGCTGCCTCCCTGGTTGCCCTGTTGTCTGACTGCTCGGCGCTCGCTCAATACGTCCTGGCGCCGTTGACCATCAGCCGCACCATGTAGAGCGAGGTGGTGCCGGCGATGTAGAGGCAGTTCAGCTTGTTGCCGCCGAACACGCAATTGGCGGTGACTTCCGGCACCTTGACCTTGCCGATCAATGTGCCGTCCGGGTCGTAGCAATGGATGCCGTCGGCGGCGCTCGACCAGATCCGACCGTCCTCGTCGAGCCGGAAGCCGTCGAACAGGCCGGCGGTGCAATCGGCGAAGACCTTTTCGCCGGAGACTTTCTTGCCGCCCTTGCCGACATTGAACACCCGCATATGCGCCGGGTTCTGCGCACCGTGCGTGCGGCCTGTGTCGACGACATAGAGCTTGCTCTCGTCCGGCGAGAAGGCGAGCCCGTTGGGCCTGACCATGTCGGTGATGACAGCCTCGACGTCGCCAGTGCCGGGATCGACCCGGTAGACATGGCAGGCGCCAATCTCGCTCTCGGCCTTGTCGCCCTCATAGTCGGTGTCGATGCCGTAGCTCGGATCGGTGAACCAGATCGAGCCGTCGGATTTCACCACGGCGTCGTTGGGCGAATTCAGCCGCTTGCCGCGCCATTTGTCGGCGATGGTGGTGATGGATCCGTCAAACTCGGTGCGGCTGACACGGCGGCCTGAATGCTCGCACGTCACCAGCCGGCCCTGCCGGTCGACGGTGTTGCCGTTGGAATTGCCGGACGGCTGGCGGAACACGCTGACGCTGCCGTCGGTCTCGTCGTAGCGCATCATGCGGTTGTTCGGGATGTCGGACCAGACGACATAGCGGCCAGCCGCGAACCAGGCCGGCCCTTCCGCCCAGCGGCATCCGGTGAACAGCTTGTCCACCTGCGCGCTGCCATTGAACAGACGCGCGAAGCGCGGATCGAGAACTTCATAATAGTCTGCGGCCGCCATGCATTTCCTCCCGGCATCAGGTAACGCCGGATCAAGCCAGCCCGCGATCGATCTGGCAAGACGGGACCTTCGCAATTTGTAAGACAAAACAGACAGGAGGGGAAAACCAGCCGGTTCAGGTCCACCACGACGTGCCTTAGGACGCCATTAACCGGCTATGCGCTCAGCGCAATGGTGCATTGCAACATCTTCTTTTTGCAACGCAGCATTCCTATGTCATGTTCCGTATTGATCAAGGGAGGAAGAACCGGCCGCGAGAATGCGGCACAGAAGGAACCCTTGCTATGATCTTCGACAGTCTCGTCACCCGCGCTCGCCAGAGCATCGCCAAGCGCAAGCATTACAACCGCCTCGTCGCCGAAATCGACAGCTTCTCCAGCCGCGATCTGGCCGACATGCGGGCCGACCGCTCGGAAATGCTGTACCAGGTCCACAAGCAGATCTACGGCTGATCTTATACCCATCGACGCGCCACCCACGGCGCGTTGAGATTCAGGTCAGGCCGCGCCGAGAATGGTGGTTTCTGAGAACCGGAGCGGAGCTTACTTAAGTACGTGAGCCCCGGAAGCGCAGGAAGCCACCGTTTGCAGGCCGGCATCACCTGAATATCAATGTGCCGCAAGTGCCTTGTCGATTTGCGGCAGCAGCAGCTCCTTGGCTGACTCAGGCGTCAGCGGGCCGACATGCTTGTAGGCGATCTTGCCGTCCTTGCCGATGACGAAGGTCTCCGGCACCCCATAAACACCCCAATCAATCGCGGTGCGGCCCGCCTCGTCGACACCGATCGCCTGGAACGGATTGCCGAGATCGCCAAGGAAGCGGCGGGCATTTTCCGGCCGGTCCTTGTAGTTCAGCGCCGCCATGGTGAAGCGCTTGTCCTGAGACAATGCCAGAAGCACCGGATGCTCTTCCCGGCACGGCGCGCACCATGACGCAAAGACATTGACCAGCGTCACCTTGCCGGCAAACTGCTTCGAGTCCAGCCCGGGCAGGTTGATGCCTTCGAGTGCTGGCAGATTTGTTGTTGGCGCCGGCAAGCCGATCAGCGCCGATGGCACTTCCGAAATGTCACGCCCGGACAAAAGCTGCGACAGGAACAGTCCTGCCAGCCCAAGAAAGATCAGCAGCGGCAAAAGCACGATCAGACGCCGGCGGGCAGGCGCTGGTGTTTCCGTTTCCGTACTCATGATTTCCCTGCCTTGTCGGAGCGCCTGCGCACGCCGGCGGCCTCCAGCTCGGCGAGTTCGCGCTTTCGGGCCCGCTGGTCGATGAGAATCCAGCCGACCAGACCGGCCAGGCCGACAGCGGTGACGGCATAGGCAGCGGTCACGTAAAGCGCGTGCACGCTCATGCCGGCCGCCCCACCCGCGCACAACCACTCAACGGGAAAATGCCGTTACCTTCGATCATGCCTTCCCTTAGCCTCACCTCGCTGGCCGCGCAATAATTCACCGGACACCTCAATCCGTGCCGTGGCGCAACGCAAGTGCGGCGGCCACAGGTCCGAGCACCAGAAGAAACAGCGTCAGCGCGGCGAGAATGAGGAAGGGCTGCAGGAAGGGATCGGGGTCCGCCGTCGCACCATAGCTGGCTGAAACCCCGAAGATCAGCACCGGAATGGTCAGCGGCAGCACCAGAACCGAAATCAGCAGCCCGCCGCGCGGCAGCGCCACCGCCACCGCCGCACCCACGGCACCGATAAAGGTGATCGCAGGCGTGCCGACCAGCAGGGTCAGCGCGGTGGCGCCGATGCCGGCCGGCTCCATGTTCATGAACAGGCCGAGCAGGGGAGCCGCGATCACCAGCGGCAACACGCTGCCTGCCCAATGCGCCAGGCACTTCACCAGAACCGTCAGCGCCAGCATGTGACGGTCGTTGCCGAGCACCAGCAGATCGAGCGAACCGTCCTCGCGATCGGCCTGGAACAAGCGGTCGAGGCCGAGCAGGCAGGCGAGCAGCGCGCCGATCCACAGGATCGCTGGGCCGATGCGGGCCAGCAGCTTCAAATCCGGACCAACGCCGAACGGGATTGTGACGATGACGGCGAGAAAGAAGATCACCCCGGTCAGTGCGCCACCGCCGGCACGGATGTTGAGGCGAATGTCGCGCAGGAAGAGGGACCACATTACGATGCGGTCCCGTGTTGAGGTGGGAGTTCCTTCACGTGGAGCACCGACATCAGTCGACCTCCCCCATCCGCAATTCCTTCACGCCCTCCAGCCCCAGCGGCAGATGCGTTGCCGCGACAATCATCCCGCCTTCCGCACAATATCTGGTCATCAGCCCGGCAAACCGCTGTTCGGACGCCTTGTCCAATCCCGCCGTCGGCTCGTCGAGCAACCATAGCGGCCGATGGCTGACCAGCAATTTCGCGATCGCCGCGCGCCGCCGTTGCCCCGTCGACAAATATCCGAAGGGCAGATGGCCGAGGCCGCCCAGACCGACTTGCTCCAGCGCCTCTTCGACATCGAGCTGGCCCGCGCCATGAAAATCGCGCCAGAAACGCAGATTCTCCGCCACGCTGAGCGCTGTCTTCATCGCGTTCTGATGGCCGAGATAATGGCAGGCTGAGGCGATCGACGGGAACGCCTCGCCGCCACCCTCGAGTCGCACCTTGCCCTGCGCCACCGGCAGCAGCCCGGCAATGACCCTGAGCAGCGTCGATTTGCCCGAGCCGTTCGGCCCGGTGACGACAAGCGCCTGGCCGTCCTCCAGGGCAAAGCCGATGCCGGAAAACACCGTCTCGCCGCCGCGTTCACCGCCCAGATTTTCGGCGATAAGCCGCATCCCTTGCCTGCCCTGAAACGATTGTTCGGCGATGGTTGCCGCATCGCACAAATTTGCTCTGCAACTGTCTAGAACTATTCCAGAAAATTCTCTATATGCGGGGCATCCGTGCCAGCGGTCGGCGCGGGATCAGAATTAGCGCCGAACCAGCGCACGCGCCGCCTTGAACGGCTCGGGTTGCTTGGGAGCGGACAGCGGAAATGGCCGTACCCGCACCTTTGCGCGTGATTGCATGCCATCGGAGTCCGTTCCCTTTCAGGCTGAACAGACAAGGACGGATCGCACGTGTCAAAATCCCTCGACAGTTTCAATTGCCGCCGAACGCTCACATCGGGCGGCGCTGACTATGTCTATTTCGACCTCATCGAGGCCGAGAAGAACGGCCTCACCGGTATCGCCCAGCTGCCCTATTCGATGAAGGTGCTGCTGGAGAACCTTTTGCGCAACGAGGACGGCCGCTCCGTCACCAAGGAATCGATCCAGGCGGTCGCCGGCTGGCTGACCGACAAGGGCACCGCCGGCGTCGAAATCGCCTATCGCCCGGCCCGCGTGCTGATGCAGGATTTCACCGGCGTTCCCGCCGTGGTCGACCTTGCCGCGATGCGCGACGCCATGGCCTCGCTCGGTGGCGACCCGCAGAAGATCAACCCGCTGGTGCCGGTCGACCTCGTCATCGACCATTCCGTCATCGTCGATGAATTCGGCACGCCGATGGCCTTCGCCCGCAATGTCGAGCTCGAATACGAGCGCAACGAAGAGCGCTACAAGTTCCTGAAATGGGGCCAGCAGGCGTTCCGCAACTTCCGCGTCGTGCCCCCCGGCACCGGCATCTGCCACCAGGTCAATCTCGAATATCTCGGCCAGGTCGTATGGACCAACGCGGAAGACGGCGAAACCACCGCCTATCCCGACACCTGCGTCGGCACCGATTCCCACACCACCATGATCAACGGCCTTGGCGTGCTCGGCTGGGGCGTCGGCGGCATCGAGGCCGAGGCCGCCATGCTTGGCCAGCCCGTCTCCATGCTGTTGCCCGAGGTCATCGGCTTCCGCCTCACCGGCAAGTTGAAGGAAGGCGTCACCGCCACCGACCTCGTGCTCACCGTCACCCAGATGCTGCGCAAGAAGGGCGTCGTCGGCAAGTTCGTCGAGTTCTTCGGCCCCGGCCTGTCCAACATGACACTGGCCGACCGCGCCACCATCGGCAACATGGCGCCGGAATATGGCGCGACCTGCGGCTTCTTCCCGGTCGACGTGGAAACCATCCGCTACCTCACCATGTCGGGCCGTAGCGAGGACCGCATCGCGCTCGTCGAAGCCTATTCCAAGGCGCAAGGCATGTGGCGCGACACCGGCTCGGCCGACCCTGTCTTCACCGACCTGCTCGAGCTGGAGCTGGACAGCGTCGTGCCGTCGATGGCCGGCCCCAAGCGCCCGGAAGGCCGCGTCGCACTGGAAGGCATTCCGGCCGGCTTCGCCAAGGCGATGGAAACCGAATACAAGAAGGCCGCCGAGATTTCGAAGCGCTATGCCGTCGAAGGTACCTCGCATGATCTCGGTCACGGCGACGTCGTCATTGCCGCCATCACGTCCTGTACCAACACCTCGAACCCGAGCGTGCTGATCGGTGCCGGACTTCTGGCGCGCAACGCCAACCGGCTCGGTTTGAAGCAGAAGCCATGGGTCAAGACCTCGCTCGCCCCCGGCAGCCAGGTGGTGGCCGAGTATCTCGAGAAGTCCGGCCTGCAGAAGGAACTCGACCAGATCGGTTTCAACCTGGTTGGCTTCGGCTGCACCACCTGCATCGGCAATTCCGGCCCGCTGCCGGCGCCGATCTCCAAGACCATCAACGACAAAGGCTTGATCGCTGCCGCGGTCTTGTCCGGCAATCGCAATTTCGAAGGCCGCGTCTCGCCGGACGTGCAGGCAAACTATCTGGCATCGCCGCCGCTCGTCGTTGCCCACGCCCTGGCCGGCACTGTGACCAGGGACCTGACGACCGAACCGCTCGGCGATGACCGCAACGGCAACCCGGTCTATCTCCGGGATATATGGCCGAGCTCGGCCGAGATCCAGGAATTCATCGAGAAGAACGTCACCCGCGAGCTGTTTGCCCGCAAATATGCCGACGTCTTCAAGGGTGACGAATACTGGCAAAACGTCAAGGCGCCGGAAGGCCAGACCTATGCCTGGGACAACAACTCGACCTACGTGCAGAACCCGCCCTACTTCGCCGGCATGACCACCGGTTTCGGCAAGATCGGCGACATCAAGGGTGCCCGCGTGCTCGGCCTGTTCGGCGACAAGATCACCACTGACCACATCTCGCCGGCGGGTTCGATCAAGGCGGCGTCACCAGCCGGCAAATACCTCACCGACCACGGCGTCGGCGTTGCCGACTTCAACCAGTACGGCACACGGCGCGGCAATCATGAAGTGATGATGCGCGGCACCTTCGCCAACATCCGCATCCGCAACCACATGCTGGGCGAGAATGGCCGCGAGGGCGGCTACACCATCCACTACCCCTCGAAGGAAGAGGAATCGATCTACGACGCGGCGATGGAGTACAAGAAGGAAGGCGTGCCGCTGGTGGTCTTCGCCGGCGTCGAATACGGCAACGGCTCGTCGCGCGACTGGGCGGCCAAGGGCACCAACCTGCTCGGCGTCCGCGCCGTCATCGCCCAGTCCTTCGAGCGCATCCACCGATCGAACCTGGTCGGCATGGGCGTCATCCCCTTCGTCTTCGAGGAAGGAACCTCATGGGCGTCGCTCAACCTCAAGGGCGATGAAATCGTCGAGATCGATGGCCTCAGCGCCATCAAGCCGCGTCAGACGATGATCGCCAAGGTCACCTATGGCGACGGCACAGTGAAAAACGTTCCGATCATCTGCCGCATCGATACGCTGGACGAGCTCGACTACTTCAAGAACGGCGGCATCTTGCAATACGTGCTGCGCGACCTCGCGGCATAGCGTAAAAATATGATTTCTTTAAACGTCGGCCCCTCGGGCCGACGTTTTTTATTGCTTACTATATAATTCTGGAGTTGTATTCTCTTCGGGAGAGGGGAAATACAATGAAAAAATATTTGCGCGTTTTCGCGAGCGGCGTTCTTTTGTCTGGATGCGCGAGCGGGTCTTTTATTCCTACTGCCGCCGACAGCGCTGTCGACTACGGGCTATTGGTACGAGGATTACGGTGCGAAGTTGAAGATGTGATGGCCTTTGATCGCGTCTCGAAAGAGTCCCCCGGATATTTCTACCAGGCAGATAAAAAGCGGTATGCCTCAATTGCAATACAAATTGACGGGCACCTAGATCGAAGTGTTGGCGTGCTGGCTTCTATCGGTGGCTACAATATAGGCGGACGCAGTGTTCTCTCTGCTTCCACAGGACTCTCGGGTTCCACAAATGATGTTGGAACGGTCATCATGGGTGATAGCGTTTTGCCCAGCGAGCGTGACTGCAAGGACGGCGACAGAACCAAATACGATCTGAAGCGGCTTGGTCTGCTGGAATGGTACAAGCACATCGCCGCGAATGTCCACCCGAGGCACTCAGGCGACTATCTGGACGAAATGAAATTCGTTCGCACTGGCACGGCCATCTTTGGTCCGAACGGTGCATCCGTAGCGTTTTTTAGCCCCGGCACGGTTACACCCAGTGCGGCATTCCAGATCGCGCGTGTGGTTCAAATACAAATTGAATTTGCGGATGTGCCCAAGAAGCCAACGATTGCCCTAGACTCCGACAGCCTCAACGCGCTCGCTGAGATTATCAAGTCCGGTGGCAAAAATGGTGGCGGGAAGAAGCACTCTGCCGGGCGCAACCTCCCGGGTCCCGCAGAAGTGCTGAGAGATGGGCAAATTGAAAGACTGGACAAAAACTTGAACAATCTCGACAAATTAATCCAGCTCAACAACCTTTGAGGCAAGGTGCCCCTCGGTCTCGGACCGAGGGTGTCCGCAGCAAGCCCGGGTCCATTCCGGCTCTATCTGTATTCATCTCGCGGCGCGCCAAAACGCGCCGTCGCCGCGAGCAGCACGCCGGGCATCAGGCCGTTGAAGATATGCCACAGGAAATGCGTGCCGAGCGGGAAGCTTGCGCACACCATCGGGTCGACCATCCTGCAGACGACAGACACGACGAAGATCGCCGAACCCGCCAGGTTGTACCAGCCGGCGCGATTGCCGCTGGCCGTCACCCAGACACCGAAGAAGGCGAGCGCCAGGAACGGCGGCAGATAACCTGTCGTGCCGTTCGAGGCCTGGCGCAGCCAGTCCGGCACGGCGTAGGTGAGCAGGCCCGCGATCGCATAGAAGACAACGAAGATGGCAATCGCCTTGCCCCAATTCATGCCGAGGAACCGCCGCAGGTTGAACAGCGTGTAGGCAAGCGTGAAGCCGGCGATCGGCAGGATATCGGCCCAGATCGTGCCTTTGCTCGCAAATGTATGAAATATCGTCGAGCCGATGCCGATCGCCACCACCCACCAGGCAAGAACCTCGGCGAAGGTGCCTGTACCAAGCCGCCGCACCTCGCGCACGCCCCACAGGCCGGCGGCGATGAAGGCAAGATTGGTCAGCGCATTGACCGGCTCGGACCAGAATTCCGGACCGGTCCGCTCGCAGTAAAGATCAACGGGAGTGAGGAAGGCCTGCCACATCGCGATGTCGCCCGAATCGGTTTCTACCAGGGAACCCTCTGAATCTCCTATTGCGGCCTCATGGTTGGTTGCAACGGCAAAATTTCACCTCAACGTGACTTCCCGTTGACTGCGGCTTCTGCCACATATTTGAGCAATCAGAATAAAGCCGGCACCACCGGCGGGAATTGGAATGATCATGGCCTCGCGAAAATCATTGTGGCCGGCCGCCCTTGCGCTGGCCTTCACGGCGTTTGCCGGCGCGAGCCATGCGGGCGAATCCGACCGGGCCCAGGCCAGCAAACCCGTGGCTGACAAGCCCTTGGGCGTGGTCGAACTGTTCACCAGCCAGGGCTGCAACTCCTGTCCGCCGGCTGACGCGTTCTTCGCCGAGCTTGCCACCAAGGAAGATCTTGTCGCGCTCGCCTATCATGTCGATTACTGGGATTATCTCGGTTGGCAGGACACGCTGAGCCGCAAGGAGAACACCGAGCGGCAATATGACTATATGCGCGCTTTCGGCAGCCGCTCGGTCTACACGCCGCAAGCGGTCATCAATGGCCGCATGCACGTCAACGGCGCCAGCCGTAGTGAGGTCGATGGCGCGCTCGCTCGCATGGCGAAAGCCGGCGAAGGCATGCGGGTCTCGATCAAGGTCAGCCGAACCGCCGATCGTGTGACGATCGATGCCGGCGATGCCGGGACCGGGCCAAGCGATGCCCATGTCGTCATTGTGTATTTCGACCCGCCGCAAGAGATCAAGATCGCCAAGGGCGAGAATGTCGGCCGCGAGATGACCTATTGGAATGCCGTCACCGGCATCCAGACCGCCGGCATGTGGCACGGCAAGGCACAGCGATACGAATTGCCGATGAGCGAGATTTCCAAGAAGGGCGGCTGCGCGGTGCTGCTGCAATCCGTTGGCAAGGACGGCCTGCCCGGGCCCATTCTCGGCGCCGCCTTCATTCACAAACCCTGACACATATCGCCCAAAAAGGCGCGGCATTCTGGAACGGCGGCGCGCGAAAAGCAAAACCCTGGCGCAGGTCGCGCAGAAGCATGCGCAGGGTCTCGGTTCAAAGGGCGCAAGTTGTTGTGCAGCCGATTTGCGTGACGCAATGACTTATCGGCCAAAGCGCTCGAAAATACTGACGCGGCTTCTGTCATGCGGGCAATAAAAAACCGACGTCAGCTTGCTTCTGACGTCGGCTATTTAGGTTTTGGGATCGTCGCACCCGGTTTCTCCAAGGAAAAACCGAGGTTGGTTCGATCCGACGCAGACCCGTGGGCGGGGGGCTTGGGGTTTACGAGCCAGTGCCGGACCGAACCGTCTCAGGCAACACCGGTAAATTCGTCGGACATTGGGGCATGAGCGCGGATAAATAAAGGCGGAAATGTGGCGAAGCATCACCAATTTCAACACCGCGTTTCATAAAAGTGACTGGACGTGACGGAAAAGGCGCGGCGCGGCCCTTGCCCAGCCGGGTATTGCAATTCTGTGACGAACACGCCAACTTTGGTCGGCGAAAGATTCATTTCGAAGGATCGAGGCATGACCGATCGCGGCGGTGGCACGGAGGATGGGGACGCATCCGCGATATTGATCCCGTTGCATGAGGCCAGACGCGAGCGCTTCGACCAGCCGGTACGGTTCGACCGGCCCGAACTGGACCAGATACTCAGGCTCTACGGGCGCATGGTCGCTGCCAATGAATGGCGCGATTACGCCATCGATCACCTTACCGACCGGGCTGTGTTTTCCGTGTTCCGCCGCGCCAGCGAAGTGCCGCTTTTCCAGATCGTCAAGGACCCGAAACTGGCACGCAAGCAAGGCGCTTTTGCCGTTATCGCGGCCGGCGGCCGCATCCTCAAGCGCGGCCAGGAACTCGGCCGGGTGCTTGGCGTCTTCGACAGCAAGCTGAAGCTGGTAGAAGCTTAAGCTGGGGAATCGAGGATCTGAAAAGGCACTCAGCCCCTGATGTAACCGTCCTCTCCTCTTCAGTTCCTCAGCTTCAATTCTTCAGTTCCCTCCGGCGCTCTGCCGGAACACGCGCTCAGGCAGCGAGCCAGGATCAGGAGGAAGCGACGCGCCGCCATTCAGCGGCAACTGCATGAACACCGTTTCCAGCCAGCGCCCGTGCTTGTAGCCGGAGCCTTCAAGCCGTCCAGAATGGCGAAAGCCGAGCTTTTCGTGCAGGCGCACCGAGGCGCTGTCGGGATGGCCGTCGCCGATCACAGCGACGATCTGGCGGAACCCAGCCGCTCGTGTCGCTTCGATCAGCCGCTGCATCAAAAGCATGCCGACGCCCTGGCCTTTGGCTTGCGGAGCGAGGTAGACGGAATCCTCGACGATGAAGCGATAGGCCGGACGTGGCCGGAACGCGCCGGCATAGGCATAGCCGAGCACGCTGCCGTCCTTTTCCGCCACCAGATAGGGAAAGCCGCCTGCCGTCAGAGTGTCGAAGCGCGCGCCCATCTCGGCACGGCTGGGCGGCTCCAGCTCATAGCTCGCGGTGCCATGCACCACAGCGTCGGCATAGATTTCCGTGATCTGGTCGAGGTCGGCCGCGATCGCAGGCCGTATCGTGATATTGCTCATAATTTATGCACGCTATTACACTGCCATGAATAACAGCAAAGCTAATGCATATCGCGCAAAAGTGAACCTCGGTTTTGCGACGACGATATGCATCAAAGCGCGTCGCCTGAATCCGTTTCGACGCAACGCGCTTTAGGCGCAAAAGAAAAGGGCGGCCATTGGGCCGCCCTTCCTAAACTCAGTGGTCCATTCAGACCATGAACGAAACCGTTAGCGGCGATCGCCCATGAACTGCAGCAGGAACATGAACAGGTTGATGAAGTCGAGATAAAGCCTCAGAGCGCCCATGATCGCCTTGCGGCCGGCGACATCCGAAGCGTCGCCTTCGAAATACATCTCCTTGATCTTCTGCGTGTCGTAGGCGGTGAGGCCGGCAAACACCAGCACGCCAATCGCCGAAACAGCGAAGGACAGCGCCGACGACTGCAGGAAGATGTTGATCAGCGAGGCGATGATGATACCGAACACGCCCATGATCAGGAACGAGCCCATCGCGGTCAGGTCACGCTTGGTCGTGTAGCCGAACAGCGACAGCGCGCCGAAGGCAGCGGCCGTGGCGAAGAAGGTCTGCGAAATGCTGGCCGTTGTGTAGACCAGGAAGATCGACGACAGCGACAGGCCGACCAAGCCGGCATAGACCCAGAAGGTCGTCTGCGCGGCAGCGACGCTCATCGACTGGACGCGGAACGACAGGAACATGACGGCGGCGAGAGGGGCAAAGATCACCACCCACTTCAGCGGCGACGCAAAGATCGCATACCCGAAGGAAGTCAGCATCTCGCCGCTTGGCAGCGTCGCGACAGCCGAGGCCGGATCGGTTGTTGTGGCAAGCATGATCGTGCCGACAGCGGCAAGGCCGGTGATGAGGAGGCCAAGCCCCATCAGATTGTAGACCTTGATCATATAGGCGCGCAGGCCCTGATCGATATCGACGGCTGCGCCGGGCACGGCGCGCGTCTGGAAGTTGCGAATGGGTTCAACCATTGTGGTCCTCTATTGCTTCTGCCCCGTCCGGTGTCAGGTCCTGTTGGACATAAATCCATCGGACCCAGGCGCCGCTGGCAGGGCTCCAGCATGCCTAGGCCGAAATATGATGGTTATTCGCGTCAAGAACAAGACCGTAACCCGATGTAACGGTTCGTGAAGCGCCCAAGGCCGGATTTGCGGGCTTTTCCGGGCGAAACATTAATCCGATTTAACCAAGTCGGGCCGCGAACAGGCCTCCGTCAGAGGTTGCGCAGCACCGGCGCTGCCTTGTGGCCCAGCACCCGCCAGGTGCCGGCGAGGCCGATGCCTACCGTGACGACAAGCGAAAAGACGATCGTGGCCACCGCGACTTCAGGCATGAAATGCACCGGCAGCATCATGATGCGCGCAACAACGAACCACGCAGCGATCTCACCGGCGGCAAGCGCGAAAATCGCGGTCGCGAGGCCGATCAGCATATATTCGAGCGAGAAGGCCGAGATCAGCGTCTTGCGTGTGGCGCCCAGCGTCTTCAGCACCACCGCGTCATGGATACGGGCGCGGTTGCCGGCGGCGAGCGCGCCCGCCAGCACCAGCACCGAAGCGATCAGCGCCACGCCGGCCGCCGCCCTGATCGCCGTGCCGAGCTGCCCGACCAGCCGGTTGACGATGTCGAGCGCATCCTTGACCCGGACCGTCGTCACTGCCGGGAAGGCCCTGGTAACCGCATTGAGAAGGCGGGCATCGTCAGCCGCCGTGGCGCTCTTTTCGGTCAGTGTCGCCATCCAGCCGTGCGGGGCGCCGGCGAAGGTGTTGGGCGAGAACACCATGACGAAATTGATGCCCATGCTCTCCCATTGGACCTGACGGAAATTGGCGATCCTGGCGGTGACATTGCGCCCAAGCACATTGATGGTGATGGTGTCGCCTAGCTTCAGGCCGATCTCCCGGCCTTCCTCGGCCGAGAATGAAACCAGCGGTTCGCCGGTATAATTGTCCGGCCACCATGTGCCTTGCGTCAGCGTAGCGTTGGCGGGAAGCTTGGCGTCATAGGTCAAGCCGCGATCGCCCTTCAGCACCCAGGCGCCTTCGGCGGGGACCTTGACCTTGTCGACATCGACGCCGTTCAGCGCCATCACCCGGCCGCGCAGCATCGGCACCTTGGCCAGCGTCCCTTGCGGCGCCTGCGCGCCGATCAGCGCGGAAAAACCGTCGACGTCGCTGCTCTGGATGTCGACGAAAAAGAAGTTCGGCGCCCGTTCCGGCAAGCTGCCGGAAATCTGCCGCCTGAGGTTGCCGTCGATCAGCGCCAGCGTCACCAGCAGCGTCAGGCCAAGCCCAAGCGACAGCACCACCGAGGGCGTCAGCGCCCCTGGCCGATGGATGTTGCCGACGGCAAGGCGAAGCGCGACAAAGCGCACGCGCGGGCTCTTCCTGGCAATCCACTGCACCACTGCGCCGACCAGGCGCAGCACCAGGAAGGCGAAGATGGTGGCGCTGACGAAGATCGAGGCGATGCGCTGGTCACCGGAAAGCAGGATCGCCAGCGCCGCCAGCACAAGCGCGATGCCAAAAGCCGCCACGACATAGACCGCCCGCGGAAACCCACGGCCCTCAAGCCCCATTTCGCGAAACAGCGCCGTCGCCGGTATGTCGCGGGCGCGGCCAAGCGGCAGCAGCGCGAAGGCCAATGTCACCAGCAGCCCAAACAGCGCCGCCATGCCGAGCGCACCGGGGTAGAAACCCGCTTCGGCCGGCACCGGAATGACCGATTGCAAGGCGGCGCTCGCCGCGAACGGCATCAGCGCGCCGAGCACAAGGCCAAGCACAATGCCGAGCGCCGCGATGATCAGGATCTGTACGAGGTAAACGGCAAAGACAAAGCCGCCCGAAGCGCCGAGGCTCTTGAATGTGGCGATGACACCGCGCTTGCCGTCGAGATAGGCGCGCACCGCATTGGCGACGCCGACACCGCCGACCACCAGCGCCGTCAGCCCGACCAGCGTCAGGAACTGCGAGAACCGCTCGATGTTGGAAGACAGCGCGGGCGCTGCGTTGCTGCGCGTACGGACCGACCAGCCCGCCTCGGGAAAATCCCTGGCGGCCTGATCCTGGATTGTCTTGAGCCGCGCCTCGTCGGCATCGGCGGGGAGGCGGATCTTGTAGGCATTTTCGACGAGGCTGCCCGGCTGCACCAGGCCGGTGGCGGCCAGCCCTTGCGCCGATATCATCAGCCGCGGCGCGAAACCGAAACCCTCCGACACCGCGTCCGGCTCGGTCACAAGCCTGGCCCGCAGTTCGAATGTTGCGGTGCCGAGCTTCACCCGGTCACCGATCTGGAGATGCAGCCGGTCGAACAGAAGGTCGGGTGCCGTGGCGCCGAAAACACCGGACTGCTCGCCGAACAGCTGCTGTTTCGATAGTGCCGGTTCGGTCTCCAGCGCGCCAAAGAGCGGATAGGCGTCGTCGACCGCCTTGGCCTCGACCAGCGCCTGGTCGGAGCCGTCTTCGAGGCGGGCCATCGAGCGCATGCCGGAGCTGCGCGACACCGCGCCCAGCTCACTGAAAAAGCCTTGTTCGGCTGGCGTCGCATCACGCTGGTTGATCTGGAAACGCAGGTCGCCGCCAAGCAATGTCTGGCCTTGATTGGCGACCCCCGCGGTGATGGCGCGAGCGACCGAATTGACGCCGCCGATTGCCGCGACGCCAAGCGCGATGCAGGCAAGGAAGATCAGGAAGCCGGACAGGCCGCCGCGCATTTCGCGCAGCGAGAACCGCACCGCGAGCCTCAGCGTTTGCGACAGCGGCATCAGGCCGGCACCTTGGCCAGTTCCGGGGCCAGCCCTGGCGCATCCTCGATTCGGCCCGAACGCATTGAAACCTGGCGCGAGCAGCGCGCCGCGAGCGCCGGATCATGGGTGACCAGCACCAGCGTCATGCCGCGTTCCGCCGCCTTGGCGAACAGAAGGTCGGCGACCTGCCGCCCCGTCGCTTGGTCAAGATTGCCGGTCGGTTCATCGGCGATCAGGATGCGTGGCGAAGGCGCCAGCGCCCGGGCGATCGCCACGCGCTGCTGTTCGCCGCCCGAGAGCTCGCCGGGATAATGGGTGACGCGATCGCTCAGGCCGACCGCCGCCAACTCCCGTGCCGCCACCCCGAATGGATCGGCGTGACCGGCCAGTTCGAGAGGAACCGAGACATTTTCGAGCGCCGTCATGTTGGGAATAAGATGGAAGGACTGAAACACGATGCCAATGTTTCGGCCCCGAAACGAGGCAATCTGATCCTCGCTTTTGCCGTTGAGCAACTCACCCGCGATTCGTATCGTACCCGAATCGACTTTTTCCAGGCCGGCCAAGACCATCAGCAAAGTGGACTTGCCGGAGCCGGAAGGCCCGACGATGCCGGTCGCCTCTCCATCAGCGACATCGAGGCTGACGCCCTTCAGCACATGGACCGATGAGGCCCCTTCGCCCAATGTCAGCGATACGTCTTTCAGCGCAATGACGGCTTCTGTCAAAATGAAATCGTCCTATATGGGAGGGAGAGGGTCAGTCTCTGGTTTACGGAAACGACCTTCGCCGGAAGAATGTTCTTGGTCATATGGGGCCTGCCGCATGGCTTTCAAACACAGTGTTGCCGCCGCCCTGATCCTTTTCCTCGGGATTTGCGGCGCCATTTCGTCGGCGCGCGCCGAGCCCTTCAAAATCGTCGGCTTTGGTGACAGCCTGATGGCTGGCTTCGGCCTCGGGCCGGGCGACGGCTTTACCGACAAATTGGGTGCGGCCCTGCGTGCCAGGGGTCACGATGTGGTGATCGCCAATGCCGGCGTTTCCGGAGACACGTCGAGCGGTGGCCTGGCGCGGCTCGATTGGTCGGTGCCGGACGGGACGCAACTGGTCATCCTTGAGCTCGGCGCCAACGACATGCTGCGCGGCGTTTCGCCCGAAATCACGCAAAAGAATCTCGACGCCATGCTGGCCCGGCTGAAAGAGCGCAAGATTCCCGTACTGCTCGCCGGCATGCGCGCCGCGCCCAATCTCGGCGCCGACTATCAGAAGGCCTTCGACGCGATCTTTCCTGCATTGGCGGCGAAATATGGCGTTCCGCTCTACCCGTTCTTTCTCGACGGGGTCGCGGGCCTACCCGGCCTGCAACTCGAAGACGGCATGCATCCGAATGCCAAAGGTATCGACCAGATGGTCGAGAACATCCTGCCGACCGTCGAAAAGGCCATTTCGGCGGTGCCAGGTGGCGCCTGATGGAAGCGGCCGAGCGCCCGACATGCCGCTGTGGAAACTTTTAAGACAAAGCTGTGACGAACAAACCGCTTGCTCCGTTCGATTTTCGATGATTCGCTAGGGGCATAGTTCGATTCGAGGAAGGGAGGCTCTTCATGCCGCGTCTTTTCACCGCCCTCGAAATTCCGCGTGATGCAGCCCTTTCGCTGTCCCTGCTGCGGGGCGGCCTGCCCGGGGCCCGCTGGATCGATGTCGAAAACTACCACCTGACGCTGCGCTTCATCGGCGATGTCCCTGGCCATATCGCCGACGAGATCGCCAACGCGCTCGACCGTGTTCACCGCCCATCCTTCTCCCTAGCGCTGTCCGGTGTCGGCGCCTTCGGCCAGAAGAAGCTGCATGCGGTATGGGCCGGTGCTTCCGCCTCGCCTGAACTTGCGGCACTGCAGGGCGAGATCGACCGCATCTGCCAGCGGCTCGGCATTCCCGCCGATCCGCGCAAGTTCATGCCGCATGTGACGCTGGCCAGGTTGCGCAACTCCACGCCGCTCGACGTTGCCCAGTATCTGTCGGCGCGCGGCAATTTTTCGACACTGCCGTTCCGGATCGGCCGCTTCGTGCTGATGTCGTCGCGCGATTCCGTCGGTGGCGGCCCCTATATCGTCGAGGAAGCCTGGCCGCTGACGGGCAGTGACGCCCGCGCCGCTAGCCTTGTCGCCAATGCTTCCGACGCCTCGCGCACCATGCGGTAGACGGAGGCGAACGCTTCCACCCCGTCATAGTAGGGATCCGGCACGTCCCGTATCTTGCCCTCGGCGCATTCCATGAACAACTGCACCCGGCCGCGCTGACCGATCGGTGCGATTTCCATGAGATCCCGGACATTTGCCCGGTCCATGCCGAGGATCAGGTCGAAGCGCGAGAAATCATCCGCTACCACCTTGCGCGCCTTCTGCCCGGAAATGTCGACGCCGTGCCGCGCGGCAATCGCGATCGATCGCGGATCGGGGGCGGAGCCGGCATGCCAGCCGCCGGTGCCGGCTGAACCGAGCAGGATGTCCTGATCCAACCCGCGCTCGGCAAGCACGGCGCGGAAGACCCCCTCGGCCAGCGGCGACCGGCAGATATTGCCGAGGCAGACGAAAAGAATGGATTTTACAGGCTTCGCAGGCATTGATCCCAGGCGGCTCCGGCGCATGTCGTTGTCTCAAAACCGCGATATGCACTATGGTGGTGGCTTCAATCGAAATAGCACGGGAAGCGAACATGGCGAGAGAGAAACTGAGCAAAGACGCGGCGGCCAAGGCGCTGGCCGATGTCGCCGGCTGGTCATTGGCGGAGGATGCCGGATCCATCAGCCGCACCTTCACCTTCAAGAATTTCTCAGAAGCCTTCGCCTTCATGACCCGTGTCGCGCTTGCCGCGGAAAAGATGGACCACCATCCCGAATGGTCGAACGTCTACAAGACCGTTGAAGTCATGCTGAACACCCATGATGTCGGTGGCCTCAGCGTGCTCGATTTCGAGATGGCCGGGAAGATGAACCGCTATTTCAGCGGTTGAACTCTTGCAGTGACGGTTGGCTTTCACCACATTTTCTCCCGCGAGCATGCGCGAAACACGGCGCATGTGCTCGCAAGGAGAGATTGATGGCGCAAGAACAGGGTTTTGACTTCTTCGGCTTTGGCGGCAAGCCGGGCAACGAGAGCGAAGTGCGCGAGAAATTCTGGCGCACCGCCAAGAAGGCCGCCAGGCAGATTCCGTTCATGGAAGAGGTGGTTGCCGCCTACTATTGCGCCATGGACAAGAACACGCCGCTGCGCGCCAAGGGCATCCTTCTCGCGGCGCTGGGCTATTTCGTGCTGCCGGTGGACGTCATCCCCGACTTCATCTTCGGGATCGGCTTTACCGACGACATCGCGGTACTGACCGCCGCCATCACCGCCGTCAGCGCCCACATCACGCCGGCCCACAGGCAGGCCGCCAAGCAGGCAATCGCCGACAAAAGCTGAGTCGGGCGCCTAGCACTACTTTGGCACTTTAGGTTCGACGGCGTCGGCGAGGAGTTTCTCACAGTGGGGGCATCGCCTGGGTGGCGGCCGTGCGAAGAGGTCGAGGATGGCTTGCCTGATGGCCGGCATGCTCGGTTGTGGCGGCGGTCCTCCGACTCTTTTTTTTCCGGCCCGCTGCTTTGAGGCGGCGGGCTTGGAGGAAGGCGTAGGCGATCATGGTCATCAGGGCGTGTCGGTGTAACCCGGTCCAGGATCTGCCTTCGAAGTGGTCGAGGCCGAGTTCCTCCTTGAGCTGCTGATGCGCCTGCTCACAGACCCATCTGGCTTTGATCGTGGCAGCGAGCATCTTGAGGCTCGCATCGGCCGGCAGGTTCGACACATAGTATTTTTGCTCGCCAGTCGACCGGCGCTCGCCGACGAGCCAGACCTCGTCGCCCGGCATGCACTGCATACGATTATCGAGCATGCGGTGCTTATGGCCATCCGCAACGCGGACACGGCGGGCCGCGAAGAGACATGTCAGCCGACCCTTGGTGCCTCGCCGCCAGCTGACCCTTTGCCATTTCCCTGCGGCCAACAACGCTTCAGCACAGACCGGGGGCTGATCAGGGATGTGGTATTTGCGGGGCTTTCCAGTCTTCGCGACGGGGAAAATCAGGGCAACGTCGGCGGGATAGACGTTCTGGCGTCGCGACAGACCCACCGCCCACAGCAGACCGCGCTTGCTCAAAGCCTGTCGGAAAGGCCCACTGGAGCCGTACCCTGAATCGGCAAGCACACAGCCGAAACGCGCACCGGAGGCGATGACGCGGTCGATCTCCTCGATCGCAATCTCCGGCTTTGTCAGAGCCGTCTGTCTATCCTTCGGCACATGGGCCCGCGCCATGCGCTCAGGATCATCCGTCCAGCTCTCGGGCAGGAATAGCCGCAGGCCCACCATCACCGGCACCTCGCGCGAGGCCAGCGTTACCGAGACCAGCGATTGACAATTGGCCGTCTTCCCAAGCGACGAGGCATATTGTGGCGCGACGCCAACCGAGTGACGTCCCTTCTTGGGCAACGCCGTGTCATCGATGACAAGAAAGCCAGCCTCATCGCCAACCAGGCCATCTGCCTCCTTCAGCAGGGCAGCCTCGAGTGGAGCACTGTCCCAAACTCCGGCAGCGACGAAATGATGAAGCTGATCGTAGCCGACCTCGCCAGTGCGCGCCGCCATCGGCTGAACGCTCTTGCGATCTCCTGGACCAATCAACCCAGCGATATAGGCCGGACACATCCGTGCCCTCGTCTTGTGCCGTAGCGCCGCGATAAACGGCCCGAGCCAGCGATCCAGATCGGCTTGCCAGTCCACCTCCATTGATCGGCCCTCCATAAGCCGACCTCCCATGAATCACGCAAACCCCCTCTTGGGAATCACAAAAACTCACCCGTTGCTAAAAAATGCCAAAGTAGTGCTAGGCACCCGTCGATGGCCGCTTTTGCCGCTCGGCCAGAAAGTCAAACTCTTGCCGCTTTCGTGGCCTCCAAGTCGCGCCAGGGACATCGTGTAGGCGGCTTTCAAGGGCGGCGGCGCGGAGATGGTGGCGGTTTACTGGGTGAGGGTCCTTTTCTCGAAGGAAGTTCACCGTTTGGTAACCCAGATTAAATCAAAATGAAGCGACGGGCAGGACGCTAGCCGGCCTGCCGCCGCACCAGTTGGAATACGGGAAAAGCGATGCGCGGATTGATTGCACTAGTTTCGAGCCTGGTCCTGGTGGCCGTGGCAGCGCCGGCGCTGGCGCAGTCGGCGACCAAGATCGGCCAGCACAATGCCTGGGGCACCTACAGCTACCAGGCGTCGGGCGGCAAGGTCTGCTACGTCTTGACCGTGCCGACCGACAAGCAGCCGCCGACGCTCGACCATGGCGACATGTTCTTCTTCGTCAGCCAGCGGCCCGGCCAGCAGGTGTCCTACGAGCCGCAATTCATCGCCGGCTACAATTTCCAGGAAGGCTCCAAGGCCACTGTCACGATCGACAAGAAGTCGTTCTCGATGTTCACGCGCGGCAAGTCGGCCTGGGTCGAGAACGCCGCCGAGGAGCCGGTTCTGATCGCCGCCATGAAGACCGGCACCGACATGAAAGTGTCGGCCAAATCAGGCCGTGGCAACCCGACAACCTATGTGTTTTCGCTGAAGGGCATTTCAGCCGCGCTCTCGTCGATCGCCAAGTGCAAATAGACAATCGCCCCATTTGAACGAAAGGCCGGGCCGCAAACCCGGCCTTTTTGCTTTTCACCCCTGGGCGCCTGTCTCGGCCCGCCGGCGCCGGATGGCATCCGCGATGAAGACACGCGACAGCGCGTGATAGAGCGGCTCGTGCGAGATGAGCCGCGCCGTGCCGTAGCCCAGCATCGATGCGCACATCAGGCCGATGACGTTGTCATGGTTGCCGGTCATTTCGAGGATGATGACGAAGGCCGTCATCGGCGCCTGCACCACGCCGGCGAAATAACCGGCCATGCCGAGCAAGGCCGCGACGCCGGCGCTGCTGCCGAAGATCAGGCCGAGCGAGCTGCCGATGCCGGCTCCCACTGCCAGGGACGGCGCGAAAATGCCGCCGGGAATGCCTGATACCATCGACAAGAGCCCGGCCGCGAATTTCTCGGCGAAGAAGAACCAGGGCAGCGGCGTACCCTCCACGGCGCTGCGCGCCTGCGCATAACCTGTGCCGAAGGTCAGCCCGCCCGATGCGATGCCGATCACCGCCACCGCCAAGCCGCAGATTGCCGCCACCAACAGCGCGCGGCGCAAGGGCTGCGCCGTGTTCCAGCGGCGGATGCGCCGCGTCGCCTTCAGCGCCAGCAGCGAGAACAGCGCTCCGCAGCCGCCACCGATGACGCCGCAGGAAAGCACCAGCGGCCAGTCGGCGGCAAAGGAGATCGTGTCCTTCGAGACGCCGAAATAGGTGTAGTTGCCAACGAGCCCAAGAGAGGCGAGACCGGCCAGGATCACCGCCGTCAGCACCAGACCGTTGGTGCGGGCTTCATAGGTGCGGCCCATCTCCTCAATGGCGAAGACGATGCCGGCAAGCGGCGTGTTGAAGGCGGCGGCGATGCCGGCGGCCGAACCGGCGAGGATCAGCCCGCGCGCCTGCGCCATGCCGCCCCAGCGCGCCGATTGCAGCATCAGCGAGGCGCCCACCTGCACGGTCGGGCCCTCGCGGCCAATGGAGGCGCCGCAGAACAGGCCGACAAGGGTGAGCGCGATCTTTCCCGCCGCCAGCCGCAACGAAAGCAGATGGTTTCGATCGTCGTCATCGCGCAGATGCCGGGCAGCGATCGCCTGCGGGATGCCGCTGCCTTGCGAACCCGGAAAGAAGGCGTAAGCCAGCCACGCGCAGAGCACGAAACCGACCGGCGTCATGACCAGCGGCAGATAGAACCGCCAGCCGCCGCCATTGCCGGTGATGACATGGAACAGGCCTTGCGCCTTGTCGGCCAGCACCGCGAACAGCACGCTGATCAGGCCAATGCAGATGGCGCCGGCCCAGAACACCAGGCGCGGCTGCCAGACGCGCCGCGAGCCCCACATCGCGCGCGAACGCCGCAGCATGGGATATTTTCGCGATTTGCCGGCCATGTCTGTCCTCGCTCGGGGAAGTCCGAGCCCTAACACAGGCGGTCGAGCGATTAAACCGGCATCCCGGCGCCAACTCCAGGCATAGGCCATGACTCCGCCCGCAACCTGTGCTATGCGCCGCGCTTGTTCAAGACACTCTGCTGGATCGGCCGTGAGCCGTCCCTATATAAGCGCCGCCATGACCCTATCGCTTGATCTTACCGCCGAAGGCGCCCGTGACGCGTTGCGCGCCCGCGCCGCAACGCCCGAAAAACCGTCGCTGATCGGCCTGACCCGGGCCGAACTCGGCGCGGCCTTGGTCGCCTCGGGCGTCGTTCCGGAACGCCAGGCCAAGATGCGCACCCAGCAGTTGTGGCACTGGATGTATGTGCGCGGCGTCTCCGATTTCGCCGGCATGTTCAACATTTCCAAGGACCTGCGCGCCGAACTCGACAAGCACTTTACCGTCGCCCGGCCGGAAATCGTCGAGGAGCAGATCTCCGCAGATGGCACGCGCAAATGGCTGTTCCGCTTTCCGCCGCGCGGCGCCGGCCGCCCGGTCGAGATCGAGACCGTCTACATCCCGGAAGAGGGTCGTGGCACGCTTTGCATCTCCTCGCAGGTCGGCTGCACGCTGACCTGTTCCTTCTGCCACACCGGCACGCAGAAGCTGGTGCGCAACCTGACGGCTGAGGAAATCCTCGGGCAACTGCTCACCGCGCGCGACCGGCTCGGCGACTTCCCCGACCGCGACACGCCGGACGGCGCCATCGTGCCGGCAGAGGGCCGCAAAGTGTCCAACATCGTCATGATGGGCATGGGCGAGCCGCTCTACAATTTCGAGGCGGTGAAGGCGGCACTGCTGATCGCGTCCGATGGCGACGGGCTTTCCCTGTCGAAAAGACGCATCACGCTGTCGACCTCCGGTGTCGTGCCGGAGATTTTCCGCACCGGCGAGGAGATCGGCGTCATGCTGGCGATCTCGCTGCATGCCACCAACGACGATTTGCGCGACCTTCTGGTGCCGATCAACAAGAAGTATCCGCTGAAGGACCTGATCGAGGCCTGCCGCGCCTATCCCGGCCTGTCGAATGCCAAGCGCATCACCTTCGAATATGTGATGCTGAAGGACGTCAACGATTCCATTGAGGACGCCAAGGGCCTGATCAAGCTGCTCAAGGGCATTCCGGCCAAGATCAACCTGATCCCGTTCAACCCATGGCCGGGCACCAACTACCAGTGCTCGGACTGGGAGACGATCGAGAAATTCGCTGACTACATCAACAATGCCGGCTATGCCTCGCCGATCCGCACCCCGCGTGGCCGCGACATTCTTGCCGCCTGCGGCCAGCTGAAGTCGGACTCCGAGCGCATGCGCAAGGTCGACCGGCTGGCGCTCGAAGCCATGATGATCGCGGGGCACGGCGAGGCGTGAGCCGTCTCATTGCCTATGTCGTCCGCTTCGCCGTCATCCTGTTCGGCTATGCCGTCGCCTCATTGGCGGCCAGCGCCTTCCTCAACATCATGTTCCTGGCCTCCACCGGCTTGCTGGCAAACGATGCACCGTCGGCCGTGCCCGCTTCGTTGTGGTTCTCGGTCCCCTTTGCAGCACTGTTCGTCGCCTATTTCGCCTTCATGCCGGCGATTGTCGTCATCCTCGTTTCTGAAATCCTTGGCCGGCGCGACTGGCTGTTCTATGCCCTTGGCGGCGCCGTGACCGCCGGCGTCTTCCTCGGCTTCTCCCACAGGATGGCCGATGCCGGTTTCGCGGTCAGCGAGCCGCGCGCCATCGCCGCCGTCATCGGCGGCGGCATGGTTGGCGGCATCTTTTACTGGTTCAGCGCCGGGCGCTGGGCCGGAAGCTGGCACGAGGCCGGCAGGGCCTAGCTCCGGCTTCTCCTATTTCGCCTGCGCCGTCAGGATCTTGAGCGCGAAGGCCGAGAACACGCCGGCGAACAGATAGTCGACGACGCGTGTCACGCGCGGGCTGGCTTTCATCGCCGCCGCGAACCTTTCCGCCGCCAGCACCATCGGCACCGTCACCGGTATCGAAATCACGATGAACATCGTGCCGAGGAAGAAAAGTTTTTCCGGCGCGTTGGGGTCGTGAGCCGACACGAATTGCGGCAGGAAGGTCATGAAAAACAGGATGATCTTCGGATTGAGCAGGTTGACGCCGAGCCCGGCGGCCCAGCTGCGAAACAGCGAGATTTGCGGTCCCGTCTTCTTCTCGGGCGAAAAAGCCGAACCCTTGGTGACCGCCTGCCACGCCAGGAAAACGAGATAACCGGCGCCGAAAATCTTGAGCGCGAAGAAGGCCATCGGCGATGCGACGATCAACGCCGAGACCCCGACCACGACCAGCGTCGTGTGAATGACCGTCCCGCAGAACGCGCCCGCCATCGAGGCAAACCCGGCGGCGCGCCCCTGGCTGAGCGTCCGGCTGACGAACAGCGTCATGTCAGGCCCCGGCGTGATGGCCAGGATGAGTATGGCGATCGAGAACTGGATGAGCGTGGTGGTGTCGGGAATGAAGGACATACGCGGCCCCGAAAGGAAGACGCGCAGCCTATATAGGAAGCGTTACGCTGGCGCCAGACATCCCTGAAAGGCGCCTGCCGCGCCGACGTTCAGCTGCCGGTTCAGGCGTATTTCGGCACCGGTCCCACGCGCGAAACGGTCTCGACGTCGGCGTCGGCCAGGGCTTGGGCAAACAGGATCTGATCGATCGGCTTGGGGCGGCCAAGGAAATAGCCTTGTGCCTCGTTGCAGCCTTCCACTTGCAGGATGGACATCTGGACATGCGTTTCGACGCCTTCGGCAAGCACCGGGATTTCGAGGCTGCGCCCCAAGGTCAGCACCGCCCGGATGATTGCCTTGGCCTGCGGGCTGCGTTCGACATCGGCCATGAACGAACGGTCGAGCTTGATCTTGTCGAAGGGAAATGAGCGCAGTGTGTCGAGCGACGAATAGCCGGTACCGAAATCGTCTATGGCGATCGTCACGCCCAGCGTCTTGATCTGGCGCAGGACATGCAGCGTGCGGACCTTGTCGGCGATGATCGTCGATTCGGTCAGCTCGAGCTCCAGCCGCTTCGGCGACAGGCCGGTTTCGACCAGAATCTGGTGGACCAGCTTGGCAAGGTCGGCATGGGCGAACTGCACCGGCGAGAGGTTGACCGCGATCTTGTAGTCATTGTCCCACGATGCCGCCTGGCGGCACGCCGTCCGCAGCACCCATTCGCCGATAGCCAGGATGGAGCCGTTCTCCTCTGCGATCGGAATGAACTCGGCTGGCGGTATCATGCCATGTTCGGGATGGGTCCAGCGCAGCAGCGCCTCATAGCCGCAAATCGCGCCGGTTTGTACCGAGGTCTGCACCTGGTAGTGGAGCGAAAGCTCGCTGCGCTCGACCGCGTGACGAAGATCGGTCGCCAGTGCGCGGCGCGCCCGCGCGGTCTCGTCCATGGCGGATTCATAAAAGCAGACGGCCCGCGAGACGTCGTTCTTGGCCCGGTACATGGCGAGATCGGCGTTGCTGACCAGCCGCTCCCGATCGGCGCCGTCGCGCGGAAAGACGGCAACGCCGATGCTGGCACCCGTGGCGATTTCGAACTCCTCGATCTGCAGCGGCTCGAACAAGGACTTCTCCAGTCTCGAAACCAAGCCGATCAGATCCTTCTGCTCCTTGAAGCGCTTGATCGCGGCGAATTCATCGCCGCCCAGCCGGGCGACGAATTCGCCGTCACCGGTCAGTTTCGCCAGTCGGCGGGCCACGATCTTGAGCGCCTGATCTCCCGCCGCGTGCCCCCTGAGATCGTTGATCTCCTTGAAGCGGTCGAGATCGATGACAATGACGGCGGTCATGGTTTCCGCGTCTTCGCCGGCCCGCTCGATCTCATGGTCGAGCCGGTCGGTGAAGCTGACGCGGTTGGGCAGGCCGGTGAGCGCATCATTGAGGGCGAGGTGCTGAAGCCGCTCGAAGCTTTCCAGGCGGCCGCGCTCATCGATCAGGTAGCTGGCGAAGCCGGTGGCGGCGACAATCAGCCCGACAACGGCGACCGCGACGGCCATCGCCACGAGAATCTCCGGGTTGGTGCCGGTGCTGATGAAGGACATTGGCGTCACCGCCACCGCCGCCATCCCGGTGAAATGAAGGCCGACGATCGCCAGCACGAGCAGTCCGGCACCGACATGTTCCGCCATCCGATAGGACCGGCGCACAACCTGGCCTATGGCGGCGGCCGAGAAGACCACCGAGATGACGAGCGAAGCGGCGACGTAGAGGCTGTCCCATTCGACGATGCCGGCAACGTGATACGCCATCATGCCGGTATAGTGCATGGCTGAAATCGCCAACCCGACGATGCATCCGCCAAATTCGGGGGTGAAACGTCCGCGGTTACCGGATGCAAGAGCGAAGCCTGCCCCGGTTCCGGCAATGGCGATGACCAGCGAGATCATGGTGAGCACCGGATCGAAAGTGATCGGCGCGCCGGGCTGATAGGCCAGCATGGCGATGAAATGCGTGCACCAGATCGAAGACCCGGCAGCGACCGCCGTGAGGAACAGCCAGCCACGCATCTGCACGCCGGCGGTCTTCCTGGCGCGGTCGAAGAGCCCGACCGTCACCCAGCAGCCGGTGACGCAGATCAACGCCGCCAGAAGCACGAGCCACAGATTATGCTCCGTGGCGATACACGATATGACCCGCATCGAATGGTCCCAAGCCCGAGGAAGTGCCTGCGGCGAAACAAGCGAAGCTGTCGCGGCCTGGTTGCGGTGCCGGTGTGGCTTCGCCTTTCCGGATAGTGGCAAGGCATGAAAACTTGATTAAATCACGCCATGAAACACATCTTGCGGTTGCGGTGGGTTGCGGCTGGATAGCCTGGTCCAGTCTGTCCAGCATCGGCCATGACTTCGACCAGCTCTGGCCTGCTTGCTCGCTTTGCCGTTCCTGCTAAAAGGCGCTGCGACAATCCACGGCGCCTTTTGGGCGCGTCCGCCATCGACGGAGTAAACATGTCCAAGGGTAAAGACGTCAAGAAAGTCGTGCTCGCCTATTCCGGCGGCCTCGACACTTCCATCATCCTGAAATGGCTGCAGACCGAGCTCGGCGCCGAAGTCGTCACCTTCACCGCCGATCTCGGCCAGGGTGGCGAATTGGAGCCGGCGCGCCGCAAGGCCGAGATGATGGGCATCAAGGACATCCGTGTCGTCGACGTGCGCGAGGAATTCGTTGCCGACTTCGTCTTCCCGATGTTCCGCGCCAACACCGTCTACGAAGGCACCTATCTGCTGGGCACCTCGATCGCGCGGCCGCTGATCTCCAAGCATCTGGTCGAGATCGCAAAAGAAGTAGGTGCCGATGCGATCGCCCATGGCGCCACCGGCAAAGGCAACGACCAGGTTCGTTTCGAGCTTTCCGCCTATGCGCTCAACCCCGACATCAAGGTCATCGCGCCGTGGCGCGACTGGACGTTCAAGTCGCGCACCGACCTCATCAACTTCGCCGAGCAGCACCAGATCCCGGTGGCAAAGGACAAACGCGGCGAGGCGCCGTTCTCGGTTGACGCCAACCTCCTGCACTCCTCTTCCGAGGGCAAGGTGCTGGAAGATCCGTGGAGCGAACCGCCGGAATTCGTCCACCAGCGCACCATCTCGCCGATGGATGCGCCCGACGCCGTCACCGAGATCGAGATCGAATTCCTCAAGGGCGATCCCGTAGCCCTGAACGGCAAGAAACTGTCCCCGGCGACGATGCTGGCCGCGCTCAACGATCTTGGCCGCGACAATGGCATTGGCCGCCTGGATCTGGTCGAGAACCGCTTCGTCGGCATGAAATCGCGTGGCGTCTACGAGACGCCCGGCGGCACCATCCTGATCGTGGCCCACCGCGCCATCGAATCGATCACGCTTGACCGTGGTGCCGGCCACCTCAAGGACGAGTTCATGCCGCGCTACGCCGAGCTGATCTACAACGGCTTCTGGTTCGCGCCCGAGCGCCTGATGCTGCAGGCGATGATCGACAAGAGCCAGGAAGACGTCGAGGGCACGGTGCGGCTGAAGCTCTACAAGGGCAACGTCATCGTCACCGGCCGCAAGTCGAAAAAGACGCTCTATTCCGACGCGCTGGTCACCTTCGAGGACGATCGCGGCGCCTACGACCAGAAGGACGCAGCGGGTTTCATCCGCCTCAACGCGCTGCGGCTGAGGACGCTTGCCGCGCGCAACCGCAAGGGCTGATGTCCGAACGGCAGGGAACTGCCCCATCAAAGCAGAAGCGGCACAAGAAAAACCCGGCGCCTCGCCGGGTTTTTATTTTGTCCTCCTAATGTAAGAAAGACTAGACTTACCGAGGTCGCTTCCCGTTGACCTTTTGACAGCCCCATCTTAGTTGTCTCGCAGAATTGAGGGGCTAGATGGTGAAAGACGGTATTTTTCTTCTGCTTGCGACGGTCGCTCTCTTGGCAGGGTGCCAGTCCTCGCAAGCAGGCGCGAAGCACGACCCGAAGCTGGATATGAACGAATGCATCGCCTCCGCCCGCACCGGAGACCTTACGTTCAAGCATGACATGGCTTTGTTCATGGGCGTCTCTCAGGAGAGCATGCCCGCCCTGTTTTGCCAGCGCATTGCCGATGGGATACGCAGCGGCCGCATCAGCTATTCCGATATAAACAGGCTGCAGCTCGACCAGCCGACCGAAATCTGGATGGTCATCAAGGGCAAGTCAAAGGCGGCTGCGACCACGCAAGCCCCAACAACCAGGACGTCCAGGTTCCGTCCCTGCAACAGTGTTACCGGCACCTTCCAGGTTCCCGTTTCCCAGAAGTGCCCGCTGAGCGGCTACGCGGACCAACCGACCGAAATGGACACCAAGGGCAGGTCAAAGCCGGCCACGCGCGCGCCGACGTCGCGGACCTCCAAGTTCCGCGCCTGCCGCGGTATGGAAGGCACCTTCCAGATTCCCGCTTCCCGGAAATGCCCGTTGAGCGGCTACGCGCAGTATTGAGCCTGATGTGCCCGGCGCAGCCTCGGTGCAAGGGGCCGGGTTCTGTCCCGTGAACAAAAAAGCCCGGCGCATGGCCGGGCTTTTCAGTCGAATGGAGGTTTCAATCAGGGAGCGTCGATCGCCGTGGCGATGCGGGCGATGGCCTGTTGATAGACGCTGGCGGAATTCCAGCCGGCAATCGCGCCCATATTCGCCTCATTGCTGGCGCCCGCCCGCCAGCCGTGGCCCTTGAGGAAGTTGGCGGTGGAAGCCAGCGCGGTGTTCTTGTCGCGCAGATTTCCGTTGCCGACGCCGTACTTCAAGACATTTCCGGGCAGGAATTGCGTGTGGCCGATCTCGCCATGCGCGGCGCCGACCGACGAGGCTGTCAAAGCTCCGCGATCAACCAGCTTCAGGGCTGCAATGGCGTGCGGGTAAAAGAACTCCGGGCGGCGGCAATCATAGGCAAGCGTCAAAATGGCGGAGACCGTGTTCTGGTTGCCCATGGCGGAACCGAAACCGGTTTCCATGCCCCAGATCGCGAGCAACACGCCTGGCGTCACGCCATAGTTCGCTTCGATCTTGTCGAACAGCGCCGCGTTCGACTTCTTCAGCGAACGGCCCTTGGAGATGATCGAGGCCCCGCCACGGCGTTTCATGAAATCTTCAACCGAGCCGCTGAAAGCCTTGTGAATGCCCCTGTCGACCGAGATCGTCTTTGTCGCGTAGCTCGCGCCAGCCAGAGCGGCCAGACCCTTGGCGCCCACGCCCTCGCCCTTGGCCTCGGCGGCAAACTCCGGCTTCCAGGCCTCAAAGCCGGCGCCGTTCTTGCCGCAACTGGCCGCCGCCTGCGCACCCGTGGCCATCGCAAGCACCGCCACCACCGCGGCTGCAAACATTTTTCCCTTGGCAAGAAATGCCATGTTGTTCTCCTGGTTACCTGATTCACGTCCCGGTTGCGAATTTGCCAGCGAAAAGCCCGCTTGTCACTGTCCCCCGGCGCTGCGCTGGCGAATGCCCGGGAATTTGCCTACGATCAAGTGCATATTGTGGCAGGTTTGTCCTTCAGGACTATCGAGCGGATGAACCGCCGCCATGCTCCGGTGAACTGAGGCACGGATGAAACTCTTCGACTGCCCGCATTGCAGCCATCGTCTCTACTTCGAAAACGCCCAGTGCCTGAACTGCTCCAGTCATGTGCTCTACGATCCCGAGCATGCGCGCTTCGCCCTGTCTGGTGTCGACGGCATCTTGCCTTGCACCAATGCCGATGAATGCGCCTGCAACTGGAAAGCCGAACCCGGACAGCCCTTCTGCCGCGCCTGCGTGCTCAACCAGTTGATCCCGGATTTGTCGGTCGACGGCAACCGCCGCCGCTGGATCCGCGTCGAGGCGGCGAAGAAGCGCGCGATCTATTCGCTGCTCGCCTTCGGACTGCCGGTCGCGCCCAAGCACAACCCATCGGACGAGATTGGCCTCGCCTTCGACTTCCTCGCCGATCCGATCGGCGGCGGCCCCGGCGGCGAGCGCATTCTGACCGGTCACGACAACGGCTTGATCACATTGAATGTCGCCGAGGCTGATTCAGCCGAAAGGGAAAAGCGGCGCGTCGAGATGGGCGAGAACTACCGCACGCTGCTCGGCCACTTCCGCCACGAACTTGGCCACTACTACTGGGACCGCCTGATCCGCGACGACCCGCAACGGCTGGAGGCTTTTCGCGCGCTGTTCGGAGACGATCGCGCCGATTACGAACAGGCACTGCAGGCCTACTACACCAATGGCGCCGCGCCCGACTGGCAGCAAAGCCATATCTCGGCCTACGCCACCTCGCACCCCTGGGAGGACTGGGCCGAGACCTGGGCGCATCATCTCCACATCACCGACACGCTGGAGATGGTCCATGCGCTCAACTTCCCGCTCGGTAGGCTGGAGACGGTGGAAGCCAATGAATTGCCTCGAAGTGACACCGGCGGCGGGCTGCAGGCGGCGCCATCGGAGCCTTCCGCCATACCCGAGCCCTTCGAAAAGATCCTGGCCCGCTGGCTGGTGCTGTCGGAAGCCTCCAATTCGATCAACCGTTGCATGGGCCTGCCCGACCTCTATCCTTTCGTCATTTCGGACGTCACCGCAGGCAAGCTTGCCTTCGTGCATGATCTTCTGACCGGGCGGATGTCGCGGCAGCCGGGATGATTGCCCCCTGACGCTTTGACCTTCCGCGTCGCCTCCTGAAAATCGATTCCGATTCCTGGGGCGATGCGCTAGATCATGCGACCGACGAAACCAGCAAGGGCCATAGCGTGACGATCGACCCCGCCGCCTTCGAACGCTACCGGCAATCGCCAAACCGCAAGACGACCTTGCCACGCCTGTTGCTGGGCACGCTGATCGTCATCGTTTTCTGGACCGCGACCACAATGGCGGTGCTTTATGGCGGCACCTATGCCTTCTTCACCTGGCAGGCATCGATTGGTGCGCCTCCCCCGACGGGCGGGGTGATGCAGGGCTTCCTCGCCTCGCCTGTCGGCGTCCTCACCGTGCTCGCCTCCTTCGGCGGCATCTGGATCGGCCTCTGGATTGCCATGCGCTGGGTCCATGGCGAGCCGCTGGCGGCGCTGATTGGCAACAGCCATCGTGTCTCGTGGTCCGGCTTCCTCAAGGGCCTGATCGCGGTGCTGATCACGTCGCTGCTGTCGGAAATCCTGCTCTACCTCCTGCAGCCCGAGATCGCTCGTGGGCCTGTCAGCCTGCCAGCCTGGTTTTTGTTCTTCATCCCGATTGTCGCGCTGACGCTGCTGCAGATATCTTCGGAAGAAGTGCTGTTTCGCGGCTACCTGCTGCGCGGCCTGGCTAAACGCTTCAAGAGCCCGCTCATCTGGGCGTTGCTGCCGGGCCTGCTGTTCACCTCGCTGCACTGGAGCACCAGCTCGGCCGCCGCCATCAACGCCTGCGTGCTGGCCTCGATCGCGGCTTTCGCCCTGCTGTTGACCCTCATCGTCTATGCCACCGGCAATCTCGGGGCGGCCTTCGGGGCCCACCTTGGCAACAACCTGACCGGCTTCCTGCTGATCTCGCACCAGGAAAGCTACAATTCCTTCGCCTTGTTCAGCGCCAAGCCGCTGGAAGGCCCGGGCTGGACGACCGGGGATGCGGTCATCATCGCCTGTATCGGCATTGTCTGCAGCCTGCTGACCATCGTGCTGCTTCTACACCCGCGTTCGCCGCTGAAGGTCACGCCCGATCTTTATGAGGTGGGCCAGGCGAGCTAAAACGGCTCGATGCCAGGCCCAGCACAGGCCTCGCCTTGACTCTTTGGCCGATTTCCTGTCTACAGCCCGCAATTCCGCGACGAGTATCACTCCGAGCAAGCCGACCAGGACGCCAAACCTCTTAGAGGTGAAGTGCTGTAAATCGATCCTGGAGGCCAACACCCGGCAGCGCTGAGCGCCCCCGGGTGCTTTTTGGTTTTGGCTTTTGCTTGGACGATCGGCGCGAACGCATTACTTCTCCGGCACCATCCGGTGTCAGGGAAAAGGACAAAGAATGTTTGAATCGCTTCAGGAGCGTCTTGGCTCCATCCTGAACGGCCTTACCGGCCGCGGCGCGCTGTCAGAGGCTGATGTCTCGGCGGCGCTGCGCGAGGTGCGCCGGGCGCTGCTCGAGGCCGACGTCGCGCTCGAAGTCGTTCGCTCCTTCACCGACAAGGTGCGCGAGAAGGCCGTCGGCGCCGCCGTCGTCAAGTCGATCAAGCCCGGCCAGATGGTCGTCAAGATCGTCCATGACGAGCTGGTCGACATGCTCGGCGCCGAAGGCGTCTCCATCGACCTCAATGCGCCGGCACCCGTCGTCATCATGATGGTCGGCCTGCAGGGCTCCGGCAAGACGACGACATCGGCCAAGATCGCCAGACGCCTGTCCGACCGTCAGAACAAGAAGGTTCTGATGGCCTCGCTCGACACGCGGCGTCCCGCCGCGCAGGAGCAGCTCCGCCAGCTCGGCGAGCAGGTCAAGGTCGCGACGCTGCCGATCATCGACGGCCAGTCGCCGGTCGATATCGCCAGGCGCGCCGTGCAGGCCGCCAAGCTCGGCGGCCATGACATCGTCATCCTCGACACCGCCGGCCGTACCCATATCGACGAGCCGCTGATGGTCGAGATGGCCGACATCAAGAAGGTGTCGTCGCCGCACGAAATCCTGCTTGTCGCGGATTCGCTGACCGGCCAGGACGCCGTCAACCTGGCGAAAAGCTTTGACGAGCGCGTCGGCATCACCGGCCTGGTCCTGACCCGCATGGACGGCGACGGCCGCGGCGGTGCGGCGCTTTCCATGCGCGCCGTCACCGGCAAGCCGATCAAGCTGATCGGCACCGGCGAAAAGATGGACGCGCTGGAGGAATTCCACCCCAAGCGCATCGCCGACCGCATCCTCGGCATGGGCGACATCGTCAGCCTTGTCGAAAAGGCCGCCGAAAACATCGACGCCGAGCAGGCGGCGGCGATGGCCAAGAAGATGCAGTCGGGCAAGTTCGACCTGAACGACCTCGCCGGCCAGCTTCAGCAGATGTCGAAGATGGGCGGCATGGGCGGCATCATGGGCATGATGCCGGGCATGGGCAAAATGAAGGACCAGATGGCCGCGGCAGGGCTCGACGACAAGATGTTCGGCCGCCAGCTCGCCATCATCTCGTCGATGACCAAGGCCGAGCGTGCCAACCCCGACGTGCTCAAGCACTCGCGCAAGAAGCGCATCGCCGCCGGCTCCGGCACCGACGCGGCTGAAATCAACAAGCTCTTGAAGATGCATCGCGGCATGGCCGACATGATGAAGGCGATGGGCGGCAAGGGCAAAGGCGGTGGCCTGATGCGCGGCATGATGGGCGGGCTCGCCTCCAAGATGGGCCTCGGCGGCATGATGCCCGGCATGGGCGGGATGGGCGCGATGGGCGGCGGCATGCCGGACCTATCGAAGATGGATCCCAAGCAGCTTGAGGCGTTGCAGAAGCAGGCGCAGGCCGCCGGCCTCGGCGGCATGAAGGGCTTGCCTGGCGGTGGCGGCCTTCCCGGGCTGCCAAGCGGCATGCCAGGCCTGCCCGGCGGCATGAAGCTTCCCGGACTTCCCGGCATGGGCGGTGGTCTGCCCGGCCTCGGCAAGAAGAAGTGATGGGCAAGAAAAAGTGAGGACGCGATGAACGAAGAAAAGGACATGGCCGACGCACGCACCATCCTGGCCGACTATCGCGCCTCGATCGACAATATCGATGCCGCACTCATCCACATGCTGGCCGAGCGCTTCCGCTGCACCAAGGCGGTGGGTGTGCTGAAGGCGACGCATGGCCTGCCGCCGGCCGACCCGACGCGCGAGCAGCAGCAGATCGCCCGCCTTCGCCAGTTGGCGAAGGATGCGCATCTCGACCCGGATTTCGCGGAAAAATTTCTCAACTTCGTCGTCCGCGAAGTGATCCGCCATCACGAACAGATTGCCGCGTCTAACGGCGCAGTGACGAAAACCAACTGAACCCCGAAACAAACGAAAACAGAGCTTTTAGGAGAAAAGAAATGACACTGAAGATCAGACTGGCCCGCGCGGGCTCGAAGAAGCGTCCTTACTACCACGTCGTCGTTGCCGACGCCCGTTCGCCGCGCGACGGCCGTTTCATCGAGTCGCTCGGCTCGTGGAACCCGCTGCTGCCCAAGGACGGCGAACGCGTCAAGGTTGATGCCGACCGCGTCAAGCATTGGCTGTCGCATGGCGCCCAGCCGACCGACCGCGTGCTGCGCTTCCTCGACGAGGCCGGCCTTGCCAAGCGCGACGCCCGCTCCAACCCGAAGAAGGCCGAGCCGGGCAAGAAGGCGCAGGAACGCGCTGCCCTGCTGAAGAAGGCGCAGGACGATGCCGCCGCTGCTGCCGCTGCGGCGTCAGCCGCACCGGCCGAGGCGGAAGCCGCTTCAGCCGAATAATTCTTGCCTATCCAATCAACGAAAAACGGCGGGCCCTGTGCCCGCCGTTTTTGTTTCCATCAGCCATGGCCAGATGAGTTCTATTTCTCGGTGGCGCTCTTCAGGTTGGCGAGGCCAGCTTCGAAATCCTTGCCGATCAGCCTGTCGAAATTCATGACCAGGCCCATCAGCTTGGCGATAAAAGGCCGGCTGCCGCGCATGGCCCAGGTGACGGCGGTGTCGCCGCCCGCCGGGGTCAAGGTGAAATCGACCGTGTTGTTGGCCCTGAACGGCTTTTCAAAGTCGAGCTTCAGCGACACGCGCGACGGCGCGGTGGCGTCGGTGATTTCCATGCGCCCGGTTCCGGCCTTGCTGTTGCCGTCCCAGGCATAGGCGGCACCCTTGCCGGTCTCGGCGCCGGACAGCGTACGCCTCATCTCGGGGTCGAGCTTTTCATAAGGCGACCATGCGCTCCAATGCCTGAAATCGTTGATCATCGGGAAGATCGCTTCCGGCGTGGCCTTGATGTTGGCCGAGCGGGTGACGACGAAACTGTCCGGCCGTGTCGCGGCATAGACGAGCACGGCGGCGATCAGAACGACCAGAATGACAAGGATGGTGGTGAACATTTTCTTTTCCTTGTTCGCTTCTAGCGGGTGAAGGGGATCAGCGCACGGACCTTGGGGTCGCGCAGGAACAGGCCGCCCCACAGGATGACGGCGAGATAGACACCGAACAATGTGTGCGAGAACAACGGACTGTCCAGCCGCACTTTGGTGGCGATGGCGCCGCCCATATAGGCGGTGAGCAATATGGCGCCGAGCACCGAGGTGCGTGGCAAGGCGTAGAGCGCCGTCGAGATCAGCCCGATGACACCGAGCATGCGCGCCACATTTGGATCGGCCGGCCAGCCGATCTGCACCATCGTCTGCGTGACGATGTCGAGCGGCGGCAATTTGATGACGCCGTCAAAGATCATGAACAGCACGATGACGCCGCTCATCACGCGGCCAGTCCATAGAGCGCCTTGCGAAACAGGCGTGGTTTGAGAAGTGGTCATTGGTCGTCCTCCGGTATTCATTTCGAGCATTTGCCCTCTCAGGAAGGTCGACCCAAGGACGTGCGGGGATGCGATGATCCTACACACCGAGGGATTCTTTATGCCGCCTTCAGCTTCGGCTGCCGCCGATCTCTCCGTTCCGCAAGCATGATGCCGAGGCGTTTGGCTTCATGGTTCGACAAACCAAATGGTTATTTAACCTTTTGGTTTTGTACGAAGCCGCGGCAGGCAGGTCAGGCCTAGTCTGAGTGATCACGGAGGGATTGGAGGTTCAGCGCGCTAGGAAAAATAGAACTTCTCGGCCGGGATCATTTTCGGCGGCGTCTCGCCCAGCGCCTCGAACACCGAGATCTCGCAGACGCGGCACAGGCCGTCGAGCGCAAGGTCGTTGGCCTCGGTGCCGAACGGATCCTCAAGCTCTTCCGAGAGCGCGTCGAGACCGAAGAACGTGTAGGCGATCAGCGCCGTGAACAGCGGCGTCGCCCAGCCGGTGGTCGAGATCAGCCCGATCGGCAAAAGCAGGCACACGATGTAAGCGGTGCGATGCACCAGAAGCGTATAGGCGAAGGGCAGGGGCGTGCCGGCGATCCGCTCGCATCCGGCCTGGATGGCGGTGATCGATGCCAGCCTTTCATCCAGGATGCGAAAGCCGATCGAATCGAGTTCGCCCGATCGGCGTTGTGCGTTGGCGCGCCGGCCCATGCGCCTGACCATGTCGTCGGCGGGGTTGGAGGCGGTTCCAGCCGCATCCGCTTCCGCGTCAATGAAGGCGCGGGCATCTTTCACGCTGTCGATCTTGCGCAATTGCCCGCGCAGGAAGTGGCAGAAGGCAAGCGCTTCCATCAGAAAGGCGCGCTGCTCGGTCTGGTCGGTGATGAGACTGGTGGTGGCGCGCGCCAGGTTGCGTATCTCGAAGACCAGTGCACCCCAAAGCTTGCGCGCTTCCCACCAGCGGTCATAGGCGGCGTTGTTGCGGAACGAGAGGTAGATCGACAGCGTCACGGCCACCAGGCCGAAAGGCGTGATGTTGAAGACGCCGAGGTCGAGATGGAACCAGCGCGCGACAACCAGAATGATGGCGGAATACAGCGCAAAGCCCAGGATCTGCGGAAGGATGCGGGGCACCACCGATCCGCGCATGACAAAGAACAGCTGCAGGAATGTGGGGCGCGGGCGCACGATCATCGAAGAGCCTTTCGCGGACCTGTCTCGATCCTTGGGTACCTCTATTCTGCTCGGCAACAGATACACAAGCTCGGCCGCCAGCGACATCGCCGTGTCGTCCGCGCAGCGCCGAGCCGGCAAAGGCTATCGGCGCATGCCGGGCACGGCTATTGAGGAGAATGCGGGCTGCGGTCCGCCCCTGCATCAGCACGCGAGAAGAAAAATGGCCGGCGAGACCGATCTGAAAAAACTGCTGGCGACAATGACGCCGGAACTGCAAGCCGGTGTCCACGTCTTCGCCACGCTGGCGCCTGGCGTGCCTGTTCCCCAGGGCGTCGATCCGGTGATGCTGTTTCGCGAACGCGAGGGCACGACGCTGATCATGCTTGAGGACGAAGCCATGTCAGCTGGCCTGACGGCTTCGTTTCGCTGCCGGATGGTGACGTTGAACGTCCATTCCTCGCTCGAAGCGGTCGGCTTCCTCGCCGCCATCACCGCGCGGCTTGCCGCCGCTGGCATGGGCGTTAATCCGGTCTCGGCCTTCTATCATGATCATCTGTTCATTCCCTCCGACCGGGCCGAGGAAGCGCTGGACGCGCTGCGGCAACTGGCCGTCGACAGCGCGGGCTGACTCAGCGCCTTCGAACGTAGAGAATATCCGGAAGGCCTTCCTCGTTTCGCGAGCCGTCGCCGAAGGCTTCGGCGCGAAATCCATGGCGCTCATAGAGGCGCCGTGCGCCGCTGTTGGCCTGGAAACAATACAACTTTGTCATCGGTAAAGCGGCGGTCGCGTCCGTGAGCAACCGGCTGCCGCAATGTCTATGACGAAAAGCACTTTAAACCTGTGCTGCCCCTCATCCCCCTACCGGGACCTTCTCCCCGTATAGTGACGGGGAGAAGGGGCTGGCGGCCAATGGCCGAGCCCGCGACCGCGGGCCGCCGGTTGTCCGGCGCCCCCGCGGAGGGCCCGCCGCGGCAGCGGCGATATGGCCCGTGAGCGAAAACCAAACAGCCGTCAGGCCGCCTTCTTCTTTGGCTGGATCAGCCCCCGCTCGACCAGCAGTTCGGCGATCTGCACCGCGTTCAATGCCGCACCCTTGCGCAGGTTGTCGGAGACGATCCACATCGACAGGCCGTTGTCGATGGTCGAGTCCTCGCGGATGCGCGAGATGAAGGTGGCGTCCTCGCCGGCGGACTCCAACGGCGTGATGTAGCCGCCGTCCTCGCGCTTGTCCAAGACCTGGCAGCCGGGGGCGTCGCGCAGGATGTCACGCGCTTCGTCGGCGGTGATCGGCTTTTCGAACTCGATGTTCACCGCTTCCGAGTGACCGATGAACACCGGCACGCGCACGCAGGTCGCGGTCAGCTTGATCTTCGGATCGAGCATCTTCTTGGTCTCGGCGACCATCTTCCACTCTTCCTTGGTGGAGCCGTCGTCGAGGAAGACGTCGATATGCGGAATGACGTTGAAGGCGATGCGCTTGGTGAACTTCTTGACCTCGACGCCATCGGCGACGAACACGGCACGCGTCTGCGTGAACAGCTCGTCCATGCCTTCCTTGCCGGCGCCCGACACCGACTGGTAGGTGGCGACAACGACGCGCTTGATGGTGGCGAAATCATGCAGAGGCTTCAGCGCCACGACCAGCTGTGCCGTCGAGCAGTTAGGATTGGCGATGATGTTCTTGCGGGTGAACAACGAAATCGCGTCGGGGTTCACTTCCGGCACGATCAGCGGCACATCCTGGTCGTAGCGGAAGGCCGACGAATTATCGATGACGACGCAGCCCTGCTTGCCGATCTTAGGCGACCATTCCTTGGAGACATTGCCGCCTGCCGACATGATGCAGATGTCGGTATCGGAAAAATCATGCTGGTCGAGCGGCCTGACCTTCAGCGTGCGGTCGCCGAACGACACTTCCGTGCCCAGGCTGCGCCGCGAGGCGAGCGCCACCACTTCGTCCACCGGGAAGCCGCGCTCTTCCAGGATGTTGAGCATTTCCCGGCCCACATTGCCCGTGGCGCCGACGACTGCAATCTTGAAACCCATCGAAAAATCTCCTCTTCCCTCTCCGCTCGTTTTGGAGAAACCCGCCGGCCGGTGCGGGCTTCGCCCCCGGGCCGGACCCGGGGAGAGGGCGAGCAGGCCAAGGGAGATCAGACCATTTTAGTGGTCGTTTTGCCGGTTTTCTTGGCCAAGAACGGGGTTTTGGTGAAGCGAGCAGACGCGCCGACGCGCCCGGCCCAATGATGTGCATTGTGGCCAGGGACGTTCAACGAAGAGAGCGCCATGAGAGGGCCGCGCATCGAAACTGTCCTGTTCGGTGCCGGCTTTTACGCGGTTTGCGCCAAGAGTCAATCATCGCGCGGCATGTGCTTTGTCGCGCACCCTGTACAATGGCGGCGGCGCGAAGTACGAACGGGCAAGATTGTTTGGCTGGCACGGCGCCGGCCCCGGAATGCGTATCCTACGAGTGAACGCAGACCCCGAATTCCGAAAGACGGATATGATCAAGATTGATGGCATTGTCCCGGCGCTGGCAAAGGCGCTGGAAAAACGTGGTTATTCCGAGCTGACCCCGGTGCAGAAGGCCGTTCTGGCCCCTGAACTCGGACAGGCCGATGCGCTGGTCTCGGCGCAGACCGGCTCCGGCAAGACGGTGGCTTTTGGTTTGGCGCTGGCGCCAACCCTTCTGGAAGGCGCCGAGCGCTTCTCTCATGCGGCGGCACCGCTGGCGCTGGCCGTGGCTCCGACGCGCGAACTGGCGCTGCAGGTGACACGCGAACTGGAATGGCTCTATGAGCTGACCGGCGCCACCGTGGCGTCTTGCGTCGGCGGCATGGACATGCGCAGCGAGCGGCGCGTGCTGGAGCGCGGCGCCCATATCGTCGTCGGCACGCCCGGCCGCCTGCGCGACCACATCACCCGGCATTCGCTGGACATGTCGGCGCTCAAGGCTGTCGTGCTCGACGAGGCCGACGAGATGCTCGATCTCGGTTTTCGCGAAGACCTGGAATTCATCCTCGACGCGGCGCCGGCCGAGCGCCGCACGCTGATGTTCTCGGCCACTGTGCCGCGTTCGATCGCAACGCTTGCCCAGGGCTACCAGCGAAACGCCGTGCGCATCTCGGCGTCCGGCGAGGAGAAGCAGCATCTCGACATCGAATACCGGGCGCTGAGCGTTGCCCAGGCCGACCGGGAGAACGCCATCATCAACGTGCTGCGTTTCTATGAGGCCAAGAACGCGCTGGTGTTCTGCAACACCCGCGCCGCCGTCAACCACCTGACCGCGCGCTTCAACAACCGCAACTTCTCCGTCGTCGCGCTCTCGGGCGAGCTCAGCCAGAACGAGCGCAGCCATGCCTTGCAGGCAATGCGCGACGGCCGCGCCAAGGTTTGCATCGCCACCGACGTGGCGGCGCGCGGCATCGACCTGCCCAACCTCGAGCTTGTGATCCATGCCGATCTGCCGACCAACCCGGAAACGCTGCTGCACCGCAGCGGCCGGACCGGACGCGCCGGACGCAAGGGCGTCAGCGCGCTGATCGTTCCCAACAGTGCCCGCAAGCGCACCGAGCGGCTGCTGCAGAATGCCGGCCTGAAAGCGACATGGGCAAGCCCGCCTTCGGCCGATGACGTTATCCGCCGCGACGACGAGCGCATTCTTGCCGACTCGACGTTCACGGAGCCGCTGAAGGACGACGAGCGCGGCTTTGTCGCCGCACTTCTCGAACAGCACGGCCCCGAGCAGGTGGCGGCAGCCTTCGTGCGGCTGTGCCGTTCCAGCCGCTCGGCACCCGAGGATCTCATGGAAGTCGCGCCCTTCACGCCGTCGCGTGAAAGACCGGCGGGCGAAAAGTTCGCGCATCGCGATGAGGCGCCAAGCCGCCGCGAGGATTTCGGCGCAAGCGTCTGGTTCTCGGTATCGGTCGGACGCCGGCAGAATGCCGAGCCGCGCTGGCTGATCCCGATGCTGTGCCGCACCGGCGGCATCACCAAGCGCGAGATCGGCGCCATCAAGATGCAGCAGGAAGAAACCTTCGTGCAGATCGCTGCCGACTGGGCCGACCGGTTCTTGGCCGCGATCGGCCCCGACCGCAAGCTGCAGGACAACATCCGGGTCAAGCGGCTGGAAGGCACGCCCGACCTGTCGCGGGCCGGCTATCAGCCGCCATCGCCTGACAAGAAACCGCATCGCGGCAAGGCGCCGTTCGATCCCAACGCGCCCAAGCGCAAATTCGAGAAGCGCCCGCCGGCATCCGCCGACCAGCGCCCGGCGGCCGCCCATGACGCAACGCCGTGGGCGAAGAAGCCCGGCAAGCCAAAATTCGAGAACGCCGGCCCACCGCAGCATAAGAAGGCGAAGAAGCGCCCTTCGTAGGGCGTCGCTGCCTTCCGGCCGGTGCGGCCGAAATTCAGCGCTGACGGGATGCGCTTGCCTGCAGGCCGGCCTTGATCGCGGCCCAGCTTGCCGCCGCCGGCGTCGGCCTGTGGTGCTGGGCGATGCGGTCGACAAGCGAGGAACGCCAAGCCGTGTCGTCGGCCATCTTGCGGATCGCGGCATACCAGCCCGCCTGGTCTTCGGAATCGATCGTCGGCATCAGGCCACGGCTGGCCTCAATCAGCGCCGGCGTTGTCGAGACGATGACCGGGATGCCGAAATCGAGGCACTCCGAGGCCGCGTAGCCCCAGCCTTCGATATGTGAGGGAAACACGCCAAACGACGCGCTGCGATAATATCGGATCAGTTCCTCATCATTGATTGGACCGGTGAACGTGAGCGATTTGGCCAGCTCCGGATGTGCATCGAGATAGGCGCGCAACGGGTCCATCATCCCGCCCCAGCGACCGGCGCAGACAAGCTTCGGCAGCGTTACGCCTTCGTCGAGCGCCTGCTGCCAGATACGCGCCAGCAGGATGTGGTTCTTGCGCACGTTGATGGTCGAGCAATAGAGCACGAACGGCTCGCTGGTCTCGATGCGCGAGGTCATGCCCAGGCGGACAGCAGTCTCATGCAGGATGGATGGCATGGGAAAGCGGTGCACGACTGGCGGGTTGATGCCAGCAAGGCGCATATGATCGATCAGCATCCCGCTGGCTGTCTCCGAGGCACAGAATGCGGTTGCGCCGGATCTTACGAGAGACTCGACATTGGCTCCGAAAGCCTTCTCCAGTTTGCCCTGGTCGACAAGATCGGGACGCACGACCGGAATAAGATCGTGGCAAAGGAAGGCGATCCTGTTGATCTCACCCGAGACAGACGATCTGTTATCTCCAGCAAGCATCTGGTGAGAGATCAGGACGGTCGACTGCTCCAGCTCGGTCGGTTCCGGTGTGGGCATTTGTCTGGATGCGCCAAGCCGGACCCACGCCCGCCGGTAGAGGCGATAGGCGCGAAGCAGCAGCGCAGCCGACTTGAAACCAAACCCTGTCCGGCCATTCGTCACCATCCTCGCGAGTTGGCGATCCGCCTCGCGTTTCGCTATCGGGTATTGCCGCACCAGCTGCAGCGCCCGCGGCAAAGCCGCCATCATGGCCGTCCCGCGCTCGATGCGGCTGGGCGCAATGTCGTTGGCCGCCAATTGGGCCTGCTCGTAGGGGAAAAGTGGTCTAAACCGGTGGTTCGAAAGGTTGACCGCCACGACGCCGACGCGCGGATCGGTCTCCGCCAGCGCCGCCTTTATGATAAAACTCTCAACCCGCTGGATGCCGGCCACGGCCTGATCGCCGCCCCAGGATAGCAGGCCTGTCGCATCGATGGAAATCATCGGCGCGCGGGTGGCCGCTGTATCCGGCTTGCCAGCGGCGCTGTTCAAGATCTCCTCGGTCATTGCTTTCCGATTGCCTGCAGGCCGGTCTTGATGGCGGCCCAGCTTGCCGCCGCCGGCGTCGGCCTGTGGTGCCGGGCGATGCGGTCCACCAGCGAGGAGTGCCAGGCCTTGTCGTCCGCCATCCTGCGGATCGCTGCATACCAGCCCGCCTGATCTTCGGAATCGATCGCCGGCATCAGGCCGCCGCTCGCCTCGATCAGCGCCGGCGTTGTCGAGACGATGACCGGGATGCCGAAATCGAGACATTCCGAGGCAGCGTAGCCCCAGCCCTCGATATGCGAGGGAAACACGCCAAACGACGCGCTGCGATAGTATCGGATAAGCTCTTCGTCGCTGATCGGGCCGGTGAACGTGACCGTCTCGGCCAGGTCAGGATGCGCCTTGAGATAGGCGCGCAACGGGTCGATCATCCAGCCCCAGCGCCCGGCGCAGACAAGCTTCGGCAGCGTGACGCCTTCCTCGCGCGCCTGCTGCCAGATGCGTGCCAGCAGGATGTGGTTCTTGCGCACTTCAATGGTCGAGCAGTAGAGCGCGAACGGCTCGCTGGTCTCGATGCGCGAGGTCATGCCCAGCCGGGAAGCGGTCTCATGCAAGACGGATGGCATGGGAAAGCGGTGCACCACAGGTGGGGCAATGCCAGCTTGGCGCATATGATCGGTCAGCATGACACTGGCCGCATCCGAAGCGCAAAATGCCGTCGCCCCTGCTCGCATAAGCTGTGCAAGCTTGGTGCCGAACTCCTTCTCGGCCTTGGTGCCCGCGACCAGATCGGGACGCACTGACGGGATGAGGTCGTGGCAAATGAAGGCAATCCCGCTGGCGTCATCCGAGACGGCGGGCCCATCCCCGTAGGCAAGGACATTGTGGCAGATCAGCGTGATATCGTTGTCGATGCGTTGTGGCGGCCGCGCAGCAGCCTGACGCCGGCCGGTTCGGCCTGCGGCCCGCCTGTATAGGCGATAGAGGCGGATCAACAGTTTGACCGCCGCCCAATCGAACCCGCCGCTTCCGTTGGTCACCGTTTGGGCAAGATGGCTGTCCGCCGCGCGCTTCGCCCAGGGATACAGCCTCACCATCTGGAAGGCGGATTTCAGTGCCGCCTTGCGCCCCGGCCATTCCGTGACGCGCAAGGGCGCGATCTGACCATCCGCCAGCCGCCTTTCTTCGAAAGGCTCCAGCGAGCGGAAGCCGCCATCCCAGGATTTGAATGCCACGACCCGGACATGGCGATCGGGGTCGGCCAGCGCCGCCTTGATCAGAAAATCCTCGACGCGGGGAATGCCGGAGAGAGCTTTGTCGGGCCATGCCAACACACCCGTCGCATCAATAGCCAGTATTCTCCGGCCTGACGGCCCTTCATCTTGCGTCACACCGCTATCAGAACTCTGGACTGTCATTGCCTGCTTTTGGCGAAGGAAGAATGCAATTCGTGTCTTATGCTTCATTTGCGGCAAGGGCGGTAGCCACTTCATTTGGTGTGGCCTTGCCCTCCGCTTCAGCCTCGTGCGACACCTTGGCCCGAACAGCTGAGGTGACGAGAGGGGCGGCGGATGCGCGGTGAAGTGCTTCACTATGATGAGACTCAGGGCTTCGGCTTCATCACCGGCGCCGATGGCAACCGGTACACGTTCGGCCGCGAGGATTTGCGCCGGGGCGCATCGGTCGCCAAGGGGGCGGCTGTCGAATTCCTGGCGGGCAGCGGTCAGGCGCGTGACATTTTCTCGATTGCCGCCCAGACAGCCGCTCCAGCTGTCGCCCGCCCGCCGGCAGGTGCGGCGGCCCCGGCGGCAGCCGCGCAGACAGGGAATTTCGGCCGCTCAGCCGAAACCAACCCTGCTGAACCCACCGACCTGTGGGGTTACTTCTGGCGTAGCCTGACCCAGAACTACTTCAATTTCGCCGGCCGTGCCCGCCGCAAGGAATATTGGGGCTATTGCCTGTTCTGGACCGTGGCGCTGATCGTGATCTCCATCATCGGCCTCTTCATCGACAATGCCCTGGGCTTTTTGAACGGCAGCGAAGGGCCGGCGGTGACGATCGGCGTTTTCGGCCTGTTCATGCTGGCGACATTCTTGCCCAGCCTTGGCATGATCGTCCGTCGGATACACGATATCGGCCTGAGCGGCTGGCTTGCCCTGCTGCTTATCCTCCCGACCATTGGCAGCCTGATCATCCTGGTCTTCGCGCTGATCCCTACCCAGGACCGCGAAAACCAGTGGGGGCCGATACCGGGCGGCGTCAGGACCTAACCAGGCCGTGCATATTGCAATCAACGGCAACTCTGAGTAGAATCACCGACGCAATGCAAGGGGGCAAGGCATGCGCGGCGCGGTGTATCACTACGACAAGGATCAGGATTACGGTTATATCAACGGAACCGACGGCAAACGCTATATCTTCGCCCTCAATGACCTGAGCCAGGATGTGGCCCTCGTGAGGGGCACGCTCGTCGATTTCCAGCCAGACGACGGCACGGCGCACAATATCGCCGCCGCCTCGACCACACCGCCGCCGGGCACTGGTCAACCACCACGGTCAGGCCGGCTTGCCGGACAGAGTTCCACAGGACTGTGGGCCTATTTCGGGCGCACGGTGAGCGTGAACTATTTCAATTTCAACGGACGCGCCCGCCGTAAGGAATTCTGGGCCTTTTGGCTGTGCCTTAATCTTGTGCTGGTGGTGCTTTTGGGCTTTGGGATACTTGTCAATCTGGCCATCAGCGGCTTCGGCATCAATGCGGATAGGACGTCGATAGGATTTCTGCCCGCCGCTATCTTCATATTTGTATTCGGCCTGCCATGGATTGCGCTGACAGTGCGGCGTTTGCACGACGTCGGTCTGAGCGGCTGGTTTGTCCTGCTCTGCTTCACCCCGGCCTTCGGCGCAGTGGCCTTGCTGGTTTTGGGACTGGTGCAGTCTCAGGTCGGTGAAAACCAGTGGGGGCCGGTGCCGGCAGGGGTCAGGTTCTAGAGGCCAGCTCGGAGAAAACGAGAATGTTTCTTGCTCTAAACTGATTGAAAACAGGGACCAAGACGCGCCGGTCGGCCACCGGCTGTCAGGGTTGAAGATTCCGCTTGCCACTTAATCCGCGCACAGATAGTCTGTGCACAGATCGAATGGTCGATCGAACAGAAGCACCGATGGAGCCGAAAATGTGGAGCAATGAATACACCGCCGTTACCTCCCTTCCCGTGCAGGCGGTTTGGGCCGCGCTCAAGGCGCTGCATGAAGGCCGCCTCAGCTATGAGGGGTCGGACACGTTTGTGCTGCACGGGCCGTTCGCCAAGGGCACCCGCGTCTCGGTGACCCCGGTCGGGCAGGACACGTTTGAATCGACCATCGTCGATCTCGTCGAAAACGTAACCTATGCCGACGAAACCTCGTTCGGTGACACCCAGCTTTTGTTCCGGCACACGCTGGCGCCAGTTGCAGGTGGCACGCGGGTAACGCACCGGCTTGAAATATCCGGCCCTTCGGCCGCCGAAGTCGGGCTTGAGCTCGGCCCCCAGATCAGCGGCGATTTCGACACGTCGATGGCAAAGCTGTTCGAACAGGCGCAGGAGCTCGCCAGCCGTGGCTGAACTCGACACGCGCTTCAAGGGCGGACCATCGGAGAGCCCCGGCTTGCTGCTCTGGCGAACCACCATGCGCTGGCAGCGCGTCATGACGGCGGCACTCGCGCCGCTGGACCTGACCCATGTCCAGTTCGTGCTGCTGGCCTCGGCGATGTGGCTCGGCCGCGATGGCGAGCCGCCCAACCAGGTACAGCTCGCCGCCCAAGCCGGCACCGAGGTGAAGATGACGTCGGATGTCGTCGCCCGGCTCGAAGCCAAGGGGTTGATCGCCAGGGAGACCGACCCCAGGGATTCGCGCGCCAAGGTGATCCGCATCACCCCGGCCGGGACAGCGGCCGCACAGCGCGCCATCGTTGCCGTCGAAGCCGCTGACGCGAGTTTTTTCGAGCCGGTGGATGAGGCCCAGTTCGTCGGCCTGCTGCAGCGGCTGGCCGGTGAGATTCGCTGAGGCGGTTACAGCCTCGCCTTATCCCAGGAACTTGGCGATGATCGCGTCGCCCATCTCGACGGTGCCGACCTCGGTCATGCCCTCGGACAGGATGTCCCGGGTGCGCAGGCCTTCATCCAGCACGGCGGCGATCGCGGCTTCGACGCGGTCGGCTTCCGCGACCATGCCGAAGGAATAGCGCAGGCACATGGCGAAGGACGCGATCATGGCGATCGGATTTGCGATCCCCTTGCCGGCGATGTCGGGCGCCGAGCCATGCACCGGCTCGTAGAGCGCCTTGCGCTTCTTGGTCTTCACATCGGGCGCGCCGAGCGACGCCGACGGCAGCATGCCGATCGAGCCGGTCAGCATGGCGGCGATGTCGGACAGCATGTCGCCGAACAGGTTGTCGGTGACGATGACATCGAACTGCTTTGGCCAGCGCACCAGCTGCATGCCGCCGGCGTCGGCCAGCATGTGATCGAGCTTGACGTCGGAATAGCGGGCCTTGTGGGTCTGGGTGACGACCTCGTTCCACAGCACGCCCGACTTCATGACGTTGCGCTTTTCCATCGAGGTGACGTGGTTCTTGCGGGTGCGCGCCAGTTCGAAGGCGACGCCCGAGATGCGTTCGATCTCGAACGTGTCATAGACCTGCGTGTCGATGCCGCGCTTCTGGCCGTTGCCGAGATCGATGATCTGCTTCGGCTCGCCGAAATAGACGCCGCCGGTGAGTTCGCGCACGATCAGGATGTCGAGACCCTCGACCACTTCCTGCTTGAGCGAGGAGGACGCCGCGAGCGCCGGATAGCAGATGGCGGGGCGAAGGTTGGCGAACAGCTCCATGTCCTTGCGCAGGCGAAGCAGGCCGGCCTCGGGGCGCACCTCGTAAGGCACCGCATCCCATTTCGGACCACCGACGGCGCCGAACAGCACCGCATCCGCCGCCATCGCCTTTTCCATGTCGGCATCGGAAATCGCCGCGCCATGCGCGTCATAGGCGCAGCCGCCGACAAGCCCTTCGTCGGTGACGAAGCCGCTGCCGAGCTTGTCGTTCATCGCTCCGATCAGCTTCTTCACCTCGGCCATGGCCTCGGGACCGATGCCGTCGCCGGCGAGCAGGAGAAGGTGTTTCGAAGCCATGGAGAACCGTCCCAAAACTGTTTCTTGAACGCGGCCTTGCTAAACGGACAGCGGCGAGCGCGCAAGTCCGCGGTTCAGCGCCTACAGCAATTCCAGGAAAAGTGCGCAGCGGTTTTCCGTCCGGAATTGCGCGAAACCAGGGGCTTAAGAGCGGGCCAGCTTCTATCAAACGTTGGACCGCTCTGGGCGAAGAAGCCGTCACAGATGCGAGAGAATGTTGACCAGGCGGCCATAGGGATCACGCACATAGAAGCGCCGCACGCCCCAGGGCTCGTCGGCGGGGCCATATTCGATGGCGAAGCCCGCGGCCTTCATGCCTTCGAGCGCCGCCTCAACGTCGTCGACCTCGATCGACAGATCCGGCACCGGCGTGCCTGAGCCGCCCTGGTTGGCGAAGCTGATCTGCACATCCATGCTCTGCGCCGAGCCATAGGTAGCGATCCAGCCATGATCCATCAGCAGATCGAGCCCCAGCACGTCCTGATAGAAGCGCTTGGCCGCCGCGATATCCTGCGTGCCGATATTGGCAATGATGCGCCTGACTTTCACCATCCGCTCTTCCTTGCTCCATGCATGTCGCCGCCCCAAAGCCGCTTCGCCCTTTGGGCGGCAGGCATCAGGCCGTGCGCCGCAGTGCGGTCACTTCGATCTCGATCTTCATTTCCGGCTTGTTGAGCTGGCAGACGATCATTGTCGCCGCCGGCCTGATCTCGCCGAACGTTGCGCCGAGAATCGGGAAGACGATGTCGGCAAAGGCCTGGTCGGTGATGTAGTAATGCGCGCGCGCCACGTCGGCCATGTCGAAGCCGCCATCCTGCAAGGCCTTGCCGATCGTCGCCAGGCAATTGCGCGTCTGCGCCTCCACCGTCTCCGGCATCGTCATCGTCGCATAGTCGTAGCCGGTCGTCCCGGAGACAAACACCAGTCGCCCTGCACCACGGCGCGCGAATAGCCGGCGGTCTTTTCGAACGGTGAGCCGGTGGAGATGAGCTTTCGCATGGATGTCCTCGCTGTTTGCGGTCATCTAGCAGGGACGAGCTCCGCGCGGCCATGGGCCAGAGGGGATCAGTCTGTTGTTGCGGCCGCTACCAGGCCAAAACGGATGAAGGTGCGGGGGCGCTGCGGGGAAAACCTAGTTCGCCGAACCCAGCGCCTTGTCCAGCGCCTCTTTCACATCCGCCGGCCAGGTTGCCACTGCTGGCCATGCATCCGGCTGGCCATTGTCGCCGCGCCGCGAGAAATACAGCTTGTGGTTGGCGGTATCGACCGCCATGAAGCCGTCATTGCCGCCGCAATCATGCGGCACGCAGCCGGTGGCATAGAAGACGCCGGACGCCGTCTTTTCGGTGCCGCCGCCGACCAGCAGGCTGGTCGCCATGTCGGGCATATCCTTGCCGAGCAGCGTCTGCGCCAGCTTGTAGACCGCTTCATTATGGAAAGCGTCGATGATGTTGTCGTATTTCGACGGATCGACATCCTTCCAGTCCGTGCCGGGTTCCGGCATGTAGGTGAGATTGCCCGAAGTCGTCAGCCCGTCCCTTGGCGACCATTGCAGCGCCGGCTTCGAATCGCCCGGCAGAAGATAGGGCACGAAATAGATCGCGCTGTCCGAGATCGCGGTCGGCGGTGAGCCGCAGTCATCCTGGTCGACGGTGGTGCTCTGAATCGTGCCGCCTTCCGGCTTCCAGACGATCACCGTGGCCGGGCCGCATTGATTGCCGCCATCGCCGGCGTTGAACAGCGCCACCTTGACGCCGCCGACATCGGCGATCTTGTCGAAAAAGACCTCGTAGTTGCTGGCCAGTTCGTTGCCGTCATAGGCAAGCACCTTTTCGCCGCCATCTTCCTTCTGGGTGATGGTCAGCTGGCCGCCTTCGAACGGGATCGGCGCCTGCTTGTCGTCGTCGGAAGCAGCGGCGGCATCCGTGCCTTGATTCGTGGCCGGCGCCTCTGCCGTGGGCGGCGCCTCTGTTGTAGGCGAGGTTTGCTGCGCCGCAGGTGTTTGCGTCTGCGCTTGAGTGCCCGTCATAGGCACCAGGACAAAAGCCAGCCCACAGACCCCGGCAAGAAGCGAGCGCATCACCAATCCTCCGTTGACCGCATGAACGCCCGAGCGGGTGGCTCGAGATCATGCGGCGGCAGAAAACAACGAGGCCGGCCTTTCGGCGCGGCCCAATCCGTTCAGGCCCAAGGGCGCTGTTCGGCGTTCTTCTTCTCGAACGAGGCGATGGCGCCGGCCTTCTCCATGGTCAGGCCGATGTCGTCGAGACCATTGAGCAGGCAGTGCCGCTTGAAGTCGTCGAGGTCGAAAGTGACCACGCCGCCATCCGGGCCCCGGATTTCCTTGGCCTCGAGGTCGACCGAAACCGTGGCGTTGGAGCCGCGCGAGGCGTCATCCATCAGCTTCTCCAGGTCTTCCGGGCTGACGGTGATCGGCAGCACGCCGTTCTTGAAGCAGTTGTTGTAGAAAATGTCGGCGAACGAGGTCGAGATGATGCAGCGGATGCCGAAATCGAGCAGCGCCCACGGTGCATGCTCACGCGACGAGCCGCAGCCGAAATTGTCGCCGGCGACCAGGATCTGCGCCTTGCGGTAGGCCGGCTTGTTGAGCACGAAGTCAGGATTTTCCGAACCGTCCTCGTTGTAGCGCATCTCGGCGAACAGGCCGGTGCCGAGCCCGGTGCGCTTGATCGTCTTGAGATAGTCCTTGGGAATGATCATGTCGGTGTCGACATTGACGATCGGCATCGGAGCGGCGACGCCGGTGAGCTTTGTGAATTTTTCCATGGCTTTTGCCCGTCTTCTCTACCGTTGCGGGGGATTGCTGGCGCCCGGTTTACACAAAGCAGCGGGCAAATAAAAGGCGGCTGTTTGCCATTGCCGCTGATCCGACCAACACAACGGCTGAGATGGCGGGCTTCAAAACCATCGGCGCGTGGTGCACCTTGGCAGCATGACAAAAGATTCCAAAATCCTCTACGCCAGCGAACCGGCGCTCGACATCGCCGAATTCCGCCATGTGCTGGTCGAATCCGGCCTTGGCGAGACACGCCCGGTCGACGACGACAAAAGGCTCAAGGCCATGCTCGACGGCGCCAATCTGGTGCTGACCGCGCGGCTTGACCTGCCGGGCCGGCAGCTGCTCGGCGTAGCTCGCTGCATCACCGACTTTTCCTGGGTCTGCTATATCTCCGAACTCGCGGTTTCCGGTTCGGCGCAAGGCCTCGGTATCGGCAAGGGCCTGATGGACGAGGCGCGCCGGCAGCTTGGCCCGTCGGTTGCCATCAGCCTGATTTCCATGCCGGACGCAGCCGGCTTTTACGAACGGATCGGCATGAAACGCATGGCCGACGCCTTCTGGTTTGGCCGCAAGGGGTGACATCCAACCGTGCCAGGCCGGCCTAAGGATGCTGAACGCGCAGGCTTGACCCGCACCTCAACGTCTCCACATCCTCTTCATGGAGAGATATTTCACGGGCACTGCCGGCTGGGGGATTTCGGCCCGCTACCAAGATGATTTTCCGCAATCCGGATCGCACCTCGAACGCTACGCCGGACGCCTTCCCGTGGTCGAAATCGACACATCCTTTTCAAGATCGCATCGCCGCGAGACATATGAGCGCTGGAAAAGCGTCGTGCCGGACAACTTCCGCTTCTCGGTAAAAACGCCCAAGGCCATGACACATGAACGCCGTCTCGTTGGCTGCGAGGATCTTGTCGAGGCATTTCTCCTCGAGGTCGGAGGTCTCGGCGCCAAGCTCGGCGTGCTGGTGGTGCAGTTGCCGCCGAGTCTGCGCTTCGATGCGAACATCGCGGGGAGGTTCTTTGACATGCTGCGCAAGCGAACCGACGTGCGGTTGGCGAGTGAGCCGCGCCATTCCAGCTGGTTTGAGCCCGAAGCGGACGCGCTTTTGCTCAATGCAGGTGTTGCGCGTATCGCAGCCGACCCGGCTCCGGTTCCTGAAGCGGCAACGCCGGCAGGCCGGCCCGGCCTTGCATATTTTCGCCTGCATGGCGCGCCGCGCGTCTACTACTCGAATTACGAAGCTGAAAGCTTGATCCGGATCCGTCAACAACTGGACACGGCTGCTGCCTCAAGCCAAGAGGTCTGGTGCATTTTCGACAACACGGCCGAAGGCCATGCACTTGGCAACGCATTGGCCGTCGATGGCGCTCAGCTCGCGTCGTATTCTCGATAGCGCATGGCCGTATGCGTCAGCGGATCATCCCGCCTCTGTGCAAAGACTGGCATACCCTAGCGCGAGAACAACTGAAGTGAAGAAGACGATCCCGACGCTGGTCGGTTTTTCAGCCATCCTGACCTGGTCGTTCCTGGCGCTGCTGTCGACCGCCGCGGGCCCGATCCCGCCATTTCAGCTGGCGGCGATGGCGTTCCTGCTTGGAGGATCGGTCGGCGCCGCCAGCTGGATCTTCCGCCCCGCCGCCATCCGGTCCCTGCGCCAGCCCTGGCCGGTCTGGGCAATCGGAACCGCATCTATCACTGCGCCTATTTCTTCGCGATCCAGGCGGCCCCACCGGTCGAGGTCAGCCTGATCGCTTATCTCTGGCCGCTGCTGATCGTCGTCTTTGCCGCCTTCCTGCCAGGCGAGCGGCTGAAGGCGCACCATCTCGTGGGTGTGTTCCTCGGCCTCGCGGGTGCCATCGTCGTCATCACCAAAGGCGGCAGCGTCGGGCTGGCCAATGGCTTGATGAAAGGCCATGTCATTGCCTTGTTCTGCGCCTTCATCTGGTCCGGCTATTCAGTCCTGTCCCGCCGCTTTGGCGCGGTGCCGACGGATGTTGTCGCCGGCTATTGCTTCATCACGTCAGCAGTTGCCTTCGCACTGCACATGGCGCTTGAAACCACGGTCTGGCCGCAGACCTGGACGCAATGGGCAGCCATCCTGATCCTGGGCACGATCCCGCTCGGCGCCGGCTTCTACGCCTGGGACCATGGCTGCAAGCACGGCGACATCATGATCCTCGGCGCCCTGTCCTATGCCGCGCCGCTGTTCTCGGTGATCGTGCTTCTGCTGGCGGGCTTCGGCGTGTTTCACTGGTCCGTTGCGCTGGCCTGCGTGCTGATCACGGTCGGAGCCGTGATCGCCGCCAAGGACCTGCTGTTCGGCCCACGACAGGCCTTGGTCGAACAGGGCGCGGACGACCCGGTCGCCTGATCACGCGCTAGATCACATTCAGCTCGCGGAACGCCCGCCCCTCGGCAACCCGGCTATAACCAAAGGCCGTGCAATTCACCGTGCGATAACCGCCATGCACGATCAGTTCGGCCAGCGCCTTGCCGACCGCCGGCGCCTGCTGCAACCCGTGGCCGGAAAAGCCGTTGGCGAACAGGAAATTGCCAACCCGCGGATGCGGGCCGATCACCGCGTTCTGGTCGAGCGTGTTGTAGTCGTAGTGGCCGGCCCAGGCACGCGTCGGCTTGATCGCCTCGAAGGCCGGGATGCGGGTCGCCAGCACCGGCCAGATCACCTCTTCGAACAGCGGCCAGTTGACCTCGAAATCGCTGGGGTCAGCCGGCCCGTCGCCTTCCTCGGGCTCGGCGCCGCCGGTGATGTAGACCGAACCTTCCGGCCTGACATAGATGCCGGAGGGATCGACCAGCAGCGGCATGTCGTCGTATTTTTCGCGCGCCTCGAAGACGAAGACATTGCGCTTGCGCGGCTCGACCGGCAGCGCCAGCCCGGCCATGCCGGCAACCTTGCCGGCATTCGGCCCGGCGGCATTGACGAAGATGCCGCCCTCGATCGTCTCGCCATTGTCGAGGCTGACGCCGGTGACGCGGTCGCCTTGACGGGTGATGCCGGTAACCGAAGCGGTGATGAAATCGACCTTCTTCGCCCGCAGCGCCTTGCGGAACAGCATCAGCATCGCATGCGCGTCGAACCAGCCTTCGCCGCTGCGGCCATAGGCGCCGGCGGTGATGCCCTCGGCCGACAGCCAGGAGAAGCGGCGGACCAGCTGGTCCGCATCCTCCAGCACGATGTCGGCGCCTTCGGCCATCTGCGCGTCGTGGTTCGCTTTCAGGATCGGCAAGCCGTTCTCGCCGGCCAAGATGAGATAGCCGCCCTCCCGAAAGCCGATATCGGCATCCGCGCCGAATTCCTCGGTCAGCCGGCGGAACAGTTTCAGCGTGAACTGCGACAGCCTGATGTTTTCGGGGATGGAGAACTGCTGGCGTATGGAGGCGCAGGACAAGGTTGTCGCCGCATGGGCGAATTGCGGGTCGCGCTCGATCAGCGCGATCGAACCCGAAAATCCTTCCTCGCGCAGATAGTAGGCGATCGAGGACCCGACGATAGCTCCGCCGATGATGACAATGTCGTAGCGCACTTTTTTCTCCGCTTCCGCCGCCTGCATCATCAAGCAACCGGCAAGATGATCTCGAAGCGCGTGCCGCGCTCGGAGTCAACCAGCCGGATCGTGCCATCATGCGCTTTCAGGAGGGCCAGCACGATGCCCAACCCCATGCCGGTGCCGCCGGAATCGCGGCGCGTGGTGAAAAACGGCTCGAAGATACGGGTCCGGTTGCTTGGCGAAATCCCTGCGCCGTCGTCGCTGACCAGCACGCTCGCCTTGCCATCCAGGCTGGCGGCGGTGATGGAAACCCGCGTCGCGCCATGGCGCGCTGAATTGTCGATGAGATTGGCAAGCACGATGGCCGCGTTCTCGCCTGAAATGCGCAGGCCGATATCGCCGCCCGCCTCGATGCGAACATCCAGCCTGCTGTCGGCGGGCAAGAGCGCCAGTGCCGCCACGGGCGATGTGCTGTCGCCGCTGGGCGCCAGATTCTCGGCCCGCGCCAGGTCGAGCAGCCGCCGCACCAGGAGATTGAGCCGCCCGGCATCGGTGACGATGTTGTTGGAGAACCGCTGCCGCTCGGCATCGTCCATCGCACTGCCGGAATCCCGCAACAGTTCGGCGGCGCCCTGGATCGCCGTCAGCGGCGACTTGAGTTCATGCGAAACATGGGTGGCGAAGGTCTGGATACTGTCCGACCGCGCCTGCAGCTTTTCGGCCATGTCGAGAAAGGCGGCGGAAAGCTCGGCCATTTCGCGCGTGCCATGATGCGCCAGCGGCTTGATCGCTTGCCGGTCGCCGGCGGCGATGCGGCTGGTGCGGTCGATCAGTTCATAGATCGGCCGGCTGACGGTGCGCAGGAAGACAAGGCCGATGAGCAAGGTGCCGCCGAGGATGGCGATGGCCGCCAGCACCACCTTGCCGCGCTCGCCATAGAGATGCTTGACGATGTTGTTGGGCGTCCGCGACATGTAGACGACGCCGGCGACCTTGCCATCGATGGCGACCGGAATGGCAACGAAGACGCGCACCCTGGTGCCGCGGCTGACCGAATAGAGCGGTGGCGACGGCTCCTCGGGTATCCGCAGCCTGAGCGCGCTGGCATAGCGGCCGGCCAGGGCCGCCCGAACCTCCTCGACACCACCGAGCGACAGGCCAATCTCGCTGCGCCCGGCAATGACGATGCCATTGGGGTCGAGCAGCCGGAAGCCGGCGAGCGTGGTTTTCTGCGTCGCATCGAGAATGCCCGACAGGCGCACGCCGATCGCCGCGAAAGCCGGATCGGGTGAGGCGGCGACACCGTCCGGCCGGGTCGGCAGGACCGTATCCGAGGCCAGGTCGAGGCGCGGCTCGATCGCCAGGTAGGGATAGTTGTCTGCGTTGCGGATCACGGGCATCGCCGCGCCGAGTTTTTCGGCCGGAATGCCGGCGTCGCGCACATCTTGCGCATAGATGGCAGCGACAGCGGCACCTTGCGCGATCAGCTCCGCCTCGGTCTGGCGGATCAGCTGGTTCTCATAGAGCCGGAAGAAGAACAGGCCGACCAGCGGCAGCGCCATCACCAGGACCAGGATGGCAATGACGACCGTGGCGAGGCGAGGCCGCCATTTTCTGCCAATCCATTTGTTGCCGTTCAGGCTCCGCATCGGCCGAGCCGGAAACCGACGCCATGGACGGTCTCGATGGCATCCAGGCAGCCCGCCGCCGCCAGTTTGGCGCGGATGTTGCGGATATGGCTGTCAACAGTGCGGTCTGCGACATGGATGTTGGCGGCATAGGCATTGGCCATCACCACGTCGCGGTCGAGCACATGCAAGGGGCGGGCGAGAAACCCCTTCAGGATAGAGAACTCGATGCCTGTCAGGGCCAGCGGCCGGCCATCGAAACTGGCGGCATGGCGGGCCGGCGCCAGGATGAGCTTGCCATGCGAGAACTGCCGGTCGTCGGTTGGCTCGGGCGCTGCCGGGCGCGCGCGCCGCAGGATGACGTTGACGCGGGCGACCAGCTCGCGCGGGCTGAACGGTTTTGTCACATAGTCATCGCCGCCCATCTCCAACCCGAGAATGCGGTCGATCTCCTCGTCGCGCGCCGACAGGAACAGCACCGGCACTTCCGATGTGCGGCGCAGCTGCCGGCAGACCTCCAGTCCGTCCATTTCCGGCATGCCGATGTCGAGCACGATCAAGTCCGGCGCGCGGCGCTCGACGGCTTGCAACGCCGCCGCGCCATCGGCGACTGAAACTGTCTTCATGCCGGCCTTCTCCAGCGCGAAACAGATCACCTCGCGGATGTGCGGATCATCGTCGGCGACCAGTATGTGATGCGGCATGGATCAGCGGCCCGGCAGGGAAGGTTCGGAGACCCTAGGAACCACGGGCGGACCTCTCCTGTCGAGATAGCGCAGAAGCCGCCAGTCGCGAAAGCTCCACGCACGCCAGTTTTGCAGGAGCAGGCGAAACGCGTCGTCTTCCTCTATCCGCACGCCCGCGAGTTGGCGCAGGGCGGGATCGCCGGCTGTCTTGCCTTGATGATCGAGGAAGCGATCGAAGGCAGGAAACGCAGCCGGGCCAAGCGAACGCAGATACCAGGTGTCGAGCTGGGTGCCCTGGCCGGTCATTTCGAGGGAGTGGTCGACATTGTAATTGGCGATCAGTACGGCGAAGTTGATGAAGCAGCAGGCATAGAGCGTCGCCGATAACGTCAGAAGATTGGCGGACAGCAGCCATTCATTGCGTTTTTCCATCGCGATGCGGGCGATGATCAGCGCAAGGCCAGCCGCCACCAGCCCCATCCAGACGAAGGCGGCGACGCGCCAGTAGGTCAGCGCATAGATGCCGATATAGAGATCGAGCCGCAGGATCGACGAGATGACCAGCACGATGTTCTGCGCCACCCAGAGATAGACAAGCCGCCGGATCAACGGGTCGGCGGATGTCGCGCTGCCCGGCCGGAGCGCTGCCAGCACGAAGCCGGCGGCGAGCAGCGCTGTGACGATCAACGGGTAGGCGCCGCGATGCGCATAGGCGGCATAGGTCAGCCCGTCGGGCAAGGCGATGCCGCCCCATAGGTAAGCGCCGTCAAGCACTGTCTGCACCGCGAACAGGACGTTGAAGACAATCAGCGCACGCAGGATGGCGGCTTTGCCGAACAGGACCTCCTCGACCACGTGCCGGCCCGGATTGGCCTTCGGGTGGGCATTGGCAAGCCCGGATCTCAGCCGTGCGATGCGGCGCGGAAAACGCGGCAGGCGCGGCCGCAGGAAGACCCAGACGCCGGCCAGAATGAACAGCCAGAAGGCAATCCGGACAAGCTGGATCAGATCGAGCAGTTTGAAAAGGTCGATCAGCGACAGCCAGTATTCGATGACCGGATTGGCGGCGCCGAACAGGGCGAGAAAGACCGCGCCAAGCGTCAGCGGCATCACCCAGACGGCGATTGCCGCGAAGCGGATGCGGCGCCGTCCGAACCGACGCGCCGTCCGTCGCCAGCGGATGAAATCATGAATGAAGCGGACCGGCGCGGCCAGCAGGAAAAGCGCGATCTGGCCGGCGATCCGAGCAGCCCCGCCGCGCCGCCGCGCGCTCATCGAAAGCGCGAACACGCTCAGCGCCGCGAGCGCGATCGACACGGACAGGGCACTGACATTTTCGGCGAGCGGCAGCAGGGCGACGAGCAGGGCGGCGGGTTTGATCCACAGCCTGCCATCGCTGAACGCTGCCGGATGCACGGCAACGACTGCGGCGGCGATCAGGATGGCGAACAGGAAGACCGTGATGCCGGCGGGCTGGCCGTAGAAGAGAAAATCCGCCAGCACGACCAGCAGCACGGCGACCCCGAAACGGCTGCAATAGCTCGGCGCGGCGCTGAGGAACGAGGTCATGTCAGGGCCTTCCCTATGGCTTGCAGCCGAACCGCCGGCGGTTTCTTGCGGACAAAGGCGATGACGGCCGCCGTCTGGCTCGCTCGCGGCGGGTCGACAAGCCACCAGCCCTCGCTGCGCAGGCGGGCGGGAAGGGACCAACGGTTCTTGCTTGGCTTTTGCATGGCACCGGGTATCGCAGGCCGATATGCAGCCGGCGGGGCGAAGCTCAGGAGGTTTTCGGCAATCCTGTGCAGTTTTTGTGCAGGCGCCAGCGGCTTGCCTCGGCTGGCCGCAAGCGGCATAGATCGGGCATGACAACCGAAATCCATCCACCGCGCCGCTCGGTGCTTTACGTCCCCGCCTCGAACGACAAGGCGCTGGCCAAGATCGGGCAGTTGGCCTGCGATGCGGTCATCATCGACCTTGAGGATGCCGTCGCCCCTGCCGACAAGATTGCCGCACGCGGCAAGTTGAAAAACATCTTCGCCAGCCGCCCTGAACGGCGTTGCGAGATGATTGTCCGCATCAATGCGCTGGCCAGCGAATGGGGCAACGATGACCTGCTGGCCGCCGCCGGCTGCGAACCCGACGGCATTCTTCTGACCAAGGTCGACACGCCGCGCGACCTGCTCGAGGTCGGCGATCTGCTTGACGACAATTTTGCCCCCGACAGCGTGAAACTATGGGCGATGATCGAGACGCCGAAGGGCATGCTCAACATTGGCGCCATTGCCGAACTTGGCCGCGATCCCGCTTCACGCCTTGATTGTTTCATTGCCGGAACGAACGATCTGATCAAGGACACCGGCGTGCTGGCGACGCCTGATCGGCGCTATCTGGTGCCTTGGCTGATGCAGATGGTGTTGGCCGCGCGGGCCGGCGGCATCGATATTATCGACGGTGTCGCCAACGATTTTCGCGACCTGGACGCCTATGCGCGAGAGTGCACGGAAGCGGCGGCAATGGGGTTCGACGGAAAATCCCTCATCCACCCGGCCCAGATCGAAGCCGCCAACCATGCCTTTGCGCCATCCGTGCAAGCCGTGGCCGAGGCCCGCGCGGTGAAGCAGGCCTTCGCGCTGCCCGAAAATGCACAGAAGGGCGTGATCGCCTTGAGCGGAAAGATGGTCGAGCGGCTACATCTCGCGCAGGCGGAAAAATTGCTGGCGAAGGCCGCTGCCATCAGCGCATGATGTTGGCCGGCTACGGGTACACAACAGGACTTGAACGATGAAACTCTACCGTTTTCTGACCGCTGCGGACGACGCCAGCTTCTGTCACAAGGTGACGGCGGCGCTCAACAAGGGCTGGCATCTGTTCGGCTCGCCGACCTACGCCTACGACAAGAAGGCCAAGACCATGCGCTGCGGCCAGGCCGTGGTGAAGGATATCGAGGGCCAGGAATACGGCCCAGACACCAAGCTCAGCGACTGGTAGTCAAACGTCAGGATAGAGCCCGTTCCATCCAGATCCGTTCGGGGTGAAGCAGGCTCTATCTCTTTGTTTTTACGCGATTCCAAAGGGAAAGCGCGAAGCGCTTTTCCCGGGAAGACCGTTCACGCTTTTCCTGAAACGCCCTAGCCCAGGTTCAGCCTGGCCTTGAGCGCGGCATATTGCGCGGGCGAGGTGTCCGCCATCGCCTCTTCGCGGCTGGACGCCAGGTCGGCGAACGGTATCGGCCGGTCGAACTGGCTGATCGTCATGTCCCACTTGATGCCGTCAACCACATTGTAGAAATGCGTGCCGCCACGCGTTTGGGTCTTCAGGATATCGCCGCCGAATGCGTCATGGATGACCAGCGAGGTGACGCTGCATTGGCCTTTGGCCGGGTTTTCGGCGCTCCAGCTTTTCGAGCTTTCGGGGCTCCAGGCGGTTTTCAATCTGTCGAAGAGTTCGCCGGGGTTGGTGAAATTGCGCATGGAACTACTCTGCCGCTTCCTCAATCTTCTCCATATCGTCATCGGATAAGCCGAAATGATGGCCGATCTCATGGATCAGCACATGCGTGACGATGTCGCCCAGGGTTTCCTCGTTTTCGGCCCAGTAGTCGAGGATGGCGCGGCGGTAGAGCGTGATGCGGTTCGGGCCTTCGCCGGTCTGCGGGTTCCAGCGCTCGGCGATGCCGCGTCCCTCGAACAGGCCGAGCAGGTCGAAGGGCGTTTCCAGCGACAGGTCGTCCATGATCTCGTCGGTCGGGAACTCCGCGATCTGGATGACGATCTCGCCGGTCAGCTTGCGGAAATCCTCCGGCAGGTGGGCGTAAGCCTCCAGCGCCAGGAACTCCATTTCCTCCATCGCCGGCGAAAGCTCGTCGTGCCAGGTGCGGGTCTTGTAGATGCGGGCCATGCTTTATCCTTTGATCCCGGCATATAGGCTTTCGCGCCGGGCTCGGCAAATGGCGCGGCAATTCCTGCTCCAGATACTTTGCTGTTCTCAAGGAATCGAGTAGGCATCGGTTCCGGCCATGTATCAGGAGCTCTCATGCCGGACTTTTCCACCATTGGACTTTTCGCCATTGCTTGCCTCGCTTTGACCGCGACGCCGGGGCCGGACATGCTGTTGATCGCATCCCGCAGCGCCAGCCAGGGGCGTGCGGCGGGGTTGGCGACCTATATCGGCATCGCCACAGGCACCTATTGCCATGCGCTGGCCGCCGCCTTCGGCCTGTCGCAACTGTTTCTCGCCGCCCCCATCGCCTACGACATCGTGCGTTATGCCGGTGCTGCCTATCTCGCTTACCTCGCATGGAAGGCGTTCACCTCGGACGGGGCCATGCTCGCGCCGGTCGCCGGCCTGCCGCGCTACTCGCGGACACGCATTTTCCGGCAGGGATTGCTGACCAACCTGCTCAACCCGAAGATGGCGCTGTTCGTGCTGGCGCTGTTCCCGCAATTCGTGCAGCCGCGGGCCGGTTCCGTCGCCGGCCAGATCCTGCTGCTGGCAACCGTGCTCAACCTGATCGGACTGGTGGTCAATGGCCTGGTCATCCTGACCGCGAGCCGGATCGGCGCGGCCTTGTCACGCCGCACGCGGTTTCAGCGCGCGCCACGGATCCTGCTTGGAACCGTGTTCGCGGGGCTTGCCGCACGGCTGGCCCTTGGCGGCCAGCGCTGAGGCAATTCCAGGAACGGCTTCCCAGGAAAAGCGCTTCGCGCTTTCCCTTCGGAGTTGCCTGAAAACGGGGAATTGGAGCGGCTCCGCGATCCCATCAAACGGCGTACCGCTCCAGGGCAAACGACCAGAGAGGAATAAATTCCCCGTGAGTCTGCTTGACTCTTGGAGTGCCCTCTGGAATCTATAGGAACATAACAGGAACAATTGTGAATGGAAGCTGACCGTCATGGCGATAACCGCCGTGGCGCGGGAGACTGTTTTTGCCCTGCGCCGCCAGATCGCGAAGATCGAGGGAACGCTGCCCGAGCGCCTGGAGGCGCCGGCCGGCGCATCGCCCGATGCTGACCGCCCCAATACTGACCGCACAGTGGTCCGGCGCGGCATTGCCGTGGCAACGCCGGATGCGTTCCTGCGCACCGGTGCCGATCGCCTCGATGACACCCTGAGCGGCGGCCTGCCGAAAGCCGCCTTGAGCGAGATCCACGGCGCCGAGACCCGCGATGCCGGTGCCGTGGCCGGCTTTGCCCTGTCGCTTGCAAGCCTGATCCTCAAGCAGGGCCCGCGCCTGCCGCTGCTGTGGATCGGCACCACGGAGATCTTTCACGAGGCGGGCTTCCCCTACGCAAGAGGGCTTCACGCCTCTTTCGGCATCGAGCCGGACCAATTGCTGTTTTCCGAAGCGCCCCGGCTGGTCGACGCTTTGTGGGTCGCCGAGGAGGCAGCAAGGATGACGGCGCTCGCCGCCGTCATCCTTGAAGTGCGCGGCAATCCGCATCGGCTGGACCTGACCGCGACCCGCCGCCTGCACGCAAGGGCGCGGATGGCTGGCCGGCCGGTATTCCTGCTGCGGCAGGCCGCCGAAGCCGAGCCGACGGCGGCGCCGGTGCGCCTCATCCTGTCGTCGGCGCCGGCGACCCCACGCGACACCATCGCCGGGCCGCTTGACGGCTCGATCGGCCGACCGGCCTTCACTGTCACCATCGGCAAGAGCCGCACGGCCTTGCCCGGACAATTCACACTGGAGTGGAACCCCGATGAACGCGTCTTTGAGGAAAGATCCCAGGAAGAACGGGCAAAGAATCCTGTCTCTGTGGTTCCCGCATCTCGCGGCGGAAAGGATCTTGCGGCAGCGTCTGGGGCGGTCCTGGCGTTCGCGGCCGTCGGATCACCGGCCGATGGTGATCAGCCATCGCCAGGGCAACGCGCAGCGCATCGCCGCCCTCGACGAGCGGGCTGAGGCGCTGCATCTGAAGCGCGGCATGGGCATCGCCGATGCGCGCGCCATGCATCCGTCGATCGACATCCTGGAAGCCGATCCGGAGGCCGACCGCCGCCTGCTCGAAGGCCTTGCCGACTGGTGCGACCGCTACACCCCGCTGGTGGCGCTGGACAGCACGGATGGCCTTTATCTCGACGTCACCGGCTGCACCCATCTTTTCGGCGGCGAACGCGCGATGCTGGACGAAATCCTGTCGCGCTTCTTCCATCAGGGTTTTGATGTCCGCGCCGGCCTTGCCGCGACACCGGGCGCTGCCTGGGCGGCGGCACGGTTTTCCGGCGACCGCATCGTTGTGTCAGGCGAAGAGGAAGCGCTGCTCGCGCCTTTGCCGCTGGCGGCGCTGCGCATCGAGCCTGACATCCGCACCAGCCTGGAAAGTGTCGGCCTGCGCACGGCGGGCGCCGTTATGGCGGCGCCGCGCGCGCCGCTCGCCCGCCGCTTCGGCGCCTCCCTGCTTCTGCGCCTCGACCAGGCGCTTGGCCGGCTCGACGAGGCGGTCTCGCCCCGCCTGCCGGTCGCGCCGCTGTCGGTCGAGCGACACCTCTCCGAACCCATCACCTTGACCGAGGACATCGAGCAGCTGGTGCGCATGCTGGCGACGACGCTGAAGGCGGACCTTGAACGCCGAGGCGAGGGCGCAAGACTGCTGGCGCTGCTGCTCTTCCGCGTCGACGGCGCCGTCAGCCGCATCGCCGTCGGCACATCACGGCCGATGCGCGAGCCGATGCTGATCCAGCGCCTGTTCCATGAAAGGCTGGCCGCGCTCGAACAGGATATCGATGCCGGCTATGGCTTCGACCTCGTGCGCCTGTCCGTGCTGTCGGCCGCCGCGTTCGACATGCAGCAGACCGACCTGACCGGCGAGACTAGCGACGACGGCGCCGATATCGCGCTGTTCGCCGACCGCATCCGCGCCCGGCTGGGCGAGGGTGCCGTGCTGAAACCGATCGCCGTCGAAAGCCATCTGCCCGAGCGCGCCGTCGCGACCGTGCCTTTCACCGAAGCGCCGCGAAGGATCGCGCCGCCGAAGAAGCCGGACCGGATAAAGCACCCGACGCCGATGACCGTCTTCCGACCGCAGCGGCCGATCCGGCTGTTCCGCTCGCCCGAACCGATCGAGGTGCCGGCAACCGAAATGCCGGAAGGACCGCCGCTGAACTTCCGCTGGCGGCGCGCGCTCTACCGGGTCACGCGCGCCGAGGGGCCGGAACGCATCGCGCCGGAATGGTGGCGTGAGGCGCCGCGCGACGAAGCCACATCGACACGCGATTATTTCCGCATCGAGGATGCCGATGGCCGCCGTTACTGGCTCTACCGGCAAGGCCTTTACGGCGCCGCCCTGCCTGCGCCGCGCTGGTTCATGCACGGGGTCTTCGCATGAACGCGCTGACCATCATCCCCTATGCCGAGTTCGGCATTCAGTCGAATTTCTCGTTCCTGCGCGGCGCCTCCAAGCCCGAGGAACTGGTGGTCACGGCGAAATTCCTCGGCTTCGCGTCGATCGGCCTTGCCGATCGAAACACGGTGGCCGGCGTCGTGCGCGCGTGGCAGCAGGCCAAGGTCGAGACGCTCGCCTACCACCCCGGCTGCCGGCTGGTGTTTTGCGACGGCACGCCGGATGTCCTGGCCTACCCGCGGGACCGCAAGGGCTGGGGCCACCTCTGCCGAATGCTGACGCAAGCCAATATGCGCGACGAGAGCGAAAAAGGCGCGCCGCTGCTCTATCTCGAGGACCTGCTCGAATGGGGCGACCTGATGTCGCTGGCGATCCTGCCGGAGCTGGCGGCAGCCACCGAAGGCGACCTTGCCTTGCTTCGCCAATTGAAGCAGCGCTTCGGGCGAAACCTGCGGCTTGCCGTTTCGCCTGACTATGCGGGAAACGACCGGTTCAGGATCGAGCAGGCAGCGGCGATGGCAGGCCTTGCCGGCATCCCGCTGATGGCGACCAACGATGTTCTTTACCACGCGGCCGAGCGGCGCCCGCTGCAGGATGTGCTGACGGCGATCAGGCTCAATGTCCCGGTCTCGGAGTCCGGGCTGGAACTGACGGCCAATGCCGAGCGCCACCTGAAGCCGCCGCTGGAGATGGCGCGCCTGTTTCGCCGGCACCCAGAGGCGCTAGCCGAGACGTTGCGCTTCGCGGCGGAGCTGACCTTTTCGCTCAGCGACCTCCAGTACAACTACCCGGACGAGCCGACGGAATCGGGCCTCGGGCCGCAGGCCGAACTCGAAAGACTGGCGCGCGAGGGGGCCATCACCCGTTATCCCTCTGGCGTTCCAGCCAGCGTCCTGCAGCGCATCCAGGAAGAGCTCGCGCTGATCGAGCGGCTGAATTATGCCCGCTACTTCCTGACCGTCCATGACATCGTCAAATACGCCCGCAGCCAGGATATTCTCTGCCAGGGGCGGGGCTCGGCCGCCAATTCCGTCGTCTGCTTCTGCATCGGCATTACCGAAGTGGGGCCGGAGAGGATCGATTCGCTTTTCGAACGCTTCATTTCCGAGGAGCGAAACGAACCGCCTGACATCGATGTCGATTTCGAGCACGAAAAGCGCGAAATCGTCATGCAGTACATCTACAACAAATACAGCGCCAAGCGCACCGCCCTGGCCGCGGCCGTGGTCAGCTATCGTGGCCGCTCGGCCCTGCGCGAAGTCGCCAAGGCAATGGGCCTGTCCGACGATGTCAGGGGGTCGCTATCCGGCTCCATCTGGGGTTGGTCGACCTCGGAGCTCGGCGAGAAGGAGGCCAGGGCCGGCGGCCTCGACCGGGCTGATCCCGTATCCACGCATGTGATCGAACGTGCCAACGAGATCATGGGGTTTCCGCGTCACCTGTCGCAGCATGTCGGCGGCTTCGTCATCACCAGGGACCGGCTGGACGAGATCGTGCCCATCATCAAGACGGCGATGGACGAGCGCAAGATGGTCGAGTGGGACAAGGACGACCTCGACGCGGTGAAAATCCTCAAGGTCGATATCCTGGCGCTCGGCATGCTGACCTGCCTGCAGCGCGCCTTCACCTTGCTTACCGATCACTATCCGAAGGCACGGGATCCGTATGGCCGCCCCTACGTGCTGGGCACGCTCCCGGCGGAAGACCAACGTGTCTACGACATGATCTGCCGTGCCGACACGCTTGGCGTCTTCCAGATCGAGTCGCGCGCGCAGATGTCGATGCTGCCGCGACTTGAGCCGCGCACATTCTATGATCTCGTCATCGAGGTGGCGATCGTGCGGCCTGGTCCGATCCAGGGTGACATGGTCCATCCCTACCTGCGTCGTCGGCAAAAGAAGGAGAAAGCTGAATACCCCAAACCGGAACTGGAAGAGATTCTCGGCAAGACGCTTGGCGTGCCGCTGTTCCAGGAGCAAGCGATGAAGATTGCAATCGTCGCCGGCGGTTTCAGGCCGGGCGAGGCCGACGAACTGCGCCGCGCCATGGCAACCTTCAAGCGCACCGGCACGATCGGCAATTATCGCCAACGCATGGTCGACGGCATGACCGATAGAGGTTACGAAAAAGACTTCGCCGAGCGCTGTTTCAAGCAGATCGAGGGTTTTGGCGAATACGGCTTTCCCGAAAGCCACGCCGCATCCTTCGCACTGCTGGTCTATGCCTCCTGCTGGTTCAAGACTTTCTATCCCGACGTCTTTTGCGCCGCGATCCTGAATTCGCAACCGATGGGATTTTACCAGCCGGCGCAGCTTGTCCGGGACGCCCGCGACCACGGCGTCGAGATCCGAGATGTCGACGTCAATTTCTCCGTCTGGGACTGCACTTTGGAGAAGGCGCCTTTCGATCCGGGACAGATCCTTTCGCGTCACGCCGGCATGCGTGGCGTCATCAAGACTGATTACGCGCTGCGGCTAGGCTTTCGCCAGATCAAGGGCCTGTCGGAGGATCGCATGGCGGCATTCGTCGCCCGGCGTGGCGATGGCTATGAATCCGTGCGGGATGTCTGGCTGCGCTCCAGCCTCGATGTCGATGAGATCGAAAGGCTGGCGCAGGCCGACGCCTTCCGCTCCATCGGCCTTGATCGCCGCGAAGCGCTGTGGGCGGTGCGCGCGCTTGACCGCAAGAGTGCCGCCGAAACCCTGCCGCTGTTTGACCAGCCGGGAATCCGCCTGCGCGAGCTGGAGCCCGAGACCCGACTGCCCAAAATGCCGCTGGGCGAGCATGTCATCCACGACTACCGCGCGCTCGGCCTGTCGCTGAAGGCGCATCCGGTGGCCTTCCTGCGCGAACGGCTTGACCGGGCCGGCGTCACCCCCAATGCCAAGCTGCCCTCCGTGCGCGACGGCCGGCGCGTCTCGGTCGCCGGCCTCGTTCTGGTGCGGCAGCGCCCCGGCAAGGGCAACGCGATCTTCCTGACGCTGGAGGATGACAAGGCCGTCGCCAATGTCATTTTCTGGCAAAGAACCTTCGACCGCTTCCGGCCCATCATCATGGGCGCGCGTTTCGTCCGCGTCACCGGCAAGCTGCAGTCGGAATCAGGCGTCATCCACATCGTCGCCGAGAAAATCGAGGACCTGACACCCTGGCTGACAGTGTTGCTGGAAAAGGTCAGCCCCGCCGGAGCGGCGGACGTGCGCCTTCCGCAGCGGCCGGTTGGGGAGGCGGGGCCGGATCGGCCGGCAATACGGAATGCGCCGGGCGATCTCGCGACGCTGTCGGAAGAGGCTGAAAGCGTCATGCCCAAGGGGCGCAATTTTCAGTAGGAACCGGGAGGTCATTGGTGATGGCATCCATGCATTCGTCATCCACGGGCGGAGCAGCCGCAAAGCGGCGTTGCGCAGACCCGAGGATCCATTCCGTGACCTGGTAGCCCCGCAAGGGAGCAGAATCTCTTCCGGAACGACGAGAACAAAGGAAAAAGTGGGTATTCTGTGCTGCTGCGCTCTTCGGGCCTCGTCCCGGCATGGATCCCAGGGTCTCCGCGACGCCGCTTTGCGGCTGCTCCGCCCTGGGATGACGAAGGTATGAACGCTCAGCTCGGCCCGCTCAGGCGCGGCGGCACCGCATCATCCAGCATGATCGTCCGCGCCTCGGATGGCAGCATGATCGGGATGCCATCGCGCACGGGATAGGCGAGCTTGGCGATCCGCGAAATCAGCTCGCCACGCTCCGGGTCCCAGGCCAGCGGCCCCTTGGTCAGCGGGCAGGCAAGCAGTTCCAGCAGCTTGGGGTCGACATTGACCTTCCTTGCATCACGCCCATCCGCTGCCATTGTTTCCCACTCCGCCCTGCCGCAGAACCAATCTACTGCAGGCTCGAGCCAAAATCGTCATTCTCGCGCGCCAGCGCCATTTCGGTGATGGCGATCAGCGTTTCAGCGCGTGTCCTCAGGTCCGGCGCCTCGAGCAGCGCCTGTTTCTCGGCAGGCCCATAGGGCGCCATCATCGACAGCGCATTGACCAGCATGGCGTTTTCGGCGCGGCTGACGCTTTCCCAGTCCGCTTCGAGATCATTGGCTTGCAGGTAGGCGCGAAATGCCTTGAGCAGCGATGGCCGGTCGACCTCGGTCGCCGGATCTTCATCGAGATCGGTGAGGAAAGGCGAGAGCTTGCACTGTCGAAACGGCGTCTTGACCGTCAGTTCCTGCGCGATGCGAAACCGGCAGACGCCTTGCAGCGAAATCATGTAGCGGCCATCGCCGCTTTCAGAGAACGCGATGATACGGCCGGCGCAACCGACATTGCACAGCTCCGGCTCACCGTCGTCGCGCAAGGCGCCATCAAGGCTGGGCTGGATGATGCCGACAAGCCGCGAACCGGCAATGGCATCATCCACCATCTGCAGGTAGCGCGGCTCGAAGATGTTGAGCGGCATACGGCCGCCCGGCAGCAAAAGCGCACCCTCGAGCGGGAAGATCGGGATCGTCGACGGCAAGTCCTTGCCCTGCCGATAATGCGCGTTTCCCGCTTGCACCTGTTCCTCCGATCGCTTCACCGAGAAGCGCGATTTCCCTTGGTCACGATGCCTGCCAATGCCCTAAAACCGGCGACCATCTTGAGCGGCATGCACTAATCTGGAGCGGTGGCTTCCGTCGCCAAGCCGGTGCGACAAAGCAGCCCGCTCAGGAAAACAGCAGCGACGACAGTTTGCGGCGTGCCGCCAGCGTCGCTTCGTCGGTCATGCCCCAGGCTTCGAACAGCTGCAGCAACTGCGTCTTGGCGCCGTCCTCGTTCCACGTGCGGTCGGCCTTGATGATCGCCAGAAGATTGTCGGCCGCCGCCGTGCGATCGCCCTTGGCGTTCTGGATCATGGCGAGATCGAAACGCGCCTGATGATCTCCTGGGTTTTCAGCCAGCCGCCGCTCGAACTCAGCCGGATTGCCAAGCGCTGCCGCCTGCGCCGCGATCGCCATCTTGGCACGCAGTGCCGCCAGCGGCGGTGCATCCTTCTTGGCTTCCGGCGCACCTGCCAGCAAGGCCTCGGCGCCGTCGATATCGCCGGCCTCGAACAAGAGGTCGCCCAACCCGGCAATCGCCTCGATCGTCTCCGGCGCCTGCTCCAGGATGGAATCATAGATATCGGCCGCGGTCTGCATGTCGCCGGCGTCGCGCGCCTCGGCTGCCGCTGCCAGCGCCTCGGCAACGGGCGGCACGCCGCCGGGACCCTTGCCGCCGACCTTGTCAATGAATTCGGCGATCTGACTCTCCGGAACGGCGCCCATGAAGCCGTCGACCGGCTGGCCGTCCTTGAAGGCGATGACCGCCGGGATGGACTGGATACCGAGCTGGCCGGCGATCGACGGATGGTCGTCGATGTTCATCTTGACCAGCTTGACCTTGCCGCCGGCGGCCTTCACGGCCTTTTCCAGCTGTGGCGTCAATTGCTTGCAGGGCCCGCACCACGGCGCCCAGAAGTCGACCAGCACCGGCTGGCGGCGCGATTCCTGGATGACATCGGCGGCAAAGGCGGCGGTCGTCGTATCCTTGATGACATCGACGGCAGGCGCCTCGCCGAGCGTCACTTTCGGGCGGTCGCGCTCGGTGCCGCCATACTGTACCGAGGTCGTATACTGGCCGCCAGGGCCGCCGAATGGATTGTTGTCGCTCATCTCGTCACCCTTTCAGTCGCGCCCTCGGCCAGCGGCAGCGGCGCAACGGCCTTAAAATGCAGTCGGTTTTCCGCCCTCCATGTGGCGATCATGCCGAGACTTTCAAGATAACAGCATCATGTCCCGTTGCCTCGACGAATCTGATCAAGTCCGAAGCGGCAATCGAGGTTGTCGCCTCGTTGGTCAACGGATGGGCGTTGATGACGGCATGCTCCATCAGCGCCTGGTCGAGAACGATCTTGACCCGATGCCCGGTATCGTTGATCAGCCCGAAAACGGTGACCGCGCCGGGCGTGACGCCAAGCAGTTCCAAAAGCATCTCCGGCTTGCCGAACGAGACTTTCCCGGATGCGCCAATCAGGTGGTGGATCTGCTTGAGGTCGACAACCGCGTCCTCGCCGACGGTGACCAAGAAGAAACTGTCCTTCTTGTCCTTCAAGAACAGGTTTTTCGTGTGCCCGCCGGGGATTTCACCGCGCAGCGACTGCGAATCGGCAACCGTGAACAACGGCGGGTGGCGCCGCGTCGAGGCAATGATGCCAAGGTCGGCGAGAAAGGCAAAAAGCTCGGCTTCGGTCTTCGGCATCGGTTTTCTTCTTCGTCACGTTTCCTGCCATGCCGTTTACGGCCAATGATGCGGATGAGACAAGGCCATCCAGCGATCGGAACAGCGAATCCGCCCTCCTTGCCGCGCGCCCAGCCTTGCCGGCTTCATTTCCGGCCTTCGAAAAAGCCTGCGATTTCCCTGTTGCAATCGCCGCGCTCTTCAGCCATATAGGCCCGGCTTGCGGCCCGAAAGGCCGCTCGAGCGGGTGTAGCTCAGGGGTAGAGCACAACCTTGCCAAGGTTGGGGTCGAGCGTTCGAATCGCTTCACCCGCTCCAGTTTCCTCCAGGGGAAACAAGCATTTACGAAGAAAGGCCGGACTTTGATCCGGCCTTTTCGCTTTTCGGGGCAGCACCTGGGCAGCACTACCCCGGGATTGCAGGACCGGACAGCAGGGTTTCAAAAATCCATGCGATCAATAGCAATGCACCCGTGAGCATTCCCGTTGCCACCACGATCTCGAAAATCGCAAATCTCCGGACCCTAAACGCCAACGCAACACGGGAGGTGTTCCGCAAAATATCGTCGCGCTTCCCATTCTTGAGCGAAAGAAGCACCTGTATAAACCAGATTAGTAGGACCGTTGAGAGCAGTGCCAGGCCGATCCTCTCCTGTATAAACGTGAACAGTGATCGCACCCAAGACAGTTGCTGCGGAACAAGAACCTTGCTGTCTTTTATTAGCGCTGCATAGCCAAAAATTATCGAAATACCCGCGATGACCTTTAACCTCAACCTGTCTAACGCGTTTTTTGGGGAGCGGAATTCTTTTGCGGCAATCAACGGTATAGACGCGTTTATCGCCGCCAACGTCTCGTCCAGGCTAAAACTGAGCGCCTCTCGGTCTGCGGCGCTCATCACGTTGATGCGAAATGCTTTGAGGTAGGCAATTATACCGATCGCTCGCTGCTGCGCTTCAACAGTCTGCACTCTGCGCGCTGAAAGGGCTCTACGCATAAGGCCAAAATTTACCTGGCGCTTCAAAGTATCTAGATCATCGTAAACATCGATGATCGTGTCAGATGATGGTGAGTGAAAACGATGGGTGTGGAGTAGGTCCCTAAGGCAAAAATACGATTGCGCCGCGAACGCGTGTTCAAGCCGTTCTGCCCGAATCTCCGGCCTGTCATCTGGAGCCACCGAGAGGGTATCGATCGCAGTAACGCCGTTTCTCTTTATGTCGAAGCGAGCGCTATACCCCGCCTTGTCGAGATTTTCCTGGCTGAACTCATCGTGCAGCACTGTTTCATCATCCCAAGAAGCTGGCAACTCGTTCAAAACCGCGTCGAAACTCGCCCGAACTTCCCGCCAAACGTTGCGTTCAAAGGCATAGATCCGGCCATTGGCTGACTCCCGATCATCGGCAACTTTAAACAAACACAGAAAGACGAAATTGCCGTCCTTATTGAAAACCCAACTGTCGACCAGGCTCCTCAAAATTGGCCAGTCGGTCAGGAAGGGGATTGTGGTGTCCGATAGATTGCGGTGTTGGAAGCCAATAAAGTGACGTCCGCCTGTGCCGATGTTTGTCGAATGGTGGAACTGCCGGGGGTAAGCTGACGTCCCGCTTAAGGTGAACGACAACTTTCCCGCAACGTTCGGGATCCAGCCTAAATGTAGCCCCACCTGCCCCCCGGCTTAGTTTAGACTAAGGTTTCGAGAACCTCATCGGATACGCGCCCTTGCAGGACAATACGATTGGCCCGCCGGTCGCGGGCTACACCCGCAGCGATCGAGGCATCACGCCGATTGTTGGACTTATAGGTCTCGACTTCGCCCTTGATCACCCGCGATGGCGAGCGAGGCGAATGTGCTTCCGCGTCGCGAATGACGTCCGATCTGGCTGTCAAGTGAATAACAGCTGCTCGAAACAAAGTTGCGGACGCGAACAAGAGCGAACCAGCCGCCAGCACCGCAGCGCCGATCAGGATTCCTTGCATCGATCCCTCCTAGAATGTGATTCGTAACCGTAACACACGAGTCAAGACTTTTCTTTGTGAAAATTTGATCCGTGCATGCAACTAGATATTTGCGGCACAATGTCAACGGCTATGAGATGCGACGTCGCGTTTTAGACCAATAGTTGCGTTTGCCGACTTTGACGGCTGATTCGGAATCAGCACAGCGTTTCGCACGCCACACCGTCGCCGTCCCGATCGAGCTTCCCGCCCCACGAGCAGTTCTGAAGATACCATTGGGCCTCGTCGCATGAACTGATCTGCTTGCACGTTCGCCGCGGTTCGCACGAATAGCCGCTCTGCGCGACCAGCTTGCGGTTCACGATGCCGAGCGGCTGGCTCGACGGCGCTGTACCGTCCGCGTGCGCCGCGCGCCAATACCAAGGCGCTTGGAAAGCCCCGACCCACACTCCGACTTTCGCCGCCTCTGCCTTTGCTTGCTGCGCTGCGTAGGCGCCGTGGCTGTAGCGGGGCCAATCCAGCGCCTGGCCGTGCTCGACCATCCAGGCCGCAACGCTGGTGCCATCTGCGCGCTGGCAGTCGCCCACGAAGCGGCCGTAGCGGTCCCAATCGATGAATTTGCATTGGACGGGCCTCGAGGCCGCCAGGAACTTGTCCAACGCCTCGGCCGATCGCCGGCCGCAGGGATATTCAAACCCCTTGGCGTCGTCGCAGTATTGCCCGCTCTCTGGCGCATCTATGCCGTTGAAGCGGACGCGCTGCCCATGCACTTCGATCGTGTCGCCGTCGATGACGGAGGCGATGCCGACGATCGGCGCTGGAGATGGCCCGACCAAGTTTGACAGATTGAGATCGGGCCCCTTGCCGCCATGCTGCATGAAGAACTGCGCAATCAATGCTGCAATGGCTGCGACCGTGATGACGACGACGCGCTTCGGCGCGCTGGCCAAAAGGATTGCGCGCCGGCGCCTGGCCCCGGTGCGCTTTCGCCACTGATCAGATCGATTGTCGTGCCGTGATCTATCCATGGCGCCCCTCTACGCCGACCAGCCCGGCCATGCCGTGTCGATCATCGGCATCCCGGCGCAGTAGTAGTCGTCCACGAACCGGCCGGTGGCTTTATCTCGACAGCGCCAGATCACGTTGTATCCTTGGCCATAGAACTGGTCCCAGGCAACGCCGTAAACAGGGCGGGGTGCGTAATATCCTCCACCGCCATTGTTAGCGGCAACTGCAACCGCCGCGCCACCCACAGCAGCCACCGCTATGCCAGTCGCAACCGCATTGTCCGCCTGGACAAGGCGCATGCACTTCTCGGCCGTTGCACCGCGCTTTACTAGAAGCGCAGCCGCCCGAATTCGGTAATGTTCGTCAGTGCTCACGGCCAATTCGTGACACAGTGTCACCGTGCTCTTTGCCGTCAATTCGCTGTCGGAAACACTGTATGTAGAGTTGCAACCGCCTAATAGCGTCACAATCGCAAGAATTGATGTTTTGTTCATTTGTTGTCCCCCAGCAAATACTGGAGCAAAGTGACGGAGAGAGTCCAGCTGTTTGTTTCTCAACTCGCAAGCAAACCGAACCGCTGATCGTGCCGGTCCGACGCGAAATTCAGAATGCTCTTTACGATCTCCGCGCGGCCAGGTCGACGACGCGCGCTGAAGAGCGGGCCCCGAGGGCAGAACCGATGATTGATTGCCTTCCAATAGCGTCGAGCCTATTGTGCCCACGGCTAGACTTCAAACCCCTGGCCGCCCATTCTGATTTCAGCCCGCCGGCTCGCGCTGGCGGGTTTTTGTTTCCCATTTGTGGTTTCCCTACGCTTGGCCAGTGCTGGACGCGCTGATGAAGCGAGCCGGGGATAGCTTACTCACGGTTCAGAACAAACGTCATCCAGGCATGAAACGCGAGATTGGCGAGTTGCGCAGGAAGCAGGTGCAGACCCATCCGGGGTAATAGGTGGTAATAGGTGCCAATGAGGACGCCTAAAAGGTGGTATCCAGAGGGACGCCAGCAGCAAACCCGACTTGGCCTTCTGTCCGCTCAGAAACTGAACGTATAGCGTTGATCCATGCGGCGAAAGAACGCGTGGGCAGGCGATAAAAGCCCCGGCCCTTCCTACTATCGTCTGACATAATGATCTGCCTGGCCTTTAGGGCATTGAGGGCATTCGTCACGGTCGTTTTGGCAAGGGCAGACTCTTCAATTATCTGTCTCCGCGAGACCCATTGGTCACCATGCGCTGCCATGGTGTTGAGTACGTGGCGATAGTCGTTTGAAGCAATTCTGAGGTGGTACATTTCGTTAAAATATTTGTCCCCAAGCTGCGACAGCGCCCCATTTTCTGAAAAGGCTCCGCCGATTACATCTTCTGCCGTGATCAGGTTGTCCTTGTCGTACTGAAAGGCGGAGAACGCAAATTGCTGGATGAAATGTGGGTAACCTTCCGAGAGATCGGCCAGCAGATTTGTGGCTTCTAAGGTTATGCTCGTGGCCGCAGTGTTTTTTTCGTTTGCCACTTTCATCCCGCGATCGATTACCTCAATGCGCTCAGCCGGCAAAAGGGGGTCGAGCAACATCGTTGTAAACAAGCGAGGCGAAGATTCGTGGCTTTCCTTTAGTCGACCCAACAACGTCGGCAATCCGGCCAAGCCAAGCACGACGTTGTTGCACTCTTTGCGCGCCAGACGCTCCGTCATCAGTTTGCAAAATTCGCCAAGTTTCGCATCGGCTCCAGGACGGTCCGCTTCATCAATCAAGATCAATATGCCGTCGATCTCGCCCGAAAGTGTGCCGCATAGGCTTGCGACCTGGGAAACGAAGGCGTCGAGAGCCTCGTGAGGGTCGAACGAGTCCCCATCCTTGTGGTATCGGACCCCTAGTATTTCCCAATTTGTGGCCCAATCCCAAAACGCTCTCGCCCGCTCCTTGACGGCAGACTTAGCGCCGATGGTGTCTTTCAACTCGCGACCGATCGTCCGAATGATATCCATTTGATTCGAGGCTGCGCCTAGGTCCACAGATATCACCAAGAAATTCAACTTTTCGTTTGTGAATGTCTCTATTTCTCCATTGGCAACGAGCTTAGTAACGAAGAACAGGGAACTCTTGCCGATCCCTCTTTCTCCCTGAATCATGAAGTGTATTGGATTGCCGTGCTTGGCTTGAAACAAGCCATGTTCGATGGCTCTCATTTCGTCAAGCCTTCCCGTGAATATACCAGGAGAGATAATTCCATTTGGCTTAAACGGGTTAAATTTCATAGATTTGTGTCCCCAGCCGGCTCAAACCGGGCATCGTCGGTCGTGTAAAGCACTTGCGCGGCGAGGAAGACCTGCGGCCTGCTTCGTTGCAGGACTTTCGCGTGGAAAAACTTTAGCCCGCCTTCGCCCCTCGCTCTCGAACCGTACAGTGAGCGTTTTACATCGCTCGGAAGCGGCAGGAAATTTAGAACCTTGCTATTTCACAGCTGGCAACGGGCGGCGGGTTATTTGTTACGAAGGCGTACTGTAAGCTCTCCGCCATCTGAGGCTCAATGATATATTGATCAACTGGTTTGTTGGGGCGCATTTGGAAAGCGACTCCGCCTGACTTAAATGTTTTATCCAGGATACTAACCTCACATTTGGCTATAATGTCGATGCTTGTTCGGATGGGATTGGTTGCAACTATGAGCAAATCACCATTTTGCGCCGGGATTCCAACCGTCATGCAGATGGCGATTTGCACTTGTTCGTCCGCTAAAAATCCCCCCGGTAGGCAACGCCTTTCAGCTAAAGCGTGTGACGGTGCCGCAAATGTTGCCGCTATCAAAGCGGAAAACAATAGATTGTTCATTAAAACCCCACAGCATCCTTTGCCATTATTCTATCAGCGGGGTTTCAAGAGTCTAGATGGATCTGCTGTTAGAAAACCTCGGCCCCTAAGGCGACTATGAGACTCGTGACCTTTCAGATTTTCCTTGCGAGTTGCCGATTTCCGGCATCCACAGGCAATTTGCATAGCTCCACTTTTAGATTCATGTTATCCGGTTTGATCGTGATCGATCTCACGCGATCTGAAACCGATTCCAGGTGCAATGGATTAAGTGGGGCAGTGTAATGAATCGCGGTATCCAGTTGAGGCGGGTGTTCGTTTTGGTCCTAACTGTGGCGACTTTTTTCTCGTCGGTAATCACGGCATATTCTGATGAATTAGACGTCAAGAATCAATGTGACGAACGAGCACGCATTCAAGAACAGAAATGCGAGCGGAGCTGCAGTGTTGGTTATCAAGAACTTGCTAGGTCCTGCAAGGACCGCTGCGCTAATCGTGAAAACGCTACGTTGGATCACTGCCAAGCCGATTATGAGAAAGCTGTTCAAGCAGCCACGCGAAAGTATCAAGGTCGTACAATCAAATGCTTCGGCGGTTGCCAGTCAAATTAAAGCCGGTTTCGATACCGCTACTTCCTCAAAGCTAATGGGCATAAGGCAAATTAAACGCGGGCTTGATCGACCTATCGCATTTTGTCCAGCCGGGGGCATAATTGACTTCATTGCACCTTCGGGTTCTGGGACCAATGCGCGTAAGTCGTGTCGACATCGAGATACCGTCCTATCGAGCGCAGGTAGGCCACAATTTCGTTGCGCAGAAAACCCCGATCGCCGAATTCTTCGCCGATCAGCTGAAGCTCATCTGCCGCCGCCGACATTTCTTCAACGTCGCCGAGTACGTAGCCAAAATGGTCGATCGCACAGATGTCACATCCGGCATCGATCACACGCTTGACGAAAGCCGGGATCTCGCTCGACGTCATCTGTCGGGCGACGGAATGCATAGGGCGGCTCTCTTTGCGAAACTTGGCCACTGGCCGCTAATCCTTCGCCGGCTTCGCTGTGCATTGTGATCTGTGTGTCGGCGCCCCTTCTGGCTTCAGCAAATCGGCCAGAGCCATTGCCGCCTCACACAAAAGCCCTGCGATGTCTTCCGGCGTCATTCGTTCTAGGTTGTCCGCAGCGGTGATAAGCTCGTAGATAAGTTCGACGCCACGTTCGCCCGACAGAGCCATTTTCGGTCCCTCAAATTACTTGTTGCGGACGGGGCTTCTCTACCCCCTTCCGCATTAAATAAGTTCTGATGTTATTTTTCGGGAACAGTTTTTCAAGTTGCACTTGTTGGGCCACCCGTCGAGTGCGCGCATAAAAATGTTGGCAGATCGACGGCTAGGCGCTCGCGGGCCAAAGGCGTTGGAATTGGCGCGGCAACCAAGTGGAACCGAATCGGGGACTTGCAGCTTGTTAGCCTCAATGAGGGTTTCATGAGGCGTGCCTAATGTTCAGGGATAAAGAAACACGAATTTTAGAAGCGGCTCTGGTCGCCGCCGTGCCTCTCTCAATTCTGGTCGCGGTGGGGGTGGTCAGCCTTACGTTCGGTTGGTTCGGATGAGCACGCGAGGTACAAATTTCCTTGATCAGTGGATGCGAAACAACGTGCCGGAGACCGTTGGATCGGACGTGATCTCTGTCGCCGAGCTTACCCAGAAGCTGTTCGCCGATGCCAAGGCGGTAGGCATCAGCAGCACGGAGATCGAGGAAGACGTCGGCGGTAGCATCTACCAGACGATCTTTGACGCCATTGTCCACCACGACGCCGGAGTGACGGATTGAGCCGTCATGCACCCTACGGACAACATGGGTAAAAGCTGGACCCTACAATCTCTCATCGATGCCAAAATGGCAGTGACGGCGTTCTGCTACGTCGCCGCCTGCGGCCACAGCAAGACACTGGATCTCGTAAATCTTCGCGACCGCTTCGGCCCCGACACCCCGGCGATGGAATGGGATCTGCGGCCGAAGCTGAGGTGCGAAGTCTGCAAGACGAAGGATGTCGGCCTGATCTACTCGCCCGATTCGACTAAGACGTCGGGCATGGGGCAAAACCTTTACGCTAAAGCCAAGGGCGGCCGTTAAGATACGATCGCGCGGCCTATCGAGGTGAACGTTCGTTAAGAGTACCGCCGGCCGCCGCTGCCGTGCGCATCGCGGCGGCGCCTGCGATCCGGCCGCCAGTGTTGTTTCTGGCGTTTCGGATCAGGTCGACTGAATTCGGTGCGATGAACATGTCGGCCAGAGTGCCCAGACCGTCGCGCATAGCCTTCCGACGCACCGCGTCGCCCGCATTGGTGAACAACGATCGGCCGAGCGACGTCGCAACCGCGATCGCGCGTGCCGTCGGCGAGGCGTCCCCAAGGTCGGCGTTCGTTGCACGGTTGAACTCGGTGGCGCTGCCGACCGGCTTTCGCCGACCTGTCGCCTGGAGTACGTCCAAAAGCTCGGGCATCGACACCGACGCCTTATCGGCGGGGAGGGATCGCAGCACCGCGTCGAGCACTTCTTGGCGCGTCCCATTGCCCGCCACATCCTTGCGGAATTTGGCGCCGGCGTATTCGTGCGTGCCTTCCTGGCTGTCGGTCGACGCCTTGGTGTGACGATCGGCGAGATTCTGGCGCACCAGCGCGGCCGTCGTTGCGGGATCTTCGGCAGCAAGCCGTCGCGCAGCGTCGCCGGCCTCTCCAGCGGAGCCAGTGAGGGGGTTCTGCGGCAGAATTGCGTTGCCGGCGCCGGTGGTGTCCTTGGCCGCTGCCACTTGGCCGAGCGGGCTGGCGCGAACCGGTGCCATATCGGCATTGGCGCCGATGATCCGCTGAAGACGGGCAGCCATTGCCGGATACTGTGAAAGCATGTCCTGGTTGTCGCGCAACGCGGTCGACAGCATATCGCCGTTGACGCGGCCGCTTGCGTCTGTGGCCTTGTCGAGAATCTGCGTTGCCAGATGGTTTTCGAATGCAATGCGGGCGTCCGTCGGAGCCACGCTGTTGAACTCACGAGCCGCTGTCGGCCCACCCGCACTGATCGTGCCGGGCACCCTTTCAGGCGGGGTGACGAAATTCCGGTTGAACTGGTCGCGACGGATGACGTCGTTCATGGCCGGGTTCTCGAATGGCTGAACCGGCACGCTGGCAGCACGAAAGCCCTGGCGGGCTGCAGCATATTCGGGAACGCTTTCCAGCGCTCCGTCGAGATGCCCTTGCACATTGCGCAGTGCTTCGGCGGTCTGACCGTCGCCTTCCTGCACGGCCCTCGAGATCATCGAATTGATATTGCCTCGCAAATTGTCGAGGCCGGTCACACCGGTGTCGGCACCGTTCGGGCCCATGATGCCCCCACGCACTGTAGTCAGGGCGTCTGCGGTTGTTCCGCGGGCGTTTACCAGCGCCTGGTCGATGTAACGCAGCACCGGGCGCGGATCGACCTGGACGGCGTTCGCACCAGTGCGACTTTCCAAGGCGATCGGCTGCGGTGGTTGATCGACGCGCTGTGGCGTCATGGCCGCAGGTGCTCCCGCCGCCTCATCAGCCGCTGTCGGGCGGATGGAATAGACCGGCCGGTTTGCGGCCACTGTCTCCGGCTGAAGACCGCCGACATCGATGCCAGGCTGCGCGGCACGCGCCGCCGTGTAATCTTGATCGGCCAACGCATCACGCATGCCATCGCGGCGATCGAAGATGCGACGCAGCGCGCCTTGTATGTCTTCGCCAGCCTGCATGGCGGTCGTGCGCGGCCCTGTGCCGTGAACGGCATCAGCAAGTGCTTGGCCGGGCGGCGTGTTGCCGACAGCCCGCTCGGCGGCGGTCGCGACCGCAGGGCCGAGTGTGGACGGCTGCGGGTGCTGCGGCGCGATCTGATCCAACGTGTTGTTGACGGCGGCGTCAACTTGGCCGGGCCGCTGCGCAAAGAAGGCGCCAGTCCGAGCACGACCATCGACGGATCCTTCAACTATCCGCTGCACGTTCGTCAGGGCGCTGGCGCCGTCGGTTGCCTGGCCAATCGCTTCGGGCCCAGTGAGCTTTACGCCGGTCGTATTGGCCTGGAGCTCGCGGGCGCGCTGCCATTGCGCGTCAGTGACGTCGCCAGTGGCCCGCCGAACGATGTTTTCCGGTGCGTTGTGGACGCGAGCGCCGGCAGCGCCGGCATTGCCGAACAGCGCGCCGAGAAAGCGCGAAACGCCCTCGTAGGGTGTGCCCTCCGTCGCCTGGCCAGCCGTCTCGGAAATAATGGCTGGCGCAACCACGTTGCCGATCGCCTCTGAGCCATATTTACGAATCGCCCCGAGGCCAGTCTCAGCCAACCGAGCGCCTTTGCTGGGGAGGCCGCCGGGTGCGAGAAATTCGGCGAAGGTCCCGGCGTATTTGCCGAGACGCGTCTCGGGTGTGTGCAGTGTGCTGTCCATGGCGCCGCGAACAGCGTCTTGTGCAACATATGGCCCTTGGCGAACGTCGGCATTTTCATCACCCGAGACCGTGCGCAACGCATAGTTCGCGGCCCCGGTGAGAGGATTCAGGATAAAGTCTTTGACGCGGTCGTGGTCTGGCCCAGGAACGGCCGGATCCATCCCAAGCGCGGAACGAACCGGACCCTCAGCTTTGTCGAACAGATAGCTGCCGACGCCTTCGGCGGCCCGATTCAACGTGATAGGTGTCATCGCCGTTTCGACAATGCCACGCGGCACACCAGAGGCAACCGAAAGCCCAACATCAGCCGCCGTGGAATGCTGTTGCTGGTCTGGCAGATGCTCGTTCCCACGGATCAGGGTTTCGAGGTTGTTTCCGCCGGCCGGTGGAGCGCCCCGACGCGACGCGGTTTGCTGCTTCGCGACCCGCTGGATAACATCATCGGGCGTCGTGTCGGGAAACTCCAACACCGTGCCGTCGAATAGCTGCGCCTCTTTCGTCATAGCGGATTTCCATTTTCATCGAAGCGCATGCGGCTCGTTGACTGTTGGCCGCCTGTTGGTTGCGCTTGATTGCCGGGTGGTGACGAACTGGCTTTCGGACCACTGCCTGCGGCAATAACAGCGCGCCCGGTTGCGAGCACCTGCTCGGGCGTCATGCCGGCCTTCACGCCTTCCATGGCCAAGTTACGGGCGAACATTTTCTGTTGGATCGTGCCAGGCTTATCACCTGGTCGCGGCAGGAACACGTCGCCATACTGTGCTTCTTCGGCGGGCGGGATCGCCGCGCCACTGTCCAGGCGAAGCACCGACTGGAGGAACACACGCCCGGCATTGCTGGCCTTTTGATAGTTCTCCGTCAGCATGCCATTGCCCGTCTTGATCGTGCCGACGGTCGGCAGAGCGTCATAAGCTGCCTGCTGAAAATCGGTGAGTTCGGTACCGAGTTGATCGAGGATAGGCTGCATGCCCGCCATGCGCGTAACATAGGCATCCTGCTTTCCCTGGAACTCCGTCGTCTTGCCGCCGGCAGAACCGCCTAATTGAATGACGGTGCCATCCGGCAGCGTTGTGGTCATGCCCGCGCCCTTTGGCGCGTCGTAGGGTGCCGCGCCAGCGCGAACGGCCGCACCCGGCGACATATATCGCGGCTTCCCGTCGGGGCCGATCGCTTCGACGGGGGTTTTGTCCCCCGCGAAGCGGTCAACCACCATGTCGTCGCTAATCAGGCCTGCATCTCGCATTTTTTGAACGAGGCCGCCTTGGACTTCAGTTTCCGATAGAGCTTTGGCGCGACCCTGGGCCGCCGGCAGATCGTGGCTTACGCCAAAATTGCCAGCGATGTCGGCCGGCACGTCGGGGCGCACCTGCCCCTCGCTGAGAGGCTGATACAGCTTGCCGAGTTCCGACACGCGGTTCGTCTCCACGGCCCGTGTGTTGTCGGCCGAATTCGTCTGAAGTGCCCTGGCATTGTCGTCGGCGTTGTTGGCGCGCGACGTGGCTGCCGTAACGTCTTGGCCTCGGCGAGTGGTCTGGTCGCCGACATTGACGCTGTAATAACTCTGATTTGGCTGATACGCGCCGGCAGCAACGCCCATGCGATCGAACGTCTGTTGGTCAAAATTCGGGTTCTTCTGGTAGTCGTAAAAATCGGCCAGTCGCTGCGATTCAGCCTTTTTCGCGTTGGCTGCGGCCCAACCGGCAGCGTCGGCGCCGGACGGCGGCTCGAATAGGCCAGCGAGGTTCTGCGCCGCTTGGGCAAAAGCAGGATCGTGAAAATATGGGCTGGACTTGATTGGCACGGGTGCCTCCTAGCTTTCGTTCGTTTCGCCGCGAGGGCGTGCCCAAGCACTTCGAACCCTAAGGTCTCGCAACAGTGGGGAGCCGCGTGCTTTAAGGTTTCGCTTGTGGAATATCAGACGCAACTCGGCGGCGATCAGGCTTGAATAGTCGAGCCGATCGGCGCGGAAGGGGTCGGGTCCGGGGGTCAGCAGACCGGAGACAACGCCAAGGAAAAAATACAGCCGCTCCGATGGAATCTTGCCGTTGATGGATGCGTCGACAATGGGGCAGGCAGCAAACATCAGCCGTCGCGCATCGTCTGCCGTCTCGGGGGAAATCGCGGCGAGGTCCGCGCCGCCCACCGCCGCCATGAAAAGTTCTTGTAGGGCCAGCGCCGCCGCGTACTCGGGCGCAGTATGCTCTAAGCCGACCAGACGGAGACATGCGACGGCGTTGTCCAAGTGCTGGCGCGTAGCGTCCGTGGATTGTTCGGTATTCTCATGCGTCACCGGAAAGCTCCATCAAAGAACCATCAGCGCGAGCGCGCTTGATATGAGGTTCGTTTGAACGTGCCAAGCTGTGAAGCCCGACGGTGGAGCGACTGCCCGAGTTTCGCGGTTTTTCCGGCACTTCGATCATATGGGATTTGGTCCAAGAAAGCCAGCATCACGCGGCAATCGCGAACGTTGTGAGATTCCGCTTCTGCCTGGTGTCGGCTTCGCGCCCGCGCTTGAGTTTGCGGCTCTGCAAATACTCGTAGTCCGACATGTTCCGCATGTCGCGTTCGAACATCCTGATCCACATCTTCGCGTCATCGATTTTGTGGGGGTGTTGGCGAGCCCGTTCTTTGCCCGTGGCGGCCCACTCTGAAACGACGATGGCGGCCGCAGACATCGCGATCGCGATCTGGTGTCGACTGTACTGCTTGGGAAGTCGATCGGCCGCCGCTGCCGCCGCACCAAAAATATCGTTGATGATCTGATCGCGCCGCTTCCCGTCGAGTTGGAATGCCGGTCGGAAACTGCGGATCGACCTTAAAACGAGCGGCATTTCGAAACTGGGCGAGACATGGCCGAGTGTCATCTTCCAGAGATTGAACCGTATGTGGTCGATGGCGTCGTCGAAAGCGATTTCTTCGCGGCTCGGCGGATCGCCTTCTTCGTGCCCATCGTCGGCAAACGGGATGATGAATTCGTACGGCATGACGACCGGTGTCCTATTTCGCTGACAACGATCTTAGAGAAGGGCCGCGCGCGGAAAAATTGCCTATTTTGAAAGGGTTTCGGCGGGGGTTTGTGGAAGGCAAAAGTTTGAAACGGGGTCAAATTTGGACGGCGCGTCGCCGCAGTTCCAGCTTTGTCGTTTTGACTGATCCGGGGGGTGGTGGCTCGGGCTGCGCCGGGCGACAGATAGAGGGGCAAGGCGAGACGACCGTACAGATCGATCGTCTCTCCGGCCCTGTCTTGGGTTTGCCGTCACACCGCCCTTGCTGCGTTGTAACGATCACACAGGGCTTTCATTTCTTCAGCCAAGGCAATCGGAACCAGGCCATCAACGGCCACGCGGCCGCCTTCGCGGACGTAGTTCTTCATGATCGGATCGTCCCAACTGAGAATCTCGAATGACGCTTCATCGTTCAAAACAGGACGTCCAGTGGTCAGTGATATTACGTTCGACATGGTGCGTGCCTCGCTAAAGGTTTGATCCAGGGCTTAGCGAACCGCACAACGGCTCCGTACGGTTTTAGGCAAGAGAGCGCCTTGGACATGCCGTGCAGACCCTGGACCAAATATAGCAGGTAAAAGCTTTCGGAAAGCTTCGCACCGTGTGTTTAGAGGTCGCTAAACCTATCGCTATCTAGGCGCAATCATAAACATACGTCAAGGTTAATTTTGCCGTCACCAAGCAATGTAGATAATAGTGATTTTGTTGATCAACAATACATACTAACCAGTCATCATGGATGATCATTGACTTACTTTGGGCTAAATGATTTATCTTTGGCGTCAGTGCTATCTGGGGGTCGCTTTCCATGCTGTTAACGCAAAATGAGGTCGCCGAGCGGCTTCGCTGTTCCGTCGCAAAGGTCAAGCGTCTCAGGATGACAGGGCTTCTAGCCTACCTCCCTGGCCGACCTGTAATGATCGAGGAAGCTGATTTCGAGAAATATAAAGAGAATCTCAAGGTCAAAGCTTTGCCGCAGGTCGACAAAAAGAAAGAAATACGCGGCGGGACAAAACTGGAAAGTCCGTCGGCACTTGCGCGAAGGATCTGGCTAGGCCGCCAGAATTTTCAACTCGAAAAGGAAAGCCGACGCAGAAAGGCAAATAGGAACCCTTGAACATGCGATTTGGAAAGTTTTCACGTCCGGAAATGCACAAGCCCGGCGCCGCCCAATGGGTGTCACTTCATCGATTTGAGACCCCTGACGCCTCTGTAGAAATGTCGCTCATGCAGGTCGTCCTCTACCCGGAGCAGCTTCCGCGTTGGGCTATGTGGGCGAGGGAGTTCCGAGAACGCCATGCTGCTACACCAGGGATCGAAGCGGCTCTGGCGTGGAGCGATGAACTCATCGCATCGTCCGGGCGACGAGCTAGATCAAAGCTCCTGGTGTTCAATGTGCAAATGCCGTTTGCATTAACTGTAGAGGCGATGAAGGCCTATCGCCGCGAATGGGGCCTCGTCTGCGAAATGTAAGCGGTAGGTGGCCAGAAAGTACACTTTCTGGCCACCACCTCATTGACTGTACTCTTTACGTCCATTAACTATGTGGACACGTTAGTCTCAGACAATAGGGTACAGCAATGGACGGCAAGATGATCGGCTACGCACGGGTTAGCTCGACGGGACAGGACTTCGACACGCAGGTGGAGAAGCTGAAGGCAGCCGGCGTCACCAAGGTGTTTAACGAGAAGCTGTCGGGCCTGGACCGGGAGCGGCCTGAGCTAGCGAAATGCCTGGACTATGCCCGCGAGGGCGACACGCTGGTGGTAACGAAGCTAGACCGGTTGGCGAGATCAGCCTCACATCTTCACCAGATCGTGGAAGGGCTCACGGCTAAGGGCGTCGGGTTTCGGGTACTGGACGACGCGTCGCTGGACACGACTACGCGCACCGGTAAGCTTGTGTTTGGCATCCTCGCCAGCATCGCGGAATTTGAGACTGCTCTCCGGAGAGAACGACAGATGGAAGGGATCGCCAAGGCCAAGGCCGAAGGCAAGAGCGGCGGGCGGCCCGCCATGGTGACACCGGAGATTAAAGCCCAGATCGTGAAACTGAGCAGCGAAGGGCGGAGCATTCGTAAGGTCGCCGCTGAAGTCGGGTTCAGCAAAGCGACCGTGCAGAAAGTTCTTGCGACAGCAGAACGCCCCGCACGGGTTTGATCACTCAAAGGCTCCTTTGCCGGCAACAGGCTTAGTGAGCGCGCGACGCTTTCTCAGCGCCTCGTCAGTGGCTTTCTGAAGTTCATGGCCATCCATTTCAGCCGGGTCTTTTTGGACGCTGGCGTTGCGATCGGCACGATCGAGCAACCCGCCGATTTGGAGCAGGGTTCTCTGAGCACTTGCGCGCGCCTGGGCCGACGCCGTGAGATCCTTGCACACGATCAGCGCGGATTCGAACGCGGCTTCGATGCCTTCGACACGAGCTCGTCTGATAATCGCGGCGCGGCGCCGCTGTTCGTCGTCGTCGAACTCGTCGTCAAAACCGCTCATGCGAAAGCCCCTGTCAGTTTCTGTTGTTCGGATATGACGTGGTCGCGTTCGGCCTTCAGCGCGGCGATCTGACGCTCAAGAGCGACCGTTTCAGCATCGGCCGGCGGCCGTGGCGCCGACAATATCGCGCGGACGCTGGCGGCCGCCTTGCGTTGCTCGCGTGCCTGCTGCCGCAGTGCCGCTGCACCGGGCTGTCGCGCGCGATGCCACGCCTCGTGGCGTTCGCGCTGCTCGTCCGACATCTTCGCTACGCGCGCCGCGCGCTTCGTCTTGGCGCGATCGAGATCCGCAATTTTTCGGTGAAGCTTTTTCGCGACGTCAGGCGCGTCGGCATTCGGCCATCGCGGTTGATGCCATTTGTCCTTCTTCGGGGTGCGGCCCCCGTGCCAGGCGCAGCGGCCGTTAGCCAGGGCGACTTGCCGGCAGACGCCGCCGTCATGTTTTCGCTTGGCGCCGCACTTCGGCAGGATAGGTCGCTTTGCGTTCCAGTCTCGCAAGGCGGCAACGGCGACCAGCCGCTGCGCCGCTGATCCGCGCCAGCCCGTCGACTGTTTGGAGCGCCTTGGGTTCTTCACAGCCGATTTCCCGAAAGGTGTCTTTGAGGTATTCCGACAACCGTCCGTCTACCGTGTGGGGGTCGGGCTTGTCGGTCCGACAACCCCCTACGTAGTAGCGACAAGCACCGACAAGCAAACAAGCATTGAAATCGTTGGGTTTTTCGGCGCCTTGTTTCTTGTTTCCAGAAAACAAGCGGCGACAAGCTGGCGACATACAGGGTAAGTACCTGATTTTGCTGATTTTTTTGCTTGTCGCCGACAAGCTGAAGATAAGGACCGACAAGCATCTTCATCACGCACCAGTCTCTACGGGGTCACGCCGGACAAACCACGGGGCCGTATCGCCATCCTTCTTTTTGAACACGCGAAGTCGGACATCTTGTCCCCCGCGCTGAATTACGCGTCCGGATCCCGTGATGATTGCGGTCACGTAACCCGTGACGGCCGGCCGCTGTTTGGCCTTGATCACGCCCTCCCGCCGAAGATGTTCGCCGACCGTCGCCCAAATGCCGGACAGATTGCATTCGTCGAAATCGGCCATCACCGAGTCCACTATCCGGGCGACATTCAGCGCCTCGTCGTCGGAAACGTCGCGTGCTGTGCCAACACGACTCCTCACATCGACCAGTTCCAACACCGGGGCAAAGTCACCTTCGGCCTTCAGGCGTTCGGCTGGGTCGTCTTGAAAGAGCGCCGCCGCTACACCGCTGGGAATACCCGCTCCATTGTTCACCGGCACGCTCAACCGACGAAACACGGTCGGCTCTGTCGGCTTCCGGTTGTGTGAGACTTTGGCGTAGTCGAGCCGGATCAGTTGATCGGCAGGGGACACGCCCCAGGCCTTCTCGTCGTCCTCGCCAGTGACGTTGGTCAGGGTGAAGGCGCTTCGCACCTTCCCGACGGCTGCAAAGGCGCCACGGCCGGCGCCCATGTCGCCGCGGTGATCGCGGCTTGCCTTACTCGTGTGGTGCAGTATCTCAACGCAGCAGCCGTGCTTGGCGGCTATGTTGGCGATCTCCTGGAGAAGGGCGTTGAGGTCGTCGTTGCTGTTTTCGGCGCCACCCGACATCAAGCTTACCTGCGGGTCGAGGACAACAAGAAGCGGCTTATGCTCGACAATTCTCGCCTCCAACAGATCCGCACCTGGCGCGCGGCACAGCGGCTTGTGGTCATGCGGCTTGTGCATGATCGTCAGCGTTTCGCCATCAACTCCAGACCACAGGATAATGGGGTGCTTCATGTCCTCGGGCTTCAGCCGCAGATATTGCTGGCAGGCTGCCAGCCGGCGTTCCATCTCGCTTAGGCGATCTTCGGCGTTGTAGACCAGAACGGGGCCGGCCTTGTGCAGCAACTCGTGGCTTTCGCCATTGGCGCCGCGAAGCACATCACGTTTCCCCGTTGCAACGATCACCGCGTCTCGGATGGCGAAGGTCGATTTACTGATGCCTGGTTCGCCCACACATTGAGTGACGTCGCCGACCGGCAGCCGTGGCTCGATCAAGAAAGTACGGACCGGCAGGATTTTGGGATCAACCAGCCCGGCCACGACGCTGACCCCGCCTCGAGGCGGATGCTCAAAGTAGAGCGCTGCGAAGTCTGGCACCAATCGATAGTCCGCGCCGCCATGTGCCTGGGTGGCGATGTGAGGGTAGGAGCCATCGGTATATATGATCGCCTTGTTTCGGCCCCCGCCGTACTCGGGCTCGATCGGGTCGGCGCACGTCTTGCGATGGAACTGTTCCGGGTCTGCCAGAATCTCGGCAACCGTTACCCGTCGACCATCGTCCAGATGTAACCGGAAGCTCCCCATGAGTTCCGACCGCTCAACGGCGGCTGAAACGATGCGCTCTGCCACATCTGGCGATTCGCCCGCTGCTACGTACCGATTGATCTCAGCGCTACGGTACTTTGCGGCAATCGCCGCCGCATCGGCCGCGCAGGCCCGTCTGATTTCTTCGACGCGGCGAACAAATTCCGCCTCTTCGTTGGGCGAGAGAGCGGCCAGCCGCCGGGTGTCGAGGAACCCGCCGTTCGGGTTGATAATGCGGGGCTCACGGGCGCCTGGGGCATACGCAAGGCGGACATCGTCGAGCAGCGCACTGGCCTCATACCAGAGCCGCTCCGGCCCTTTTGTTGCGATCTTGTCAATGAGCGTGCGGACCGACACCGCGCCACTCTTGGAAATGAAGGGAAAGCCGAATCCGGCCAGTACAAGCTTGGCGAATAACCTATCAGCAAATGATGCGATGTCGGCGCCGTCGGCGACAAACTGATATCGATGCTGCCCGCTATTTGCGCCCGTCGTCGCCCCGGTCATCGTGTTGACAACGCCAGTCGACGATGACGGTCGGAGAACCGTGCACGCGGTTCCGAATTCGGCGAAGACACCGGTAAGAACGCCAGTCAACTCGCCAGGTGCCGCAGCTACACGCGCCCGGATATCCGCAGGCCAATCTTTCACGTCAAAATCGAGACCGAGCACGGCCGGGCCACGCGGGTGAACAAAGAAGGCTTTGCTTCGCGCAATGGCGTCGGGTTCGGCGTCCAGCATCGCGCCGGTAACAATCTGCGCGCTTTCATTGCCCGCAGGCGGCGGAACGAGAACCAGCGCTTCGCAGCTAGTCAACGCTGTCAAATGTTTCGCAAAGACCGTAGCAATCGACGCCGCGTCACCGGCAATTGTGACCCGACGTGCGAGACCGGTTGCCATGCCTGGGCTACGCGTGCTGATCGGCCTGCCGGTCGTGGGGTCGACGCTGAACGTCTTTGCCAATGCGCCACTGCTCTCCATGATGGAGAACGCCACTTCCTTTCTATCGATCGACACGACTGGGGGGGAAACCTCCTGGATTGTGGCGACCTGTTGCACCGGCGGCCGGGCTCGCCCGATGATGTCGCCGAAGGTCGACGGTTGCACGGTTGGGGGTTTTTGGGCTACATTCACGTCGCTGATACCTTCCCGGCCCGTGAGCTCCTGCAAGAGCCACGGGCCATTGCTTTTCAGGTGTTGTCGATTGCCAGGTAGAGCCGCGTCGGCCGCGTCGGAGGTGCCGACAGCAAGACGCCATCGACGAGTTCGGCCAGACTTCGCACTGTCACGACGAGAGGGCCGCCGGGTGTTACCCGGCAGCCGTGAAGCCGTCCTTCACCTAACCGGTTACGCACCCAGTCTGGCGATCGGGCGACTATCTCGGCTGCTTCGGGGATCGACACAAAGGCGCGGTCGCGCCACGGCACGTATTCGATTTGTTTGGTCTGCATGTTGGTCGCCTTCCGTTGATGGGGCGATCACTTTGCCGTCGACATTTGCGCCGAAAAAGCGGCATGCCGACCGGTCCTTTTGGCGCGTGACGCGGCGGCGCGCTCTTGGCTCATCTTTTCCGCCAGAGCTTCCAGATCTTTGGTGATATCGATGATGATGCGTGCAGCCGACAACAGCGCAACGTCTCGCGTCAATCCAACGCCGGCATACGCCCTGGGCATCAGGCGACGAAAGAGCTTGTCGCCTTTCTCGACGCGGTCCTTCGTGGCGGGAAGACCGAGCCATTCCGCTGCTGCGGCCGCACCATTCTTGACGTGTCGAAACCGGTTTCTCGCGGCCGCATAGATTGTCGCATCGAAAAGATCCGTCGGCGGCCGACCGCGATGAGGACGTTCGAATGATCTGCGCCACTGTCTGAGCCGAGGCTCGACATCGACTTGCCGAGCGTACTGGATGAGAAGTTCCACAGACATTGTGTCGCCGTCGAGCTTGCAGCCCACGCCCTGCAGGATCTGGATCGTGATATCGCGCACGTGGGCCGGGCCAAATAGCTCGACGATGTCTTCAGGCCCTCGCGGGAGGTCGGTGAGGGCGCGCTGCATCAGGGTGCGGGCGCCATTCTTGGCCATCATTGGGCTGCCCCAAGCCAGGCGCGCGCGTCGGCCACGCGGTAACGCGGCCGACCCTCGATAACCGTGACGTTAGGGCCGCGCCGGAGCCGTGCCCATTTTTTGAAGGCTTGCTCTGTGAAGCCTGACAGTGCCGACATCTGCTTTCGGGTGAGTAGGGCATCCGCCGGCAGCGCGGCGAGATTGGGGGTATTTTGCGGAAGCGATAGCATGGGGGCCGTCCGTTGATCGTCTGTTGATTGATCAACCGTAGCCGAGAGGAACCCCCGGTAGCAGGGACATAAACCGTCGCGAATTATGTCCCCTCCGGCGGCCGGTCCATGTAAAGCGTCTGAAGGGTGGCGATCGAGCCCCACCGTTTGAATTGGCGCTTGAACCGCCTACGGGCATTGCCTTCGGCAGATGCTTTTTCGTTCTCACCCCCGTTTATCGCGACCCACTCGCGGATTGCCTGATTAAGGCTGGCGCCGTGTAGGAGACGATATTCGATCACAAAGCGAAATAGGCGCCAGTTCAAATCGTCGTCCGGCTCGCGCCCGGGGCCTTTTTGTGAACCGGGAAGGCCCAGCACATCACGGCATATCTTTGCCAGCACGTCTGACCCCGAGAGCCGCTCCAATAGTTCGGCGGGCTCAACGTCGTATCGGGCAGCAAGCGCGACCAACATGTCGAACCCATCGCTCGGCGCTGGAGCTTTCAATATCCCTTTCCCAACGATGTCGCCCAACTTCGCGGTCATCCAAAGGCTCCGATCTGTGCCGCCTTCACCACACGGTCGACGTGATCCGACCAAGCCTCAAACGCAAAACGGACCCGCTCCGCGCCGTTGTCCCTGTCGTAGATTTCGATCAGGTTCTCCCGAGCATGGCCCAATGACAATTCGGCGGTCTCCGTGTCGATTCCAAGCTGGCTTAGACCGGTGCGGAATGTCCGGCGAAGATCGTGAAAAGTGAAGTCGACACCGCTAACCTTCACAAGGGCTGCCGTCATTTTATTCCAACCGCTCATCGGCCCACCGGTGCGCGCCGAGGGGAACATCAGATCGGAACGCGCATCGACCGGGCACATTGCGAACAAGGCGGCCAACAGGTCCGATACGCCTATGGTGTGCCCGCGCCCTTGCTTGACGAAAGTCGCCGGCAGATTGATGACGGCCTTCTTTGGGTCCGTCCGGTCCACCATCTTCCGCTCGAGCCCTGCGCCCTCGCCGCGGCGACAGCCCGTAAGGATGAGGAAGCGAACGAATCGGCCAAAAACTGTGTCGGGCTTCGCGGCGTTCCATACCCGAACGATCTCATCGTCTGAAAGAGCTCGCCCGTGCCGTTTCTTTGTCAGGCGGTCCGACCGGGTGGCGCGTTGCCGGCGGTAGCCGTAGAGCGGATTGCTGTCGATCACCTTCGCCTTTACCTGGCAGAAGGCCAGAAACGCGCGGCAGCGCGAGCGGAATTCATCCGCAGCACCCTGCATCCCGGCTCGCTCCAAGGCCTCAATGATGGTGGCAAAATCGGTGCCCTTAAGCTGGGCAATGTCCTTTTCGGCATGTTTTTTCAGTCGTCTCCGCAGGACGCTCAGGACCATCTTCCAGGCGACGTAGTTGCGCCGCTTCAGGTCGGCCTCGTAGCGATCGAGCAGCTTCGACACTCGCGCCTTGTCGCGACGCTTTTCCTCCGCCCGATCTTTCGCGGGATCGCCCCCTGCAGCCACCTTGCCCAACGCTGCGAACGCAAGCTTCCGCGCGTCTGCCACGGTCCGGATAGTTTCTGGAGTGCCGAGCCTGATGCGCTTGGTGTTGACGGCCCGGCCAAGTCCACCCGGTCGATATGCAACGATGTAGGTACGGGCGCCGCCACGGAGCCGCAGGCCGAAGCCGGTCACCTCGGTGTCCCAAATCACAGCTTCCGATCTGCCAGGTGGCAGCGTGGCGCGGGCGACGACAGCATCGGTAAGCTTGGTTTTGGACAGCACGGCAATTCCCGGGGCAGCACAGGGGCAGCACCGATTGCGTGAACCGGTGTATCCCACTATAACCCATAGGTATCTCTTAAGCTATTGCTTTCCGCAGCAATTCCGGCGTTGCATAAACCCCGGGGCACCCGAGGAACTGTTGGACCACACACTTGCCAAGGTTGGGGTCGAGCGTTCGAATCGCTTCACCCGCTCCAGTTTCCTTCAGGGGAATCAAGCATCAGTGAAAAAAGGCCGGATCGTTTCCGGCCTTTTTCATTTCTGTGGGCAGCACGGCGAAACTTCTAAGCCGCGTTTCGTATCAATTCCCGCTTTTCGGAATCATGTTGCTTGGAGGATTCTTCTCAAGCACTTTTTCAGCGACCAAGCCGGCCAGCCCAGCCGGCCAGCCCGACCGACGCTTGATTGTCGACCTCCGGAATGCTCCGCTGCCTCAAGACATTCGGAGACGACAATGACCGGGTATATCGACCGCGAACGCGCCACGCAGCTGATGCAACGCGCCGGCATACAGGCGCTGGTGCTATGCGCGCCGGAGGCATTCCATTATGCGACCGGCGCGTGGATCGGACCGGCCGGCCTGTTTCGCCGCGCCGGCGCGGGTTTTGTCGTCATCCCCGACCGAGGCGATTTGCCGATCGGAGTCGTGGTCGGCGATTTCAACGCACCACAGGTTCGCGCGGCAATGCCGGGCGCTATCATCCGCGACCATCCAATCTGGATCGAAACCGCGACGCTGGCTGCCTCGACATCTGCGCAACCGCTTGCTGAACGCATCGAGGCTGGCCTGAAATCATCAGGCCGCGCACCGGAATTTTCACGGCCCGCGACGTTCGAGCTCGCTCGGTCCCTGGATCAGCTAAAAACAATCCTCGCAGAACTCGGACTGGATCGCACCACCATCGGCGTCGATCTGGATTTCATCGCCGCCGCCGATTTTTCCGTCATGCAGGCGCAGTTGCCGACCTCGACGCTGGTTGACGGCGCGCCGGTCCTGGACAGGTTGCGGTCGATCAAGTCGCAGCGTGAGATCGAACATCTCCGGCAAGGCATCATCCTGTCGGAAGCCGGGCTGGAGCGGCTGCAGGTGGATGCCATGGCCGGCATGCGTCAGGCCGACCTCGTCGCGCTTTATCGGCAAGGAGTTTCCAGCGCGGCGGCAGGACTGTCCCATCCTGTCGCGACCGCCGAGTACGTAACGCTGGGCGCCTGGCCCAAGGGTGCCGACGCGATCGCCATGCCTGGCGATCCGCTGAAAGCCGACATGGTCTGCACCGTTGGCGGCTACGCTTCCGACATGTCGCGCAATTTCATCTTCGGACCGCCGTCGGCCGACCAGGCCGAACTGCATGCCATCGCCGAACGCGCCTTCGACGACGGACTGGCCGCGCTCATGCCCGGCAAGTCGCTGGGCAGCGTGCACCGCGTCGCAACCGCGAGCCTGGCGCGGCAAGGCCTGCCTTCCTACCGCCGTGGCCATTTCGGTCACGGCGTCGGCCAGTCGGTATTCTCCGAACAATGGCCATTCATCTCGGCCGGCAGCGAAGTGGTGATCGAAGCCGGCATGGTGCTGGCCTTCGAGGTCCCGCTCTATATCGACGGCCTCGCCAGCTTCAATCTCGAAGACCAGTTCCTGATCACGCCGGATGGACCTGTCGCCATGAACCGCCTGCCGCGACGGCTGGAGGTCATCGGATAGCGAGGGTGGGGCGTTCCCGCAAAGTTTGTTCTCCACGGCGCCCCCCTCTGTCCTGCCGGACATCTCCCCCACAAGGAGGGAGATTGGCAGCTTCGGCTCCAGCCCCTCTTCTTGCTAAGTTGAAAATCAGCGGCAGCGATCACGACAGCCGATCTCCCCCCAACTGGGGGATGTCCGGTAGGACAGAGGGGGGTGCGATAGAGCGTGGATGCCGGACTATTCACCGCTCGGCCCTTGCCGTGCCGGGCAGCTAAGCGCTTATCGGCGGCCGCCTTTCCTTCCAGGGCATCGCCTGTTCCAACTGCGCGGAGGCGGCCAGCACCGTCGCCTCGTCGCCATAGCGGCCGACCAGTTGCACGCCGATCGGCACGCCGCCTTTCGACCAGCCCAGCGGCAGCGAGATCGCCGGCTGTCCGGAGATGTTGAAGGGGTAGGCAAACACCGAGTCCGCCCATTTGGCGTTGTAGCGGTCAATGTCGGTTTCCGACATGTCGTAATAGCCGAGCGGCCTGGGCAGCTGCGTCAGCGTCGGTGTTATGAACAGATCATAGGCGGTGAGATCGCCGACGATGTCGCGGCCGATCTGGCGCAATTGCTCGACATCCGAGACATGCCTGATGCCACTGGTCGAGCGGCCGCGCTCGATGATCGCCCAGGTCACCGCCTCGACATCCCTTGGCGTCACCGGCCGGCCGACCACTGTTTCAAGGTAATCGAAGGTCGCTGCCGTCTGCACGCAGGTCATGTTGGTGTAGGTCGCCCAGACCGCATTGGCGTCGAGCGGCATGTCGTGCTCCTCGACATGGTGCCCAAGACCCTCGAGGGCAGCCACGGTGGCCAGAACAGCCGCCTTCACCTCCGCGTCGATGACCGTGCCGTTCGGCGGTGTCACGGTAAAGCCGATGCGCAGCTTCTTCGGCGCACGCGACGAGAGACTGAGCCAGCTGCCATCGGGAACCGGCGGCGTATAGGCATCGCCAGGCAGCGCCCCGGCCACCGCGTCGAGATAGGCCGCGGTGTCGCGCACCGTGCGCGAGCAGCACAGGAAATAGGCGCCGCCATACCAATAGTCGCCGAACGGCGCGAGGCTGACGCGGCCACGCGACGGCTTCAGCCCGACAATGCCGCAGCATGACGCCGGGATGCGGATCGAGCCGGCGCCATCGCTGGCTTCGGCGATCGGCACCATGCGCGAGGCGATGGCGGCGGCGGCACCGCCGCTTGAGCCGCCCGGCGTGATGCCTTCCTTCCACGGGTTCTTCGTCGCGCCATAGAGTTTTGGCTCCGTCGTGATCGACCAGCCATTCTCCGGCGCGTTCGACTTGCCGATCAGCACCAGCCCGGCGGCCTTCATGCGGCGGACCACCTCGGTATCGAAGTCGGCGACGATGTCTTTCAGGAAGGCGCAGGAATTGGTGTTCGGCGCCCCGGTCCAGGACGACGCCAGCTCCTTGAGCAGGAACGGCACGCCGGCGAAGGGCGCATCTTTGTCGACAGTTCCGGCCTGGGCGCGCGCCATGTCGTAGAGCCTATGAACGACCGCGTTCAGCGCCGGGTTGAGCCGCTCGACCAGCGTGATTGCCGCTTCGACCAGTTCTGCTGGTGTGACTTGGCCGCTCCGCACCAGGCCGGCCAGATCAAGCGCGTCGGACTCGGCATAAGTCTGCAACAGACTGTCAGTGACAGCGGCCATATCTCTCTCCCTTGCAATGCTCCCGCCAACGGCATCCTCGCACCTTGCCGTGGCGGCGCCCGTGTCTGGCTCCAGCGCCAATCGCCGGATGACGTCAGGCCAGTTCGATGGTCCGCCCTTGCTCGATGCTCTGTTCGGCGGCCAGCACGATGCGCAGGCTGTTCACCGCCGCATCCATCTGCTCCGTCAGGTCGAGATCCTCGCGGATGGCGCGCAGGAAGAACGCCTGCTCGCGGTCGCAAAGCTCCTGGTGACCCGGCTCGTCCTCCATGCTGACGATCTCGTCGGGCTTGGAGAAATTCTTGTCGCCATCGACCTGCGCGTAGTGGATTTTCAGCGCGTCGGTCTTGGTGTGCCGGTCGATATCGGCGGAGTTCGAAACTTCGGCGGCGTCAGCGGCAGCGCTCGCCTGCTGGCCGGCGACAATGGAAACCGCGCCCTTGGGCCCAACAACATCCTTCACGAAATAGGCGGTCTCGCTCATCATCGGGCCCCAGCCCGCCTCATACCAGCCAACCGAACCGTCATCGAAGGTAACGTGGAGATGGCCGTAATTCTGCTTGTCGGCTTCCGCCCACAGCTTGGCGCCGATGCCATGCACGCGCACCGGCTTGGCGCCCGTCAGCTGGCACATGACGTCGACATAATGCACGCCGCAATCGACGATCGGGATCAGCGAATCGATCAGGTTCTTGTGCCAGTGCCAGGCGCTGCCGCTGCTCTGCTGGTTGAGGTTGAGGCGCATGACCAGCGGCTTGCCCAACGTCTTGCCGACCTCGATGAATTTGATCCAAGAGGGATGAACGCGCAGGATATAGCCGAGCACCAGCTTGCGGTTCTTCGCCCGCGCCGCCGCAACGACCTTCTCGGCATCCTCGTTGTTGGTGGCCAGCGGCTTTTCCATGAACACATGGCAATTGGCATCAATGGCCTTCAGCGCATATTCGGCATGCGTGTTCGGCCAGCTGTTGATGGAGACGGCGTCCGGCTTCGTCTCCTTCAGCGCCTTGTCGAAATCCTCATAGAGCGGATAGGTCGACAATTCCGCCGGGATCTTCGTGTTGCTCTTGATCGAGCGGCTCATGATGCCGACGATCTCGAAACCGTCGAGCCTGTGATAGGCGCTGGCATGCGACGCGCCCATATTGCCCAGGCCAACCACCAGCACTTTTACTTTTTCGGCCACCACGAGCTCCCAAGTTTTGATTGAATCTTGGACGGCAACTGCGCCACCGCCCGCATTGAACAATTGCCTAAGGCAATCATTTTAGGTTTGCGCTGCCCCTCATCCGCCTGCCGGCACCTTCTCCCCGTATAGTGACGGGGAGAAGGGAGATGACCGCGATGTTGGCGCCTTCTTGCAGTGCCGGCGATTGGCGAAGCCATCGATGGCAGCGTCTTTCTCCCCGTCCCTAAACGGGGAGAAATGCCCGGCAGGGCAATGAGGGGCGGAGCCGACATTGCCCAATCTTGCGCCCTTACTTGATTGCCGAGTCGAACAGATGCGCCTTGATCTTCTCGACATCGAGCGCGGCAAAGCCCTCCGACAGTTTGACGCCATCGGCATCGGCCTTGACCTTGGCCTTGTCGAAAGCATTGGCCGCCTCGATCAGCTCGTTGCTGCAGACATCCTCTGCCTTCACCGGGCTGGTGATCTGGCCGATCTTGTGGATCTCGTCGAAGAAGCCCTGCCAGCTCGCCATGTCGTGCGAGCCCCAGCCGCCGCGCTTGTCCATGTCGCCACGGAAGACATTGATCTGCTGCAGGATCGATGTCGTGCCGAGTTCCGGCCCGAGATTCTTGGCCAGCGTCGGGAATTGCTCGAACACGGCTTCGACCGCCGCGCGCGGGTTCTGGTAGCCGAATTCGAGGCCCATGGCCCAGCCGCGCAGGTACTTTTCCAGGAACGCCTTGCGGTCCGGGTCCGCGAGATCGGCGGCGCGCACGACAAAGGTGTTAGCCGGCAGTTTCGAATTCTTCACGCCGAGCCAGTATTCGAAGTCGAGGCCCTTGGCGATCCACTCGGCGCGCAGGCCTTCCCAGGCCAGCGCCGCGTCGCCCTGGCCGCCAGCCAATGCCGTGCCCCAGGTCGGCCAGCCGGCCTCGACATATTTCACCTTCTTGATGTCGACGCCTTGCGCGGCCAGCAGCGGATCGGTGATCGACTGCCAGGCGGCCGAGCCGAGCAGGATGGTCTTGCCTTCCAGCTTCTTCAGGTCGTTCGAGCCCTCGCCCTTGCGGAAGGCGATGCTGAACGTGTCGCGGGCGCCCATGTGGAACACCGACTTCAGCTTCATGCCGTTCTGGATGGCGAAGGAGAACACGCCGGGCGACGGAAAGCCCATGTCGGCCTGGCCGACATCGACGAACTTCACGGTCGCCGTGCCGTCCGATGGACCCGGCTGCATGTCGGTGTCGAGCCCGTCGAAATAGCCAGCCTTCTTGGCCGCCCAGTAGGGATAGTCGTCGAGCACTTCAAGCGTGCCGCGCGGCGAGATCCAGGTGAACTTGCCGTAGGGCTCGGCCTTGGCCCTGAGGCCCGATGCGCCGAGCGCGGTCGCCGTCACCAGCCCGGCGCCGGTGACCTGCAGGAAGTAGCGGCGGCTGATTCCCGCCTGGCTGATGGAATTCTCTTTGGTCATGGCATTCCCCTTTTTTGTTGATTGTCAGTCTTGCCTTGCCGCCCGCCTCCCGGGCGTTGTCTGCTTCCGCGTCAAGTCGTTGTCCCTATGCCTCCCAGCTCGCCCACTTCTTGCCGATCAGGAAGAACAGGACGTAGATGAGGATGCCGAGCGTCGACAGGATCAGCACCACCGCGAAGAATTGCGGCATCTGGATCATCGACGAATAGGTGGTCAGCCGGTTGCCGAGGCCAAAACCGCCGCCGACCATTTCGGCGCCGACCGCTGTCAGCAGCCCGAAGATGGCGCCGATCATCAGCCCGACCAGGATCATCGGCAGCGCCATCGGCGCGCGGATCTTCCAGAAAATCTGCAAGGTGCTGGCGCCGTAGGACCGCGCCAAAGCGATCTTGGCGCTGTCGACACGGCGGAACCCGGTGGCCGCGTTGATCATCACCATCGGCCCGGCCGCCAGCGCCACCGCGATGATGCGCGGCGTGTAACCGAAGCCGAAGCGCAGGATCAGAAGCGGCACCAGCGCCAGCATCGGCGTGGTGACCAGAAGCAGGATGTAGGGTGCGACAATCTTCTCGGCGAAGGGGAATTGCGTGATCACGGCGGCCAGCACCAGGCCGATGATGGCGCCGATGGTGAAACCCGAAAGCAGTTCGACCAGCGTGTAGCCCAGATGCGGCGCGATCAGCGGGAACTCGTCGAACAGCGCATAGGCGATCGAGCTTGGCGGCGGCATGATGTAGAGCGGCACAAGCAACAGCCGCAGCGCCAGTTCGATGCCGCCGATGATGATCACGGCCACGGCCAGAATGGCGGCGACTTCCTTGCCCGACTTGATGCCGGGGCCGCTGGCGAAGGCGGAAAGGTTGGTCAGGCTGACCTCATGGCCATCGCCGGTCTTTGTTTTCGAGAATTCCGGGATGGCGTCGCTCACGGCCTGATCCTCGCGATTTCAGCGGTGGTGCGCTCGGCTACCTCAGGACGCGTGCGTTCGCCGACAATGTCCATCTTGATCCGGTTGGTGAGATCGAAAACCTCCCGCGTCGCCATGATCTCCAGTGACCGCGGCCTTGGAAACGGCACGCGATATTCCTTGGCGACACGTCCCGGCCGCAAGCTCAGCACCACCACCCTGTCGGACAGGAAGATCGCTTCCTCGATGCTGTGGGTGATGAAGACAATGGTGGTCTTGGTATCGAGCCAGATCTCCTCGACCAGCCGGTTCATCTCCTCGCGGGTAAAGCTGTCGAGCGCGCCGAACGGCTCGTCCATCAGCAGCACCGAGGGTTTCAGCGCCAGCGCGCGCACGATCGCCGCGCGCTGCTGCATGCCGCCCGAAAGTTCGCGCGGGAACTTGCCGCCGAACCCATCCAGCCCGACGCGGTTCAGGAGATGCGCGATCCAGGCGCGGTCGGGCTTCTCGCCCTTGATCTCGAAGGGAAAGCGAATGTTGGCATCAAGATTGCGCCACGGCAGCAGGTTCGCTTCCTGGAAGACGATGCCGATATCGGGATGCGGGCCCGAGATGGGTTTGCCGTCGAGACGAATCTCGCCGCTGGTCAGGCTGTGCAGGCCTGACATCGACCACAGAAGCGTGGTCTTGCCGCAGCCGGACGGGCCGACGATCGAGACGATTTCATTGGCCCTGACATCGAGGCTGCAGCGGTCCAGCGCCAGCAGATCGCCGGAAGCCGTGCGGTAGATCTTGGTCGCTGCCTGCACGCCAAGTTTCGGGGTTGGTGCATCGCCCACGTTCATGCGCCCCTTTGAGATTGCGGGATGATCCAATGGTCATCCATCCGCATAAAATCAGTCTGTAACTATCCTACTTTCCTGTCAAGCGCGGACAGCCAGCTTAGAGCAAGGTCAACGTCTATCGTCTTTTATCTGTCTGTTTTATAACGATTTTCTTTATCTTGAAATGCGTGTTGCTTTCCTACATACTGCGGGAAAGCCGGTGAAACACAGGGCGGGGCCTTGCGGTCGGGATGAGCGGGCAAAGCGGGTGCCATACCCTTGCGGCACGCAGCAGTTGTGACGCCTCCAAGCGCGTGGAACGCCGGCCTGCAAACATGGTAAGAGCTTCGGTCCGCAAAGCATGGAGAGACCCGACCATATGACCGAAGCTGATAGCCAGGCAGGGATATCGGACAGCGACGCCGATGGGCGCGAGCACATCCGGCGCATCCCCGACATCATCTCGCTGGTCAAGGACACCTACGCCGAATTGCGCCCAGCCGAGCGGCGCGTCGCCGATGTCGTGCTCGACGATGTTAAATACGCGGTCGACGCGTCGAACGCCGCCCTGGCCCAGCGCGCCGGCGTCAGCGAACCGACAGTGACCCGCTTCTGCCGCGCCATTGGCTGCGAGGGCGTGCGTGATTTCAAGCTCAAGCTGGCGCAAAGCCTGGTCGTCGGCGCGCTCTATCTGAGCAAGCCTCCGGTCACCAGCGGCGACAACGGCATGCCGTTCTGGAACGCGGTGTTCGGCGAGGCGCGCCGGGCGCTGCAGGAAGCCGAGCGTCAGATCGATCCGGCGCAGCTGCAGAAGGCCGCCGAGCTCATCGCCAGGGCGCGCCAGGTCACGGTGTTCGGTCTCGGCGGCAGTTCTTCCGCGCTGGCGCAGGAAACCCAGTACCGGCTGTTTCGCTACGGCATCACCGTCAACGCCCAGTGCGACCCCTATCTGATGCGTATGACCGCTTCGACCCTGAAGCCCAACGACCTGGTGATCGCCCTCTCGGCGACTGGGCGCACGCGCGAAGTGATCGAGGCCGTCGAGCTTGCCAAGCATTACCGCGCCAACGCGATCGGCGTTACCGCGCCCGATACCGACCTCGCCCGCGCCTGCGATGTGCGGCTGACGGTGGCGGTAGCAGAATACCCCGACACGCTGAAGCCGACGGCCTCGCGCTACGCATTTCTCGCGGCGATCGACTTGCTGGCAGTGGCCACCGCCTACAAGCTCGATGGCGCGGCCCGCGAGACCGTCCGCCGTATCAAGTACAACGCCCAAATCCACCGCACCGGCAAGGAGATGGAGCCGCTGGGGGATTGAGGGGCGCTCTTCCTTCTCCCCCTGTGGGAGAATCGGCGCGCAGCGCCGAGACGGTTGAGGGGTGTTGGACTGAGTGCCGGCATCGCCAAGCTGGAGCACCCCTCATCCGACCTCGCTTCGCGAGGCCACCTTCTCCCACAGGGGGAGAAGGAAAGATCCGGTCGCACCGATTTGAAAGGGATGAAGGAAAAAATGCTCGACATGGCACCATCGAAACAGGCCACCGCATGGCTTGATTCCCTAGCGCGGGCGCTCGAAACAGGCGATGTGGCCGCAGCCGGCAACCTTTTCGTCGACGAGTGCTACTGGCGTGACCTCCTGACCTTCACCTGGAACATCAAGACCATGGAAGGCCGCGCGGCGATCGAGGACATGCTGAAGGCCACGCTTGCGGCAACCAACCCGTCTGCCTGGCAACTGACCGGCGAAGCGGTGTCGGACGAGGGCACCATCGAGGCCTGGTTCAGCTTCGAGACCGCGTCGGCCTGGGGCCAGGGCGTCATGCGGCTGCGCGACGGCCGCTGCCGGACGCTGTTCACGGCGATGACCGACCTCAAGGGGTTCGAGGAGCGCAAGGGCGCGGCGCGGCCCCTCGGCGTGCGCCACAAGGCCGACCCCAACCGCGAGACCTGGTCGGAGGCAAGGACACGCGAGACGCGCGAGCTCGGCGGCAGCGAACAGCCCTATTGCCTGGTCATCGGCGGCGGCCAGGGCGGCATCATGCTGGGCGCAAGGCTGCGGCAGCTCGGCGTGCCCACCATCGTCATCGAGAAGAATGCCCGGCCGGGTGATTCCTGGCGCAACCGCTACCGCTCGCTCGTGCTGCACGACCCGGTCTGGTACGACCATCTGCCCTACATTCCGTTTCCGGAAAACTGGCCGGTATTCACGCCCAAGGACAAGATGGGCGACTGGCTGGAAATGTACACGCGGGTGATGGAGCTCAACTACTGGGTCGCCACCAAGTGCGTCAGCGCCAGCTACGACGAGGCCGGGAAGGTCTGGACCGTGGTGGTGGACCGTGTCGGCCAGCGCGTCACGCTGAAGCCGAAGCACATCGTCTTCGCTACCGGCGCCTATGGCCCGCCGCGACGGATCGATCTGCCGGGAGCCGAGCTATTCAAGGGCGAGTTGCTGCATTCCAGCCAGTATGCCAGCGGCGAGAAATTTCGCGGCAAGAAGGTTGCCGTCATCGGCGCCGCCAGCTCCGGACATGATGTCAGCGTCGATCTCTGGGAAAGCGGCGCCAAGGTGACGATGATCCAGCGCTCGCCAACCACGGTGGTGAAGTCCGACACGCTGATGGAAGTCGGCTTCGAGATCTTTTCGGAGAATGCGCTTGCGCGCGGCATCACGACCGAGAAGGCCGACATGATCGTCGCCTCGACGCCCTTCGCGCTGCTGCCGAAGAGCCAGCAGGCCCTCTACGAAGTGATCAAGGCGCGCGACGCGGCCTTCTACGACCGCTTGCGCGGCGCCGGCTTTGCCATCGACTTCGGCGACGACGAAACCGGCCTGTTGATGAAGGCCTACCGCACCGGCTCAGGCTACTACATCGATGTCGGCGCCTCCGAACTGATCATCGATGGCCAGATCGGCGTGCGCGGCGGCACCGCCATCAAATCGCTGACGCCTGATGGCATCCTGTTCGAGGACGACACCGAGCTTGCCGTCGACGCCATCATCTCCTGCACCGGCTATCAGTCCATGAACGAGACGGTGGCCGGCATCGTCTCGCGCGAGGTCGCCGACAAGGTCGGCCCGTGCTGGGGGATTGGTTCAGGCGTGAAGGGCGATCCGGGGCCATGGCAAGGCGAGCTCCGCAACATGTGGAAGCCGACGGCGCAACAGGCGCTGTGGTTCCAGGGCGGCAACCTTGCCCTGTCGCGCTTCTATTCGAAATACGTGGCGCTGCAGATCAAGGCGCGGATGGAAGGCATTGCAACGCCGGTTTATGGCGCACCCAGCAACTCCGACAGATAAAGCAGACGCTCATCATCTCTCGTGTCCGGCGGCTCCTTCAGCCGTCGCCAATCGAGCGAATGACCCGCGCCGGATTCCCTCCGACAAGTGTATTCGGGGGGACATCCCTGGTGACCACGGAACCCGCGCCCACAACAGAGTTCTCGCCTATCGTCACACCGCCGATGATCGTGGCGCCTGCCGCGATCCAGACGTTTTTCCCGATCACAATAGGCTTTCCGATCGTGACGGCATGGCGCTGCGACGGCTCAAGCGGATGGCCCGTGGTGATGATGCTCACGTTCGGCCCGATCATCACGTCGTCGGCGATGTCGAGCCCGCCAAGGTCATAGAACGTGCAGTTCTGGTTGACGAAGACATTGCGCCCGATACGGATTTCGTCACCGCCGGCGGTATAGAAGGGCGGGATCAGCAAAAAGCTGTCGTCCACCTGCTTGCCGATGAGTTCGCTGAACAAGGCGCGAACTTCGTCCGCATCGTTGAACGTCAGGCGGTTAAGCCGGGCGGTGATCGCCATCGCTCGCTTGACGTTTGCCAGCATCGCCGCTGATTGCGGCGTCCTGCCATGAACTATCTTGGGATTGCCCTCATTCGACATTCATCGTTTTCCTCGGCCGCGTGTCCGGCGCGAGAGGGCAGCACCGAGATTCGCCGAGTGTAGCGGCAAAGCAGGAGGGCTGGAATCCATCTGATCCCGGGACAGGCCCTCAATCATGCCCATGCCCGAAATGTCGGGCCGCGACAGCGACATGCGACTCATCCGCATGCGCCTCGAACCGCTCCGTCTCGTCGTGGTCGTCCGCCTCGTTCGGCCACCAGGTGCCGCCGATCGCGATGCCTTCCGAAACCAGCCTCTGGTCGGCAACCAGCGAGGCACCGACGGCGTCGACAAAGGTGAAACGGCCTGGCCGCTGCCGCAGCACGGCAACGTCGCCAACGGTGCCAACCGCGAGCGTGCCGAGGTCAGGCCGCGCGATCGCTTGCGCCGGCGCTTGGGTTGCCGCGCGCAGAACCTCGACCAACGGCATGCCGAGCACCAGCAGCTTTGACATGCACACCAGAATGTCGAAGGCCGGACCGTCGACGCAGTAGAGATGCACGTCGCTGCTGATCACGTCGGGCGCCAGCCCTTCGGCCAGCATCGCCCGGGCCACGGCGAAATCGAACGAGCCCATGCCATGGCCGATGTCGAAGATGACGCCGCGCTCGCGCGCCAGCCGCATGTCTGGCCGCACCGCGCCCGAGGCGAAGACCGGCGCGTTGGGGAAAGGCCGGAAACAGTGGGTGAGAATGTCGCCCCGGCGCAGACGCGGCAGGACTTCCGAACGCCCGGGCGGCGGCTCGTCGATATGCGCCATCAGCGGCAGGCCGGCCTGGTCGGCGGCCTCCAGCGCCAGGTCGACCGGGGCGATGCCGCTGGTGCCACCGGCATGGCGCCCGGAACGCACCTTGACGCCGACGACGACATCGCGGTGCTCGCGCGCCGCCGCGACAACCTCGCGTGGGTTGCAGAGCCCGAGGTCGCTGCACTCGCCAACTGAAACGGTCTGCGAGAACCCGAAGATGCCGGCAAAGGAAATGTTGACATAGGCCAGGATGCGCACCTTCGAGCGCTCCATGACATGGCGGCGGAAGCCGAGGAAATTGCCGGCGCCGGCGCTGCCGGCGTCGATGAAGGTCGTGGTGCCGCTCTTGGCGGCAAGGCGGTCGGCATCGACGCCGAGTGATGTGCCGCCCCAGTAGACGTGGCTGTGCAGGTCGATCAGCCCGGGCGTGACAACGCAGCCGCTGGCGTCGATGACGCGCGTGGCGCGGTCCGTCGGAATGTCGCTTTCGACCGCGACCACGCGGCCATTGGCGATGGCGAGATCGCGTGGGGCGTCGAGCCCCGACGCCGGATCGATCAGCCGGCCACCCTTGAAAAGGAGATCAATCCGCATCCGCTCTCGCCTCCGCTTCGTTCATCCGGATTGCCTCAGGCCGCCGCCTCATCGGCCTCGAACGGATCGGCGACGATCGGCCAGATCGCGCGCTTGAGCCGGCGGTAGTCGGTGGTGCGCGGATTGTTCGGGTAGCAGCCTTCGACCGCCACATAGATGATCTCGCGCGCAACCGGCGCGAAGCCGGCATGGAAATGGTTGGTCGATTTGACCAGCAGCATCTGCTTGGCCGACGGATCGATGCCGAGATTGGAAAAAATGTCAGGCTCGAAGGTCTGCGTGCGGTTGGTGTTGATGATGATGTCGATCTCCGTGCCGGCCAGCCTGAGCACGGCGGACGGCCCGAGCGGCACCAGGCTTTTGCCGAACGACTGCCAGGCTTCGGGCACCAGCCGGCGGACCTCGAACAGGCCGTCGAAGGGCTGGCCGCTGGCGAGGCTGGTCTTGCCGCCGATGCGGATGTCGAGCACGGTACCTTCGCCGGCACCTTGCGCCAGCGCGATCGCTTGCGGGTCCCAGATGGTGGCGACGCCGGCACTTTTGATGCCGCTCTCGACCAGCGCGCGCAGCAGGGCGGTGTTGTCGCCGGCGGTGCCGCCACCGGGATTGTCCCACATGTCGGCAAGCACGAAGGGCTTGTCGCCATGGCCGCCGGCCTTGACCCGGCCGATGGCCTCACCGACCGTCACGCTGTTCATGGCGGTTGTGCCGCGCATGGAAAACACTTCATGGCCAAGCCGTTCCGCCAGCGCATCGCCGGCGCCGCGGTCATTGTCGCTGACGACAATGACCTGCGTTCCCATCTCCGCGGCGTCGCCGGCCAGGAAGCCATGGATCAGCGACACCGACAGGATGCCATCCTTGCCTTGCAGCGCCTTCATGCGGTCGACGAAAGAGCGCATCGGCTCGCGGCTGGTCGGGAAAACATCGATCATCCGGCAATCGAAGGTCGAGATCAGAGGCCTGATCCTGCCGCGCGTTGCCGCCAATGCCAGTTCGACGACATGCTCGGCGCGCTCGACGAAATCGGTATGCGGAAATTCGAGAAAGGCCGCCAGGATGTCCGCCGCCGCGACACGCTTTCTGGTCAGCTGGCTGTGCGGGTCGAGTTCGGCGGCGACGATGACGTCTGGTCCGACGATCTCGCGGACGCGGGCTAGCAGATCGCCCTCGCAGTCCTCAAGCCCGCGCGCGATCATCGCGCCATGCAGGCCAAGCACCACGCAATCCACCGGCATGGCGGCACGCAATTGACCAAGGATCTCGTCGCGCAGTGCCTCATAGACATCGAGCCTGATATAGCCGCCGGGCTCGGCCCAGGTCGCCGTACCCTCGATCAGCGTGAAGCCCTCGGCCTTGGCCCGACGCCGCAGCACAGGTATCGGCGCCGAGCAGAGTGTCGGCGTTTCCGGATGTTTTCCAGGTGGCGCGTAAAACGCCATCTCGAAGGACGACCGGTCGGTCGATACCGGCGAGAAAGTGTTGGTCTCGGTAGCAAGCGAGGCTGTGAAGACACGCATCGGCGAGTGGTTCCTGTTTGCGGAAGGCGGAAGGCGGCGTCAGACCGGCCTGTAGGCGACGGCCTCGACCTCGATCTTGATGTCGATCATCAGCCGCGATTCCACAGTGGTGCGAGCCGGCGGGTTCTTTGGAAAATGCCTGGCATAGACGACATTGAAGGCGCCGAAGTCGCGCGCGTCTTCCAGCCAGACCGTCGTCTTGACGACATCGTCCATGGTGCAGCCGGCCAGGGCCAGTGCCGCCGTGACGTTGGCGAGCACCTGTTCGGTCTGCTCCGATATGCCGCCCTTGACGACGAGCCCGTCACCGCCGACCGGAACCTGGCCCGAGATGTAGACAAAGTCGCCGGCGCGGACGGCGGGCGACAAGGGGACATGGGATGTTCCAAAACATTGCTTGGGCAAGAAAGATCTCCTGTTGAGCTGATGGGGACACACCTGGCTTATGGGATATCGCTTGTGCCGTTCGGCGGATTTCCTCTGGCCGCGCGATTTGACCCCATTTGCTGGCCGGTCGTCTACGCCTATCGGCACGATCCTGATAGAGGCCCTGTTGGAAAGCAACATATTTTTGGAGTTTGTGTTGCTTTATTACAGGCGCAACAGCATCCTGTCTTTCAGTTGATTGCATCCAGCGGCTCGGCGAGAGAGGATTGGATGGGAACACCAGTCAGGCGGGGAATGGCATGATCGATTTCGGCGGTCGCAACGTGATCGTGACCGGTGCTGGCGGCGGTGTCGGCGGTGCCCTGGTCGAAATTCTCTCGGCATGCGGCGCAAGGGTCATTGCCGCCGATCGCGACGAGATGGACCTCACGGCGAGCGGAATTGCCGAGGCCCACCATTTCGATCTGCTTGACGACAAGGCCGTCGAGGACTTCGCCACCCGGGTCAGCCGCGACGCCGCGCCGGCGGCGGTGATTTCCAACGCCGGCTGGACGCGCGCCGAAACCCTCGCCGATGTCTCGACCGCCGCGCTCGACCACGAGATGGATTTGAATTTTCGCAGCGCCGCGCTTCTGTCGAAAGCGCTGCTGCCGGCAATGCGCAACCAGCCGCTGGGGGCGGCCTTCGTGTTCATCTCCTCAGTCAATGCACAGGCGCATTTCGGCAACCCCGCCTATGCCGCCGCCAAGGCGGCGCTGAATGCCTGGATGCGCGCAATCGCCACCGAGGAGGGCCGCAACAACATCCGGGCAAATGCCGTCGTGCCCGGCTCGATCAGGACCGGAGCCTGGGAGCATCGGCTGGCCGGGAAGCCGGAGATCATGGCCACGGTCGGCAAGCTCTACCCGCTAGGAAGACTCGTGGAGCCGGCCGAGGTCGCCCGCGCCGCCGCCTTCTTGGCATCGCCCTTCGCCAGCGGCATTACCGGCACGACCTTGAATGTCGACGCCGGCCTGATGGCGGGCAACCTGCCGTTTCTGGACCAGATCGGTGGCTGAACGGCCACCCGCACCACAGTCATAGACAGGAGAATAGCAATGGATTTCGACAAGAACCCCTTTCCCGTCGGCGACGCCGACCGTCACGCGCTCTGGGAAATGCTGGTGCGGCGCGACATCGATGCCTTCATCAGCCAGGACTGGTCGATGGTCGAGGACGACTTCGTTGCCGCGAGCTTCTTCGGCATGCACGCACATTTCCTCAGCAATGCCGACGCCTGGCGGCTGCAGTTCCCGACGCTGACCGTCTATCGCGACGAATGGCTTCGCCAGGCCAAGGAAACCGCCGCGACCAAATTCGCCGAACCGCTGCGCGAGGCGCTTTTTCGCGTCACCAACATGCGCGACATCGACGTAAACGGCGACCGCGCCGTGCTGCACAAGAAGTTCGACGGTTCCGTTGCCAAGACGGATGGTAGCGTCGACAGGCTGAAATGGCAGACGCTCTATTTCTGCAGCAAGGTGCAAGGCAGCTGGAAGATAGCAGGCTTCGTGGGCTACATGCCGCATCCGCTTGGCAGCTAGAGCATGATCCCGAAAAGTGGGTACCGGTTTTCGGAAAAGATCTTGCTCAAGCAAGAGACCGGCCTGGCCGGTTCAAGGCGGTGGGGGTGCGGGTGAACGTCAGAGCTTGCGCCACCCGCCATTCACAGCGGCGCTCAGTACAGCGTCAGCAATGCCGGGAAGAGGCCGCTCGCCCTGAGATATTCGACGGCTTCGATGGCCGGGAAAAGCGCCAGGAAATAGAGCCCGTCATAAAAGGTCCGCCGCAAGGCCCGCGTCGAGAACTGAATCTCATCCTGATCGCGGTAAAGCAACGGATTGGGCCAGAACCGCGGCGTGCGCTGTGCATAGGCGAGGTAGGCAGGACCAAACTTGCCGAACAGAAACTCGGCTTCCTTGCGCGCGGTGACGCTGAAGATGACAAAGCTGGCGAGGCCGAGTGCCACGGCCGCCAGCACCGAACCGTAGATCAGGCCGATGCCGAAGGCTCCGACCGTGGAGAAGAAATAAAGCGGGTTCTGGGTTATCGAAAACGGCCCCTTCGAAACCAGCTCCTGGTTCTTCTTGCCGCCAACATAGAGAATGCTCCATAGCCGCCCGGCGACGCAGACCAGCACCAGACTCAAGCCGATAAACTCAAGCATCTCATGCCCGTCCGATCCCTCGATCAGGGCCGGCTTGGCGCAGAACAGCAAGACCACCGCGAGCACCGCCGCGACGCGGACAAAGATGATCCGCTTGTGCTGGAGAAAAGCCTCCGAGGCCGGCTTGAGAGACGCATAGGTCATTGCGGTTTCCTTGGCTTAGGCTGACCGAAGAGCATTGATCACAATCCCGATGGCCGGGCAATGCCATCGCGTTCTTCTATCGGCTGGCCGCGAGGCATCCGTAAAGAGGCTTTGCGGAACCTGCCTCCATTCTTACGAAATTGTAACCCCTGGGACAGATGGAGGTGAAGTCGCGTCCCTACCTTGCTGATACCGGCCTGCCTTGCCGGGAATCAACGGAACCCGGCGGCAAGCCGGCCTCAAAGGGGAAACCTCACATGAAGAAACTTATTCTTGCCGCTGCTCTCGCGGCGGTCGCGGTCTCAGGCCCGCTCTCATCCGCGTCCGCGGCAACCGCGCCTTGCGAAGACACACTGAAAACCCTGCGCGCCGCCGAGGCAACGGCAACGCTCAGCGCCGACGACAAGACGAAGGTCGCGGACCTGGAAGCCAAGGGCGTCGAGCGCTGCAACGCCGACGACGACAAGCGCGCCGACGACTTCTTCGCTCAGGCCATGAAGATCATGGGCAAGTAATTCCCAACCAGCCAATCAACGTCAGGACGCCATCATGCCCGCGCTGAAAACCCAAGCCACCGGACCTGCCTTCAACCGGGTTCCGGAGGTCACCCTCGACTTCTGGCTGATCAAGCTCATGGCGGTGACCATGGGCGAAACCGCCGCCGATTACCTCGCCGTCAACCTCGGCCTTGGCCTGACGGTCACATCGCTGATCATGAGCGGCGTCCTGATTGTCGCCCTGGTGCTGCAATTCGCACAGAAGCGCTACGTGCCCTGGGCCTACTGGCTGGCGGTGGTGCTGATCAGCGTTGTCGGCACGCTGGTCACCGACAACCTCGTGGACAATTTCGGCGTCCGCCTGCAGACGACGACAATCACCTTCAGCGTCGTGCTCGCCGCCACCTTCGCGGTCTGGTACGCCAGCGAAAGAACGCTGTCGATCCACACCATATTCACGACGAAACGTGAGATCTTCTACTGGCTGGCGATCCTCTTCACCTTCTCGCTCGGCACCGCCGCCGGTGATCTGGTCGCCGAAACCTTTGACATGGGCTACCTTGTCAGCGGCCTGATGTTCGGTGGCGTCATCGCGCTCATCACGCTCGCCTACTACCTGGTCAATCTGGACGGCATTCTGGCCTTCTGGCTTGCCTATATTCTGACACGTCCGCTTGGCGCCTCGTTTGGCGACCTGCTGTCGCAGCCGGTCGAATATGGCGGCCTGGGCTTCGGCACGACCTACACCAGCCTGATCTTCCTTGGCTGCATTGTCGCCCTTGTTGTCTACATGACGCTGAGGAGCAGCGCCACCGAGGCCGACGCGCTGCTTGTTGAATCGGAGTAGGATCAGGCGAGGCAAGAGATGAACCGCCATCTCCGACACAATGGCGCCAAGCTCGTGAGCCTAGGAAGTGGCTCCCGGCAGTGTTATCCCTGATGCCGTCAACGGACCGAAACAACCATGCGCCTTCTCCTTGTCGAGGATGATCCACGGACGGCAGACTATATCGTCAAGGGGCTGACCGAAGCCGGCCATGTCTGCGACCTGCTGCGCAACGGCCATGACGCGCTCTATGCCGCGACCAGCGGCAGCTATGACGTGATCGTCGCCGATCGGATGATCCCTGGGCTCGACGGGCTTTCGATGATCAAGGCCGCCCGCGCCGCCGGGGTGCGGACGCCGTCGATCTTTCTCACCTCGGTCGGCGGCATTGACGACCGGGTCGAGGGGCTCGAGGCCGGTGGCGACGACTATCTGGTCAAACCCTTCGCCTTCTCCGAACTGCTGGCTCGCATCAACGCGCTTGGCCGGCGGCCGGCGGCGCAGGAGCAGAAGACAACCTTGCGGGTCGCCGATCTCGAGATGGACCTGATCATGCGCCGCGTGACGCGGCAGGGCCAGGTGATCGACCTGCAGCCACGCGAGTTCAGTCTTCTGGAAGTGCTGATGCGCGGCGAAGGGCGGGTGATCACCCGGACCATGCTGCTGGAGCGCGTCTGGGACTTTCATTTCGATCCCAGGACCAGCGTCGTTGAAACCCACATCAGCCGCCTGCGGGCCAAGGTCGACAAGCCCTTCGAAGCGCAGCTGATCCACACGGTGCGCAACACCGGCTACAGTCTGCATGCGCCGATCTAGAGCATGATCCCGATACGTGGAACCGGTTTTCGGACAGGATCATGACCCAGCAGGAAGATAGAACCTCGGCCCAATACCATCGGGGTGGAACAGGCTCCAGCCTGCTGCGCAGCACGCCTTTTAGGCTGGCGCTGACCTTCGCCTTCCTGTTCGTTCTGGCCTTCGTGCTGTCGGGCGCCATCGTCTACCAGCTGATGAGCGCCGACCTTGCCGAACGGCTCGACGAGTCCATCACGGAAACCTATTCCGTGGTTGCGGCGACCTATGCCGAAAGCGATGTCGAGGACCTGGTTGCCGCGGTCCGGAGCCATTCCCAGCTTAGTCCGAAGAAGGAGCAGTTGTTTTCCCTGACGGGTCCGGCAGGCAATCGTCTGGCGGGAAATTTCACCGCCGCCGGGCTGCCCGAGGGCTTCTCGATGTTCAATGCCGAACTGCCCGGTGTGCCCGCCGGCTCCGAGTACCGGGCCTTTTCCGGTTCGGTTGGCGGCAACAACCTGACGATCGCCTTCAGCCTCTCCGAAACCGAGGAGCTGGAGACGATCGTGATGATGAGCTTCGGCTGGGGAACGCTCATCATCACCGGCCTGGCGGTGGCCGGCGGCGCGGTGCTCGCATCGCGTGTCCAGCGCCGCCTCGACGGCATTGCCACGACGATGGTGGATGTCTCGCACGGCCGGCTCGACGCCCGCATTCCCTTGACCGGCAATGGCGACGACATCGATGATGTGTCCGGCCAGGTCAATTCGGCGCTCGACCGGCTTTCAGCACTGGTCGAAGGCATGAAGCAGGTCAGCGCCAACATCGCGCATGACCTTAAGACGCCGCTCAACCGCCTGCAGATGATCCTGGATGCCGCCGCCGAGAAGACGGCGTCTGGTCAACAGGTCTCCGGCGAAATAACCGAAGCTCATGCTGAAAGCCTGCAGATCAACGAGACCTTCGACGCCCTTCTGCGCATCGCCCAGATCGAGGCCGGCGCGCGCAAGGCCCGTTTCACCGACCTCAATCTCAGCGAGGTCATGAAGACCATCGCCGAGATCTACTCCGACGTTGCCGAGGATGACGGCATGTCATTGCCGCTGCCACGGGAGCGCGAGACGGAGGACCTGATCCACGGCGACCGCGAACTGCTGATCCAGATGTTCGCCAACCTGGTCGAGAACGCGCTGCGCCACTGTCCGCCGGGCACGGTCATTAACCTTTCGGTGAGCGGCCGTGGCGAGCGTATCCTGGCCGGCGTCACCGACAACGGGCCCGGCATTCCCGAAGCTGAACGCGAAAAGGTCTTTCAGCGGCTCTACCGGCTGGACCACAGCCGTTCGACGCCGGGCAGCGGCCTCGGTCTGAGCCTGGTTCGGGCGATCGCCGACCTGCATGGTGCTTCCATCTCGCTGGAAGATTGCCAGCCCGGCCTCGCCGTGGTGGTGAGCTTTCCCAAAGCGCCGGTTGCCTGAGCCGCGCCGCTTACGAAATCGTATGGCTGCGGCCAACCCGGTGAAAACTTGCCCCGCTACGGTTGGCCATCCTCTCTCGACGCGAGGGAGGCGGCCGGGCGTCACGATGCTCCGGCTCTCCCCGGCGCCATTGGCGGGCACAGCCCAGCAACCCCAAATACTCTAGCACGACGAGGGAATCGAGCTTGCTCTGTCCGTGCAGGCGCGGTCCGAACACATAGGGGACTTCCCGAATCCGCAGCGTCGGCGGCGAAGACGAGACAATATCCAGCAGGATCTTGAAACCTTGCCGCGACAGGCGCGGCGCCACCGCATCGACAATGTCACGGCGCACCATGAAGAAGCCGCTCATAGGATCGTTGATCGACACCTTCAGCAGCAAGCGGGCAATGCGCGTCGCCAGCCGGCTGCCGCCCGAACGCAGCCGCGTCAATCCGCCATCGGCACTCCCGTCATCGCCGTAACGGCTGGCGACGACAAGATCGACGTCGCCATTGCGCATGATCTCGAACATGGCGGGAAGAACGGTCTCGTCATGCTGCAGATCGCCGTCCATCACGGCAACGACAGCTGCCGAGCTCGACAGGACGCCTTCGAGGCACGCCCCGGCAAGACCGCGACGGGCGATGCGCCTTATGCCGCGAACCCGATAATCATGGGTGGCGATATCGCGGACAGCGGCAATCGTTCCATCCTTTGAATCATCGTCGACAAAGACCACTTCCCAGTCGATCCCCTGCAGCACACTATTTAGCCGTGCAACCAGCAGACCGATGTTGGCGCGCTCGTTCAGCGTGGGAACGACGACCGTCAGCTCCGCCGCACGGCGGTGTTGATGCGATGCAATGCTGCTTGTATCCGCAGCCAGATCAACCGCCTCGCCAGGCGTTGGATATGTCGTCTTGTTCATGGACGCGGCCCGCCATCGTTTGCCCCGTCCTTGCTTTGTATCGACGGTTGCGTTGCTTCAGCGCGTTTGACCGGCAATACCAGAATTTCGAAAACGGGAAACCCCGCGATGCGCTGTATAAGGCGCCGGGGCGGACCTTCGACGACAAACTGCCCGTTCAGACTGTCGCGGTACTCCTGCTCGCGAGGCGCTTCCTTGCCGAAATCCAGGGCCCCGACAAAGAACCCAGCGCTTCGCGTGTTCAGGCGTCTGTCATCCATGAACTGGAAATGGCGAGGATCGCCGGGCAGCACCTCTATCGGCACGTCTGGTCCAAGGGCATCGGCAACCCGCGCCCCCTGCATCCAGTTCGATGCGACCACGTAGGCATCGGCGCCGCCGAGGCCGCTGCTCTGTGGATCGCCGGTCAGCGCCGACCAGTCGACGAGCTGCCAGTTGACGTCGAATTTCGGTGCCCGTTCATAGAAAGCTCGCGTGAAGGCACCGGTCCGGGTCTGCACGGCGAATCCTACGGCCAGCAGTGAAACGACCGTGGCCGCGACGACAAGCGACAGCCGCAGAAATCCAGGCCGGCGTTCGGCAAGGCTGCCGCACCATTGGCCGAGAAGCGGAAACGTGAACAGGAACCCGCTCATCGACCAGTGCGGCAGCGAATGGGCGCTGAACAGGGCGACCAGGTCGAAGAACACCACCGGCGGCGCCGCGATCGTCACGAAGAACCGATCGGCGGCCGAACCGCTAACGGCAGCGCGCCATAGGCACGCCATGGCGACAAGCCAGGTCGGCGGCCACAGATAGGCCGCCTGGCCGAGCAGCGTGACGGCAAGATTGCCTGGATGTATGGCATGACCTTCCCCGGCCATGCCGCGGCCGGACTGGAACGCAAACGAAATCCAGTGGTGGTCCATGTTCCACAGCAACACCGGCAACAGTCCGAGCGCTGCGATGGCGCCGGCGATCCAAGGACCCGGCATGCGCAGTTCTGCCCGGCCGGGTTTCGTCAACACCAGGACAAGCAAGGCCGAGATGCCGAACAGCCCGGCCTGATATTTGGACATCAGCGCAAGGCCGAGCGCGATGCCGGCGATGACCCATCGCAGCAGAACGAAGCTCGGCTTTTTACCGAGAAGCATGGGCGCCGCGGCGCAGGCACTGGCCAGCAGAAAGAAATCGAGCGGCCCGTCGGGCACCACGAAGTGTCCAGCCGATATGAGAAAGAATGGCGCGACGGTAAACCATGCCGCTGCCCAGAATGCGGCAACCGCGCCATAAGCATCGCGGGTCAGTTGGAACAGCAGCAGCGCCGAGAGCGAGCCGAGCACGACATAGGGCAGCCGCACGACCAGCCTGCTTTCACTTCCGGTGATATCCGCCATGAGACGGGCAAGCGCGAAGCCGAGCGGAGGGTGATCAAAATACGAAAGCGAATGACTGCGCGACACAACAACCGCGTACGCCTCGTCGATTGACAACGGAATGACCGAGGCAAGACCGATCCGCAGGATCAGGAATAAGACGACCAGGATGGCCAGCTGGGCGACCGGAGAGGCGGGGAGGCGCTTTAGTGGGTTTGAAACGAGCGGCCTGGCCGCGCGAACATCGTCCCACAACTGATCCACCTGCATCGGGTTACCAGATCCAAAGCAGATAGGATTGTTCGTCCGCGACTGGCCGGTGGCCGCGCATCTCAACAGCGAGAAAGACGACGACAAGATACACCAGGGTCGCGGCGACCCAAATCCATTTTCCCGAACGGACGGGATAGCTGCGATCCAGCATCGGTAGAAGCCCCCACTTCTAACTCAACAAGCTATCGGCGTGACCGGAACAGTGGCCGCAGCTGCTTGTTGGGTACCATATCCGATCAGATATGCCAGAGTCTTGCCGGTTTATTACAAATCGGTAAGAGCCATGGCGCGATCAGCGGTCGATCCGTGTCGACAGGATAATCGACGACGATGTCCGCTCGACGCCTTCCAGGGCACCGATCTGGTCAAGAAGCGTGTCGAGATCCCGGATCGACGGCGCGTCGGCCACGACGATCATATCGAAATTGCCGCTGACGGAGTGCAGCGTCCGCACCGGCGCCAGTGCCCGCAGGCTGCGCACCACCTTGTCGGCGAGCTTCGGCGTCACGGTGAGCAGCACATGTGCCCGCACCAGCCCCTGTTCGTAGTCCGGCGCCAGCTTGACGCCATAGCCGGTGATGATGCCGCGCTGCTCCAGCCGCTCGATGCGGCTCTGCACTGTTGTTCGCGACACCCCGAGCCGGCGCGCCAGTTCGGTGGTCGAGGCGCGCGCGTTCTCGCGCAGCAGGGAAAGCAGGGCCTGTTCAGCATCACTGAGCATTTTGACGGTTCCTGTCGGCGTATTGTTCAGAACTGTGTTTCGTTTCGAACAATTCCACGCTTCTTTTCGTCCGGCAAGCTGCGAATCTGCGTCAGCAATCAAGCGTTCAGTGAGGGATCCATCCATGAAGAAAATCGTAGTCGTTGGCGCCGGCAAGATCGGCTCGACCATCGCGGAGATGCTCGCCGCCACCGGCGACTATCATGTCACCCTCGTCGACCGCTCGGCGGCGCAGCTCGGATCGGCGGAACTGCCGGCCGCTGTCGCCACGCTTGAACTGGACATCGAAGCGGCAGGCGTGCTGGAAGCGGCTCTCGAAGGCAAGTTCGCGGTGCTGAGTGCCGCCCCCTTCCACCTGACCACGCGCATCGCCGAGGCCGCTGCAACTGCCGGCGTGCACTATCTCGACCTGACCGAGGACGTCGTCTCGACCCGCCGCGTCAAGGAACTGGCGCGCTCGGGCAAGAGCGCCTTCATTCCGCAATGCGGCCTGGCGCCGGGCTTCATCTCCATCGTCGCCAACGACCTTGCCAGCCGCTTCGACACGCTGGAAAGCGTGCGCATGCGGGTTGGCGCGCTGCCGCAATACCCGTCGAATGCGCTGAACTACAATCTGACCTGGAGCACCGACGGCGTCATCAACGAATATTGCGAGCCTTGCGAGGCGATCGTCGAGGGCGAGCTGGTCGAAGTGCCGCCGCTGGAAGAGCGCGAGGAATTCTCGCTCGACGGCGTCACCTACGAGGCGTTCAACACGTCGGGCGGGCTTGGCACGCTGGCCGAGACGCTGAAAGGCAAGGTGCGCACGCTCAACTACCGCACCATCCGCTATCCCGGCCACGCCGCGATCATGAAGGCGCTGCTCAACGATCTCGGCCTGCGTCACCGCCGTGACGTGCTGAAGGACATTTTTGAAAGCGCGCTGCCGGCGACGCTGCAGGACGTCGTCATCGTCTTTGTCACCGTCTCGGGCCGTAAGAACGGCCGCCTGCTGCAGGAAACCTACGCCAACAAGATCTATTCCAGGCGCGTCGGCACTGTCGTGCGCAGCGCCATCCAGATCACCACGGCATCCGGCATCTGCGCGGTGCTCGACATGCTGGCCGACGGCAGCCTGCCGGCGACCGGCTTCGTCAAGCAGGAAGACATCGCGCTCGACACATTCCTCGCCAACCGTTTCGGCCGCGCCTACGCGCAGCACGAGATGGTAAGCCGGCTCGCTAGCTGAGGAGCCTAATCTCCCCCCTTGAGGGGGAGATGTCGCCGAAGGCGACAGAGGGGGTCGCCGCGCGTGAAGCGCCAGCTTCCTTGTGTCGCAGGAGGCCGAGCACGGTCGAACCGACCCCCTCTGGCCTGCCGGCCATCTCCCCCTCAAGGGGGGAGATCACGCCCTCAAATATGCAGCGCGTGCCCGAGCGCCTTCAGCGCCGCTTCCTGGAAACCTTCGCCTTGCGTCGGGTGCGCATGGATCGTACCGGCGATGTCTTCCAGCCGCGCGCCCATTTCCAGCGCCAGGCCGAAAGAGGCCGCCAGTTCCGACACACCCTGCCCGACCGCCTGGATGCCCAGCACCAGATGATTGTCGGCACGGGCGACAACGCGGACGAACCCGTCCTCGCCAAGCTTCGTCATCGCCCTGCCGTTGGCGGCGAACGGGAACTGGCCGATCTTGATCTCGATCCCCAGGGCTTTTGCCTCGTCAGGTGAAAGCCCCGCCGTCACCAGTTCCGGGTCGGTGAAGCAGACGGCCGGAATGGCGCGCTTGTCCCAGGAGCGCTTATGGCCGGCGACGATCTCGGCGACCATTTCGCCTTGCGCCATCGCCCGGTGCGCCAGCATCGGCTCGCCGGTGACATCGCCGATGGCGAAGATGCCGCGCATCGAGGTGCGGCAATGATCGTCGATCTTGATGAACTTCCCCGCCATATCGAGATCGATCTGGTCGAGCCCCCAGCCTTCGGTCACCGGCTTGCGGCCGACCGTGACCAGGATCTTGTCGGCGGCCAACTTTGCGTTCTTGCCGTCAGCTGTTTCGACCAGCAGCGCGTCGCCCTGGGTCGAAAGGCCTTTTGCCTTGGCTTCCAGCATCACCGTGATGCCAAGCTGGGCAAGCCGCTTGACCACCGGCCGGGTCAATTCCGCGTCATACTGCGCCAGCACACGCGGCAAGGCTTCGACAACGGTAACCTGGGACCCCATCCTGGCAAAGGCGATGCCGAGCTCCAGCCCGATATAGCCGCCGCCGACGACTGCGAGTTTTTTTGGCACCTCGTTCAGCGCCAGCGCCTCCGTGGAGGAAACCACCGGCCCACCAAACGGCAGGAATGGCAGTTCGATGGACGCCGAGCCCGTGGCGATGACGATCACCTCGGCACGGATCACCTGCAAGCCGGTTTCGGTCTCGACCTCGACCGTCTTGCCATCGCGGAACGTCGCCCAGCCCTGCACGGTCTTGACCTTGGCCTTCTTGAGCAGGCCGGACACGCCGCTGGTCAGCCGGCTAACGATGCCGTCCTTCCAGGCGATGGTTTTCGCCAGATCGAGCTTGGGAGCCGCAACGGAAATGCCGAGCGGGCTCTTGCCGCCGGCCATATGCGCGATCTTCTCGAACTCCTCGGCAGCGTGGATCAGCGCCTTGGACGGGATGCAGCCGACATTGAGGCAGGTGCCACCAGGTTTGCCGGTTTCCACGATCACCGTGTCGATGCCGAGCTGGCCGGCGCGGATAGCGCAGACATAGCCGCCCGGACCGGCGCCGATGACGAGCAGTTTGCAGGAGATTTCCCTCATGTCAGCTGTCCTTTCGGCGATGGCTGGCGCGAGCCTTGCGTTCTCCCCTTGTGGGAGAAGGTGGATCGGCGCGCAGCGCCGAGACGGATGAGGGTGCGCGAAGGATCACCGTGCGTATCAGGCTGGAGCACCCCTCATCCGTCGCCTTCGGCGACACCTTCTCCCACAAGGGGAGAAGGGGGAGCTCACATTCCAACGCCGCACAATGACGACTCTTCGCTGCCATATGGACTTTCGACATCCGCTCCATCTCAGCCTTCCACGAAAATCATCGCTGGCGTCTCCAGCAGCGTCTTGATCCGCTGGATGAACACGGCGGCATCCCAGCCATCGATGACGCGGTGATCGAAGCTGGAGGACAGGTTCATCATCTTGCGCGGGATGAACTGGGTTCCGTCCCACACCGGCCGCACCATCATCTTGTTGACGCCGATGATCGCCACCTCCGGATGATTGATGACAGGCGTCGTCGCCACGCCACCCATGGCGCCAAGCGAGGTGATGGTGATGGTCGACCCCGAAAGCTCGTCCCGCGTGGCGGTGCCGGACTTCGCCGCCTCGGCCAGCCGGATTACCTCCGCGCCGCATTCCCAGATGTCGCGCGCCTCGGCATGTTTGACCACGGGCACCACCAGGCCTGACGGCGTCTGCGCGGCAATACCGATATGGATGCCGCCATGCTGGTGGATGATGCCGGCCTCATCGTCGAACAGCGCGTTGAGATTGGGCTGGTCGGCGATGGCCTTGACCATCGCCCGCATCAGGAATGGCAGCAGCGTCAGCTTTGGCCGTTCCGCGCCAACTGGGCGCTTTTCCTTGTTGAGCGCGGCCCGCAGGTCTTCCAGCGCCGTGACGTCGATTTCCTCGACATAAGTGATGTGCGGGATGCGCGACTTGGACAACGTCATCTTCTCGGCGATCTTGCGCCGCAGCCCGATGACCTTGATGTCCTGCACACCATCGTTGCGGGCAAGACTCGATGCCTTCGCCACCTGCGGACCGCGCGCCAGGAACGCCTTGATGTCCTCGTGGCCGATGCGTCCCGCCGGACCGCTGCCCGAGACCTGGCGAAGATCGATGCCGGCTTCCTTGGCCCGCAAGCGAATGGCAGGGGAGGCCAGCGGCTTCTCGCCTTCAGCACGTGGCGCGCCGACGGAGGAGGTTGAAAGCGGCTTGGCCGCGGCAGCCGGCGGCGCGGCTTTCACCGGGGCCTCGACCGGCCTAGCCGGCTTTGGGGCTGGTGCGGTTTCAGGCTTCGGGCTTGCCGGCGCTGCTGGCGCTTCGGTGTCAGCGGCCGGCTCCGTCGGCTTGCCGCCAGCTTTCACATTGCCCTCGCCAGCCACCTTTAGCCGCACGATCGGCGAGCCGATCGCCACCGTGTCTCCGATCTCGGCACCCAGCCAGAGAATTTCGCCGTCGACCGGCGATGGAATCTCGACCGTCGCCTTGTCGGTCATGACGGCGGCGAGCACGGCGTCCTCGCGCACGATGTCGCCGACCTTCACATGCCATTCGACAAGCTCGGCCTCGGCGACGCCTTCGCCGACATCGGGCAGCTTGATGATGTGTTCACCCATCTCAGGTCTCCCCAGTCTCTAGGCTTGCATTGTTTCGATGAGCGCACGGCCAACCCGGGCCGGACCGGGGAAATAGTCCCACTCCTGCGCATGCGGATAAGGCGTGTCCCAGCCGGCGACCCGCGCCACCGGCGCCTCGAGATGGTAGAAGCAGTTTTCCTGCACCAGCGCCGAAAGCTCGGCGCCGAACCCGGATGTCAGCGTCGCCTCATGCACGACGACGCAGCGGCCGGTCTTTTTCACCGAGGCGACGATCGTGTCCAGGTCGAGCGGCAGAAGCGTCCTGAGATCGATGATCTCGGCATCGATCCCGGTCTCCTCGGCAGCCGCCTGCGCGACATAGACCATCGTGCCATACGCGAGCACGGTGACGGCCGAGCCCGTCCTGCGGATCGCGGCCTTGCCGAGCGGGACAGTGTAGTGGCCGTCGGCGACCTCGCCGAGCTCGTGTTTTGACCATGGCGTGACCGGCCGGTCATGATGGCCGTCGAACGGGCCGTTGTAGAGCCGCTTCGGTTCAAGGAAGATCACCGGATCTGGATCCTCGATCGCGGCGATCAGCAAGCCCTTCGCGTCATGCGGATTGGACGGCACAACAGTCTTCAGGCCGGACACATGCGTGAACAGGGCCTCGGGGCTCTGGCTGTGCGTCTGCCCGCCAAAGATGCCGCCGCCGGTCGGCATCCGCACCACGATCGGGCAAGTGAAATCGCCGTTCGAGCGATAGCGCAGCCGCGAGGCTTCCTGCGTCAGCTGGTCGTAGGCCGGATACATGTAGTCGGCAAACTGGATTTCCACGCAGGGCTTCAGCCCGTAGGCGGCCATGCCGATGGCGGAGCCAACAATGCCGGATTCATTGATCGGCGCGTCGAAACAGCGGCTCTTGCCGTATTTGGCCTGCAGGCCTTGCGTGCAGCGGAAGACGCCGCCGAAGAAGCCGACATCCTCGCCAAACACCACGACTTTGTCGTCGCGACCCATCGATACATCCATGGCGTCGCGGATCGCCTCGATCATCGTCCGTCTTGGCATGGTCAGACTCCCGCCTGCTGGCGCTGGCGCCGCAGATGCGGCGGCATTTCGGCAAAGACGCCTTCGAACATTTCGCGCGTCGAGGGCTTGCCGCCGGCATGCAACGTGCCGTTGGCTTCGGCCTCTTTTTGCGCCGCGAGCACGGTGTCGAGGATTTCGGCCTCGGCCTGGACATGCCGCTCGTCCGACCAGAGGCCGCGCGCGATGAGATGGTTCTTTAGCCGGACGACGGGATCGCCCAGCGGCCACGCGTCGGACTCGGTTTTCGGCCGATAGGCGGATGGATCGTCCGAGCTTGAATGCGCGCCGGCGCGGTAGGTGACATATTCGATCAGCGTCGGCCCGAGATTCTTCCGCGCGCGCTCCGCTGCCCATTTGGCGACTGCGTGGACGGCAAGATAGTCGTTGCCATCGACACGCAATGCAGGAATGCCGAAGCCGAGCCCGCGCGCTGCGAAAGTGCCGGAACCGCCACGTGCTATGCCCTGGAAGGTCGAGATCGCCCACTGGTTGTTGACGACATTGAGCACCACCGGCGCCTTGTAGGTGGAGGCGAACACCAGCGCTGAATGAAAGTCGGACTCGGCGGTCGAACCGTCGCCGATCCAGGCCGCGGCGATCTTTGAATCATTCGAGATCGCCGACGCCATCGCCCAGCCGACCGCCTGGATATACTGCGTCGCCAGATTGCCGGAGATCGAGAAGAAGCCATGCTCCTTCGACGAGTACATGATCGGGAGCTGCCGGCCTTTCAGCGGATCGGCCTCGTTCGAATAGATCTGATTCATCATCGTGACCATCGGATAGCCGTCAGCGATGAGCAGGCCTGCCTGACGATAGGTCGGGAAATTCATGTCGCCTGGCATCAGCGCCTTGCGGAAAGCGCAGCTCACCGCCTCTTCGCCCAGATGCTGCATGTAGAACGAAGTCTTGCCCTGGCGCTGCGCCATCTGCATGCGCGTATCGAAGCTGCGCAGCGTCATCATGTGGCGCAGGCCGACCAGCAACTCGTCATCGGACAGAGAACCGGCCCAGGGACCGACTGCCTGACCGTCGCGGTTCAGGACACGGATGATCGAGAAAGCGAGATCGCGGATGGTGCGCGGATCGACATCGATTTCGGGGCGTGGCACCGAGCCGGCCTCGGGAATGGTCACATTGGAAAAATCAGGCGTGCCGCCCGGCCGCACTTCCGGTTCCGGAACGTGAAACCGCAACAGTCCAGCATCGGCCATGACCTAAGTCCTCCCATGGTGCCTGGCCGGGATATTCGCACATCCGCGCCGCCGGCAACATGCCGATATCAAGACGAAATTTCTTGTCTATCTTGCGGGGCTAGACGCAACTTGGCGAATGGTTATGCCTGATTTGCCGCAACAGCTGGAAATTCCTGCAGGTCCGGGACTGCCTAGGCTCCACCTCTTCCTTGTGGGAGGTGGGAGTTCACCCTGCCCTCGCACCATGCTAACCAGAACCCATGGCACAGAAGAAAGCTTTCGAGGTCGATTCATGGCTGGCGCGGCCCGATGCGCGCATCTCCATCGTGCTGCTATACGGCCCTGATCGCGGCCTCGTTGCCGAACGCGCCAAAGCCTTTGCCACCAAGACCGGATTGCCGCTGGACGATCCGTTCTCGGTCGTCCGGCTGGAGGGGTCGGAGGTGGACCGCGACGAAGGCCGGCTGCTCGACGAGGCCCGCACCGTGCCGATGTTTTCCGACCGGCGCCTGCTATGGGTGCGCAATGCCAGCGGCCAGAAGGCGCTTGCCGATGACGTCAAGGCGCTGACAGCCGAGCCGCCGCGCGATGCCATCATCCTGATCGAAGCCGGCGACCTCAAGAAAGGCGTCGGCCTGCGGGCGATCGTGGAGGGTGCCGACAGCGCCATGGCGCTGCCTTGCTATGCCGACGAAGCCAGGGACATCGACGCCGTTATCGACGACGAGTTGCGCAAGGCCGGCATGTCTATGACGCTTGATGCCAGGCAGGCGTTGCGCCGCAACCTCGGCGGCGACCGGCTGGCCTCGCGCGGCGAGATCGAGAAGCTTGTGCTTTACGCCCATGGCCAGAAAGACATCGACGTCGAGGACGTCAAGGCAATGTCCGGCGATGTCTCCGGCGCCTCCTTCGACGATGCGGTCGACGCCTTGCTGGAGGGCAAGATCGGCGATTTCGACACCGCCTTTACCCGTCACTGCCAGTCCGGCGGGCAGCCGTTTCTGGTGCTGTCCTCGGCAATGCGGCAATTCCAGGCGATCCAGGTGATGCGCGGCCAGATGGACGCGGGCAACCGCAATGCCGCATCGGTCGTCGCGGCGGCACGTCCCCCGGTGTTCTTTGCCCGGAAAAAGCTTGTTGAAAAAGCGCTAGAGCGCTGGAACAGCGACGCCCTTGGCCGCGCGCTGACCCGGCTGCAGACCGCCGTCCTGCAAACCCGCCGCCGTCCGGACCTTTCGGTTGCACTGGCGCGACAGGCGCTGCTGGGCATCGCGGTCGAGAGCAGCCGGCTGGCTCAGAGGTAGTGCCTCTCCCTTCTCCCCTGTGGGAGAAGGTGGATCGGCGCGCTAGCGCCGAGACGGATGAGGGGTGTTCCAGCGGAGTGAGGCGTTGGTGTTCCCTGGAACACCCCTCATCCGTCGCCTTCGGCGACACCTTTTCCCACAAGGGGAGAAGGGAAGAGCGAAGCTAATTCGTCGGCTAATTACCGATCCTGCTTCAGGCGGCGGCAGAGTTCATCGAGCTGTTCCAAGGTCCGATAGGAGACGCGCAACACGCCGCCTTTCTCCTTGTGGTCGATCGCCACCATCATGCCGATTGTGTCGGTCATCAGCTTTTCCAGCGCCAGCGTGTTCGTATCCTTCTGCGCTGGCCCCGCCTTCTTCGGCGCCGCAGAAGCACCTGCCGGCATCTGCGCCAGCGCTTCGGCCTGGCGCACCGATAGCCCCTCCTCGACGATCCGCTTGGCCAGTCCGGCCGGATCCTCCGCTGTCACCAGCGTGCGGGCGTGACCAGCCGACAACGAGCCATCGACCAGCATGTCGCGGATCACATCGGGTAGTTTCAGCAGCCGCAGCGTGTTGGCGACATGGCTGCGGCTCTTGCCGATCACCTGGCCAAGATCGGCCTGGGTATAGCCATGGTCGTCGATCAGCTGCTGGTAACCGAGCGCTTCCTCGACCGCATTGAGGTCGGTGCGCTGGACGTTCTCGATGATCGCCAGTTCGAGCGCCGTCCGGTCGTTGACATCGCGGACAATGATCGGAATCTCGGTCAGTCCGGCGCGCTGCGCCGCGCGCCAGCGCCGCTCGCCGGCGATGATCTCGTATCGGCCCGGCTGCGCCGCGGATGGCCGCGCCACCACCGGCTGCACGACACCATGTTCGCGGATCGATTGCGCGAGATCGGTAAGGTCGGCATCGCCGAAATGCCGGCGCGGATTTTTCGGATTCGGCGACAGAAACTCGATCGGCACTTTGCCATCCGCGCTCGCCGCCGGCTTTTCCGGGGCGCTTGGACGGTCGATTTCGCCGATCAGTGCCGCCAGTCCCCGGCCCAGTCTTTTTCTTGAAAGGTCTTCGCTCATCACTAATCCAGATCGTTTCGGTATCGAATCGGCTTTTTCTTTATGCAATATCGCTTATATCAAGCGGCGCGCAATTTGCGTTCGCGGCGGATCACTTCCGACGCCAGTTGCAGATAGGCCTGGCTGCCCGAGCATTTGAGATCATAGAGGATCGCCGGCTTGCCGTAGGAAGGCGCTTCCGACACGCGAACATTGCGCGGAATAATGGTCTCATAGACCTTGTCGCCCATATGGGCCCGCACATCCTGCACCACCTGGTTGGCGAGATTGTTGCGGCCGTCATACATGGTCAGCACGATGCCCTGTATGGTCAGGTCCGGATTGATCGAGCGGCGGACCTGCTCGACAGTCTCCAGCAGCTGGCTCAGGCCTTCGAGCGCGAAGAACTCGCACTGCAGCGGCACCAGCACCGAATCCGCCGCCGCCATCGAGTTGAGCGTCAGAAGATTGAGCGACGGCGGGCAGTCGATCAGCACATAGCCGAAATTGGCGGAGCGTTCGGCAGCACCGCGCAACGCATTGCGCAGCCGCAAGACACGGTCCGGCGCCGAAGCAATTTCCATCTCGATGCCAAGCAGGTCAAGCGTCGACGGCACGATCGACAGGCCTGGCACTGCGGTCGGGATGGCCGCTGCCTCCAGCTCCAGTTCACCTGTCAACACATCATAAGACGACACCGTGCGGTCCTTGCGGTCGATGCCAAGGCCGGTGCTCGCATTGCCTTGTGGGTCGAGATCGACAATCAGCACCTTTTCGCCGATCGCCGCCAAGGCCGTTGCCAGGTTGATGGCGGTCGTGGTCTTGCCGACACCGCCCTTCTGGTTGGCTACGGTGATGATTCGAGGGCCATTCTTCATCATGGGCTTATGCCAGAAATTCATTTTTGGGTCGCCTGGGTGCGGTTCAGACAGGCCGCACATTGGACAATTCGAGGATGACGCCAGCAGCGTCGGTCACGCTCGGATGTTCTACCAGATCGAAGTCCCAGCGGTTAACGCTTTCTTGCACTTCGGCGCGATAATCCCGGCCTTTGTGGAACAGGCCGCGCGCGCCTGATGTCAGCCACGGCACCGCCAGGTCGACCAGCACCGGAAGTGACGCCAAGGCCCTCGCGGTGACGATTTGCGGTGCTGGAACAAGCGCATAACTGTCATCTATGCGGCGCGCGATGACCCGCGCCGGCAGATTGAATTGCCCGACAACCGACTGCAGGAACGACGCCTTTTTGCGATTGCTTTCAACAAGATCGATGCTTGCGCCGTCGCGCTCTACAAGCAGGAAGGCTAGCACAAGGCCGGGAAACCCGCCCCCCGAACCGATATCGACCCAGCGCTGCGCCTTGGTCTCAAGCCGCCAGAGCTGCGCACTGTCCAGGATATGGCGCTGCCAGACATCTCCAGAGGTCGATTGGGCAACGAGGTTGATGCTGCGGTTCCATTTCTGGAAGACCTGCTCAAACGCCACCAGGCGATCAAATGTTTCACGTGAAACCGGGCCTGCTGCCTCTTGCAGGCTCTTCCATGTGGCAGCGCTCACGCGACTGCCCTTTGGCCCGAGGCTTCCGCATTGCGGATATGTGCGACAATGATGGCCAGCGCCGCCGGCGTCATGCCTTCCATACGCTGCGCATCCGCGACGGAGCGAGGCCGTCTCGTCAGCATCTTCTGCTTCAGCTCGTTGGATAGGCCGGGCACATCGGCAAAATCGAGCCTTTCCGGGATCAGGCGGCTCTCTTCATGGCGTATCTGCGCGACATCGGCCTTCTGGCGATCCAGATAGACCGAATATTTCGCTTCCGTTTCGAGCCGCTCGACCGTCTTCGCATCGATCTCGCCGAAGCGCGGCTCGACCCGCGCCAGCCATGCAACATCAACGCCTGGATGCGTGAGCAGTTCATAGGCGGAACGGCGAACACCGTCCCTGTTGATCTCAAGCCCATGGCGCGCCGCTTCATTGGGCGTCATTGTCGTCGACATCGCCAGCTCGCGCGCCTTTTCCAGCCGTTGCATCACGTCCTCAAACCGCGCCATTCGCTGCTGCGAAGCGACCCCAAGGCTTGCGGCCAAAGGCGTCAACCGTTCATCCGCATTGTCAGCTCGTAACGAAAGCCGGAACTCCGCCCGTGACGTGAACATCCGGTAAGGCTCGCTGATGCCCCGGCTCGTCAGGTCATCGACCATGACGCCGATATAGGCTTCTGTGCGACTGAGAACGATTCCCTCACCGCCAGACGCACGCCGGGCGGCATTGAGGCCGGCGAGCAGGCCTTGTGCCGCCGCTTCTTCATAGCCCGTCGTGCCATTGATCTGTCCCGCGAGAAACAACCCGCTGACCCGTTTGGTTTCCAGCGTCTGATGCAATTCACGCGGATCGACGTGGTCATATTCAATCGCGTAGCCGGGCTGCAGCATGGTTGCGCGCTCAAGCCCGGGGATGGTCTTCAGGATGTCCAGCTGGACATCTTCAGGCAACGACGTCGAAATGCCGTTCGGATAAACAGTGTGATCGTCGAGGCCTTCGGGCTCGAGGAAGATCTGATGCCCTTCCCGATCGCCAAACTTGACGATCTTGTCCTCGATCGAGGGGCAATAACGTGGCCCGACGCCTTCGATCGACCCGGAATACATGGCGGAGCGACCAAGATTGGCCCGTACCAGATCGTGCGTAGCCGTGGTCGTCCGGGTGATCCCGCAATGGATCTGCGGCACCTCGATACGGTCGGTCATCAACGAGAACGGCACCGGATCCTCGTCCGCGGCCTGGCTTTCCAGCGACTGCCAGTCGATGGTGCGGCCATCGAGCCGAGGCGGCGTTCCCGTCTTTAGACGTCCGAGCTTGAAGCCAACCCGTGTCATCGTCGCCGACAGGCCGAGGCTTGCCTGCTCATTCATGCGGCCGGCAACGATCTTCTTCTCGCCAATATGGATGAGGCCGCGCAAAAAGGTCCCGGTCGTCAACACCACGGCACCGCACGCCAGCCGCCGGCCATCGGCAAGCATCACCGCCGTCAGCTTCTCCTCAAAGATCTCGAAGTCCACAACCTCCCCCTCGATCACTTCGAGATCGTTCTGCTGCCGAATCGCTGCCTCCATCGCCAGGCGATAGAGTTTCCTGTCCGCCTGCGTGCGCGGCCCGCGCACGGCCGGCCCCTTGCGCCTGTTGAGCAGGCGGAACTGGATTCCGGAGGCGTCAGCGACGCGGCCCATCAGGCCATCCATCGCATCAATCTCTCGAACGAGGTGGCCCTTGCCCAATCCGCCAATCGCGGGATTGCACGACATGACACCGATCGTGTCGAAGCGCAGCGTCACCAGCGCGGTTTTGGCGCCGGCGCGCGCGGCAGCACTGGCCGCCTCGCAACCTGCATGGCCGCCGCCCACCACAACCACATCATAGTGATCGCTCATTTCATGATTCCCGAACTTGAAGATTGGCTCGACACATGTCCCCGCGAGGCCGTGCTGTCAAGAAAACTTACCGCTCCGTTTCACGTGAAACAGCGATGTCCAGGCAATGGGCGGGGTTTCACGTGAGTCACGCCTAGCGCGCCGGCCTTGTAGGGCCTCGATGTTTCACGTGAGTCACTTGCCGACACAGAACTGCCCAAAGATCACATCCAGCAGGTCCTCGACATCCACCGCGCCAACGATCCGCCCCAGCCGGTCGGCAGCCAACCTAAGGTCCTCGGCGCGGAGCTCCTGCCCGCTTGGCTCGCCCGCCACTGCTCGAACCAGGAAACGCCGCGTCTCGTTGAGCAGTTCGACATGGCGAAGGCGCGACGGCAACACATCGCCGACATCGCCGACCTGCTCCGCCGCATGGCGCCCTATCAGGGCCAGAAGTTCGTCTACACCCTGGCCTGTGACCGTGGAAATGATGAGATCAAAGCGATCGGAAAGCTGTCCGGCGCCTGGAAGATCACTCTTGGTGCCAACGCGCACTGTCGGGACATCAAGCGGCAGCGCGGTGATCTCACCTGGCGCAAGCAGGTCCTCAAGCACCAACAGCAGATCGGCGCTGTGCGCCTTCGCCTTTGCCTTCTCGATGCCGATGGCCTCCACCTTGCCTGCCGCCTCGCGCAGCCCGGCGGTGTCGGTCAACCGAACTTTCAGTCCTTCAAGGTCCAGTACAACTTCAAGCAGGTCGCGGGTCGTCCCCGGTTCATCCGTTACAATAGCTGCATCACGCCGCGCCAAGGCGTTGAACAGGCTGGACTTGCCGGCATTGGGCGCACCAAGGATGACGACCTCGAAGCCGTCCCGGATGATTTCGGCGGCTCGAAATCCAGCCACGTGGCGATCGATCTCATCGATCATCGCCCGCACATCAAACCAGACCGTATCCGAAACGGAACCCGGCACATCGTCTTCGTCAGCAAAATCGATCTCGGCCTCGATCATCGCCCGGGCATGGATCAACCGGCGCCGCCAGGCCAGATACAGCGCGCTTTGCGCGCCGCCGGCGTTCTGAACGGCGAAGCGCCGTTGCGCCTCGGTCTCCGCGTTGATCAGATCGGCCAGTGCTTCGGTTTTGACGAGGTCCAATCTGCCATTGAGAAACGCGCGGCGCGTGAATTCACCGGGTTCCGCGTGCCTGACGCCTTCGAAATCAGTGATTGTCTCCAGCATCTTGCCGACAACCGCCCGCCCGCCATGAACCTGGAGTTCCGCGACGTCCTCGCCTGTAAAGCTGTCGGGACCCGGGAAAACGATCACCAGCCCGCTGTCGAGCACAGCTCCATCCGGCGCCCGCAGCGTGCGCAGGCTTGCAACGCGCGGCTTAACCATCGTTCCCGCAATCGTTTCGACTACGAATCGAGTCCGGGGGCCGGAAATACGGATGACGGCAACGCCGGCCGGCAGCCGGCCGCTCGACAACGCAACGATCGTATCCCTTGAAATCATTTGCCCGCTCTACCGAACCACCCTAGCCTCGCAGCCCGATCCACCGGATAGCCCATCGTGACTTTGCCCAAGCAAAACCTGCTCGCCGACGAAGCCAGCCCCTATCTGCAACAGCACAGCGGCAATCCCGTGCACTGGCGGGCGTGGTCCCCGGCTTCCCTGGCCGAGGCCAAGGCGCTGGATCGGCCAATCCTGCTGTCGATCGGCTATGCCGCCTGCCACTGGTGCCACGTCATGGCGCATGAGAGCTTCGAGAACGACGGCGTGGCCGCCGTCATGAACCGTCTGTTCGTCAATATCAAGGTCGACCGCGAAGAGCGCCCCGACATCGACCAGATCTACATGGCCGCCTTGTCCTCCATGGGCGAGCAAGGCGGCTGGCCGCTGACCATGTTCCTGACGCCGGACGGCAAGCCGTTCTGGGGCGGTACTTATTTTCCGCGCGAGCCTCGCTACGGCCGACCGGGATTCATCCAGGTCATGGAAGCGATCGACAAGGCCTGGCGGGAGAAGCGGGCAAGCCTCGATCAGAGCGCTGACGGCCTGACCAGCCATGTTGAAGCGCGCCTTGCCGGCACCCACGCCAAGGCCACGCTCGACCCCGAGACGCTTCGGCAACTCGCTGGCGGTATCGCAGGCATGATCGACAAGGACCTTGGCGGCCTGCGCGGCGCGCCGAAATTCCCCAATGCGCCTTTCATGCAGACCTTGTGGCTGTCCTGGCTGCGCGACGGCAACAGCACCCACCGGGATGACGTTCTCATCAGCCTGGAGCGGATGCTAGCCGGCGGCATCTATGACCATATCGGCGGCGGGCTGAGCCGCTATTCGACAGATGCGCAGTGGCTGGTGCCGCATTTCGAAAAGATGCTCTACGACAATGCCCAGCTGATCCGCATGTGCAACTGGGCCTATGCGGAGACCGGAAATGCATTGTTCCGGATACGAATCGAAGAGACGGCCGACTGGCTGCTACGTGAGATGCACGTTGATGGCGGTGCGTTCGCCGCCAGCCTGGACGCCGACAGCGATGGCGAGGAGGGGCTCTTCTACACCTGGAGCGCGACAGAGGTTCAAGCCGCTCTCGGTGACGAATCACCTATATTTTTCAACCACTTCATGCTTTCGAGCCCACATGGCTGGGAAGGCAATCCCGTTGTCCACCAGACATCGCTGCAGCAGGAGCAAAGCGGAGCGGAGCGCGATCTGCTGATTCCGATCAAGCAGAAGCTGCTGGCCGTCAGGGAGCAGCGCATCAGGCCGGGCCGCGATGGCAAGGCGCTGACCGATTGGAACGGTTTGATGATCGCGGCGCTCGCCGAAGCGGGGCGATCGCTTCAGCGAAGCGACTGGATCGAGGCCGCGGAGCAGGCATTCGCTTATATCGCGGGGTCCAGCGAGGACAACCGGCTGCCGCATTCGATGCTCGGCGACAAGAAGCTGTTTCCTGCGCTCTCGACAGACTACGCGGCCATGAGCAACGCCGCGATCTCGCTGTTCGAGGCAACCGGCAACCCGGCCTATGCCGAGCGCGCCCGCCACTTCATCGCACAGCTCGACCATTGGCACGCGGACGCCGAGAAGACCGGCTACTTCCTGACGGCGTCCGACAGCACCGATGTGCTGATCCGCATCCGTGGCGATGTCGACGAAGCCATCGTTTCGGCATCGGGCCAGGTCATCGAAGCCCTGGTCCGGCTGTCATCGCTGACTGGTGATCTCGATATGCAGCAAAAGGCCTGGACCGTTGCCGAGCACGCCGCCGGCCGCGCGGTGCATCAGGCCTATGGCCAGGCCGGCATCGTCAACGCCTGCGAACTCGCAATCGAGCCGCTGAAGCTGGTCATCGTCGACAGCCCGGTCAATCCAACGCTTGTTCCGGTTGCGAATCGGAATCCGGACCCACGCCGCGTCGATATCGTCGTGCCGATTGGTACGGATGCGAATCGACCAAGGCTACCGGGCGGGGTCCTGCCGGCGACCGACAAGGCCGGGGCCTGGTTTTGTACAGGACAGCTTTGCTTGCCTGTCGTAACCAGTCCGGACGAACTCGAGACCCTGCTGCGACGGCAATAGCCAGAGTTCCTTATTGGAACGGAACCGATTCAATCGCCGCGAAGGGACGACAAGCCGAAAGACAAAGCCCCACTCCGATATCCTCGGAATGGGGCTCTGTAAGGCTTTCGATGATTGGCAGACCACGCTGCCACGAACCGACTCAGGTATTCATCGAATCAAAGAAATCGGCGTTGGTCTTGGTCTGCTTGAGCTTGTCGATCAGGAACTCGATCGCGTCGGTCGTTCCCATCGGCGCCAGGATGCGGCGCAGCACGAAGATCTTCTGCAGGTCCTGCTTGGAAACCAGAAGGTCCTCCTTGCGGGTGCCGGACTTCAAAATGTCCATGGCCGGATAGATGCGCTTGTCAGCCACCTTGCGGTCGAGCTGGATTTCACAATTGCCGGTGCCCTTGAACTCCTCGAAGATGACTTCGTCCATGCGGCTGCCAGTATCGATCAGGGCGGTCGCGATGATGGTCAGCGACCCACCTTCCTCGATGTTACGCGCGGCACCGAAGAAGCGCTTCGGCCGCTGCAGCGCATTGGCATCGACACCGCCGGTCAGCACCTTGCCGGATGATGGCACCACGGTGTTGTAGGCGCGGCCAAGGCGAGTGATCGAATCGAGGAGAATAACGACATCGCGGCCATGTTCGACCAGGCGCTTGGCTTTCTCGATCACCATTTCCGCGACCTGGACGTGACGCACCGCCGGTTCGTCGAAGGTCGAGGCGATCACCTCACCCTTCACGGAGCGCTGCATGTCGGTCACTTCCTCCGGGCGCTCATCTATCAGAAGGACGATCAGATAGCATTCCGGATGGTTGGCCGTGATCGAGTGCGCGATGTTCTGCATGAGAACAGTCTTGCCGGTACGCGGCTGTGCATTGATCAGCGCGCGCTGTCCCTTGCCGATCGGCGCGACCAGATCGATGACACGCGGCGAGATGTCCTTGCTGGTCGGATTTTCGATTTCCATCTTCAGCCGCTTGGTCGGATAGAGCGGAGTCAGATTGTCGAAGTGGATCTTGTGCCGGATCTTTTCGGGATCGTCGAAATTGATCGTATTGACCTTGAGCAGCGCGAAATAGCGCTCGCCCTCTTTGGGGCTGCGAATCGGTCCTTCGACCGTATCGCCGGTCTTCAGCGAAAAGCGCCGGATCTGCGACGGCGAGATGTAGATATCATCGGGACCTGGCAGGTAATTGGCATTGGCGGAGCGCAGGAAGCCAAAACCGTCCTGCAGCACTTCGACCACACCGTCGCCGATGATTTCGATGTCCTGGGCTGCCAGCTTCTTCAGGATCGCGAACATCAGTTCCTGCTTGCGCATGACACTGGCGTTCTCGACCTCGAGCGTTTCGGCATAAGCGATCAGCTCTGGCGGTTTCTTGTTCTTGAACTCTGCGAGTTTCATTTCTTGCATAGACGGACCTTGAGTAGATGGAGTCTGGGGAACAGATGGAATTTGGGTAAGCTCTGGGAAAATATCGGCGGGATGCGACAAATGCCGGGCGCGGCCGAAAGCAATTCAGGGCGGCGCATGACGGGAAGGAAGACCCGTCTTTTATCGTCGGTCGGCTGAAAGAGCAAGCCGCCTTTTACGGGTCATTAAGGGGGCTAGAACGGCTTGACGATGACCAGGATCACGATGGCGATCATCAGCAATGTGGGTATCTCGTTGACGATCCGCCAGTGCCGCGCCGGCTTTTCATTGCGGTCCTCGGCGAATTTGCGCACGGCGCCGGCCAGATAGCCGTGAACGCCCGACAGCAGAAGCACAGCGCCAATCTTGGCATGCAGCCAGCCGCCCTGGAAGCCAAAGCCTTTCCAGGCAAGCCACAGGCCGAACACCCAGGTGACGATCATCGCCGGATTGATGATGCCGCGCAGCAGGCGGCGTTCCATCACCTTGAATGTCTCAGACTGCGCCGAGCCCTTCTCGGCATCGGCATGATAGACCAGCAGCCGCGGCAGATAGAGCATGCCTGCCATCCATGAGATCACGGCCAGCACATGGATAGCCTTTGCCCAGAGGTAGAAACCGTCAGGCGCGGCCAGAAACAGCAGCGCTGTCAGGACAACCAGAACGGCAATGCTCACCATCATGCGCATCATCGCCTGACCGGTGCTGTTGGTATTGTCGGCCATCAGCGTGTCGCGCTCCGCACCAGCTTCACCATCGCTTCGACATGCGCGATCGGCGTCTCCGGGGTGATGCCATGTCCAAGATTGAAGATCAGCGGCCCGTCGCCCAGCGCTTTCAGGATCGCTTCGACGCCATCGGACAGTGCCTTGCCGCCAGCCACGAGGCGCAAAGGATCGAGATTGCCTTGAACCGCACCTTGGCGCTGCAAATCCTTCGCCGCCGCCAGGGGCACCGTCCAGTCGATCCCCAGACCCGTCACCCCGGTCTTCTCTCGATAGCTCTGGTAGCGAGCGCCGGCACCTTTGGGAAAACCGATGATAGGAACGTCGGGATGGACAGTCCGCACCTGCCGAACGATCTCCGCCACCGGTTGCACACAGAACAGTTCGAATGACGCATCGTCGAGCACGCCCGACCAGGAATCGAAAATCTGCACCACGTCGGCACCGGCTTCAATCTGGCGAATGAGGTAGGCAGCGGAGTGGTCAGCCAGCACTTTCAGAAGCCGTTGAAACGCCTCCGGCTCGCGATAGGCAAAAAGCCGTGCCGGCGCCTGGTCGGGCGTTCCGTGGCCGGCAATCATATAGGTCGCCACTGTCCACGGCGCACCGCAAAAGCCGATCAGCGTCGTCTCATCAGGCAGCTTTGCCCGCAGGCGGCGAACGGTCTCGTAGACCGGTTCGAGATTCACGTGAAACGTTTTGCCGTCCAGGGCCGCGATCTCGGGCGCGGAGATCGGTGTCAGCAGCGGCCCTCTTCCTTCCTCGAAACGGACATCGCGGCCAAGCGCATGCGGAACAACAAGGATATCGGAGAACAGGATCGAGGCATCGAAGCCGAAGCGTTCGATCGGCTGCAATGTGACTTCGACGGCAAGGTCGGGATTGTAGCAGAGATCGAGAAACGACCCGGCCTGCCTGCGTGTCTCGCGATACTCGGGCAGATAGCGCCCGGCCTGACGCATCATCCAGAGCGGAGGTGGAAACACCGTCTCGCCCTTCAGGACGTCCAGCATGATCCGGCGTTGGGGCATTGAGCGCTCGCTTCTCCAAGCCTCTCTATAATCAAATATCTTATATCTAAGATTCTTCTGATTCTAAGAGTCTGTTGGTTGTGGTGGTTGTCACCTGTCCCGTTTTGCCCCCAAAAAAACCAGCCAGCATATTGTCGCGCGCATCTTTTTCCAGAATGTAGGACGTTGGGGACAGTTCCGAATCCGTCACTGGAGTCAAAGCGTTACGATTGCCCGGACAAACACCGTCCTGTGGACAGTGCCAGGCCAAAATCGGCCCTCCCCGGATTTGTCCCCAGCCGCCCGACGAAGCCGACAGCGCATCGAATTGTGGACAAACCGCCTTCTGATACAGTCGCTGCCGACCGGCCTGTCTTTCCATCCCGCTTTATCCACATCCGCCCACAGCCCCAGGTGTACCCTGTGAACAAACCCCAGAGCTTCTTCCATCTGCACCTGATCTCCGACGCGACCGGCGAGACGCTGCTTGCGGCGGGGCGCGCGGCTTCGGCGCAATACAAGGACGCCCGCGCCATCGAGCACATCTATCCGCTGATCCGCACTGAAAAGCAGGTCGCCAAAGTGTTCGAGGACATAGAGGAGGAACCGGGCATCATCCTCTATACGGTCGTCGACCAGAAGCTGGCGCGCGGCATCGATGAACGCTGCGCCGCCATGGGCCTGCCTTGCGTGTCCGTGCTGGAACCGGTGCTGACCGTCTTCCAGTCCTATCTCGGCACGCCAGCCGGCCGCCGCGTCGGCGCCCAGCACGTTCTCGACGCCGAGTATTTCCGCCGCATCGATGCACTCAACTTCACCATGGACCATGATGACGGCCAGCTGCCGGCCAACATGGATGACGCCGACATTGTCCTGATCGGCATTTCGCGGACGTCCAAAACCCCGACCAGCATCTATCTCGCCAACCGCGGCATCAAGACGGTCAACATTCCGATCGTGCTCGGCGTGCCGGTGCCGGAAAGCCTGGTCGCGGCGACGAAGCCGCTGGTCGTCGGCCTGATCGCCACCGCCGAGCGCATCTCGCATGTCAGGCAGAACCGTATCCTCGGCAACAGCAGTTCCTACGAAGCGACCGACTATGTCGACCGGGCTTCGATCACAGAGGAGCTCGCCTATGCCCGGCAGATCTGCACGCGGCACGGCTGGCCAATGATCGATGTCAGCCGCCGCTCGATCGAGGAAACGGCGGCGGCCATCGTTGCCCTGCGGGGGAAGACGCGCTAGGTCCAAAACGCTGGTGGGACAGCGGGGCGCGAAGGAATGAGACGGGACTCATGACCGAAAAAATCATCCTGGCTTCAGGCAGCCCGTTTCGCAAGGCGATGCTGGTCAATGCCGGCATGGACGTCGAGGCTGTCCCCGCCGATGTCGACGAGCGCGCACTCGAGGCGCCGCTGCAGGACAGCGGCGTTTCACCAGAGGATGTCGCCCTGGTGCTTGCCGAAGCCAAGGCCAGCGAGGTCAGCGAGCGCAAGCCTGGCGCCCTGGTGCTCGGCTGCGACCAGACGTTGTCGCTCGGCGATGAGGTCTTCCATAAGCCGGCCGACATGGAGGGCGCGCGCCGCCACCTACTGGCGCTGTCGGGAAAGACACATCAGCTCAACAGCGCGGCGGTGCTGGTTCGCGATGGCCAGGTTCTGTGGCGGCATGTCGGCATTGCCAGCATGACCATGCGCAAGCTCGACCCGGCGTTTATCGGCCGCCATCTGGCACGTGTCGGGGCCAAGGCGCTGTCCAGCGTCGGCGCCTATCAGATCGAGGGCGAAGGCATCCAGCTGTTCGAGAAGGTCGAGGGCGACCATTTCACCATTGTCGGCCTGCCGCTGCTGCCGCTGCTGGCCGAGCTTCGCACGCTTGGGGCGATCGATGGCTGAGGCATCGAAAAAGGCCTTTGTCACCGGCCATCCGATCAAGCATTCGCGATCGCCCAAGATCCACGGCCATTGGCTGGCGAGCCATGGCATCGACGGCAGCTATCAGGCGATCGATGTAGCGCCGCGGGATTTTGCTGAATTCCTCAGGACATTGCAGGCCAACGGCTATCTCGGCGGCAATGTCACCATTCCGCACAAGGAAGCGGCCTTCGCATCGGTCGATCGCCGCGACCAGGCGGCCGAAGAGATCGGCGCCGTCAACGCGCTGTGGTTCGAGGATGGCAAGCTCTGGGGCGGCAATACCGACGGCCATGGCTTTGCCGCCAATCTCGATCAATTCGCACCGGGTTGGGCGAGCAATGGTCCAGCGGTCGTGCTCGGCGCCGGTGGCGCGTCCCGCGCGGTCATCCAGGCGCTGAAACAACGCGGCGTGGCCGACATCCGCATCGTCAATCGCACCCTTGCCCGCGCCGAGGAACTGCGCCACCGCTTTGGCTCCGGCATCTCCGCGCACGAGATGTCCGCCACGGATGAATTGCTTGCCGATGCCGGCCTGCTGATCAACACCACGGCGCTCGGCATGCAAGGCAATGAGGGTCTCTCCGCCGATCCGGCGCTGCTGCCGGACCATGCCCTTGTCACCGACATCGTCTACGTGCCGCTCGAAACGCCGCTGCTGGCCGCCGCACGGGCGCGGAAGCTGAAGACGGTCGACGGGCTCGGCATGCTGCTGCACCAGGCCGTGCCCGGCTTCGAGCGGTGGTTCGGCATCCGGCCGCAAGTGACGCCTGACCTGCGCGCGCTCATCGTCGCCGATCTGGTGCCGAAACAATGATCGTGCTCGGCCTCACCGGCTCGATCGGCATGGGCAAGTCGACGACGGCGAAGATGTTCACGGACGCCGGCGTGCCGGTTCACGATTCCGACGAAACGGTGCACCGCCTCTACGCCGGCAAGGCGGTCCCTCTGGTCGAGGCGGCTTTTCCAGGAACCGCGGTGTCAGGCTCGATCGACCGCACACGGCTGGCCACTTACGTGCTCGGTGATGCGGCCGCGCTGAAAAAACTTGAAGCCATCGTCCACCCGCTTGTCCGGGCCGATGCCGATGCCTTCCTGGCGCGCAACCGGGCAGCTGGCGCTCCGCTTGCCGTTCTCGATATCCCGCTTCTGTTCGAAACCGGTGGCCGCGACCGCGTCGACAAGGTTGTCGTCGTCACGGCGCCAGCGGAAGTCCAGCGCGCCCGCGTGCTGGCGCGGCCGGGCATGACCGAGGAGAAATTCGCGTCGATCCTGGCCAAGCAGGTTCCCGATGCCGAAAAGCGCCAAAGGGCCGATTTCATCATCGACACCGGACAAGGGCTTGAAGCCGCGCGCGCCGAGGTCGAGGCGATCATCGCAGCACTTGCCGGGGATAAGGCTGCCCAGCCGCACGGCTAAGCTTGCCGTCCGCGCCGCGCGTCGCCATCTTGTGCGCGGCGTCACCTCCAGCAGACTGATTCGATGCGCGAGATTATCTTCGACACGGAAACCACCGGCCTCGATTCACGCGACGACCGCGTCATCGAGCTTGGCGGCGTCGAGCTGGTCAACCGCTTTCCGACCGGGCGCACCTTCCACAAATACATCAATCCCATGGGCCGTGCGATCCACCCGGACGCGCAGGCCGTGCATGGCATCAGCGCCGCCGACCTCGCGGGCAAGCCGACCTTTCTCGAGATCGCCGACGAGTTCCTGGCCTTCATCGATGGTGCCAAGCTGGTTGCCCACAACGCCAATTTCGACATCGGCTTCCTCAATGTCGAATTCGGCCGGCTCGGCCATCCGGTCATCGATCCCGGTGTGGTCGTCGACACGCTGGCCCTGGCGCGCCGCAAGCATCCGATGGGTCCCAATTCGCTGGATGCGCTCTGCCGGCGCTACGGCATCGACAACACCCGCCGCACCAAGCACGGCGCCTTGCTCGATTCCGAATTGCTGGCCGAGGTCTATATCGAGCTCATCGGCGGCAAGCAGGCGGCACTCGTCCTCGACAGCGCCACGTCGCAGGCGGGCGGAGGCGAAAATGTCCGCCAGATCGAAATCATCGTTGCCGAGCGGCCGTCACCCTTGCCATCGCGCCTGACCGAGGCCGATCGGGCGGCCCATGCCGGAATGGTTGGGACGCTGGGCGAAAAAGCGCTCTGGCTGAAGGTTGCCAGAGGCTGAAACCTAGTCTGGTCTGTCTTTGACAAGACAGACGCCTGTGCATGCAGGCTTTGCCGAAGCGCCTGCGATGCCTATCTCTACCGGACAAACAACACGGACAGCAGGATTTGGCACAACGGTCAGGAAGCGCTGATCTCCCCTTGCATGGCGGGCGCGTGCCGAAATGGCTTGGCGATCGCATGACCAGGCTTGGCACGGTCATGTGCGAGGCGATCATTCTTCACTATGGCCGCGCCGAACTGCTGCGCCGCCTCGCACACCCTTTCTGGTTCCAGTCCTTTGGTGCGGTCATGGGGATGGACTGGCATTCGTCCGGCATCACCACCAGCGTCATCGGTGCCCTGAAGCGCGGCCTGTCGCCCCTCTCGGGGGAACTCGGTATCCATGTCTGCGGCGGCCGCGGCGCGCATTCGCGAAAGACCCCGCACGAACTGGCGGTGATCGGCGAGCGGGTCGGTTTCGATGGATCGGGATTGGCCACTGTCAGCCGGCTGGTCGCCAAGGTCGACAGCGCCGCCGTACAGGACGGCTTCGATCTCTATCTTCATGGCTTCATCGTCACCGACGCCGGTGATTGGGTCGTCGTGCAGCAAGGCATGAATGGCGACAGCAAGGTGGCGCGCCGGTATCACTGGCTGTCCGAAGGGCTGACCAGCTTTGTCGACCAGCCGCATGCCGCGATCGAGGGCGCCAACCAAGGCGAGATCGTCAATCTGACCGACCGGCGCGCCGATGCCTCACGCCACGGTCAGCTCGACCTGCTGCGGGACTTTGGGCCGGATCGTATCCTGAAGGAATTCGCGGTACTGGAACATGGCGTTCCGCCCGCGCCGCTGCAGCCCATGCTGCCGCATCTGGTCATGCCCGCTCACCATGATGTCCGCGAAAGCGACGTCGTCATGAGGCGGCTGCACGGCAACATCGCCGCGGCCGTCGATTGCGGTCCGGCCGATTTTTCCGAACTGCTGCTGGTACCCGGCGTCGGCGCCCGCACCGTGCGCGCGCTGGCGATGGTGGCCGAAGTGGTGCACGGCGCGCCTTGCCGGTTCTCGGATCCCGGCCGGTTCTCGCTGGCGCATGGCGGCAAGGACAGGCATCCCTTCCCCGTGCCGCTGAAAGTCTATGATGAGACGATCGGCGTGCTGAAATCGGCCGTCGGCAAGGCGAGGCTCGGCCGCACGGAAGAAATCGAAGCCTTGCGGCGGCTGGACGACCAGTCACGTCAGGTCGAGCGCTATGTCACCGGTCCCAGCCTCAAGGAAATCGTGGCGGGGGAATTCGAGCAATCGCACCTGCTGGGCGGCCGCAGCGTTTTCGGCTGGGAGCCACCACCGGAAGCGTGATGGCGGCAATGGCGTTCGCCGCTTCGTCTGCCCCTAAAACAAAAACCCGGCGCGAGGCCGGGTTTTTGCGAACCGCGATGCTGAAAAATCAGCTTACCTGGACCTTGGCGGCTGCCTGATCCTCGGCCAGCTTCTGCTGGAACATCTGCGCGAAATCGATCGGGTCGAGCATCAGCGGCGGGAAGCCGCCATTGCGGGTTGCCTCGGCGATGATCTGGCGGGCGAATGGGAACAGCAGGCGCGGGCATTCGATGAACAGCAGCGGCAGCATATGCTCCTGCGGGAAGCCGCTGATCGAAAACACGCCGCCATAGACCAGCTCGACGTTGAACAGCACTTCCTGGTCGAAGGATGCCTTGGCGTTCAGCGTCAGGTTGACGTCGAACTGCTTGTCGGAGAGCGGATTGGCGTTGACGTTGACATTGATGGCAATGCCGGGCGCCTTGTCGCGGCCACGCAAGGAATTCGGCGCGCCGGGGCTTTCGAAGGAAAGGTCCTTCACATACTGCGCCAGCACGTTGAGCGAGGGCTGCGCTGCATTGCCGTTTCCGTTGGCTGCGCCAACCGGGGCGTCATCTTTGCTGGCCATGAGCCTTTGTCCTTTTGCCTGGGCAGCATTGCTGACCGAATTGAAATCGGGCGTTCGCTACCATGACCGGCATGACAAGACAAGGTTTGCCGCCTTTGTGACCCGGAGCCTTTTTGGGTGGAGTTGCTGCGGTTCGCTGCCACGGAGCAGCTCAATCCGGGCCGAAATGCCCTACTCGTCCTTCAGGCGGCGCCAGGGAGAGTTGTGGTCTGGCCCGCGCGCATAATCGTCGCTGCGCGAGTAGTCGCCATCGTCGAGGTCGATGGTCTTGTCGCGTTGCCGGCCGCGGAAGCCGCCGGTGCTGAAATTGGTGGCCAGCACGATACGGCCCTTCAGCCTGCTCCAGGCCAGGTCGCGGACCGGCGGCAGGAACAGCAGGAGGCCGATAATATCGGTGATGAAGCCGGGGATGATGAGCAGGATCGCCGCCAGCACGATCATCACGCCATGCGCCAGTTGGCGGCTTGGGTCGCGCCCGGCATCCATCTCGGCGCGCACCCGCGCCATGACGCCTAAACCCTGGTGCCGCAGCAGCAGCGCGCCGGCGATGCTCGATGCCAGCACCAGACCAACCGTTGCCAGGGCGCCGACCTGACGGCCGACCACGACGAAACCCGCGATTTCCAGAAGGGGAAGCGCGAGGAGAAAGAGAGGAAACAGCGAAATGCGCAAGTCTTGCCGACCTTTCGATCGTTGGCCGTTTTGTCTGTTTTGCCTGCCTGCGGGCAATCGCCGCTGGCACTGAGGCTGTTAGATAGGTATGCCTGCCTTTGATTTGAATGATTGCGCCTTGCGTTCTATATGCTTTGAATGTTGAACGCTATGCGACCGTGGCCTTTGTTGGCCTGGCGGTCCGGCCCGGGGCAAGGATTGATTGGCGGAAGATATGGGATTCTTCGACTTCGGCACCATTTTCTTTCTGATTGCGGCAGTGGTGATCTTTTTCCAGCTGCGCAACGTGCTGGGCCGTCGTACCGGCAATGAAAAGCAGCCTTTCGATCCGTATACGGCTGCCCGTGGCGGCGACAAGGATGCCGCCCAGAAATCCGAGAATGTGGTCTCGCTGCCGCGCAAGCGCCTGCCCGGCGAACCGGCGGGCGACACTTATGCGGCCATCGATGCCTTCGCCAAGCCCGATACCGACCTCAACAAGGGCCTGCGCGCCATCAAGGACAATGACCCGTCCTTCGAGCCCAAGGGTTTTGTCGACGGCGCCAAGATGGCCTACGAGATGATCGTCATGGCCTATGCCGACGGCGACCGCAAAGCGCTGAAGAACCTTTTGTCGCGCGAGGTCTATGACGGCTTTGTCGCGGCTATCGGCGAACGTGAGGCGAAGTCGGAAAAGATCCAGTCTTCCTTCGTCGGCATCGACAAGGCGGATATCGTTTCCGCCGAGATGAAGAACGGCGAGGCGCACGTCACGCTGCGCATCATCAGCGAGCTGATTTCAGCGACCCGCGACAAGGCCGGCACCGTCATCGACGGCGATCCCGAAACCGTCGCCGAGGTCAAGGACGTCTGGACCTTCGCCCGCGACACGCGCTCACGCGATCCGAACTGGAAGCTGGTCGCCACCGAAGAAGAAGACTGACTCTCTTACGGCGGCGGGCTGTCGTGTCGCTATCTCCGGCTTTCAGCGAAAAATCCTTTGACGATCTCCCCGGCTGGGCTGACGACGACCACCTGGCGGCTTTTGCCGCCTTTCGGCGCTCCGCCTTCCACGTCCTGACCAAACCGTATCGCAGCGGCGCGCTCGGCGTCGGCTTCAACGCCTTCGCGGACGCTTACGCCGAGGCGCGCACCGTTTCGCCGGCGAATCGGTCGCAGGCACGCGCCTTCTTCGAGCGCCATTTCATTCCCGCGCTGATAACAGGTGAAAGCGGCGGCGCCGGGCTTGTCACCGGCTTCTATGAGCCGGAGGTCGAGGCCTCGTCGGTGCGGACCGATCGGTTCATAGTGCCGCTCTTGTCACGCCCGGCCGATCTCATCGACATCGACGACGCCAACCGGCCATCCGGCATGGACCCCTATCTGGCTTTTGCCCGCGAAACGCCGGATGGGGCCGTTGAATATTTCGACCGTGGCGCGATCGAGCGCGGTGCGCTCGCCGGCAAGGGGCTGGAAATCGCCTGGCTCGCCGACAAGGTCGACGCCTTCTTCATCCATGTCCAGGGCGCGGCGCGGCTCACCATGACCGGTGGCAGGCTCACCCGTGTCACCTACGCCGCCAAATCCGGCCAGCGCTTCACCGGCCCTGGCCGCATTCTCAGTGAAACAGGTGAAATCCCGCTGGAAAAAGTGACGATGCAGTCGATCCGCGCCTGGTTCAAGGCGCATCCTGATAGCATCGACGAGATCCTGTGGCAGAACCGGTCCTACATCTTCTTCCGCGAAGCCGATGTCGACGATGCGGCGCTTGGCCCGATCGCCGCCGCCAAGGTGCCGCTGACGCCGGGCCGTTCCATGGCTGTCGACCGCCTGCTGCACACGTTTGCTACGCCGTTCTACATCGATGCGCCGTCGCTGCTCGCCTTCGGCGGCCAACCCTTCCGCCGCGTTATGATCGCGCAGGACACCGGCTCGGCCATCACCGGGCAGGCCCGAGGCGACCTCTTCGCCGGTTCCGGCGACGCGGCCGGCGAGATCGCGGGTGTCGTGCGCAACGACGCTGATTTCTATGCACTGATCCCGCGCGCGCTCGTTTCGGGTGCGCGGCCATGACCCGCCGCGCGGACAAGCTGAGCGAGGACGACCGGGTTCTGTGGAACCTGGTGGCGCGCACGGCCAAGCCGCTGAAGGGCAAGACTTCGGTAGATATCCCCGACATCGCGGAGGTCAGGCCGGCGCCGGCGCAGCCAGCCCAGCCCGTTGCCGTTCAGGCGGGCGTGGCAAAGCCGAAGGCGCAACACGTCTCGCACGCATTAGATGAACCGACGCTGGACAAGCTGTCGAAGGGCCGGCTGCCGATCGAAGGCCGTGTCGACTTGCATGGCATGACCCAGGACGAGGCCTATTCGCTGCTGTTCTCGTTCCTGCACCGGGCCCATGCCGGCGGCATCCGCTATGTCCTGGTCATCACTGGCAAGGGCTCATCCTCCGGTGGCGATGGCGTCTTGCGCCGCGCCGTGCCGGCATGGCTGTCGACGCCGGCTTTCCGGCCGCTGGTCTCCAGCCACGACCATGCCGCCCGCAACCATGGCGGCTCGGGCGCGCTCTATATCCGCCTGCGGCGGGTTCGCTCATGAGAAGACGCGGATGACACCGTTCGGCGAGAAATTGCGCGCGCTGCGCAGCGAACGCGGCGTCAAGCAAAAGGACATGGCGTCGGCGATCGGCGTCAGCGCCGCCTATCTGTCGGCGCTGGAGCATGGCCGCCGTGGCGCACCGACCTGGACGCTGATCCAGAAGATCATCGGCTATTTCAACATCATCTGGGATGACGCCGAAGAGCTGGCGCGCTTGGCCGAGACCTCGCATCCGCGCGTGAAACTCGACACGTCGGGCCTGAGCCCCGCCGCGACGGAACTTGCCAATCTCCTGGCGGAAAACATCGAAAGGCTGGATGAAGCGGAGCTTCGCCGTATCACCGCCTCGATCCGCGCGGCACTCGGCCAGCGGCCGTAGGCAGGCATTTGCACCACCTGTTGGCGCCGGCGTTCACTTCACCCGAAGAGCCGCCGGCGCACGGTTGGCAAAAGATCACGGCTTGCCGGCCGGGCCATTGTTCCCGCCGTTGGTGCTCGGGCCGCCTTTGTCGCCATGGTCGCGGCCACCATTTCCGCCGCCCAGGCAGTTCGAGTCGCTGACGTTGCAACAGCGGCCGCTCCACAGGTCGTTGAGTGAGCTGTAGGCGCAGCTTGGGACGGTCTCCTTGGCCAGGGCTGATCCGGCAAAGCCCGATACCGCGACAGCGGCGAGGAGGGTGTTACGAAGGAAAGCAGTCATTTGAAGTCTCCGTTGTTGGGTTTCTGTCGTTTACAGCTGTGTGTCGCCGGACGAACGGAAATGGTTCACGGAGAGATGGAAAATTTTATTGGCAGGCAGCGCCGGAAGCTCAGCCAGCGCCACCGCGTCAACGGCAAGGATCAATTGGCGGCGCTAAACCACGACAGATGGATGAAGCAGACAGAACCTTGGCGTCGCCTGCTTGGAATAGTCCGTGTTTGTTTACTGGACGGAGCCGACCAGAACCTGCTGGCCACCACGGATCGAAACCCAGCGGCCGGTGTTCTCGATCGCCTGCCGCTTGAGGAAGCGGTAGCCGGTGGCCTCCCATGGCTTGACCTTGTCGTTCAGGTTGTCGAGCACATAGTCGCCCTTGTCGGTGCGAACCGTCAGCACCGCATGGCCCTCGCCGTCAGGCTTGCGCACGACGGTGATGAGAAGATCGGCAAGTGATATGCCTGATCGGGAAAGCTGGCGCCGTTTTTCCAGCACGTAATCTTCGCAGTCGCCGAAGCCGTTGTCGGGATAGGTCCAGACCTCGTCCTTGCCATAGTTTTCAAGGTCGCTCATCGGTTTGACGGCGGCATTGATCTTGGCGGTAACGCTGGCCAGCTTGCGCATCAGCCCGTCGGTCATTGTGGCGGGAGCGAGATTGGCTGGGCGGATCGAGCACTCGCCCGGATGCAGCTTGCAGAAATCATAGTGGCCGATCGGTTGCGAGGTCATGCCCCCGGTCACCATCGGGCTCGCAGCCAAAGCCGGACCAACCCAGCTTCCCGCTATTGCAAGCCCGGCTGCCATGCACAAGCGCAGCCGTCGCCCTGTTGGTGAGGAATTCATTGTCCCCGCTCGCCCTTCGTTTGTTAACGAAAGGTTAAGAGCGATTTACAGTCCGTGTCAATTACGACGACGATCAGATTTGCGGCATGGTTACCCGGGGGGAGGAACAGCGGCACTTGTGCAACAGATTCGGCTCGCCGGCTGTCATCAGCCGGTGGATTGGCCGAATTCCGAGGCTTTGACCTATCGCCTGGCGGTGCGGACCAGCTTCGGCTTCACCGCGACGCGGTCCTGGCGGCCATAGCTGGTGATGAAGTCAACGATGCGCGGCACGATTTCAGAGCGGAAGCGTGAGCCGTTGAAGACGCCGTAGTGCCCGACCGCCGGCTGCATGTAGTGCGCGTGCCTGTCGGCGGGGATATTGACGCACAGGTCATGCGCCGCCTTGGTCTGGCCAAGGCCGGAAATATCGTCGTTCTCGCCCTCGACCGTGAACAGGGCGACGTTGCGGATCGACGCCGTATCGATCTTGGTGCCGCGATGCGTCATCTCGCCCTTGGGCAAGGCGTGACGGACAAAGACGGTGTCGACGGTCTGCAGGTAGAATTCCGCGGTCAGGTCCATCACCGCCAGATATTCGTCGTAGAAGTCGCGGTGCTTGTGCGCGTTGTCGCCGTCATGCTTCACAAGGTGCATGAAGAAGTCCTTGTGGGCGGTGATGTGGCGGTCGAGGTTCATGCTCATGAAGCCCGACAGCTGCAGGAAGCCGGGATAGACCTCGCGTCCGAAGCCCGGCGCCGGCCACGGCGCCTGCATGACGACATTGTCGCGGAACCAGTCGATGCCCTTTTCCGCCGCCAGAAGGTTGACCGCGGTCGGGTTGCGGCGCGTGTCGATCGGTCCACCCATCAGGGTCATCGTCGATGGCACGAAAGGATCGCCGCGCGTTTCCATCAGCGCCACCGCGGCAAGCACGGGAACGGAAGGCTGGCACACCGCCATCACATGCGTGTCGGGTCCGAGCGCATGGAACATGTCGATGACGTAGTCGATATAATCGTCGAGATCGAAGCTGCCGTCGGCAAGCGGCACCTGGCGGGCATCGACCCAGTCGGTGACATGCACATCGGCATAGGGCAGCATGGCTTCGACGGTGCCGCGCAGCAGCGTCGCATAGTGGCCGGACATCGGCGCCACGATCAGAAGCTTCGGATCCGGCTTGCGATCGGCCGGCACGGCGCGCTCGAAACGGATCAGGTTGCAGAAAGGCCGCGACCAGACGGTCTTTTCGGTGACCGCGACGCTCTTCCAGTCGACCACGGTCTTGTCGAGGCCGAATTGCGGCTTGCCGTAGCGGCGCGTGGTGCGCTCGAACAGTTCAGCCGTTGCCGCGACCGAGCGGCCCCAGGACGTGTGTGAAAACGGATTGAGCGGATTGGTGTAGAGCAGGCGCACCGCATCGGCATAGATGCGCGCTGGCTGCAAGGCGGCATGGTTCAATTCGTAGAGCTGGTAGAACACTGGGGAACCCCGCTGCAGCCTGCCACCGAAGGGACGACGAGCAGCGCCGAGCCTTGAATGTCTCGCGGCGAAGTTAACAACTAATTGCTGCGATGCAATACGTCACCTCGCGTGACCTATGCTTCTTTCGTTCAAAGCCTTGAAAACCCGCCCCGAACGGCGCAGCCGGCTCAATGTGCGCTGCCGAAGTGTGAACTTTATGTGTCCAGCCGTCGCGCCGACGCCAGACCATGATCCCTGGAACAGCTTTCGGCTCTCGGAAGGATCATGGTCGAGGCAATAGCGCGTCAGACGCGTGCCATGCACACGGCGGTCTGGCCGGAACCGATGAAGCCGAGCTGGCCCGCGGCGCCCTTCGACAGGTCGAGCACGCGGCCCTTGATGAATGGGCCGCGATCGTTGATGCGCACGATGACGCTGCGGCCGTTGTTCTGGTTGGTCACCTTCAACTTGGTGCCGAAGGGCAAGGTGCGGTGGGCGGCGGTCATCGCCGAAGGATTCATGCGCTCGCCCGATGCGGTCTTGGAATGCAGGGCGTACCAGGAAGCCCGGCCACACTGGCCGGCTGCGGCGGTGGCTTGAGAGGCGGATGCGCCGACCATCAGGCCAGCCGCGATCGTTACCGCGACCAGCGCGGTTTGCTTGTCGTTTTTCATATTGAGAAGAATGGCTCCGTTGACAGACCCAAGCCGTTAGGGGCGATTAAGGCAGGAAATGCGGCGGCGAGCCGGCGGTTCCGTGGCAACGGCACACGTTTGGAGTCACTGGGAAACAGTCTGTCAGGGATTTTCGCACCCTGGCTTGGCTATTTCATATGATCTTCGGGCCAATATCAGGGATGCGTTTGACAAAATCGAGCGTTAATACTCCAAGTAGAGGCGAGCCTGATCGGGCCGTGTCCTTTGGCTCTTTCATCGCCGCCATCGCACCGTATCGGATCGACTTGAAAAGGGAATCGAGACAATGAGGCTGACCAAAAATCTGCTGGCCTTGATTGTGCTGGCCATCGGCGCAGTGTGGTCGTTGCAAGGCATTGGCCTGGTCGGCGGCAGCTTCATGACCGGCCAGTCGCGATGGCTCTATATCGGCGTTGTCGCCATGCTGGCCGGGCTCGCCGGGCTGATATGGGCGAACCGCTCCCGGGGCTGAGTGATCGCGGCGCGATGACGCTGCCCTCGTTCCGCCGGTGAGGCTGTAGCTCCAGCCAGCGATACCGCAAGCCTTGCTTACATCTGTCCCTCCCGGGGCCGTGCTGCGCCGATGTCGCTTGCGTAGAGCGTTCGCATGGCCTGCTTCAAGCGCCCACTTTGCCAGTTTGCGGCGTCAGGGGCTCGCCGCGCGGTCGATCGGCGATCGCGAAACATTTCTTGATCAAAAGATCGAATGATGTAATTATGCCTTTGTAGCACGATGCCGGGACGGGAGAGCGGGTAAGGGGCCCGTTGGTACGACGTGCGAAACCTGGCCATAAACGAGCCGGGGAGCTGAACAACAATGGGAAGGAATCATATGATCAGGAACGCGCTTCTTGCCATCGCGGCAAGCGTCCTCCTTTGCGCGCCGGCACTTGCCGCCACCGCCTGCCTCACCAAGGCGCGGTAGAAAACCATGGCGAAGTAGCCCAAAATTTCTGAGCCGGCCCGACATCGGACTGCCCCGGTGCCCGGTCATTCAATCCGCTGCAAAGATCAAGAGTTTCCGCGCATGGCCGCTGACACGAACGTGCAAATCCCGCAACCGGGCGGCTCGCGGCGCTTGCTGGCGACGCTCGAGCCCTACCTTTACACGTTCCCGGGCGTGTTCCTGATTGCCGCCACGACGCTTGTGCCGGTGGTGATCGGCATTTCCTATGCGTTCCGCGACATCATGCTGCTGGATCCGATGAGTGGCGGCTATGTCGGCCTGACGCATTTCCGCGACCTGATGCATGACGGCAATTTCTGGAACGCGCTGGGCAACACGGCGATCTGGACGGTGTCCTGCGTGGTCCTGCAATTTGTCTTCGGCTTGATCCTGGCCCTGCTTCTCAACCGGCCGTTCCCGGGACGGGGGGTGATCCAGGCGATCGTCTTCCTGCCATGGGCGGTGCCGACATTCCTGGTCGGTCTCAACTGGGGCTGGTTGCTCAACCCGATCGTCGGGCCGCTGCCGCACTGGGCCTATGCGCTTGGCCTGATGAGCGCTCCTGACAACATCCTGTCCGACCCACACCGCGCCCTGTGGGGCCCGATCATCGCCGGCGTCTGGTGGGGCACACCGTTCTTCGCCATCACCTTGCTTGCCGCGCTGCAGTCGATTCCCAAGGAAATCCACGAAGCCGCGGAAATCGATGGCGCCGGCACGTTCGAGCGCTTCCGTTCGATCACCTTGCCGTTCCTGGCGCCAACGATCGCCATCACGGTCCTTTTGCGCACCATCTGGGTCGCCAATTCGCCGGAGCTGATCGTCGTCATGACAAGAGGCGGCCCGGCCGATTCCTCGCAGATCGTCGCCAGCTACATCTTCACCCAGGCGTTCCAGGGGCTCGACTTCGGCTATGCGTCGGCGGTCGCGACCGCGCTGGTGCTGCTGCTTTTGATCTATTCCGCACTGCTGCTGGCGCTGCGCCACGCGCTGTTGCGGGCAAGCTGAGGGCGAGCGATGCGTGGTTCAACCCTCAAGCGCGGCGGTTTGTGGACGCTGCATTATGCGGCACTGGCCATCTACATGGCGGTGGCGATGTTCCCCCTGTATTGGCTGTTCAAGGTGTCGGTGACGCCGAACGACCTGATCTACAGCGGCGGTATCCAGTTCTGGCCGGCGCGGACAAGCTGGGAACACTATGCCACTGTGATCCGGACAGGCGATTTCCTGCTCTACTTCCGCAATTCCATCATCGTCTCCAGCGTCACGGCGGCGGTGACCACGGTGCTCGCGGCGGCGGCTGGATACGCGTTTTCGCGCTTCACCTTTCGCGGCAAGTTCTGGATCGTCGGGCTGATGCTCGTCACCCAGATGTTCCCGCTGGTGATCGTCATCGCGCCGATCTTCCGCATGTTCGGGCCGCTCGGCCTGACCAACAGCCTGACCGGGCTGATCATCATCTACACGGCCTTCAACATTCCCTTCGCCACGTTCCTGATGCAGTCCTTCTTCGACGGCATTCCCAAGGATCTCGAAGAAGCGGCGATGATCGACGGCGCCACCCGGTTCAAGGCGCTGCTGCAGATCATCGCGCCGTTGACCTTGCCCGGCCTCGCCGCGACGCTCGGCTTTTCCTTCACCGCCGCGTGGAGCGAAATCCTGTTCGCGATGATGCTCAACTCATCGTCCTCGTCGACGACGTTCCCGGTCGGCCTACTCTCCTTCTCAACCCGTGCCACGGTCGATTACGGACCGATGATGGCGTCGGGAGTGCTGGCGCTCATTCCGGTCTGCGTCTTCTTCCTGCTGATCCAACGCTACCTTGTGCAAGGGCTCACCGCCGGTGCGGTCAAAGGCTGAAACGAAAGGCTCTCTACGATGGCATCGATCACAATCAACGGTGTCCGCAAGGATTTCGGCGCCGTCTCCGTGCTCAAGGGCGTGGACCTCACCATCGCCTCGGGCGAGTTCGTCGTCCTGGTCGGCCCCTCGGGCTGCGGCAAGTCCACATTGCTGCGCATCATCGCCGGGCTCGAGGATCTGAACGCCGGCGAAATCCGTATCGGCGACCGGCGCGTCAACGATCTGCCGCCAAGGGACCGCGACATCGCCATGGTGTTCCAGTCCTATGCGCTCTACCCGCATATGAATGTGCGCGACAACATGAGCTACAGCCTGAAGCTGAAGCGCACGCCCGCCGACCGGATCGCCGAAGCGGTCAAGAAGGCCGCCGACAAGCTGGGCCTCGACGCGCTGCAGGACCGCAAGCCGCGCGCTTTGTCGGGCGGGCAGCGCCAGCGCGTCGCGATGGGCCGCGCCATTGTGCGCAATCCCAAGGCGTTCCTGTTTGACGAGCCGCTGTCGAACCTGGATGCGCGCCTGCGCGAGCAGATGCGCTTCGAAATCCGCAAGCTGCACCGCGATCTCGGCGCCACCTCCGTCTATGTCACGCATGATCAGATCGAAGCCATGACCATGGGCGACCGCATCGTCGCGATGAATGGCGGCATCATCCAGCAGGTCGGCGCGCCGCTTGAGCTCTACGACAATCCGGCCAACATGTTCGTGGCCGGGTTCATCGGCTCTCCGGCGATGAATTTCCTCAATGCATGGGCTATTCCCGAGGGCGACGCTGTCGCATTGCATGTTGGTGAGACAAGGCTGCTTGCCGTGCCGGCCCCGGCAAATCTGCCGGCGGACGGACGGGTCATCGTCGGCATCCGGCCAGAACGCGTCAAATTGTTGCCGATGGGCGGGCCGGGGATCGCGGCCAGCATCGATCTCATCGAGCCGACCGGCGCCGCCACCGTCGCCCATGTCGATCTTTCCGGCCAGTCACTGAAACTGTTCACCACCGAGCGGCTCTATCTCGGCATACGCGAGCCGGTCCTGCTTGGCATGAACGCCGGAGATATCTGCCTGTTCGACCCCGCGACCGGAGACCGGTTGCGGGCGCCGGCCTGACCGCGGGCGAAAGCCCGCCTCCAGGCCGGCGGGGTTTCAGTCTTTTTTGTTGAAGCGGAAGAATTCGACGCTGTAGCCGCCGGGGTCACGCATCAGGAACGTGCTGACCATCTGATCCGCCGATTTGTCGAGATCGAGGTGGACGACAAAGTCGGCATTCATGGCCTTCATCCGCTCATACCAGGATTCGAGGTCGGGCGTCTCCATGGACACCATCACGCTCTTGGCGTCCGACGCCTTGTGATGGCCCTTGGCCTGGTCGACCAGCCCGACATAGGAGTGCTCGGTGGTCTTGAAGAACTTCACCCAGCCCTTGTCGAAGGTTTTGTCGAAGCCGAGCATCTCGCCATAGAACCGCTCCGGCTCCGCGAGGTCGGCATAGTAGAGAAATGTCACCTGCGAATTTATCGGCAACGCATCCGGCCTGTCAGCGCTTTTCATGGGTTCTCCTCTGGCGATCAATGCTGGCCTCGGCTGTCGGGCACAGTTTGATCATATGATCACAACCCCCGGCAAAGATCAACGACAGGTCGCCTTGCGGGCGAACTGGAACGACCGGAATGGCACCATCGCGGAAGGGCGAAGGCTTGCGCGAACGGGGCCGCCGCCGAACCCGGACAGTGTTTGGCACGATGGATATTCGGATTTTGGAAAAGCGCGGCGGGCGCCTCAGCTATCGTCGGACAGGCTGTGAAGCAGGCGTTGCGTCGCCTCGATGTCGGCGACGATCGCGGCGCGCGCGGCGACCGCGTCGCCCGCCTTCAGGGCCGCGATGATCTCGTGATGATGCACGGAATAGGTCTCACCCTCCTGCGTCTGCAGGATAGGCTCGAGGTGACGCGTCAGCAGCCGCATGTAAGGGCCGAAACGCAGCCACAGGGTCTCGATCAGCTGGATCAGGACTTCCGACTGCGACGCGGCATAGAGGCGGAAGTGAAATTCCTGGTTCTTGCCCAGCATGGCGTAGAAACTGTCGAGCCGTCCGACGGTCTCATGTTCGTGAACAAGCGTCATCAGTGTGGCGATGTCGCGCTCGGCGATGTTGGGAACAGCGAGTTCGGTGGCCAGGCCTTCCACCGCCATCCGGGCCCGGCACAGGTCGTCCAGCCTGGCGCGGCTGATGCCGGGGATACGGGCGGACCCGTTGGCGGCGACTTCCAGCGCATTCTCGGCGGCAAGCCGCCGCAGCGCTTCACGCACCGGCATATGGCTGGTGCCGAAGGATTCCGAAAGCGAGGATATGGTGAGCGTCTGCCCGGGATCGAAGCGGCCGGTCATCAACGCATAGCGAAGCTGCCGGTAGACGCCGTCCTGGATGGTGCTGCGCGATGATATTGGCGCGAAACCTTCGGCTGACACGAAACGGTCCTTATCCTGAATGCGGTCTGTCACCACTTGGCCGGGCCGCTCCTTGCCAGTCAGGCACAACCCGTCGTAGCCATCCTTGACGCAGGATACAAGAGGCTCGTCCGGCGTCCATATGTTCAGGTCCGGCAGAGGTTTGCCAGCAGCCCGTCCATCACCTCAAGCGATGCCTCGCTCGTGATCAGCCCGGGCGACCAGCGCATCCGGTCGGAACGCGTGTCGCAAACGATGCCTTGCGCCATCAGCCCGCGCTGCACGTAATCGGGCGAAACGCCGGCTGGAATCTCGATGACCACGGTGCCGCCACGGCTTGCGTCGTCACGCGGGCTGACAAGCGTCAAGCCATGCCCGTCGGCGATGTCCATCAACCGGCGGGAGAGGCGAAGATTGTGCGCGCGGATGGCCGCTGTCCCAACCGCCGCCAGCCATTTCAGGCCCGGCACCGTGGCGATATAGGGTGCATAGGATGGCGTGCCGTTGTCGAAGCGGCGCGCGTCCGGCGCCAGCTCAAAACGGTCGAGCCGCCAGTTGAACGGGTCCGGCTGGCTGAACCAGCCGCGCAGCTGCGGCTGCAGCCGCTGCATCAGATGCGGCGCGACATAGGCGAGCCCGGCCCCCGGCACGCCGCACAGCCACTTCAGGGAGGTGGCGGCGGCGAAGTCGACCGCCGGCGCGTTGACGTCGAAGGGTAGGCAACCGACACCCTGGGTGATGTCGACGGAAATGATCGAGCCCATCTTGCGCCCATGCGCGACGAGGCTCTCCAGGTCACAGCGCCGCGACGCCGTTGATGTAACCCAGGTGATCACCGCCAGCGCCACCTGCCCGTCCCACGCGGCCAGGAAATCCTCATCCTCGACGGATGCCGCGCCGGCGCGCTGGCGCACGGTCACCAGCTCGAATCCGAGCCGTGGCGCCATGCCGGTCAGCAGGAAATGCAAGCTTGGGAAGCAATCCTCGGCGATCAGGATCTTGCGTCCAGCCAGATCCTCTGGCGGCAGGGCTTCGAGAAAGGCGTGGTAGCAGGCGGTGACATTTTCCGCCGCCATCACTGTCCCGCTGGCGGCGCCGACCAGCGTCGACCAGAGGTCGATCGCCTCGCGCCGGCCAGCGTCGATCTTGGCCCAGCGGCTGTCGTCGGGCGCGCACCAGTGATCGGCGAAGCCGGCAAGCGCTTCGGTCATCGCTTGCCTCTGCCCCGGAAATTTGCCGACCGAGTGGAACATCAGCCAGCCGCCGTCAGCCTCGGCGCCTCTGGAGTGGAGGTCGGAGGCAGCCGGTGCGCCGGGGGTCATGATTGGCGAAGACACGTTCTGGGAACCTCTAGTCCTGTTCGGATGATCTTTTGGGAGAGCGCCGATATCCATCGCGCTCCTGGAAGGCGCCGCTCTCAGGCGTTGGCGAGATGCGGCCAGCCCGGCGCCCGCATCTCCAGGACCTCGACCGTGTAGCCGTCGGGGTCGGTGACATAGAGAATGTAGATGCCGAAGTCGGCCTTGAAGATTGGCGCCCCCTTGGTCGCGACGCCGAGGCTTTCCAGATGGCGCGACCAGGCATCCGCATCGGCGACAACAAAGGTCAGCGCGGCCATGCGGGGCTGGCTGGCCGGCAGATCCCCGGTTACGAAGCCGAAGAAGCTCTCGCCCGTGGCCTGCAGGATGATGACCTTGCCGTCCCGTTCAAAGACCGTCTTCAGGCCGAAGGTCTCGGCATAGAAGCGCCGTGTCCGCTCCAGATCGCTGACGCGAAAGAAGGAAATCGTCTGGCTTACAGGGAGAATGGTCATTTCGGTCATGGAAACAGTCCCGCAAAATCCGCAATGAACCATGCAAGGGCCAAATGCGCCTTTCATGGAGGCGTTGCTGCACGCCTTGCCCGGCTCGTTCCCGGTTGAATACCGGAGAACCTGAGCTTGACCGAACATTGCATCATTCGATCGTTTGATCAAGACACTATGACAAGTTCGGCGGATCCGACTGGATCGGCCACCCCTCCTGATATGGGATAAAAACTGGACACCGGCAGCCAGCCTGTAGCCTGGCGGCAACGGCTTTCGAGCCCTGCCCGAGGGACGGTCGCGCGGCGACCCTCGCGTGGTGCGCCGCCTTCCTGTCAGCGGCTCTTGCCGCCGGATGTTCGGATCACCGCGACCAGTATTCCCAGGCCCAATAAAAACTCTCGTCGCGTGGCGGCAGGCGGTTGCGTTCGGCATCCCAGCGCACTGGGGCGGGCGACTGAGGCCCGTCGCCAAGTGGCGGCTTCCTCTCATCCTGGACCGAGCGCAGCCGCGCGCCAAGGAAAGCAAACAACGCCGGAGCTGGATGGGCCATGTCGGTCACTCCTTGGTGAGCGGCGATCAGTAGGGGCGAAAGATATCGAGCCTCTGCCGGGCCCTGTTGTCAGTCCCGTCCCGCCCAGGGAATGAGCACGCGCTCGATCCGACGGATGATGAATTCCAGGGCGAAGGCGATGATGGCGATGACCAGGATCCCCATCACCACCACGTCGGTGACAAGGAACTGGGCCGCCGACTGGATCATGAAGCCAAGCCCGCGCGTCGCCGCCACCAGCTCGGCCGCCACCAGTGTCGACCAGCCGGCACCAAGTGCGATGCGCAGCCCGGTCAGGATCGACGGGAGCGCGCTGGGCAGGATCACATGGCGGACCACCTGGGTCCGCGTCGCGCCGAGAGAACGGGCGGCATTGATGCGCTCCTGCGAAACGCCGCGAACACCGGCGGCGGTCGACAGGGCCACAGGCGCCAGCATGGCAATGGCGATGACCAGGATTTTCGACGGCTCGCCGATGCCGAACCAGATGATGATCAATGGCAGGTAGGCAAGCGGCGGGATCGGCCGCAGGAACTCCAGCAGCGGATCGAAAATGCCGCGCCCGACAGTGCTGATGCCGATGGCGAGGCCGACGGGAACACCGATGATGATGGCCACGAGCAATGCCGCGAACACCCGGTAGAGGCTGGCCACGACATGCTGCAGCAACGTCGCGTCGACGAAGCCGTCGCGGGCGACCAGAATGAATTTGGCCCACACAGCGGCGGGCGACGGCAGGAACACCGGCGACACCAGTTGCAGGCGTGCCGACAAAGCCCATAGCGCCAGCACGGCCAGGATGGTGGCGGCGCTGACCACGCGCGCCGAAACGCCGCTTCGCCTTGGCCGAGGCCTGGACCACGGCACGGTCAGGCCTTGAGCCTCGTCGACCCTGGCACCGGGACGTTCCGAGTAAGAAGTAACGCTCATGCCGCCTCTCCTTCGAAGATAGCGTCGGTCAGCTCGCCACGCGCGGCGGCGAAGGCGGGGTCAGCCTTGATGGCGCGGATGGTCTCGCCGGCGGCGTAGCGCCGGCTGAAGCCGGGCTCGAAACTTCGCACCACACGGCCCGGCCCCGGCGCCAGCACGATGATGCGGGTGGCCAGCAGCAGCGCTTCCTCGATGCCATGCGTCACCATCAGCACGCCGACGCGGCTTGCCGTCCACAGATCGAGCAGCGTCGTCTGCATGCGTTCGCGCGTCAGCGCGTCAAGCGCGCCCAGCGGCTCGTCGAGCAGCAGGAATTGCGGCTCGGCGGCCAGCGCCCGCGCCAGTCCGACACGCTGCCGCATGCCGCCGGAAAGCTCCCAGATGTGCTTGTCGCCGGCATTGTCGAGCTTCACCAGCGCCAGCAGTTCGTCGGCCCGGCGGGCGCGTTCGCTTGGTGCGACGCCGCGCAGCCTGAGTGCGAAGGCAACATTCTCGCGCGCGGTCAGCCACGGAAACAGGGCATCGTTCTGGAACACGACAGCCCGGTCCGAGCCTGGCGTGGCGATCGGCTTGCCGCCGATCGTTGCACTGCCGCGTGCCGGCGCGACAAGGCCCGCCGCGACATTGAGCAACGAGGTCTTGCCACAGCCGGAGCGGCCGACCAGCACGACGAAGTCACCTTTGGCGACATCGATCGAGACGCGTTCGACGGCCGGTGCTGGCTGGCCGTCATAGTGGATCGAGATCTTGTCGAGCACGAGATGCGGCATGGCTTGCCATTCTTGCATGGCGAATCCTCGCAGGAGATTCGGTGAAATCCACCTGCCCCGAAACCGCTCGGCGGTTCCGGGGCAAGCAGCACGCGGCGTCAGGGAAGAAGATCCGCGCGCGTCCGGTATTGCTGCGTCTAGTTCGAAGCCTGTGCCTCGGTGACGTATTTCGACGAGACGTATTTCGAGTAGTCAGGCAGCACGGCGTCGATCTTGCCTTGCTCCTTGAGGAAGGCGGACGCCGCCTCGATCGCCTTGACCGTGCCGCCGCCGAGGAACTTGTCCGAAGCCTGTTCTTCCAGCGTTGGGAAGACGTAGCCTTTCAGCAGTTGCGGCACGTCTTCCAGCTTGGCGCCGGTGAGCTTGGCAATCTTGGCGGCCTGCGGCGATGACACCGACCAGGCGTCCGGCTTGGCCAGGAACTCGGCATAGGCGGCGCCGGTCACCTTGACGAAGTCGCGCACCGCTTTCGGGTTCTTTTCGGCAAAGTCGGTCCGCACGATCCAGGCGTCGAAAGTCGGTGCGCCCCAGGCGGCGACCTGCGCGGAATTCAGCACGACCTTGCCTGTCGTCTTGATCTGGCCGAGCGCCGGGTCCCAGACGTAGGCCGCGTCGATGTCGCCGCGCGCGAAGGCCGCCGCGATCTCAGGTGGCCGGAGGTTGAGGATCTCGACCGACTTCGGATCGACCTTCTCATGCTTCAACGCGGCAAGCAGGCTGTAATGCGTTGTCGACACGAAGGGCACCGCCACCTTCTTGCCGGCGAGATCGGCGACCTTCTCGATGCCGGCGCCGTTGCGGGCGACCAGCGCTTCGGATTCGCCGATCAGGCCAACGACGAAAATGGTCTGGATCGGCAGTTCGCGGCTGGCAGCAGCGGCCAGAGGGCTTGAGCCGACATAGCCGATATCGACCGAGCCGGAAGCGACCGCGGCGATGACATCGGCGCCGGAATCGAATTTTCGCCAGTCGATCACCGCTTTGGTCGCGCTTTCATAGGCGCCGTCGGCCTGCGGCACTTTCGAAGGTTCGACCACCGTCTGATAGCCGATGGTGATCTTGAGGTCCTCGGCCATGGCCGGGCCGAGGAAGGCCGCACCCGCAAGGGCCGCCGAGGACAGGAGAATGATGCGTCGCGAAATGGTGGACATGAAACGTTCCTTGAAAATGAGGAAACCGGATGCCCATCCATAGTCGGTTAATTCTATCGTTCTTGTAGAGTTAAATCCTTCCAACCCAAGCGGGCTTGTTAGAAAAAACCTGTCGGTGGCGGAGCACTGAAGCGCACAGGACGGCTTAGGCTGGCCTCACCGCCTCGATGCCAAGTCGCTTTAGGAGCAGGAATGGCGCTCCGCGAACCTTCGCGCCGAAGTTCGGAAGGTTCCGACCTCGACTGCAGTCTGTGCCCTCACCCACGAATGATAATTCTCGCCCTAGCCAATCCCAGGCAAACCCATGCCGCGGACAGCCAGGGAATTGACAACCAGTCCCGGGTGTTCGAGGGTAAGTATAGTATTATTATCGACATTAGGGAGTTGGAGGAGTGATGAACGGCCTTGCCTCGCGCAGCACGGATATCACCGGCGGCCTGGATCGGCTGGCGTGCGTCGCAAGGCTGACACCGGGCCTCGTTATCATGCGGCTTGCCGCCCTCCGGCTGCCGATGCGCATTTTTGCCCCGACAGGGGCAAGGGCGCTGGTGAAATCGGCTGCCGCAGCTTGAAAACGAAGCAAAATCAACGTTTCCTGGCTTGTACATCATGTCACTAGAATTTATGTGTGATGATAGCTTGGGTGCCACAGCGATGGTCCGGAGCGCCGGTGGTTTCGCAGCCGGCGGGCTGGTTCTGCCGCACGACAGAGACACATTGATTTCATGCTCACCAAAAAGGGCAAGTACGGCCTCAAGGCGCTTATCCATCTCGCGCACCTGCCGGCCGGGCAGCTGGCTTTCGTTGGCGATATCGCCACCGGCAACAACATTCCGAAGAAGTTTCTCGACGCCATTCTCGGCGAGCTGCGCAATGCCGGTTTCGTCCAGAGCCGCAAGGGCAAGGATGGCGGCTACCGCCTGGCGCGGCCGGCCGATGAGATCAGGGTTGGCCATGTCGTGCGCGTGCTCGACGGTCCGCTCGCCCCTATCCCTTGCGCCAGCCGCACCCAGTATCAGCGCTGCGAAGATTGCAACGAGGCGACATGCCAAGTCCGACATCTGATGCTGGAAGTTCGGCAGGCGATCGCCGAGGTGCTCGATCAGCGCAGCCTCGCCGAAATGCGCGACATGGCCACCGACGATCTCCAGGAAGCGTTGAAGGTCCAGGCCTGACGCCGGCGCCTCGCACGCGGCGGGCATGCGCATGACCGGTCGTGCGAACAGCTCGATCATCATTGTCGGCGGCGGCGCCAGTGGCGTCGTGCTGGCCGCGCATCTGTTGAAATCGCCCAATCCCGACCTGCGCGTCACGCTGATCGAAAAGCGCCCGCATTTCGGCCAGGGCATCGCCTATTCGACGCTGCTGTCCGCGCATGTGCTGAATGTCAGCGCCGCCGGCATGAGCGCCTATGCCGACGATCCCGGCAATTTCTGGCGCTGGCTCCTGGAGCGCGGCCTGGCAACGCAGGAGCAGGCGCCGGTCTATGCGCCGCGCAGCATCTACGCCCGCTACCTCGGCGAATTGCTGGACGAACTCGAGGCGCGCGAAAAGCAGAGCGGACGCCTGCGCCTCATCCATGAGGAAAGCTTGTCGATCTCGCCGACCGCGTCGGGTGTCGAAGTGGCGCTCGCCAACGGCACCAGTGTCGTCGCGCATCTGGCGGTGCTGGCCACCGGCCATGACGAGGTGCCGGTCAACGGACAAGGCCACACCATCCGCATGGGCTCGGAGGCGGATACCGCGATCGACCCGGAGAGCCAGGTCATGGTGCTCGGCACCGGCCTCAGCATGGTCGATGCCTTCCTGGCGCTGCAGCAGCGCGGCCATCGCGGCGGCATCGTCGCGGTGTCGCGGCGCGGGTTGTTGCCGTCGCCGCATCGCAAGGGCAATCCGATCAAGCTCGACGTCGCCGACATTCCGCTTGGCACGCAGCTGTCCTATTTCGTCGGCTGGTTCCGCGACCTGATAAAGGAGAACCAGAAAGCCGGCATCGACTGGCGTGATGTCGTCGACGGCTTGCGGCCGTTCAACCAGAAGATCTGGCAGAACTGGCCAGCTTCCGCCAAGCGCCGTTTTGTCGAACACACCAAGGCCTGGTGGGACATTCATCGCCACCGCATGCCGCCGGAAGTCCATGCCAGAGTGACCGAGGCCGTGCAGTCAGGCCGCATCCGCCTCGTCGCCGGCCGTGTCGTCGACATCGCGCCGAACGGCGCTTTCACGGTCCAGGTCCAGTCCCGTCACACGCAGCGCGTCGAAGCCTTCGAGGTCGCCCGCATCTATGATTGCTCGGGCATCGTCAGGGACATCTCGACCTCATCGAACAGCGTCGTGCGCTCGCTGGTCGATCGTGGGCTGGCCCGGCCCGATCCCTTGCGCATCGGCCTCGACGTATCCGCCAATTGCGAGATCATCGCCAGCGATGGAGCGGTGTCGAAGAAGATCCTCGTCGTCGGTCCGCTGACGCGCGGCACCTTCTTCGAAATCGATGCCATCCCCGATATCCGCGTTCAGTGTGCGAAGCTGAGCAAACAGCTGCTGGGCTAGAGCAATTCCAGGAAAAGTGCGTAGCGCTTTCCCTTGGGAATTGCGTAAAAACAGGGACTTAGAGCGGGCCAGCGATTCTATCAAACGCTGAACCGCTCTAACCGCCGAGTGCCTCGCACACCAGGCGCGCTGTCTCCGCGCCCGAAAAATTCTGCTGCCCGGTGATCAGGTTGCCGTCGCGCACGGCAAAGCCGCGCCATAGCCCGGCCTGGATGTAGTTGGCGCCGATTGCCTTCAACTCATCCTCTATGCGCCAGGGCATCAGGTGCTTGCCGCGTTCGAGCGCGCCCATCTCCCAAGTCGCCTTGTCAGCGAAATCCTCCTCGATATTGGCGAAGCCGGTTACCGTCTTGCCAGCGGCAAGCAGCGACCCATCGGCGCGCCTGGCATAGCGCAAAATGGCGGTGCCGTGGCATAGCGCGGCGGCCACCTTGCCCGCTTCGTGGAAGGCGACAAATGTCTGCTGTAGGTCGGTCGCGCGCTCATAGGTGAACATCGGCGACTGGCCGCCGGCGACCACGATCGCATCGAAGCTTCCGACATCGATCTCCGCTGCCTGGCGTGTGTTTTCAACCAGCGCCGCGAGCTTCGGGTTGGAGAGGAAGCCGAGCGAGATCAGGTCGGTCTCGGAATAGCCGGAGGCGTCGCGCGGGTCGCTCAGCGCATCGGCTTCGCATTTGCCGCCAAAAGATATCGACCGCGTAGCCGCGCTCGGTAAAGGCGAACCAGGGATGGGTGAGTTCGCTCCACCAGAAGCCGACCGGCCATCCGGTGCTGGTCGACACAGCAGGATTGGCGATGACGATCGCAACGCGCTTTGGCTGGCGTGCATTGACCGGATTGGCGTCGCGTACACTCATCTTGGTTCTCCTGCCTGAGACATACTGACTGGTGGAAACCGGCTCAACCTGACCACATGGCTGGTGAAAACCGGCTTCCGTCGCGGCGGAACCGTGCCTACGATATGCCCATGACCCAACGCGGAAGACTGTATGGTTGCCCGGTCGAGTTCGCGCTCGATACGCTCGGCGGCAAGTGGAAGACGGTTATCCTGGCGCGAATCAAGGAACAGCCCATGCGCTATTCCGAGTTGCGCCGGCTGATCCCGTCGCTGTCCGACAAGATGCTGACGCAACGCCTTGCCGATCTCGTCGACATCGGCTTCGTCACTTTGGCGGCCTCGCCAGACGGCAAGGAGCGCTACACCTTGACCGAGCGCGGCCACGATCTGGCAACCACCCTGCAGGCGCTTTACGACTGGGGACAGGTGCATGGCCGTGCGATCGGCGTGCGCTTCCGCAGCGATATCGACGCTACGGCCTGACAATGCGATCGCTTCCCGCCAGCGCGCCGCAAAAGCCGGCGACGTCCGTGACGACAACCTCGCCAAGAAACCTCAACGTGGCCATCGAGCGATCGCGTGCTTCGTGGTTGCCGAAGCCGCAGGCGTCTTCGATCACTACGGCCACAAAGCCATTGTCGGTAGCCTGGCGAACCGTCGGCTCGATGCCGATCTCCATCGCCACGCCGGCAAGCGCCACGGCGCGCACACCGCAATCATGCAAGGCAAAGCCAAGCGCCGTGGCATCGAAGGCCGACATGGTCAGCTTGTCGAACACCGCCTCATCAGGACGCGGCTCGAGTTCGGCGATGATCCGCGTCGCGTCGGCATCGCGCAGGAACCAGGGCTCGACCGTGTCTGGGCTGTCGCGCCGCTGCCAGGCCATGGACGTGCGCAGCTGCGTGGTGCCCATCCACTTGCGCGGCAAGGACAGGTGGCGCGTGAACGCCACCCGCATGCCGGCGCTGCGCGCCGCCTCCAGCGCGGCGCCGGTGCGTTCGACGATCTCCGCCGCGCCGGCGATCTGGCGGCAGATGCCGACCTGCATGTCGTAGACCACCAGCGCCATGCGGCGCGGATCGCACCATTCCGCCAGGTTGGCCGGAATCTCGATCCCTTCGCTCGACCGGATCATGCGGCTGTCCTGTCCCAGGGCTTGGCGAGATCGACCGTTGGATCGAAGAGATATTCGAGCGGCAAAGGGGCGGGATCGAAGGCAAGGAAATGCCACTCCAGCAAGCCGGCCTTCGAAAGCGGGAAGTCGTCGGTGTAGCGCCTGGCGTCGTCGACGCTGTCGAGTTCGAAGACGATGATCACGCCGCCGACATCGGCGCGGGCATAATTCTCGCGCACGATCCCCGCCTTCCACAGCCGCCAGACATTGGAGACTTCGTCGCGGAGATAGGGTTTCAGGTCGTCGATGGTGACGCCGGGCTTGAAGTTGTCATAGGCGAGAATCTTCATTGGCTGTTCCTTGCATCAAGGGTGGATCACGCGGCCCCGGTGTTCGGCTAGCATGGTCAAATCGACGGCGGCAACGAACGACATGGTGCGTTGAAGCAGCCAATTGCAGCCGCTGAGATGAGCAACGAGGTCGGCACCCTATGGCGCGCCCCTCTGTCCTGCCGGACATCTCCGCCACGGGTGGGGAGATTGGATGCTCCAGCGCTCAGCCCGCCTTCCAACGTGGACAATTGGCGAAAGCAGTAGGGACAGCCAATCTCCCTCCTTGTGGGGGAGATGGCCGGCAGGCCAGAGGGGGGCGCTGTCCCGCCTGCCTTCATCGCTGGCAGCGTCCATCCCGCAGCTGGAATTTCATTCCCCATCTGGCCGGTTGATTGGTACGATCTATCTTCTTTCCAACTGCAAAGGGCTGGAAAAGAGGCTAGGCTACCGCGAGCCCCGGCGGTTGCTCGCCTTGACCATGGAGCATCTGATATGAGCGAGCACGCAAAGGCCGCGGCCGATAATTCCCCCCTGGACAACGCATTGTCGCGCCTGCGTCCGCCCTATGCATCGGTTCTCGACCTGATCGGCCAGACGCCGATCGTCGAGCTGACCAAATTCGACACCGGCAAGTGCCGGCTGTTCATCAAGCTCGAAAGCCAGAATCCCGGCGGCTCGATCAAGGACCGCATCGCCCTGTCGATGATCGCCGCCGCCGAGAAGCAAGGCAAGCTGCGGCCCGGCGGCACCATTGTCGAGGCCACCGCCGGCAACACCGGTCTCGGCCTCGCCCAGGTCGGCATTCCCAAGGGTTATCGCATCATCCTCGTGGTGCCCGACAAGATGTCGCGCGAGAAGATCCAGCATCTGCGCGCGCTCGGCGCCGAGGTGCGCATGACCCGCTCGGATGTCGGCAAGGGCCATCCGGAATATTATCAGGACATGGCCGAAAAGATCGCCGCCGAAGTGCCTGGCGCCTTCTATGCCAACCAGTTCGCCAACCCGGCCAATCCGCTGGCGCATGAGACCACAACCGGCCCGGAAATCTTCGAACAGCTCGACGGCGATGTCGACGCGATCGTCGTCGGCGTCGGCTCGGGCGGCACGCTGACCGGGCTTGGCCGCTACTTCGCCAAAGTGTCGCCGAAGACCGAGATGGTGCTGGCCGATCCCGTCGGTTCGGTACTGGCGCCGCTGATCAAGACCGGCAAGATGGAAGAGGCCGGCAGTTGGACCGTCGAAGGCATCGGCGAGGATTTCGTGCCGCCCAATGCCGACCTGTCGCTGGTCAGCAAGGCTTACGCCATCCCCGACAAGCAGAGCATGCTGGCGGTGCGCGATCTCCTCTCCAGGGAAGGCATCCTCGCCGGTTCGTCCTCGGGCACGCTGCTGTCGGCGGCATTGCGCTACTGCCGCGAGCAGACCGTGCCGAAGCGCGTCGTCACCTTCGTCTGCGACAGCGGCAACAAATACCTGTCAAAGGTGTTCGACGATATCTGGCTGGCCGAGCAAGGCCTGGCCGACCATGAACAGCACGGCGATTTGCGCGACCTCGTCACGCGTTCGCCCCGCACCGGCGACATCGTCTATGTCGGCCCGGATGAAAGCCTGCTCAACGCCTATGGCCGCATGCGCCGCTCCGACGTTTCGCAGTTGCCGGTGCTCGACAATGGCAAGCTGGTCGGCATCGTCGACGAAAGCGACATCCTGGCTCAGGTCGATGGTCCCTATGACGGCCGCTGGGACCGCTTCAACGGCCCGGTGCGCACCGCCATGACCTCCAATTTGCACACGCTGCAGGCCAGCCAGACGCTGGACGCGCTGCTGCCGGTGTTCGATCGCAACGAGGTCGCCATCATCTTCGACGGCGACGAGTTCGTCGGCCTGATAACCCGCATCGACCTGATCAACCATTTGAGGCGCCGCGCAAAATGACATCGCCAAGACCACCACTGGGCAAGAACCGTCTGGCCTTCTCCACCCGCACCATCCATGGCGGCCAGAGCCATGATCCCCTGACCGGCGCGGTGATGGTGCCGATCTACGCCACCTCGACCTATGGCCAGCAGTCGCCCGGCGTGCACAAGGGTTTTGAATATGCCCGCAGCCAGAACCCGACCCGTTTCGCCTTCGAGCGCGCGGTCGCCGACCTCGAAAGCGGCTCGGTGGCCTTTGCCTTCGCCTCCGGCCTCGCGTCGATCGCCACGGTGCTGGAACTGCTCGATTCCGGCGCGCATATCGTCGCCACCGACGACATCTATGGCGGCTCCTTCCGCCTGATGGAGCGGGTGCGCAAGCGCACGGCCAACCTGCGGATCAGCTTCGTCGATTTCACCGACCTCGCCGCCGTCGAGGCGGCGATCCGCCCGGAGACGAAAATGCTGTGGGTCGAGACGCCGACCAATCCGCTGCTGCGCATCGTCGACCTGGAAGGTGTCGCGGCCCTTGCCAAACGCAAGGGCATTCTGTCGGTCGCCGACAACACCTTCTGCAGCCCCTACATCCAGCGGCCGCTGGAACTCGGCATCGACATCGTTGTCCACTCGACAACGAAGTATCTGAACGGCCATTCTGACATGGTCGGTGGCGTCGCCGTGGTCGGCGACAACAAGGACCTCGCCGCCCAGCTGAAATTCCTGCAGAACGCCATCGGCGCCATTTCAGGCCCGTTCGACAGCTTTCTGGCGCTGCGCGGGTTGAAGACTCTGGCGCTCAGGATGGAGCGACATTCCGCCAATGGCTTGAAGATCGCGCAATGGCTGGAAGCGCGAAAAGATGTGCGCCGCGTCATCTATCCCGGCCTCGCCAGCCATCCGCAGCACGCCATTGCCGTCCAGCAGATGCATGCCTTCGGCGGCATGATCTCGGTCTATCTCGACCGTGACCTCGCCGGCACGAAACGCTTCCTCGAGCGCACGCAGCTGTTCACCCTCGCCGAAAGCCTCGGCGGCGTCGAAAGCCTGATCGAACACCCGGCACTGATGACGCATGGCTCGATCCCGGCGGAAAAGCGCGAGGAGATCGGCATATCGGATTCGCTGGTGCGGCTGTCAGCGGGCATCGAGGATGGCGACGACCTGATCGCGGACCTGGAGCAGGCGCTGGGGGGTTGAGGGTACTACTGGCGGCCCCGTTGAATGATTGCAGATGCCGGCGCTGCCCCTCACCTGCCTGCCGGCATCCTCTCCCCGTATAGTGACGGGGAGAGGGGCGCTGTCGCCGATGACTTCGCCAATCGTCAACGCTGCGGAACAGGCGCCGAGGGTGCAGCTGCCCCTTTCTCCCCGTCACTACACGGGGAGAAATGTCCGGCAGGACAATGAGGGGCGGCGCCAACGCCTCGGGAACAAATTCCAATCCCAATTGACCCCAAACCCCTTCTGCCTGAATTGTAGCGTCCGATCCTTCCGGCTCCGGACGACATGGCAACGCGCGACCCACCCAAAACCACCGAGGCGCCGCTCACCTTCGCGGTGCTGGTCTTCCCCGGCTTTCCGATGATGGCGTTCAGCTCCGTCATCGAGCCGTTGCGCGCCGCCAATGTGCTGGCGAAGCGGGAATGCTACCGCTGGATCATCGTCGGCGGCACCAGAGGCGCGATCGAGGCGTCCAACGGCGTCGTCATCCAGCCGGGCTTTTTCGCCGAGGACGCGCCGAAGGTCGACCGCATCGTCGTCTGCTCGGGCGGCGATGCCGATCATCTCGTCGCCGAGGACGCCGCGAGCTGGATCCGCCGCAGCCTGCGCAATGGCGCTCATATCGGCGCGGTGGCGGACGCCGCTTTCTTCCTCGCCCGCGCCGGCCTGCTCGACGGCCATGCCTGCACCTTGCACTGGACCAGCCAGGCCGCCTTCACCGAAGCCTTCCCGGCCATCGAGCTGAGGCGCGACCTCTATGTCATCGACCGCAAGCGCTTCACCTCCGCTGGCGGCGTCGGCAGCCTCGACATGATGCTGGAAATCATCACCCGCGACTATGGCGCCGAACTCGCTGCCGGCGTCGCCGAATGGTTCGTGCACAGCCAGCTACGCTCCAGCGTCGACCGCAAGCTGATGCCGCTGCGCCTGCGCACCGGTGTGCGCAACGAGCTGGTCCTGTCGGCCATCGCCATCATGGAAGACGCGGTGGAGGAACGGCTCGGCATGGCCGAGCTGACCCAGAAACTCGGCGTCTCCTCCGACAAGCTCGAGCGCACTTTCCGCTCTGAACTCGCCATCTCGCCCAACGGCTATTACCGCCGGCTCAGGCTGAAGCGCGCCGCCGATCTGCTGGCGCATTCGACGCTCGCCGTGCGCGACGTGGCGCTGGCCTGCGGCTTTGCCTCGATGTCGAGCTTCGCCCGGGCTTTCCGCGAGGAACACGGCCATCCGCCGAAGATGGCGCGAAGGCATTAGGATCTTTCGCAGGCTGGCGGGACAGCGCGCGTCTTCGTCATCCTAGGGCGGAGCTCCGCGAAGCGGAGCGCAGACCCTAGGATCCATGCCGCGACACCGGCCGAAGAATGCGGCGGTGCAGAACATGCCAACTGGTCGCAACTGTTTGAGGGCTTTCGTTCTGAGCCGCTTTCGCGTGTCACAGACGTCACGGCATGGATCCCAGGGTCTGCGCCGCGTCGCTTTGCTCCTTGCTCCGCCCTAGGATGACGAAGGCGCTCGCCAGCGGCATCCCGCACAACGGTCGCGGTTTTCCGCACAATCCCCCTTCGCGACATACGCCATGGTCAGATCCTGCAACGCATCAGGACCCAGCACCCCATGAGCATCGTCGTTTTCGAACCGGACAGCACCGAGGATGTCGACTTCAGGGATCGCATGCGCCACCCCGCTGCTGCCGATCCGGCTGGCGGCATGTGGCTGTCCGACACCGAGCCGTCCTTCATCGATGCCGACGCGCTGCGCAAGGGCCGGCTGGCCAAATTGCGCGGCTGGATGCGCGACGCCGGCTATGGCGGCATCGTTTTGTTCGACCCCTACAACCAGCGCTACGCCACCGGCTCGCGCAACATGTTCGGTTACTTCCTGCGCAACTCGACCCGCTATTTCTTCATCCCGACCGATGGCCCGATCGTGCTGTTCGAGTATCCGCAGAGCTACCATGTCTCCATGGTGCTGGACACGATCGACGAGGCGCGTCCTTCCAAGCTCGTCTGGTCGTCGGTCTCGGGCCGCGATGATGAAACCGCCGGTCCCTTCGCCGACGAGATCGCTGAACTCCTGAAGAAACATGGCGGCGGCTCGATGAAGCTCGGGCTAGACCGCTGCAGCCATCTGCAGGCGCTGGCCCTGGAAAAGCGCGGCTGCGATGTCAGGGATTGCCAGGGCGAAATCCTGGCGGTGCGCGCGGTGAAGACGCCGGAGGAAGTCAAATGCCTGCAGGTGTCGATGGCCGGCGCCGAGGCCGCCGTCTACGCGGTGCGCGAGGCGATCAAGCCCGGCGTCTCCGAAAACGACCTGTTCGCCATCATGTATGGCGAAGTCATCCGCCAGGGTGGCGAGTTCATCGAGACACGGCTGCTCACATCCGGCCAGCGCACCAACCCGTGGTTCAGCGAGGCCAGCGGCCGCAAGATCCGGCCCGGCGAACTTTTGGCGCTCGATACCGACACGATCGGCTGCTACGGTTATTATTCCGACTTCTCCCGCACCTTCCGCTGCGGGCCGGGCAAGCCGACCGACTACCAGAAGTCGCTCTACCGCATGGCGCATGACCAGGTTCAGCACAACATCTCCATCGTCAGGCCCGGCATGGCCTTCCGCGAGATCGCCGAAAAGGCGTGGAAGATCCCTGACCGCTTCGTCGACCAGCGCTACACTTCGGTCATGCACGGCGTCGGCATGCATGGCGAGACGCCGTTCATCGCGCACGCCATGGACTACGAGACTTATGGCCGCGATGGCCATATCGTGCCCGGCATGGTGGTGAGCGTGGAAAGCTATATCGGCGAGAAGGGCGGTCGCGAGGGCGTCAAGCTGGAGGACGAAATCCTGATCACCGAGACCGGCACCGAACTGCTGTCGCGCTTTCCCTATGAGGATGAGTTTCTGGAGAGACAGTTTTGATGGTGGGTCCGTGCTCGTTGACGATGGGCGCAACCGCCCATCGCTTCGTCATCCTAGGGCGGAGCAAGGAGCGCAGCGACGCGGCGCAGACCCTAGGATCCATGCCGCGACATCAGTGCGCCGCAACGGTACAAGTTCTGCTCCGCGGCACTAGCCGATCGAGGTCACGGCATGGATCCCAGGGTCTCCGCGACGCCGCTGCGCGGCTGCTTCGCCCTGGGATGACGACGTTGGAGACGCCTCGGCCAATCACCACGGCTTGCGCTAGCACCCGGAGAGAAACGGCGTTGGCCGGAAAACCTTCCGCATGAAAACCCCCATTTCCATCAAGCGTGGCACCGTGGCTGCCGTCTTCATCGACCTGCAGGAGGAGCACCGGCAGGACAGGCGCTACCTCGTCGAGGGTTTCGAAAAAATCCTCGCCAACGTGCAGCGCCTGCAGGCGGCGGCGCGCGGGAACCATGTGCCGCTTTACCACTGGGCTTATATCGTCGATCTCGACAAGCAGGACCGGCCGTTTCATCCGGTCGGTGACGACGGCAAGTCGGCCTTCTCCGACAAGAGCGATCCGCTGACGGAGATCTGTCACGAGGTGGCGCCGTCCAAGGGCGAGGCGCTGCTGGTCAAGGCCGAGGCCAGCGCCTTCCGCACCGGTGCGGCCGCCCGCGACCTGAAATCCGCCGGCATCGAATGGCTGGTCATGTCGGGCGTGTGGACAGAGGCCTGCATCGATGCCTCGGTGAAGGACGCCGTGGCCAAGGGCTTTCGCGTGCTGCTGGTCAAGGATGCCTGCGGCAGCGGCAGCGCCGCCATGCACCAGACCGGCATTCTCAACCTCGCCAACCGGCTCTATGGCGGCGCGGTCACCGACACCGGCGGCGCCTGCCGGTTGCTGGCCGGGGAGACGGTCAGCGTCTGGCAGGTCGAAGGCTCGGTGCCGCTGCGCTTCACCTTCGACAACGCGGCCAGCCTCTACGCCGACCTCTGATCCCGGATGGCAGCGATGAGCCGGGGCAAATACGAAACGCTGCTCGACCCCGCCCTGTGGGCCTATATCGACGCGGTCAACGCCTGGTATCCGCCCGAGATCACCGGCCTGCCGATCGACAGACAGCGCGCGGTCTATGACAAGATGTGCCGCGCCTTTCATCCTGGCCGCCCGCCAGGCGTCAGGGCCAGCGACGGCCTGATCGCCGCGCAAAGCCATGGCATTCCGGTGCGGCACTACCAGCCGGCGGGCAAGGCCGCGCGCGCCATGGTGCTCTACTTCCACGGCGGCGGCTTCATCCTCGGCAACCTCGACAGCCATGACGACATCTGCGCCGAACTCTGCGACGGCACCGGTTTCGATGTTCTGTCGGTCGATTATCGGCTGGCGCCGGAGCATCCGCACCCCGCCGCCTTCGACGATGCGGTGACGGCCTTCGAATGGGCGGCGGCGATGTCGGACCTGCCGCTCGTGCTGTGCGGCGAAAGCGCCGGCGGCAACCTGGCGGCGGCGGTAGCGCGGGCAACACGCCGGCATCCGCGCACCGCGATCGGCCAGTTGCTGATCTATCCTGAACTTGGCGGGCCTGAACTTGGCGGGAATGAGCGCGCCGGTTCTTATATCGAGCACGCAGACGCGCCGCTGCTGTCGGTGCACGACATCGCTTTCTATCGCGATGTCCGCTCGGCCAAGCAGCAATCACCAGACGACCCGACATTCGCCCCGCTGCGCGCCGGCGATTTCTCCGCCTTGCCGCCAACGGTGATCATCACGGCTGAATGCGACCCGCTGTCGTCGGACGGCGCGGCCTACCGCGACCGTATTGTTGGCGCCGGCGGCCAGGCGTTCTGGCGCGAGGAACCACGCCTCGTGCACAGCTTCCTGCGCGCCCGCACCACGGTGCCAAGGGCGGCGGAGGCGTTCGCGGGGATTGTCTCGGCGGTCGCGGCGCTGGGCCGGGGTGAGTGGCCGTATTGAGGGCGCTGACAGCGCGGCTCTAATCTCCCCCCTTGAGGGGGAGATGTCGCCGAAGGCGACAGAGGGGGTCGGCCCGACGGGACGCGACGTCCTACCTTCAAAAAGATGACGCCGGCGCTCTACGCCGGGCGACCCCCTCTGCCCTGCCGGGCATCTCCCCCTCAAGGGGGGAGACTAGCTCCGCGCCGTTGCCTGCGGAGCAGCGCACAAGAACTGCGGATTCCCGAACACTCCCCCGCGTCACCCCACCCTATCATCACCCCTCAGGCAATGGCGCTCCGGCGGTCGCATCCGCCCCTCGTTCAAACCGATCCGCCGGGGCGCCCAACAAAGAGGGAACGACGATGAAATTCATGCTGACCGACAGAAAATTGCATCCGCAAGCCAAGCCGATTGCCGACGATTTCAGGAAGGGCGGCCTCAACCGCCGCGAATATCTCGCCATGATGGCCGGCTTCGGCGTAAGTGCCGCCGGCGCGCTGGCGCTGGGCGGGCTCACGTCCAGCCCTGCCCGCGCCGAGGAACCGAAGCGCGGCGGCACCTTGCGCGTTGCCATGAACGTCAAGGGCTTCAAGGACCCGCGCACCTTCGACGGCGTCGAAATGTCCAACATCGCGCGCCACTGCAACGAATATCTGGTGCGCTGGAACACCGACTTCTCCTTCGAGCCCTGGCTGCTCGAAAGCTGGGAGCCGAGCGACGACGCGAAAACCCTGACGCTGCATGTACGCAAGGGCATTTCCTGGTCGAACGGCGATGTCTTCAACGCCGATGATGTCATCCACAACCTCACCCGCTGGTGCGACGCATCGGTGGCCGGCAACTCGGTCGCCGCGCGCATGGGCGCGCTGGTCAATGCCGACACCAAGAAGGTCGTCGACGGCGGCATCCAGAAGGTCGACGACTTCACCATCAAGCTGAACTTGCCGAAACCCGACATTTCGCTGATCGCCGGCATGGCCGATTATCCCGCGCTGATCATGCACCGCTCCTACGAGGGCGACGGCGACCCCATGAAGGCGCTGGCCATCACCACCGGCCCCTGCGAACTGGTCAAGTGGGATGCCGAGACGGGCGCGCAGGTGAAGCGCAAGGACAAGCCGTGGTGGAAGGGCGACTTCCATCTCGACGGCATTTCCTGGGTCGACTACGGCTCCGACCCCAACGCCATGCTGTCGGCCTTCGAATCCGGCGAGATCGACACTGACCACGAAACCGCCTCCGACGCGGTGTCGCAGACCGACAAGATGGGGCTGCAAAATTCCGAGATCGCCACCGGCTCCACCATCGTCGCCCGCTTCAATGTCGCCAACGCGCCCTATGGCGACGTCAAGGTGCGCCGCGCGGTGCAGCTCGCCGTCGACAATTCGGCGGTGCTGAAGCTCGGCCTCGACGGGCGCGGAAAACCTGCCGACAACCACCATGTCGGCCCCATGCATCCCGAATATGCCGATATCGGCCCGGCCAAACGCGACGTGGACGCGGCCAAGAAACTGCTCGCGGAGGCCGGCAAATCAGACCATGAATTCGAGCTGATCTCCGTCGATGTCGAATGGCAGAAGAACACCGGCGACGCGATATCAGCGCAGATGCGCGAGGCCGGCCTCAAGATCAAGCGCACCGTGCTGCCGGCGGCGACCTTCTGGAACGACTGGAGCAAATACCCCTTCTCCTGCACCGAGTGGCTCGGCCGGCCGCTCGGCGTCCAGGTGCTGGCGCTGGCCTATAAATCCGGCGCCGCCTGGAACGAGAGCGCCTACGCCAATCCGGAGTTCGACACCTTGCTCGACAAGGCGCTGGCCACGCCAGACGCCAAGGCGCGCAAGGAGATCATGGCCAAGATCGAACAGACCCTGCGCGACAGCGGCATCATCATCCAACCCTACTGGCGCTCGGTCTACCGCACCTACCGCAAAGGCGTACACGGTTGCGAACAGCACCAGGCGCTGGAGCAGCATTTTGAGAAGGTTTGGATTGAAAGCTGAGCCTTCGCATCCTGGGTTCCTCGCCCCCATGGAAGTGGGGGTCCGAAGGACGGGCGAGACATGCGGCTCGCCCCGGCACGGTGGCTCGACGAAGCCGGGACGGATCGGGGGACGCCTCCGCGAAACCAAACGGCGGTGGAGACTCCTCCAACAGGCGCCGCGCCGCCCCTCATTGCCCTGCCGGGCATTTCTCCCCGTATAGGGACGGGGAGAAAGTCGCTGGCCGTAACGCGGCGTCATCCCTGCAACGCTGGCAATTGGTGAAGGCGGCGAAGACAGCACCCCTCTCCCCGTCCCTATACGGGGAGAGGATGCCGGCAGGCAGGTGAGGGGCAGCGCCAACGCTTGGAATTTGAGGCGTGGGAAATGCATCAACGGCCTGCAAAGTGCCCCCTACCGCCCCACCTTCACGTCAGGCGCCAACCTCCGTATCGCCGCCATCATGTCCCCTTCGGAAATATCCAGGGACGACATCTCCATATGCACGCTATGCCCGCCGCCCGGCAGCATCAGGTTCAGCGCATTGGCGTTGGAATATTTGATCGCCTCGGGCAGTTCCCCGGTCAGCTCGAAATTCACCAGCGTCGGCCCGCCATGGTTGCCATGAACGATCCCGGCGCTGCGCACCGTGTCCCAGGGCACGAGCACATCGCCGCCGCGCTTGTCGCGGAACCCCTTGGCATCCAGCGTCACCTGAACGCCACCATCGAACCCGCTGCTCGCCTTGAACAGCCCCCAGCCAACGCAGCCGACCGCGAACAATCCCAGCAAGAACACCGGCCCGCGCGACCCGCCCGACGACAAGCCCCGCAGCAGCAGCACCCCGGCCACCGCCGCGCCGATGAAGGGCGCGATGATCGCGAAGGTGTTGCTGGACGCGCTGTTGCGGATTTCGACGGGGGTGGACATGGGGCGGGAGTGAAGCGGAAAGGAGGAGCCAAGTCGAGAGGGTGCAGCGCTCTCTTCCCTTCTCCCCTTGTGGGAGAAGGTGTCGCCAAAGGCGACGGATGAGGGGTGCTCCAGAAAACACCAGCGCCTCACTCAGCTGGAACACCCCTCAACCGTCTCGGCGCTTCGCGCCGATCCACCTTCTCCCACAGGGGGAGAAGGGAAGCACGCGTCACCGCGCCGGCTTCACCAACGTCCAGATCCAGCCCACGAAAGTCAGCACCAGGAACGGATAGCCAGCGGCGGGCAGGGGCGACGAGGTCGGCAGCAAGGGCGCCCCCCACAGCACCATACCCACCGACACGATGAACAGCGCGGCGGCCACGAAAGCGGTGAGCCGCATCCACAGCGCAAAAGTGGAGGGCATGCTGACCATGATCAGCGCCGCCGCCCAAAGCGAGATGCCGCCGACATAGGAGGGCACGCTGGCCTCAAGCCCCGCCGCATTGCCGGCCAGCAGCAGGCTTTCGCCGGCAAGGAAGGTCAAAAACCCGGCCGCGACGCAATCATTGCCCAGCCGCTGGTATTTCATGGTGAGCAAAGCCGTCGCCACCACGAGCGCGACGCCGTCGATCGCCCATAGGGATTCGCGCAGCGGAGCGCTGGCGACGAAGGTGCCGGCAAGGCCGAAGATGCCGCCGATGGCGAGGCCGATTGCGGCGGTGGAGTCCAGAAGATTGGTGCGCATTTGAAATTTCCCCCTAAAAACTCGGCAGTGACCATCTGCCCCCCAGGTTCTCCAGAAGTTATGTTGTGACAATAGGCTGTGCAGATGGATCATGGCCCAAAGAGCTAAATGGGGGAACTATCCCAGTGCAAAAGGGCAACACTCTTGTACGTTTGCCGGCACCAGCAGAAGAGTGCCTTGGCCCTTTAGAAGGGGTATGCTACCATTCATCATGTCGTATGTTCAAGCTACGCAAGCTTCTGTGATCACCGGGGTGACAGAAAACCAGTTGAAGGAATGGTGCCTTCGGAGAAATCTGCTACCCCCTGATGTGTTGCCTCAAGGGCGAGGACACAATGCTCTGTTCAGTTGGCGAACATTGGTAGCGCTGCGTCTTTTGGCTGATCTGCACCGACGCTTTGGTGGAACAGTGACACATTGGGGACCAGTGCTGTCCGTGTGGCGTGAACATTTGAACGATGTCTCATTCCACTCCCTTTACGGGCAATACGCCGTTTATGACGGTCGTAGGATGACCGTTGCTACCAAGCCCTCGGTATCGCTTGATGCTTGTTTAGCTCTTAGGCTCGATGAGCATTTGGATGCGATTTCTCGGGGGATGCAATCAAGCTCAAGGGAGAAGCAACTCCCATTGCTTCCTCCAATGTTGGTAAAACGATGACCGATTCAATTTCAGTGGATTGGGGCCGCCGCTTCGGCCTAGCGTGCTCTCCTTTATTTGAAGCCGGCGAGATAGAGCGGCCCAATCTGCACGCCGCCCTGCTTGACGGAGGAAATGGGAGCTTCATTCTTTCGCAATCGCCGGCCCGACTCGATCCCAAGATGATAGCGTCATGGGCGTGGTCGGCGTCGATGCCAAATCACGTGACGCTGATGCCCGATGAGGTGCTTGTAACGCGGTGGGATAATCCACACGGCAACGATCGCTTTAGCCTTAAGAGTGTAACCAACAAGCTGGACGCTTTTTACGACTTTTTATCGACACCCAAATACTCGGGCCGTCGCGATGTGGTCACGACTCTTGTCGATCTCTTTAGGTCAGTGCGCGGCGAAGTTGAAGCTGCCGGAGCTCCTGACGAAGCTTCAGTATCTGAATACTTGGATATCTTGGCGACCTTTGTAGCGTCCGAACGAGGCCAAGGACAAGCGCACCAAGACTTTCTAACGCAATGGGCGAATGCCCGTGACCCTAACGCTTTGGTGCAGGTAATTAACAACGCTCGCCGAGAACGATTAGAGGTTGGCTTCAAAAGCCAAATTGAGGCCCTGACCGCTCTCGACCTGTCGGTGTCGTTGGCCGTAAGGCATGCTGCGAGTGCTATATTCCAAGAGGCCCATTTTGCGTTTCAAAGCTCAGCTCAGTCAGACCTCTTCGGTTATCAACCCAGCAGCGCATCAAAACAAGTTTCACGAGGCGCGCACCATTTCACGCCACCCTCACTAGCGCGGACCATTGTTGAGCAAGCCCTTACGGCACTTTCCGATGTAGCAGGTCGGAAGCTGTTAACGGTCTGCGATCCTGCATGCGGATCGGGAGTCTTCCTAACCGAAACGGCTAGGGCGCTACGACGGCTAGGTTACAAAGGCCGGTTAAGGCTGATAGGTCGCGATCTTTCGCCTGCGGCTGTTCAAATGGCTAGGTTCGCCCTTCATGCGACGCGTTCCGACTGGGCGCCAGAAGGCGGAATAGAAATCGACGTTCAAACCGCCGATTCACTGGAGGCCGGGGCGATACCTCCCGCTGATCTAATTCTTATGAACCCGCCGTTTTTGGCATGGCCAATGATGTCGGATCTGCAGAAAACGAAGGTTTCTGAGCTTTTAGGATCAACTAGCAATTTTCGACCAGATATTTCTATGGTGTTTGTTACTCAGGCCCTTAGTGCGATCAGTAAGGGCGGCGTTGTTGCAAGCCTCCTTCCATCAAGTATCCTCACTCTAGAATCAGGCAGACAATGGAGGACAGAGCTTCTCGACCAATCTCGGTTGGCTTTTCTTGGATCGTTTGGTGAGTATGGTCTGTTTGTTCATGCGCTAGTGTCGGTTGCGGCAATTATTCTTGTTTCGGGCGACTTCCAGCAGAACGGCATTGCTCTACGATCCGGCAATAAAGCAAAGGCAACAGGTGAGGCGTTACGCGCGCTGCGCAAGCTTAACGGCCCCCTAATCGCGGGGTTTAGCGGGGACGCTTGGCGGATTTCTCCATTAGATCAACGCACGTTCGCGAAATCTGATGGGTGGAAAGTTCTTCCCGCGCCTGTTGAGACCGCTCTACGAAGGCTGGAAGAGCTTGGCATCCCGGTCGTTGAGGACCTTTTCGACGTACGACAAGGTCTATTAACCGGTAAGAACGATGTTTTTATTTTGAGCGCTGCACAACGACTGGAACTTCCTACCAAAGAGCGTAAATTTTTCCGGCCGGGTACATTCCGTGATTCGATACTAAACGCTAGAGCGTATGAGAAGTATTTTGTGTTCTTTCCCTACACAAGTTCTGGCTTGGCATTCAAGGATGAGGCCGAACTCCAAGCCCATGTTCCAAATTATTTCGGCGATTATCTCTTACCCCACAGAGAAGATCTCGAAAAAAGATCGGGCGTCGGATCCGACGGCAAGCCTTGGTGGGCACTTTCACGATACTACAAATGGGTTCAGAGAGGCGAATCTCGAATCATTACCAAATATTTTGGTTCAATTGGTGACTTTGTTTTTGATGAGAGCGCGAACTTCGTGCCGCTTCATGGGTATGCTTGGTTCAGAAAAGGTACAGATCGCAGCCATGGCAACTTCGCGCACAAATCGCTGATGAAGGGATATTGTGCTCTGTTTAATACGCGAGCGTTCTCACGCCTGTTGAAAGTCTATTCAGACCAAGTTGCTGGGGGGCAATCTAACCTGAGTGCGCGCTTCACACGCAAAATACCACTTCCAGATTTAAGCTCTGTTCAGCACATAGGCCTTATTGATCAGTTGGCGTCTATGTTGGATGCCGATGATGTCGTTTCCAACTCATGGCTCTATCGGGCCGACAAGTTGGCTGCGCAAGCTTGGGGGGCCGAGTTGGTCGCAGCTCTTGTGGAAATGGACGATGCCTGAGCCTTTCACGGCGTCTCACGGACAATTGGGGCCGCATTGGACTCGGCTCACCAGTGACGTAAAGACCAAGATAGCTGCCCGTGCTTCCGCTTCGCAGCTTGTGGCTAGTGCCGTAGAAGACAAATACATTGTAAGTTTTGTAGGACGAGAAGTTCGACGCGCCGGCAGACTCCGAGGCGAACCCATCGCTGTTGTTCCCTTTCGGATGATAGGGAAGGATTGGGAGGCTTGGATCGGTTACCGGGAAGTTTGGACTCGTAATACGAGTTCGAGGAGATTGGCGTTTTCTTCGGCCGATTTGACAGCTTATTTCACGCTAGTTGGAATAGAAGCATTTGAGCAAGTGCTGCGCGCCGAGTGGACAGGCCTTGTACAGAGTTCAGACGGTTGGTTTTTTCGTCCAGAGAACGCCGGCCATCCTCACTGGCAAATCGACGTGGCCGAGGCACTACAGCAGGATGTCGATTATATATCGGCAAGGCAACTTCTCGAAGAGACGGCTCCGCCGCGCGAATTCGGTGAGCCTGCACCCTCCAAACCATCTTCGCCACCTTGGTTCCAACTTAGTAGATTACATTTGGCGAGTGGAATGAGACCATGGGTGGATTTGGACATTGCGCACGGGCCGCTTGGCTTAGAGTCCATAAGAAGCTGGGTAGTTGAAACGCTAGGGCTTCTACACGCTGAATTTGAAAGACTTTAGTATTTCCCTCAATCGCCCATCTTAAGCGCCTGAATAAACGCCTCCTGGGGAATATCCACCTTCCCAAATTGCCGCATCCGCTTCTTGCCCTCTTTCTGCTTGTCCAGCAGCTTGCGTTTGCGTGAGACGTCGCCGCCGTAGCACTTCGCGGTCACGTCCTTGCGCAGCGCCGAGATGGTTTCGCGGGCGATGACCTTGCCGCCGATGGCGGCCTGAATCGGGATCTTGAACAGGTGGTGCGGGATCAGCTCTTTCAGCTTCTCGACCATCTGGCGGCCGCGCTTTTCGGCCGCCGTGCGGTGAACCAGCATCGACAGCGCGTCGACGGGCTCCTCGTTGACCAGGATCGACATTTTCACAAGGTCGCCTTCCTTGTAGTCGGTCAGGTGGTAGTCGAAGGAGGCGTAGCCCTTGGAGATTGATTTCAGGCGGTCATAAAAGTCGAAGACCACTTCGTTGAGCGGCAGGTCGTAGGTCAGCATGGCGCGTTTGCCGACATAGGACAGGTCGGCCTGGACGCCGCGCCGGTCCTGGCAGAGCTTCAGGATGCCGCCGAGATAGTCGTCCGGCGTCAGGATGGTGGCGCGGATCCATGGTTCCTCGATGGCCGAGATCTTCACCACGTCGGGCATGTCGGCCGGGTTGTGCAATTCCTTCATCGAGCCGTCATTGAGCAGCAGCCGGTAGACGACGGACGGTGCGGTGGCGATCAGGTCGAGGTTGAACTCGCGCTCCAGCCGCTCCTGGATGATTTCGAGATGCAAGAGGCCAAGGAAGCCGCAGCGGTAGCCGAAGCCGAGCGCGGCGGAGGTTTCCATTTCATAGGAGAAGGATGCGTCGTTGAGGCGCAGCTTGCCGACGGCGGCGCGCAGGTCCTCGAAATCGGCGGCGTCGACCGGGAACAGGCCGCAGAACACCACCGGCTGCGCCGGCTTGAAGCCGGTCAGCGCATGCGCGGTCTGGCGCTTGTCCTCGGTGATCGTGTCGCCGACGCGGGTGTCGGCCACTTCCTTGATCGCGCCGGTGAAGAAGCCGAACTCGCCTGGGCCAAGCTCGTCGACATTGATGCGGGCGGGCGTGAACACGCCGGTGCGCTCGACAAGGTATTTGGCGCCGGTGCCCATCATGCGGATGGTCTGGCCCTTTTTCAAAACGCCGTCGATGATGCGGACCAGAACGATGACGCCGAGATAGGCGTCGTACCAGCTATCGACCAGCATCGCCTTCAACGGCGCCGCTGCATCGCCCTCGCGCGGCGGTGGCAACTGATGGACGATTGCTTCCAGCACATCGGGAATGCCAAGGCCGGTCTTTGCCGAGATCAGCACGGCGTTGGAGGCGTCGATGCCGATGACTTCCTCGACCTGCTCGCGGATGCGCTCTGGCTCGGCGGCCGGCAGGTCGACCTTGTTCAGCACCACGACGATGTCGTGATTGTTGTCGATCGCCTGGTAGACATTGGCCAGCGTCTGCGCCTCGACGCCCTGGGAAGCGTCGACGACCAGCAGCGAGCCTTCGCAGGCGGCCAGCGAACGCGACACTTCATAGGCGAAGTCGACGTGCCCGGGCGTATCGATCAGGTTGAGGATATAGTCCTCGCCATTGTTGGCGCGGTACTTTAGCCGCACCGTCTGCGCCTTGATGGTGATGCCGCGCTCGCGCTCGATATCCATCGAGTCCAGCACCTGTTCCTTCATGTCGCGCAGTTCCAGCCCGCCCGTCAGCTGGATCAGGCGGTCGGCAAGCGTGGATTTGCCATGGTCGATATGCGCGACGATGGAGAAATTGCGGATGTGGTCGAGGGGCGTGCTCATGCGCGCGCTTTAGCAGGGGTGCAAACCCGGGGCAAGCGGTGCGGCGCAAGGGCCGCCCAGCCAATCACAAAGCGGTGAGCGGGGCCGGCAGGCGGCGAATCGCGGCGCGGACGCGCGATGTCCTTAAACTTTGATCCATCCCTTTAGCGCATAGTTGCCGTTTGGTGCGCTAAATTAGCGAACCATAACGCGTTTTGGGGGTAAAAAGAGATGCTGAGGTTTGGACGCGATTTCGTTCGCGCCGTGGGCGGTTCGTTCACGCCGGTCCTGGTCATCGCCATCATACCGCTGGTCACCGTCATCGGCTTCTCGGTCGATTACACCTCAGCCGTCACCGAGAAATCGAACATGCAGGCAGCGCTCGACGCCGCGATCCTGTCTATCACCACGCTGCCAATCGATGCGACCTTGGGGGACCGGCAGCAGAAACTGCAGGATTCCTTCGCCGCCAACAGCGGCGATGGCGCAGCCACGCTGAACAGCTTCACCGTCGCCGCCGATGGCAGTGCCGACGCCAAGGCCGTGGCCAGCTTCGCCATGCCGACGAATTTCATGCAGATCGCCAGGATCAACTCGGTGCAGGTTGGCGTGGCATCGTCGGTTCGCAAGATGCCGGCCCTGGTCCAGGCTACGTTCAAGGTCAACAAGGTGTCGGGTTACTGGGCCAAGACCATGACGCTCTACGGCACGAAATTCGGCGCCACCGTGGCCAAGCCGATGATGACCATCACCTATGCCTATAATGGCTATGGCGACCCAAAAGGCTATGGCACGACCACGGTCAGCACCATCACCAACTCGGGCGGCGCCGATATCACCACCGTCGTGCAGAAGCAGGTGTGCACGACCGGCACGGCCAAGTCCCTCAAGAGCCTGCCTACCGGATCGGTCATCCAGACGGATGCTTATGGCACGATGTATTCCTGTGCCGACACGATGTATCCCGCCAATGGCACCGGTGCGGTGATCGACGTCAGCCAGATGGGTGGCCTCTACCTGCAGATGGACGTTCCGTCGGGCTCGCCAAAAGTCCTGAAATCGAACGACCCGCTGACATCGAACCGGCTTTACATCGGCGATGTCGAGGTTGCCTCCGGCACGCCGGTCGACATCTTCACCGCCGTGCCATGCGGCCAGAACAGCACGCAGGCCTGGGAAGACGGCGGCAACGCCGTGCCGGCGCCGGTCGCCAATGCCGACTTCTTCTACACCGTGACCGGCAAATGCGCCTTCAACCAGCGGCCATCGGAAACGGTGCTGACGCAGTAATTTGGCGATCTCCCCCACAAGGAGGGAGATTGGCTGTCGCGACGGCTTTCGCAAATCTCGCGCGGTGCGAACGCCCGCCGATCACAAACCGGTGAGCGTGTAACGAAGCATCCAGCGGCAACGAAGTGGGGACATGAGCGGCTCGTTCGAGGCGCCGCCACCCACGGAGAAAGCCGATGTCGGGATCACAGCGCAGCAAACTCATCGCATTGTCCAGCCTGGGCGCTCTCGCGCTCGCGGCGTCAATCGGCGTGGCCGCCGCCCAGCCGCTCACCGTGGTCGAGCTGTTCACCAGCCAGGGCTGTTCGTCCTGCCCGCCGGCCAACGCCAATCTGATCAAGGTCAAGGACCAGTCCGGCGTGCTGGCGCTGTCCTTCAACGTCACCTACTGGGATTATCTCGGCTGGAAGGACACGTTCGGCAAACAGGAATTCACCCAGCGCCAGGTCAGCTACGAATCCGGGCTTGGCCATGACGGCCCGTTCACGCCGCAAGTGGTGGTCAACGGCCATGCCGATGTCGTCGGTGCCGCGCCCGGCGAAATCCAGAGCCTGATTTCACGCAGCGGCCATACCAAAGGCCCGTCGTTGTCGCTCGATGGCGGCAAGATCAATATCGGCGCCGGCACGGCGCCCGGCGGCAAGGCCGATGTCTGGCTGGTTCGCTACCAGCGCGGCGTCGTCCAGGTGCCGGTGGCGCGCGGTGAAAACACTGGCCGCACCTTGCCGCATGCCAATGTCGTGCATTCGCTGAAGAAGCTCGGCAGCTGGACCGGTGAAGCGACAGCGCTGAACCTGCCGGCGGGCGCCGGTGGCTTCGCCACCGCTGTACTGGTGCAGTCGCCGGGCGGCGGGCCGATCCTGGCCGCGGCCACCAACTAGGGTTCACCCCCGACAGATCCGCGCAACGCCGCATGAGCGGCGCCGCACGATACCGGCCGCCGGATGCGCGCGCCGCCAGACCACCAACCCCCAAGACCCACCAAGGAGACTTCCATGACCAACTTTACCCGCCTGACGCTGCCGGCGCTCGCCTTTGCCCTGTGCTCGACGGCGCTGTTTGCCGGCGGCATCGCCCGCGCCGACGATGCGGCCAACGCCATGAAGCCGGCGGCTGACGCGATGAAGCCCGCGGCCGACGCGATGAAACCGGCAGCCGATGCCATGAAGCCGGCCGATCCGATGGCCACCAACTCCATGAAACCCGCCGCTGACGCGATGAAGCCCGCCGCGGATGCGATGAAACCAGCGGCGGACGCCATGAAGCCGGCAACCGATGCGATGAAGCCGGCTGACGCGATGGGGGCGACCGATGCCACGGCTCCGGCCAACTAGGCCTCGGTAGGTTCCCGGCCGTCCCTGGCCATGGCCATTCCCTGTCCAGGTCAGGGGCGGTCCTTTCGACCGCGGCCATGCGTCGGGCGCACGCGAATGTGAGCCTCCGCGGCAACTCGTGCATCGCGCGGCCGTATCTTCTCCCATAAACTCCCCAACATGATGGAAGCGACAGGAGTGCAACCATGACCGATATCAGGAATTCGAAACGCTCGACCGGTTTTGCCAAGGGCGCGCTCGCGGCACTTGTCCTGGCCGCGGCCGGCGCCGCTTTCTGGCAGACACCGGCCATCTCGGCTGAAGACGCCGTGACCATCCCGGCGCCGGCAATGGATGAGAAGGCGGCCAGCGGCACCGAAAAGGCGATCTTCGCCGGCGGCTGCTTCTGGGGCGTGCAGGGCGTGTTCCAGCACGTCAAGGGCGTCAGCAAGGCCGTCTCCGGCTACACCGGCGGCGCCAAGGGCGATGCCGTCTATGAGACGGTCGGCACTGGCCGCACCGGTCACGCCGAGTCGGTCGAGATCACCTACGATGCGTCGAAGGTGACCTATGGCCAGCTGCTGCAGGTCTATTTCTCGGTCGCCCACAACCCGACCGAGTTGAATTTCCAGGGTCCCGACAGCGGCACCCAGTATCGCTCGACCATCTTTGCCGAGAACGATGCGCAAAAGAAGATCGCGCAGAGCTACATCGCCCAGCTCGACCAGGCCAAGGTGTTCGGCAAGCCGATCGTCACCACTCTGGAAACCGGCAAGACCTTCTACGCCGCCGAGGATTATCATCAGGATTTCCTGACGCTGAACCCGACCTATCCCTACATCGCCTACAATGACCTGCCCAAGGTGGCGAACCTCAAGCAGATGTTCCCCAAGCTTTACAGCGCCAAGCCGGTGCTGGTGCTTTCGGCCAGCAACTAATGCATGTCGCGCAAAAGTGACCCCGGTTTTGCGATAACGACATGCATCAAGCAACGACCTAAGGCGCGGCGCATGAACCCGTTTCAACGCGACGCGCTTTAGACGTGAGTATTTGCGCGGGGAGCCAAAAAGCTCCCCGCGCGCCAGGACCAGCCAGCATCCGGTCCGCCCCAGCCCTGTATAGGGACTGGCGCCGATTGGCCCTGGTCTCCCGGTGCGAAGGCGACTTCGGGGTTCGCCCCACACCCGGATGACGGGGCTCAGTTGCCCATTTTCATGGCGTCGCAGGACACGTTCGGGTTCATGTCGGCGAACATGCCGGTCGGGTTCTTCTTCCACGCCCAGACATGCAGCTCGTAGAAGGCGCCGAGGCCGTAGCGGTTGGGCGCGCTGTTGAAGTTGAACAGCTGGCCCTCGAGTGAGGCCGGGCCTTTCGAGGTGATGTATTCCACCGCCACCAGCTTCAGCTTGCCGTCGGCCATCGGCTCGTACATCACCGCTTCGGGCTTCGCGAGATCGACGGCATCGTCCTTGAGATAACCGGCGTTGACATAGTGGATGCCCATGGCGCCGCCGGTAATGCCGCTGGCGCACGGGATCGGCGCATAGCCCTCGGCGGTCGCCGCCGCCACGTCCTCGAAGCGGCTGTTGGCGTCGCGCACCTTCTCATCCAGCCCGCCCGTCCCATGGGCGTAAGCCGCCGTGGCGGCGATCGACAGGATGGAGAGGTTGATGGCGTGTTTGGTCCAGAAATGGATGTTCATGTTCGTTCCGTTCATTGTTGATGACGCGCGGATCAGGCCGGCCAGGCCTGGCCCTTGCCATGTCGGATGCGTCTGATTTGGATGTCGGTGGGAGTGGGCCGGCCGCTCAAATGGACGGCCGTGCCGCCCCAGAGCAATTCCGGGAAAAGTGCGTAGCGCTTTGCCTCGGGAATTGCGTAGAACGAGGGCCTTAGTGATCCCACCAGTAATAGTCCCAGTATTCCCGCCGCGGCTCCTGCTCCTGCAAACCGATATCGCGTCTCAGATGATCGTCTTGCGGTGGCAGCCTGCGCCGCTTGCCCAGCAATTGTGAAAACAGCGCCGCCGCGAGCCGCCATGGACGGCTCGGCATGGCGGTTGTTGCGCCGGCGTCTCCCAGGACAGCCGCCGGTTCACTGTTCGGCAGGCCGTCAGGCAGGTTACCAGCGCCGCAAAGGGTGGCTTGATGCTCATCGGTGGGATCAACGGTAAAAGTAAGGGTCAAGGACCCGCACCTCCGTGATCTTGTCGACAGGCAGCGAGTTCTTCTGCGCTGTGCTGCGGATCGCTTCCGGCGATGGCGCGTCATAGATGCAGAAACTGCGCTTCTTGTCTGGCGAGACGAAGGACTGCAGCCAGGTGACGCCCTTTTCAGCATTGCGGGCGATCACGCCGCCCATGGCGTCGGCGCCGGCTTCGTTGATCGGCACGTGGAGGCCGTCCACGAATGTGCGTTCAATGAGATAGCGAGGCATGAAAGGTTCCTTTTTCCATTGATTCACGCTCGGTCTGAGCGCGGATGGACAAAGATCACGCTCGCTGGGCCCGCGCATCGGAACCTTTCCCTATGTTTTGTGGGAAGATTCCCTATATTGGCGGCGTTATGTGCAGATGAGCACCGAAATGTGTGGAGGATCACATCGCCGGACTCTTGCCCCTGGGCACTCCTGGAGGAGGCCGGCGGGGTGGTGGAACTCAAGTCTCACGAGCGAACGATGATGCTTCTGGAACGGCAGACACAGCTGGAGCGACTGGACGGCCTTCTCTCGGGGGCCGCGCGTGGCAGTGGCCATGTCGCGGTGCTGGTCGGAGAGGCGGGCGCCGGCAAGACATCGCTGGTCGAGGCCTTTGCCGGCAACGCCGGGCAGGATACGCGCCTGTTCCGCAGCGCCTGCGAGGATCTGTCGATACCCGATCCGCTCGGGCCGCTTTATGACCTGGCGCGCGATGCGCAATGGGCGCTGCAGCAGGCGATCGACGACCGACAGGGGCAAAGGCTGCCACTTTTCTCCGACGCGCTCGACGTTTTCGAGACCAAGGCCGGGCCGACGCTGCTGGTGATCGAGGACCTGCATTGGGCTGACGATGCGACGCTGGATTTCGTCCGTTTCCTCGGCCGGCGCATCGCCAACACGCATATCCTGCTCTTGCTGACCGCGCGCAACGACCGCAGCGAAGGGCAGATGCGGGTGCGCCGCGCGCTGGGCGAAATTCCGGCCGGCAGCGTTGCCCGCATCGATGTGCCATTGCTGAGCGAGGCGGCGGTGCTGTCGCTGGCCGATGCCGCCGGCCGTGATGGGCAAGCCATCTACCGCGCCACCGCCGGCAATGCCTTTTTTGTCACCGAGCTTCTGTGTGCCGACAATGCAATGACGCCGCCGGCCAGCGTGCGCGACGCCGTGCTGGCGCGGGCCGAGCGCCTGTCGGCCGGCGCCCGTTCGATGCTTGACGCGGTGTCGGTGTTTCCGCGCCGTGCCGATGCCTGGGCGCTGCAGGGCCTGTGCGGCGTGGCCAGTGCCGGCCAGCTGGCTGAATGCGTCTCGAATGGCCTGCTCGACGATCTCGGCGACGGCTATGCGTTCCGCCACGAGATCGCGCGGCGCGCCATCGAGATGGCGCTGACGGAGAGCCACAGGCGGCGGTTCAACCAGCGCGCACTGTCGGCGCTGCTCGAAAAAGCCGATGTCCCGACCGCGCGCCTCGTGCATCACGCCGTCGAAGCCAACAATGTCGAGGCCGTACGCGAACTGGCGCCGCTGGCCGCGCGCGAGGCCTCTCATGTCGGCGCGCACCGCGATGCCGCCGGCTATTACGAAGTCGCCTTGCGCGAGGCGGCCGGCCTGCCGCACGACGCCCGCGCCATGCTCCACGAAAATTACGCATTCGAGTGCCATCTCATCGGCCGCATCGAGGAAGCCATCGCGGCGCAGGGCGAGGCGCGCCAGCTGCACAGCGCGGCCGGCAACAAGCCGAGGGAAGGCGACAGCCTGAGATGGCAGTCGCGTTTCGCCTACCTGATGGGTGATCGTGCGGCGGCCGACGGGTTTGGCGAACAGGCGGTCAGGCTGCTGGAAAGCGTGCCGGCCGGTGCCGAACTCGCCATGGCCTATTCCAACCTGTCGCAACTGGCGATGCTCGCCGAGCGGCTCGATGAGGCGCTGCTCCTGGGTGACAAGGCGGTCAGGCTCGCCGAAACGCTGAACCGGCCCGACATCGTCTGCCACGCCCTCAACAATGTCGGTTCGGCCGAACAGTGGCTGGATCTGGCCAATGGCCGGCTGCACCTCGCCCAGAGCCTCGAAATCGCTATCGGGCAGAATTTTCAGGAACACGCGGCGCGCGCCTTCACCAACAGTGCCTGTCTCGAGATGAACCAGCTGGGCTATGGCAAGGCACAGTCCTTCCTCGAGCGCGGCATCAACTATTGCACCGAAAACGATCTCGTCACCTGGCGCGACTATATGCGCGGCGTGCTGGCCCAGCTTCGGCTGCGCCAGGGGCAGTGGGAGGAAGCCGCCGCCGAGGCGCTCGATGTCGTCGGCAACGACCAGGCGACCGCGCTTGTGCGCTACCCCGCCGTCGTGGCGCTGGCCAGGTTGCGGGTCCGGCGCGGCGATCCCGAAACCGAGCCGCTTTTCGAGGAGATGACGCGGTTTCTGGAAAGAGGAAGAGAGCTGCAAAGGCTGGCGCCTTACGCCGTGCTGATGGCCGAACGGGCATTTCTCGGGCAGGCCGACAGGCAAGAGGCGCTGGACCTGATCGATATCGCCGAGCGGTTGTCGCCGACACGCGCGGTGTTCGCCGAACTGGCCAGCTGGCGGCAATTGCTGGCGCCGGACAGCGACCCCGGCGACACATCAGGCATGGCCGCGCCCTACCGGCTGCTGCTGGCCGGCGACTGGCAGGCGGCGGCGGCCTTGTGGGCCGGGATGGGTGCCCCTTACGAACAGGGTCTGGCGCTGCTGCAGGGCGACGAGGCTGCACAGCGTTCGGCGCTGGAAATCTTTGAGAATCTCGGCGCCCGGCCGGTGGCTCAGCAGGTGCGCGAGATCATGCGGCGCAACGGCGTCAGCAACATCGCCCGGGGGCCGCGCCAGACAACGCGCGCCAACAGCGCCGGCCTGACCCAGCGCCAGATGGAGGTGCTGCAGCTGATCGACCGCGGCCTTTCCAACAAGCGGATCGCCGAGTGCCTCACCATCTCACCGAAAACCGTCGACCATCACGTCTCGGCGGTGCTGGGCAAGCTCGATGCGGTCTCGCGCGGCCAAGCCACCGCCGCCGCGCGTGATTCCGGGCTGATCTGACGCCTGGAGCATGATCCCGAAAAGTGGGTGCCGGTTTTCGGAAAAGATCTTGCTCAAACAAGCAGATAGAGCTCCATTCCGGCTATCGGGAATGGAGCATGCTCAATCGTAGGTCAGATCCGTCGCCTTGCCGCCGAACACCCGGTAGGCATAGAACGAATAGAAGATGATCACCGGCAGCACGACCACCGTGCCGACCAGGATGATGGCCAGGCTCTCGGGCGCCGAGGCGGCTTGCCAGATGGTCAGTTTGTCGGGCACCACGAACGGATAGAACGACCAGGCGAGGCCGGCAAAGCCCAGCGCGAAGATAGCGGCGAGCGTCAGGAAAGGCGTCAGCGAATGCCTGTCGTCGGGTTTCGGCAGGTGGAAGGTCTGCCGCCACAGCCAGAGGAACAGCAGGGCCGACAGGATCGGCAGCGGCGACAGGTAGAGCATTTCCGGCCAGACGAACCATTTGGCGAAGATGCGCGGACTGGCAAAGGGTGTCGCCAGCGACACGGCTGCCATGCCGAGCGCGGTCAGCACCAGCGCCGTGCGCAGCCAGCGGACCGCTTTCTTCTGCAGCTCGCCCTCTGTCTTGTAGATGACCCAGGCAGCACCCATCGCCGCGTAGGCGGCGGCTAGGCAGAACGCCACCAGCGCACCGAACGCCATGCCGCCAGGCCCGACATCGAGGCCGAGCACATAGACACCCAGCATATAGCCTTGCGCCAGCGAGGCGATGAGCGAGCCGAGGAAGAAGATGCGGTTCCAGCGGTGCTTCTTGCCGCTCGGCACCTTGGCGCGGAAATCGAAGGCGACGCCTCGCAGGATCAGCCCGACCAGAAGCACGAAGACCGGAATGTAGAGCGCGGTGAGAATAATGCCGTGCGCCAGCGGGAAGGCGACCAGCAGCAGGCCCACGGCCAGCACCAGCCAGGTCTCGTTGGCATCCCAGAACGGGCCGATGGCGGCGATCATCGTGTCCTGCTCGGCATCCTCGGCGGCGGCGAAGAGAATGCCGATGCCGAGATCGAAGCCGTCGAGAACGACATAGATGAGAATGGCGAGGCCCATCAGGCCGGCGAAGATGAGAGGCAGCAGGGTTGGCCAGTCGTAGGTCATCTTTTTCTCCTACTCGCCAGCCGCGGGCTGCGACAACGCTGCCTTCATGACACCTGGCAGCGGTGAGGTGTCGCCATCCTTCGCCGCCTTCAGCGCGAGGTGCACCAGCACCCCGAGATAGGCGATCAAGAGCAGCGCATAGAGGATGAGGTAGATGGCGAGCGTCAGCGCGACATGGCTGCCCGCCACCGGCCCAACCGCGTCGGCGGTCTTCAGTACGCCGGTGACCAGCCAGGGCTGGCGGCCGATCTCGGTCGTGTACCAGCCGGCGAGCGTCGCCAGCCACCCGGACAACGCCATCGGCACCATCAGCATGGCAAGCGGCTTCGGCAGGCTGTGCCGCCGCTTGAGGAAGAAGGCCGCCGACCACGAAACGGCGAGCATCAGCAGCCCGGTGCCGACCATGATGCGGAAACCCCAGAACACCGGGAAAACAGGCGGATGGTTGCCGGGATAGTCGTTGAGGCCCGGCACCACGCCGCTGGCGCTGTGCCGCAAGATGAGGCTCGCGCCATCGGGAACGGCGAGCTCGAACTTGTTTTCCTTGGCCGCTTCGTCGGGAATGGCAAACAGGATCAGCGGCACATTGGGTCCGGTGTTCCAGTTGGCCTCCATGGCCGCGACCTTCTGCGGCTGATGTTCCAGGGTGTTGAGGCCATGCTGGTCGCCGGCGAAGATCTGGACCGGGATCAGGATCGCCGCTGTGAAGACACCGGTGCGCAGCGCCTTCCACATCGATTCCGAACGGTCGCCATGGAGATAGCGCAGCGCCGACAGGCCGGCGATCAAGAACGAGACCGTCAGGCCCGAGGCCAGCAGCATGTGGACGAGGCGGTAGGGCATCGACGGGTTGAAGACGATGGCCCACCAGTCGACCGCATGCGCGACGCCGTCGCGGATCTCGAAACCAGCCGGCGTCTGCATCCAGGAATTGAGCGCGATGATCCAGAAGGCCGACAAGGTGGTGCCGCCCGCCACCAGCACCGTTGCCAGCGTGTGGACGCGGTTGGAAACGCGGCGGAAGCCGAACAGCATGATGCCGAGGAACGCCGCCTCGAGGAAGAAGGCGGTCAGGATTTCATAGGCCAGCAGCGGCCCGGCGATGTTGCCGACCTTTTCCATGTAGCCCGGCCAGTTGGTGCCGAACTGGAAGCTCATGGTGACGCCGGAAACCACACCCATGGCGAACGACAGCGCGAACACCTTCACCCAGGTAAAATAGGCGCGCATCCACGCGGAATCATTGGTGGCGTTGTAGCGCAGCTTGAAGAACAGCAGCACCCAGCCAAGCGCGATGGTGATGGTCGGAAACAGGATGTGGAACGAAATATTCGCGCCGAACTGAATACGCGAAAGTATGAGCGGGTCCATGGCGGCTCCAGCTGCTGCAATTTGCTTTGCGCAATTCCCGATGGAAAACCGTTTTCACACTTTTCCTGGAATTGCTCCAATACTGAAAAAGAATAGGCCCGAAGCGGGTTCAGGTCAAAGCGGCGTCCTGCCGCGAGGCCGGGCGTCGCAGGACAATTTTGTAGGTTGCAATCGGCATGTCCCGGGGGGCTCGCTGTCGATGTCCAGAATTGTCAGCAGCGCCGCTGAACTGTGGGCGGCGCTATCGACTCCGGGTTGCGCGCAACGACATTCGGCCTATATCAGGGGACCTCATTCAAGCAGCCGTTTCAGCCATGCCCTCCATTCTGTCCATTTCCGGGGTCTCCAAGACCTACGCCACCGGCTTTTCAGCGCTCAAGGAAGTCAATCTAGACATCCAGCGCGGCGAGATCTTCGCGCTGCTCGGCCCCAACGGCGCCGGCAAGACGACGCTGATCTCGATCATCTGCGGCATCGTCAACCGCTCGTCTGGCACCGTTACCGTCGACGGCCACGACATCAACAAGGAGTATCGCGCCGCGCGCAGCCTGATCGGGCTGGTGCCGCAGGAGCTGACCATCGACGCCTTCGAGAGCGTCTGGGCGACCGTCAATTATAGCCGTGGCCTGTTCGGCAAGCCGGCGAACCCGGGTTTTGTCGAGAAGGTGCTGCGCGACCTCTCCTTGTGGGACAAGAAGGACGCCAAGGCGATCACCCTGTCGGGCGGCATGAAGCGGCGGCTGATGATCGCCAAGGCGCTGTCGCACGAGCCGCGCATCCTGTTCCTCGACGAGCCGACCGCGGGCGTCGACGTCGAGTTGCGCCAGGATATGTGGGAAATGGTGCGCCGGCTGCGCGAGGATGGCGTCACCATCATCCTCACCACGCATTATATCGAAGAGGCCGAGGCGATGGCCGACCGCGTCGGCGTCATCAACCGTGGCGAGATCATCCTGGTCGAGGACAAGGCCGAACTGATGCGCAAGCTCGGCCGCAAGCGGCTGGTGCTGGAGTTGCGCAGCCCGCTCACAGCCGTTCCGGAAGCGTTTTCGCGCTATGCGCTGGAGCTTTCGCCGGACGGCGGCCAACTGACCTACACCTATGACAACCAGAGCGAACGGCCGGGCGTCGCCTCGCTGATCCGTGAACTGGAGGCGGCCGGCATCCAGTTCCGCGATATCGACACCAAAAACAGTTCGCTCGAGGAGATCTTCGTCAATCTGGTGAGGAAAGACGCATGAACCTGCGCGCTGTATGGGCTATCTACCGGATGGAAATGGCGCGCGCCTTTCGCACCGTGCTGCAGAGCATTGTCTCGCCGGTCATTTCGACATCGCTGTATTTCGTCGTCTTCGGCTCGGCCATCGGCTCGCGCATTACCGAGATCGACGGCATCAGCTACGGCGCCTTCATCGTGCCAGGCCTGATCATGCTGTCGCTGCTGACGCAGTCGATCTCCAATGCCTCCTTCGCCATTTATTTCCCGAAATTCGTCGGCTCGATCTACGAGCTTCTTTCGGCACCGGTGTCCTACCTGGAAATCGTCATCGCCTATGTCGGCGGCGCGGCGACCAAGTCGATCATCCTCGGCCTGATCATCCTGGCGACGGCGTCGCTGTTCGTGCCGCTGACCATCCTGCACCCGTTCTGGATGCTGGCCTTCCTGGTGCTGACGGCGGTGACCTTCAGCCTGTTCGGCTTCATCATCGGCATCTGGGCGAAGAGCTTCGAACAGCTGCAACTGGTGCCGCTCTTGATTATCACGCCGCTGACGTTCCTCGGCGGCAGCTTCTATTCGATCAACATGCTGCCCGGCGTCTGGCGCACGGTGACGCTGTTCAATCCGGTGGTCTATCTGATCAGCGGTTTCCGCTGGAGCTTCTACGGCAAGTCCGACGTCTCGGTCGGCATCAGTCTCGGCATGACCGTCGTCTTCCTGGCGGTCTGCATCGCGATCGTAGCCTGGATCTTCAGGACGGGTTATCGGCTAAGGAACTGACGCCCAACAATTGCGCCTAGATCGCCTTGATCAGCCGCAGCAGCCCCAGCATCTCGATATAGGTCCCCTTGCGGAAGGCGACATAGACCGGCTCTTCCTCGCCGTGGAAGCGGCGCTTGAACGCTGCCTGGCCCTGCAGGTTGAACCTGCGGCGGTTGACCCATGGCGACTCATATGCGCGCTGGAAGGTTGAGCGCCAGAAATCGTTTTCGGCAAATCCGCTCGGCCCGATGTCGAGCATCGGCGAAAGGCCGAGCGTAACGACCGAAATGCCTTCTTCGCGAAAACGGTCGACAGCGTATTTGGTCAGGCCGATCTCGGCATGCGGCGAGGCATCGATATGCTTGCGCTTGAAGGCGGTGGTGTAGCCGATGACTTTGCCATTGCGGAACATCGGGTCGAAGTCGAGCAAGGCGACCAGTTCGCCCTCGTGCCCGTGCAGGACGAAACGGCGCATGTCGGTGCCGAGCTGATCGCCAAAGGGCCGGTTGAGAAAGCCCATCTCCCAGCGTTTGACGATGCGGTCGCCGCGCCAGTTCTCTGAGAGCCGGGCGATCTCGTCGAGAAAGACGGTTCGCTTGTCCTCCTCGAAGGAAAAGCCCTTTTTCGTCAGCCAGCGTTCGGAATAGCGCACCGTTTCGTTGCGCTTGCCGGAAAAATCATGCGCGGGCAGCTCCAGGCGCGTGTCGACGCCGAGACGGTTGATCTTGTAGCCGAGCCCGGCAAGCACGCGTGCGGTAGGCTCGCCGATCTGCACGAACCATGGGCTCCCGCCGGCCTCGACGAAGCGTTTGATATAGTCCGGCCGCCGTGCCGGATCCGCCACCGGATCGCCGAGCGCGAAATGGTGCTTCATCTTGGTGCCGAAGGCGATGTAGCCGTCGGCGTCGCCGAAATAGGAAAGCTTGGCCTGGACGGCGGTCGAATAGGCGAGCGAAAAATCGCCATGGCGGCGCACCAGCGCCAGTCGCTCGACATGCGTTAGGTCCTGGCGCTCGACCTTCGCCGCCGCACCTTCAAGGATGTTGTCCAGGTAGACCCGCAAGGAGGGCATGGTCGAGATTCCGCGTGCCGCCTACAGCGCCGCGCGTCCCTGACGCGCAAAGGGTGCTGTAGCACTATGACTCTGCGCATGATCCCGAATCGAATTCGATCCCGGGCATGCGCGTGGGGGATAACAGAAGACCCGCCATCCCCCGGGTCTCGAATCAATCACATTGCCGCGACCTGATTATCGCTCATATCGCGCATATGCCATATAAAGCGCAACCATGGCCGGGCGGCCCGGCCCGAAATCGGCATCGCGTCCTTTCGCTTGCCGAGGGGCTGCCGCCAGGCCGATCGAATGGGATTGATGAGGGGAATGGCTGAAACGACGATCAAACCGGCGCGCGGAGAACCGGTGCCAGAGAAAGCCGCGGTGGTCGAGCCAGCAATCGTGATTGGCGCTGGCGCGGCCGGGCTTGCCGTCGCGCAGGCCCTGATAGAAGCCGGCGTGGCAACGGCCATCCTGGAAAAGGAACAACGGATCGCCGAGCCCTGGCATCGGCGGCACCGGCAATTGAACCTCAACACCCATCGCGATCTCTCGGCGCTTCCTGGCCTTGCCTACCCCAAGGGCACTCCCGCCTTTCCGCCCAGAACAGTCGTCATAGGCCACATGAACGCGTTCAGGGAGGCAAACCGGCTGCCGGTGCAGTTTGGCGTCGCTGTCGAGGAAGTCCTGTTCAAGGGCGATCATTGGGCCGTGGAGACCAGCGCCGGACCGCGTCTGGCGCGTCATGTCGTCATCGCCACCGGGCGCGACCAGCAGCCGTACATCCCCGAATGGAAGGGCATGAAGGACTTTCCCGGCCGCATCATCCACGCGGCGGATTTCGGCGACATCGGCAACTATGCCGGCAAGAAAGTGCTGGTCGTCGGCGCCGGCAATTCCGGCTTCGACGCGCTCAACCATCTGGCCGGTGCGGACGCTGCCGCTATCTGGCTGTCGGCGCGCAATGGCCCGTCGGTCCTGCCCAAGCGCATAGGCAAGATCGCGGTGCACAGGCTTTCGCCTGTCATGGCGCGCTTGCCGCTGCGGGTCGCCGACATGGCGATCGCGGCGACCCAGCGTCTCGTTTTCGGCGACCTGACCAGATACGGCATGCCGCCGGCGCCTGCCGGCGGCGCCAGCCGCCTGACCACCGAATACAACGCGATCGCTGCCGACGACGGCGCTATCCGTGCCATCAAGGCCGGCAAGATCACGGTGCTGCCGACGATACGCGAATTCACGCAGGCAGGCGTGATGATGAGCAACGGCACCCTGATCGACCCCGACATCGTCATCGCCGCGACCGGCTACCGAACCGGGCTCGAACCCATGGTTGGCAAGCTCGGTGTGCTCGATGGCAAGGGCGTGCCGCTGTTCAACGGCGGCGCCTCCGATCCGAGATTGCCCGGCTTGTGGTTCACCGGCATGCGGCCGAGCATTCGCGGCTGTTTCGCCAATGCCGGTATCCTCGCCAAGGCGATCGCCAGGCGGATAGCCGCGTCGCTGTAACGGCAGCGACGCGGGCTGGTGTTTGACATGCTCCATGCCATGTTATATAACATGTTATTGATTAATCGTGGTAGCCCGGCATGGAAGACATTCTGCGATCTCTTGGGTTTCTGTGCCTGGGCAGCAGGCTGAAACGGATAGGCGAGCAGCTGCAGACGGATACGCAGCGCTTGCTCGAGGGTCTCGATGTCCCGGTTCAGTCGAGCCAGTATCCGTTACTGGCCACACTTGATCGGCTGGGCCCCTTGCCGGTCGGCGAACTGGCGCAGGCGCTTGGCATAACCCAGCCTGGTGTGACACGCAGTGTTTCGCTCCTGGCCGATCTGGGTGTGGTCGAGACCACTCAGCCGGACGGCGACCAGCGGCGGCGGGTGGTCTCCCTGACGGTCAAAGGCCAGCGGCTGGTCGAAGTTGCGAAGCGTGACGTCTGGCCGCGCATCGAGGGCGCCGTCGCGGATCTGTGCAAGAACCTGTCGGGGCCGCTTCTCGATCAGCTGGCCGCCATCGAGGACGGTCTGGCGGCTGCTCCGCTCGACCGCCGTGCCACGAAAAAGCGGGGTGAAGCACAGTGAAACACGTGCTTGACCGCCCGATCTGGAGCGCGCTGGACACGCGGCATCGGGCCTTTGCGCAAGGAGACGGCCTTGCCCGGCGATACGAGCCGTCGATCGTCCCTTTCGCGGCCACCGGTGCCGATGACGCGGAAAGCCTGCTTGCATTCCAGAAACTTGTCCCGCCGGGCGACAGCGTCGTCCTGCTTCAGGCCGACACCATCGTGCTTCCCCCAGGCCTGTCCGCGATCTCGACCGCTTCCGGCGTCCAGATGGTTGCCGCGGAGCCATTGCCAACCGTGTCGGACGAGCGCGTGCAACGTCTGACGCAGGACGATGCCGCTGAGATGCTCGCCCTCGCATCGCTCACCAAGCCGGGTCCGTTCACGCTCAGGGCGCAGGACCTTGGCGAGTTCTGGGGAATAAAGGTCGGAGGCAGGCTTGTGGCCATGGCCGGCGAGCGCATGAAGCAGCCTGGCCATACCGAACTCAGCGGGGTGTGCTCGCATCCCGAGTTTCGCGGCGGCGGCCTGGGCAGGCTGCTGTCCGTTTTCGTGGCAAATCAGATCATGGCGCGCGGCGAAATACCCTATCTCCACGCCTATGCCACCAACAAAGCTGCCATAGGATTGTATGAGTCGATCGGCTTCAGATTGCGAAGCAAGATGCACGTCGCCGTTGTCGAGCGGACTGGATAGAGTCCGCTTCCTGCCCCGGTGTCAGGCGGATTTCGGCTCCAGCCGCCGGAAACTGACGGCCTCCATCAGCATGTCTTCGTCGGTCATGCCGGCATTGTGCAAGGCAAGCAGGGTCAAGGCCAACTCGCGGGCTTCCGAGGACTCGGGCTCCGCTTCGCGTTGCTTGCAGGCTTCATCGAACACGCGCTGCAGTCTGGCGATATCGGCCGGTTTGAGCAGGCCACGGTCATAGACGGATTTCGGCATGGCGGTCTCCGCTATGCATGTCGCCCAAAAGTGGGGTCCGGTGGGACAACGACAAACACAATTCACAAGAGGAGCTAGGGCGCCATGCCTAGATTGCCAGCCTTTCCCGGAGCTTGAGGTGAGAAGAGGGACATCGGTCAGGCCGAAGTCCTCCACCGATAGATCTTAGACCGCGATCTTTCCGCCGCCCTGTTTGGTGATGGCGACGACCGCCGGCCGCACCGGCATATCGGGCCTGAAGTCGGGCCACCGGGTCGATAGGTCCTCATAGTAGGACGGCCGGCCAAAGGGCTTCCAGTCTTCGCCGCCGTCGCCCGGATGCTGGACGGCGACGAAGGCGGTCTGATCGTCTGGCGCAAACAACGGGCCGCACATTTCGGCACCGATCGGCACCCGGAAGAACAACTTTGAGGTGGCCCGCGCGGCGCCTTCGGTGTCGACCGCCCACAGGCCGTCGGTGCGGCCGGTGGCCTTCGGACCCTGGCCGTCGGTGGCGACCCACAGGCGGCCGGCCGAATCGACCGCGCAATTGTCCGGCATGCCGAACCAGCCATTGGCAGTGGTGGCCGTCGAGAAGGTGGCGCCGACTTCGGCCACCGAAGGGTCGCCGCATTTCAACATCACTTCCCACTTGCCCTTGGTGCTGGCGAAGTCGCCGTCATTCTCGGCGATTTCGATAATGTGGCCGAAGGCGTTTTCGGCGCGCGGGTTGGCTGCGTCGACCTGGTCGGCCTTGCGCTTCGAATTGTTGGTCAGCATGACATAGACCTTGCCGTTGACGGCGTTCGGCTGGATGTCTTCCGGACGGTCCATCTTGGTGGCGCCGAGCAGGTCGGCGGCGCGGCGCGTCTCGATCAGCACATCGGCCTGGCCGGCAAAGCCGTTCTCGGCGGTCAGCGGCCCCTGGCCGAAGACGATCGGCAGCCAGTCGACCGTGCCATCCTCGGCGAACCTCGCGACATGCAGCGTGCCGTCGTCGAGCAGGTCATTGTTGGCGGCGTGGTCATCGGCGTTGAAGCGGCCGGTGGTCACGAACTTGTAGACATAGTCGAAGCGCTCGTCGTCGCCGAGATAGAAGACGACACGGCCATCCTTGGCGACGATCGATTCGGCGCCCTCATGCTTGAAGCGGCCCATCGCGGTGCGCTTCCTTGGCGTCGAGTTTGGATCGTTGACGTCGACCTCGACGATCCAGCCAAAACGGTTGGCCTCGTTCGGCTCCTTGGCCAGGTCGAAGCGGTCATAATGCGCGGCCCATTCATAGGCGCCTTCCGGAATGCCGAGGCGCTTGTAATTGGCGGCTTCCTTGTGGCCTGCCGGCAATTCGCCGGAGAAATAGCCGTGGATGTTTTCCTCCGACATCACATAGGTGCCCCAGGGCGTGACGCCGCCGGCGCAGTTGTTGACGGTGCCGAACACCTTGGTGCCCGAGGGGTCGGCGCTGGTCCGGACGCGCTCATGGCCGGCGACCGGGCCGGAAAGCGCCATCTCGGTTTTGGCGGTGATGCGGCGGTTCAGCTTGCCGTCACGCACCACTTGCCACTTGCCGGATACTTTGCGGATTTCGACGATGGTGCCGCCATGCGCGGCCATTTCGACATCGACCTGTTCCTTGCTCAGGGGCGCGAGGTCGAGCGACTTCTTGCCGTCTTTCTCGACGACCGTCACCAGGCCGGGAAACATCAGGTGCGAGTTGGTGTATTCGTGGTTGACCACCAGCAGGCCATGCTCGGCCGATCCGTCGATCGCGATATAGCCGACATAGTCGTTGTTGTAGCCGAACTGTCTTGCCTGCGCCTCGGCAGACTGTTTCGTCGGATCGAATTCCGGCGAATCGGCGAACAGCGGATCGCCCCAGCGCAGCAGCACATCGGCGTCATAGCCCGGCGCGACGTGGTGCTTGTCGTCGATGCCGGCTTCGAGTTCGTCGAACGAAAAGGCCGAGCCTTCGGCCGCATGGGCATTTTCCGCGCTGACCAGCGCGAGCGGGCTCACCGTGGCGGCAATGGCGGAGACGGCCAGTGAACCCCTGAGGAAGTCACGGCGAGAGAACCGCGCGGCGATGATCTCGCCCATGGTGCGGTTGTCGGTGGGATTGGTCGCCGGTCCCTCGTTTTCCTCGAGCAGGCTGGTGCGGAATCGGGCCTCGGTGGGGCGATTTTCGGTCATGGGCTGCCTCTGGCTTGCTGGCGTGGCTGGAGCATCTTGATCTGTTCGACCCGCTTACAGCCGATCGATCACATTTTCGTGACATCCGCCAATGCCCGCCAGATCGCAACTTAGGACTTAGGTCGGGCTCGGACACGCAAAGGTCCATGGAGTGTAGCACATCGATTATGGGCGGCTTATGCAAAGGCCTACCGTTGGGGTAGGGAACTGCGAATTTCGGCCTTGCTGAGGCCAAGAGGAGACCGGGATGCGCGGATTGACCGCGACTCGCAAACGCCATCTGGCATTGAGAGTAGCCTCGGCATTGGCGCTGGCCGTTGCCCCCTATCACATTGCCCTTCACGGCTTTGCCGCGGGTATCGTTGCGTCCAGTGCCCAGGCCAAGGCTGGTGGCAATGACCGCGGCAATCGCAATGGTGGCGGCAATGACGGCAATGGCGGCGGCAACAGCGGCGGCGGCGGCGACGACAATGGCAATGGCAACGGCGGTAGCAACGGTAATAGCGGCGGTGACAACAGCGGCAACAGCAGCGGGCGCAACAATGGCAAGGGCACCGGCAACAGCAAAAGCAGCGGAACAAGTGGCGCCGTCGGGCATGTGAATGCGGCAACCGAGGATCGTGTCGAAATCGATGGCGACAAAATTGAAGTGCAGCACCCCGACGGCTTCCATGAAGAGATCGATAACGGCCGTTTCAAGATGAAGGATGCGCTGGGCCGCACCATCGTCAACCGCCGCGCGACCGCTGCGGACATCAGTCGCTTGAAGGGATTGTGAAGCGGGGAACAGGCAACGCCCTCTTCACGCGTCACCTCCGCCGCCCCCGGCGGAGGTGACATCTTCACTCTGGCTCCGGACGCAGACAGTCCGTTGTTCCCAGAGCGGTCCGCTGCCAAAGAGTTCGCTTGGCTGCAGTAACGCGGCCGGATGGAACGGGAGGCCCATTCAACCCGGGCGCAGGCAATCCTAAGGCATTTCTTGGTTTAGTTGAAGTAAATCAATTTCAGGCACCTGCCATTTAAAGCTTGCAGCCTGCCTTCCTTCTTCGATCTGTGCTCGGTTATCAGCTCTCGACCGAGCATGATCCTCAGGGAAATCAGGACCCGTTTTCCAGATTATGCACTGGTCGCGCCGATCTCGCGCATCAGCAAAGCCGCCTCTGTCCGGTTGCGGACGTTGAGCTTGGACAGCACACCGGTCATATGGTGTTTGACGGTCTTTTCCTGCAGCTTTAGCCGCAGGGCTACTTCCTTGTTGCTCAGCCCCTCGGCCACTAGCCTCAGGATATCGATCTCGCGGCCGGTGAGCTGGCGCAGGCGGTCGGCCTTGCCGTTCGACGGCTGCAGGGATTGCAGGTTCGAAAGCAGCCGGGCCGACAGGGTTGGCGAGACATAGTTCTCGCCCGCGGCCACATTGCCCAGGATTTCCGCCAACGTGCGCGAGCCGACCCCCTTCAGCACATAGCCGCGTACGCCGGCGTTCAGCGCTTGCGTCACGTCGGCATTGTCCTCAGAGACCGTCAGCATGACAATCTTCTGCGCGGGGTGGCTGGCAAGGATACTGGCCACGGAGGCAAGGCCGTCGCCAGGCATGCTGATGTCGAGCAGGAGGATATCGGGCTGCAGGGTGGCGGCAATGCGCTCAGCGTCCTGCGCCGTGGCGCCTTGGGCGACGATCTCGAAGCCGCCGATCTCCAGAAGGCTGCGCGCTACGCCTTCTCGAAACAGCGGATGGTCGTCGACGACAGCAATGCGGATGGCGCCAGTCATGATTGCTCCTCGACAGCCAGCACGATAACCAATCGCGTGCCTTGCGGTCCGCTGGTGGTCTCGAACTGACCACCAATGCTTTCGATTCGTTCCCGGAGGCCAGCCAGACCGAGTCCCTCGGCCCTCGCCGAGCCGAACCCGGGTCCACGATCCGAGACTTCGACGGAAAGCTTGCCGCCCTTTGATCCGGCTTTCACCGCCTGGCCCTTACCTTTTCCGTGCCGATAGGCGTTGTTCAGCCCCTCCTGGACGAAACGATAGATGCTGATCTTCTCCGAAGCCCCCAACTCTGGCAACTGCCCCGAAAGTTCAAGGGCGACCGATGTGCCGGTCCGGCGCTGGTGCTCGTCCGTGACAAGACGCAATATGTCGCCCACTGCAGCCGTTTCGATCTGTGGCAGGACCAGGCCATTGCAGATGTCGCGAATTTCGCGCATCGCATCGTCCAGTGTCTTGCGGATCATGGTGACCTCGGCGTTGCGGCTCTCGCTCGAGGCCCCTTCGCCCGAGAGGATAGGGCTGTCTACCCGCAGCGCCGCCAACGCCACCAGCTGAGCTGGTCCGTCATGAAGGTCGGCGCCGATGCGCCTCAGGTATCTTTCATTGAGGGCCGTGGCACGGCGCGACGCCCGCTGCACACGCAGACGCAGCGCCCGGTTTTGCGAAACCAGCGCCTGCAATTCCGAAACCTGCCCCTGCAACACACCACGCTGCCTGTCGATGGTGCTGCTGCCGCGCATGACGATGCCCGACAGCAGCAGCAGCGCCGCCAGGGTGGCGCCGGCCACGATCAGCCAGCTCGACAACAACGCGGAAGCCAGCGTCGCCTGGAAGTCGTCGGAGATCTCGTAGAATTCAGACACGGCAACGACTTCACCCGACCAGGGCTCTCGTACCGGATTGTAGATTTCGAGCAGCGGCAAGCCCGAGACCCTCTCCTCCTCGTCGTCCTCGCCGTCAAGCTTGTTGAACTCGGCGACAACATTGCCGTCAAAGGCAGATCGCAGGTTGGTACTTGGGGCGAACTGCTGGCCGATCAGGGCTGCGTTCTTCGCATACAGTATCACACCGTCCCGGCGCCAAAGCTTGAACGAAAAGAGCCGCTTGCCGAGCGCGCCCTGGCCGAGTGTCTCGTCAAGCGCCCGTTTGACATTGTCGTTGAGCTCCCGGCTCTTGCGCAGGTCGGGAAGCAGCGGCGCGATCACGCTGTCGACGTAAAGCGCGGTCGTCGCCGCCGAGTTATGGATGACGCTTTGGCGGATCTGCGACGTAACCCAGAAGCCGACCACCAGCATGACCGCCAGCAGCCCGAATCCCCCGGCAACCACGAATTGCAAGGCAAGCGAAAGCCCGTTCCAGCGCCGCGACCAGATCTCGATAAACCGCACAACAGGCTCCTGACTGGCCTTCATCGCGAGAGGCAGGTGACAATCGCGACATTATGCTTCGGTCCCGCCGATACAAGACTGTCCTGGTGCGGCACTCGCTTGACGTGGTGGCGCGCTTGCGAAACAAGGCGGACATCCGTCGTCAAACCGGCATCGAGGCGCAAACGTGAGTTTTTCAGGACTGTTTCAGCTTGGTTTTTCAACGGTGATCTTTTTGCTGGCGGCGACGGCGGCCAAGCAATGGGGGCTTGCGCCCAGCCTGGGCAAGATCCTGCTGACGCTGGCGCTCTATTCCCTTGGCAATCTGGTCATGCTGCGGCTGATCCGCGAATTCGGCATGTCGGTGTCGTTCAGCCTGTCAGCGGTCATCCAGCTGGTGTCGGTCAATGTCGTCGCGCTGGTCTTCTTTGGCGAGCGCGTCAACGCGCTGCAGGCAACAGGCATCGTGATGGCGGTCGCGGCGGTGGCGCTGATCACGCTTGGGCCCTATCTGCAAGGGCGATGATTGCAGGACCGATGAAGAACGCCGCGAACACTCTGGCCAATTGGATCGAATTCCCGGTGCTGCTCGCCGGGCTGATCATTGCTGGCGGGCTGTGGGGTTTCGAGGAGTTGATGGAGGTGGCGCGCGCCACCACGCCGCACGCTTTCGACACCGAGATCCTGCTTGCGTTCCGCCAAGCAGGCCAGCCCAGTGACCCGATCGGCCCACTGTGGCTGGAAGGCGCGATGCGCGACATCACCAGCCTCGGCAGCGCCAGCGTGCTGGTGCTGATCACAACGGCGGCTATTGTCTATCTGCTTTTGATCCGCAGGCCCGGCGCGGCATTTCTCATGTTCGTGGCGGTGGCGGGCGGGCAGGTCCTCTCAAGCCTGCTCAAGCTTGGTATCGACCGGCCAAGGCCTGAGCTTGTCTCGCATCTCGTCACCGAGACATCGCTGTCCTTTCCGAGCGGGCACGCCATGCTGTCAGCGGTGACCTATCTCACTTTGGGCTGCATGGCGGCGCGTTTCCTGCCGGGGCGGACAACCAAGATCTATGTGCTTGCCCTTGCTGTGCTGACGACATTGCTGGTCGGCATCAGCCGCATCTATCTCGGCGTCCATTGGCCGTCGGATGTGCTGGCCGGCTGGTGCGCCGGCTTCGCCTGGGCAATGCTTTGCTGGCTGGCGGCACGGGCGCTGCAGCGTTGGCGCGGCCAGAGCGATAGTGTCTGAACGGATGGGAGATTGGACCCCAGGTCGGCTCCCGCAGGCATGCGCCGTCAGATCATCCGGTTGATGACGTGACCGCAACCGGCAAGCAGGACCATCGCCGACACCAGGCCTGCCGATGTCATCAACAGCTTCAAAATCTTCACCTGCGTTCCCCCTTGCCCCAGATCGAGAAGACCCTACGCTGCATTCTCCGGGAAATATCCAAGAAAATGAAAGATCTGGCGATCCTACTTACGGCTCAGACGTTCATATTGATGCTTGAAACATCATCATGATAGTATTAAACATTGCAATTGCAGACTCAGACGGAGATTGCGGCCGATGATCACCGCTGCGCAGATGCGCGCCGCGAGGGCGCTGGCCGGCATCGATCAGAAGACGCTCGCCGAGCGCGCCGGTGTTTCGCTTCCCACCATACAGCGTATGGAGGCGAGCGACGGGGTGGTCAGGGGCGTGGTCGACACGCTGATGAAGGTCATCCAGGCCCTCGATGAGGCCGGGGTGGAACTGATCGGCGAGAGCCAATCGAGCGAACGCGGCGGCCGGGGCGTGCGCCTTAAGCCTGTCGCGCCGCCCAATCCGAAAGCTGAGCCGGCATAAGTCGCGACGGCGACCGCCGACAGCCCTGCCGACGATCCCGCCGCCTTCAGGGGTGCGGACGGCAATTCATGGATCAGATCCGGCAGTCAAGCCATGCACCGGCCCAAAGACCGGTGAGGCCAACATTTTCCGAGCTGTTCACGCCGAAATTGGTGACGGTCTGGCGCGAGGGCTACACGCGGGATCATCTCAAGGCCGACGCCCTTGCCGGGCTGACCGTCGCCATCGTCGCGCTGCCACTATCGATGGCGATCGCTATCGCGTCGGGCGTGACGCCGGAGCGTGGTCTCTACACTTCCATAGTCGGCGGCTTCCTCATTTCGGCCTTTGGCGGCAGCCGCTTCCAGATCGGCGGGCCGGCCGGCGCTTTCATCGTGCTGGTGGCGGCGACGGTGGCGCGGGTCGGCGTCGATGGCCTGCTTCTGGCGACGATGATGGCCGGTGTCTTCCTGCTCGCCATCGGCTATCTCCGGCTTGGCACCTACATCAAGTTCATCCCCTACCCGGTGACGGTCGGCTTCACCGCCGGCATCGCCATCATCATCTTCTCCGGCCAGATCGTCGAACTGTTCGGGTTGAAGCTGGCAGGGCCGGAACCCGGGCCGCTGGTGCCGAAGCTGATGGCGCTCGCGGAGGCGATCGGCACGATCAACCCTGCCGCCACCTTCGTCGCCGTGTTGACCATTGCCACCATTGTGATGCTGAAGCGGTGGTGGCCGAAATGGCCAGCCATGCTGATCGCCATCGCACTGGCCTCGCTCGTCGTGGCAGTGCTCTCGCTGCCGGCCGAAACCATCGGTACGCGCTATGGCGGCATTCCGAGCAGCCTGCAATGGCCGGCCTTTCCGCCGGTCAGCCTCGCCAGGATGATCGACGTCCTGCCCGACGCCGTCGCCTTCGCGCTGCTCGGCGCCATCGAATCGCTGCTGTCGGCCGTCGTCGCCGATGGCATGACCGGCCGTCGCCATCGCTCCAACTGCGAACTGGTGGCGCAAGGTTTCGCCAACATCGCCTCGGCTGTGTTCGGTGGCATCTGCGCCACCGGCACCATCGCGCGCACCGCCACCAATGTGCGGGCCGGCGCGCATGGGCCGGTCTCCGGCATGATCCATTCGGCTGTACTGCTGATGCTGATGCTGGTGGCAGCGCCACTCGCCAGCTACATTCCGCTCGCCGCCTTGGCCGGGGTGCTCGCCGTCGTCTGCTGGAACATGTTCGAGAAGCAGGCCTTCGCCACGCTGTTGCGCGCCTCGCGCGGCGACGCGCTGGTGCTGATGGCGACCTTCCTGATCGTCATCTTCCGCGATCTCACCGAAGGCATCGTCGTCGGCTTCGCGCTGGGTTCGATCCTGTTCATCGACCGCATGGCCAAATCCATCGCCGTCGAAGCCGACCAGACGCTGGTGCCGGACGATGTCGCCGACGCCACCAGCGCCTATGATTCCAGCGAGGCGACGGATACCGACACCGTTGTCTATCGGATTTCGGGTGCCTTCTTCTTCGGCGCCGCGTCCACTGTCGGCACGGTGCTCGACCGCATAGCCGACCAGCGCAGGAACTTCATCCTCGACTGTTCGGCGGTGCCGTTCTTCGATTCCACCGCCGCCAATGTCATCGAAGGCGCGGCGCACAAGGCGAGACGCGCCGGCGTCCGCTTCATCATATCGGGCGCCTCGCCGCAGATCCGGCGCATGCTGATCAACCACGGTGTCAAGCGGCCACTGGTCACCTACGCCGCTTCGATCAAGGACGCGCGGGCGCAACTGAGACAGAGTGGCGCTGCTGAAACGCTCTGATGTCCGGTCGGTCGAGGTTGCCTGCTATTCTTCGTTGAGCGATCTTGGGCCGCTGACGAACGGATTCCTCCTGACATAGAATCGCAGCAGGCGTTCAGCGTCCTTCGAAATGCCGATCCTGACGCTCTCTCCGATTTCACCGGGTTCGGCATCATCGCGTGCGAGCCAGACAGGGCCTTCCTGGCAAAGATCGAGCCCGTCGAGCGAACGATCGATCCGCAATGCCGCGGCGAGCCGTCCCGGCCCCCGCGCCAGGTCGCGCAAGCGCTCGATGCCGCGGTTCCGCCGCATGATCTCAATGCCCTCGAGAGGCTCAAGAGCCCTGATCAGCACGCCGGTGCCGATCCCCGGCATCTCGCTCGAGACATTCAGCATGTAGGAGATGCCATAGGCGAGATAGACATAGGCATGCCCGCGTTCGAGGAACAGCGAACGATTGCGCGGCGTCATCCCCCGGTAACCGTGCCCGGCGGCGTCGCCGACCACATAGGCCTCGGTCTCGACAATGCGCCCGCTGACAAGACCTTCAGGCAAAGCTCGCACCACCAGCTTGCCGATGAGGGTGCGGGCGAGAGTGGCCGTATCGCCAGGCAATTCCGAGCGGGCAAGCGGGCGGGCGGTGCCTATGGTTGCCACGGTTCACGACATCCGCTCGACCCATTGCGCGCGTGACGGCCCCGGTTCGAACGGATCGCCAAAGTACTGGGTCTCGCGCGCCACCTTGCCATCGAGGAACTCCATGATGCTCACCGTGTATGATGGCCGCCCGTCATAGGCCAGGACATATTCCGTGACCCAGAAATCGCCCGCGCCGGTGATCCGCCGCACGGTGAAGCGCTTGCGGCTCGGCTGCGCGGTGCGGGACGACTGAATCTGGCGCCGACCGCGAATGCGCTCCGCCGATTGCGGATATTCGAGCACGGCGTCTTCTCGATAGATCTCGTGCTCCGCCTCGAGATCGTTCGCATCGGAGGCGGCCCAGTGGCGATCCAGGGCCGCTCGAATCTCGCGATCGTCCATGCCGGACCTCCTTGATCATCGCAATCAGACCGTCGTAGCACAGCCCGACCTGTCAGCGAATGTCCCGGAGATCGGCTCCGAGAGCGCCGCCGGTCGCTCTCAATCGAGCTTCAGCGCCGCCACTTCGCCCTCATTCATCAGCGGCACATAGATCACCGATCTGCCGTCCGTACCGATATCGGCGCTGCCCGGCTTGAATTGCGCCACGACTTCCGGCGTGCCGCCCGCCTTGTAGCGATACAGCGTGCCGGTCATGTAAGCCGTGGCATAGATCGTGTCGCCGATGGCGATGACACCATCGAGGTCGGCGAATTTCTGCGCGCCGGGCAGTGGCGTGATCACCTTGCCGGCGAGGTCGACCGACAGCAGCCCGCCGGGTTCCGCGGTGCTGAAATCGGGCTTTATGCCCTTGCCCCAGGACGCCACGATCAGCCGGTCACCATCGGCGAAGACGCCGTTGGGCGAAGCCAGCGCCGCGTCCTTCACCAGCAGCTCCGGCGTGTCGCCATCGATGCGATAGATCGCGTCGGCCAGCATGTCGGTGACATAGACCTTGCCGGCTTGATCCGATGTCATGTCGTTCAGGAAGACCGCCTTCGGCACATCGATGCTCGACAGCAGCTTGCCGCTGGCCAGATCGACGACGCGGACCTTGGTGATGTCGGCGACATAGAGCTTGCCGCCTGAAATCGCCATGCCCTTCGGCGCATCCATGCCGCCGGTCCAGTGCCGGGTGACCATTTTGCCGTCCAGAGACAGCACGCTGAGATAGCCATTGCCGTCGGCCTCGCCGGGATTGCCGACGATGTTGGACACGATGATGCGGTTGTTGGTGGCGTCGAACAGCGCCGATTCCGGTTGCTCCAATCCCGTGGCGCGCCAGAGCTCGCCGGCCTGGGCCGGCGGGATCGCCGCGATGCCGATGGCGGCGAAAACTGCCGAGGCGATGAGGGTCTTCATGTCTGCTCTCCTTGTTGCGCTGGCGGAGAGCTATGATTTTCGATACTTTTACGGAAGATGGATTCCCACTAGTATCGAATATCGATACGAAACTGCCCGAAAGGGGTGCATCTCATGAACAGCCTGATCTTCGAGGCGCTGAAGCGGACGTTGAAGGCCAAGGGTGTCAGCTATCGCGTGCTGGCCGAGCGCATGGGCGTTTCCGAGCCGACGGTGAAACGCATCTTCCATGAGCGCAACTGCAAGCTCGATCGCCTGATGGAAATCTGCGCGGCCGCCGGCGTCGAGCTGGAAAACGTGCTGGGCTCGATGAACAGGGGGCCGGGCCCGGTCAATCACATCGCGCCGGAGATCGAGCGCCGGCTGGCCAGCCGGCCTGCGCTGCTGTTCATCTTTGTCATGCTATCGGAGAAATTCACGCCGGAAGGCATCATGCGCTCGCAAGGGCTGAGCGAGGCCTCGATGTTCCTCTATTTGCGCGACCTCGAGGAGCTCGGCCTGATCGCACTCGGGCGCGGCCTGTCGGCGCGGTTGCTGGTCGAGACGCCGATCCAGTGGAATTTCGAAGGGCCGCTGAGGCCGCTGTTCGAGATGACCAACAAGAACTTCATCGGCTGGGCCATCACCCATATCGAGAGCGAGGCAACCTTTGTCAGCTTCAGCAGGCGCATGCGGCCGGAGACCGCCGAGATGGTGCGGCGCGAGGCCGAGGAACTGGCCGACCGCGCCAAACTGCTTGCCCATCACGACCAGCATACCACACCGGAGGATGGACTGGTCGGCTACAAGTGGACGTTTGCCTTTGGCGCGACGCCGTTTCCCACGATCATGCCGATCGGCCCGCATCCGCGCGACGCCGGCGCGCGGACAAGCGATCAGTCCGCTGCCAGAGGCCGCCGCCCGCTTCCGGCGTAGTCAATTGGATTACCGGGCGGTTGCCTGAAAGAACCCCTGCGGAAGCACACCGATCGAGCGTGCGACCATCATCGCGGCGAGAAAACCCGACAGGATGGCGCTCGCCAGCACGAAGCCGGTTTCCTGCGCCAGGGCCGGGTCGATGCCTACGGCGACACCCTCGGCGTAGCGGATGACGATGATCGCAACGATGATGACCAGCGGCAGCCAGTCGCCCGACAGAGCCAGTTTGCCGTCGGCAAGCAGCCTGGCGGGACGGCGCCGCGCCACGGCTATGCCGGCAAGCGTGCCGGCAATAGTGCCGCAGACGAAGCCGAGCAGCCCGGCGGCTGACATGCCGGAAGAGGCCAGATTGTGCAGCGCCAGGCCGGCGATGATGACCGGCATGACGAAAAGACGTAATGGCGACACGACGCGGTCCCTTGTGCGGTTCCAGCCGATGAACAGGCCGTAGAGGATCAACGGCCAGACCCACAGCGGCGTGTGCGAAAGGATGTCGGTGACGCCTGGGCCATGGCTGCCGGCATCGGCTGCGAATGCCCCTCCGCCCGATGTCAGCGCGAGAGCGGCGGCAAGCGAAGGCACGGCCGGCTTGCGGAGCGAAAGGGTCATCCGGGCGGCCTCATTAAGGTGAAGAGACATGGCTTAACTCCGTCTGCGGTTGAAGGCTTGCCACAGGCGCGGTATCGCTTGGCGCTGTGGTTCGCCGGCACCATGCTGAGCCGGTGGCATCGCATCAAACGCGTCTTCGGGAAGGGACGATCGGCTACGTGAAAAGCACGCTGTTGCATTCCACGCTTCGCGAAATGCAGGCCTTGTTTTCCGCGCCGCGCTTCTGGGGCGCGCTTGTGGCGGTGTCGGCCATCCTTGGCGCCACCGGACCCTTCGGCACCTTGCAGCAGCTCGACCTGCTGCCGCGCTTCGCCTACTGGCTGGCGCTGGCATTCGCCACTTTCTGCGCCGGTTATCTGGCCATGCGGCTGACGCTTGGCCTGGTCTTCGGCACGGCAGGCACACGGCCGGTCCGCAGCCTGGTCGCCGGCATGGTCGCCGGGCTGCCGGTGACCCTGGTTGTCCTGCTGTTCAACCGCGCGCTTTTTGGCGGGCCGTTTCCGTCGGCCGCCGGCATCGCCGGCCTGTTTGTCAATTGCAGCCTGATCGCGGTCGCCGTGTCCTTCCTGGTCAGCATGGCCGCAAGGAGCCCGCAAGGCGCGCCTCCAATACCGGTCGGTCAGGCGCAGGCAGGCATCCCGGCACTGCCTTCGCCGCTGACGCTCCAGCCCGCCCGCCCGCCGCTCCTCGACAGGCTGCCGCACGCTGTGCGTGGCAAGCTCAGCCACCTGTCGATGCAGGACCACTATGTCGAGGTCCATACCGACAAGGGTTCGACGCTCGTCCTCATGCGGCTCGCCGATGCAATCCGCGAGGTCGGCGAGACGCCCGGCGTGCGGATCCATCGCTCGCATTGGGTGGCGCTGGACGCCGTCACCGGCAAAAGCCGCAAGGATGGCAAGCTGTTCCTGAAGCTCGCCGGCGATGCCATGCTCCCTGTCAGCCGCTCCTATGCCGAGGCCGTGCGCAAGGCCGGCCTAGCCTGACCTATTCGGCGGCCTTTGCTCCGGGATCGGCAAGCTTGCAGTCAGCGATCTTGCCGTCAGCGATCTTGTCGTCCCCAATCTTGTCGTCCCAAGTCACCGCGCGATAGTCGAAACCGTATTCCAGCGTCGGTTTGACGATGCGGAAATAGGGCGACAGATCGAAGTCGCGCGGCGTGTAGAGCGAGTGATGGCGGATATGCAGGATTTCCTTGCGCGAAAAATTCGACTGCGCCGAAGACCGGCCTGGCGCGCGAGTGATTTCCGGCAGGATCGGGTAGCGGATCTGGCCATAGGCTTCGGCGATCAGCGAAGAGCAGATGGCGCGGGTCGGATCACCGGAGCCGAAAGCCAGCATGCGCCGGCGCCAGCGCACCGGCACGGGCGGCGTTGGAAAGAAGTAGCGCAGCATGTCGAAAATGTTCTTGAGATCGTATTTCAGGCCGAGCTTGCCGATCATGAAGGCAACGACCTTGTCGCGGTCCTCCGGCGCCAGGCCGCTCGCCCGGCAGATGCGGGTGTTGTAGGTGCGGTAGCGTGACAGCGGCACGGCGATGCAGCCTTCGCCGAGTGTCACCTCGATAAGCCGGGGCCGCTCCGAACCGTCCTCCGGCTCGGGCAAGGCGTCGCCGATGTAGAAGGCCGCGTGCGACCAGGTCGACTGAGTCAGGTATTTGATCGCCGCCGAGATTTTCTGGTTGCCCTCGACCAGCAGGATGTCGCCCGGCTCAAGCGTGCGGCGCAGCGTCTCGGCGTCGGACGGGGTGTAGGGCTCATAGCCGGAGGATTCTTCCTGCAGCCGGCCGGCCAGCCAGCGGCCAAGTCGATCCAGGAGCGTATCGCCGGTTTCGGTCATGCCAGAACGCGATTACCACAGGCCGGGGACATGAGGCAAAGAATGCTGGAGCATGATCTCTAAAACGGGATACCGGTTTCAGAAAGGTCATGCTCAAGCAAACAGCTTTGGGCAGGGATCAGCCGGCGATCGCTGGAGCGCTCGCTTCATCATGCGGGCCGGCGAGATCGTCGCGCGCCTTGCGGGCCAGTTTCCGTGTCGAGCGCTTTGGACTGTCGCCGAACAGTTCGGCCGCTTCCGCAAGACAAGTCTTCTTCAGCTGCTTTTCCGAACGTTTCAGCAGCTTGCCCAGAAGCCGCGTGTCCTGCCGGTCGCCGAGTGGCTGGTCATCGGCATCGAGCAAAGCGCGCAGAACGAACACATCGTGCAGGTCACCCAGCCTCTCACCCATCTCGTCGACCGCTTTGCGCCGGGCTTTGATCGGGGTCGGCCACAGCCGGCCCAGCAGCGACAGGTGCATGCCATGCGTCTTGGCCGCCTTGCGCAGATCGTGGAAATCATCGGCTTCGCCGCGCGCGCCTGCCTTTTCCAGCGCGCGCCTGGCGCGGCGCAGCGTAACCCGTGCGCCTTCGGCGAGCACGTCGGCAGCCTGTTCCGGCTGGTCTGGCAAAGCCAGCGCCTCGACGCGGCTTAGCCCCTCCTCGCAAGCGGCGGTGGCGGCATCGATCGCCGCGCCGAGGCCGATGGTGCCATGCAGTTGATGCTGGCGGTCAACGAGCCGCTCGCGCACGGCATCGAGACCGCCGCCGGCGCTCTCCTCGGGAAAGCTGGCGGCCAGCCGGTCGATCGTCTCGATCAGCGCGGTTGCCTCGCGCGGCCCGGCCAGCAGGCCAGCCACGTTTCGATAGCACTGATTCTCGGTGTCGCAGAATGTTTCGTCTCCGGAACGAACCAAGCGCAGCAAGGCCCGCGTGCTCTTCAGCCGCTTACGGCATTTGTGCAGCGCTTGCTCAGGCCGGCTGCGCGCGGTGTCAAGATGCGCCAGTGCCTTGCCGATCTCCTCGGCAAGGATACGCCTGACCTCGCCGGTCAGCGGCAGGCGCGGGTCGATACGAAAACTCATGCGGCGATCTCCGGTATCCCCCCGAGGGCGAGCGACGCGTTGTAAAACTTCTGCTCGCCGGTAACTTCGAGGCCGAGCCAGTCTGGCAGCAAATCGTCCGGCACATCGTCCGGTGTCTCAAGCTCGGCGACCACCAGTCCCGCGAGCGGACCGCCAAAAACATCGACTTCATAGAGATAGCCGCGATGCCTAACATGATGACGTGTCTTCTCGATGACACGCCCAAGGGCAAAGGCCAGCATCTCCTCGGCCTCTGCCAGCGGCACCGGATATTCATATTCGTCGCGCTCACGGACCTTGCTGCCGAACTTCAGCGTCAGCCTGGCGGAGACGCCATCGCTGATGCGGATGCGCACGGTGCGGCCAGGCCCGGCAGCAAGATAGAACTGGCGGATGCGGATAGCCGCTTCGGCCAGATCCCGCCACGCGGTGCTGGAAACCAGGAACTTGCGCTCGACTTCCTTGCCCATGGCCGCGCACTAAAGCGGTTGCCGCCACCGATGGCAAGACAGCCGCGCGAGCGAATTGACTTTAATCAATCGATTGATTAAATCGCTGTCATGGCCAAGCCAACGAACAACCAGACGCCGCGCCGCGAGGCATCCGCCGCCGACCAGACCCGCGCGGCACTTGTCCATGCCGCATTGAAGCTGTTCGGCCGGCAAGGGTTCGATGGCACCTCGACGCGCCAGATTGCGGCTGAGGCGCAGGCCAATATTGGTTCGATCGCCTATCACTTCGGCGGCAAGGAGGGACTTCGCGCGGCCGCCGCCGACTACATCGTCGAAACCATCCAGGCCGTCGCCGGCCAGGCGCTTGGCGCCATGCCGGCATCCGGTCCGCCGGCCAATGATTCCGAGGCGGCGCGCGCGCTGCTGTTTGCCGCGCTGGAGCGCATGGTCGGTTTCATCGTCGCGCAGCCACAGGCTGGCGAGATCGTCCAGTTCGTGCTGCGCGAGCTGTCGCACCCGACAGCAGCGCTCGACCGCATCTATGCCGGTGTGTTCGAGCCGACGCATCGCCGCCTGTGCCTGATCTGGCAGCAGGCAACAGGTGAACCGGCGGAAAGCGAAGCCACCAAGCTCACCGTGTTCACGCTGATCGGCCAGGTCATTTATTTCCGCATCGGCCGCGAAGCTGTCATGCGCCGCATGGGCTGGAGCGGGATCGGCGACGCAGAGGCCGCCAAGGTGGTGGCCGCGGTTGCCGGCAACCTCACCGCGATACTGGACGCCCGCAAGGAAGGAAAAACATGAGTTTTCTTTGCTCCATCCCGCTCGCCGCGCATCTCTTCAGTTCCTGCGCGTCGGCTGCGCCCTTGGCGGTCGGCTATGTCGAGGGCGATTACGTTCTGCTGGCGCCGATCGAGGTCGCGCAGGTCGAGACGGTCGTGGTCAAGCGCGGCGACCGTGTCGCGCCCGGCGCGACCGTCGTGACGCTGGAAAGCGCCGACGCCAAGATCGCCATTGCGCAGGCCGAGGCAGCTCTTGCCCAGGCACAGGCGCAACTGGCCGACCTGCAGGTCGGCAAACGGCCAGAAGAGATTGCCGTGCTGAGGGCGGAGGTCGACATGACCAAGGCACAGGCCGCCGACGTCAAACGCAAGTTCGACCGCGCCAGCGACCTGTTCAAGCGCGGCGCCGGCACGCAGGCCGATTTCGATACGGCGTCGGCCACGCTGGAAACGGCCAATGCGCAGGTCGGCCAGGCCGATGCCAATCTGGCGGTCGGCGGGTTGCCGGCGCGGCCCGAGACGATCAAGGCCGCCGACAATCAGGTCAAGCAGGCGCAGGCGGCACTGGAGCAGGCGCAGTGGCGGCTGTCGAAGCGGGTGCTGGCCGCGCCATCGCCCGGCCGCGTCAACGACGTCATCCGCAATCCGGGCGACACGGCGGGCCCGACCGCGCCGGTGATCTCGATCCTGCCCGATGGCGCGGTGAAGCTCAGCGTCTATATCCCGGAAAGCGCCTTCGCCTCGGTCAAGGTCGGCACCTTGCTTGGCGTTCATTGCGACGGCTGCGGGCCGGATGTGAAGGCACGCGTCAGCTATGTCTCGCCGGATCCGGAGTTCACCCCGCCGGTGATCTATTCGCTCGAGAACCGGCAGAAGCTGGTCTACCTCGTCGAGGCGCGGCCAGAGGGCGATGCGAGCGTGTTGCAGCCGGGGCAGATCGTCGACGTCGAACTGGCGGACCCTCGGAAATGAACGCCATCGACGTGCATGGCTTGGTCAAGCGCTTCGGCGACAAGACCGTCGTCGACCATGTGACGATGACGGTGGCGGAAGGCGAGATCGTTGGCTTCCTTGGCCCCAACGGCTCCGGCAAGACCACCACCATCCGCATCATGTGCGGCCTGCTGACGCCGGACGAGGGCGAGGGCACGGTGCTGGGCTTCAACATCCGCACCGAGAGCCTGCGGATCAAGCGCGAAGTCGGCTACATGACGCAGAAATTCTCGTTCTACGAGGATCTGACGATCGGCGAGAACCTTGAATTCGTGGCACGGCTCTATCAGCTCAAGCCGGTCGGCGACTATGTCGCGAAAACGCTGGAGGAACTCGGCCTCACCTCGCGCCGCAACCAGCTTGCCGGCACGCTGTCGGGCGGCTGGAAGCAGCGTCTGGCGCTTGCCGCCTGCATCATGCACAAGCCGAAGCTGTTGCTGCTCGACGAGCCGACCGCTGGTGTCGATCCCAAGGCGCGGCGCGAGTTCTGGGACGAGATCCATCGTCTCGCCAATGGCGGGCTGACCGTGCTGGTCTCCACCCATTACATGGACGAGGCCGAGCGCTGCCACCGCATCTCCTACATTTCCTACGGCAAGATGCTGGCCACGGGCACTGTTGACGAAGTGGTCAAGAACGCCGGCCTGACGACCTTTGTCGTGCAGGGCCAGCATCTCGACCAGGTCGCGGCGGCGCTTGAAGGCCGCCCAGGCGTCGACCAGGTCGCGCCATTCGGCGCCACGCTGCATGTCGTCGGCTCCGACAGGAAAGCGCTGGAAGCGGCGCTCGCCGACGTCGAGAAAAACCACAAGGGGGTGACGGTCAGGCCGGGCGAGACCAGCCTCGAGGATGTCTTCATCCAGTTCATGGCCGGGTCGAAGGACAACATGGCATGAACGGCGTCTTTTCCCTCGTGCGGCTCGGTGCCTTGCTGGCCAAGGAATTCATCCAGATGCGGCGCGACCGCATCACCTTTGCCATGATGCTGGCCATGCCGCTGCTGCAGCTGGTGCTGTTCGGCTACGCCATCAACAATGATCCCAAGAGCCTGCCGGCGGCTTTGGTGGCGACGAGCAGCGACCCCTATACGCGGGCCATGGTCTCGGCACTGCAGACCACCGGCTACTACCGCTTCGACCATGTCGTGCAAAGCGCCGAACAGGCGGAGTTCCTGATGTCGCGCGGCGACGTCGCTTTTGTCGTCACCATCCCCGCCGACTTTGCCCGGCGCGTCGAACGCGGCGACAATCCGCAAATCCTGATCGAGGCCGATGCGACCGATCCGTCGGCCTCAAGCGGCGCCATATCGACGCTTGGCACCGTCGCCAACCAGGCATTGCTGCGCGCGCGTGGCATGCAGGAGACATCAGCCGAGAACGCCAAGGGTCAACTCGATGTGGTGGTGCACCGGCGCTACAACCCGGAAGGCGTCTCGCAATACAACATCGTGCCGGGCCTGCTTGGCGTCATCCTGCAGATGACCATGGTGATGATGACCTCGATCGCGCTGACACGCGAGACTGAGCGCGGCACCATGGAAAACCTGCTGGCGATGCCGTCAAATCCGCTGGAAATCATGATGGGCAAGGTGTTGCCCTACCTGGCGGTCGGCGCGGTGCAGGTGCTGGTCGTGCTGGCGGCGGCCAAGCTTCTGTTCGCTATCCCTTTTGCCGGCTCGCTGCCGCTGCTGCTGAGCGCGGTGCTGATCTTCGTGCTGGCGCTGGTGCTGCTCGGCTACACCATCTCGACGATCGCGCGCACGCAGATGCAGGCGCTGCAGCTCACCTTCTTTTTCTTCCTGCCCTCGATCATGCTGTCCGGCTTCATGTTCCCCTATCGGGGCATGCCCGGCTGGGCGCAGTTTCTCGGCGAAATCTTCCCGCTGACGCATTTCCTGCGCATCACCCGGGCGGTGATGCTGAAGGGCGCCGACGTCACCGCGATCGGCGGCGAAATCGGCTGGCTGGTGTTTTTCGTCGCGCTGTTTGCCGGCGTGGCGCTGGTGCGGTTCCGGCGCACGCTGGATTAGTCACGCCGCCATGATCCCGGCATAGGTGCCGAAATCGACATTGCCGCCGGACAACACCACGGCGACGCATTTGCCAGCGATATTGATGTCGCCCGATGACAGCGCCGCCAGCCCGACACAGCCGCCGGGTTCCACCACCAGCTTGAGATAGGCCATGGCGTCACGCATTGCTTGCGCCACGGCCTTGTCGGAGACGGCGATGCCGCCGGCGAGGTTTTTGCGGTTGATCTCGAAGGTGATCACGCCCGGCTCGGCGGTCAGGATCGCATCGCAGATGGAACTGTGGCCCGGTTCGTTCGAAACCCTTACCCCTTTCGCGAGCGAGACGCGAGTATCGTCGAAATGCTCGGGCTCCACCGCCCAGATCGCGGTGTCCGGCGAGGCATCCTTGACCGCGACCGAAATGCCGCTGGTCAGGCCGCCGCCGCCGCAAGGGATCAGCACCGCGTCGAGGCGGACCCCGAGCGCTTTTGCCTGCCGAACAAGTTCCAGGCCGATCGTGCCTTGGCCGGCGATGATCGCCGGATCGTCGAAGGGTGGCACCAGGATCATGCCCTTGTCGATGTAGGGTGCGACGACGGTCATGCGGTCATCGCGAAACCGGTCGAAGGGAACCACTTCCGCCCCCATCTTGCGGACATTGCCGATCTTCATCGCCGGCGCATCGGCCGGCATGGCAATGACGGCCTTGACGCCGAACATCGCGGCGGAAGCAGCCACACCTTGCGCATGATTGCCCGAGGAAAACGCGACCACGCCCCGGCTGCGTTCCTCGGCCGACAGCGAGGACAGCTTGTTATGGGCGCCGCGGAACTTGAACGAACCGGTGCGCTGCAGCGTCTCCGGCTTGAACAGGATCCTGGCGCCGAAGCGCTTGTTCAGCTCCAGGGATTCGATCAATGGCGTTTCGACGATCAGGCCCGAAAGACGCTTTGCGGCGGCATGGATGTCGGCGATGCCGGGAGGAGTGGTCATGGCAGGTTCCGCGATGTGTTGACCGCTCATGATGCCCGTAAAGGCGGGCAGCCTGCCATCGGAAAAATGTGAGGGTGACAAATTCGCGACAGGGGCGGGTGCACCTCTTCGTCATCCTCGGCTCCAGCCCGGGGATGACGAAGTTGCGGTCGCCTCACCCCAGCAGCGCCCTCTGCCTTTTAGTGCCGCCCAGCTTGCGCCAGCTGTTGAAGCGGTGCGTGGCGGCGGCGAAGGAGATTTTCATCTGCTGGGCTACGGAGTAGCGCGACTTGCCGTCGTCGAACATGCGGTAGCAGCACTCGACACCCTCCTCGGTCAGCTTGCCGTCGGGGGCCTTGTTGTGCGGATTGGCGGGATCGAATTTCTCGACCTGCTGTTCGACCATGTCTTTCAGGCGTCGCAGGTCGGTCTCGATACTGGTGATGAGGTCAAGAATGGGTTTTGGATCAAACGGGTGCGGGTGCTGACTTGCCGGCATCGTGCTGTCCTTCTCTTATTGGCTGACGTATACTTATATAGGCTAACATTACACGATATTAAGAGGCTATTGCGAGGGTTGGCTCCAATAATTTTGCATGGCTCGCACCCGGGCGTATGATTGACCTATGGCAGGCCAAGCCCTAGTTTAGAATAATTCTAAACTAGGGTGATTTCCTCATGCTTTCGCGCGTTTTCGGCTTTGGTCGCCGGTCCTTCGAGTCATTATCCGAGCCGGAGATCCTGGCGCTCGCCATCTCGTCTGAAGAAGACGACGGGCGCATCTACCGCGCCTATGCCGACGGGCTGGCGGAGAACTTTCCGCAATCCGCCAAGGTTTTCGAGGACATGGCCGAGGAGGAAGACGGCCATCGCGACGCGCTGATCGAGCTGTTTCGCAAGCGGTTCGGCGAGCGCATTCCGTTGATCCGGCGCGAGCATGTCAGGGGCTATTACGAGCGCAAGCCCGACTGGCTGGTGCGGCCGCTCGGCATCGAGCATGTGCGCAGCCAGGCCGAGGCCATGGAGCGGCGCGCCTACCTGTTCTATGTCGAGGCCGCGAAGCGCACTGGCGATGCCTCGACCAGAAAGCTGCTCGACGATCTGGCGGCGGCCGAACAGAGCCATGAAACAATGGCGCAGCGGCTGGAACAAAAGCATGTGCCGGGTGCGGTGAAGGAGGACGAGGCAGCCGCCGAGCAGCGCCAGTTCATCCTGACCTATGTGCAGCCGGGCCTCGCCGGGCTGATGGACGGTTCGGTGTCGACGCTGGCGCCGATCTTCGCCGCCGCCTTTGCCACGCATGACACATGGCAGACCCTTCTGGTCGGCCTTGCCGCCTCGATCGGCGCCGGCATTTCGATGGGCTTTACCGAGGTCGCATCCGACGACGGCAAATTGTCCGGCCGTGGCTCGCCGCTCAAGCGCGGCCTGACAGTTGGCATCATGACCACGCTTGGCGGCCTCGGCCACGCGCTACCCTACCTCATCCCGAGCTTCTGGACGGCGACAGGCGTTGCCGCCGTGGTGGTGTTCTTCGAACTCTGGGCGATCGCCTTCGTCCAGAACCGCTACATGCAGACGCCGTTCCTGCGCGCCGCGTTCCAGGTGGTGCTCGGCGGTGCGCTGGTGTTCGCGGCGGGCGTTCTGATCGGCAATGCGTGATATTTCTTCCTTCTCCCCCTGTGGGAGAAGGTGGATTGGCGCGTAGCGCCAAGACGGTTGAGGGGTGTTGGCCGGAGCACGTCATCGCCAAGCTGGAGCACCCCTCATCCGGCCGCTTCGCGGCCACCTTCTCCCACAAGGGGAGAAGGCAGAGACGATTCTGCTCACCCATGCACCGCTAGACTATCCGCCGGCGCTTCTTCCCTTTCGGTCAGCCCGTAGTCGCGCACGACATGGGCAATGCGCAGCCGGTAGCCGGCAAAGATGCCGCCCCGGCCGGCCTTCTGTGCCTGCCGGTGCTCCTCGGTGTTGCGCCAGGCCTTCACGGCTTCCTCGTCGCGCCAGAACGACAAGGACAGGATACGGTTCGGATCGGCCAGGCTGTGGAAGCGCTCGATCGACAGGAAGCCGTCGATGCCGTCGAGCAATGGCCGCAGGTCGGCCGCGATGCCGAGATAGGCATCGCGTTTGCCCGCTGCCGGCTGGACCTCGAAAATGACGGCGATCACGGCAGCACCAGTTTCGCGTGCGGGCCGGAAACGTGCTTCAGGAACATGCGGTCCTCCTTGATGATAAACCTTTCCCGCTTGGCGAATTCATAGTTCGCCTTGCCCGCGGGATCAGCTGCCAGCCTTGCACGATAGGCTTCGTAGGCCGCCAGGCTTTCGATGTTGTAGGCGGCATAGGCGGTGGTCGCCGACCCCTCATGCGGCGCATAATAGCCGATCAGGTCGGCGCCGCAGCGCGGAATCGCCTGGCCCCAGTTGCGGGCATATTCCTCGAAGGCAGCCTTGCCGAACGGGTCGATTTCGTAGCGGATGAAGCAGGTGATAGCCATTGTCGTCTCCTTGATGGGTGAAGTCATTTGCGCCGACACTTCGAGCCGGATCGAAACGTCACGCCTGGTGATCTGCTAGGCAATTCCCTCGGCGGTCATGCCTGCCAGAAGGATTTCGCGCATTCGCGGCGCACGTCTTCAGGTGTCAGGCCGAGATCGCGCAGTAGGTGATCGTCGACCTCCGCGAGATCGAGGCGCTGCAGGTGACGGCCATACCAGCGGGCCAGCAGCCGCGAGCGCAGCCAGGTCACGAACGGGAACGAAGCGCGGTTGGCGGGAACGGAGTTGGGAAGGGTTCTTGCAGTCATCGTCGCCTCCTTGAACTGACCGCAGAATAGTGGTTATCTGACAAGAATGCTTCGATGAGGACCGAACTATGCGTGAAGGACCTGACATTGCCCGCATCGCCAGCCTGGTCGGCGACCCGGCACGGGCAAACATGTTGAACGCCCTGATGGGCGGCACGGCGCTGACGGCAAGCGAGCTGGCGCTCGAGGCCGGCGTGTCGCTGCCGACCGCCAGTTCGCATCTGTCAAAGCTGATGGAAGGCGGATTGCTGACCGTGGCCAGCCAGGGGCGCCATCGCTACTACGGGCTTGCCGGGCCGCAGGTGGCCGGCATGATCGAGGCCATCACCGGCGTCGCGGAAGCCGTTGGCCCAAAACGCGTAAGGCCCGGCCCGCGCGACTCGGCGATGCGCGTGGCGCGTGTCTGCTACGACCATCTCGCCGGTGAGCAGGCGGTGGCGATGCTCGACCGTCTCATCGATCGGAAAATCCTGCTGCGTGACGACAAGGACATCAGGCTGGCGCCCTCGGCCGCGTCGCACTTCGTCGCCATTGGCATCGAAGTCGATGCCAAGCCACGCCGCCCGGTCTGCCGCGCCTGCCTCGACTGGAGCGTGCGGCGCTCGCATCTCGCCGGCACGCTCGGCGCCGCCATCCTCGACAAGATCATCGCCGAGAAATGGGCACGGCGCGAGAAGGACAGCCGTGCGGTGGTCTTCTCTCCGCCGGGCAAGCAGGCTTTTGAGAGGGTGTTTTTGAGCTAGCGGCTTGCTGAGATGATGGCTCGGCGTCGAAAGTTAGCCCCGCTTCAGCGCCTTGCCTTGCTTGAAGAAATCGGCCCACGGATCAGCTTCCGCCAGGCGCGCCAGCGTTGTCTTGTCGCCAAGCGGGAAAGCGTTTGGCGCCAGCCCGGCCTCGATCTCCGGCCAGGTCACCGGCATCGACACCGTGGCGCCCTTCTTGGCGCGTGAGGAATAGGGCGCGACGGTGGTCGAGCCCCTTCCGTTGCGGAGGTAGTCGACGAAGATCTTGCCGGTGCGCGCCTTCTTCGACAGCGTCGCGGTGTAGCGGTCGGGTGCGGCCTGTTCCAGCGCGCGGGCGAAATCATGGCTGAAGGTCTTTGTCGCTTCCCAGTCCGCCAAGGGTTTCAAGGGTATCATGACATGGTACCCCTTGCCGCCTGATGTCTTGACGAAATTCGGCAGCGACAATTCGTCGAGCTTGCCCTTGATATCGAGCGCTGCCGCGCGCACCGCCTCCACCTCGACGCCTTCATCGGGGTCGAGGTCGAAGACGATCTGGTCGGGCTTCTCCAGTTCATCCATGGTGCAGCCCCAGATGTGGATTTCGACCACGCCATATTGCACCAGCGCGGCGACACCATCGAAATCACGGATGAACAGGATTTCCTCGCCGTCGGTCGGATCTTTCATGCGGGCGATCTTGTCGCTCATGCCGGCTGAAGCATGCTTCTGGAAAAAGCGCGGCCCGCCGACGCCGTCCGGTGCCCGCACCAGGCTGAGCGGCCGGTTGACGATGAAGGGCTCCATGCGCGGCCAGACCAGCGCATAGTGATCGAGCAGGCCCTGTTTCGATATCTTCTCGTCCGGCCACAGCAGCTTGTCTGGATGCGAGAGTTTGACCGTGGTTTTCAGCGTGCCGGCTGAACTCGATGATACGACTGCCTTGGCGGCATTGCCTGTCGATGTCTTCGGCTTTTCCTGCACGACTTCCTCCGCCGGCTTGTCCTCGCGCAATCCTTGGAACGAGGCGTGGCGTATTATACGGTCCGATGTCCAGCTGCGAAACTCCACTTCGCCGACAAGCACCGGCTGCACCCAGACCAGGCCCTTGCCTTTCGGCACCGAGGCATCGAATGGCGAGGCCTTGGCCTTCAGGTCATCAAGCTTTTTCTTCAGCTCGGCGGCGCCCTTGACGGAGAAGCCGGTGCCGACGCGGCCGGCATAATGCAGTTTGCCAGCTTCGTGGTAGCCGACCAACAGCGAGCGCAGCCCGCGTCCTGTCGTCTCCGACGGCAGGTACCCGCCGATGACGAACTCCTGCCGCAGCGTGCATTTCGACTTCACCCAGGCAGGCCCGCGCCCACTGCGATAGGGCGCATCGGCACGCTTGGAGACGATGCCTTCCAGGCCCATGCGACAGGCATGTTGGAGCATGATCTGGCCGGGTTCGGCGAAATGATCGCTGAAACGGACAGCCGCGCTTTCTGGCCGGTCGCCAAGCAGTTCCTGCAAAGCCTGCTTGCGCTCGACCAGCGGCTCAGCGCGCAAATCCTGCCCGTCGAGCCGCATCAGATCGAAGACATAGTAGAGAAAACGGTTCGTCCGCTTCGCCGACAGATCGGCTTGCAGCAGCGAGAAGGACGACACGCCGCTGTCGGCAAGCACGACGACCTCGCCGTCAAGGATGGCGTCGCCGCATTTCAGCGCGGCCAGTTCCGCGACGATGTCGCCGCCGAATTTCTCCGTCCAGTCAAGGCCGGTGCGGGTGAGCAGCCGCACCTCGGTGCCGGCGATTTGTGCCTGCAGCCGGTAGCCGTCGAACTTCACCTCATGCAGCCAGTCCTTGCCGGGCGGCGCTTCGCGTTCCAGGGTTGCCAGCTGCGGTTCGATGAACTCCAGTCTGTTGCCCGCACCCTTCGCCTTGCTTGCCGCAGGCTTGTTCGAGTGCCAGACCTCGGGTTTCCGGCCTTTCGCCGTCTTGCCCTCGCCGATCTCCTCGATGGTCAGGCCCGACTTCACTGAAGCGGGCGCTTCCTTCAGAATGTCCTCGCCGGGGCGGGCGGCCGCATCGTCCGACTTGATCAGCAGCCAATTGTCGCGCTTCTCGCCGGCACGCGGCTTCAGCCGCACCAGATGCCACAGCCCGTGCAGCTTGTGGCCTTTGAGCTCGAAGCCGATATGGCCCTTTTTCATCGCCTTGGCGGGATCGATCTCGGGAACCCATGTCCCCTCGTCCCAGACCATGACCGAGCCGCCGCCATATTCTCCCTTGGGGATCGTGCCCTCGAACGGGGCATAGTCGATGGGGTGATCCTCGACATGCACGGCCAGCCGCTTCTCATGCGGGTCGAGGCTGGGCCCCCGGGTCACCGCCCAGCTCCACAGCACGCCGTCATGCTCAAGCCGCAGATCGTAGTGAAGCCGCGTGGCGGCATGTTTGTGAATGACGAAAATGCCGCCTGCCCCGGCATTCTTGCCACGCGCGACCTTGCCCGCCGGCTCAGAGGTTTTCTTGAAGTCGCGCTTGGACTGGTAGTGTTCGAGACCGGCCATGGAAACGCGTCCTCAGGCTGATTTGCGCTTGGGCGCGGCTTTTGGCTTTGAAGACGCCTTGGCTTTCGCCGGGGCCTTGGTTGAGCCGCCATCCGCCGACAGGCTCTTCTTCAGCGCATCGAACAGGTTGACCACATTGGAGGGCTTCGGTGCTGCCTTGGCCTTGGGCGCCTTCTTGCCTGCCTTCTTGGCGCGGATCAGTTCCAAAAGGGCGGTCTCGTATTTGTCGTCGAATTTCGAGGGGTCGAACCTGGCCTTCTTCTTGTCGATGATGAGCTCGGCCAACTCCGTCATTTCCTGATCGGTCTTCACCGCCTTGATGTCGCCGAACACCGTGTCGGGCTGGCGCACTGTGTTGTCGTAGCGCAGCGTCGTCAGCACCATGCCCTTGCCCAGCGGCTCGATCACCACAGGCCGTTCGCGGCTGTAAAGCACGATGCGGGCGAGCCCGGCCATCTTCTTGCCAGCCATGGCATCGCGGATGACGGCGAATGCCTCTTCCGACACCTTGTCCGCCGGCGCGACATAATAGGGCGTATCGAGATAGATCTGCTGGATCGAAGCTTTGTCGACAAAGCCGTCCAGCGCCATCGTGTGCGAGGACTCGATCTGCACCGATGCGATCTCGTCCTCCTCGATATGGACGAAGTCGTCGTCGCTGACTTCGTAGCCCTTGATCTCGTCGCCATCGCCGAGCGGCTTGCCGGTTTCCGCATCGACATAGATGCGCTTCACCGTGTTGCCGGTTTTGCGGTTCAGCACCCGGAACGACACCTTTTCGGTGTGGGTGACGACATTGGTCAGTTCGACCGCGCAGGTGACCAGCGACAGCTTCAGGTAGCCTTTCCAGGCAGGACGCGGCGCCATGACAATTTCCCTTCAAGAGCCAATGAAGGTGAGAACGGACAGACGCGTCTCCAGTTCCGCCGGAACACGTCAGGCTGCGCCATATGGGCCGTCACGCGTCGAGACGCCGGGAACGGAAATTTCACAGTGGCGCCGAATGTTGAAACAGAACCGCGTGCGTGCGACATTCAAACGAAACATATGTGATGGAAAAGTCACAAGGGGCGGAATGACGCCGAACGGCACCGAAAGACCCCGAATCAGCCGCATTCCCGCCACGAACCAGGGCATTTTCGGCCAGATATTAACATCGTGTTCACCGACTATTCACGCCTCGACGCTATGATGCCCATCAATCGGAAGGGACATCCGAAGATCGGGACAGGGACTGGTAAAATGAACTTCCTCACGCACCTCATCGGCTATGCCGCCGCCATCCGCGAATTCGTTTCGCCGACCTACCGGCCGGAGCGCTATTACATGCGTGGCCCCGGTCCGGCCTGCGCGCGTCGCGGTACGTCGCTTGGCGTGAGCGCGCACTGATCATGACGTTCGAAAATCGTCACGACAGCCGCATCTGCAAACCGGCCGCCGATCCCCGCGCCACCACCTACCGTGTGGAGCGACCCGCCTTCGCCGACAGACGGCGTGCGACATCGCCACGGCTTTGATGCCGCCATCGGCTGGCTTAGTGTGATCGCACACAAGCAGCCGAGGCCAAGGTGACCGACCTCCCCGAGCCCAACCGTCCTCCTGAAACATCACCTGTCGATGCGTCCCCACCCTTCGACACCTCCAAAGTCTTTGACTCACCATTGATCGTCTTCGACGGCGTCTGTGTCCTGTGCTCGGGCTTCGTGCGCATGGTGGTCAGGCTCGATCGTAAGAGCCGCTTCCGCTTCGCCACCGCGCAGTCGCCCTTCGGCGAAGCCCTGTTTCGCGAACATGGGCTGCGCACCGACAGCTACGAGACCAATCTCGTCCTCATCGATGGCGCTGCCTTCACGCGGCTCGACAGTTTCGTCGCTGTGATGTCCGAACTCGGTTGGCCATGGCGCGCGGCCAAAATCCTGCTTTTGCTGCCGCGTCCGCTTCGCGACTGGCTCTACGACCGTGTCGCCAAAAACCGCTATGCGCTGTTCGGCAGGAAGGACGCTTGCGAGCTCCCCTCGCCCGCGATGAGGGAGCGGTTCCTTGGCTAGAGGGCAAAGCTTCGGGAGACGCAGCGGATGAAGCTTCTCATCGTCGGCGGCTATGGCACCTTTGGCGGCCGCATCATCGAGTTGCTGGAAAACGAACCGCGCCTGACCCTGATCGTCTCGGGCCGCTCGCTGGCCAAGGCGCAGGCCTGGTGCAAGAGCCGTGGGGCGGTCGCGGCGCGGCTTTTGCCGGCGGCATTCGATCGCGATGGAGATCTCGCCGCGCAGCTGGCTTCGCTCAAGCCTGAGTGCGTGGTCGATGCCAGCGGTCCGTTCCAGGCCTATGGCGACGGGCGCTACCGCCTTATCGAGGCCTGTATCGGCCAGGGCGTGAACTATTTCGACCTCGCCGACGGATCGGAGTTCGTTGCCGGCGTCAGCGCCTTCGATGCAGCGGCGCGCGAGGCCGGTCTGTTCGTGCTGTCTGGCGTTTCCAGTTTTCCGGTGCTGACGGCGGCCGTGGTGCGGCGGCTCTCCGCCGACATGGCGCGGGTCGACAGCATTCGCGGCGGCATTGCGCCATCGCCTTATGCCGGTGTCGGCGAAAACGTCATCCGCGCCATAGCAGGCTATGCCGGGCAGCCGGTGCGGCTGAAGCGCGACGGCAAGGAGATGCAGGGCTATCCGCTGACCGAGCAGATGCGAACCACCATCGCACCGCCGGGCCGGCTGCCGCTTCACAACACCCTGTTCTCGCTGGTTGACGTGCCGGACCTGCGCGAGCTGGCTGAACTCTGGCCGGAGGCTAAAACCATCTGGATGGGCGCCGGACCGGTTCCTGAAATTCTCCATCGTGCGCTGATCGGCCTCGCCTGGCTGGCGCGCGTCAACCTGGTGCGTTCGCTGTCTCCACTGTCGCCGCTCATGCATTGGGCGACCAACCGGCTGCGCTGGGGCGAACATCGCGGCGGTATGTTCGTCGCAGTGGAGGGCGCGGACCGGGCGGGTGCCGTGGTCAAACGCTCATGGCATCTGCTGGCGGAAGGCAGTGACGGGCCGCTGATCCCGTCGATGGCGGTCGAGGCGCTGGTGCGCAAGATGCTGGACGGTCATCCGCATGGGCTCGGCGCACGGGCCGCGGTGCGCGATCTCGAACTCGAGGACTATGAAGCGCTGTTCGAGTCAAAGACCATCCATACCGGCTTCCGCGACGATTCAGGCGACAAGGACAAGCCGCTCTATCCCGCCTTGCTCGGCGATGCCTGGCAGGACTTGCCCGCTGAAATCCGCGCCATGCACGACAGCAACGCGTCGGCCGAGGGCCGTGCCAGTGTCGAGCGTGGCAAGAACCCAATCGGAAGGCTCGCCGCCATGCTGGTTGGCTTTCCCCGGCCCAGCGCCGATGTCCCGGTTCGAGTCCGGTTCGACACCAGCAAAGGCGAGGAAACCTGGACGCGGACATTTGACGCGCAGACCTTCTTCAGCCGCCAGTTTGCCGGCCAAGGCCGCTCGCAGCGGCTGTTGTGCGAACGGTTCGGGCCGCTGACCTTCGCCATGGCGCTGGTGGCCGAAGATGGAAAGCTGAAACTGGTTCTGCGCCGCTGGACCGTTCTCGGCCTGCCGCTGCCGATGTGGCTCTCTCCGCGCTCGACCTCGTTCGAGACCGTGGAGGACGGCAAGTTCCGCTTCCATGTCGAGATTTCTCACCCGCTCACCGGGCTGATCGTGCGCTATCGGGGCTGGCTCGAGCCGTCGGGCTCACAGCGTTCGAGCACAATCGTCTCGCCTGCGGCCTTGCCCAGTTCGCGGCAACCCTGAGCGGTGCAGAGTGTCCAGCCCGCGCCCGTGGCGCCGGAGGCCGCCAGCACCAGGCGCGGCTGCGGTCCGACCTTGGGCGCGTAGACCCACCAGCCATCTTTCAGCACCGCGCCCTCCGGCGGTTCCATGCCGGCTCCTGAACCCTTTATGCGCGCCTCGATCACTTGCAGGCCGGACGGCATCACCTTCCAGTCTTCCTCCCAGCGCGTCTTTTCCACCGAATGCGTCCAGGCGAGCGTGAAGGCGGCAACACCAAGCGTCACCGTCTTGCCGGCGGCGAGGATGCACAGGCTCATGCGGTTCCGACGGCTTTGGCTTGCCGCGCGCGCCAGAAATGCCAGCCGATCCAGGCCAGCGACAAGGCCCAGCCGGTCTCGTCGGTGAGCGGCACCGCCGCGACCAGCAGCACGCCGCCGGCAAAGGCGAAGAGCCGCTCCCAAAGTGCCATGCGGCGGGCGAGGAAACCGACAGCGGCGGCGCCCCACAGCACGATGCCCATGCAGGCTTTGGCAACGATATAGGCGACCTCGACGGGATAGCCGAACTGGGCGGCGATCGGGCCGGCGTCCTGCAGCATCAGCGCCGGGGTGTAGACCGCCATGAACGGCACGACGAAGCCGGCAATGGCAAGCTTGGTCGCCTGGATGCCGATCTTGAGGCCGCTTTCCTTGGCCATCGGGGCGGCGGCGAAGGCGGCCAGCGCCACGGGTGGCGTGAGATCCGCCATGATGCCGAAATAGAAGACGAACATGTGGCTGACCACCAGCGGCACGCCAAGCGACAGCAGCGCCGGCCCGGCCAGCGACGAGGTGATGATGTAGTTGGGAATGGTCGGGATGCCCATGCCGAGCACCAGGCAGGTAAGCATGGTCAGCACCAGCGACAGGAACAGATTGTTCGCGCCGATCGAGATGATCCAGCCGATGAAGGTGGAGGCGATGCCGGTGAGCGTCAGCGTGCCGATGACGATGCCGACGATGGCACAGGCAATGCCGACCGGCAGTGCGTTCTTCGCCCCCTCGGCCAGCGAATCCACGCAGATTTGCAGCGTCTCACGGCCGCCCTTGAAGCCGAGACAGGCGATCACGAGCCCTGATATGACCAGGCCGAGGATGTTGACGCCGAACTTCATGAAGGATGCCGCGGCAAGCCCCAGCGCCAGCCAGAAGACGATGCGGAAAGCCAGCGGTCCGATCAGTGCCGCCAGCGGCGTACCGAGGATGAGCACGATGGTCAGCGCCAGGCCCATCGTCCCGGCGAAGATCGGTGTGTAGCCGGCAAACAGAAGGTAGATCAGCGCCGCGAGCGGCAGCACCAGCGGCCAGTGCTTGCGCACCGCGTCCCACGGATTGGGCAGCTCGTCCTTGGCCATGCCGTGCAGGCCGGCCTTGCCGGCCTCCAGGTGCACCTGCCAGAAACAGGCGCCGAAATAGAGCAGCGCCGGGATGATCGCTGCCTTGACCACCTCGGCATAAGGAATGTTCAGCGTCTCGGCCATGATGAAGGCGACCGCCCCCATCACCGGCGGCATGATCTGGCCGCCCATCGAGGAGGTCGCCTCGACGGCGCCGGCAAAGGCCGAGCGGAAGCCGAAGCGCTTCATCAGCGGAATGGTGAATTGGCCGCTGGCGACGACATTGGCGACGCCGGAACCGGAAATGGTGCCCATCAGCGCCGACGACAGCACGCAGACCTGTGCCGGGCCGCCGCGCCAGGTGCCGACCAGGCCCAGCGCGAAATCATTGAAAAGCGCGATCATGCCGGCCCGTTCGAGGAAGGCGGCAAAGACGACGAAGATGAAGATATAGGCGGCTGAAACGTAGATCGGCGTGCCGTAGATGCCTTCGGTGCCATAGGCGAACGTGTCGACCAGCTGGGCGAAATCATAGCCGCGATGGATCAGGGGCGGCGGCAGATGATTGCCGACAAAGCAATAGGCAAGGAAGATGAAGGCAATGACCGCCAGGGGCAGCCCCATCAACCGGCGCGCCGCCTCGAAGACCAGTACCACCAGCACCGTGCCGACGACCAGGTCCGGCGTGGTCAGGAAGCCGGAGCGGCGGATGAGGTCGGTGTAGAACACCCAATTGTACAGGCCGGTGCCGAAGCCGAGCAGGCCAAGTGCCCAGAAGATGGCCTTTGCCGCTGCGCTTTTGGTCCGCAGATTGGCGATCAGGCCAAAACCAAGCAGCAGCAGGAAGCCGACATGCATGGCCCGCACCACCTGGCTTGGGATGCTGCCATAGGCGGCGACATAGATCTGGAACACCGAAAAGGCGACGGCGATCAGAAACGCTGCCTTGCCGGCGATGCCCTCGCCGAAGCCCGGCGGCAACCCTTCGACAGGTTCGTCCTCGGCAGCGATTTCAGGATTGGTCATCTGGAGCTCCTGGCGAGGATGCCCCTCCCCCTTGAGAGGAGGGTGCCGAGCGAAGCGAGGCGGATGGGGTCACCTCAACCGCCTCGGCCTTTTGACTGAAAGACGGAGCACTGCCGCAGTGACCCCACCCGTCCATCCGCCTTCGGCGGCTGGCCACCCTCCCCCCTCAAGGGGGAGCCCTACTTGATGAGCCCTTTTTCCTTGTAGTAGCGCTCGGCGCCGGGATGCAGCGGCACCGGCATGCCGTCCAGCGCCTTGGCTGGATCGATCGCCTTGGCGGCGGCGTGGGCGGCGGCGAGCTGGTCGAGATGCTCGAACAGCAGTTTCGTCATCTGATAGGCCGTCTCGTCGGAAACATCGGCTCGGGTGATGAGGAAATTGCCGACGGCGGCGGTCGCGACATCCTCGCCCTGGCCCTCATAGGTGCCCTTGGGAATGACCACGGAGAGATAGGGCGCGCCAATCTTGGCGACATCCTCGGCCGGCACCGCAACGACATTGATCGGCAGCGAGGTGGCGAGGTCGCGGATCGAGGCGACGCCGAGCCCGGCCGATTGCAAGGTGGCGTCGAGCTGGCGGTTCTTGATCAGCTCCACCGATTCGGCGAAGGGCAGGTATTCCACCCGTCCGAGATCCTCGTATTTCAGCCCGGCGGCGGCGAAGATGGCACGCGCGTTGAGCTCGGTGCCGGAGGCCGGCGCACCGACCGACAGGCTCTTGCCCTTGAGATCAGCCAGCGTCTTGATGCCGGACTCCTGGCTGGCAACGATCTGGATATAGTTAGGATAGATGGCGGCGATGCCGCGCAGCTTATCGAGCTTGCCGGGGTAGCCGGCTTCGGTGTTGCCCTCCGCCGCCAGCTTGACGGAATCGCCAAGCGCGAAGGCAATCTCGCCCTTGCCTTGCTGCAAGAGGTTGAGGTTTTCGACCGAGGCCTTCGTTGCCTGCACCTGGGCGCGGGCGCCCTCTATGCCCTTGCCGTAGATTTCCGACAGAGCGACGCCGAGCGGGTAATAAACACCCGACGTACCGCCGGTCAGCACATTGATGAATTCCTGCGCCTTGGCCGACACCGCGCCCAGGCCAAGCGAAAGCGCCAGCGCGCTTGCCGCAACAAACTTCGTTCTGAAATGGGACATTCTGATCTCCTCCCTGAAAATAGTGGCCGCCGCACCGCCTCCCCGGTGCCGCCCGAACAACTCTAGACGGCGGACCGGAAATGCCAACCCGCAATTCCGCCGGATTGGACGAATGCCGGATTATGCGAACGGTTGAGCATGGCGGCCGCGCATGCCAGCTTGCGTGAAATGCCGCCGGCGCCGAAAGATTTTTCCAGCGCCTGTCGAAATCGGGCGAGGCGGCGCGACATACGTCTGCTTCGCAACGAAGCGGCCCTGAAAACCAAAGGAGACGACCATGCAGTATTTGCTTCTCATCTATGGGAACGAAGCCGGGATGGCAGCCGCGCCAAAGGAAGCCGCAACCCAGATGACCGCGGCGTATGACGCCTACACCCAGGCGATGAAGAAGGCCGGCGTGTGGGTTGGCGGCGAGAGATTGAAGCCAACGAGCGCCGCGACGTCTGTCCGGGTGGCCGGCGGCAAGACCAATGTGCTCGATGGTCCCTATGCCGACACCAAGGAACAGCTCGCCGGCTTCTACATGATCGAGGCCGAGGATGCGGACGCGGCGATTTCCTGGGCGTCACGCTGCCCTGGAGCCAGCACCGGTACACTGGAAGTGCGGCCGATCTGGGCGCACGCGGACTACTTGCCGCGATGATCAGCCGGCCGGATGCAGTGCGGGCGGCAGCGGAAGCCGCCGCCCGGCAAAGCTACGGCAAGCTGGTTGCCTATCTCGCCGCGCGCACACGTGACGTGGCTTCGGCGGAGGACGCGCTGGCCGATGCCTTTGCTGCCGCGCTCGAGCGCTGGCCCCAGACCGGCGTGCCCGAGAAACCGGAAGCATGGCTGCTTGCGGTGGCGCGGCGGCGCCGCGTCGACGCGGTGCGGCGGCGGCTGACCAGTGAAGCCGGCCAGGGCCACCTCAAGCTCATCGCCGAGGAGATGGAGACACACATGGTCGACGAAGACCTGCCCGACGAACGGCTGCGGCTGATGTTTGCCTGTGCCCATCCGGCGATCGAGGCCGGAGTGCGCGCGCCATTGATCCTGCAGACGGTGCTCGGTTTCGACGCCGCGACGATCGCGTCCGCCTTCCTGGTTTCGCCGGCCACCATGGGCCAACGCCTGGTGCGCGCCAAAACCCGGATCCGCGAGACCGGCATTCCATTTCGCGTTCCCGAGAGAGCCGAGCTGGGCGAGCGGCTGGACGCGGTACTGGAGGCAATCTATGCGGCCTTCGCCGAGGGTTGGTCCGACCCTGCCGGCACCGAGACGAGGCGCCGCAATCTGGCGACGGAAGGCATCTGGCTTGGCCGGCTGGTCGCCTCGCTGTTGCCTGACGAACCGGAGGCGCTTGGGCTGCTTGCGCTGATGCTGTTTGCCGAGGCGCGACGGCCGGCCCGCCGCGATGCCGCCGGCGACTATGTGCCGCTGGCCGAGCAGGATTGCGCCTTGTGGGACGATGCCTTGATCGATGAAGCCGAGGCCCTGCTCGGCCACGCCGCGACCAAAGGCGTTATCGGCCGCTACCAGCTGGAGGCGGCGGTGCAATCCGCGCATGCCGCCCGGCGGCGCACCGGCCTGACCGACTGGGCCGCCATCAGGAGTCTCTATGATGCACTGTCGATGATTGCCGGTTCGCCTATCGTGGCGATCAACCGCGCCGTGGCGGTCGCCGAGACCGACGGCGCAGGACCGGGTCTTGCCGCACTCGACGAACTCAGCGACGACAAGCGGCTTGCCGATTATCAGCCCTATTGGGCGGCCCGCGCGGGTCTGCTCGCCAGGCTCGGCAGGACAGCGGATGCCGCCGAGGCCTATGATCGGGCAATCGGCCTCGAGCGGGATCCGGCGGTGCGGCGCTTCCTGCAGGCAAGACGCGCGGCGCTCGTCAAAAACTGAATGCCGGAAGGCGCGTGGCTCCCGGCAATTCGGCTCAGGCCGGCCACATCTCGTGCGACGCGTTGAGCTTCTTCATCAAGGGATGCGCGCGCAGCTCGGCCCACAGCCGTTCGATATCAGGCCAGGCCGCCCGTGCTTTTTCGGGGTCGGGATGCCAGGCCACCAGCATGACGAGATAGATGTCGGCCAAGGACAGGCTGTCGCCGACAAGCCAGTCACGGCCCCTCAGTGCATTGTCCAGAACCGCGAAGCCGCGGTCCATTTCGGCAAGCGCGGCCTGCTTCACCGCCTCGGTGCCATCGGCATCGGTGGTGTAGCGATGGGCATAGTAGAGCCGCAGGATGGCGGGATAGAGCACCGACGACATGAAGGCCATCCAGCGTAGGAAGTCGATGCGGGCCGGCTCGTCGACAGCCGGTGCCAGGCCGGCATCGGGATGCTGTTCGGCAAGCAGGATGCAGATCGCCGCCGATTCGGTCATCGAACGGCCATCCGGCAAGGTCAGCACCGGAACCTGGTTCAGCGGGCTGATGGCAAGAAAGGCCGGATCGGGCTGGTCCGACCTGGGCACGTCGATCTGGTCGAAAGGCGCGTTGGCCAGGGCAAGTGCCGCCTCGACGACGAAGCCGCCACTGCCCGGGCGGGTATAGAGCTTGTACATAAAATCCTCCACCGGCCCGCACAAAGCGGGCCGCCGGCGATATGATACGGAACCAGCCTCCCGCTCAAGCGAGCGGCGGCCGCCACGGCGGCTTTTTTCTGCGGGCCAGCCTGTCGGCTGGGTTATGCGCCGAGCCCGTCAAACAGTATCGTCGACAGATAGCGCTCGGCGAAGGATGGGATGACGACGACCAGCGTCTTGCCCTTGTTCTCCGGCCGGGAGCCGACGACGATCGCCGCTTGCAGAGCCGCACCCGACGAGATGCCGACCGGCACGCCTTCGAGGCGGGCGACAAGCCGCGCATTGGCGACGGAGTCCTCGTTGGAAACCTTGACGATCTCGTCATAGACCGTGGTGTCGAGGATTTTCGGCGCGAAGCCGGCGCCGATGCCCTGGATCTTGTGCGGGCCGGGCTGGCCGCCCGACAGAACCGGTGAGGCTTCCGGCTCGACGGCGACGATCTGCACCGAGGGCTTGCGCTTCTTCAGCACCTGGCCGACGCCGGTTATGGTGCCGCCGGTGCCGATGCCGGCGATGAATATATCGACGTCGCCCTGGGTATCGTTCCAGATTTCCTCTGCCGTCGTCGTGCGATGGATTTCCGGATTGGCCGGGTTTTCGAACTGCTGCGGGATGATGGCGTTGGGAATGGTCGCCGCCAGTTCATCGGCCTTGGCGATGGCGCCCTTCATGCCTTTCGGCCCTTCGGTCAGCACCAGCTCGGCGCCAAGCAGGGCCAGCATCTTGCGGCGCTCGATCGACATCGTCTCGGGCATGGTCAGGATCAGCTTGTAGCCCTTGGCGGCGGCGGCGAAGGCCAGCGCGATGCCGGTATTGCCCGAGGTCGGCTCGACCAGCGTGGTCTTGCCGGGGGAAATCTTGCCGGAGGCTTCCAGCGCCTCGATCATCGCGACGCCGATGCGGTCCTTGACCGAAGCGATCGGATTGAAGAATTCGAGCTTGGCCACCAGGTTGGCGACAATGCCCTTTTCCTTGGCGAATTTGTCGAGCCGCACCAGCGGCGTGTCGCCGATTGTTTCGGTGATCGAATTGTAGACGCGGCCGCGGCCGGGCACGCGTGCGGAGGTGGCGGGCTTGTTCATTGGTTTTGCTCCCAGGATTCAGGCAAACTCAAACGGCTGGCACAGAGCAGCCAGGATAGGACATCCAGTCGCGCAACATAGGCTGTCGGCCGACAATATCCGAGTGGGAGCCATGCTGAAAACGCCTTTCCCTCGGAAAAACATTTTGCGAAGCAAGCTGTTGCCGGAATGGTTTGGCGTGAAGCTGGTTATTGGCGGGCGGCAATCGCCGCCGCCGCGCCGATCATGAAGCCGGCTGCCGTACGGTTCAGGGCCTTGAGCGCACGCGGCGACTTGAGGAACCAGCGCGCCTTGGCCGCCAGCGCCAGATAGGGCAGCAGCACCACCAGCAAAACGAGGATCGTGAGCGCGACGAGAATGCCGTAGTCGGCCAACGTAATGGTTTTCAGGTCGACGATGGTCGGTGTGATGGCGAGATAGAAGATCATCGTCTTCGGGTTGCCGAGCGTGACAGTGAGCCCGGCCAGGAAACTGGCGACAAGCCCGCCCTTGCCCTTCTTCGCCTCGATCGTCTCTGCCGTAATGCCGCTGTTCCAGAAGCGCCAGGCCAGGAAGGCAAGATAGGCGACACCCAGCCATTTGATGGCGAGGAAAACCATGCCGAAGGTGTGGGCGACGAAGGCAAGGCCGAGCACCACGGCGGTGAGATAGGTAAGATCGCCGATCATCAGCCCGAACGACATGGCGAGCGACGAGCGAAAGCCCGAACCGAGCGCGCGCGCCACAAGCGCGGTGACGCCGGGGCCGGGAATGGCGGCGGCGATGCCGAGCGCGGCGCTATAGGCAAGGAATCCGGTGAGCGTCATGGTGGCGACCTTCAGCTGAAAGGCCTTTTCACACAAAACCGGATCATCGGGAATTCCCTGGTCCGGGATTTAGTTGCACCAGAGCAGCGGCGGCAGGCTGCACCCGGTGGGACTACTCGTGGGTGATGCGCCAGATGGTGCCGTTGCCATCCTCGGTGACGATCAACGCCCCATCATGGGCGACAGCCACGCCGACCGGCCGGCCCCAGACGTCGCCATTGGAAACGACGAAGCCGGTGATGAAGTCCTCATATTCGCCGGTCGCCTTGCCGTCCCTGAACTTCAGCCGCACCACCTTGTAGCCGGTCCTGTTGCCGCGGTTCCACGAGCCGTGCAGGGCGACGAAAGCGTCGCCATCGTACTCGGCGGGAAAGCTCTTTCCGGTGTAGAAGGTGATGTTGAGCGGCGCCGAATGCGCCTGCATCAGCACATCGGGAATGGTCGCCTTGCCCGCGAGGTCGGGGCGCTCGCCCTTGTGGCGCGGGTCCTCGTTGTCGCCGATATAATACCAGGGCCAGCCGTAGAAGGCGCCGTCCTTGACCGATGTCGCGTATTCGAACGGCACATTGTCGCCAAGCGCGTCGCGCTCGTTGACGACGCACCACAGCGCGCCTGTCGCTGGCTGGACGGTCATGCCCGAACAGTTGCGCAGGCCGGTGGCGACGATGCGTCCGTTCTTGCCGTCCGGGTCGAAAGCCAGGACATCGGCGCGCCCATCCTCGGATCCCCAGGCGGCGCCGAGCGGCTTTGATTTGACCCAGGCGTCGAGCCCACCCGTCGGCTCGTTGTCCATGTCCTCGGCGGCGTTCGAACCGGAGCCGACCGAAAGATACATCGTCTTGCCGTCTGGCGAGAACGCGATGTCGCGCGTCCAGTGATGGTTGGACGGGATGCCGTCGACGATGGGCTCGGGTTCACCGGAGGCCTTCAGGTCGCCGCTGTGGTAGGAAAAGCGCACGATGCTGTCGCTGTTGGCGACATAGACCCATTGCGGGTCGTCGCCAGGCGGATAGAAGGCGATGCCGTAGGGCTGGTTGAGACTGCCGGCGAAAATGCCGCTTGCGGCGGGCTTCGCACTGCCCTCGCCGAGACGATAGATGCGTATCTGGTTGGCCTCGCTGTCGGCGACGAACAGATCGCCGTTCGGGGCGACACGGACAGCGCGCGGGTTGTCGATGCCCGAGGCGATCATCTCGGCCGAAAAGCCTGGCGGCAGCTGTGGCTTGGCGCCTTGCGGCCGCTCGACCAGACCGGCGCCGTTCGAGGCGGATTTGGTGACATAGGGTTTTGGCAGGTCTTCCGGCCTGATCAGCCGGCGCACGCCCGGTTTGTCGGCATGCCAGTCGCCAAAGGCTGCAGCACCTTTCAGAACCGGCTCACCCGCCTGCTGGGCGAACGCGGCAGTGGCTAAAAACAGGGTGGGAATCGTCAGCCCGGCCAATCGGATCATCCTGCCCTCCCAACCGGTCACCAAGACGAGACCACACCACGAAGAGCAGAAACGGGTCGATCAGCGGAATCGTTCCACGCCACCATCAATTGAGGCGAGATTTCCCCCCGAATTCCAAAGCGCCTCTCGCCGATCAGGCTGCCATGAGCGGCAGCGTGATGCGAAACAATGAGCCGCCGCGCGGGCCATCGGCCACAGAGACCTGGCCGTCATGGCGCCGCACGACTTCGCGCACCAGATGCAGCCCGAGCCCCGCGCCATGGTCGCGCGCCTGCACTCGATAAAACGGCTCGAAAATATGCTCGCGATGCTCGTCAGGAATGCCCGGGCCCTCGTCGCGGACCTCGATGGTGCCGCTGCGTTCCACAGCAATGACAATCTCGCCACGGCCACCGGCATGCTCGATGGCGTTCTGGACGAGATTGGTGACGGCGCGCTGCAGCGAAGCCTGGTCGCCCGCGATCAGCACCGGGTCCTTGCCGGCCTCGTAGGACAGCCGGTAGCCGGCCGCGATGGCGAGCGGCGCCAGCTCGGCGGTTACCGTCATGCCCATCGCCACGAGATCGACCGGGAATGACCGGCGCGGTTCATGGTCGAGCCGCTGCAGGTCGAGCAACTGGTCGGCCATCAGTGACAGGCGCGCGACATCCGCCAGCAGGCGATCCTGGTCCTGCCCGGACGCCAGATCCTCAAGCCGGGTCTGCAGGATGGCGATCGGCGTGCGCAATTCGTGGGCGGCATCGGCCAGGAAGCGTTTGTGCCGGCCATAGCCTTCGTCGAGCCGGTTCAGCGCTTCATTCACCGCCTTGACCAGCGGGGCGACTTCCGCCGGCACGTTGCCGACCGGCAGCCGGGTGCCGCGCTGGTCGATGTCGATGCGCTGCGCGTCGACGGCGATTTCCCTCATGCCGGCAAAGGCGCGCGTGACGATGAGTGGAATGGCGATGAGTGTCACCAGGGCCAGGATCGCGAACTGCGGCAGGATCATCAGCTGCGAGACCACGACAGCGATGTAGGATACGCTCAGCATCTGGCCATTGCCGGCGAGGACCTTGAAGGCGCCGGCCTTGGTGGTGAGCGTCTGGATCACCCCTGAAAGCTCCTCGCCGGCGTCCAGCGCCGTGATTTCTCCAGAGCTGAACTGGTCGAGATGCTCCGCCAGGTGTTTGAAGGCGGACGGAATGGTGCCGCGTGAGATGGACTTGCCGTGGTCATCGACCACCACGAACCAGAAGCCGGGGGCTTCCTTGCCGAGTCCTATCAGCTCGGACGACGGATCCAGCGTCAGTTCTCCCGCCGGGTTGCGTGAAACGGCGTTGGCGACGATCGAGCCGGCGCTGTCGTCCATGATCTTGGCGGGGAGGTTGGCGCGGATGACGATGGTGACGACGCTGGTCATGAGAATGCCGAGCACGATCGCCTGCAGCAAGAGCAGCTGCCAGACCAACCGCCATTTCAGTGAGCGCGCCGGTTTTTTCATGACGCCCGCTTCATCAGGTAGCCGACGCCGCGCACCGGATGGATTTCCACGCCGGCGCCGGCCTCGGTGAGTTTCTTGCGCAGGCGCGACACGTGCGTATCGAGCGCGTTCGACTGGATCTCGTCATCGAAGGAATAGACGGCCTCTTCGAGCACCGAACGAAGCACGGTCCGCCCCCGGCGTTTGGCCAGGGCTTCGAGAACCAGCAATTCCCGCCGCCGCAGCGGCATGACCTGATCCGCGACCATGGCCTGGCGATTGCCGAAATCGAAGGTGAGCTGGCCAAGACGCAACATGTCTTCGGCGATGCCGGAAGGGCGGCGCATCACGGCGCGCAGCCGGGCCAGCAATTCCTCAAGGGCAAATGGTTTGGCCAGATAGTCGTCGGCACCGGTATCGAGGCCGATGACCCTGTCGGCGAGATCGCCTTTGGCCGTCAGCACGATCACCGGCACGGACATGCCGCGCTCGCGCAATTTCGGGAGCAGCGTCAGGCCGTCGCCGTCCGGCAGCTGCCGGTCAAGCAGGATGGCGTCATACTGGAAAGTCTGGACCGCCTCCATGGCCGCGCCGATTGTCATGACGTGGTCGACCAGCATGTCGTGTTTCGCCAGCACCGAGCAGAGCGCGTTCGCCATCTCGCGCTCGTCTTCGACCAACATGATTCGCATAAGTATGTGCTCCGGCTGCCCCCGCCCCAGTCACATCAAGGAGATTGCAGCTACATTGCAGCGGCCGGACATTCCAGTTCGTGGTTCAAACAATGAATGATGCCACGGCGGGGCCGAGGGCTGGCGTGCTGTTTAAATATGAAGATGAGTTCAACCGTGCGCCGTCACCGGTCGGCGCCACATGGGCTGGTGAAATGGATCAGCTTCCCGCAGCGTAAAAATCGTCGTCGAGGCGTTTTTCCAGTTCAACGAGATCCGCCGGCAGCGGCAGGCCCATGGCGCGCATTTCATTCAGCTTCTCGCGCAGCCGTTCCTGCACTTCATGCTGGTCTTCCGGCTGGTTGACCATCTCCTCGAGCAGCAGGCTGATCTGGGCCTTGAACTCTTCGAGCGCCATTGTTTTTCTCCTTGCAGGACAAGCCCTTCGATTCTGGACTGTAGTCCAGGTCGAGATTCAGGTCAGGCCAGCCTCATCTGAATATCGATATACCTATCGCAGCATGCGGGATATCAGCTGCGCGGTATAATCCACCATCGGCACGATACGGGCATAATTGAGCCGGGTCGGGCCGATGACGCCGAGCGCGCCGACGACGCGGGCGTCCTTGTCGCGATAGGGTGCGACCACCAGCGACGAGCCTGACAGCGAAAACAGCTTGTTTTCCGAGCCGATGAAAATGCGCACGCCGGAGCCCTCTTCGGCGAGGTCGAGCAATTGGATCAGCCCGTCCTGCGTCTCCATGTCCTCGAACAGGTGCCGCAACAGCTCGATATCGGCCTGGGCGGTGACGTTTTCGAGCAGATTGGCGCGGCCGCGCACGATAAGCCTGGCAGGCAGGCCGCTGTCCGCCCCGGCCCACACAGCCAACCCCTTCTCGACCAGGTCCTGCGACAGCGTGTCGAGCGCCGCCTTCGTCTCGTCCTTGATGCGGGCGATCTCGATCCGCGCCTCGGCCAGCGTGCGGCCGCGAATATGCGCGTTGAGGAAGTTCGAGGCCTCGTGCAGCTGCGAAACGGTGATGCCGGCCGGCAGGTCGACAACGCGGTTCTCGACGTCGCCGTTCTGCGACACTAGCACAGCCAGCGCCTTGGTCGGCTCGAGCTGGATGAATTCGATGTGCTTCAGCGCCACTTCGTTCTTGGCGGCCAGCACCAGGCCGGCGCCGCGCGACATGCCCGACAGCATCTGGCTGGCCTCGGTCAGCATATGTTCCAGCGTCGCGCCGGAGCCGGAAGCTCGCACTTGCGCTTCGATGGCGCGGCGCTCCTCGTCGGAAAGATCGCCCAGTTCCATGAAGGCGTCGACGAAGAAACGCAGGCCGGCCTGCGTCGGCAGCCGTCCGGCCGAAATGTGCGGGGCGTAGATCAGGCCGAGATGTTCGAGGTCGCTCATCACATTGCGGATGGTCGCCGGCGACAGCGATGATGGCAGGATGCGCGAGAGGCTGCGCGAGCCGACCGGCTCGCCGTCCCGGAGATAGGAATCGACGATGCGCCGAAAAATATCGCGCGAACGCATGTCCAGCGATTGAAGGGCTGGCGGCTGAAGCGCCGACAGCTGCGAACTCGGATCGACGGCCTTGGTCATTCGGTCAAAAAACCTCCAGCCCAAGGTTACAGGCTTCAACCCCCACCACGCAACCCGGCGCCGCACTGCGGTCGCCCGGCATCGCACTGCGGTCACCCGGTGCCGCATCCCGGGAGCGCCCGGTCCATTTTCCTTTGCGCCATGCCTGCCATGCGGCTACAAGCCGGCCACGATTCCGAAAAATGACTGGAAAGAAGCCTGAATGCGCCCCTCCAAACGCCAATTCGACGAAATGCGCGCCATATCCTTCGAGCGCGGTGTCTCCAAGCACGCCGAAGGCTCATGCCTGGTGAAGTTCGGCGACACGCATGTGCTGTGCACGGCGAGCCTTGAGGAAAAGGTGCCGGGCTGGATGCGCAATTCCGGCAAGGGCTGGGTTACGGCGGAATACGGCATGCTGCCGCGCTCGACCGGCGAGCGCATGCGCCGCGAGGCTTCGGCGGGCAAGCAGGGCGGCCGCACACTGGAAATCCAGCGCCTGATCGGCCGTTCCTTGCGTGCGGTCGTCGACCTGCAGGCTCTGGGCGAACAGCAGATCACCGTCGACTGCGACGTCATCCAGGCCGATGGCGGCACCCGCACCGCCTCGATCACCGGCGGCTGGGTGGCGCTGTATGATTGCCTGCGCTGGATGGAAGCGCGGCAGATGGCCAGCGTCGCCAAGGTGCTGAAGGATCATGTCGCGGCGATTTCCTGCGGCATCCATGATGGCCAGCCGGTCATCGACCTGGATTACATTGAGGATTCCTCGGCCGGCACCGACGCCAATTTCGTCATGACCGGCAAGGGCGGCATCGTCGAGATCCAGGGCACCGCCGAGGGCGAGCCCTTCTCGGAAGAGCAGTTCGCATCGCTCATGGGCCTGGCCAAGAAAGGCATCCAGCGCCTGGTCAGCCTGCAGCAGATGGCGGTCGCCTGAGGGCGTTGAACCAGGGAGAGCGCGGCGTCAACGTTGCAAGTGAGCGGTGCAGCAGCCATTTGAGCCGCTGACCAACGGAGTTTTGAAAGCGATGCAGCCCGCCGCGATCCTTGAATCGGCCCTCTACGTCAACGACCTTGCCGCGGCGGAAAGCTTCTACACCGGCGTGCTCGGCCTTGATCTCCTGGGCAAGGTCGAGGGCCGGCATCTTTTCTTCCGCTGCGGCGCCGGTGTCTTGCTCGTCTTCAATGCAGAAGTCACCAAAGTGCCGCCGTCGCCTGACGCCCGGCTGCAGGTGCCGCCGCACGGTACCGTTGGCGAAGGCCATCTCTGCTTTGCCGCCAGCGCGGATGAAATAGTCGGCTGGAAAGCGCATCTGAAAACGCGGAATATAGACATCGAAAGCGAATTTGAGTGGCTGCAAGGTGGCCGTTCGATCTATATCCGCGACCCTTCCGGCAATTCGATCGAATTCGCCGAACCGAGAATCTGGGGCCTTTGATGCACTCACTTGACGGAAAGAAGATCGTCGTTGCCAGCCACAATGCCGGCAAGCTGCGCGAATTCGCCGATCTGATGGCGCCTTTCGGCTTCGAGGCGAAGTCGGCCAAGGACTATGGCCTGCCGGAACCGGACGAGACCGGCACCACGTTCGAGGAAAACGCCTATATCAAGGCTCTCGCGGCGGCGACCGCGACCGGCCTGCCGTCGCTGTCTGACGATTCCGGCCTCTGCGTCGACGCCCTTGATGGCGCACCTGGCGTCTATACCGCCAATTGGGCCGAAACCCCTGATGGCTCGCGCGATTTTGCCATGGCCATGCAGCGCACCGAAGTGGCGCTGCAGGAAGTCGGCGCGGCCGAGCCGGCGCAGCGCAAGGGACGGTTCGTCGCGGTCATCTGCCTGGCTTTCCCCGACGGCGAGGCCGAATATTACCGTGGCGAGGCCGAAGGCACGCTGGTGTGGCCGCCGCGCGGCGGGATTGGCTTCGGCTACGACCCGGTGTTCCTGCCGGATGGCTTCGAAAAAACCTTTGGTGAGATGAGCGCCGAGGAAAAGCATGGCTGGAAGCCGGGCCAGTCAACCGCCTTGTCGCATCGCGCCCGCGCCTTCCAGAAATTCGCCCGCGCCCGGCTTGGCTCGGAATGACCGGGCCCGGCGTGACCATGCCGCTCGACCGTAGCCCGGGTTTCGGCGTCTATGTCCATTGGCCGTTCTGCGCGGCCAAATGCCCGTATTGCGACTTCAACAGCCACGTCCGCCACCAGCCGGTGGATCAGGACCGTTTTGCAGCCGCCTTCGAGGCGGAGCTTGCAACGATGCGAGAACGCACCGGCCCGCGCGAGGTGACCAGCGTGTTCCTCGGCGGCGGCACGCCGTCGCTGATGAAACCCGAGACCGTGGCGCGGGTTCTCGACGCCGTGGCGAAGAACTGGACGGTGCCGGAAGGCATCGAGGTGACACTGGAGGCCAACCCGTCCTCGGTCGAGGCCGAACGGTTTCGCGGCTATCGGGCCGCCGGCGTCAACCGCGTGTCGCTCGGCGTGCAGGCGTTGAACGACAAGGATTTGCGCTTCCTTGGCCGGCTGCACAATGTTTCGGAGGCGCTGCATGCCATCGGCCTGGCGCGCGAGATCTTTCCGCGCCTGTCCTTCGACCTGATCTATGCCCGGCCCGGCCAGACTCCGGAGGCCTGGCAAGGCGAACTCGAACAGGCGATCGGCCATGCCGCCGACCATCTGTCGCTCTATCAGCTGACCATCGAGGAAGGCACGCCGTTCCACGCCCTGCACGCGGCGAAGAAATTCGTCATTCCTGACAATGACCACGCCGCCGATCTCTATGCGCTGACGCAGGAGATCACCTCGGCGCACGGCCTGCCGGCCTACGAGATTTCAAACCACGCCAAGCCGGGCGCCGAAAGCCGGCACAACCTGACCTATTGGCGCTATGGCGAATATGTCGGTGTCGGTCCCGGCGCGCATGGCCGCTTCGTCGAGAACGGCCGCCGCGTGGTGACGATCGCCGAGCGGATGCCGGAAACCTGGGCCAACCTTGTCGAGGCCAAGGGCCATGGTGTCACCGGCGGCGAAATCCTGACGCGTTCCGAAGAGGCCGACGAGTTCCTGCTGATGGGGTTGCGGCTGGCCGAAGGCATCGATCTTTCCCGCTACGAGGCGTTTTCCGGGCGCGGCCTGTCGACGTCACGGCTTTCGGTGCTGCAAGGCGAAGGACTGGTTGCGCCGATCGGGAATTCCAGGCTACGCGCCACGCCCGCCGGCATGATCGTGCTCGATGCGGTGGTTGCGGATCTGGCACGCTAAGCATGATCCCGAAAAATGGAAGCCGGGACGAGATCTTGCTCCACGGAAAAATTCCTTGAAAAACATCCTCTTCGTCTGCAGCCAGAACCGTCTGCGCAGCCCGACCGCCGAGCAGGTGTTTTCGACGCGCCGCGACATCGAGGTCGCCTCCGCCGGCACCAATCATGACGCCGACAACCCGCTGACGCACGAACAGGTCGAGTGGGCGGACATTATTTTCGTGATGGAAAAGACCCACCGCACGAAGCTGCAGAAAAGGTTCAAGGAGAGCCTGAAGGCGGCCAAGGTGATCTGTCTCGACATCCCGGATGACTACGAATTCATGGATCCGGAATTAATTGCGATTCTGAAGGCGCGGGTTTCACGCTATCTGGACTGAATAGCGTTCGCCATTCAATCCTGGGATCCGCGCCTTCGCTCGGAGACGACGAGGGCTCAGGCGTCGTGCTTGTGGCGGTGTTTGGCGCGGCCTTTCTCGGCGAGCGCCTCTCCGGCACGAACTGGCTTGGCGTCGCCCTTGTCGCGGCGGGCGCGGTGCTGGTCGCCTATCGGGTGTGATGGTGGGCGGGCGGTCTTGGTTTCGAGACGGGTGATGAAAATGTCGAAGCGATTGGGCATCGTCCGGTCAGTGCTCCGTCGTGCTGTCGGGTTCGCCTGAAAGCCTGGTGTCCGCAGGCAAGGAGCCCGCGGCCGGCTTTTGGGCCTGGCTTGTTTCGGTTCTGGCAGTCGGGCGCCGCTCCTTCTGCCCGGCAACGCGATTGCGGCCGGCATAATAGGGCTCGAAGGCGTCCTGTATCTTGAGACTGTCCATCCTGTCCTCCTGGGGAATCAGGGGCTAAATCTGCCAAACCCGGTTTCGTTCCCTACTGTGGCGAAGGCATGGCGGCCGCATTACATCGACATCGGCTTTTGCAAGCCGGCCAGCGCCGTGCCAAACAGGGCTGAACGGAGACTGCCTGGTGACCGGCGAAATCGTAAAACGCAGCTATGTGATCGGCCAGACCGAGATACCGGCGCGGCCGCTCGAGCCGGCGCTCTATCTGGTGGCGACGCCGATCGGCAATCTGGCCGACATCACCTTGCGCGCGCTGGAGACCCTGGCCGCCGCCGACATCGTCGCTTGCGAGGACACACGTGTTTCGCGCGTGCTGCTCGACCGCTACGGCATTCGCCGCCGCACCACCGCCTATCACGAACACAATGCCGGCGAGGCCGGGCCCAAGCTGATCGCCGCGCTGGAAGCCGGGCAGAGCGTGGCGCTGATTTCGGATGCCGGTACGCCGCTCATCTCCGATCCCGGCTATCGCCTGGTCGGCGAGGCGCTGGATCGAAGCCTGCGCGTCGTGCCGATCCCCGGCCCGTCAGCCCCGCTCGCCGCGCTGACCGCGTCCGGCCTGCCCTCCGATGCCTTCCTGTTCGCCGGTTTCCTGCCGGTGAAGAACGGGCAGCGGCTGACACGGCTGGCCGCGCTGAAAACCGTGCCGGCGACGCTGATCTTCTTTGAATCGCCACGCCGGCTCGCCGAAACGCTTGTCGCCATGGTCGAAGCGCTCGGCGGCGAGCGCAAAGCCGCGATCGGCCGCGAGCTGACCAAGACCTTCGAGGAAATGCGCACCGGCACGCTCCAGGTCCTCGCTGACCACTACGCAGCGGCCGACACGCCGAAGGGCGAGATCGTCATCTGCGTCGGGCCCGCCGAGGCCAAGGCCGACGAACCTGAAGACATCGACCGGCTTTTGCTGTCGCTCGCCGCCGAAATGCCGGCCTCCAAGGCGGCCTCCGAGGCGGCGAAAATGACCGGCGGCCAGAAACAGGCGCTTTACCGGCGCCTGCTCGAACTCAAGGACGCCAAGGAACCCGACGGCTCGGAAGGCGGCGGTGGCTGAGCGTCCTGCGGCCAGCCGCCAAAAGGCCTATCGGCGCGGCCATCGCGGCGAATGGCTGGCGGCGGTGGCGCTGATGCTGAAAGGCTACCGGATTCTCGCCCGCCGCTACCGCACGCGGTCCGGCGAGATCGACCTGATCGCAAGGCGTGGCGACCTGGTTCTGTTCGTCGAGGTCAAGGCCCGCCGCACGCTGATCGAAGCCGTGGAAGCGATAGGTCACGACTCGGAACGCCGCATCGAGGGCGCCGCCGACCTCTGGCTGTCGCGCCAGCCGGATTATGGACGGCTGTCGGCGCGTTTCGACATGGTGGCGGTTCTGCCCTGGCGTGGCCGGTGCATGTCGAGAATGCGTTTTACGGGCGGAATTGATGGCGGTTCCAGGAAGCGGCGGGCAGCTCGCCCTTCGCAGGCTCAGGGCGTTCGTCGCTCGGAAAGCCAAGCAATTGGCTTTCCGTCCGCTTCGCGGACCGCTCCTCACCCCCAGATAAACAGCGCTATCAGCCCGACCGTCCCGACCACCAGCCGCCACCAGCCGAACAGCGAATAGCCGCGCTGCGAGACGTAGTCGAGCAGGAAGCGCACGACGACGAGCGCGGTGACGAAGGCGGCGACGAAGCCGATGGCGATGATCGGCAGGTCGGCGCTGGTCAGCACGTTGCGGTTCTTGAACAGGTCGAAGGCGAAGGCGCCGACCATGGTCGGCATGGCGAGGAAGAAGGAGAATTCCGCCGCCGCCCGCTTGTCGACACCAAGCAGCAGGGCGCCGACGATCGTCGACCCCGAGCGCGAGGTGCCGGGGATCAGCGACAGGCACTGGAAAAGACCGATCTGCAGGTAAAGCCGGGTCGGGAAGCGCTCGACGTCGCGATAGACCGGCTTGAGATTCATGCGGTCGACGACCAGCAACACCACGCCGCCGATGATCAGCATGATGCAGATCAGCCTTGGCGATTCGAACAGCACCGTCTTGATGAAATCATGCGCCAGCGCACCGATGATGGCGGCGGGCAGGAAGGCGATGAGGATGCCGAGGACGAAATGCCGCGTCAGCCGGTCATGCGGCAGGTCGATCAGCATCTGCCACAGGCGGCGGAAATAGACAGTCAGGATCGCCAGGATGGCGCCGAGCTGGATCAGGATCTCGAAGGCCTTGCCCGTCGAGTGGAAGCCGAGAAAATGGCCGGCCAGCAGGATATGGCCTGTCGAAGAGACCGGAATGAACTCGGTCAGGCCCTCCAGCAGGCCGAGCAGCAAGGCTTCGACGATGGTCTGGCTTTCCATGGCTACCTCGGCATTCGAGTGACGGCTAACAGAAGGGCTTGCAAAAAGGGCTCGCTTGTCACGGCGCTGAAGTCCCCCTATAGGTCGCAACACCATGACGGCCCGCTAACCGGGCGGCCAAGACTTACCGGCGCCGCTGGCGATTCGCCAGTGCTAGTATCGCGGAACCATGCTGACGCTTTTCCATCACCCCATGTTCGCCACCTGCCGCTTCGTCCGCCTTGCCTTTGGCGAGTACGGCGAGGAGCTGGCGCTGGTCGAAGAAAAACCGTGGACGCGGCGCAAGGAATTCCTGGCGCTGAACCCGGCTGGAACCTTGCCGATCCTGCTGGCCGAAGGCGACGTACCGATCGTCGGCGCCATGGTGATCGCCGAATATCTCGATGAGACGCGCGGCGTGCTGAAGCGCGACAAGCGGCTGTTTGCCGAGGATCCGATGCAGCGCGCCGAGATCCGCCGGCTGACCGACTGGTATCTCAACAAGGCCGAAAGCGAAGTGACCAGGCATCTGGTTCGCGAGCGCGTGCTGAAGCCGGTCATGCCGGAAACCGCCGGCGGGGGCTCGCCCGACTCGGGCGCGATCCGTGCGGCGCGCGCCAACATCCGCCAGCACATGAAATACACCAACTGGCTGGCCGGCACCCGCCATTGGCTGGCCGGCCCGAGGGTCACCTATGCCGATCTCGCGGCGGCGGCGACGCTGTCGGTGCTAGATTATCTCGGCGAGATCGACTGGCGCGAGCACACCGCCGCGCGCGAATGGTACACGCGGGTGAAGTCGCGGCCCTCCTTCCGGCCGCTGCTGAGCGACCGGGTGCGTGGCCTGTCGCCGGTGTCGCATTATGCGGACCTTGACTTCTGACGCCGCCAAACTGCGCGCGCTGATCGACCGCGAGGCGCGTCGCGCCGGCTTTTGCGCTGTCGCCGTCACCACACCAGATGCGATCCCGCAGGCACCAGCCCGGCTGGCCGAGTTCGTCGCCGACGGTTTTCATGGCTCGATGGCGTGGATCGCCGAGACGCTCGAGCGCCGAAGCGAGCCGGCGGCGCTATGGCCGCAAGTGCGTTCAATCATCGTGCTGGCGATGAATTATGGCCCCGACCACGATCCGCGCGCTGTACTGGCCAAGCCCGACCGCGCCGCCATCTCGGTCTATGCCCAGAACCGCGACTATCATGACGTGATCAAGGGCCGGCTGAAGGAGATCGCCGGCAAGATCGTGGCGCGCGCCGGCGGCGATGTGAAAGTCTTCGTCGACACGGCGCCGGTCATGGAAAAGCCGCTCGCCGAAGCCGCCGGTCTCGGCTGGCAAGGCAAGCACACCAACCTGGTCAGCCGCGAGCACGGCTCCTGGCTGTTTCTGGGCACCATCTTCACCACCGCCGGACTTGTGCCCGACACCAGGGAGGCCGACCATTGCGGCTCCTGCCGCGCCTGCCTCGATGCCTGTCCGACCGATGCGTTTCCGGCGCCCTACCGGCTCGATGCGCGGCGCTGCATTTCCTATCTCACCATCGAGAACAAGGGGCCGATCCCGCACGAATTCCGCGAAAAGATCGGCAACCGCATCTATGGCTGCGACGATTGCCTCGCCGCGTGCCCATGGAACAAGTTCGCCCAGGCGGCGTCCGAGGCAAAGCTTGCCGCACGCGATGATTTGCGCGAGCCGACCCTGCTTGAACTGTTGCGCCTCGATGATGCGGCCTTCCGGGTTTTGTTCTCAGGGTCTCCGGTCAAGCGCATCGGCCGCGATCGTTTCGTCCGCAACGTGCTGATTGCCGCCGGCAATTCTGGACAAGCCTCGCTTGCCCCTGATGTGCGTGCCTTGCTTCAGGACGTCTCGCCTTTGGTGCGCGGTGCTGCGATATGGGCGCTGTCACGGCTTGTCCCGGGCACCGAATTCAGCGAGAGCGCGGCAGGCGGGCTGAAGACAGAGCGCGACGAGGCCGTGCGCGATGAATGGCGGCTGGCGCTGCCGAAACCAGGTCCAGTCGGGGCGCATGCATGAGTGACAAGCATATCTTCATCTTCGGCGCCGGCTATTCCGGCAAGGCATTTGCCGGCGCCAATGCACAGCCAGGCAACGCCATTGTCGGCACGACGCGCTCGCCGGACAAGTTCGAGGCCTTGCGCCAGGCCGACATCGCGCCAATGCTTTTCGATGGCGCGCTCAGCGCCGAAATCGGCGCCGCGCTGCGCAAAACCACTCACCTGGTGATTTCCATCGCCCCTGACGAGGCGGGCGATCCGGTGCTGAATGCCGCGCGCGACGTGATCACGGCCCACATGCCGGCGCTCGAATGGATCGGCTATCTCTCTACCGTCGGCGTCTATGGCGACCATGGCGGTGCATGGGTCGATGAGACCGCCGCATGCCGGCCGGTGTCAAAACGCTCGGTGATACGCGTCGCCGCCGAGCAGGAATGGCTGAACCTGGGGGGTTCTATCGGCCGGCCGGTGGCGGTGCTGCGCCTGTCCGGCATCTATGGGCCGGGCCGCAATACGCTGGTCAATCTGGAAAACGGCACCGCGCGGCGGCTGGTCAAGCCGGACCAAGTGTTCAACCGCATCCACTGCGACGACATCGCGGGCGCGCTCTGGCAGCTGATCGGGGGCAATACGGGCGGCATTTTCAACGTCACCGACGATCTGCCGGCGCCGCCGCAGGATGTCGTCACCTACGCCGCCGCGCTGATGGGCATAGAGCCGCCGGCGGAAATTCCTTTCGTCGCCGCCCAACTTTCGCCCATGGCGCGGTCCTTCTATGGCGAGAACAAGCGTGTCGGCAACGCGGCGATCAAGGCGGCGGGCTATCGTTTTCGCTTTTCCGACTACCGCGCCGCCTTCGACCACATGTGGGCAAGCGGCGGCTGGCGCGATGGCGAGCCGCGCAGTCCGATGAAGCGCTCTTGATCGAACTGTCGTGCGTTGCATGGTATGATTCGGGGCCTTGGATGCGGAGGGGTGCGGTTTCATGAAGTCATTGACGCGATCGCGCCCGGGCAAGAACCCGCTCCTGGCGGCAGCGCTTGGCCTGCTCGCCCTGGCCGTGCAGCCGGCATCGGCCGAGGAACGGGCCAAGGACCTGTTCGGCGCCGAGAAACTGCCGGCGGCGACATCGGCGCAATCGATCGGTTTCTATTCCAAGGGCTGTTTTGCCGGCGGCGTCGCCATACCCATGGACGGCCCGACCTGGGAAGTGATGCGGCCCTCGCGCAATCGGCGCTGGGGTCATCCGGCGATGATCGCGCTGATCGAAAAACTGTCGCGCGACGCCGTCGCTGTTGGCTGGCCGGGCCTGTTGATCGGCGATATCGCACAGCCGCGCGGCGGGCCGATGCTGACGGGACATGCCTCGCACCAGATCGGTCTCGACGCCGACATCTGGCTGACGCCGATGCCCAGCCGCCCGCTGTCGATGGCGCAGCGTGAATCGATAAGCGCCACCTTGATGGTCGATGAGAAGACCCACCTGGTAAAGGACGCGCTGTGGACATCGGCGCACATGCGGCTGCTCAAACAGGCGGCCAGCTATCCCGAGGTCGAGCGTATTCTGGTCAACCCAGGCATCAAGAAGAAGCTCTGCGACACCGTCAAGGGCGACCGAACCTGGCTGCGCAAGATCCGGCCTTTCTGGGGCCACGACTATCATTTCCACATGCGCATCGGCTGCCAGCCGGGCTCGCCCAACTGCAAGGGACAGGAAGCCACACCGGCGGACGACGGCTGCGGCAAGCCGCTGGCCTGGTGGTTCACCGAGGAGCCATGGCGTCCCAACAAGAACCCGGATGCGCCGAAGGCTCGCGATGTGATGACGATGGCGAACCTGCCCAAGGAGTGCCGGGCCGTCCTCGAAGCGCCAGCCCCGGCTTCGGCCGAAGCCGCCACCTATCACGGCGGCGGCGTGCCGGTCGCGGTGGCGCCGGCGCTGGAGACAGAGCCCGCGCCGGCGGCAACCACGGCCAGCGGCGCGAACGCCTTGCCATCCTCGCTCAACGCCTTCACCGCCACCCCGGAGATCGGCGTGCCGGTACCGAGGCCACGGCCCGGAAACTGACGCCAATTTCAGCTGCCGAACTGGACATGCGTTAAACGCCGGAGTCAGCGCTGCCCCTCATCGCCCTGCCGGGCACTTCTCCCCGTATAGTGACGGGGAGAAGGGGGTTCGCCGCAGCCTTGGCGCTATTCCAGCAAACGCTGGTGATTGGCGAAATCCTTGATGAGAGCGCCCCTCTCTCCGTCACTATACGGGGAGAGGATGCCGGCAGGCAGGTGAGGGGCAGCACAAACACTGGATAGTAAAGGCGAACTGACGCTTCCCCTTTCCGGGGGCATGCGCTAGTCAACGACAAAAGCAGCAAGACACTGCCAAAAACAGGGACGAGCATGTCAAGCGACAACGACACTTTGTTGCGGTTCCCGATCCTGATCGGCGACATTGGCGGCACCAATGCGCGGTTCTCGATCGTGCTCGACGCGAATTCCGAGGCCGGCGAGCCGACCATCGTCCAGACCGCCAACTACAACACCATCGACGACGCGATCCAGGCGGCGGTGCTCGACCGCTCGTCGATCCGTCCCAATTCCGCCGTGCTGGCGGTGGCCGGCCCGGTCGACAGCGACGAGATCGAACTCACCAATTGCCCCTGGGTCGTCAGGCCGAAGCAGATGTTCGCCAACCTGGGCTTGAGCGACATCGTCGTGCTCAATGATTTCGAGGCGCAGGCGCTGGCCGTCGTCGCGCTTGGCGAAGAGCATATGGAAAAGATCGGCGGCGGCACGCCGGAGCCCAATGCCGGGCGGGTCGTGCTTGGCCCCGGAACCGGTCTCGGCGTCGCCGGCCTGGTCTATGCCTTGAACCACTGGATTCCGGTGCCGGGCGAAGGCGGCCATATGGACATCGGCCCGCGCACGCCGCGCGATTTCGCGGTTTTCCCGCATATCGAGAAGCTTGAAGGCCGCATTTCAGGCGAGCAGATCCTGTGCGGGCGCGGCCTGGTCAACGTCTACCGGGCGGTGGCCAAGGTCGACGGCAAGCCGTCGCCCTTCACCACCCCGGCCGAAGTCACCGCTGCGGCCCTGGCAAAGACCGATCCGGTTGCGCAAGAGGCGCTTGAGCTGTTCGTTACTTGCCTTGGCCGCACCGCCGGCGACCTTGCGCTGGTGTTCATGAGCCGTGGCGGCGTGTTTCTCACCGGCGGCATCGCGCAGAAAATCGTGCCGGCGCTGAAGGCCGGCAATTTCCGCGCCGCCTTCGAGGACAAGGCGCCGCATAGCGAGCTGATGCGCACCATGCCGGTCTATGTCATCACCCATCCGCTCGCGGCACTCCTCGGCCTCGCGGCCTATGCCCGGAACCCCTCGCTGTTCGGCGTTCAGACGGCCGGTCGGCGCTGGCGCGACGAAGTTAGTCATCCCAAGGCATAGGCAAGCCGGTCTCATGGCGCTAAGAGGGAGGCCAGATTCAGCCTGCCTGACGAAGCGGAAACCACGAAGCGCTCCCGATTTGACCCTTCAGACTTCAAACCAGCAGAAGCCCCGGGCGGGTGAGATCGTGGCGGTGGTGCGCCGCATCGTCACCGAGAACAGCCGCGAATACCGCGCATCCTACGTCTTCGCGATCCTCTGTCTGGCGGTTGTGGCGGGAACGACCGCCTTCACCGCATGGATCATGAAGGATGTCGTCAACGAGATATTCTATGAACGGCGCGGCGACCTGATCCCGTGGATCTGTGCTGCGATCCTCGGTGCATTCATCCTGCGGGGCCTTGCCGGGTATGGCCAGGCGGTGACCCTGGCCAAGATCGGCAACAATCTGGTCGCACGCTACCAGAGGCGCATCTTCGATCACTTGATGAAACTCGGCGTCGGCTTCTTCAACGACACGCGTTCAGGCCGGCTGGCCGCGCAGGTCAACGAGAACGTCAACGGCATCCGCGATCTTCTGTCGATGACGCTGACATCGATCGCGCGCGACGCCGTGTCGCTGATCGCTCTGCTCGGCGTCATGCTCTGGCAGGACCCGTTGCTGTCGGCCATGGCGCTGCTTATCGGACCGCCGCTGATCTACACGGTCAGCTATCTGATGCGCCGGGTGCGGCGCATCACGCGGGAATCGGTGCAGATCAACTCGCGGCTGATCGGCGCCATGCAGGAAGCCACGCAAGGCATCACTGTCGTCAAGGCCTTCACCATGGAGGACGAGCTGTCGCGACGCGTCAGCAAGCTGGCCGACGATGCGCAGCAGCGGGCCAACAAGATCGCCAAGGTTTCGGAAAGGCTGACGCCCGTCACCGAGCTTCTGGGCGGTTTCGCCTTCGCCGGCGTCATCGCCTATTCCGGCTACAGGGCAACCGTGCTTGGCGAGCCGCCTGGCGCGGTGTTTTCCTTCATCACCGCGCTGACCCTGGCCTACGACCCCGCCAGGCGGCTGGCGCGCATGCAGGTCGGCATGGAACGCGCCTTGGTCAACGCCCGCATGATCTACGAACTGCTCGATCTCGAGCCGCAGCAAAGCGATGCGGCGGGCGCGGCGAAAGCGAATTTCACCAGCGGCGAAGTGCGCTTCAACAACGTCTCGTTCCGTTATGTCGAGGAAGCGCCGGTCCTGCAGGATCTGAGCTTCACCGCCGCCGCCGGCAAGATGACCGCCATCGTCGGCGCGTCGGGCGCCGGCAAGACGACGCTAGTGGCGCTGCTGCAGCGCTTCTACGATCTCGAGGCCGGCAGCATCGAGATCGACGGCCAGGACATTTCGAAACTCACCAAGCAGTCGCTACGCAATTCCATCGCCTACGTCTCGCAGCAGCCCTATCTGTTCGAAGGCAGCATCCGCGACAACATCCGCTATGGCCGGCCAAGCGCTACCGATGCCGAGATCGAGCAGGCCGCACGGCAAGCCGAGGCCGACCGCTTCATCCGCCAGCAACCGCAGGGCTACGACACGGCGGTGGGCGAAAACGGCGCGACGCTGTCCGGCGGCCAGCGCCAGCGCGTGTCGATCGCCCGCGCCATTGTCCGTCAGGCGCCCATCCTGTTGCTCGATGAAGCGACCTCGGCGCTCGACAACGAGGCGGAAGCGCGCGTGCAGGAGGCGTTGACCCATGTCATGCAAGGGCGCACGACCATCGTCATCGCGCACCGGCTGTCGACCGTGGTCAATGCCGACCACATCGTCGTCATGGAACAGGGCCGGTTGGTCGAAGAGGGCACCCACGCCTCGCTGATGGCCGACCCGCACAGCGTCTATGCCCGCTTCCACCGCGTGCAGGGCGTCAAGGGCCTGGGGCTTGTCGACGACGCCGCGCCGCGCCAGACTTCGCCGCAAGACAGTGGCGCGGACATCGTCGTCGGGGAAAACACATGAGCGAGAAGCCGGCCGGAGACATGGGCGCCGTTGATATGGGCCTTGTCGTGGTGGGTGCCGCCGGCCGCATGGGCCAGGCGCTGATCCGCGCCATTCACACCATTCCCGGTGCCCGCGTCGTCGGCGCGGTCGAACGCGCCGGCTCGCCTTATCTCGGCAAGGATGCCGGCGAACTGGCCGGTGTCGGTGCGATCAACGTTGCGATCGGCGACGACCCGCTGCCGGTTTTCGCCAAGGCCGACGGCGTGCTCGATTTCACCACGCCGGCATCGACCGTAGAGTTCGCCGGCTACGCCGCGCAGGCGCGCATCGCCCATGTCATCGGCACCACCGGCTGTTCGGTGCAAGACAACGAGAAGATCGCGGCGGCGGCGCGCCATGCGACCATCGTCAAGTCAGGCAATATGAGCCTCGGCGTCAATCTGCTGGCGGTGCTGGTGGAGCAGGCGGCGCGCGCGCTAGACGCCGAGGATTTCGACATCGAAATCCTCGAAATGCATCACAAGCACAAGGTCGACGCGCCGTCCGGCACGGCACTGCTGCTCGGCGAGGCGGCAGCCGCCGGTCGCGGCATCGCGCTCGCCGGCAACGATGTCCGCTCGCGCGACGGTCATACAGGCGTGCGCAAGACCGGCTCGATCGGTTTCGCCGCGCTGCGCGGCGGCTCGGTGGTCGGCGATCACAGCGTCATCCTGGCCGGTACCGGCGAACGCATCACCTTGTCGCACCACGCCGAGGACCGCGCCATCTTCGCCCGAGGCGCCGTCAAGGCAGCACTTTGGGCGCGCGCGAAAAAGCCGGGACTGTATTCGATGCGGGACGTGCTTGGGCTCGCCTGAGACGGCCTGATTTCCTTAAAACCCGAAGGAGCAAACATGTCGAGAACCCTCGTGCTCGTGCGCCACGGCCAGAGCGAATGGAACCTGAAGAACCTGTTCACCGGCTGGCGTGACGTCGACCTGACCGAGCAGGGCCACGCCGAGGCCAAGGCCGCCGGCCAGAAACTCAAGGCGCGCGGCCTGAAATTCGACATCGCCTTCACCTCGGCGTTGATCCGGGCACAGAAAACCTGCCAGCACATTCTCGACGCCGTCGGCCAGAGCGATCTGAAAACCATCCGCGACCAGGCGCTGAACGAACGCGACTACGGCGACCTCTCCGGTCTCAACAAGGACGATGCCCGTGAGAAGTGGGGCGAGGAACAGGTTCATGTCTGGCGCCGCTCCTACGACGTGCCGCCGCCCGCCGGCGAGAGCCTGAAGGACACCGGCGCGCGCGTCTGGCCCTACTACCTGCACGACCTGCAGCCGCATGTGCTGCGCGGTGGCACCGTGCTGGTCGCCGCCCACGGCAATTCGCTGCGCGCGCTGATCATGGCGCTGGACGGCAAGTCGGGCGAGGAGATCGTCAAGCTGGAACTCGGCACCGGCGTGCCGGTGATTTACCAGCTCAACGCCGATTCGACCGTGGCTTCCAAGGAAGTGCTGGAGGGCTGACGGTCCCTAAGCCGGCAAGCCACTGGCGCCACTCTCGCCTGAGCATGATCTTTTCCGAAAGCCGGTTTCCACCTTTCGGGATCATGCTCCAAAAAAGCGCGTTGACAGCCATCGCTTGCCCGCTTACATGAGCCCGCACCAGCCCAGATGGCGGAATTGGTAGACGCGCACGGTTCAGGTCCGTGTTCCGCAAGGAGTGGAGGTTCGAGTCCTCTTCTGGGCACCATATTTTCCCGTTTCGAACCATTCGATCCGGTTCAGAAACCCAAAGAAAAAGCCCGGTTCGTCCGGGCTTTTTCTTTGTTCGACGCATCGCTGCCTGGCTCGACGCGGCCAAAAGGACCACTGTCCAGACAAAGCTTTGACATGATCGCGGCTAGGTTAGGAGCATTCCAAACCGGAAGGCTCGAATGAAACCCACCTATACAGGCGCGCAAAAGGCTATTCACTGGGCGGTGTTTCTGCTGGTCATCGGCCTCTATGGCTTGACCTACGTGGCGGACATTTTCCCGCGCGGCGACCCTGGCCGTGCACTCGTCTGGTGGTTCCATATTTCGTTTGGCATGTTGCTGTTCGTGCTGGTCGCCATCCGCCTCGGCCTGCGCCTCACTTTGGGGGCGCCCGGAGTGCCGCAAGAAATGCCGGAGGTGGAACGATGGGCGGCCAAGGTCACGCATCTGCTGTTCTACGCGCTGCTGGTGACCATTCCGGTCCTTGGCATCCTGCTCACCTGGTACAGGGGCGATGCCCTGAGCTTCTTTGGTCTGTTTACCATTCCGGCCCCGATTTCTCCCGACAGCGCCACGGCACGGTCCATCAGGGAGCTGCACAGCCTGTGCGCCAATCTTATCCTCATCCTTGCCGGGCTGCATGCCGCGGCGGCGCTGTGGCATCATTTCATCCGCAAGGATGATGTGCTGAAGCGGATGCTGCCGGAGACCGGGGCAGGCTCCTGAGCGTTGGCGGTCAGCTGAGCCGATCTTGGGCAGCGCCGCGCGACGCCTCAAGTCTTCACGGATCTGGTCATCCCGACACGACGGCCTGATGGCCGTCAGCAACCTCGCCTCCCGGCTAGGCCTCGAACAAACCGCTTCAAACCGCGCGGCTGCTTCGCTACGCTCGAACCATGTCACAAACCGTCAACCCGATCTTCTCGACCCGTCGCGATCAGGCGTTCCCGACGTTGGCCGAAGCCGACATCGAGCGCATGCGCCGGTTTGGCGAGGCCAGTTCCTATGCCGCTGGCGAGCATATCTTTGAAGCCGGCGATGTGGCGCCGGGCCTGATCGTTGTCCTGTCGGGCACGGTCGACATCACCCAGGATGGCAAGCCTGGCCGGCGCGAGACGATCGTCACGCATGGTCCGGGCGGGTTCGTTGGCGAACTCGCGCAGCTTTCGGCGCGGCCGTCGCTGGTCAATGCACAAGCGGCCGAGCCGGTGGAGGCGTTCGTCATCCCTTCGCAGCGGCTGCGCGACCTGATGGTGCAGGAGGCCAATCTCGGCGAGCGCATCATGCGGGCGCTGATCCTGCGCCGTGTCGGTCTGCTGGAGAGCGGCACGATCGGGCCGATCATCATTGGCCTTGCCGGCAACAGCGACGTCTTGCGGCTGCAAGGCTTTCTCGCCCGAAGTGGCCAGCCGCACCGCGTGCTCGATTCAGACGCCGACCCCTGCGCCAAAACCCTGATCGAACAGTTTCACGTCGATCCGCACCACCTCCCGATCGTGCTGTGTCGAACGGCAGGCTGCTGCGCAATCCCGGCGAGAAGGACCTTGCCCGCTGCATCGGCCTGTTGCGGCCGATCGATGCCGACAAACTCTACGATGTCGCCATTGTCGGTGCCGGGCCGGCCGGTCTGGCGGCGGCCGTCTATGCCGCCTCCGAAGGCCTGTCGACCATTGTGCTCGACTGCCGTGCCTTCGGCGGGCAGGCCGGCGCCTCCTCGCGCATCGAGAATTATCTCGGATTTCCCACCGGCATTTCGGGCATGGCGCTGATGGCGCGTGCGTACAATCAGGCGCAGAAATTTGGCGTCGAAATGGTCATCCCAGATGAAGCGAAGCTGCTCAGTGCGGCGAACGATCCCTCCGGCGCCCGCTACCTTCTTGAAGTCGGCGACGGCGAGACGGTGCGGACACGTAGCGTGGTGATCGCCAGCGGCGCGCGCTACCGCCGCCTCGACGTCGACAACCTGGCGCGGTTCGAAGGAACATGCGTGCATTATTGGGCCTCGCCAATCGAGGCGCGGCTTTGCGGCGGACAGGAGGTCGCCCTGGTCGGCGCCGGAAATTCGGCCGGACAGGCCGCCGTCTACCTCGCCAGCCATGTGCGCAAAGTGGCTTTGCTGGCGCGCGGCGGCGGCCTCGAGGCCAGCATGTCGCGCTATCTGGTCGAGCGCATCAGGGCGCAGCCCAACATCGAGGTGCTGACCGGGGCCGAGGTCGAGGCGCTGGAAGGCGACGAGGGCAATCTCGCCGCCGTGCGCTGGCGGGACCGCGCCAGCGGTGTGGAGACGACGCGGCCGATCCGCCATCTCTTCCTGTTCATCGGCGCCGACCCGAACACCGACTGGCTGGCGCAGAGCGACGTGGCGCTGGATGCCAGGGGTTTCATCCGCACCGGATCGGACATAGGATCAACGCATGGTCTGATGGAGACGAGCCGAAGCGGCGTGTTCGCCATCGGCGACGTGCGCTCCGGCTCGGTCAAACGCGTCGCCGCCGCTGTCGGCGAGGGTGCCCAGGTGGTGGCGGCATTGCATGCATATCTGGCGCAAAACGGCAGTCAGGCCGTGGCACCGGAACAGGTCGAGCCGAAGCAAGTCGGGAGAGTGTGATGGCGGATGAATGCAGACACGCGGCAGACGTCAAGGACGTCACGCCGAGCGCCCTTGGCTGCGAGGAATGCCTGAAGAGCGGTTCTGAGTGGGTGCATCTGCGGCTTTGCCGCACCTGCGGCCATGTCGGCTGTTGCGATGACTCGCCCAACCGTCACGCCACCAAGCATTTCCACGCGACCCGCCACCCCATCATCGAGGGCTACGATCCGCCTGAAGGCTGGGGCTGGTGCTATGTCGACGAGGTCTTTCTCGACCTCGGCGACCGCACCACGCCGCAGAACGGTCCGATCCCGCGCTTTATTTGAGCGACGCTTGCCGATCAGGGCATCACTTTCGGGATGCCGGCGCGGGCTTCGGGTTCTCCACGCTGTTTTCGTTCACCTGGAACGCCTTTCCCTGCACCTTCTTTTTATGCAGCGCGTCGCCGGTCTTTGGCTGCGGCGGCGGCTTCGGGTTCCGCGCGGTGTCGTCGTTCACATCGAAGGCCTTGGTCATCATGTTCTCCAGTGGCGGTTCTGGAAGACAATGCCCGATGCAGGCAGGAGTTCCCCCGCCAGGTGACGCGCGCCTCGCGGGGAGCCAAGCTCAACTAACGGCCGTGCCGGTTAGCGCACCGAGCCTGTAACGGTGCGGTCGATGCCGTCGGGAGCGGATTTGCGTTCGTTGCCGGCGAGTGCCGCGATGAGCAGAAGGCTGGCGACAACAGGAACAAACAGGATGCCAACGCGGGCCTGCACATAGAAAATGGCACGCCATTCGTTACGCTTATCAGGGCTGTCGCTCATCATACTCACACTTTTGCCAAGGGCCCCTCGGGCCGTGACATAGCGGCGAACGGTTAAACAACCCCTTCCGAATTCGTTAACCGGCGGAATTCGAGGGCTTGCCTTGGCTTGCGGGGCTGATTGCCTCAGCTCAAGCCGATGCGCCTGCCGGCCTGCCGGAACAGTGCCGCGGCGTCCGGCTCGAAACGAAACGTGCCGATGAAATCCTCAGCGCGATAGTTGGGCAATGTCTTGCGGATGGCGGCAGCGAATTTGCGCGCCTCGTCGAGCCGGCCCGCCAGCGCCAGGCAATGCGCGGCAATGGCCAGGATGATGGCGTGCGAGTTGGGCCGAGCCACCGCTTTCAGCGCCCATTCGGCAGCCTCGTCGAACTGGCCGAGGCGGACATGCGCCATGGCGCGAGCGCCAAGCATGCCGAACAGCAGGGGGTCGAAGGGGCTGAGATGGCGCGAGTGGTCCGAAGAGCCGATCGCCGCCCGTGGATCGCCGGACTGCGAATGCACGAACGACAAAGCGTAATGCCCGAGTGCGAAGTTGGGGCTGAGGTCCACCGCCCGTTCCAGTTCGATCAGCGAGCCATCCTGCTCGCCACGCAACCAAAGCGCCCGGCCCATCGCCCAGTGGGCGGCCGGATTGTGGTCATCGACCAGCAGGCTGTGGCCGGCGGTCTCGAAGGCCAGCCCGCTTTCCCTGTCGCGGTCGCCCCAGCGCTGGAAGGCGTTCTGCCAATGAACGAAGGACAGGCCGGCATAGGCGCGGGTGAAGGTCGGATCGAGCGCGACCGCCATGTCGAAGAAGTGCCGCGCCAGGTCGTTTTCCGGCTGGGTGAAGCGGTACATGTGCCAGAGGCCGCGATGGTAGGCCTCCCAGGCGTTGAGCGAATTCGGCGCCTTGAGCATGGCGCGGTTGCGTTCGACGGTCTCGATCTCGACCGATACCGACGAGACGATGCTGTTGCCGATATCGTCCAGTACGGTGAAGATATCGTCGTGCCGGCGCTCGAATGTCTCGCCCCACACGATCCTTGCCGTGCGCACCTCGACCAGCTCGACGCTGACGATGATGCGGCCGGTCAAGCTGCGCACGGTTCCGGTGGCGACATAGTCGACATTCAGCCGCCGCCCGGCATCCTGAGGCGCGAGGTTCATTTCGGCCAGGGCGAAGACCGATCCGCGCGCGATTACGAAAAAGTCCCTGAGCTTTGCCAGCCGGGTGATGATGTCGTGGGTGAGGCCGTCCGCGAGCCCGCCCCGAACACCGCCGAGGCCGGTTTCGTCGACGAAAGGCATCACGGCCAGCGAAGCGTGGCTGGGTTCGGGCGGTTTGTCGGCGGCCGCGGCGGTCGCCAACGGCGGCACCGTTATCGCGCAGGGCTGGGCTTGCAGCGAAGCGCCGGATGGCCTGTCGCGGATCGCCTGCCAGCCGCGTTGAACCGGACCGAAATCGAGTTCCTCCGACTGGAAAAGCCGTGCCGCCGCCGCCAGATGCTCCTCTGCCGCGCCGAAGGCCCCGCGTATCGCCAGATTGGCCAGCAGCGCCAGGTGCGCCCGCCCGTCGAACGGCGCCAGTTCCACCCATCTGTCGTGAAAGGCAGCCGCTTCCTCGGAACCGGCCGGAAGAGCGCCGACAAGGTGCTCCAGCACCGCCGCGTGACACGACTGGAACCGGCGGCGCTGCGCCGTCAGCCAGTTGTTGAAGAGCGGGCTGCGGTCAAGTTCGAGCCCGTCGAGAAAATCGCCTGCGAACAGGTTGGCCAGCCCCCGCAATCGCTCGATACCGAGTTTCGAAAATCCATGCGCCGTGGCAGCCACGATCACCGGCGCATCGACGAAACAGTCGTCCAGGCGCAGTGCGACGGTGTCGCCCTGCGTCTCGACCCGGCGGCGGTCTGGTCCATCGAGAACACCGCGAAGCTTGCTCAGGCACCAGCGTAGCTCGCCCCGGGGGTCGTTGGGCACATCCCACAAAAGCTCGCACAGCCGGCTGCGTCCGACCGGATGCGGTGCCAGCGCCAGATAGGCGAACAGCGCGCCCATCTTGCGCGAAGCCGGCAATGCGACGGGAACGCCATCGCGGACGATCGCCAACTGCCCGAGCAAGCGCACGGAAAGCCCCGACGGCTCACTGCTTGGGCTCGATCGAGTTGATACCACGGGCGTTTCCACGCTTGTTCCCACGCTGGCCAGCCGGCCTCCATTCTATCACTGGACGAGACAAGGCGGCGCATCCGGCAGCGAATTTCGCTCCAAATGCGCCACACCGCATTGTCGGCACGTCATAGCGCGGCATGGTCTCGAAACCTCGCCGCCCAACCGGCCGGTTTGTAACCGGCCCGTGATCACAACGAACAAGAACGAGGAAATCATCCCATGCCGCAGCAAGCACAGATCAGAACCACGGCCGGGCGCGGCCGCCTGTTTGACAGCATTCTCGACACGGTCGGCGACACGCCGGTTATCCGCGTCAACAATCTCGGCCCAGCCCATGCGACGATCTATGTGAAGGCCGAGTTCTTCAACCCGGCGGCATCGGTAAAGGACCGCCTGGCGCTCAACATCATTGAAGAGGGCGAGCGCAGCGGTGCGCTGAAGCCCGGTCAGACCATCGTCGAGGCCACCAGCGGCAACACCGGCATCGGGCTCGCCATGGTCTGTGCGCAAAAGGGCTATCCGCTGGTCGTCACCATGGCCGACAGTTTTTCCATCGAGCGCCGCAAGCTGATGCGCATGCTGGGCGCCAAGGTGGTGCTCACGCCACGCGCCGAAAAAGGCTTTGGCATGTACAGGAAGGCGGTGGAGCTGGCCGAGGCCAATGGGTGGTTCCTGGCCCGCCAGTTCGAGACGGCGGCCAATGCCGCCATCCATGAGACGACAACCGCGCGCGAGATCATCAACGACTTCGCCGGCAAGCGGCTCGATTGCTTTGTCACCGGCTATGGCACCGGCGGCACCGTGACCGGCGTGGCGCGTGTGCTCCGTCGCGAGCGGCCGGATGTCAGTATCGTTCTGGCCGAACCGGCCAATGCCCAGCTGATCGGCAGCGGCAAGCCACAGCAGCGCGGCGCCGGCGGCGCACCCGCCGCCAGCCATCCGGCTTTCGAGCCGCATCCGGTCCAGGGCTGGACGCCGGATTTCATCCCCAACGTGTTGCAGGAGGCGATCGACGCGGACCTCTATGACGAGGTGATGCCGATCGCCGGGCCCGAGGGCATCAAATGGGCCAGGGCGCTGGCAGGGAAGGAAGGCATCTTCACCGGCATTTCGGGCGGCGCCACCTTCGCCGTCGCCCGGCGGATCGCCGAAAACGCTCCGGCCGGATCGGTGATCCTTTGCATGCTGCCCGACACCGGTGAGCGTTACATGACGACGCCGCTGTTCGACGGCATCGAGGCCGAAATGGACGCCGAAGAAATCGCCCTGTCGCGCTCGACGCCCGGCGCCCAGTTTCCGGCGGCGTAGGGCGGGCGAGGAGCAAAGTGAATGGATACCAGCCAGGAAATGCCGGGCCTCTCCGAGGAGACACTCGACCCGCTCGATTGGGCCGATGTGCGGACGTTGTCGCACAGGATCATCGACGACGCCGTCGGTTACCTGCGCGATGTCAGGGAGCGCCCGGTCTGGCAGGAGATGCCGGCGGCTGTGAGGGCCTCCTTCACAGCGCCCTTGCCGCGCTCGCCTTCGCCGCTCGCTGATGTCTACGGCGAGGTCGCTGCCACGGTGATGCCCTATCCGATGGGCAATACCCATCCGCGCTTCTGGTCCTGGTATATGGGCTCGAGCAACTTCACCGGTGCGCTCGGTGATTTCCTGGCGGCCATACAGGGCTCGAACCTCGGCGGCGGCAATCACGCCGCCGCGCTTGTCGACGGCCAGGTTGTGGACTGGTGCAAGGAGATGCTGGGCTTCCCCGCTTCGGCCAGCGGCACGCTGGTCAGCGGCGGCTCGATGGCCAACATCATCGGACTGACGGTGGCGCGCAACACCAAGGCTGGCATCGACCTGCGCGAGCACGGCGTTGGCGCGATGGAAAAGCCGCTGCGGTTCTATGGCTCGGACCAGCTCCATTCCTGCCACCGCAAGGCGATGGAAGCGCTCGGGCTCGGCAACCGGGCGCTACGACGAATCCCGACCGATGCCGGGCTGCGCATCGACATCGAGGCCTTGCGGGCAGCCATATCGGAGGACCGGGCAGCGGGCTTCATGCCGGCCTGCGTCATCGGCACCGCCGGCACCGTCAACACCGGGGCGATCGACGATCTGCAAGCGCTGGCCAAACTGGCGCATGAGGAAGACCTCTGGTTCCATGTCGACGGCTGCATCGGTGCATTGATCGCGATTGCCCCGCGGAACGCGCACCGCGTCGCCGGTATCGAATGGGCCGATTCGGTCGCCCTCGATCCGCACAAATGGCTGCACGCGCCATTCGAGGTCGGCTGCGCCCTGGTTCGGGATGCCGCCGCGCACCGCAAGACTTTTGCGGTGACGCCGGAATATCTCGAATCGACGCCGCGCGGCCTTGCCTCCGGCGAATGGCTGCATGACTACGGCTTGCAGACCACGCGCGGATTTCGCGCGCTGAAGGTCTGGATGGCGCTGAAGCAGCATGGCGTCGAAAAGTTCGGCCGGCTGATCGACCAGAACATCGCGCAAGGGCAATATCTTGCCAGGTTGATCGAAGATGCGCCGCTGCTGGAACTGGTCGCGCCGCCGGCCATCAACATCGTCTGTTTTCGCTTCCGGCCCGGCGGCATGGCTCCTGGCGGCATGACTGGCGAGGCGCTAAAGCGGCTCAACACCGAGATCATGTTGCGGCTGCAGGAGCAGGGCATCGCCGCGCTCTCGGACACCACGGTGCACGGTGAGCACTGCCTGCGTGTTGCGATCAACAACCATCGCACGCGACGCGAGGACCTCGACCTGCTGGTTCGCGAGACGCAGCGCCTTGGCCGCGAGATGGGGGCGATTGGCGGGGCATCTTTCTAGTTTCCGGCGGCCATGCGATTCTCCAGCGAATGATTCGAAAGGTCCGATCGTGCCGCTCTTTCGCCTTGCCGTGCTCGCCGCATTGCTCCTTACGACCTCGGCCCAGGCCGCCGACATGGCCTTCTTTGTCAAGAACCTGCGCAAGGAGGCCGTCGCGGTCGAACTGTTCAGCCGCGACCGCGAAACGGTCTGGCCGGGCAACGACAAGGTGTTCCTGATCGATCCGAATTCGCAGAAATCAGTGCCATTGTCCTGCAATCAAGGCGAGCACATCTGCTACGGCGCCTGGGTCAACGGCAATGACAGCATCTCGGCCGGCGTCGGCCCCGACAACGACCAGCCCTGCGACACCTGCTGCTTCATCTGCGTGGAACACTCGACCGAGACGATCGACCTCGTCGAGTAGCGCCGATCCACCCAGAATCAGTCAGGGATTGTTCCATTGGTCCCTTTAGCGGCCGCTCGCATCGTGTCATGGTCGCGCCGCGGTCGGACGGGCCGTTTCTTTCCTGGGGGTTACCATGTTCTACGCCTATGCGCGCCGTACGCTGGCCGCGCTCTTTCTTGCCTTGCTGCTGGCGCCGTCGGCGCATGCCGCCGACATCACCTTTGCCGTCAAGAACGGCCATCCCAACGCCATGCGCGTCGAGCTCTACAGCCAGGACCGCGACTATGTCTGGCCGGGCAACGGCAAGGATTTCTATCTCGACGATGGCGAGACCAAGCAGCTTCCTGTGTCCTGCAACGAGGGCGAATCGATCTGCTACGGCGCCTGGGTCGATGGCGATGAGCAGACCTATTGGGGCGTCGGCCCCGGCAACAAGGAAAAATGCGCGGATTGCTGCTACACCTGCAGCGGCGGCGAGACCGAGGAAATCAATCTCGTTCCCTGACCGGATTGCCGGCTTGACGCCTTTCCCGCCCCGGCCATAGCTTGCGAAGGCGGATACCCAGAGCGCGCCGCATCGTCCGTTCGGACGTGGTGCGCTCAAGGCAACAGGAGCACGTCAATGGCCGGCACGGTCGAAACTGACAAGATCGACGTCGGGTTTTCCGGCAAGCGCTGCATCCATTCGCGCAATTGCGTGCTGGGCGACCCGCATGTCTTCGTGCCCAACGCGCCGGGCGAGTGGATTCACCCCGACGCGGCCAGCGTCGAAAAAGTGGTGGCGCTCGCCGAAAGCTGTCCCTCCGGCGCCATCACCTATGTCAGGAAGGATGGCGGGCCGCAGGAAAGGCCGCCGGTGGTCAACACCGTGCGGCTGCGGGAAAATGGCCCGTTGGCCGTGCATGCCGAAATCGTGCTTGGCGACGAGACATTCTTCCGCGCCACGCTTTGCCGCTGCGGCCTGTCGCAAAACAAGCCGTTCTGCGATGGCGCGCACACCAAGGCCGGCTTCACCGCCACCGGCGAGCCGGCGCTGAAGGACACGCCGGCGCTGGAGGCGCGGGACGGGCCGCTGACGGTGACGCCAACGGCCAATGGCCCGCTCAAGCTGGAAGGCAATGTCGAGATCGTCACCGGCACCGGCCACACGGTCGACCGCACCAGAAAGACTTTCCTCTGCCGCTGCGGCCATTCCGCCAACAAGCCGTTCTGCGATGGTTCGCACAAGAAGGTGGGGTTTGTGGGGTAGGCGAGGCGCTGCATCAAAGCCGCCGCTTCCTCCTCGAGGCAGAGATTGCCCCGCATCTCTTGGCCCATCGCTCCCGCCTTTATCCTCCGGGCCTTATCGGCTAAGGGCTTCGCAGCAAACCTCGCGTCCCGGACGTCCGCCAGAAAATGACCACCAAGCCCAAGCAATCGCCTCTCTTCCTCGGTATCGACACCGGCGGTACCTACACCGACGCCGTGCTGTGGTCGGAAACGGACGGGCCGCAGCAGGGCCCGAACAAGGGCAAGGTGCTGGCCAAGGCCAAGGCGCTGACCACGCGGCACGATCTCGCTGTCGGCATCTCCGGCGCGGTCGACGCGGTGCTGCAGAAGGCCGGCACCAATCCCGCCGCCATCAAGCTCGTCTCGATGTCGACGACGCTTGCCACCAACGCGCTTGTCGAGGGGCAGGGTGGCCGCGTGGCGCTGATCATGATTGGCTTTTCCGAGGCCGACCTTGCCCGCGACGGGCTGAAGACGGCGCTCGGCACCGATCCGGTGGTGTTCTGCCCGGGTGGACATGACGTGCATGGCAATGCCGCCCGGCTCGATCTTTCCGGGCTGGAAGCCATGCTGCCGGAGCTCGGCGCCTCGGTCTCCGGCTTTGCCGTCTGCGCCTATTTCGCCACCCGCAATCCGGCGCACGAGATCGCAGCTCGCGACCTGATCCGCGAGAAGACCGGCCTGCCGGTCACCGCCAGCCACGAGCTTTCGTCGAAGCTCGGCGGTCCGCGCCGGGCGCTGACGACACTGCTCAATGCCAGGCTGATCTCGATGATCGACCGGCTGGTGGCGGCAACCGAAGGCTTTCTCGAAGCGCGCGGCATCGCCGCGCCGCTGATGGTGGTGCGTGGCGATGGCGCCCTTGTCTCGGCCGCCTTCGCCCGCCAGCGGCCGATCGAGACCATCCTGTCCGGCCCGGCCGCCAGCCTCGTCGGCGCCCACCACATGACGGGCCTCGACAATGCCGTGGTCTCCGACATCGGCGGTACCACCACCGACGTCGCCGTGCTCGACAGGGGCCGTCCTCGCCTCGACCCCGAAGGCGCCACCGTCGGCGGTTTCCGCACCATGGTCGAGGCCGTTGCCATGCGCACCTTCGGCCTCGGCGGCGATTCCGAAGTGACGCTGGAAGATGGTTCGCTCAACCCGAAGATATTGCTCGGGCCGCGCCGCCTGGTGCCGCTGGCGCTGGCCGGCATGGCGCATGGCGAAGCGGTGATCGCGGAACTCGAACGCCAGTTGCGCGCGCCTAATCCCGGCCGCATGGATGGCCGTCTGGCTGTGCGGACCGGCGTGCCGGACCGTCTCGCCGCCGGCCTGACCAGCGCTGAGGCTCGCCTATACGAAGCGATCGGCGCCACGCCGCTGCCCATCGACAAACTGTTGAACTCGAATGCCCAGAACGCCACCTTGAACCGGCTGGTGTCGCGCGGCCTGGTGCATGTCGCCGGCTTCACGCCCTCGGATGCCGCCCATGTGCTGGGCAAGCAGTCGAACTGGGATCCGGCTGCCGCCCGCCTTGGCGCCGAACTCTTCGCCCGCAAGCGCGATGGCCGTGGCCAGCCGATCGCCGCCTCGCCGGAAGCGATTTCCGAGCGCGTGCTGCTGACGCTGACGCGCTGGTCGGCCGAATATATCCTGGAAACCGCCTTTGCCGAGGACGGGCTTGATGGCGCGGCGACGGTCGCGCACGCGCTGGTGCAGCGCGCGGTCGATGCCCATCCCGGCATCGCCCGCCTCAGCGTCGCACTCGACCGGCCGGTCATTGGTCTCGGCGCCTCGGCGCCGCTGCACTACGCCGGTCTGCCGCCGCTGGTCGGCAACGACTGCGTGGTGCCGGAGGATACCGATGTCGCCAACGCGCTTGGCGCCGTCGTTGGCCAGGTCCGCGTCTCGGCGGAGGCGCGGGTCAGCCAGCCCAAGGAAGGGCTGTTTCGCGTTGCCTCCGGCGAGAGCGTGCGGGACTTCCTCGACGAGCCGTCGGCGATCGCCGCGGCCGAAGCCGATGTGCGGTCGATCGCCGCCGAGCGGGCCAGGGATGCCGGCACCGACAGTGCAGAGATAGAGGTCTCGACCGACTTCCGCGTCTCGACCGTCGAGGGCCAGCGCATGTTCATCGAGGCGCATGTGATGGCGGTGGCGTCGGGCAGGCCAAGGATTGCGGTATAGTGATGGCGCCAGAGCACGGGTAATCTCCCCCTCAAAGGGGAGATCAGCAACCTCGCTGGCCGCGAAAATGCGCTACCTTCATCCTTAGCCGAATTGACCCCTGCACCCTGACATGCCAAAGGCCCGGTCGAGCCTTTTCGTCTGGAGAAAGCCCTAATGACCGACCGCGTCGAAATCGCTGGATTGCGGATCGCCCACGAACTGCACGACTTTGTCGTCAACGAAGCCCTGTCCGGCACCGGCATCAGCGCCGAGGCGTTTTGGAATGGCTTCTCGGCCATCGTCCATGATCTCGCACCCAAGAACCGGGCGCTGCTCGAAAAACGCGACGCCCTGCAGGAAAGGCTCGACGGCTGGTATCGTGACAATGGCGCGCCGGTCGACATGGACATCTACAAAACCTTCCTGAAGGAGATCGGCTATCTCGTTCCGGAAGGACCCCCCTTCAGCGTCTCGACCGAAAATGTCGATCCGGAGATCGCGGTCGTTGCCGGGCCGCAACTGGTGGTGCCGGTGATGAATGCGCGCTACGCGCTCAACGCTGCCAATGCTCGCTGGGGCTCGCTCTATGACGCGCTCTACGGCACCGACGCCATTCCCGAAACCGATGGCGCCGAAAAGGGCAAGGGTTTTAATCCCGCGCGTGGTGCCAAGGTCGTCGCCTGGACAAAGAGCTTCCTCGACGAGGCGGCACCGCTGACCTCGGGCAAATGGGCCGGTGTCAACGGCCTGTCGCTGGCCAACGGCGCGCTGCGGCTCAGCGCCGGTGCCGGCTCGACCACGCTTGCCGACCCCCGGCAATTCGTCGGTTATCGCGGCGACGCCGCCAACCCGCAAGCCGTGCTGCTGGCCAGGAATGGCCTGCACATCGAGATATTGATCGACCGCGACAACCAGATCGGCAGGACTGATCCGGCCGGGATCGCCGATGTCATCCTGGAATCGGCGCTGACCACCATTCAGGACTGCGAGGACTCGGTCGCGGCTGTGGATGCGCAGGACAAGGTCGTCATCTATCGCAACTGGCTCGGCCTGATGAAGGGCGACCTCCAGGAAGAGATTACCAAAGGCGGCAAGAGCTTCGTGCGCAAGCTCAACCCGGATCGCGCTTATACCGCGCCCGCCGGCGGCACGCTGACAGTGTCCGGACGTTCGCTGATGCTGGTCCGCAATGTCGGCCACCTCATGACCAACCCGGCGATCCTGGATCGCGACGGCAACGAGGTGCCGGAAGGCATCATGGACGCCGCTTTGACAGCGCTGATCGCACTGCACGATGTCGGCGCCAAGGGCCGCCGCGCCAATTCCCGCGCCGGCTCGATGTATGTGGTGAAGCCGAAGATGCACGGGCCGGAGGAAGTCGCCTTCGCCGTCGAGATTTTCGACCGTGTCGAAGCGCTGCTCGGCATGGCGAAAAACACCATCAAGATGGGCATCATGGACGAGGAACGGCGCACCACCGTCAACCTCAAGGAAGCGATCCGCGCGGCGAAGGACCGTATCGTGTTCATCAACACCGGCTTCCTCGACCGCACCGGCGACGAAATCCACACCTCGATGGAAGCCGGCCCGATGATCCGCAAGGGCGATATGAAGCAGGCCGCCTGGATTTCCGCCTATGAAGCCTGGAATGTCGACACGGGGCTCGAATGCGGCCTGGCCGGCCACGCCCAGATCGGCAAGGGCATGTGGGCGATGCCCGACCTGATGGCGGCGATGCTGGTCGAGAAGATCGCCCACCCCAAGGCCGGCGCCAACACGGCCTGGGTGCCGTCGCCGACGGCGGCGACGCTGCACGCCACGCATTACCACAAGGTCGATGTCCACGCCGTGCAGGCGGCGCTGAAGAGCCGCCCGAAGGCCAAGCTGGACGATATCCTGTCGGTGCCTGTGGCGGTGCGGCCGAACTGGACGCCCGACGAGATCCAGCGCGAACTCGACAACAACGCGCAAGGCATTCTGGGCTATGTCGTGCGCTGGATCGACCAGGGCGTCGGCTGTTCGAAAGTGCCTGACATCAACGATGTCGGCCTGATGGAAGACCGCGCCACGCTGCGTATTTCCTCGCAACACATCGCCAACTGGTTGCGCCATGATGTCTGTTCGCGAATCCAGGTGCTGGATTCGCTGCAGCGCATGGCGGCCATCGTCGACCGCCAGAACGCCGGCGACCCGCTCTACCAGCCGATGGCGCCGGATTTCGACAGCTCCATCGCCTTCCAGGCCGCCTGCGACCTCGTCTTCAAGGGCCGCGTCCAGCCCAACGGCTACACCGAGCCGGTGCTGCACGCGCGGCGGCTGGAGCTCAAGGCGGCGAGCTGACGGATCCATTGTCGATAGAAGTTCACCCAATCTTGACTGGGTCGCCACACGCTGGCCGAGCAGTGCTCATAATCCAAGACACTGAAAGCTGAAGCCGGGTCTTATGTCACAGACCGATCTCATCGCCGAACGCGCAGGGTCCTTCAAATACTCAAGGATCAACAGGCGACTTTCGCGGGCCAACACCTTCAACAGTTTGACGTCCACATTGCGTTGTTCCACCGGTTGATAAACCTGACGAAGGATGTCTTCCCGAATCGACCGAATTCGTCGGCGATAGGTCGACGGTGTCTCGGGCCTGCTGCCGGCTCCATGGATACCGAGATGAGGTGGCCATGGAACCGGCGACAGGCCAACCCGGCAGCAGGCCACCTTGATGGTACTCTCGATAGCCAGTTCCAGCGTCAGAGCGACGAACGGCGACATCCATCTCCAAACGAGGAGAGATTGCCACAATTTAGGGCAACGTGCTTTCCCATGAATGCACTAATCGCTTTGGTCGGCGCATCAAGCTTTCCGAAAATCGATTCGGATTTTCGGGCCGATGCGCGAGAGTCCGCGCAAGGGCTGTTGGCGTAACGATCAGCGCTTGACCGGAGCTTTCCGTGCGCCGGCTGGCTCGCCTTCCGGCTTCGGCAAGTCGTCGCCACCCGACGCTGCTGAAGCAGCGCTGGCAATGTCATGGGACGGTGCTGGTGGCTCCGAGATCGAAGCTGTCAAACCACCGATCCCTGACATGGGGGTCGGCGGCATGTCTTGGCCCGAGGCCAGCGCCATGCTCGCCGATGGCGTTGGCACGCCGCCTTGCGATAGTGTCGCCGTACCGGACCCGAAATCCATTGGGGACGGCGCCTCGCCATGCAGCGAGACTCCACCGGCTATGCCGCTTGAATTGCCGTCGCCGATATCCAGGCGGATCGTAACAGATGTGATCGACATCGAACGCTCCTTAAAATTGGTTGCGAATATAGGCCTGGGTGCAACCGCGCAGCCGCACCCAGGTAAGCAGATTCGGATCGGCAGGGGTTCAGTTCATGTAAAGTGTGTAGAGCATGTTGTTGCTGTCGTCGTATGACCCGGACACCGTACGCCCGCCCGCCTTCGCCGCGTTCAGCAGAGTGAACATGTTACCGACTCCATCGGTGCTGATCGGCTGTACCTTGCGCCACGGTTGGGTTTCGATGTTTGCCCAAGCGTTCATGGAATGCGGGCTGGTGAAGGTAAGAAGTACGCGGGCGTTAGAGAAACTGACGTATGCCATGATAGTCCTCCAGAAAAACAGTTGGGGTTAAAAGACGGGGATTCGCGTTCCGTCGCTCAACTCAGGCTGCGTAGGCCTGGTAGATAAGGGTTGCGTCTACGTAGACGTGCACCTTGGTGCTCGACGACTGCGAGTCAGCCAGCAAGGTGAACATGTTATTGACTCCGTCGGGAGTCAGGGTCTGAACCTTACGCCAGCCATTATCTTGGATATAGGCCCAAGCATTGGTCGAATGCGGACTGGTGAAGGTCGAGAGTACCGCCTTGTTATATTGCCAAGACAGCACCACCGCGACATCTATGCCTACGTCGTGCCAAGCTTTTATCACTTTGTCTCGGACCGCAGCACCAAAGAGGGAATTGGCGTTGTCGACGGTCAGATTCGCGAAATCCACGAACTGTGCCGTTTTCGTCAAACGGCCATCGAGCAGCGTCTTGTACCAGACCTTGCCGGCGCCATCCCAGGAATTCCCGCCGATCGCTACCGCGGCAAGGTAGAATGCCTTGTTGGGGATGCCTGAGTTGATGTGCACTCCGCCGTTGTCCGAGGCTGTGTTGACGTATTTGCTCATGTGATCGGGCTGAGGATCCTTGCCGAGCAGCGGGTCGTCGTAAGCGGTTCCGGGCGCTTTCATCGAACGCAGGGCCACGCCGTGAATGCCCGCGGCAAGCAGGCCTGCACCGATCAGCCAGTCAGCCTGGGCCGCCGTCTGGCCGAGCGAGCGTTGCTTGACCAGCGAGCCAAAGCAGTCCGAGATCGACTCGTTAAGCGCCCCTGGCTGGTCGTGGTATTCGAGGGCTGCCGTCGCGCCGGTCACGCCATGGGTCAATTCGTGGCCCTCGACGTCGATCGCTATGGTGAAACGATTGAAGATCGTTCCGTCCCCGTCGCCGAAGACCATCTGTGCGCCGTTCCAGAAGGCGTTGTTGTACTTGTTTCCGTAGTGGACCGTCGCAATCAGGTCCATGCCGTTGTCGTCGATCGAATTGCGTCCATAGACCTGCGCATACAGATCGAAGGTCGCCCCAAGCCCGTCGTAGGCCTCATCGACGGTGACGTCGCCACTGGCGCCCTGACCCTCGGAGCGGACCAAGGTACCGGGCAAGCCAGTGCCATGGTTTGCAGTATAGGTGCGCCGGCTCTTATGCAGAGCGCCCGCGCCCTGAACCCTCTCGGGCGGCGCCTGTAGCGGCTGGGCCACGCGTTGCGCCCGAAACGTACGGTCGATGGACAACGCCTGACGCGCCTTCTCGCGCTGATCGGCGGTGCCGTTTTCCGCGATTTTCTCCAGCATGTGGGGTGGAATGATGAAGCACGTGCACCCACCACCGCCGTGGGCATGTAGATGTCTCATAGTGTCCTCCTGCTAGGTTGAAATAAACACTTGAAGAGGGGCAAAGGGTGAGCACTTCACCCGGATCAAGGGCGCTTCAAACGACCAATGGCCTGAATCCGATCAATCAGGAGCTGTAGAGAAGGATCGGCAATCGGGTCGGTAATACGGACCGTATGGACCCGACCTCCATCTCGAACCGTCACAATATAGGTCATAAGGTCGGCCGACCCTGGCTTTGTTGTACCGATAGACTCCGGTTGATCGAAGAAATTCGTCTGTTCCAGCAAAGAATTCAACTCGTCTGCAGCACGAGCGTCAATCTTGTCTGTTTCTATCGTCATAGGCATGCTTAGTTTGGGGATCGCGGCAAAGCCGCCGCTGATCTCAATGGATATCTCCATTTTATCCTCATCCAATCCTGTCGAAGTGAGCTAACGAAATTCGCTAACTAGATCACAACGAGAGATGGCGTTAGAGAATAACTGGCAGCTCCATTATCATCATAATATATCATGTCCTGATGCTTGCCGCAACATATTATTTAGAAGGCGCTAAAGTTACAGGTTACAGAAATTATTATTACTATTTGAGCCTTTTTATACTTTTGATGCGGGAGGATCTGGGCCCGGAGCCCCAAGGCGACCGCGAAAGCATTTCAGGATGCACGCCTTGTCCGGATCCAGGCGGCAAAATGAACACCGTCTGGCTGAGTTGCGTCCGGCGGCGATACTGGTACCACCTTTACGTTCTGGTGGTCGTCGTTCCCGCCATCTACCTCAAGCCCTACCTGGATTTGCAGGCGTCGGCTGTCGGCGCGGCAGAGGCCGGTTTGCGCGGCGAGTCCCTGGCTGTCGGCCCATGGCACCTGGAGCTGAAGGAGCGTGCGGAGGAAGAGCCCTTCTGGCACCCCAGTGAGGGATTTGTGAAGTCATTCCGCCTCAAGCCTTGCGCGGCTTGTGTCAGCCAGATCAGGCCATTTTCATCAGCCTGAAGCACCCGGGATCCAGTGCTTACGGCGTTGCCTTCGAGGGCAACCCCTATCGGGCCTATGCCAACATGCCGGTTCGCAAGGATGCCGGCCCGGACGACACGGCATGGATCACCGCTGAGGGCTGGGACGGTTCGTTCCACCAGGGGACCATCGCTCTTGAGGACGCTTCGCCGGTCACGGCGCATTGGCTGCGGCGGCACGGCGCGAGCATGCGCTAAGCGAAGCATGGTCAGGCGGATTGGCTTATCAGCCTTGCCTGCACAAAGCTTTCCAGCGTGTCCTCATCCTCGACGCCGCCATTGATATCGCCAAACGGCATGCTGAGCGATCGGCCGTCGCGCTGATTGAGAAACAACACGTCGCTGGCGATATCGCGTCTGAGATCGCCAATCGCTGTTTTCGACGTCGTGTATGCATATAGAGCCAGGCCGGGACCAACGCGGTTTGCCTCGGTGATCGCGGCGTCATACCGCTCGAAGCGGCCGATCACCGCGATCGGCCCGAAAGGCTCGTCGTTCATCAAGCGTGCTTCCGATGTTGGCTCGGTCAAGACCGTAGGCCAGAAGAAATGTCCGAAATTGCCGAAGCGATGCCCACCGGCCACCACGGTAGCCGACCGGTCCACCGCATCGGACACCAGGGCTTGCACGGCCATGAAGCGATGTTCGCCCGCAAGGGGGCCCATCTCAACGCCGTCCCGAAGGCCGTTTCCGATGGTGATCCTCCTTGTCGCTTCGATGAAGTCGTCGAGGAACCGCTCGTAGACGGATTCCTGGACCAGGATGCGCGAAGGCGCGAAACGGGCTTGCCCCGCATTTCTGAACTTCGCCCTGCAAAGCGAATTCACCGCGAGGCCAATCTCGGCGTCGGCGAAGACGATCGCCGGGGCATGCCCGCTGAGCTCCAGGACAATCCGCTTCCCACGGGCGCTTGCCAGGTCGGCCAGCCGCGCTCCGAGCGACGCCGGGCCGCTGTATGAGCCTTGCATGATCGCAGGATGGGCGATCAGGTATGGCGCGACCTCCGCTTGGGGGCCGTACACCAGGTTCAGGACGCCGGCGGGCAGGCCGGCATCGGCGAAGGCAACGGCAAGCGCGGCGCAGCTGGCCGGCGCCGCCTCGGGCCCCACAAGAACCACGGAGCAGCCGCTGGCCAGCGCCGCCGACACCTTGCGCGCGGCCTGTCCTAGGGGGAAACTCCATGCCACGAACGCCGCCAACGGTCCGGCCGGCGCGAGTTGGGTGGTCCTTTGGTTGGCGGCCGCCTCGCCCTGGCTCTCATTCGCGAACCAGTCGATCAGGGCCGCAGCGGCCGCCGTCTCGGCGCGAGACTCGGCAAGCGGCTTTCCCTGTTCCATCGTCATGAGATGTGCGATCGGCTCGATGCGTTTGCGCAGCAGATCGGCCGTCCGTGTCAGTATCCGGTGCCGTTCAAGCGCGCTCACCTGCCGCCATATCCAGAACCCTCGCTCGGCGCTGGCCGCGGCTTCGTCCAGGTCCCTCACGCCGGCTGCGGAAAAAGTGCCTATGCGTGTCTCGGTCGCCGGATTCATCACCGGCAAACCGGGCCGCAGTCCTTCTCTCCAACGCCCGTTGATATAGAGCACGGTGTCGGCATAGTCATAGGTCATCATCGCCCCCTCCGGCGGCTATCGAATAGCCAAGCGCCGGTTACCTCCCTCAAGGCACCCGCGGCGGCATCAGCCGCCAGGGTCAACTATGCGACCTGTTCTTTTCGCTAGTTTTTCCGCACTGTTACACGTTGTTTCCGGATTGTTTCCCGAGCCATTGTGCGATCGGAAAGGCACGCTGGACCAACCAATGCCACGGGTGCCGGCTCTCGGTGGTGCGGTATCGAGACGTCGCGGATCGATGGTTTCTATGCCGCCTGCGCCACCCGCTCCGAACTCATGCGATAAGAAATCGCCTCCGCCAGATGGATGCGGCCGACGGTTTCGCTGGCATCGAGGTCGGCCAGCGTTCGCGCGACTTTCAGCACGCGATGGTAGGCACGCGCGGAAAAGCCGAGTTTCTCGCTGGCGTCGCGAAGCAGGGCCAGGCCGGCGGCATCCGGCATGGCGATCGTCTCGATGACAGCCGGCGAGCAATGCGCGTTGGTGGTGGCTGTGGTTACGCCGAGCGCTTCGAAGCGCTCGCGCTGGATATTTCTGGCGCGCGCCACGCGCAGCGCCACGTCAGCACTTTTCTCCGCCCGATCAGGCCGGATCAGGTCGCTGGCCGAAACCGCCGGCACTTCGATGCGCAGATCGATACGGTCGAGCAGCGGGCCGGAAATGCGCGCCTGGTAGTCGGTGCGGCAGCGTTCGCCGCGCACGCAGCGATAGCCCGGTTCGCCGGCCATGCCGCAGCGGCATGGGTTCATCGCCGCGACCAGCTGGATGCGGGCCGGATAAGTGACGCGGTAATTGACGCGGGCGATCATGCAGTCGCCGGTTTCCAGCGGCTGGCGCAGCGCGTCGAGCGTCTGCGGCGTGAATTCGGGAAACTCGTCGAGGAACAGCACGCCGTGATGGGCAAGCGACACCTCGCCCGGACGCGCCCTGAGGCCTCCGCCGACCATCGCCGCCATCGATACCGAATGGTGTGGCGCGCGGAACGGCCGCCGGTCGGTCAGCTTGCCCTCGCCGAGTTCGCCCGCGACGGAAGCGATCATCGAGACTTCCAGAAGCTCCTTCGGCGCCAGCGGCGGCAGGATTGACGGCAGCCGCTGCGCCAGCATCGATTTGCCGGATCCCGGCGGGCCGACCATGAGGAGATTGTGGCCGCCGGCCGCGGCCACTTCCAGCGCCCGCTTCGCAGTCTCCTGGCCCTTGATCTCGCAGAGATCGGGCAGGTCGCGTGCCGAGGCATGAATACCGGCTTCCGGCCGTGACAGCACCTGCGTGCCGCGAAAATGATTGGCGATGGCAATCAAGCTGCGTGGCGCCAGAATGTCGAAGTCCCGTCCCGCCCATGCCGCCTCCGGCCCGCAGGCGAAGGGGCAGATCAGGCCCTTGCCCTCGGCATTGGCGCCGATCGCCGCAGGCAGTGCACCGGCAACCGCGGCGATGGTGCCGTCGAGCGACAACTCGCCCAGCACGACATAGTTGGCCAGCATGTCGCCCGGAATGGCGCCAAGTGCCGCCATCAGGCCAAGCGCGATGGGCAGGTCATAGTGGCTGCCTTCCTTCGGCAGGTCGGCGGGCGCCAGATTGACGGTGACCTTCTTGGACGGCATCGACAGGCCCGAGGCATGCAGTGCCGCCTGTACCCGCTCGCGGCTTTCGGCCACCGCTTTGTCGGCGAGGCCAACGATGTGCATGTTGACCTTGCCGGGCGCGATCATCACCTGCACGTCGACCGGCACGGCCTCGATGCCCTGGAAAGCCACCGTGCGAACCCGCGCCACCATTTTTCTGCCCCCGGATGCCGGCTCGCTCACGCCCGATGCGACCGGGCCGTGAGCGATGTCATCGGAGACAACCATAGATTTTCGAATTGTTCAAGAACAATAAGGGAACAAAATCGGCAAGTATTACGGCTTAGCGGCCAGGAAGGTGTCCCCTCGGTGGTCATGTCTGCCGACGCGGAACGCGTGCGAGAGAAGCTCCATGCCAGCCCTCCATAAGTGCCGCGAAGTCGTCCTAGCACCCAGAGCCTCCGCCGGCACGCTCATCTTTCTCTCCCATCGTGTCAGTTAGATCCCCTGAAGCGGAACCGCTATGCGCGGAGCACATCACGCTCAACGGATGCTGCCGTAAGGTGCGTGGCCGTCGAGCAGGCCGATGTCGCGCTTGAAATGATCCGACAGTGCGTTCTGGTCGAACCTGCGCGGCCTTGGCCGAAAGGGGGCGGCGAAAAAGTCGAGGATCAGACGGCGAGGCGTCGTGTGATGTGCTGTGGTGCTCATGGCCATGTCCTTTCGTGTCTGGTTGATGGCAGGAGTGTGCACCGATGCAGCCTTGGTTTCCAATCGAACATCGCGTATCATGCATCAGGAGGATTGATGCGTCATGAGCTTTGAACTGCCGCCTTTGGGCGCGATCAGGGTGTTTGAAGCGACCGCGCGGTTGGGCAGCTTTACCAAGGCGGCCGAAGAACTCGGCATGACCCAGTCGGCGGCAAGCTATCAGATCAAGGTTTTGGAAGAGCGCGCGGGAACGCCGCTTTTCATAAGGAAAACAAGGCAGATTGCCCTGACCGAGGCTGGCGAACAACTGGCGCCGCACGCCACGGGCGCGTTCTCGGCACTGGCTGATGCGTGGGTGGCAACGAAGGGCGGCGCCAGCGGCGTGCTCTCCGTCACCACCATCCAGACATTCGCCTCGAATTGGCTGGCGGTGCGCCTCGGAGCATTCCAGCTGATGCATCCGGATCTGGCGGTGAAGGTCGATACGTCGTCCCGTATGGCCGATTTCGTGCGCGATGGCATGGATATCGGCATTCGGACCGGAACCGGCAAATGGCCCGGCCTGACAGCGCATTATCTGTTCAAGGCCGACTACACGCCGATGCTCAGCCCAAGGCTGGCCGCGAGCGTAGGAGGCATCCGCCACCCCGAGGATCTTTACAAGGTCGCGCTATGCTGCGCTGACGACCCCTGGTGGAAGATCTGGTTCGAAGCCGCCGGCGTCCCCTTCGATCCCAGCCGCGTCATCGCCGGCCCGGCACTGGGCACGCAGGCCTATGATGCGATGGCCGCGCTGACCGATCAGGGCGCAGCCATCCTCACCCGCAACCTCTACACGGCATTGCTGGCGACGGGACAGCTGATACAGCCATTCGAGACCCTGGGGTCCGATGGCGACGGCTACTGGCTCGTGCATTCGGAGAGCCGCCGCAACACGCCGAAGATCAAGCTTTTCCGCGACTGGGTGCTGGCCGAGACGGCGGGCATCCGCGAGCAGGAAAGGCAGCGGCCCTGAAGGGCGCTGGCGCGTGCCACCCAAACCTTGGCGATCACTTGATCAAAACAGGAACATCGGGTGAACCGTCGGCTCCCTGGGTCGCGCCCGGGTTGTACCCGGCTGCAAAAACGGAACAGGGTTAATACAAAATGAAAACGGATTACGTCCGCTTGGCTTCCACCGCATCCCAGAACAGGCTGGCAATGTCGGCGCCGCCGAAGCGGGCGACTTCGCGCACGCCGGTCGGCGAGGTCACGTTGATCTCGGTCATGTAGTCGCCGATCACATCGATGCCGACGAGGACGAAGCCACGCTCTCTCAGCGACGGGCCGATACGGGCGCAGATTTCGCGCTCACGCGCCGTCAGCTCGGTTTTCTCGGCGCGGCCGCCGACATGCATGTTGGAGCGGGAATCATGCTCGGCGGGCACCCGGTTGATGGCGCCGACCGGCTCGCCGTCGATCAGGATGATGCGCTTGTCGCCCTTGCGCACGTCCTTTAGGTAGCGCTGCACGATATAGGGTTCGCGAAACAGCTGGCCGAACATTTCAAGCAGCGAGGCCAGGTTGCGGTCGGCCTCGAGCAGATGGAAAATGCCTGCGCCGCCATTGCCGTAGAGCGGCTTGACGATGATGTCGCCGAACTCCTTGCGGAAAGCGGCGACCTCCAGCGGATCCTTGGTGATCAGCGTGTCCGGCATCAGGTCGGCGAATTCGGTGACGAAGATCTTTTCCGGGCTGTTGCGAACCCAGGCCGGGTCGTTGACCACCAAAGTCTTTGGATGAATGCGCTCGAGGATATGCGTGGTGGTGATGTAGTTCATGTCGAAGGGCGGATCCTGCCGCAGCAGGATGACATCCATCTCCGACAGGTCGGTGCGCACCTTGTCGCCCAATGTGTAGTGATTGCGCTTCTCGTCGCGGACGGTCATTTCCTCGATACGGGCAAAAACCTTGCCGTCGCGCAGCGACAGCCGGTCAGGCGTATAGTGGAACAGCTGGTGGCCGCGCCGCTGCGCCTCCAGCGACAGCGCGAACGACGTGTCGCCGGCGATCGACACCGTGGAGATATGGTCCATCTGGACGGCGATTTTCAGCTTCATGGCGGTCTCCGGCGCGCTCGGATTGGGCAATGACTGCCTGTACAGCGTCGCCGCTCATCTGCCAATCGAGACATTTTGAAGATGTGGATCAATCATCCCGGCGCGATCCTGGCGGACGGATGATGACAAGACGAGGCTCTACATCATCGTTTTCTTAAGTCTTGCCGTGGCATGGATGGTGAGAATGCGCGCCAGGACAGGCGCAAAGCCCACTCGATGGAACAGCGACCATGAACGCCGTCACCGCGATCAGTGCCGTCCAGACCAAGCAACTCGAACTTACAATCCTGATGCCGTGCCTCAATGAGGCCGAGACGCTGGCTGTCTGCATCGGCAAGGCCAGGGCCTTCCTCGACAGGTCGCGGATTTCCGGCGAGGTGCTGATTGCCGACAATGGCAGCACGGACGGCTCGCAAGAGATCGCCACCGCGATCGGCGCCCGTGTCGTGCCGGTCGCACAGAAGGGCTATGGCGCCGCGCTCCTGGGCGGCATCGCCGCCGCCAAGGGCCGCTTCATCATCATGGGCGATGCCGATGACAGCTATGATTTCGGCGCGCTGGATGCGTTCGTGTCGCGGCTGCGCGATGGCGCGGATCTGGTCATGGGCAACCGGTTCCAGGGTGGCATCGAAGCCGGCGCCATGCCGCTGCTACACCGCTATCTCGGCAATCCGGTGCTGAGCTTCATTGGCAGGCTGTTCTTCCGCATTCAGACAGGCGATTTCCACTGCGGCCTGCGCGGATTCAATGCTAACAGCATCCGCAAGCTCGATCTGCAGACGACAGGCATGGAATTCGCCAGCGAGATGGTGGTGCGTGGAGCGCTCGCCGGCCTGCGTATCGAGGAGGTGCCAACGACACTTAAGCCTGATGGCCGCAGCCGCGCGCCGCATCTCAGGACCTGGCGTGACGGGTGGCGGCATCTGAAGTTTCTTCTGGTCTACAACCCACGCTGGATGTTCTTCATCCCGGGCGCTGTCCTTAGCGGGCTTGGCTTGCTGTTCGCGGCGCTGCTCGTGGTCGGGCCGCTGCGGGTGATCAACAATCTGTCGCTCGACTTGAACACCTTTGTCGCCGCCTGCTTCATGGTCGTGACTGGCATCCAGCTGATCACGTTTGGCGCGATTTCGCGGTACTATGCGCAGATAACCGGCATTCTTCCCGCAAACCCGCGCTCCGACTGGCTGACCAGGACCATCAGCACCGATCGTCTGGCCAGCAACGCCGCCATCTGCTTCACCGGTGGTGCCCTGTTTTTCGGCTACGCAGTGCTGCGCTGGGCGCATCTTGGCTTCGGTCCGCTCAACGATTCCGAAATCCCGCGCATCGTCGTGATGGGCTTGAGCCTGATCGTCATTTCTTTCCAGGCTTTTTTCTCGGCATTTCTGCTCGGAGTGCTGGAAATACCGGTCAAGCGGCTGAAGGCCGGTCAGGCCGGCCGATCGGATGCATCCGTCGGGTTTGCTGAAAAGTGAAAGGGCTTGCGCGAAAATTGGCCGCGGTTCGGCTTTTCCGGTTCGGCGTGGTCGGCGTCGGAGCGGCGCTTCTGTTCTTCGTATTGTCGTGGGCCTTGGTTTCAGCCGGCTTGCCGCCGTTTTTCGGAAGTGTCATCGCCTATGCGCTGGCGTTCATAGTGGCGTATTCGGCGCAGCATGGCTGGACCTTCGAGGGACAGCACGACCATGGCCGCGCACTGCCGCGGTATCTTGTCACCCAGCTTGTCTGTGCAATGGTCGCGGGCCTGTCCGCTCATGTCGCCGTATCGATATTTTCCGCGTCGCCGCTGGCCATGTCAGCCATCGTCACGCTCGTCGCGGGCGCGGCGAGCTATGTGCTTTCATCGGTCTGGGTATTTCGCGACGATCAAAGAGCCACGTGAAGGCGTTCGCCCCGCTGGGTTAGCGGAGCGATGCGACGAAGTGCAGTCCCCTGTCGAACAGGAGGTTCGCTGGAAACGGGTAGAGCGCCAGGTTCTCGCGCCAGCTTTGGGCCTTGAGCCCGGCCTGGCCGAAGATCGCGCCCCACTCCTGTCTGGAAAGATAGTTATAGGGCAGCCTCACATCGTGGCCCCTGTTTCCCACCCAGTCCATGAACCTGAGCGTGCTGTAGGCGAAGGGCCCTTCCCGCAGATGGTCCTTGATGACGACGCCCTTGCGCGCGACCCTTGCGGCTTCGGCGACAAGACGGCCGGGATCGTCCGTGTGGTGGAGAACGTCGACTATGGTCACCCAGTCGAACGACCCGGAAGCGGCCGGAATGGTCGCGCCGTCGAAAATCTCCACCGGGATGGCCGTAAGCGGACGGACAAAAACATCGATCCCACGAAACGTCAGTCCGGGTTTTCTGTCCATCACCGCCTTGGCGAGCGAACCGTCGCCGCAGCCGAGATCGAGCACGGTGCCGTCAGCGCCCAGCGCGGCGGCGATATGGTCGGAAAGGACGCGGATGCGGCGTTGAAACACCGCCCGGTTATGGGCCGCGTTCAGGATCTTCTTTTCGACCGCAACAACACTCATGCCAGGTTCAAGTCGCCTATTCGGTTCTACTCGGGGAACGTAACTATGAATGGCAAACAAAGCGTTTCGTTGAATGGATTGCCTTCGCAAGTCTGGCTTAAGGTTTGCGCAGTGAGTTCGCGCTAGGCTTTCTCGCGCAAAGCGCAACCACAGGCCATTCCGTGAACCCAGCTGATGTCATGATGCCCCCCAAGGCCGCGCCGCACCCGTCATGGCGCGGCGACCTTGCGCTTGCGCTCATCGCCGCGCTGGCGTTGGTTGCCGTCAGCGCGCTCAGCGGATTTCGCGAGCTGACCGATGCCGGCGGCGACAATGACAGTCTGCTGCGGCTGGTCGAAGTTCGCGACATGCTGGCCGGACAGGGCTGGTTCGATCTGCATCAGTACAGGATGGGCCTTGAAGGCGGTTTCGTCATGCACTGGTCGCGGCTGGTCGACGCGCCACTCGCCGCCATCATCCTTTCGGCCTCGGCGCTGACCGGCAGCATGGCGCTGGCCGAGGCGATCGCGCAGGTGCTGTGGCCGGCGCTGCTTTTCGGCCTGACCATGTTCTTTCTCATTCGTGCCGCGCGCAGCTTCGGCGGCGACAGCGCGGTTTTGCCAGCAGTCATCGTCGGCGGCGCCGCGCTTTACTACCTCGGCGTCTTCTCCACGGGCGCGCTCGATCATCACAATGTCCAGCTGACCTTGACCATGGCCAGCCTCAGTCTGCTGCTCGAGGCGCCCGCGCGGCGCTGGGCGGCGCTGGCTTCCGGCCTGTGCGCGGCGCTGACGCTGGCCGTCGGCATGGAAACCGCACCCCATGTTGCCACCATCGGCGTCTGCATGTCCTTGCTGTTTGTCGTCGACCCCGGCGGCGAGCGCCGGATCGCCAGGGATTTCGGCCTCGGCTTTGCCGGCGTGTCAGCGCTGGTCTTCGTCACCACCATCTCGCCGTCAGCCTGGGGGCAGCCGCAATGCGACGCCTTCTCGACCGTGCAGTTCGTTGTGGCAGCGCTTGCCGGCTGCGGCCTTGCCGTCGTGGTCTCGCTCAATGCATCCGGCGGCACGGCCAGCCGGCGCCTGATGTCGCTCGGCCTGCTCGCTATTGTGCTGGGTGGCGTTCTCGTGGCGCTGTTCCCGCAATGCCTCGCGGCGCCCTATGCAAATCTCGATCCGCGCCTCAAGGAATTGTGGCTTGACCACATCGACGAGGCGCAATCGCTGTTCACCCTCATGACCAACGATCCGGCTTTGGCGGTGGCGCGCTACGTCACGCCTTTGATGGCGATCGTGCTGATGGCGCTTCGTCTTTGGCGCGGGCCCTGGCGGCGGCAAGACAGCCTTGTCGGGGCACTTCTGGTCATGGCCTTCCTGGTCAGTGCCTGGCAGGTGCGCGGCTCGACCTTCGCGATCACCTTCGCGGTGATTCCGCTTTCGGCCTGGATCGCAACCTGGCGCGAGCGGGCCAGGATCAGCCCGTCGCGCGGCGTGTCGCTGCGCATGGCCGCCGTCTGGCTGGTGTCTGTGAATGCCGTCTGGACCAACGCTGCCACCGCGACCTCGGCGGCTTTCGAGGCCAACAACGGCGCCGTCAAGGACGCCAGCATGGACTCTAGCTGCCATGCCAAGGCCTCGTTCGTGGCGCTGGCCCGGCAGCCGGACACCACCGTGCTTGCCATTGCCAACCTCGGCTCGCCGATCCTGGCCTATTCCGGCCATCGCGTCCTCGCCGGCCTCTATCATCGCAACATTGCTGGCAACTTGCTTTCGCTCGACGCCTTCCTCGGCTCGGCGGACCAGGCGAGGACCATGGTGGCCGACCACCATGTCGGCCTGGTGGCGCTGTGTCGCGGCAGCGCCGAAACCAAGCTGCTCGCCGCCGAGGCATCGCAAGGGTTTCTTGCCGCACTGGTTGCAGGCAGCGTGCCGGACTGGCTCGAACCGGTTGCCGAGACGCGCGGAGAACCGATCGAGCTCTACCGCGTCCGCCAGTCCGGCTAAGTCAATTATTCCAGGCAAAAAATCGATTTCAGGATACGTTTCCTAAAGGGTTTGCTGCCAGTCTGAAAATAAATTCCGACTTCTAAAACAGGGACACCGATGCAAACTTCGTTTGGCACCGGTCAGGCAAACAGGGAGAGCACGGATCTGGCATTCACCGATCCGTTGACCGGGCTTGGCAATCACCGCCGCTTCTTCGACAAGGTCGATCGCCTGATCAGCGACCGTGCCGACGACCCCGCGCCGTTTACCGTCGGCATTCTCGATCTTGACGGCTTCAAGCCGATCAACGACCTGTTCGGCCACAAGGCAGGCGACGATATCCTGATCCAGGTCGCCATGCGGCTGCGCGCCTCGATGGACGGCTATTCCACCGTCTGCCGCATCGGCGCCGACGAATTCGCCTTCCTCTACCCGATGGTCTTCTCGGAGGACGCCGCGGCCGAAAAGTCGCGCATGCTGATCGAGATCCTGTCGGCGCCGTACGATGTCGGCGAACGCACCGCCAGGCTTTCGGCCTCGGTCGGCTGCTCGCTGTTCTATTCGGGCGACGAAACCACCGAGATCCTCATCAACAAGGCCGAGACCGCTCTCTACCATGCCAAGCGCTCGGGCCGTGGCCGGGTCGTCGTCTACACCCGCGAGATGGAAGAGGCGGCCAAGCGCGTCACCCGTATCGAGCAGGCGCTGCGCCGCGCCGTCTCCGCCGGCGAGGTGGAGCCGCATTTCCAGCCCATCGTCGATCTCAACACCCGCCGCACCGTCGGCTTCGAGACACTGGCGCGCTGGACCGACCGCGACCTCGGCTCGGTGCCGCCGACGGTGTTCATTCCGATCGCCGAGGAGCGCGGCATCATCGGCCCGCTGTCGCAGCTGGTGCTGCGCAAGGCCACCGAAGCCGCCAGGAGCTGGCCGAAAGACCTGTTCCTGTCCTTCAACCTGTCGCCGTCGCAGCTCGTCGACCAGAACACCGGCCTGCATATATTGGCGATCCTCGACCGCACCGGCTTTGACCCGCGCCGGCTGGAGATCGAAATCACCGAGACCGGCCTGATGAACGATCCAACCTCGGCCGAGAAGATCGTCGAGGATCTGCGCCGCGTCGGCATCCGCGTCTCGCTCGACGATTTCGGCACCGGACAGTCCTCGCTCGGGCGCCTGCGCGAATTCCATTTCGACAAGCTCAAGATCGATCGCGCCTTCGTCTCCTCCATCCTCGACGACCGCCCGTCGGAACACATCATCCGGGCCATCCTGGCCATGTGCGAAGGGCTTGGCATGGATGTGGTTGCCGAGGGCATCGAGCACGAAGCGCAGGCCGATCGTCTCGTCCAGTTTGGCTGCGCCGGGGGGCAGGGATACCTGTTCGGCCGGCCCGCGGACGCCGACGCCACGCTTGGCTACCTGCGCGATTCGTTCCGGGGCGCCTTGCGCGCCAAGGCGATCTGACCCGGCAAACGGTCAAATCGGCTGGAGCTTGTGGCGTCACCACGAGGCCGTCGTGGCTTTTTGTCTGACATAAGCCGAAAAATCCGCCGTTTCGCCCTTGCCCGCTCGACGTGTCTGGCTAGGATGCGCGCCGATCACGCAGGGAGAAAAAATCATGATGCCATCGGCGCATTTTGCCGACCTCGATGGAGCCTCGGTGCTGATCACCGGTGGCGGGTCCGGCATCGGTGCGGCGTTGACCGAAGGCTTTGTCCGCCAGGGCGCGAAAGTCGCTTTCATCGACATCGCCGACGGCCCGAGCATGGCGCTGGCAGATCGCGTCGAGAAGGAGCACGGCCAGCGTCCGCTCTACCTCAAGACCGACATACGCGACATCGAGGCCTTGCGTGCCTCCGCCGCCAGGGCAGCCGAGGCGCATGGCGACGTGACCGTGCTGATCAACAATGCGGCACTGGACGATCGCCACGCCGTGGAAGACGTCACGGTGGAGTTCTGGGACAACAACCAGGCGGTCAACCTGCGCCCGCACTTCTTCAGTGCCCAGGCCGTGGCGCCCGGCATGAAGCGGGCCGGCGGAGGTTCGATCATCAATTTCACCTCCACCTCCTATCTGATCAATCACCCCGACATGCCGGCCTATACAGCTGCCAAGGCCGGCATCCTCGGTCTCACCAAAGGGCTGGCCGGCAAGCTCGGCAGCGATGGCATCCGCGTCAACGCCATCGCGCCCGGCTGGGTGATCACCGAGCGCCAGAAAGAGCTCTGGGTGACCGAGCAGGCGCTAGCCGCCCATGTCGCTAAACAGTGCATCAAGCAGGTCATGCAGGCCGATGACATCGTCGGCACGGTGCTGTTCCTCGCGTCGGATGCCTCACGCATGCTGACCGCGCAGATGCTGATCGTCGATGGAGGCTTCCTGTGAGCAAGATCCCGGCAGTTGCCGCCGTCGACTGGGGCACCACCCGCATGCGGGTCTGGCTGATCGACGGAGCGGGAAACGTCCTTGCCGAGCGCCGTGGCGATGACGGGCTGATCACCGCGCAGCAGAAAGGCTTTTCGGCCATTCTCGAAGGCCATCTGGCCGCCATGGGAGCGCCGGAGGCATTGCCCGTCATCATCTGCGGCATGGCCGGCTCGCGTCAGGGCTGGATCGAAGCTTCCTATGTCACCGTGCCGGCGCCGATCGGCGCCTTCCTTGCCGGTGCTGCCCGCATTCCCGGCCAGCACCGCGACATCCGCATCGTGCCGGGCCTCGCCCAGCGCCAGGCCGACGCGCCCGATGTCATGCGCGGCGAGGAAACCCAGCTTGCCGGCGCCGGCCTGCCGGCCAAGGGGCGCCAGCTGGTCTGCATGCCGGGCACCCATTCGAAATGGGTGCTGGTCGAGGACGGCGGCGTTGCCGGTTTCGGCACCTGGCCGACCGGAGAACTGTTTTCGGTGCTGGCCGCGCATTCGATCCTGCGCCACTCGCTGGGTGAGCAGCCAAAGCCGGTTGCTTCAGACAATCCGTTTTTCCGCAGCTGGTGCGAAACCGCCTTGGCGGAAGGTGGCGACGTCACCTCGAGGCTGTTTTCGATCCGCGCCGCCGGCCTGCTTCAGGACTTGAAGGCCGACGATGCCGCCGCCTGCCTGTCCGGCCTGCTGATTGGCGGCGAGATCGCCTCGGCGCGCCGCCGCCATGGCGCCGGCGCGGCATCCGTGGTGTTGATTGCATCCGGCGCGCTAGCCACGCTCTATCAGGCAGCGCTCGGGTTTGCCGGCTTGACGGTGCGCACCGTCGACGCGGACGAGGCGGTGCGCGCCGGCCTGATAGAGGCGGCGCGTGAGAACGGCATGATCGCCAAGACATGATTGCCAAGACTTGATTGCCAAGACAGGAGTTGCCTGATGAGCCAGACCGCGGTCTTTCCAAAACTCAAGCGTGGGCTGGTCGCCATCCTGCGCGGCCTTAAGCCGACTGAGGCGGTGGCCATCGGTCATGCGCTGTTCGACGCCGGCATCGAGGCGATCGAGGTGCCGCTCAACTCGCCGGATCCCTTTACCTCGATCGCCAGCATCGTCGGCGCGCTGCCGAAAACGGCGCTGGTCGGCGCCGGCACGGTGCTGACAGCGGCCAATGTCGATGATTTGCACAAGGCCGGCGGCCGATTGCTGGTCAGCCCCAACATCGATGCCGAGGTGATGGCGCGAGCGATGCATCACGGCATGGTGACGATGCCTGGCGTGTTCACGCCGACCGAGGCCTTCCAGGCGATCCGGCTTGGCGCTTCGGCGCTGAAATTCTTTCCGGCGAGCGCGCTGGGCGCGGGTGGCATTTCAGCGATCCGGGCGGTGCTGCCGGCGCAGACCCTGGTCGGCGCGGTCGGCGGTGTCTCGGAGAAGGACTTTGCCGGTTACAAAGCGGTGGGGGTCACGGTCTTCGGGCTCGGCTCCAGCCTGTTCAAGCCGGGCATGAGCGTCGATGACGTCGCGGCGCGCGCGGTCGCCGCCGTCGCGGCCTGGGATGCGGTCTACGGGGAAGCATGATGAGCGAAGCGATCGTTTCCGTTTTTTTCCGACCACATCTGCAAGCTCGGCGAGGGGCCGAGCTACGATCCCGCCACCGATACGCTATACTGGTTCGACATCGTCAACGGCCGGCTTCTGGACAGGCGCCTGTCGGGTGGCGCGACCAATGTTCATGAACTTGGCCAGATGGCCAGCGCCATCGCCATCATCGATGACCAGCGCCAGCTGATCGCCACCGAGACCGGCCTCTTCGTCCGCGACGTCGCGACCGGCAAGATGACGCTGCACACAGCGATCGAAGCCGACAATCCGGTCACCCGTTCGAACGATTCCCGCGTCCATCCCTGCGGCGCATTCTGGGTCGGCACGATGGGCAAGGGCGAGGAGAAGGGCGCGGGCTCCATCTACTGGTTTTTCAAGGGCGAGCTGCGCAAGCTGTTTTCGGACATCACGGTGTCGAATTCGATCTGCTTTACCGAAGACGGCGCGATCGCCTATTACACCGATACGTCGACCGGGCTTTTGATGCGCGTCGGCTGCGACCCCGCGACCGGCCTGCCGGTTGGCGAGCCGAAAGTGTTCGTCGATCACCGTTCGGCCAAGGGTTTTATCGACGGCTCGGTGCTCGACCGCGATGGCATCCTGTGGAATGCGGTCTGGGGCGGCAGTGTGGTCAAAGCCTATGGCCCGGACGGCAAGCTGGTGCGTTCGATCGCGATGCCCGTGACGCAACCGTCCTGCCCGGCCTTCGTCGGCAAGAATGCCGATCGGCTGGCGGTCACCTCCGCCTGGCAAGGCAACGACGACAAGCAGCGCAAGCTCGATCCTCAGGCCGGCAAGACCTTCCTGCTTGATATCGAGGTCAATGGCCGCTTCGAGCCTCGCGTCCTGATCTGACGCTTCTGTCGTGCAGGCGTCCGGCACGTGTCGGATTCTGGAAAAGCAGGGCCGGCGGCGAATGCGATGGTGGGCCAGCATATCGAATCCCGCCAGGAATTTCCCGCCATGTCACGTCCCAAGCTTCTGCTGGTCTACGAGCCGGAAAAGGCCTGTCTCGACAGGCTGGTCGCTGATGGCCATGCACCTGAACGCGCCGGCGAAATTGCCTCCTATCTGGCGCAGTCGACCGATCTTGCCCACGAGTTCGACGCGCTCGCCGCCGCTTGCCTGACGCGCGGCCTGGCCTTCACGCCCGTAGCGCTCGATGACGCACCGGCGGTGTTCGCCGGCGAAGACCCGAAGACCACGCTGGTCTGGACGCTGACGGACGGCATCGCCTATTTCAGGGGCGGCGCCGCGCCGGCGCTGGCGCGGCTGCGCGGGCTGAAAACGATCGGTGCGGATGATTCGCTGTTCGCGCTCTGCCAGGACAAGTTCCGTTCCGGCGCCGTGCTCGGCGGGCTTGGCCTACCGGTGCCGCAGGCCGGCCTGGCAAGAAACGGCAACTGGCTGGTCGAGCCGCCGGCGTCACCCGCCGGCTGGTTCGTCAAGCCCAACCGGCTCGGCGCCAAGATCGGCATCTGGCCGGATTCGCGCTGCAACGATCTCGGCCACGCGCTCGACCTCAGCCGGCGCGTGTTCGCCGCCTATCGCGATGATGTCGTTGTGCAGCCCTATGTCGCTGGGCGCAATGTGCGCGCCAGTTTCCTGGGTCTTGTGCCGGACACGGGGGTCGAAGCGCTTGGCGTCGCCTTTGTCGATTCGGGCGCCGATTTCCAGACCATGGCGGACAGCATGGCGCTCTACGGCGGCACCGGCGAGGCGGCGAAGGCGGCCGGAGACTACGCCGAACCCGACCTGCTGCCGGTCGCCGACAGCCAACCGGTGGCCGATGCGAAAATCCGCGCCATCGCAGAGCGGTTGATGAGCGGGCTCGGCTTGCGCGACGTCTTTTCCATCGACCTCAGGGTCGAGGCCGACGATACCGTCCATCTCATCGAGTTCGAGGTCTGCCCCGGCTTGCCCTGCTTCGATTTTCGCGCCTATTGCCGCCAGCAATGGGATGCGAGCCTCGCCGATGCCATGGCCGACACGGCAGTGAGCCGCCTGGCCTGAGGAAGATGGCCCCAGCCGCGCCTTGACGCATTGTGCCTTGCCCTTACTGTCGGCGCAAAGCCCTCAGCGAAAGCGCGCGATGAACACCACGCCCGTCAGCCCCGAAACCCTTCACCATCATGTCAGGCGCATGGCTGGGCGCGATCCGCATGAGGTTCATCGTGTGGCGACGCCGCTCGAACTTCTGTTCGACCTGACTTTCGCCACCGCGTTCAGCTTCGCCGCCTCGCAGTTCGCCCATTCGCTGGCCGATGGCCATTATGGCGCCGCGTTGCTTGGCTTCGGGTTCGCCAGCTTTGCCATATGCTGGGCCTGGATCAATTTCTCCTGGTTCTCATCGGCCTATGATACCGACGACTGGATTTTTCGCCTCGTCACCATGGTGCAGATGATCGGCGTGCTGGTGCTGGCGATAGGCCTTCCGCGCATGTTCGCCTCCATCGAGCACGGTCAGCATCTCGACAATTCGGTGATGGTGCTGGGCTATGTGATCATGCGGCTGGCCATGATCTTCCAGTGGCTGCGTGCTGCCCGGCAGGACCCGGTTCGGCGCCGCGTCTGCCTCACCTATGCCGTGGCCATCTCGGTGGCGCAGATAGGATGGGTGATTCAGATACTCGTCGACTTCTCGGTGGCGACGAGCCTCGTGTTGGCCGTCATCCTGCTCCTGATCGAACTGGCAGGCCCCATGATCGCTGAGGGCAGGGACGACGGTACGCCGTGGCACGCGCATCATATGGCCGAACGCTACAGCCTGTTTGCCATCATAGCGCTCGGCGAAGGGGTGGTGGGCACCGTTGCGACATTGTCGGCCGTGGTCGAGGCGCAAGGCTGGAATCTCGATGCGGCACTCGTTGGCATCGCTGGCACCGGGCTCACCTTCGGCATGTGGTGGGTATATTACATGCTGCCGTCAGGGCAAATCCTGCACGCCCACCGCGATCGCTCGTTCGTCTGGGGTTATGGTCAGATGGTGATCATCACGGCCATCGTGGCGACGGGTGGCGGCCTGCATGTCGCAGCCTACTTCATCGAGGACAAGGCACATATAGGCCCGTTGGCGACGTTGCTCGCCGCCGCTGTTCCTGTTGCCGTCTTCCTTGGAGCGATCTACGCGCTCTATTATTATCTCGTGCGGCGCTTCGACCCCTTCCACATCTGGCTGCTGGCAGGGACGGCGGCGGTTGTGGCACTCGCGGTCATCGCGGCACTTGCCGGCGTCGACATGGCGGTCTGCCTCATCATTGTCATGCTGGCCCCGGCCGTCACCGTCATTGGCTACGAGATGCTCGGCCACCGCCATCAGGCGGAAGCGCTCGCCGGAGACGAGCGCCCTGGAGCCATTCCAGGAAAGGTGTGAAGGCGGGTTTCCGTCCTGAGCGGGACGCGTCAGACGCCTTCGACCAGAACGATCTCGCCGTCGGCCACCTTCTGGCGGATGGCGACGGCACGCTGGTACTCCGGTGAGTGGTAGCAGTCATGTGCCGTGGCGAGCGATTCGAATTCGATGATCACGTTGCGCCCGCGGCCGACCCCTTCCGCCTTCTCGTGCTCACCGCCCCGCGCCAGGAATTTGGCACCGAACCGGTCGAAAGCCAGCTTGGAGGCGGCGACATACTCCTTGTAGCCTTCCGCGTCGCGCACATCGACGCGGGCAATCCAGTAACCCTTGGGCATAGTTTCCTCCAAAATTGTTCTTGAGCGTCAGGCCGAGCGCATTTCGTCCAGGATGGCTTGCGCCGCCTCGCGCCTGTCGGCGGCGCCGACGATCGGGCGTCCGACCACCAGATGGCTCGATCCGTTGCGGATCGCATCGGCCGGCGTCATCACCCGCTTCTGGTCGCCGTGGTCGCTGCCGCTCGGCCGTATTCCCGGCGTCACCACCGCCATGTCGGGCCCGACGATGCGGCGCACCGCTGCCGCTTCGCCGGCCGAGCAGACGATGCCGCCCATCCCGGCGTGCAGCGCCTGTTCCGAGCGCCGCAGCACCAGCGTGTGCGGGTCGTATTCATAACCGGCGTCGATCACGTCCTGCTCGTCCATGGAAGTCAGTACAGTGACGCCAAGCAAGCAAAGATCGCTGCCCCTGGCCGCTTCCACCGCCGCCCGCATCGTCTTGGGGTAGGCGTGCAGCGTCAGCATGGTCATGCCCATCTTGACGATGTTCTCGACGCCCTTGGCCACCGTGTTGTCGATGTCGAGCAGCTTCATGTCGAGGAAGATCTTCGTGCCGCCGCTGGCCAGCTCGCGGGCGAAATCGAGCCCGCCGGCGAAGGCCAGCTGATAACCGATCTTGTAGAAGGAGACGACGCCGTCGAGTTCGCGCACGGCCTTCGCGGCCTCCTTCAAGGTCGGCACGTCGAGGCCGACGATCAGCCTGTCCTTCATGTTTGCCGGCATGGCGCTGGCATTCACGGTTCGGTCCTGATCGACAGCATGCGCGAGGTTTCGATTAGCGTTCGGCATAGATGCTCCATCGATTTGTGCAGTTTTTCGTCATGGAAATTGCCGCTTTCGTCAAAGGCGCTGCCAGCCTCAGGCACCGAGCATTCCGGTGTCACCACTTCCATCTGGCAGCGCACAAGCACGGCGCGCAGATGGTTGATGCAGCGTATGCCGGCGAAGTGACCGTTGGAAGACGAGCAGAGGCCGGCAACCTTGCCGGCAAGCGGCCTGACCGACCGACCGGCGTCCCTGCGCACCCGGCTCACCCAGTCGATCGTGTTCTTGAGCAGCGGTGGGATGGAGCCGTTATATTCCGGCGTGGCGATCAGCAACCCGTCATGAACGGCGATCAGGCGGCCGAGTTTCACGGCGTTCTCGGGGACGCCCTTTTCCCTTTCCAGGTCTTCGTCGACGATCGGCAGGGGATAATCCAGGAGCGAGATGCGGGTCACCTCCGCGCCCTGAACGGCAAGCTCTTTTTGCGCCACATCGGCGGTCCTGCCGCTGTAGGCGCCGGTCCGGTTGGAGCCGGCGAAGACGAGGATTTTCGGGATCACTGCCATTGGCCACCCTTGTTCCCGGACAGGTACAGCCAGAGGCACAGCAAATCAACGCGCTGAAGCTATAAACATTCGGGATTCGGCGCGCCCCCCGACTTCGTCATCACTGGGCGAAGCTCCGTCGCGGAGACCCTGGGATCCATTCCGTGACCTTGGCCGTGGAGCGCCCCGGAGCAGAATTCCGCACCGCAGCGGCGTCCATACATCGCGGCATGGATCCTCGGGTCTGCGCTGCGTCGCGACGCTCCTTGCTCCGCCCGTGGATGACGAAGTGATGGGCGTTCAAGTTAATCGCCAAGTATGCGATCCGCGAACCGTCTGCGCCAAAAAAATCTAATGCGCTTCGCGCCGATAGATCCACAGCTGCGTTGGCGGAATGTTGCGGATGATGAAGTCGAAATGCTTGACCGTATAATTGCCGCGGCCGGGAGGGATCGGCGACAGCGGCCCGTAGGTAAGCTGCACGACCGGCCGGCCAATGGGGATGCGGTCGAGCAGGCTCTCCACATAGGCAATGCGCTGGGCAACCGGAAAGTTGAGCAGCGGCACGCCGGAGACAACCGAATCGAACATCATGCCGCTCTTGTCGCCAAGCGTCGCATCGAGGTTGAACGCGTCGCCCTCGATGACATTGATGCCGGGATAGAGCCGGCGCAGGTGGCGGACAAAATCGGTGGAATATTCGACCGCGTAGAGGTTTTCGGGCCGCACGCCCTGCGCAAGGATCGCGCGGGTGATGACGCCGGTGCCGGGGCCGACCTCGAGCACCGGCAGGCCGGATTTCGGATTGACGACAGAGGCCATCTTGCGCGCGGTGACGGAACTTGTCGGCACGATCGAGCCGACCGCCTTCGGCTTGTCGATCCAGCCTTTGAAGAATTTAAGCTCGTCGTCGAACTTCTCGGCTAGCGCCTTCCGCAGTCCTGGACCACGTGTCATGCAAAGCTCTCCTCAACGCCCCCGTTGAAGGTACTTAGCATCGGCGGAGCCCAAGGCAAGGCATGGTCTCGCCAATGTCGTGGATAAGATAGTTTTCGTCGTCGGTCAGCGCTCACCGAAAGATTCGAAGAAATCCTTCATGCGGGCGAAAAAGCCGCTCGACTGCGGGGAATTGTCCTTCGAGGAGAGCTGCTCGAACTCTTCCAGCAATTCGCGCTGGCGCCGCGACAGGCTCTGCGGCGTCTCGACGGCGGTCTGGATATAGAGGTCGCCGACATTGGGCTGGCGCAGCACCGGCATGCCTTTGCCCTTGAGGCGGAACTGGCGACCGTTCTGTGTGCCTTCCGGCACTTTCACCTTGGTCTGGGTGCCGTCCAGCGTCGTTACCTCGAACGAGCCGCCAAGCGCTGCCGTCGTCATCGAGATCGGCACTTTGCAGTAGAGATCGGCGCCGTCGCGCTGGAAGAATTCATGCGGCTTCACCGCCAGGAAAATATAGAGATCGCCCGAAGGTCCGCCGCGCAAGCCGGCCTCGCCTTCATTGGCAAGCCGGATGCGGGTTCCATCCTCGATACCCGATGGAATGTTCACCGACAGCGAGCGTTCCTCGGTGACGCGGCCCTGGCCGGCGCATTTCGGGCACGGGTCCTTGATGGTCTGGCCGCGGCCATGGCATTGCGGGCAGGTGCGTTCGATCGAGAAGAAGCCTTGCGTGGCGCGTACCTTGCCGTGGCCGTTGCACATCGAGCAGGTGACAGGCTGGGTGCCGGGCTTGGCGCCGCTGCCCGAACATTCACTGCATGAGATCGAGGCCGGCACGCGGATCTGCGCGGTCTTGCCCGCGAAGGCTTCCTCCAGCGAGATTTCCATGTTGTAGCGCAGGTCGGCGCCGCGCTCGCGGCCGCCCGACGAGCGGCGCTGGCGCCCGCCCATCATGTCGCCGAAAATATCTTCGAAAATGTCGGCGAAGCCGCCGGCGCCAAAGCCTTGCGCGCCACCATTCATGCCGCCCTGCTCGAAGGCAGCGTGACCGAAGCGGTCATAGGCCGCGCGCTTTTGCGGGTCCTTCAGCGTCTCGTAGGCTTCGTTGATTTCCTTGAACTTGTGCTCGCAGGAATGATCGCCGGGATTGCGGTCGGGATGGAACTGCATGGCGAGCTTGCGGAAAGCGCTCTTCAGCTCCTTCTCGTCGGCGCCCTTCTGGACGCCCAGCGTTTCGTAGAAATCAGCTTTCATTTTTTCCCGCTGTCCGGATGCTCGACGTCTTCACGGCGTCTTTTTGCCGGCATTGCTGTTCCGATTTAGGTGCGATGGCACCTGGATGCCAGTGTTGGCGCGAGGGCGTCCGCATTTTTTCGGCGAAGCCCGTGCTTTTTCAGCCAGAGTTGCAAAAAAGCCCGGCTTTGCGCCGGGCTTTCCGCTTTATCTTGCCGTCAACCGGTTCAGGCCGACTTCTTCTTGTCGTCGTCTTCGTTGATTTCCTCGAAATCGGCATCGACCACGTCAGAGTCCTTGGCGGCGTCCGCCTTGGCATCGGCTTCCGCCGCTTCCTTCTGCGAAGCCTCGTACATGGCCTGGCCGAGCTTCATCGAAGCTTCGGCGAGCGCCTGCGTCTTGGCCTCGATCACGGCTGCGTCGTCGCCTTCGCTGGCGGTCTTCAACGCCGCGATCGCGTCGGTGATGGCGGAACGGTCGGCTTCCGTGACCTTGTCGCCAAATTCCTTCAGCGACTTCTCCGAGGAATGCAGCATCGCCTCGGCCTGATTGCGGGCCTCGACCAGTCCACGCCGCTTCTTGTCGGTTTCGGCATTGGCCTCGGCGTCCTTCACCATCTTCTCGATGTCGGCGTCCGAAAGACCGCCCGACGCCTGGATGCGGATCTGGTGCTCCTTGCCCGTGCCCTTGTCCTTGGCCGAAACGTTGACGATGCCATTGGCGTCGATGTCGAACGTGACCTCGATCTGCGGCACGCCGCGCGGTGCCGGCGGAATGCCAACCAGGTCGAACTGGCCAAGCGCCTTGTTGTCGGCGGCCATTTCGCGCTCGCCCTGGAAGACCCGGATGGTCACGGCCGACTGCGAATCCTCGGCCGTCGAGAACACCTGGCTCTTCTTGGTCGGGATCGTCGTGTTGCGTTCGATCAGGCGCGTGAACACGCCGCCCAGCGTCTCGATGCCGAGCGACAGCGGCGTCACGTCGAGCAGCAGCACGTCCTTGACGTCGCCTTGCAGCACGCCCGCCTGGATGGCGGCGCCGAGGGCGACGACCTCATCGGGGTTGACGCCCTTGTGCGGCTCCTTGCCGAAGAACTGCTTCACGATCTCCTGGATCTTGGGCATGCGGGTCATGCCGCCGACCAGGACGACCTCGTCGATCTCGCCGGCTTTCAGGCCAGCATCCTTCAGCGCGGCCTTGCAGGGCTCGATCGTGCGCTGGACGAGATCCTCGACCAGGCTTTCGAACTTGGCGCGGGTGAGCTTCAGCGTCAGGTGCTTCGGCCCGGTCGCGTCAGCGGTGATGAAGGGCAGGTTGATCTCGGTCTGCGTCGTCGACGACAGCTCGATCTTGGCCTTTTCAGCCGCTTCCTTGAGGCGCTGCAGGGCAAGCTTGTCGTTCTTCAGGTCGATGCCCTGTTCCTTCTTGAACTCGGCCGCCAGGTACTCGACCAGGCGCATGTCGAAGTCTTCGCCGCCGAGGAAGGTGTCGCCGTTGGTCGACTTCACCTCAAACACGCCGTCGCCGATTTCGAGCACCGAAATGTCGAACGTGCCGCCGCCAAGGTCATAGACCGCGATGGTCTTGCCTTCCTTTTTGTCGAGACCGTAGGCAAGGGCTGCCGCCGTCGGCTCGTTGATGATGCGCAGCACTTCCAGGCCGGCGATCTTGCCGGCATCCTTGGTGGCCTGGCGCTGGGCGTCGTTGAAGTAAGCCGGAACGGTGATGACCGCCTTGTCGACCTTCTCGCCGAGATAGGCTTCCGCCGTTTCCTTCATCTTCTGCAGGATCATGGCCGAGATCTGGCTTGGCGACTGCTTCTTGCCGCCGGCCTCGACCCAGGCATCGCCATTGTCGCCGTTGACGATCTTGTAGGGGACAAGCTTCTTGTCCTTCTCCGTCACCGGATCGTCATAGCGGCGGCCGATCAGGCGCTTGACCGCGAAGATGGTGTTTTCAGGATTGGTGACCGCCTGGCGCTTGGCCGGCTGGCCGACGAGACGTTCGCCGTCGCCACTGATGGCGACGATGGAAGGCGTCGTGCGCGCGCCTTCCGCATTCTCGATTACCTTGGGTTCCTTGCCATCCATGATGGCGATACAGGAATTGGTGGTGCCGAGATCGATACCGATTACTTTTGCCATTTTTCTAGTCTCTCCGCTAAGCAGGCTCTCAGGACCCGTACAGGCGTTCCGACGAAAGCCCCTGTTCACAAGAAAATCCGTTCCGGCAACCGGCGTTCCGGCGCCGAACGGCTTGGCGCGTATATAAGAACAGGCTGCGCGGCACGCAAGCATTCTGCGCGCCACACTCACCGGCAAGCACGAGAATGTCTTCCAACGCAATCCGCGGGCCCTGCCGGAACCGTTTGCAGGCTCGGGCGGGAGGCCTGTGACGGTCAAGCGCGATATCCGGCCCCGGGGTCTTCCCCCATGAACCTTTCGGCATCTGTCAGCGACTGATGTTCAGGTGCCGCATGGTGCGGCCCGGAAAGGAAGCCGCCATGACCAGAAACCCTGAGACTTCAAAGTCTCCGGGACCAACAGGAGCCCAGCGCGACCACCGCTTCAGAGACGGGGTCGATGCGCTGGGCTTTCCGCTGATTCCGTTGACCCTGCGTAAGAGCAGGCGTATCGTGATTTCGAGGAAAGCAGACAATTCGATCAGGGAAGAACGAGCCGGAACGCCGCGACTTGCCCTGATTCGAGCGGCAACGCCGGACGGTTCTCCCTTAGGCTACGGGGGTAGTGCCATGTCTCGCGACCACGGCTCATTCATGTCATCGGCCGCCGGCCATGTGCGCCGCGCCGCCCAGGCCTCGGGCGGATTTCTGGCGCTGGCGCTCTCCGTCGGGCTGTGGCTGGGCGGTGCTGCCCATGCTCAGGACACCCAGACCCAGATCATCTATCCCGGCTCGATGGCGGTGACCGGCTTCTCCGGCACCACCATTCCCAATTTGGACCAGGGCCTGCCACCGGGCGTCGATCCGGTCGACGAAACTTTCATAGACACGACGCGCGCCACCTTGCGCGTGTTCGACGTTTCGCATCTTGGCGGGCCGGCGTCGGGTCAGGTTGTCTTCACGCCGCCACCTTTCGAGGTCGCCGCCGAGCAGATTGGCCAGGTATTCGGCGTGACCTATGATGACGGCGTGCGGAATGGGGTTCCGTCGGGCGTGCCGAACCTTTATGCCGGCGCGACATCGCTGCACGGCATGCGCATCGTCACCCCCGACGCCGACGGGGATGGCCGCCCCGAGCGGCAGCGCCGCGGCATAGCCGGCGCCACCTTCATGGATGGCCAGTTCGGCACCGAAAACGGTGGCGGCCCCGGCACCATCTGGAAAATCGACGGCATTACCGGTCAGGTCTCGAAATTCGCCGACATCGAAACCAACAGCGGTCCCGGCATCGGCAACCTCACCTTCGATCCCACGCACCGCCAGTTCTTCGCCTCCGATCTCGACACCGGCCTGATCCACCGCATCGATGCCAATGGCATGCTGATCGACAGTTTCGATCATGGCGTTGCCGGGCGTCCGGCACACGGCCTGGCCCCTGTCGCCGATGATGGCTCGGTGATGGACATACAGGGGGCGGCTTTCGATTCCGAAGATCCTGACACCTGGGGCTACACCCAGGACGAGCGCCGTGTCTGGGCCGTCTCCTACCATGGCGGCCGTGTCTACTACTCGGTTGGCGAAAAGTCGGAGATCTGGTCGGTAGGCATAGCCCGCGACGGCACCTTCGCCGGCGACCCGCGCTGGGAGCTGACGGTCAAGGCCGACAAGGACTACGCTGTCACCGACATCGCCTTCGACAACAAGGGCTTCATGTACCTGGCCCAGCGCGGCCCGGTCGAAAACCGCTACGACTACAGCCGGTTCGCCGATTCCGGCAAGGGCGAGGTCATCCGCTACTTCAGAGAGAATCCCGACGATCCGGCAACGGAATCGGTCTGGGTGGAAGTGCCGCAGGAATACGCGGTCGGCTTCCCGCAAGGCAACAGGCAGTCGGCCGGCGGCCTTGACCTGCAATATGGCTATGACGCCGAAGGCAATCTCGACACGTCGGTCTGCACCGACACGCTGGTCAACACCGGCGACAAATTGCGCGACAATCCCACTCTTGCCAATCAGCTCGCCGCCGGCGGGCCGTTTGCCATTCACGGTGTGCAGGTCACACCGACGGAGCTGGTCAAGCCGGCCAACGTGCCGCCTTTCGGCTCCTGGTTCGTCGACTTCGACGGCTATTACGAGGACCTCGAGGTTGAGGGCCATGTCGGCGACGTCGCCGTCTGGCATCCTTGTGAAGGCCGTGCCGGCTATTACGAGGAAATACCGGGCGGCTATCTGCCACCCTTCTATCCGCCTGATTTCCCGCCCCCCGGCAACCTGCCTCCCTGTCTTGATGTCGAGGATGTCCAATATTTCTGCACGCCCTCCGGCCTCGAGGCCGATCTCTATCTCCATGACCATGCCGGCTTTGGCGGCGATTCGATCAAGGCTCAGTCCAGGACACCGGGCGTCGGGGTCACCACCCCGCAGTCGCATGCTCCTGGAAAACCATACACGATCGGCATCACCGGCCATTATCCGGGCGACACCGTCGATGTCGGGCTCTGTTTCTACAGGAAGTCCGACAAGGACAAGGGTGGCTATTACCCTTGCTGCAAGATGACCGTGCCGCTCAGAACCCCAGCAATCAGCTGCGAACGTTGAGGAGGGGGAGATGAACATTTCACAACGTTCCCCGCTCGCAACCGGCAACAACTCAGCCGGCAAGCAGTCAAAGGTCTTGGAGACGATCATGAAACCCCTGTCACTCGCCAGGCGCGGCGCGCGCTGGCTGATGGCGGCCGGTATCGCGGTCGCCCTTGCGCCGGCATTGCCGGCGGCCGCTGCCCAGAACATCCAGGCCACCACCAGCCCGGATGTTCAGCTCCAGCTCGACAATTCGCGTATCGTCAATCCGGAGCCTGGACGCGTGGTGCCGTTCTTCACCAAGAAGGGCGGCCAGCGCAGCTGCGACTATGTCGAATACTTCCTCAGCTTTGGCCTGCGCGGCGATCCGCAAAGCTTTGCCAGCCCCAGCCTCGCGGCGGCGCTGAAAAAAGCCCAGCTCGACTTCAAGGACCAGCTTCCGCATGGTCTTTCGATCGTCAATGTGCAGGTCGCCGGTGACGGCACGGATTCTTCCGGCGGTCCGCTGCCCGGCGCGGTGATCAGTTCTTCGGGCGGTCCCAACGACACGGCGACGGTGTCCGACTTCCGGATTTCCGCCACCGATCTCGACGGGTCCGGCGCACTCAATGAACGCGTCATTACCTTCAGGATCACAGCCAAGATCGACCAAGCGGCGTTTCCCGCGCCGGCGATGGTCGACAACCAGGGCCTGATCAAGGTCACGGCCGGCACCGGCACGGGCACCATCATCCCGTCGCAGGACCCGAGCAAGCCGGATGACGGCATCATCACCACCGGCGAGAAGACCTCGATCCGGATCGACCTCACCCACTGCGAAAAGAAGCCGCCGCCTCCAACCGACCATGAATGCTTCAAGGTCGAAAAAGGCACGGTCGACTGCGTGCCCGGCGGCGGCGCCTTCATCTACCACATGCCGGTCGGTCCCGACATGGGCGGCAAGTGGATCCAGCTTTCGACCACCACGCCCGGCATCACCATCATCCCCGACACGCAACAGGTGCCGGCGGGCGGCGGTGTGCTCAACTGGAAGATCGTCGGCGCGTCGCCCGGCGATGTCATCCACCTCATCGTCACCGGCATCAACACCTATGCCGGACCGAAGGAGGGCTGGGGCCTCTGCTGCACGCAGACAATCGACATCGTCATCCCACGCGACCTGAGATGCCCGCCCAAGGACAAGGAACCGGACCTCAAGGTTGAAAAGCGTGCCGATGTCACCCGGTGCACGATGGGCGGCGGCTGCGACTTCACCATCAGGGTCACCAATGTCGGCACGGGTGCCTACAATGGCAAGATCGTGCTCGACGAAGTGACGCTGCCAGCCGGTTCGACGCTGGATTCAGGGCCGAATCCGCCCTGGGTCTGCGTGCCCGGAACCACCCCGATGACGTGCACCTATCCGGTGACCACGCTCAATCCGGGGGCCTTTGTCGACCTCAAGCTCGGCTTCAAGCCGGCGGGTGGCTGGCAAGGCAGCACCTTGCGCAACTGCGCCACCTACAACTACGCCGCCAGCGGCAAGCCGCTGTTCGGCAGCCAGCAGAACGATCGCGGCTGCGCTTCGATCCCGATCTGCCGGCGCGGCGATCGTGACCGCAATTGCCAGCCGCCGATCGAGAAGAAGGTCGATCTGATCCTGAAGAAGCGTGCCCGCACCGAGGTCTGCACGGCCGACGGCATCTGCACCTTCGTGATCGACATCATCAACAACGGCAGCGGCACCTATAATGGGCCGCTGACGGTGATCGACAGCTATCCGGGCGGCGCGCCGGCATCCTCGACGTTCGGCCCGACTCCGCCGTGGACATGCGGACCCAACGGCCCCGGCCAATTCCGTTGCGACAATGCCGGGATATCGCTGGTGCCGGGCGCTTCGACGCCGATCTTCGTCAAGGCGGTGATGCCGGCCGGCTACCAGTCCGACACGGTGGAGAACTGCGCCGAGGTGAAGCCTATCCCTGGTGAAAACGACCTCACCAACAACAAGGCCTGCGCCAAGGAACGCATCCGTCATCCCAATGGCGGCAAGCCGACGTTGCGCATCACCAAAGTGTGCAGCGGCTCGCTGGCCGGTGCGGCGGCCGTTTCTTGCCGCATCACCGTCATCAGCCTCGGCACGGCTGCCCCCACAGGTCCGGTGCGGGTCAGTGATGCCGCCACGCTGGTGGCCGGCGGCGCACCGGTGCAGATCCAGTCCGTCACGCCGGACGGCGCGGAATGGGCCTGCGGACCGGTTCCGGCCAACGCACTGTCCTGCCAGATTCCCGGCGCCGTGATGGCGCCTGGAGTGAGCCGCCACTTCGACGTGACGGTGTCGGCGAATGGTGAGTTCGAGAACTGCGCACGCGGCTCGTATGGCCCGGCCCCGGGAGACGACGTCGTCTACCCGATCGGCCAGGCCTGCGCCAAGGGTGGCGGTACCTCCACCATCCGCGTCGAAAAGACCGGTGACAGCGAATGCCAGCCCGGCCAGCTGTGCTCGTTCGACATCACCATCACCAACGACGGCACGAGCCCCTTCTCCGGCCCGGTCCGCATCGGTGATGCGATCGGCGTGGAGGGTCTCGGCCGGCTGGACGGTGTTGCGATCACCTCGATCGATCCGCCCTTCGGCTGTTCGCCGGAGCCCGCGACACTGCCTGCGTCCTGCATCGCCAACCTGACGCTTGGTGCCGGAGAAAGCCACACGCACCATGTCACCGTCGTCATTCCCGAGGACGGCCGGCTGGCCAATCTGCGCGGCACGCTAAACGGGCAGAACTGCGTTGGCGTCCTGTCTCCCGACACACGGGTGCAAGGCGGCGGCGACGTGCTTTCAGGCGACCTGACCAATGTGCAGGGCAATCGCGGCAAGGCCTATGCTTGCCATCCCTTCACCATCAGGCATGACGTGAAGCAGCAGTGCTCGCAAGGCTTCGTGATGAATGACGCCGGCCGCTGCGTCTGCCCGGAAGGCACCACCTTCCGCAACGGCCAGTGCACCGGCGGCGGCACCAACCTTCTGCCGCTGCCACCGCCGCCGCGTTGCGTGCTGCTGGACGGTCAGATCCGCACCGAGGACGGACGTTGTGTCTGCCCGCGGGGCACGGAGCTGGAGAATGGCGCTTGCGTCAAAACCGGCCAGCCAGGCTGCACCATTCCGGGTTCTATTCCGACCTCGGACGGCAACAGCTGCTATTGCCCGGACGGCACGCATCTCGACAGGCAAGCCAATGCCTGCGTACGCGACAGGCCGAAGCCAGAGCAGTGCACCATCCGTGGCCAGACCCACAACGCCGATGGCGATTGCGTCTGCCCGAGGGGCACCGAAGTTCGAGGCAACGCCTGCCGTCCAATCCAGCCGAAGCCGCAACAGTGCACCATCCGTGGCCAGTTCCAGAACGCCAACGGTGATTGCGTCTGCCCGGATGGCATGGAAGTCAGGAACAACGCCTGTCGTCCAATCCGGCCGAAGCCGCAGCAGTGCACCATCCGTGGCCAGGTCCAGAACGCCAACGGCGACTGTATCTGCCCGAGGGGTACCGAGGTGCAAGGCAATGCCTGCCGGCGCAAACAGCCTGATGTGGTGCAGTGCGACATACGCGGCCAGGTCCCAAACAAGCGTGGCGAATGTGTCTGCCCGCGTGGGACCGAGGTGATCGACGGCGCATGCCGCAAGCCCCGGCAACAGCAGGAATGCGCCCCGGGCTCCCAGATGATCAATGGCCAGTGCCAGCCGATCATCAGGCGGCGCTGCCCTGAAGGCACTGTCGGGCGATATCCGAACTGCCGGCCGATCCGTGGACAACCATCCCTGGAACTCAACCCGGGCCAGTTGCTCAATCCGAATATCCTGCAGCAGGTCCTGCCGAGACGCCGGCTGCCGGTCGAACAGCTGCAACAGGACCCGATTCCCAACAGGATCCTGAAACTCCAGCAGCAGTAATCGGCTGCAATCCCGACCAGAAACCCGCCGGAGCGATCCGGCGGGTTTTGCTTTGCCCGGAACAAGCGCCAAGGCAGCCGCGCTGTTCGCCGTAAGGGCTGGCCTGTGAGCGAAGGCGCCTGCACCCTCGACAAGTCACCTGGAGCGCATTAGGCAGTCGATCCAGAGTGGCCGGATGAAAAGGCGCTCGGAAAGGCCGCGAGATGAGCAAAAAGACCCTGATCGCACCTTCGGTGCTGGCATCGGATTTTTCCAAGCTCGGCGACGAGGTGGAAGCGGTGGCGGCGGCTGGCGCCGACTGGATCCATCTCGATGTCATGGACGGGCATTTCGTGCCCAACATCACTTTCGGCCCGCCGGTGATCAAGGCGATCCGCAACCGCACCAAGGCCTTCTTCGATTGCCATCTGATGATCGCACCGGCCGATCCCTACCTGGCAGCCTTCGCCGACGCCGGCTGCGACGGCATGACGGTCCATGCCGAGGCTGGGCCACATCTCGATCGCTCGCTGCAGACCATCCGCAATCTTGGCAAGAAGGCGGGCGTGTCGCTCAATCCGGCAACACCTGAAAGTGCTATCGAATATGTGCTCGACCGGCTCGACCTGATCCTGATCATGACGGTCAATCCCGGTTTCGGCGGCCAGGCCTTCATCCCGGCGATGGTCGACAAGGTGAGGCGGGTCAAGGCGCTGATTGGCGACAGGCCCATCCGCATCGAGATCGACGGCGGCGTTTCAGCCGAAACCGCACCGCTGGTCACCGCTGCCGGCGCCGATGTGTTGGTGGCCGGTGCGGCCATCTTCAAGGGCGGCAGCGTCGAATCCTATCGGGCAAACATCGAGGCGATCAGGGCTGCTGCCGACAAGGCAGCCGGCTAACCTCAGCGGGCTTGCGCTTCAGTTCTCATGTTGAACCAACGGGCCGCATTGGCCCGCGTAACCCCGCGTGCCGATCATCGGGCCGCAAGCTGATTCGGATCGAATGTTCTTTGCCATATCCGGAGGGCGTAACAGATAATCTGGCGTGTATACAAAACATGTTAAGTTTCTGCTGGTTGTAGGACTGCTCGAATTTTCAGCATAAACCGCCACTCTGACCTACATTCCTTCGTGCTTAAGTACAATAACGACATCTTCTGCTTGAGCGTCACAGGCTGGGCGCTATATGGTACATGTACGAAAAGTGGCTGGTTTCGGACTCACGTTGCCCAAAACAAAAGTTGGGGAAAGGAGTCGCCTTGACTTACGGGTCTGCCAATCTGAACGACGATGGAACCGGGCCGAAGAGCACGCTTGCCAGCGTTGTCTATCAACAACTGCGCAATGATCTTCTCGCCGGGGTGCTCGAAGCCGAGAGCAAGCTGCGCGTCGAATGGGTCGTCGCCAAATACGGCGCCGGGGCTTCGCCAGTCCGCGAAGCTCTCAACCGGCTGGCCTCCGAAGGCCTGCTTGGCCGGCATGACCAGCGCGGCTTCTTCATCATGCCGGTCAGTGCCGAGGAACTCGAGGAGCTGACTCGGACCCGCTGCTGGCTTGAAGAGCGGGCGCTTCGCGAATCCATCACCTACCGCACCGCCGAATGGGAAGAGCAGGTCGTCCTGGCGCTGCATCGTCTTGGTCGCGCGTCTCGCGTCTCGCTGGATAATCTGTCGTCGCTCAATGCGGACTGGGAAAAACTGCACCGCACCTTCCATCGCGTTCTGATTTCGGCCTGCAGGTCGCAATATCTGATTGGTTTTTGCGAACAGCTTTCCGATCAGGCTTATCGCTACCGGCAGATGTCCACTGACAGCCAAAGCCCTCAACGTGACGATTTAAGTGAACATCGTCTGATCGCAGAACGGGCCATGGATGGCGACGCCGATGGTGCGGTTGAAGCCTTGCTCAACCACTACAGCCTGACGGCGGCCATATGCATGGAGCGGTTCAAGCGGAACGAAGACTTGGAAACGGGCGCCGGCAAGGCCGAACGCGCCCGGCGGTAGCGATCTTTCACATAGGTCCAATCCCTCTGTGCCGTTGAAGACGGACAGGGCATAGTGAACGTGCCGCCGCTACAGGCTTGACGGCATCCGCAAGAACCGCGAACTCTTTGCCACGCCAAAGGCATGATCCAAGTCATGCTCAAGGTCGGCCGGCTCACGATTCCAGGAAGACCCCATGAGCAATCATCTTTTCGACGCGTTCCGCTCCCGCATGCCCAAACCGACGCGGTTGTTGATGGAGAGCGACGATGGCCGTTTGCTGACTTATGGCGACATGCTGGCGCGCTCGGCGCAGCTGGCGCACGCGCTTCTGCAGCTGGAGGTCGAGCCGGGCGACCGCGTCGCCGTACAGGTCGAGAAGAGCCCAGAGGCGGTTCTGCTCTATCTCGCTTGCCTGCGCGCCGGCGCGGTCTTCCTGCCGCTGAACACCGCCTATACTTTGACGGAGCTCGAATATTTCTTCGGCGATGCCGAACCACGGCTGGTCGTCTGCGATCCGGCACGCGCGGCTGAAATTGAGCCGCTCGCGGCAAAGTCGGGCGCCGTCACCGTCACGCTCGGCCGCGGCGGCCAGGGCTCGCTGACCGATCAGGCCTCGCGGCAGGCGACGGATTTTCACGACGTCGTGCGTGGCCCGGACGATCTGGCCGCGATCCTTTACACCTCGGGAACGACAGGCCGTTCCAAGGGCGCCATGCTCAGCCACGAGAACCTCGCCTCGAATGCGCGGGTGCTGGTCGACCATTGGCGCTTCACAGCCGATGACGTGCTGATCCACGCGTTGCCGATCTTCCACACGCATGGCTTGTTCGTCGCCACCAACGTCATCCTTATGGCCGGGGCCTCGATGCTGTTCGAAACGAAATTCGATCCTGCCCGCATTGTCTCGCTGCTGCCGCGCGCCACCGCCTTGATGGGCGTGCCGACCTTCTATGTCAGACTGCTGCAGCAGGACGGGTTGAGCCGTCAGGCGGCGGGCAACATCCGCCTGTTCATTTCAGGGTCGGCGCCACTGCTGGCCGAGACGCACAAGGCTTGGCGCGAGCGCACCGGTCACGCCATCCTCGAGCGCTACGGCATGACCGAAACCAACATGAACACGTCAAACCCCTATGAAGGCGAGCGCCGCGCCGGCACGGTCGGCTTTCCCTTGCCCGGGGTTTCGCTTCGCATCGCCGACCCCGACAGCGGCGCCGCCCTTGCCCAGGGCGAGGTCGGCATGATCGAGGTGAAAGGCCCAAATGTTTTCGGCGGTTACTGGCGCATGCCGGAAAAGACCAGGGCGGAGTTCCGCGCCGACGGGTTCTTCATATCGGGCGATCTCGGCATCATCGATGCCGATGGCTACGTCCACATCGTCGGGCGCGGCAAGGACCTGATCATCTCCGGCGGCTATAACATCTATCCCAAGGAACTCGAGAGCGAGATCGACGCGCTTGACGGCGTCGCGGAGAGCGCTGTCATCGGCGTTGCCCATCCGGATTTCGGCGAAGGCGTCACCGCCGTCGTGGTCCGCTCCCCGGCCTCTGTCATAAGTGCCGCCGACATTCTCGGTGCGATCGCGCAGCGGGTGGCGAAATACAAGCATCCCAAGCGGGTGATCTTCGTTGACGAATTGCCGCGCAACACGATGGGCAAGGTGCAGAAGAATCTGCTGCGCGACACCTACAAGGGGCTTTACTCCTCTTAGGAAGCCGGCTTCCCAACCGCCGCAACGACGACGGGCAGTGATCAGTGCGGGTACAAAAGCCCGAAAACATGATCGGCGATGGCGAGGCTGGCGGTGAGGCCCGGGCTCTCGATGCCGAACAGGTTGACGATTGGGCCAGCGCCATGGTCGGCGGGTCCTTGCACCATGAAGTCGGCTGCTGGCTGGCCCGGGCCGGAGAGCTTTGGCCGCACGCCGGCATAGGCTGCGTGCAGGGCATCGTCCTCGAGGCCGGGCCAATAGCGGCGGATTTCATCGTAGAAGACTGCGCCCCGGGCGGGGTCGACCGTGTAATCCACTGCGTCGATCCATTCGACATCCGGGCCGAAACGCGCGCTGCCGGCAAGGTCGAGGGTCAGATGCACGCCGAGGCCGCCATGCACAGGCACGGGATAGATCAGCCGAGAGAACGGCGACCGGCCTGAAAGCGCGAAGTAATTTCCACGCGCCAGCCAGAGCGGCGGAACCAGCGCCTGCGGGAAGCCTTTGATCCGGTTGGCCAGGGCCTGTGCCTCCAGACCGGCGGCATTGACGAAGGCGCCGGCCTTTAGCGCGAACGCTTCGCCATTGGCATCCAGTGTATGGATTTCGATCCCGTCGCCCTCGACGGAGGCAGCGGTAACAGTCGTCATCAGGGCAAGGGAGGCGCTGGCGGCTTCCGCGTCACCACGTAACGACAGCATCAATGCCTGGCTGTCGACAATGCCGGTGGAAGGCGACAGCAAGGCGCCGGCGCATTTCAGCGCGGGTTCTAGGTTTTCAGCCTCTCTGCGCGACAGCAGTTCGAGGTCCGTGACGCCGCAGCGCTCGGCATCGGCTCGGATGTCCGTCAGCCTGTCCATCTGGTCGGGCTCCACGGCGACGATCAGCTTTCCGGTGCGTGCATGGCCGATATTGTGGTCGCGGCAATAGGCATGGAGCTGCTCGCGTCCCTCGACGCAGAGCCGCGCCTTCAGGCTACCCGGCACATAATAAAGGCCGGCATGGATGACTTCGGAATTGCGTGAACTTGTCGCCGTGCCGATCGCACTGGCCTTTTCGACCACCAGCACCTCGCGGCCCGCCAAGGCGAGCGTCCTGGCGATGGCCAGCCCCACGACACCGGCTCCGGCGACAACGCAATCGACCGTGTCCATGGGCTCGCTTTCAGCCGGCCTCGAAAACCCTTTGACCGTCGATCCAGACGTGCCGGATATCAAGCGCGTCGGAGAGGGCGACAATGTCAGCGGCGGTGCCATTGGCGAACCGGCCGAGCCGGTGCGACTGGCCGACCGCTTGCGCCGGATAGAGCGAAGCCATGCGCAGCGCCTCCGACAGCTCGACCCCGACAACGCGGTGGATAAAGCGCACGGCGGAGATCATGTCGAGATCGGCACCGGCCAGCGTGCCGTCCGCCAGCCGCAGGCTGCCATCCTTGCGGTAAATGGTGCGGCCGTTGAGCGTGAACGAGTTCATGTCCGTGCCGATGGTCGCCATGGCGTCGGTGACCAGGAAGATCCGGGCCGGCCCCTGCTTGGCATCCAGCGCGATCTTGATGCTGGCGGGATGGACATGGATGCCGTCGGCGATCAGCCCGGCGGACAACGTACCGATATCGATGGCGGCGCCCACCAGCCCGGGCTCGCGGTTGCCGATCTGGCTCATCGCGTTGAACAGATGCGTGACAACAGAGGCGCCGGCCTCGGCAAAGCTGCTGGCATCGGCGTAGCCGGTATCGGAATGCCCGAGGCTGACGACCACGCGGGCTTCGGTGAGAGCCGAAACGCGGGCCGGTGTCACGGATTCAGGAGCAACGGTGGTCAGCAGCACCGGCAGCTTCTGCCGTGCGGCGATCAGCGCCGCCTGGTCCTGATCCGTCATCGGCCGGATCAATGCCGGGTCATGCGCGCCCTTGCGGGCAATCGACAGATGCGGCCCTTCCATATGCAGGCCGAGGAAGCCCGGCAGCTTTTGCCGCGCCGCCTCCGCGCCGGCGGCGATCGCGGCGGCGGTGATGGCGGGCGTATCGGTGATCAGCGTCGGCAACAGTGCCGTTGTGCCGAACGGTGCGTGCGCCCGGCAGATGGTCTCGATCGAGGCGACATCGGGATGATCGTTGAGCATGACGCCGCCGCCGCCATTGACCTGAAGGTCGACGAAGCCCGGCACGAGCAGGCCGCCATTGGTCTCGACATGGCCGACGCCGGAGGGGATGGCGCCGGCTGGCACGATCGCCTCGACAAGCCCGTCGCGCACGACAAGGGCTGCATTGTCGTGCCAGTTGTCGCCGTCGAATATCCGGGCGCCGGTCAGGGCAAAACAGTCGCTCATACGGTTTCAGTCACCTTGCGCAGATTGGGTGGCGTGTCCGGATCGAGGCCGCGATGGCGGGCAAGGGCCTCGGCGAACATGTAGAAGGAAACGATCAGCGCCAGCGGATCGGTCAGCGGGTGGCCGGTGGCGACATGCGGCAGGCGCACCGCCGCCCGCGCCAGATCCGAGGTGACGAACACCGGCGCGCCCTTGCCCGCCAGGCTGTCGGCGGCTTCGGCGACGGAGGGCTCCGAGGCGTCGCGGGCGGCGAGCGCCAGCACCGGGAAGTCAGGGCCGATCAGCGCCAGTGGCCCATGCATGACCTCGGCGGCACTGAATGCCTCGGCATGCATGGCGCAGGTTTCCTTGAATTTCAGCGCCGCCTCGTTGGCGATCGCCGCGGATGGGCCACGGCCAAGGATGAACAGCGACTTCTGCTTCTCCAGCGTCTTCGCCAGCACCGTCCAGTCGCAGGCGATGGCCTTGCGAAAATGGTCGGGCAAGCGCGCCAGCGCGGTCAAAAGGGCCTCATCGCCTGTGCAATGCGCCATCAGCGCGAGGCCGGCGACCGCCGAATTGACGAAGGTCTTGGTCGCCGCGACACTGCGCTCCGGTCCTGCCAGGATATCGATCGCGTAGTCCGATGCACGTGCCAGTGGCGAATCGGCGGTGTTGGTGATGGCGATGGTCAAGGCGCCGCCGGCCCGCGCCGTCTCGGCCATGGCGACAATGTCGGGGCTCTTGCCCGATTGCGAGATCGCCAGGCAGGCCGAGCCGCCAAGCTTCAGCCTGGCGCCATAGATCGAGGCGATCGACGGGCCGACCGAAGCCACGGCCAACCCGGCGGTCAGTTCGACGGCATATTTGACGAAAGTAGCGGCGTGGTCGGACGAGCCGCGCGCCACGGTCACGACGAAATGCGGGTCGCGTTCGCGAATGCCGCGCCCGGCCTCGGCCAGAATGGCACGCGAGCCGTCGAGCAGGCGGGCGGTGGCCTCCGGGATCTCCTCGATCTCGCGCTGCATGTGGGTTTTATCAGTGCTCATGGTCTGCCCTCTTCTCCCGGTCCACTCAACCGGAGCTCGGCGACGAAGTCGTAGGCGTCGCCTCTATAGACGGAGCGGGTGAACTCGATCACCTTGCCGCTCGCCAGATAGGAAATGCGCTCGATATGCAGGCCGGCAATGCCGGGCGGCACTTCAAGCAGGCGCGCGTCAACGTCGCCGAGATTGGTCGCCGAGATGCGCTGCACCGCGCGCACCGGACGGTTGCCGGTCGTCTCCAGCGCCGCGTATAGCGAGGAGCCGATCGACGTCGGATCGGGCAGCACGCTGGTCGAAAGCGCGGCCCGCTCGATCGCCAGTGGCGTGTCGTTGGCGATGCGCAGGCGCGACACCCGCGCCACCAGTTCCTTGGACGAAAGGCCGAGCACCATCATCTCGTCGGGCGAGGGCGCGAAGATGCCGCGCTCCAGCCAGGCCGAACGCACGCTCATGCCGCGCCGGGCCATGTCTTCGGTGAAGGATGTCAGCCGCGACAACGACTGTTCGACCCGCTCCATGCGCGGCGCGACGAAAGTGCCGGAGCCGTGACGCTGGACCAGGATGCCGCCCTTGACCAGATCCTGCACCGCCTTGCGCACGGTAACGCGCGAAATGTCGGCCTTGGTGGCGATGTCGCGTTCGGAAGGCAAGGCGTCGCCCGGCCCGATCAGGCCGCGATTGACCGCGTCCTCGATGCTCTTGCGCAGCTGCAGGTAAAGCGGCGCGCCGCTTTGCGACGATTGTTTGAGCGTGGCGAAGATCTGGTCGGCGGCCTCGCTCATCGCGCCGCCTCCGTGGTTTTGAACAGGCGCACCGCCATCTGCACCGCGCCGCCCAGCGCGTCGTCGAGCGGCGGCTTTAGCAATGCCTGGTAACGCGCCGACAGGCGTGGCGCGTAAAGCGGCGCCAGGCCGCCAAGCAGGCAGAGCGGGGCGCCGGTGGAAAGATCGAGCACGCCGAGGGCCGCTTCGACATCGGCGACCGACCGGTCCAGGATCCAGTTGGCGACGCTGTCGCCGTTCGCGGCATGCTCGAACACCTTGGGTGCGAAGCCGCCGAAGTCGCCGGGCTTGGCGTTGGTGGTGAACTCGACCACGTCTTCGGGATTGTTGCGGAAAACGGCGAGCATGCTCTGTGTCAACGGCGAGCCCTGGCAAATGCCGTCATAGGCAAGCAAGGTCTGCTCCAGCAGGTCGCGGCCGATGCGGGCGCCGCTGCCCTGGTCGCCGACCTGGAAGCCCCAGCCGCCAATGGCGCGCGACGTGCCGTTCTTGCGCGCCATATAGGCGGTGCCGGTGCCGAGGATCGCCATGGCGCCGTCACCGGAACCAACCGCGCCTTCCAGCGCGATCTCGGCGTCGGTCTCGACGCGGCTGATGCTGAACGGCAGGATCGCCTCAAGCTGCTGCCGGTAGGTGCCGACATTGGCGCCGGCGAGGCCAAGAATGGCCGGGGTGCGCGGGATCAGTCCAGGATCATGACCGGCGGCGACAAAGGCCTGCCTTGCCGCGTCGACAATGTTTGAGCGGGCGCCGGTAAGGTCCGTGCGGATATTGGCGGCGCCGCTCTTGGCGCGGCCGACGACAGTGCCGTCCGCTGTTGCCAGGGCCGCCCTGCAGCTGGTGCCGCCGCCATCGATGCCGAGCACAAAATTCACACGATTTCTCCTCCAGACGGATAATACCAATAAAATACCAATAGCCAAGGATTAATTTCCGTTTCAAAAAGATTAAGGCGTATTTTATTGAAAAACCTCATCATTTCGCCGGCTCAGCGATTTCTTGTCCGTGAATCCGTTAATGCATGTGGACAAGTGGTATTTTTTTGGTATTGTTCCGGCAGTGGAGGAACTGGAATGGCCGAAACGCGCACGGAAGCGCTTCACCAGAATGCCGAGGGGCTGGATATCCAGGCCCCGGACGCCATCCTTTCTTCGTTGGCCGATGCGCAGATCGAAGCTGCGAAAGTCGTGCGCAACGCCATTCCATCCATCGCGGCGGCAGCCGAGATCATTGCGGCCAAACTGAAGAACGGCGGCAAGCTTGCCTATGCGGCGGCCGGCAGTTCGGGCCTTATGGCGCTCGCCGATGCCTTGGAATTGCCCGGCACCTTCGGCATCCAGCGTGACCGTATCGCCATCCTGATTGCCGGCGGTGACGATGCTTTCAAGACGTTGGCCGGCGGACCGGAAGACGATACGGAAGAGGCGGCGCAAGCCATCGCCGATGCCGGCATCGGCAAGGGCGATTGCCTGATCGCGATCTCCGCCAGCGGCACCACGCCCTATGCCGTGCGCGCCATCGAAGAAGCCGCGCGCCGAGGTGCGGCGACCATCGGCATCGCCAACAACAAGGACTCCGCGCTGCTCAGGCTGGCCGAGACCGCCATCCTGCTGGAAACGCCGCCCGAGGTGATCGCCGGCTCGACCCGCATGGGCGCCGGCACGGCTCAGAAGATCGCGCTCAACATGCTGTCGACGCTGACCGCCGTTCATCTTGGCCATGTGCATGACGGTTACATGGTCAATCTGATGGCCGACAACATCAAGCTGCGCGACCGTGCGGCGCGAATCGTCGCCGCCATCAGCGGCCGCACACGCGACGACGCCGCCCGCTTGCTCGACAGGAGCGGCGGCGTGGTCAAGACCGCCATTTTGCTTGCCGCCGGCGCCGACAATGCCGACGCGGCCGAGAAACTGCTGGAAGGGACCGGCCAGAAGCTGCGGCCAGCCCTTTCCGCGATCGAGGGGAACAAGGGCACCAAAGCCTAGGTTCTCATCAAAACCGAACCTGAAAAAGGTCAACAGGGAGACTGAGCATGACAACGAAACTACTGACGGCACTGCTTCTGGGCACCAGCATCCTCGGCTCCGCCGGGGTGGCTTATGCCGGCGACGTAACGCTCAACATCGAAAGCTGGCGCGGCGACGACCTTGCCATCTGGAAGGACAAGCTGATCCCGGCTTTCGAAGCCAAGAACCCAGGCATCAAGGTGGTGTTCGCACCGTCGGCTCCAACCGAATACGACGCGGCACTCGGCGCCAAGCTCGCCGCCGGCTCGGCGGGCGACCTGATCACCTGCCGCCCGTTCGACAAGTCGCTTGAGCTGTTCAAGAAGGGCAACCTCGCCGACCTCTCGGCGCTGCCCGGCATTGAGAACTTCTCGCCGGTCGCCAAGTCCGCCTGGCAGACCGACGACGGCAAGTCGAGCTTCTGCGTGCCGATGGCTTCGGTCATCCACGGCTTCATCTACAACAAGGACGCCTTCGAAAAGCTCGGCATCAAGATCCCGACGACGAATGAGGAGTTCTACGCGGCGCTCGACAAGATCAAGGCCGACGGCACCTACATCCCGATGGCCATGGGCACCAAGGATCTCTGGGAAGCCGCGACCATGGGCTACCAGAACATCGGCCCGAACTACTGGAAGGGTGAGGACGGCCGCGCCGCTCTGATCAAGGGGACGCAGAAGCTGACCGACGCCGACTGGGTCGCGCCTTATGCCGAACTCGCCAAGTGGAAGCCTTATCTCGGCGACGGCTTCGAAGCCCAGACCTACCCGGACAGCCAGAACCTGTTCACGCTCGGCCGCGCCGCCATCTACCCGGCCGGCTCGTGGGAAATCGGCCTGTTCAACACCCAGGCCCAGTTCAAGATGGGCGCCTTCCCGCCGCCGGTGCAGAAGGCCGGCGACACCTGCTACATCTCCGACCATACCGATATCGGCATGGGCCTGAATGCAGCCTCGAAGAATGCCGACGCAGCCAAGACCTTCCTGTCGTGGGTCGCTTCGCCGGACTTCGCCACCATCTACGCCAACGCGCTGCCGGGCTTCTTCAGCCTGAATTCCTCACCGGTGAAGATGGAAGACCCGCTGGCGCAGGAATTCGTCTCCTGGCGCGGCAAGTGCAAGTCGACGATCCGCTCGACCTACCAGATCCTGTCGCGCGGCACGCCGAACCTCGAGAACGAGACCTGGGTTGAATCTGCCAACGTCATCAATGGCACCGACACCCCGGAAGCTGCCGCCAAGAAGCTGCAGACCGGCCTCGACAGCTGGTACAAGCCAGCGAAGTAAGACCTCTACCCAAGAGCTGGCCGGGCCCGCGCCCGGCCGGCTTTCAGTTAGCGATTGTCGGCGCTGCCTCTCGGCCTTACCCTGCCTGTGTGGGGAATGCGAAGCTGACGTGTCGCAAGCCCCTGTCCTCTCCGATCGGAAAGGACAACCGGGCAATGACGAGGCATTTTTCGAGCATCACAGAACCTGGAACTGCGAGACGGCGGGGACCGAACTCATGGCCGATACACGACCGAAAAGACCGTTCCGCTGGCACATCGGCATCTTTCTGGCGCCGGCGGTGCTTGTCTATACGGCGATCATGATCCTGCCGCTGGCCGGCACGCTGCAGCTTTCGCTGTTCCGCAACATCGACCAGAGCCAGGTCTTCGTCGGACTGGAAAATTTCCGTACCTTGTTCGGCGACCCCAACTGGTCGGTCAATTTCTGGAATGCGTTGAGAAACAACACCTGGTTCTTCATCATCCACATGCTGGTGCAGAACCCGATCGGCGTCCTCCTGGCAGCGCTGCTGTCCAGTCCGAGACTGCGGTTCTCGGCCTTCTACCGCACCGCGATCTTCGTGCCGACCATCCTGTCCTTCGTCATCGTCGGCTTCGCCTGGAAGCTGATCCTGTCGCCGCTATGGGGCGTGGCGCCAAATCTGCTTGATCTCGTCGGCCTGAAAAGCCTGTTCACGCCGTGGCTTGGCAAGGAGCAATATGCGCTGACCACGCTCAGCCTGATCTCGGTGTGGCAGTTCGTGGGCATCCCGATGATGCTGATCTATGCCGCCCTGCTGTCGATCCCCGAAGAGGTGATCGAAGCAGCCGAATGCGACGGAATCACCGGCCTGTCGCAGTTCTGGAAGATCAAGCTGCCGCTGATCCTGCCGTCGATCGGCATCATCTCGATCCTCACCTTCGTCGGCAATTTCAACGCCTTCGACCTGATCTACACCGCGCAGGGCGCACTCGCCGGGCCGAATTATTCGACCGATATTCTGGGCACCTTCCTGTACCGCGCCTTCTTCGGCTTCCAGCTGCAGATCGGCGACCCCAACATGGGTGCGGCCATCGCCACGATGATGTTCCTGATCATCCTGGGCGGTGTCTGCGTCTACCTCTTCCTCGTGCAGACGCGCTTGCGTCGCTACCAGTTCTGAGGCGCGACATGAGCACCGCAACCCGCTCCCTGCCCCGCACCATCGGCGCCCACGCGATCCTGTTGACCTATACGGCGATCGCATTGTTTCCCGTGATCATCGTGGTGATGAATTCGTTTAAATCCCGCGCGGGCATCTTCGGCGCGCCGCTGATGCCGCCGACCCCGAAAACATTCGATCTGATCGGCTACACGACCGTGATCGGCCAGGGCGATTTCATCCACTATTTTCAGAACAGCCTGGTCGTCACCGTCGCTTCGCTGTTCTTCGTGCTCCTGTTCGGCGCCATGGCGGCCTTCGCGTTGTCGGAATACCGCTTTCGCGGCAACTCGCTGATGGGGCTTTACCTGGCGCTCGGCATCATGATCCCGATCCGCCTCGGCACCGTCGCCATCCTGCAGTTGATGGTGGCGAGCGGGCTGGTCAACACGCTGACATCGCTGATCCTGGTCTACACCGCGCAAGGCCTGCCGCTTGCCGTCTTCATCCTGTCGGAATTCATGAAGCAGGTTTCCGACGACCTGAAGAATGCCGGCCGCATCGACGGCCTGTCCGAATACACGATCTTCTTCCGGCTGGTTCTGCCGCTGGTACGGCCATCCATGGCGACGGTCGCCGTCTTCACCATGATCCCGATCTGGAACGATCTGTGGTTCCCGCTGATCCTGGCGCCATCGGAAGAGACCAAGACGGTGACGCTCGGCGCGCAGCTGTTCCTCGGCCAGTTCGTCACCAACTGGAATGCGATCCTGGCGGCGCTGTCGCTGGCGATCATGCCGGTGCTGATCCTCTACGTCATCTTCTCGCGGCAGCTGATCCGCGGCATCACCTCCGGAGCAGTCAAGTGAGTTCGCAGACCCCTCTACGCGCCCCAAATCCTCTAAGGGTCGTCGTCGCCGGCCTCGGCAACATGGGCCGCAGCCATGCGCTGGCCTATCACACCAATCCGGGCTTTCAGATCGCGGCTCTGGTCAACCGTTCCGACGTGCCGTTGCCGGGAGGATTGTCCGGCTATCCGATCCGGCGGTCTTTCGATGAGACGCTGCATGACGAAAAGCCCGATGTCGCCTGCATCGCCACCTATTCCGACAGCCATGCCGACTATGCGGTCAGGGCGTTTGAGGCCGGTTGCCATGTCTTCGTCGAGAAGCCGCTGGCAACGACGGTGGCGGACGCCAAACGCGTCGTCGCGGCGGCCAAGGCCAACGGCAAAAAATTGGTCATCGGCTACATCCTGCGCCATCACCCGTCCTGGATCAGGCTGATCGCCGAGGCGCGCAAGCTCGGCGGCCCCTATGTGTTCCGCATGAACCTGAACCAGCAATCCTCCGGCGCCACCTGGGAGACACACAAGCAACTGATGCAGACGACCTCGCCGATTGTCGACTGCGGCGTGCACTATCTCGACGTCATGCTGCAGATTACCGACGCCAAGCCGGTCGAAGTGCGCGGCATGGGTGTCAGGCTGACCGGCGAGGTCGCCCCGACAATGTACAATTATGGCCATCTGCAGGTGCTGTTCGATGACGGTTCTGTCGGCTGGTACGAGGCCGGCTGGGGTCCGATGATTTCCGAGACGGCCTTCTTCGTGAAGGATGTCATCTCGCCGAACGGCTGCGTCTCGATCGTCATGAAGGAGGGCGTCAAGTCCGACGACATCGACACCCACACCAAGACCTCGACCATCCGCCTGCACAGTGCGGCGACCGGCGCGGATGGCAAGTTCGTCAAGGCCGACGAGATGCTGTCCATGCAGGGCGAGCCCGGCCATCAGGAACTCTGCGATTTCGAACAGGCGTTTTTGCTGAAGGCGATCCGCGAGGATATCGACCTCAACAAACATATGGACGATGCGGTCAAATCGCTCGCCGTCTGCCTTGCCGCCGACGAGAGCGTGCGCACCGGCGCCGCCGTCAAACTCTAGAACAGGGACGAAGCCGTGGGCTCGCTGATCATTGAGAATGTGAAGAAGGCCTTCGGGCCGGTAGAAGTGCTGAAGGGCATCAACCTCGAGGTGAACGATGGCGAATTCGTCGTCTTCGTCGGCCCTTCCGGCTGCGGCAAGTCGACCTTGCTGCGGGTCATAGCCGGGCTGGAGGATTCGACCTCGGGCCGGGTGGTGATCGACGGCGTGGACGTCTCCACCATACCCCCGGCCAAGCGCGGCATCGCCATGGTGTTCCAGACCTACGCGCTCTACCCGCACCTGACGGTCAAGAACAATATGGGCCTCGGCCTCAAGCAGGCTGGCACGCCGGCTGCCGAGATCGACCGCCGCATCGGCATCGCCTCGTCGATGCTGTCGCTGGAGCCCTATCTCGAAAGGCGGCCGGCCGAACTCTCCGGCGGCCAGCGCCAGCGCGTCGCCATTGGCCGCGCCGTGGTGCGCGAGCCCAAGCTGTTCCTGTTCGACGAGCCGCTGTCCAATCTCGATGCCGCCCTGCGCGTCAACACGCGGCTGGAAATCGCGCAGCTGCATCGGCGGCTGAAGGCGACGATGATCTACGTCACCCACGACCAGGTCGAGGCGATGACGCTAGCCGACAAGATTGTCGTGCTGAACGCCGGCAGGATCGAGCAGATCGGCGGGCCGATGGAGCTCTACAATTCGCCGGCCAATGAATTCGTCGCCGGCTTCATCGGCTCACCGAAGATGAACTTTGTCGACGGCGCCCGTCTCGGCGAGACGGCCAAGACCATCGGCGTGCGGCCCGAACATCTGACCGTCGATCCGAAATCCGGCACCTGGAAGGGCACGGTCGTGCATGCCGAGCACCTCGGCGCCGACACCAATCTCTATCTCGATTGCGAGAAGGCCGGGCTCATCACCGTGCGTATCTTCGGCGTCTATGACGCCGAGCCGGGCTCGACGCTCTATGCGACGCCGGATCCGGCCAAGACCTACCGGTTTGGCGCGGATGGGAAGACCATCAAGTAGTCTGAAAACGCCGGCGCTGCCCCTCACCCTTACCCTCTCCCCGTGAAGAACGGGGAGAGGGGGCGCCACCGTTGGAGCTTCATTCTTCTCCCCGTCACTATACGGGGAGAAGGTGCCGGCAGGCGGATGAGGGGCGGCGCGGGCTTTGCAGCTCTAAACGTCAGCCTTGAACGTCTGCTTCTGCTGGCCGAGCCCTTCGATGCCGAGTTCGACCACGTCGCCATCTTTCAGGAACATTGGCGGCTTCATGCCGAGGCCTACGCCGGGCGGCGTGCCGGTCGAGATAATGTCGCCGGGATGCAGTGACATGAACTGGCTGAGATAGGAGACCAGGAAGGCAACGCCATAGACCATGGTCTTGGTCGAGCCGTTCTGCATCGTCTTGCCGTTGACGGTCAGCCACATCTTGAGGTTCTGCGGATTGGATACCTCATCCTTGGTCACCAGCCACGGGCCGGTGGGGCCGAACGTGTCGCAGCTCTTGCCCTTGGTCCACTGGCCCTGCCGCTCGGCCTGGAAGGCGCGCTCGGAAACGTCGTGGGCGACGCAATAGCCGGCGACATAGTCGAGTGCATCGGCCTCGCTGACATATTTTGCCGTCTTGCCGATGACCACGGCGAGCTCGACTTCCCAGTCGGTTTTCACCGAACCGCGCGGGATCAGCACGTCGTCGTCGGGCCCGACAATGGCCGAACTCGCCTTCATGAAGATAATCGGTTCCGACGGCACAGTGGCGCCGGTCTCAGCGGCGTGGTCGGAATAGTTGAGGCCGATGCAGATGAATTTGCCGGTGCCGGCGACGCAGGCGCCAAGGCGCGGTTTGCCAGAAACGGCTGGCAGCGACTTCGCGTCGAGCTTCGACAGCATCTCCAGCGAGGCCGGATGAAGCACCGTGCCGGAAATGTCGGCCACATGGGCGGAAAGGTCACGGATCGTTCCATCCGCATCGAGCAGGCCGGGGCGTTCGCTCCCTGCCTCGCCATAGCGCAGCAGTTTCATCTAAATCCTTCTCCTGTTTGCGGCCGCGTGGCCGTTTTCAAACTTTCCGCCGGGAACCGGGCGGACCGTAGCCACCAGCCTGACAAGGGGCAAGCGAACACTCCGATGCAAGGCCGCCGATCAGCGCGATTTTCAGACTTCCCGATCCCTCCGGTAACGATGGAAGGCGGCCCAATCTTCCTGTTCGCCAGCTGTCTTTTCCAAGCCAGCTGTCATTGTCCCGGCGCGTGCCTCAGATCGACCAGCCGCCGTCGATGTTGTAGGCCTGTCCTGACGTATAGGTGGCGCCGGCCAGATAGACGGCAAGGTCGGCGATTTCGTCTGGCGTGCCGAGCCGGCCCATCGGCTGGCGGGCGATGAAGGCGGCGCGGGCGGCATCGTAATCGCCCTGCGCATGCATGCGGTCCTGCAGCGACGGGCTCTCCACGGTGCCGGGGCAGATGGCGTTGCAGCGGATGCCCTTGCCGACATAGTCGGCGGCAATCGCCTTGGTCAGGCCGATCACGGCAGCCTTGGTGACACCATAGGCGAAACGGTTCGGCACGCCCTTGCCGGCGCCGGCAACCGACGACATGTTGATGATCGATCCATCGCCGCGCTCCAGCATGCCGGGCAGCACCGCCCGGATGGTGCGGATCATGGCGCGGACATTGAGGTTGAAGGCGAAATCGAGATCGGCGTCCTTCATCTCCAGGATCGAGCCAGAGTGGACGAAGCCGGCGCAGTTGAACAGCACGTCGACAGCACCGATCTCGGCAAAACCGGCATTGACCGCCTCGTCGTTGAGCACGTCGAGCTTGCGGGTCTTGATACCGGAAGTCTTGGCGAGTTCTGCCAGCAGCGCTTCATTGATGTCCGTGGCGTAAACCACGGCGCCCGCCTTGGCGAAGGCCAGCGCGCTCGCCTTGCCGATGCCTTGCGCCGCTGCCGTGACGACCACGGTCTTGCCTGCCAGATCCGCCATGCTCTACTCCTCGCCTGCTTGATGCATTCGCCTTTATCGATGGCCGGCCAAGCCGTCATGTGCCAGTCAGCCGCCATCGTGCGGCCTGACGGGCAGTTCACAGATAAAGATGTTTTTTCTGGTTAAAGAACATGCGTCCGGGCGTCAAGCCCGAACACGATCACCATCGCGATAGCCGCCCATAGCGGGTCAGTCGCCGTAAGGCACCCAGACATTCTTCACTTCGATGGCGCGGCGCAGGAAGGCTTCGCCTGCCGCCTCGTCCGAAGACCAGTCGAGGCCGCGGCCATTGCCGCTCCAGACGCGCTTGAGGTTGCCGATGGACTCGGCCTCCGCCTTGGCGCAGGTGTCGGCATCAGCGAAGATCCAGAGCCCGTCGACATCATCGTGCTTGGCCAGCACGCCGGCGAGTTCGGCGCTGCGCCCGGTGACGATGTTGATGGCGCCGGCCGGAACGTCGGAATATTCGATGACCTGGTAGAGATCGGTCGCCAGCAACGGATAGCGCTCCGAGGGCACGGCAACCACGGTGTTGCCCATGGCCAGCGCCGGCGCGACCAGCGAAATCAGCCCAAGCAGCGGCGATGTGTCAGGCGCGACGATACCGACGACGCCGACCGGCTCATGCAACGCCAGGGTGACGGCGCGCGCCGGCGGCTGATGCACCCGGCCCTCGAATTTGTCGGCAAGGCCGGCATAGAGGAACAGCCGCTCAATTGACTGCTCGACCTCCTCGCGCGCGGCCTTGGCGGTAGCGCCGGTGAGCTGCACGAGACGCGCCGAAAATTCGTCGGCGCGGCCGGAAAGGTTTTCGGCCAGATAATAAAGCACCTGGGACCGGTTGTAGGCAGTCGCCTCCGGCCAGCCTTTGCAGGCGCGGGCGGCGGAAACCGCGTCGCGGATGTCCTTGCGGCTGCCAAGGCCAACTTCGCCGGCCAGCTTGCCCTTGGCGGTGCCGACGGCCAGCGAGTAATTGCCGTCCGGCCGCACCTGCTTGCCGCCGATGAACAGCTTTGCGGTGCGGTCGATGGCGTCGCCGTCGGACTGTTCGACGGGCTGCGCCGAGGATGCCGCCGGCTTGATGACCGGGCCGAGCGGCAATTTGACTGTCAGGTATTCGAACATGCCTTCGCGGCCACCTTCGCGGCCAAAACCACTCTCTCGGTAGCCGCCGAAGCCGCAAGCGGCATCGAACATGTTGGTGCCGTTGACCCAGACGACGCCGGCCTTCAACTGCGGCGCGACGTGCAAGGCGAGATTGACGTTCTCGCTCCACACCGAGGCGGCCAGTCCGTAGCGCGTGTTATTGGCAAGCTCGATCGCTTCCTCGGTGTTGCGGAAGGTCATGGTCGCCAGGACCGGGCCGAACACCTCTTCCTGGGCCAGGATATTAGCCGGCGAAACACCGGTCGCGAGCGTTGGCAGATGGTAATAGCCCGAGGACGGCAGCGCAGCATCGGGCTGCCAGCAGACGGCGCCCTGCCGGGCGCCCTCGGCGACCAATCCCTTGACACGCTCAAGCTGGGTCAGGTCGACCAGCGGGCCGATATCGGTGTTCTTGTCGAGCGGGCTGCCGACACGCAGCCGGCTCATGCGTGTCTTGACCTTGGCTATCAGGGCATCCGCGATGCCCTCCTGCACCAAAAGCCGCGATCCAGCGCAGCAGACCTGGCCCTGGTTGAACCAGATCCCATCGACCAGGCCTTCGACGGCGCTGTCGAGATCGGCATCCTCGAAGACGATGAAGGCCGATTTGCCGCCGAGTTCCAGCGACAGTTTCTTGCCCGAGCCAGCGGTGGCCTTGCGGATGATCTTGCCGACTTCCGAAGAGCCGGTGAAGGCGATCTTCTGGATGCCGGGGTGATTGACGATGGCGACGCCCGCTTCCGGGCCGCCCTGGACGATGTTGACGACACCTTTAGGCACGCCTGCACGCTCGCAGATTTCGGCGAACAGGATGGCGGTCAATGGCGTGAATTCGGCCGGCTTCAGCACCACGGTGCAGCCCGCGGCCAGTGCCGGCGCGATCTTCCAGGCCAGCATCAGCAGCGGAAAATTCCACGGGATGATCTGGCCGACGACGCCGACACCCTTATGACCTGGAAAATCCTTGTCCAGCGCCTGCGCCCAACCGGCATGATGGATGAAATGGCGGATCGCCAGGGGCACGTCGATATCGCGGCTTTCGCGGATCGGCTTGCCATTGTCGATTGTCTCAAGCACCGCGAACAGGCGCTGGTGGCGCTGCATGGCGCGGCCGATGGCGTAAAGCACCTTTGCCCTTTGATACCCTGACGACGCCGACCATTTCGGCAGCGCCTTGGCGGCGGCCGATACGGCGGCGTCGATGTCGGCGGCATTGGCGTCCGATACCTTTGCCAGCAGCTTGCCGGAGGACGGTTCACTGGTGTCGAAGGTCTTGCCGCCGCCGGCTGCCTTCCAGTCGCCGCCGATGAACAGCGCCTTGCCGAAATCGCGGGCGCCGAGCCATGTGTCGGCCTCGTTGCGGGCTTCCGGTGCCGGGCCGTATTCCATGGCGTGATAGCGTTCGAGAACGTTCATCGGGCGCTCCAGGTAATTGTCTGTCGCTCACGCCATCGCGTGGCGATGATTGGCAGAATAGTGGCCGGTGAGGTGGTGTTCGAGCTGACGCTCGATGTCGGTCAACAGGCTCGACGCGCCAAACCGGAACAGCTCGGGCTCCAGCCATGGCCGGCCGAGTTCTTCCTTCATCAGCACCAGCCAGTCGAGCGAGACCTTGGCCGTGGAAATGCCGCCGGCCGGCTTGAAGCCGATGAGATGGCCGGTTTCCTCGAAATAGGAGCGGATGGCGCGCACCATGGCAAGCCCGACGGGCAGCGTGGCATTGACGCTTTCCTTGCCGGTCGAAGTCTTGATGAAATCGGCTCCCGCCATCATCGCCACCATCGACGCCAGCATGACATTGCGCAGCGTGGCGAGGTCGCCGGTACCGAGGATGACCTTGAGATGCGCGTCGCCGCAGGCGGCGCGCATCGAGACGATCTCATTGTAAAGCTCGCGCCACTTGGCGCCGAACACCAGGCCGCGCGGAATGACGACGTCGATCTCGTCGGCGCCGTCCTTTACCGAGGCCTCGATCTCCTGCAGGCGGGTGGTGAGCGGCGCAAGGCCGTGCGGAAACGCGGTGGAGACGGCGGCGACGTGGATGCCAGTGCCGCGCACGGCGTCGACAGCGGTGGCAACGAAGGGATGGTAGACGCAGACCGCCGCCGGGCGGATGGTCTCGCCTGAAATGCCGAGCCCCTCCATGATGTCGCGGCGGAACGGATTGATCGCCTTGGCGCAGAGCCGGCGCACCCGTTCCTCGGTGTCATTGGAGTTCAGCGTCGTCAGGTCCATGCAGGCGACGGCGCGCAGCAGCCAGGCTGCCTGGTTGTCGGCCTTGATCGAGCGCCGCTTGGTCAGGCTGGCAACGCGGCGCTCCAGGGCGGAACGGTTGACGCTGCGCATTGATTCCATGAAGCCGAGGTCCAGCTTCATGCCGGGGTTGCGGGCAATGCGATGGTCCAGCGCCACCGGGGTGTTGGCGGCGGCGCGCGCCGGCAGCGGCGTCACCTTGGTGCCAAGCTCCGCTTCGCGGATTGTGCTGCTCATCTCCTGCCCTTTCATTCAGCGACATGCGCTTTATGTCTTGGTGCGTATCGTAGTCCCATCACCGCCCAGCACTTTTGGGCGACGCGCACAAAGATAGCCCGTGAATTGACGCTTCACGAGTCCCTCAGGAGGTCATAGCGGAAAAAGGCCGCGAAAGCAGCTGATTTTTGACCGTATGGTCAAAATGCGGATTGTGGGCGTCTGCGCGAGGTTCAGCCGACGAAGGCGCGCTCAACGACAAAGGTTGAGGGATGGCTGAGCGAGCCTTCCTCGAAACCGAGGCTCTCGGCCAGTTCCTTGACGTCCTTCAGCATATGCATCGAGCCGCAGATCATGATGCGGTCGGTCTCGGGATCGAGCTTGTCGATGCCGAGATCGTTGTAGAATTTGCCGGAACCGATGAGCGCGGTGATGCGGCCCATGCGCGCCGATTCTTCACGCGTCGTCGAATTGTAGAGCGTCACGCGGCCGCCGGTCACTTCGCCGATCAGCGGATCGCTTTCGAGCGCCGCCACCAGCTCCTGGCCATAGGTCAGCTCGGCATTGTCGCGGCAGGTGTGGGTCAGGATGACCTGCTCGAACTTGTCATAGGTATCGGGATCGCGCAGCAGGCTGGCGAAAGGCGCGATGCCGGTGCCTGTCGAAATCATGAACAGCCGCTTGGCCGGCGTCAGCGCGTCGACCACCAGCGTGCCGGTCGACTTCTGGCGCATGATGACGGTATCGCCAACCTGGATCTTCTGCAGTTCGGAGGTCAGCGGACCGTCCGGCACCTTGATCGAGAAGAATTCCAGCTCTTCGTCCCAGGAGGGGCTCGCCACGGAATAGGCGCGGTAAACCGGCTTCTCGGCATTGGGCAGGCCGATCATGACGAACTCGCCGGAGCGGAAGCGCAGCGACTGCGGGCGGGTGATGCGGAACGAGAACAGCCGGTCGGTGTAGTGCTTCACCGAGACCACGGCCTGCGCGTAGACATTGGCCGGAATCGGGAACTGCAGCGGCTGAGAACCGGCAGTGCTGAACGCGGATGTGGTGTTCATCAATTCCAACCTTCTCGCCCAATCACAGACGCGGGCGCCAAACCTTCCCGTGCACGCCCGGACCATTCAGGTCCCGGCGTGCCTTGCACACGCTCCGAAGCGGTAAGCTCTTGTGTCCGGAATTTATTAGTATACAAACGATATTTGCGTCAAGACGCTACCGTAAAACACCTTTCCAAACTGTGACATATCCGTAGGCCGGACATTTCGGGTTTCGACGATGAAAGAGAATTTTTCGGCGCAGGCACAAGATTCGCGCGGCAGCGTCGTCGCCGGCATCGATGTCGGCGGCACCTTCACCGACCTGCTTTTGATCGATGGCCGCGACGGCGGCAAGGTGCATATCGCCAAGACGCCGACCACGGTCCACAATCAGGCTTTCGGCGTTGTTTCAGCACTGGGCGCGACCAAATTTCCAATCGACGGCATCGACCTGATCGTCCATGGCACGACCACTACCACCAACGCGGTGCTTGAGCGCCGGTTGGCCAAAACAGGCATGATCACCACACGCGGCTTTCGCGACGTGATCGAGCTTGGCCGCCGCACGCGGCCGCAGGCCTATGGCATGACCGGCAGCTTCGTTCCGATCATCCCGCGCAACCTGCGGCTCGAAGTGTCGGAGCGCGTCGAAGCATCGGGCACCGTGCGCACGCCGCTCGACGAGGCCGGGATGCGCGAAGCGGTGAAGACATTGATCGCGGCCGGCTGCGAATCCCTCGTCATCCATTTCCTGCATTCCTATGCCAATCCGGCGCACGAGCGGCGCGCGGCGGAAATCGCCGCCGAGTTCTGGCCGAATGGCTACATCACCACGGGTCACGCGCTGCTGTCGGAGGCGCGCGAGTTCGAGCGTGGCGTCACCGCCTCGGTCAACGCCTCGGTGCAGCCGATCCTCGAGCGCTATGTCGAGCGCTTGCGCACCGAATTGGCGGCAAAGGGCTACGCCCGCGACTTCCTGATCATGAACGGCAATGGCGGCATGATCTCCGCCCGCTTCGTCACACGTGAATCGGCCAAGACCGTGATGTCGGGCCCGGCCTCCGGCGTCATCGCCGCCGCCTACACCGGCAAACGCGCCGGCTTCGAAAACCTAGTCACCTACGACATGGGGGGCACCTCGACCGACGTGGCGCTGATCCGCAACGCGGAGCCGGCGGTGTCGAATGAAATCGAGATCGAATACGCCATGCCGATCCATGTGCCGATGGTCGCGGTGCACACGGTCGGCGCCGGCGGCGGCTCGATTGCAAGGGTCGATGCGGCGGGCCTGATCCAGATCGGCCCAGAAAGTGCCGGCGCCAATCCAGGCCCAATCTGCTACGGCCGTGGCGGCGGCGAACCGACCATCACCGATGCCAATCTGGTGCTTGGCCGGCTGGCGCCGAAGAAGCTTCTCGCCGTTGAAAACCCCGTCACATCAGAGCACGTCACCGGTATCTTCGCCGACAAGATCGGCAAGCCGACCGGTCTGTCTGGGGTTGAAGCCGCCGGTGCCGTCTTGCGGCTAGGCAACATGAAAATGGCCGGCGCCATCCGCATGGTCTCGGTGTCACGCGGCCATGATCCGCGCGATTTCGCCCTCTTCGCCTTCGGCGGCGCCGGCCCGCTGCATGCCACCGCCCTGGCGCGTGAACTCGGCCTGCCCCGGGTGCTGGTCCCGGCACGGCCCGGCATCACCAACGCGCTCGGCTGCGTCGTCGCCGACCTGCGCCATGATTTCGTCAACACCGTCAATCAGCCGGTCGCCAGGCTCGACGAAGCCAAGCTTCACCAGGTATTGGAACGGCACCGAAACGAAGGCGAGGAGCTGATCGGCAAGGAGGCGGTAAAGCCGGAGACGATCCGCGTCAGCCATTCCGCCGACATGCAGTTCGTCGGCCAGACCCACATCATCAACGTGCCGCTGCCGTCCTCATCGGTGACCAGGGCAGCGCTGCAGGACCTGTTCGAAAAAGCCTATTTCGCCCGCTTCAAGGTCGAGCTGCCGGAGATCCGCGCCAATCTGGTCAACCTCAACACTTCTGTCACCGGCGTGCGTCCGGCGATCGACCTGTCACGACTGATCGACCCATCCGGGCGGGCAAAAACGCTGGACGAGGCAAGGCGCGAGACGAGGCCGGTCTGGTATGCGGGCCGCTGGCACGACACGCCGGTATATGTGCGCGAAAAACTGCCGCTCGATTCGGTGATCCAGGGGCCCGCGATCCTCGAGCAGATGGACGCGACCACCGTGCTGGAGCCCGGCGACCGGGCCCGCTCGGATGCCGACGGCAACATCATCATCGATATCGGCGAGGCCTGAGATGCCTGACATTGATATGGCAAAGCTCGACGCCATCACGCTTTCCGTTCTCCAGGCCGCTCTGCAGCAGGTCTGCGACGAGATGGACCTGACCTTTTCGCGCGCCGCTTTCTCGCCTGTCATCGCCGAGGCCAATGACCGCTCCGACGGCATCTATTCGGCGGTCGACGGTTCGCTGATCGCCCAGGGGTCGCAGGGCCTGCCGGTGTTTGTCGGCGTCATGCAATATTCCACCAGGACGGTGATCGAGATGATCGCCGACGGTCGCTGCCTGGCGCCGGAGCCGGGCGACATCTACATCGTCAACGATCCTTATCTCGGCGGCACGCATCTGATGGATGTGCGCTTCGCCATGCCGGTCTACCGGGCTGGGAAAATCTTCTGCTGGCTGTCGAACACCGGGCATTGGCCCGACATCGGCGGCTCGGTGCCGGGTGGCTTCTCGGCCTCGGCCACAGCTGTCGAACAGGAAGGCCTGCGGTTGCCGCCGGTCAAGCTGTTCAAGAAAGGCGTGCTCGATCCCGAGATCTACGCCATCATCTGCTCCAACATCCGCGTTGCCGATCAGCGCATCGGCGACATCCGCGCCCAGGCCGCGGCGCTGCTGATCGGCCAGGACCGGCTCAATGGAATCCTAGATCGTTACGGAGACGAAACTGTTGTCGAGGCGATTGCCGAGCTGCGCCGCCGCGCCGCCGAACAGATGCGCGCCAACATCTCGGCCATTCCCGACGGTACCTACCATTCAAAGGCGTTCGTCGATTCCGACGGGGTGGTCAACGAGCCGCTGACCATCGCGCTCGCCGTCAAGAAACAGGGCGACACGCTGACCTTCGATTTTGCCGGCTCGTCCAAACCCTGTGCTGGACCGATGAACAGCGTGCTCGCGACCACCTTGTCCTCGGTCTATCTCGCCATGCGCCATATTTTCCCTGATGTGCCGATCAGCGCCGGCGCCTTCGAACCGCTAATCGTCAAGCGGCCGGAAGGCACCTTCCTTGACGCGAAATATCCGCGCCCGGTCTCCGGCTGTGCCGCCGAAGTGTCGCAACGCATCGCCGAGGCGGTGTTCGCGGCGATGGTGCAGGCACTGCCCGACAAGGTGACGGCTGCCCCCGCCGGTTCCAGCGGCAATTTCGCCCTTGGCGGCAACGACCCGGCGCGCGGCCGCGACTATGTCATGTATCAGATCTCCGGCGGCGGTTATGGCGGCAACGCAGGTCATGACGGGCTGACCAATGGCTGCTCGACCATCGGCATCTCAAAGTCGCCACCGGTCGAGATCATGGAACAGGCTTTTCCGGTGCTCTATCGTCATTATGCCTTGCGCGAAGGTTCTGGCGGCGCCGGCAAGCAACGCGGCGGGTTTGGCCTCGCCTACGAGGTCGAGATACTGCGCGGTGACGCCCGCGCCTCCTTCGTCATGGATCACGGCCGTTTCGGCCCGCAGGGCGCCCTCGGTGGCAAGGACGGCGCGGTCAACACGGTGACCGTGTTCCGCAACGGCGAAGCGCATGTGCCGCCGCATCTCTCCAAGGAACAGGATATCGCACTGAAGGCGGGCGACCGCGTGCGGGTCGGCACGCCTGGCGGCGGCGGCTATGGTGACCCGTTTGCGCGCGACGCCGAACTGGTGCTGCGCGATGTCGCGCTGGGATATTATACCGCAGACGAAGCCGGCGAAAAATTCGGCGTCGCCTTATCGGCGGGCGAGCTGACAGTCGACCAGGACGCAACGACGAAAAAACGCGCCGGCTGAAATTGTCTGCGCAACTGCTTGGTGCTGCCAGTCCGCCGCGCCGTGATCGGCGCATGACATGTCGTTTCCGTCTCCGCCGGGGTCATAAAAGCCCGTAGACTTCCGGGGTCAACGGAGATTTGCAACATGCGTCTTTTCGGTCGTTTCGTGCTTGCCGCCTCGGTCGCCCTGGTTGTCGCCACGGGTGCCGCTTCCGCCCAGGACAAGAAGCTCAGGATCGGCACCGAAGGCGCCTATCCCCCCTTCAACTACGCCAACGCCGATGGCACGCTGGGCGGCTTCGACATCGACCTCGGCAAGGCGCTGTGCGCCGAGATGAAAGCCGAATGCGAGTTCGCCGTGCAGGATTTCGACGGCTCGATCCCGGCGCTCCAGGCTGGCAAGTTCGATGCCATCATCAACATCACCATCACGCCCGAGCGGGCAGAGAAGGTCGACTTCACCCACAAATACTACCAGACGCCGCCGGCCATCGCCGTGCCGAAGGATTCGACCATCGCCGGCACAACGCCGGATGACCTGAAGGGCAAGGCGCTGGGCGTGCAGACGGCGACCATCCACCAGAAGTTCGCCGAACAGAAATATTCGGGCTCGACCGTCAAGGCCTATCCGACTGGCGACGATGCCCGCACCGACATGGCCAATGGCCGTCTCGATGCGATGATGGACGGTTCGATCATCCTGACCGAGTGGCTGAAGAAGCCGGACGGCGCCTGCTGCAAGCTTCTCGGCACCTTGACGGCGGACCCGGCCATTCACGGCCCAGGCGTCGGCATCGCATTGCAGAAAGGCAGCAAGGAACTGGCCGACAAGTTCAATGCGGCCATCGACGCCCTGCGCGCCAACGGCAAGTACAAGGAAATCAACGACAAGTACTTTGCGTTCGACGTCTACGGCTCCTAATCCCGGCAAAAATCGACCTCGGCAGCGCTGAACCGCGCTGCCGATTTCTATGAATGATGGAGACTTTCTTGGCTGAACGGCGCTCCCCTTTTTACAGCAGCATCGTCGGACTGGGCGCGACCATGGGTCGGGTCGGGGGCGATTTCATTTCAGCCAAATATTATTCCGGCATTGCCGATGAGCATCTGAACACGCGCAGGAATGTCGGCGTCCAGGATCTCAGCACCATGGGCAAGATGGATATCAAGGGCCCGGATGCCGAGGCCCTGGTCAACTATGTCATCGTCAATGATGCCGCCGCGATGAAGCCGGGCCAGGTGCGCTATTCCACCGTCTGCCGCGAGGACGGCGGCATCATGGATGATCTCACCGTGTTCCGGCTGGCATCAGAGCATTTCATGCTGGTCACCGGCTCGGTCAACCGGCTGAAGATGCTGCCATGGCTGCAGCACCATTCTCAAGGACGAAGGGCCTATGTCACCGACATCACGGCGGCGGTCGCCTTCCCGACCATCCAGGGGCCGCGCTCGCGAGACCTCTTGAAGGCCATGGTCGCGGATGCCGACCTCGACGGATTGAAGCGCTGGTCGTTCGCGTCAGGGCGGGTTGGCGAGACCAAGGTGCTGATCTCACGCACCGGGGTCACCGGCGAACTCGGCTTCGAACTGTTCGTGCCGGCCGACGAAGCCGCATCGCTCTGGGACGTACTGATGCGGGCAGGGGCGGATTTCGGCCTGAAACCCTACGGCGTGCTGGCGATGTTCACGCTCGGGCTGGAAAAGGCCTATCCGGCGCATGGCATCGACATGGACGAGACGCGCACGCCGTTCCATGTCGGTCTCGACCGTTGGATCAAGTTCGACAAGGGCGATTTCGTCGGCCGCGACGCGTTGCTGAAGGTGAGCGACAACGGCCTCGATGAACAATGGGTCGGGCTGATCCTCGACGGCGACAAGCCGGCCGCCACGGATGCCAGGATTATGGCCGATGGCGGGGATGCCGGCGTCGTCACCTATAGCGACCACGGCTATTCCCTGGGCAAGGTGCTGGCAACCGCGCATCTGCGGCTGCCCTTCACCGCGATCGGCACCGAGCTCAGTATCGACATTGATGGCAAGCCGACACGCGCCACAGTGGCGCCGATCCCGTTCTTCGACCCTGAGGGGGCGAGGTTGCGAGGATAGCCGGGCTCTCGTCGATGGACGCATGCTTCGCGATTGGCCGAACGCCCCATCGCTTCGTCATCCACGGGCGGAGCAAGGAGCGTAGCGACGCGGCGCAGACCCGAGGATCCATGCCGTGACCTCGGAGCGTCGCGACAGTCCATAATTCTGCAGCGCCGCACTCTACGATCGACGTGACGGCATGGATCCCAGGGTCTCCGCGACGGAGCTTCGCTCCTGCTTCGCCCTAGGATGACGAAACCGGGGATGCTTCGGCCTCTCCCAAATGTCATCCCCTTCGGTCCAGCCTCGCCACCAGCCGGTCACCCACCCGCTGGATGCCGCAGACCAGGATGATCAGCACGATCACAACGGCGATCATGACGTTGGTCTCGAAACGCTGATAGCCGTAGCGGATGGCGAGGTCGCCGAGACCGCCGGCGCCGATCGCTCCAGCCATGGCGGAGGCGCCGATCAGCGTCACCAGGGTCACGGTGAAGCCGGCGACGATGCCGGGCAGCGCTTCGGGCACCAGCACCTCGCGGATGATCGTCCAGCGGTTGCCGCCCATGGCGCGCGCCGCTTCGATCAACCCATGGTCGACCTCGCGCAGCGACACTTCAGCAATGCGCGCATAGTAAGGGGTGGCGGCAATCGACAGCGGCACGATTGCCGCCCAGGTGCCGATCGAGGTGCCGACGATCAGCCGCGTCACCGGGATCAGCGCCACCAGAAGGATGATGAACGGCACCGAGCGGAAGCCATTGATGATCGCGCCGAGCACCCGGTTCACCCAGCGGCTTTCGGCGATGCCGCCGCGCTCGGTGGCAATCAGCGCCAGGCCGAGCGGCAGGCCGAAAACCAGCGAGATGAGGCCCGATGCGGCCGTCATCAGCACGGTCTCCCAGATGGAACGCAGCAGAAGCTCAAACAGAACCGGTGACATGGCCAAGCACCTCCACCCGCGCGTCGCGGGCCTCTAGAAATGTGATCACCCGCGCGAGGTGGTTTGTATCGCTGCCGGGAACGGACAGGAACAGCGTCCCGACAGGCTGTTCCTGAATATGGTCGATGCCGCCATGGACAAGACGGAACGGGCCTGGAACAGCAGCGGCGAGGTCCGACAGCAGCGCGCGGCGCGCGGCCTCGCCGGCGACGTCGATGCGCAGGATCGTTTCCGTCCCGGTCCCGGGCACAAGCCGGGCTGCCAGTTCGGCCGGCAGCTGTGGCCGGATGCTGCCGAGCAGGCTTTTTGTGATCTCGGAGCGCGGGTCGGCGAAGACTGACCAGACCGGGCCTTCCTCGACGATGCGCCCGGCATCGATCACCGCCACACGGTCGGCGATCGAGCGGATCACCTCCATCTCGTGGGTGATGAGCAGGATGGTCAGTCCGAGTTGCCGATTGATATCCCGGAGCAGGGCGAGAATGGAGCGCGTCGTCTCCGGGTCCAGCGCCGAGGTCGCTTCATCCGACAACAGCAGGGCCGGGCGTGCGGCAAGCGCCCTGGCGATGCCGACGCGCTGCTTCTGCCCGCCCGACAGTGACGACGGATAGGCCTTGGCCTTCTCCGACAGGCCGACGAGGTCGAGCAGTTCGGCGGCGCGCTGCAGCCGTTCCGCCCTCGGGCGGCCCGCGATCTTGAGCGGCAGCGCCACATTGTCCTCGACCGTCTTGGCGGATAGCAGATTGAAATGCTGGAAGATCATGCCGATGCGGCGCCGCAGCGGCTGCAGCTCGCGCTCGCCAAGCCGGCTGATCTCGCGGCCTTCGATGAAAACCTCGCCGGAATCAGGCCGCTCAAGGCCATTCAGGCAGCGGATCAGCGTCGATTTGCCGGCACCGCTGCGGCCGATGATGCCGAGGATCTCGCCCTTGCGCACGGTCAGCGACACGCCATCAAGTGCCGCCGTCGCGCCAAAGCGGCGTTTCAGATCGGTCAGGCGCACGACGTCCTGCGGCGTGCCGGCAGGGGCGCTGGCGCTGGCCGTGGGGTCGGCTGCTGTTGGGAAATGCTGGTTCATGCGCGGTCCTGTTTCCTCGTTCCGCAAAATACGAACGCGGCCCGCGCATGGCGCGGACCGCTTTCATCTCCGATCAGGCACTTCGGTGCCTGAAAGTCTGCTCAGTAGGCGCTGATACCTGTGCCTTTGTAGACCTTGTCAAACTCGGCCTTGACGGCCTCGTTCTGGTAGGAAGCCACCAGCGTCTTCACCCAGGCTTCGTTCTCGCTGCCGGCCTTCACCGCGATGAAGTTGCGGTAGGGGTTGTCTGATATAGCTTCCTGCGCGATGCGGTTTTCCGGCGTTAGGCCGCTTTTCAGCGCCCAGTCGGTGTTGACCACGGCGGCGTCGAGATCCTCGACCGAACGCCCGACGATGCCGGCATCCAGTTCCTTGATCACCACCTTTTTCACATTCTCGGCGATGTCGGCGGTGGTGGCGAGAATGCCGGTGCCGTCCTTCAGCTTGATCACGCCTTCGCTCTGCAGCACGCGCAGCGCACGGCCTTCATTGGAAGGGTCGTTGGGCACGCCGATGACCGCGCCTTCCGGCAGGTCGGCGACCGCTTTGAACTTCTTCGAGTAGAGGCCGATCGGCCAGACGCCGGTATAGCCGACGCTGACGATGTGATAGCCCTGCGTCTTGATCTGGTTGTCGAGATAAGGCTGGTGCTGGAAAGCGTTGGCGTCGATTTCGCCGCGCTCCAGCGCCTCGTTGGGCTGGGTGTAGTCGTTGAACACCACGGTCTCGATGGTCAGGCCCTTTTCGGCCGCCTGCGCGGTGACGACGCGCCAGACATCCTCGTCCTCGCCACTGATGATGCCGACCTTGATCGACTTCCTGTCCTCGGCGAACGATGTCTTGGGCGCCATCAGTCCGCCGGCAGCGACCACCGAAGCGAAAAGCAGAGCAAGGCCTGTGCGCCGGTTAACAGCTGACCAAGGGGAAGGGGACAAAGTGTTCTTGACGTGGGACATGATGGATCTCTGCGGTTGTGAAGTCACGGCAGCAGGGCGGATTGCCCAAGCTTGATCACATCGTCAGAAATTCTATCGATTTTATCAAAGAACAGGTTTCGCCGTTCTCACGGAAGCCGGGAATATTCTCTTAAAATTCCGCACGGACAGAGAACAAGACGTCGCCGGACCGCGTCGCAGCTGGGCTGCCACACGATCCGGCGCGCCTCGGGAGGAAGGCCGCGTGCCTGGAAGGCCAAAAGCATGATCCCGAAAAGTGGGTGCCGGTTTTCGGGAAAGATCATGCTCAAACAAGGATGGAACAGGCTCCAGTGTCATCGCGGCCTTCAAAGAGCGATCCAGGCGGTCTTCAGATCGAGATATTTGTCGAGGGCGTGCAGCGACTTGTCACGGCCAAAGCCGGACTGCTTGACGCCGCCAAGCGGCACGGTGATGTCGGCGCCGCCATAGGTGTTGACGTGCACGACGCCAGCATTGATGGCGCGCACCATGCGATGCGCCGTCGACAGGTTGGCGGTCCACACCGCCGATGCCAGGCCGTAGACAGTCGAATTGGCAAGGCTTACCGCCTCCGCTTCGGTCTCGAAGCGCATGACGCCAAGCACCGGGCCGAACACTTCCTCGCGGGCAAGCTGCATGTCCTGCGTGACGTTTTCGAAGATCGTCGGCGCCATGTAGCTGCCGCCGGTCTCGGTCAGGATGCGTTCGCCGCCGGTGACGAGCCGGGCGCCTTCCTCAGCAGCCTTGGCGACGAAGCCGAGATTCTTGCCCAGCTGGTCGGCGCTCGATACCGCGCCGATGTCGCTCGTGAGATTGAGCGGATCGCCGACTTTCAGCCGCGCGGTCGCCTGGAGCAATTCGTCCATGAAGCGGTCATAGACCGACGATTGCACCAGGAGGCGTGAGCCCGCGACGCAGACCTGGCCGGAATTGCGGAAGATGCCATTGGCGGAGACGACCGCCGCTTGTTTCAGGTCCGGCGCATCGGCAAAGACGATGTTGGGCGACTTGCCGCCGAGTTCGAGAAAGACGCGTTTCAGGTTGGAGCGTGCCGAATATTCAAGCAGCCGCCGGCCTACCGGCCCCGAGCCGGTGAAAGCGATGGCATCGACATCCATGTGCAGGCCGAGCGCTTCGCCGGCGACCGCACCGTGGCCGGTGACGACATTGAGCACGCCGGCGGGCAGCCCGGCCTCGCTGGCCAGTTCCGCCAGGCGCAGCAGCGTCAGCGAGGCGATTTCGGGCGGCTTGACCAGCACGCAATTGCCGGCAGCAAGCGCCGGAGCGATCTTCCAGGCGCCGATCATCAGCGGGAAGTTCCACGGCACGATGACGCCGACGACGCCGAGTGGCTCCTTGTGGATCAGTCCGAGCACATTGTCGGCGGTCGGCGCGATCTCGCCATAGATCTTGTCGATCGCCTCGGCATAGTAGCGGATGGTACCCGCCGCCGAGAGCGGTTCGGCCTTGTAGGCCATGCCGATCTCGGTGCCATTGTCGCGCACCCCAAGCACGGCCAGTTCGTCGGCATGTTTTTCGATCAGCTCGGCGAGGCGCGTCAGCACCTTCTTGCGGAAGGCCGGCGCGGCGCGAGACCACGAGCCCTTCTCAAAGGCCTTGCGCGCCGACCGCACGGCGCTGTCGATGTCGGCGGCATTGCCGTCGGCGATGCTGGTGAAAGCGCGGCCATCGATCGGCGATGTCACCGGCAGGCTGGCACCGCCTGTTGCCTCGACTTGAGCGCCATCGATGAACAGGCCTCGCGCCCCGATTTCGGTGTTGCGCAGCGTGTCGATGGCATTCTGAGTGATCATTGGGTCTTGGCTCCGAAGGAAACATGCAATGTGGTTGGTGCGCGGAATTCCCAGCCGCGAAAGACCGGTTCCTTGCCGGGCACCAGGCTGAGATCGGGAAAGCGCTCCAGCAGCAGCCTTACCGCAAGGCACATCTGCTCGCGCGCGAAAAACCGCCCCGAGCAGAAATGGTGGCCAAAGCCGAAGGCGGCATGGTTGCCCTCGGTGCGGTGGATGTCGAAGCGGTCGGGGTCGGGGAAGCGGCTCTCGTCGCGGCTGGCCGAGGAGACAAGTGCTGCCACCGGCGCGCCGGTCGGGATCGTCACGCCGCCGAGTTCGACCGCGCGTGTCGTCTGGCGCGTCTGCGTGCCGATCGGCGCGACCCAGCGCAGGCCTTCGTCGACAGCCTTCGGCACCAGGGTCTCCAGGTCATCGCGAACCTGCCGCAACTGCTCGGGATGCGCCAACAGGCCGGCGAGGATCGATCCCGCGCCATGACCGGGCTCCTGCATGCCGCCCAGCAGGATCACCTTGATGCTCGGCATCAGGAAGTCGATCGGGCGTATTTCGCCTTCCGGCATGCCGTCATGCAGCATGTGCGACAGCGCGGAATCGTCAGGCTCGCGCGCAAGCCGTTCCAGCGTCGGCCTGATGGCGTCGCCGACTTCGGCGCTGATGGCGTCGGCGATCTCTTGCCGCTTGGGGTCGTTCTCGAAATTGATGGCGCCCTGGGCAAGGCCGTAGAACCAGCGCCGCAGTGTCGCCATGCCAATATCGGCAAGGCCAAGCGAGCGGGCGAGGCTGAGCGTCGATACCGGTTCGAAATAGTCTGCCATCAGTTCGGCGGCGCCCTGTTCGGCGATCCGGTCGAGATAGGGTTCGGCGATCGAGCGCACGAGATCGCCGGCATAGGAAGCAACGACGCGCGGCCGGTATTTCGGGTCGACGCCTTGGCGCAGCTGTTTGTGGGTTTCGCCGTCGGTGGTCAGGATCGTCGGCCTGCCGAAGGAGCGTTCGACGGGGGATGTCCCGACCACGGCGGAAAAGATGTCGGGTGACTTCGCGACGCTCTCGACATCCTTCCAGCGGGTGACGAACCAGAGATTGACCGCGGGCACGAAAGCCACCGGCGCGCTGCGCCTCAACTCGGCATAGATCGGGTATGGATCGGCTTCCAGTGCCTCAACGGTGATGTTTTCGGCGAAGCTCAAGGCCGCCACTCCCTTTGCGGTGTGAAAGGGGGCGGCGCGCTGCGCCGCCCCTGTTCGATCAGTCCTTCAGCGGCACGCCGAGGTTTTCGAAGGCAACCGGGTCGCGGCTCTTCAACCCGACCGCCAGCAACAGTCCAACCACCGCCGCGATCAACACCAGCCCAGGCAGGAAGGCGCCGAGAAAGCCGCCGGCCCCCGACAGGCTGCCGAAGTTGATGACGATCAGGTAGATGATGACGACGAAGGCGATGAAGGTCAGGCCCGGCAGTATGGTCGTTTTCAACGCGTTTTCCTGGGCGGACGGGTTAGCCCTGAAGTACATGACGACCGCAAGCGAGGCCACCGCCATCATGACGATGACGCCGAGCGTCGCGACGTTGGTCAACCATGAGAACAGCGCCAGCACCGGGTCGAGGCCGAGCACGGCGAACAGCCCGACGACGACGGCGGCAAGCACGCTCTGGATAACCGACGCGACATGCGGGCTTTGGTGCACCGAATGGGTCACGCCGATCGTCTGCGGCAACAGCTTCTCACGGCCGGAAACGTAGATGTAACGGGCAACGGCGTTGTGGAATGCCAATACGCCGGCAAACAGGCTCGACACGAACAGAACGCTCATGGCGTGCGACAGCATCGTTCCGGCGTAGCGGTCCGACAAGCCGAACAGGAAGGTGGTCGGATCCTGCAGCCCCTGCAGCGCCGGCAGCAGCTTGTCGACACCGGCCCCGACAGCCATCAGCCAGGCCGTGATCATGTAGAAGACGCCGATCAAGATGACCGAGAAATAGGTCGCGCGCGGAATGGTAACCTTGGGATCGCGGGCTTCCTCAGCGTAGATCGTCGTTGCCTCGAAACCGATGAAGGCGGCAAAGCAGAACAGGATGGCGATCGCCGGCGCGCCTGACGTGATCTGGCTCCAGCTGAACGGCGCCGCCGACAGGCCGCTATCGCCGCCGGTCTTCAGGATCGCGATGTCGAGGATCAGCACAACAGCATATTCGCACAGCACCAGCACCGTCAGGATCTTGGCTGACAGGTCGACCTGCCGGTAGCCGAGGACGGCAACGAGGGCGATGGCGATGAAGCTCCACACCCACCAGGGCAGGTTGATGCCCCAGCCGGCGAACAATCCGGAGGTTGCCGCGCCGAGCAGGCCCATGACACCGATCTGCATGGCATTGTAGGACAGGATGGCGATCAACGCCGTGGCGCCGCCGGCCAGGCCGCCGAGCCCGCGCGCCGCATAGGCATAGAAGGCGCCAGCATTGCCGACATGCCGCGACATGGCGACATAGCCGACCGCGAACAGAAGCAGCAGCACCGTCACGATGAGATAGGTGCCGGCAAAGCCGGCGCCGTTGCCCATCAGCATGCCGAGCGGCGTGCCGCCGGCCACCGCCGTAAGAGGCGCCGCGGCCGAGATCACCATGAATGTGATGGCGCCAACGCCAAGACTGTTCTTGCGCAGCCTGTTGGCCGGCGCCTGTTCCGAAACTGCAGACATTGGTCCCTCCTGTTTGCAAGCCGCCTTGGCTTGCCGGCCGCCATTGGCCTGTCCCATGCTCTTCTTCCGAGAGGCTATCGGTTCATTATTTGAACCCTTATTTTGAATATAGACTTGCAAACAAACCCGGTTCCTGTCAAGTTAATTCACACGTTAAATGGTTGCCCCTGTCGAGGAGCAGTTTGCTGGGAGGCTAAGGTGGGTACGGTCGGCAAGGCGATTTCGCTGCTGGAGCTGTTCACGGTCGGTGAGCCCGAGCATGGGCTTTCCGATCTCTCGCGCCGTTCCGGCTTCGACAAGGCGACGACGCGGCGGCTGCTGATGGCGATGGCGAGCCATGGCTTCGTCGAGCAGGACGCGGAAACAAGGCAATACCGGCTCGGCGCCGGCCTTTCGCGGCTGGCGCGCATTCGCGAAGCCCGGGTGCCATTCCTGCAGACCGCCGTTCCTTTCGTCCGCGACCTGTCGACAGAGACAGGCGAGACGGTGCATCTGTCCGAATTCGGCGCCGGCGCACTGGTCACCGTTCACGTCGAGCATCCGGCGCGGGCCAACCGGGTCAATGTCGATATCGGTCAGCTCTTGCCCTTGCACTCGACGGCCTCCGGCATTGTCTACATGGCCTTCGCCCGCGACGAGCTTGTCGCGGCCTGCCTCAAGGGCTCGCTCAATGCGTTCACGCCGCACACGCTTGTCGATCCGGCGGCCATTTCCCGGTCGGCGAGCGAGACGCGCGAGCGCGGCTATTCGATCTGCGACCAGGGCTTTGAAGAAGGCGTGATCAGCGTCGCCGCCGCCATATGCGCGGCGGACGGCTTTGCCATCGGCACCATCGCGGTGGCCGCGCCAAAAGCCCGGACAACCATGGCGGAGATCGCCGAGCGCGGCCTTGCGGTGATGGCCGCGGCGCGAGAGATTTCAACGCGGCTCAACGGCGAAAACCTGAAAATACTGAGGAGACAGGCGTGACGATGTCGGCAACAACCCAAGCCGCGACAGGGCCGCGAATTCTGGTCATCGGCACCGGCGATACCAAGGCCGACGAACTGCTGTTCATGAAGCAATGCATCGAGGCGTCGGGCGGCAGCGCCGTGATGATGGACGTCAGCGTGCTTGGCGATCCGCCCTACCAGCCGGATCACGACAAGCATGCCGTGGCGGCCGGGGTCGAGATGACGATCGCCGGCATCGTCGCCAGCGGCGATGAGAACACCGCCATGACGCTGATGGCCGGCGGCGCCGTACAACTGGTGCGCAAGCTGCATCAGGCCGGCGAAATCGATGCCTTCATCGCCATCGGCGGATCGATGGGAACCGACCTGGCGCTGGACGTGGCGCTCTGCCTGCCGCTCGGCGTGCCGAAATTCGTGGTCTCGACCATCGCCTACTCGCATCTCATTCCTCCGGAGCGCGTCGCATCCGACCTGATGATGATCCTTTGGGCCGGCGGCCTGCATGGCTTGAACAGCATCTGCAAGCTGGTTCTGTCGCAGGCTTGCGGTGCGGTTGTTGGTGCGGCGAAAATGGCGGAACTGTCGCGTGCCTCGGCGCCGGCGATCGGTCCGACCATCGGCATGACGTCGCTCGGCAGCAGCTGCCTGAGCTACATGAAGACGCTTAAGCCGGCGCTCGAGCAGCGTGGCTATGATGTCGCCGTCTTCCACACCACCGGCATGGGCGGGCGGGCTTTCGAATCGATCGCCGGACAGGGGCACTTCGCCGCTGTCTTCGACTTCAGTCTGCAGGAAATAACCAACCATCTGGCCGGCTCGGTCGTCAGCTCCGGCGCCGACCGGCTCGAAAATGCCGGCGCGCGGGGCACGCCGCAGATCGCCGCACCCGGCGCGATCGACATGGTCGATCTGCCGACCTGGCAGGATTTGCCGGCTAAATTCGCGCATAGGCCGTTCCACGCGCACAACAGGCTGATCGGTTCGGTTACCGTCGATGCCGATGACCGGCGTCAGGTCGCCAGGACCATCGCGGCCAAGCTCGGCGGGGCGAAGGCGCGCGCCGCCTTCATCCTGCCGGCCGGCGGCATCCAGCAATGGGATCTGGAAGGCGAGCCGCTTTACGAGCCGGAAGCGCTGGACGCCTTTTCCGATGAAATGCGCAAGGCCATTCCCGCCAGTGTGGAGTTTCACGAAATCGGCGCCCATATCAACACCGCCGACTTCGTCCGCAAGGCGCTGGAGATCTTCGACCGCTGGGTCGAGGAAGGCATTGTTCCACGCGGCATGCCGGCCAAGGGGAAAGCGGCGTGAGCGCATCAGCGGCTCAGGCTTTGGTCCTCGATTTTGGCGGCGTCGTCACCAGGACGCTGTTCGAGACGCATGATCTGACGGAACAGGCGCTCGGCCTCAAGCCTGGAACGCTGCAATGGCGAGGGCCGTTCGATCCCGGCAGCGATCCGCTGTGGCGCTCGATGCAGGCCGATGAAATCAGCGAGCGTGACTATTGGCGCCGCCGCACAAGCGAGGTTGGCCGTCTCGTCGGCGAGCACTGGCAGGCGATGGAAACCTTTGTCCAGCGCGCCCGTGGCGCCGAGCCGGAAAAGGTCGTGCGGCCCGAGGCGGACCGCGCCATCCGTGCCGCCCATGCGGCGGGTTTTCGCCTGGCGATCCTCTCCAACGAGCTCGACCTCTTCTACGGCGCGGATTTCCGTCAGCGGCTGCCACTGCTCGGCCTGTTCGAGACGATCGTCGACGCCACCTATACCGGCATCCTCAAGCCCGATCCCCGCGCCTATGCCTTCGTCACCGAAGCGCTTGGCCTGCCGGCCGAGGCCTGCGTGTTTGTCGATGACCAGCAGCGCAATGTCGATGGCGCCCGTGCCGCCGGCATGCGTACTGTCCATTTCGACGTTGCCCGGCCAGCACTTTCCTATGCCGAGGCACTCGGCCATTTCGACCTCGCCCTCACTGTTTGAGACCGGAGCCTTTCATGCGCGACATCAATTTCCTCACCGAAAAGAACGCCAAGCCGATCTGGCACCCGATGGCTCATCCGGCCGAGATGCGGGCCAATCCGCCGAAGGTCATCATGAAGGGCGAGGGCGTGACCGTCACCGATATCGACGGCAAGAGCGTGCTCGATGCCGTCGGCGGATTGTGGAATGTCAATCTTGGCTACAGCAGCGATCCGATCAAGCAGGCGATCGCCGACCAGCTCAGCGCGTTGCCCTACTATTCGGGCTTTCGCGGCACCTCGACCGGACCGGCGATCGAGCTTGCTTATGAACTGACCCAGTGGTTCGAACCGGAAGGCATGGTGCGTGCCTTCTTCACCTCCGGCGGATCGGACTCGGTCGAGACCGCGTTGCGGCTTTCCAGGCAGTACTGGAAGATCCGCGGCCAGGGCGACCGCACCAAATTCCTCGCCTTGAAGAAGGGCTATCACGGCACGCATTTCGGCGGCGCCTCCGTCAACGGCAACGCCAATTTCCGCCGCAACTACGAGCCGCTGCTGCCTGGCGTGTTCCACATCCCGGCGCCCTGGACCTTCCGCAACCCCTTCGACGAGACCGATCCGGCGCGGCTGGCGAAACTCTGCGCCAAGGCGCTGGAGGACGAGATCGCCTTCCAGGGCGGGGATACGATCGCCGCATTCATCATGGAGCCGGTTCTCGGCGCCGGCGGCGTCATCGTTCCGCACGAGACCTTCATGCCGTTGGTGCACGAAATCTGCGACCGTCACGAAATTCTGCTGATCGCCGACGAAGTGGTCACCGGCTTTGGCCGTGGCGGCGCCTGGTCGGGCTCGCGGCTGTGGGGCGTGAAGCCGGATTTCATGACCATGGCCAAGGCCATCACCTCGGGCTATTTCCCGCTCGGCGCGACGCTGATCAGCGCCAAGGTTGCCGATGTGTTCGAGGCTGACAAGACCAGCTTCGGTTCGATCGGCCATGGCTATACCTATTCGGGCCATCCGGTCGGCTGCGCGGCGGGGCTGGCGGCACTTGCCGAGACCAGGCGGCTGCGCCTGGACGAGAACGCGGCGGCGCGCGGCGTCGAACTCGCCGCGATGCTGGAGGGGCTGAAAGCAAAACACGCGATCGTCGGCGATGTCAGGTACAAGGGCCTGATGGCGGCGCTGGAACTGGTTTCGGACCGCGCCACCAAGAAGCCGACCGACAAGAAGACCATGGGCGCGATTTCGGATGCGGTTTATGAAGCCGGCGTCATGGCCCGCGTCTCCGGCAACAACATTATCCTGTCGCCGCCATTGATCATCACCACCGCCGATGTGACCAGGATCGGCGAAGCGCTCGACGCTGGCCTGTCCAAGGCTTGACGACGGCAAATGCAACGGAGTTTCGGCACGCAAATGGCCCAGTTACAGCAGACACCGGCGCAGGAAACGCTGGTTGGCAGGCGCTCACGCCTGCTCGGCGCGAAATCGCAATTGTTCTACGACGAACCCGTGCATCTGGTGCGTGGCGAAGGCGTCTGGCTCTATGATGCCGACGGCAGGAAATACCTCGACGCCTACAACAACGTCGCGCATGTCGGCCATTGTCATCCGCATGTGGTCGAGGCCCTGTGCCGGCAGGCAAGCCTGCTCAACACCCACACCCGCTACCTCCACACCACCATTCTCGACTATGTCGAGCGGCTGACCGCGACATTCGACGCCAGCCTGTCGACCGCGATCCTGACCTGCACCGGCAGCGAGGCCAACGACATCGCTCTGCGGATGGCGCAGGCTACCTCCGGCCGCATGGGTATCATCGCCACCAACGCCACCTATCACGGCAACACGGCGGCGGTTTCGCAGCTCTCGACGCGCATGCCGCCGGTCGGCGGCCGAGCGCGCCATGTCCGGCTGGTGCCGGCGCCGGACAGCTATCGCCATCCCGATGCGATGGCCAACGGCAAGGCGTTTGGCGACGCGGTGCGCGAGGCCATCGCTTCACTGGAGCAGGACGGCATCGGCCTTTCCGGCATGATCCTCTGTCCGCTGCTTGCCAATGAGGGGTTCCCGTCGCTGCCCAATGGGTTCTTCGACGATGCGGTGCGGGCGGTGCGTGAGGCCGGCGGCCTGGTCATCGCCGACGAGGTGCAGCCCGGGTTTGGCCGGACCGGAAGCCATTTCTGGGGCCACCAGCGCGCCGGCTTCCTGCCGGATATCGTCACCATGGGCAAGCCGATGGGCAACGGCCATCCCGTCGCCGCGGTCGTCACCTCAAAGGACATTCTGACGACGTTCCGCAATGCCTTCCGCTACTTCAACACCTTTGGCGGCAATCCCGTCTCAAGCGCTGTGGCGAATGCGGTGCTCGATGTCCTGGAGCAGGAGAATCTTGTCGCCAATGCGCGCGATGTCGGCGCGCAGGCGCTCGAGCTGCTGCGTCCGCTCGCCGATCGTCATGAATGCATTGGCGAGGTCAGGGGCGCTGGCCTGTTCTTCGGCGCGGAACTGGTCCACGACCGCACGACGCGCGAACCGGCACCCGACATTGCTGAAAACGTCGCCAACCGGATGCGCCATCGCGGCGTGCTGATGGGCAAGACCGGCATTCATGGCAATGTGCTGAAAATCCGCCCGCCGATGCCGTTCTCCATCGAGAATGCCGAGTTTCTGATCGGCACGCTCGATGAAGTGCTTGCCGAAGTGGGCGGCTCGTGAACGCGGTCCAGGCTCAGTCCGAGCCGGACGATGTCGCTGATCTCATAGATCTGGCGCGCCACGCGCTCGAACATTGGGGCGTGCGCGACTGTGAGCCGGAGCTGCTGAAGTTTCGCGAGAACGCGGTCTTCCGGGTGAGGCTGGCGGACGCGCAGCCGGCTGCCATGCGCATACACCGGCTCGGCTATCATAGCGATGCCGCATTGCGTTCGGAGCTGCAGTGGATGGCCTTCCTGCAATCGTCCGGCGTGGCGACGCCGTCTCCGGTCGCGACGCAGGCCGGCGACCTGTTCGTGTCTGCCAGCACGGCCGAGATCACGACCCCGCGCCAGGTCGGCTGCCTCAGCTGGCTGGAAGGCCGTACTGTCGGGGCTCGCGGCGTGCCGCTCGACCATACACCCGAGCAGGCAAGAGAGATTTTCACGGCAATCGGGCAGACGATCGCGGGGATGCACAATGCCACCGCGTCCTGGCCTCAGCCCGCCGGCTTTGCCCGCCATGCCTGGGATTTCGACGGCTTCTTCGGCCCGAACCCGACATGGGGGCGTTTCCAGAGCAGTCCTTTTCTCGACGGCACCCGCCGCGAGCTGGTCTTCCAAGCGCATGAAAAGGCGGTGAAGGCGCTTTCGCGGCATGAACGGAGCGCGCGCAATTTCGGCCTGATTCATGCCGATCTGGTGCGCGAGAACGTGCTGATCCACAACGGCGCGATCCGCATCATCGATTTCGACGACTGCGGCTTCGGCTGGCACATGTACGACCTTGCGGTCGCGCTCTACCAGAACCGCGACGAGGCGATGTATCCACTGATCGAGGCCGCTCTGCTTGACGGCTATCGCTCAAGGCGGGAGCTGACGGCCGACGACGTCGCCGCGCTGCCGCTGTTCGCGGCGCTGCGCGCCTTCGCCTTCCTTGGATGGGTGCAGAGCCGCGTCGAAGGCGACATCACCCGGGATGTCGGCCAGCGCATGTCTGCCATCGCGGCCGACGTGGTGATCGCTTATCTCCGCTGCGCCTAGCGCGGCGGATGCAGCCCGGCGTTTCAGGCGAAATGAATGCTGACCGTGCCCGAGCTGCCGAAATCGGCGACGATCGTATCACCGTGTCGCGCTTCGACGGGACGCACGAATGACCCCGAGAGCACAACTTCACCCGCCGCGATCGACATGCCGTAGCGAGCGAGCCTGTCCGCCAGCCAGGCGATGCCCATCGCCGGATGGTTGAGCACGCCGGCGCCAAGCCCGGTCTCCTCGACTTCTGCATTGCGCGAGACGATGGCGCCGATCCAGCGCATGTCGGCTTCATTTGGCCGCTGCGGCCGCCCGCCAATGACGATGCCGGCATTGGCCGCGTTGTCGGAAATCGTGTCGAAGAAGGTGCGCACCTTCTTTGTCTCGGCATTGACGCGCTCGATGCGCGTGTCGAGAATCTCGAGCGCCGGGGTGATGTAGTCAGTGGCGTTGAGCACGTCGAAGATCGTCACGCCGGGACCCTTCAGCGGCGCCTTCATGACAAAGGCGATCTCCGCCTCGACGCGCGGCTGGATGAAGTGGCCGGCGGGGATGGTCGCGCCGTCATTGAAGAACATGTCGTCGAACAGCACGCCTGAGTCCGGCGTGTCGATGGCAAGAGCGTATTGCATCGCCTTGGAGGTCAGGCCGATCTTCCAGCCCTTCGGTTTCAGCCCGGCGTCGGTCTTGCGCTTCACCAGCGCGGCCTGCACCCGGTAGGCATCTTCCATCGTTGCCTCGGGAAAATCGAGGCTGAGCAGCCGGAGCTGTCGGCGGGACCGCTCGGCCTCGAAGAGCCGCTCGGCCGCATCCTCGACCTGGGCAGGGGTCATTGTGCTGTTCCTTCGTCGACAACGCCGTTCTTGAGCACGCCGATGCCGTCGGCCTCCACCTCGATCACGTCGCCTGGCTTCAGCCAGATAGGCGGGTCGAAACGGGCGCCGGCGCCGGTCGGCGTTCCCGTGACGATGATATCGCCAGGCACCAGCGTGGTGAAGGTCGAGACATAGGCAATGATCTTGCGGAACGAGAAGATCATCCGGCTGGTGCGATCCTGCTGGCGAACCTCGCCATTGACGCGGGTGGTGAGTTCGATGTCGGCGATCTGCGCTTCGTTCGTGAACGGCACCAGCCATGGGCCGATCGAACCGGTGCGGTCGAAATTCTTGCCTTGCGTGACATTGAACTTGGCGTGGCGCACCCAGTCGCGAATGGTGCCTTCGTTGCACAGCGACAATGCCGCGATGTGGCTCAGCGCATCGGCCTCGGCGATGCGCCGGCCGGCCTTGCCGATGACGATGACCACTTCACCTTCATAGTCGAGCTGCGGCGATTCCGGTGGCCGCACCAGCGGCACGCCGTGACCGACGAACGAGCGCGGAAAGCGCACGAACAGCGACGGGTTTCCCGGCGCGGCCTGGCCGTCCTTGTATTCCTCATTGCGGTCCGGATAGTTGACGCCGACGCAAATGATCTTTTCCGGTGACGGCACCGGAATTTCATAGGCGATACCATCGAGCGGGAAATCCGCCGCAAACGCATCCGCTTCTTCCACCAGGCGCGGCAAGGCGCCGGCGTCGATCACTTCGCGCAATGTCGGCCACTGGCCGTGGCGCGCCGACAGGTCGATGACGCCCTTGTCCGATATCGCGCCGTAGCGTGTCTTGCCGCCGACGGTGAAGGTGGCGATACGCCCAGGTCCAGACATCACAGGTTCCTCGCGAAATTGGGAAGCGACATGTCCATGGTCACGGCGCGATGATCGGCGATGCCGTCAGATCGGGCTGGCGTGGCGCCACGCCGGCGAAGACGCTGCCTTCCTCGAACCAGCTCTTTGGCGCTGGCGCGCCCCACAGCGTCTGGCGCTGCGGGTCCTTCAGGTCCCACTTGATCGGCTCGAGGTCCGGGTCGACCGTCTGATAGTCCGAGCAGTAGATTTCGATGCGATGATTGTCGGGGTCGCGCACATACAGGAAGAAGGCGTTGGAAATGCCGTGCCGGCCGGGGCCGCGTTCGATGTTCGGGAGGTAGCCGGTCGTTGCCATCAGGTCGAGCAGGTCGATGATGTTGAGTGGCGTCGGCACCCAGAAGGCGACATGGTGCAGGCGCGGGCCGACGCCATTGGTGAAGGCGATGTCATGCACGCCGCCCTTGCGGTGTGTCCACGCCGCCCACAGCTTTCCGGTGCCGGCATCCTCTGTGTACTCGGTCACTCGGAAGCCGATCTCGTTGTAGAAGGCCACAGCCTCGTCGACATTGGGCGAGAAGCAGTTGAAGTGGTCGATGCGCAGCGGCTTCACGCCCTTGTAGAGCGCGTATTTCTGGTGGATCGGCGGCAGCCGTTCCATCCTGGAATAGAATTCGAGCGGAATGCCGTGCGGGTCGCGGGTGCGGAAGGTGCGCGACTGGTATGGCCGCTCGACCCATTCCACCGGCAGGCCCTTGCCCCTGAAGAAATGCTCGGCCTTGTCCAGGTCCTCGTCTGAAAACACCTTGAAGCCGAGGTCGCGCGCTTCGGCGGTATCCGCCTTCTTCAGCACGATGCAATGATGCCCACGTTCCTCAAGTGCCCTGAGGTAGATGGTGTCCGATGTCTCGTCGGTGACCTGCAGGCCGAGCGTGTCGACATAGAAGGCGCGGGATTTGGCGAGGTCCGTCACCGCCAGTTCGACATGGCTGAGGCGTACGATGTTGAAGGCGGGGTAGAGGTTTGGCTTGGGCAAAGGCATCTGGTTTCCTCCGGTCAGCCGCCGAGTTTCTGGATCGCATGCGCGGCAGTGGCGAAGGCGATGTTCTTCGTCTCCATGTAGAAATCGAACGAATGGTCGCCGCCGTCACGGCCGATGCCGGAATTCTTGACGCCGCCGAAAGGTGTCGGCAAATGGCGGACATTCTCCGAATTGACCCAGATCATGCCGGCATCCAGCGCATCGGTGAAGCGGAAGGCGCGGGTGACGTCGGAGGTCCAGAGATAGCCGGTCAGGCCATATTGCGTGTCGTTGGCCAGGGCCAGCGCATCGGCCTCGTCGTTGAACGGTATGGCGCTCAGCACCGGCCCGAAAATCTCTTCCTGTGCGATCCGCATCGTGTTCGTCGCCCCGGTGAAGAGTGTCGGCGAGACATAGCAGCCGCCGCCCGGACCCTCGAACTTCGCCCCGCCGGCAGCGACCGTGGCGCCTTCCTTGCGGCCGATCTCGATATATTCCAGCACCTTCTTCTCATGCACGGGATGGATCAGCGGTCCGACCACCGTCTTGGGATCGAGCGGATGGCCGACGGCAATGCGCTTGGCCCTTTCGGCGACCTTGGCGGTGAAGCTGTCATAGACCGAGGCTTCGACCAGAAGCCGCGACGAGGACGTGCAGCGTTCGCCGTTCAGCGAATAGATCATGAAGACCGCGGCGTCGGCGGCACGCTCCAGGTCGGCGTCGGCGAAGACGATCACCGGGTTCTTGCCGCCCAGTTCGAAATGCACGCGCTTGAGCGTATCGGCGCCCTGTTTCATGATCATCGAACCGGTGCGGCTCTCGCCGACGAAGCCAATCGCCTTGATATCGGGATGCTCGGTCAGTGCCTTGCCGGCATCCTCGCCGAAGCCGTTGACCAGGTTCCAAACGCCTTTCGGCAGCCCAGCCTCCTCGGCGATCTCGACCAGCAGGCGTGCGCTGAGCGGCGAAAATTCAGCCGGCTTATGAACGACCGTGCAACCGGCGGCTAATGCCGGCGCGATTTTCCAGGTGGACAGCATGAACGGCGTATTCCATGGCGTGATGATGCCGACCGGGCCGATCGGCACCCGCGTGGTCATGTTGACCTGGCCAGTGGCCCGCAGCGTCTCGCCGTCGCGCGCTTCCGGCGCGCGGTCGGCGAAGAAGCGGAAATTCTCGGCGCCGCGCAGCGCCGCCTTGGCCATGAACTTCAGTGCCTGGCCGGTGTCCATGCATTCGACGAAGGCGATCTCCTCGGCGCGCGCCTCGATCGCGTTGGCAATCTTGTGCAGCAGCTTCTTGCGCGCCTCGCCCGGCATGGCGGCCCAGGCCGGGAATGCGGCCTTCGCAGCCTTTGCGGCGCGATCGATGTCGGCGGCGCCGCCGCGCGCCACCTTGGCCAGCGGCTTGAGGTCGACGGGCGACAGCGTCTCGAAAGTCGCCCCATCCAGCGCCGGCACAGCCTCGCCGCCAATCTGGTTCAACACGCCGTCGCTCTTGAAGCGGGCGAGGTAGGCTTCGGCCTTCTTGAGATTGTTTTCCAGGTCGGACATGGCTGTTTCCGTCACTTGCCGCGCAGCCGCGGGTGGATTGCGTTTTTCTTCCAGCTCAGCACCGGATCGATTTCCCTGATCTCAAGCGACAGGGCGAAATGCGGGGTTTCGAACAGTGTGGCGAGATAGTCTCCGACCGCCGCGAAGACGGCATCGCCGGTCCGCTTCTTGTCCTCGGCGCTGCGGCCGGTTCCGATCCGGAACGACATGTCGAGAAAGGCATTTTCCGGCAAATTGTCGGCAATCGCGTAGGCCTCGGCGCGGAAGGCCCGCACCCGCACGGCGCCGGTCTCGAACAGCCCGGTGTCGAGCACCGTGCGCAACACCAGGGCGCACAAAGCCTTGATGTCGACCTTGGCATCGAGATTGGCCGAATACTCGATCGAGAAATGCGGCACGGCGTTTCGGTCCCCATTCATTGCATTGTTGTAGTTAACGCGTTAATTACATGAGGCATCCGCGAAGTCAAGTCTTGCATCGGGCTTGAGGCGACGATACGGGATGATGTGATGGGCTTTGAGGGGCCAGCGCTGCTGGGGTAAAGCCTGCTGCGATCGCATGCCGGTGCTGGAGAATTTCACTTGCTGCCCGAAAACACCCGCCGCTCGTTGCCGATGGCGCTTCTGCATGCCCGCGAAGCGGTGATGGCGCGCTTTCGTCCAATGCTGGCCGCGCATGATGTGACCGAACAGCAATGGCGCGTGTTGCGCGTGCTGAGCGAAGCGGGCTCGGTCGAGGCGACCGAACTTGCCGACCGCGCATCGGTGCTGCCGCCCAGCCTGACGCGCATCATCAAGGCGCTTGAAGGCCGCAAATTCATCACCCGCAACAAGGCGGAGGGCGATGGCCGCCGTGTCATCCTCACCATCGCGCCGGCGGGTTCCACCCTGATCGACGCGCTGTCACCCGAGCGCCTCGTCATCTATCGCGACATCGAGCAGCGCTACGGCCACGAGAGGCTGGAACAACTGCTCGACCTGCTTGAGAGCCTGATCGCTGGCGAAAGCTGACGCCGCCGCAACGATGGTCTCTCAGCCGCCAAAACTCCCAAGCCGCGTCGGCTGCGTATAATTGCGGTCGACATAGAGCAGCGCCGAGCCGCCGCTGCCATGCCGCACATCGATGACGCGGCCGATCATCACATTATGCGTGCCGACAACATGCACATCCTCGATCTCGCAGTCGAAATTGACGATGGCGTCCGACAAAGCAGGGGTGCCGGAGGTCAGGGTCTGCCACCGCGCCGAGGAGTAGCGGGCCTCCATGTCGCGGGTCGCGCCGGCAAATTTTCCGGCGAGGTGCATATGGTCATGCGTCAGCACGTTGACGCAGAAGCGCCGGTTGGACAGGAACATCGCGGCCTGCGCCGACCGCACGTTCATGCACACCAGCAGCGTCGGCGGCTCGTCGGAGACGCTGCACATGGCGGTGGCGGTAAAGCCGCCGCGTCCCGCAGGCCCGTCTGTTGTAACGATGTTCACCGGCGCGCAGACCCTGGCCATGGCGTCGCGAAAATCGGCCTTCGAAATCTGGATGGCCATCGGACGTCACCCCGCTGTTGAAGCGAGCGGGTTGAGCCAGGTATCTCCCGTCCAGCCGTTCTCGTCATAATCGGCCATGCAGGTGTCGACCAGTTCTTCCATCGCCTTCAGCCGTCCGCCGCGTTCGGCGCCTTTCAGCACCTGCAGCCGCACCTCCTCCGGCGCACCGGCATAGTTGAGCTCGTAGAGCGCGTGGCGGCCGCCGAATTCAGTGCCGGTCGCATCCCAGAGCAGCTTCATGATCTTGATGCGCTCGACATGGCCCATGTCGTCGGAGCCACGCACATACTGGGCGAGGTATTTGTCGATCTCGGGATTGTTGAAGTCGCGCACCGACGACGGCAAGTAGATCAGCCCGGACGCGATGACCCGGCGCACCGTGTCGATGACGCGCGGATAGGCCTCTGACATGAAGGTGCGGTAGGCGAGCGCGGCTTCCAGGTTGGGCAGAACCGCGCCATTGGCCCACGGGATCGGGTTGTAGGCCATGGCGTTGGAGAAACTCCAGAACATGTGCCTGAGCGCAATGACCTCGCCCAGCGCCGCCTGGTTGCCGCGGAAGGCATCGCCGCCGGTGGCGCGGAGCGCCTTGGCCAGCAGGCCGGCAAGGAAATCCAGCTTGACGGCAAAACGCGTGCAGCCCTGGAAGCAATAGCCGTGCATGAAGCCGGACGCCGGATGAAAGGAAAGGATCTTCTGCGCATCGCGCAGCACCAGCACGTCCTCCCAGGGGATGAAGACATTGTCGAGCACCAGGATCGCGTCGTTTTCATCGAAACGCGACGACAGGGGGTAGTCGAAAGGCGCGGCAACCGTGTTGGCCGTCTGCTCGTAGGAGACGCGGCAGAACATCTTTATGCCCGGCGCGTTCATCGGCACGATGAACATCACCGATAGCGAAGGGTCTTCGGTCACCGTCGCCGAGCTTTGCGCCAAGAAATTGTAGTGGGTGAGCGCCGACGACGTTGCCACCACCTTGGCGCCGGAGACATAGATGCCGGCGTCGGTTTCCTTGGTGATGTGGACGAAAACATCCTTCACCTGTTCCGCCGGCTTGTGACGGTCGATCGGCGGGTTGACGATGGCATGGTTCATGAACAGGACGGATTCCTGCGCCCGCTTGTGCCAGGACAGCGCGTTGTCCTTGAACGGGCCGTACCAGTCGGCATTGGCGCCGAGCGTGTTCATCAGCGCGGCCTTGTAGTCGGGCGTGCGGCCCATCCAGCCATAGGACATGCGGGACCACTCGGCGATCGCCGTCTGCTGGGTGGCGAGTTCGGCGGAGGATTTGGCGACGCGGAAGTATTTGTGGGTGTAGCCGCCTGAGCCGGTGTCGGTCGGCGAGGTCAGCGCCTGCTGTCGTTTCGGGTCATGCAGCGCGTCGTAGAGCCGTGCCAGCGAACGCGCCGAGTTGCGCATTGACGGGTGCGTGGTGACATCGGCGATGCGTTCGCCATTGATGTAGACCTCGCGGCCGTCGCGCAGGCTCTCCAAGTATTCGGCCCCGGTAAATGGACGCGCCTTGTCGGCGCGAAAGTCTTCTGACCGCATGATGATCCTCCTCTTGGATGATGCACACCCTAGCGCCGGCGCCAGCGATCGGTTATGGACGGAATGGCAAAACCGATTGGACTTTTTCCGGCGCCATGACCCAGAAAGCCATTCCTGATTTCTTCGTCTACGGCGAGCCGGTCAAGCCGCTCGATGTCGGCTTCCTGCATGTCGAGACAGTGCAAGCGCGCAGCAACATTCATCGTGGTCAGGTCGCTGCGCACAAGCACCCGCAGATGGGTCAGATCACATATTGGACCAGCGGCTCCGGCACCTACCGTGTCGAGGATCGGTCCTGGGACTTTTCGGCGCCGGCGGTCAGCTTCGTGCCGAGCAATGTCGTGCATGGTTTCTCGATCGGGCCGGATACGGACGCCATCGTGGTCTCGATCGCGGATGACGCCTTGGCCGCCATCGCCGGTCACAGCCTGTTGCCGCTGGACAGGCCGGTCTTTGTCGACGGTCACCCCCAGCATGCCGCATGGGCACGGCTGGCCGCCGTGCTGGACATGATCGGCGCCGAATATGCCGAGGCGCAGGCCGGCAATGACAGGACGCTGCCGGCGCTGATCGCCGTTGCGCTGTCCTACATCGCGCGCCTCAGCCCCGAGGCGACAGCGCTTGCATCCTCGTCCGCGAGCGCCTCGCTGGCACAGCAGCTGCGCCGCCTTGTCGATGCGCATTTCCGCGAGAACTGGCCGGTCGACCGCTATGTCGAGGCATTGGGCAGCACGCCGCATCTTCTTGACAAGGCGGCTCGCGAGGTGCTGGGCGCCGGCGTCAAGCGGATCGTCAGCGAGCGCCGGCTGCTTGAGGCGCGGCGGCTTCTGCTGTTTACCGTGCGCACCGTCGAGGACATCGCCTACGAGATCGGCTTCGATGACCCGGCCTACTTCTCGCGCTTCTTCCGGGCTAGGGCCGGCGAGGCGCCGGCGGCATGGCGGCGCAAGCAATTGCGGCGGGGCTGATGCCGGCGCAACACTTTCCCGCTTGACTGACCGGAGGTTCCGAATAGGCTAACAGGCGAATTCTGGAAAATACCGGCCTTGATCGCCGGGCGGCAAGAATGCCTCGTATGCCTCGCCCTGTCGGCGTGGCTGCGGGGCATTGTCATTTTGGGGACCTGTTTGAAACGGCGCATCGAAATCGGCATCCTCTATTCGCGCTCGGGCAGCTACCAGCTTGTCTCCGACGCGTGCCGCATGGGCGCGATGCGCGCCATCGCCGACATCAACGCCGATCGCGGCTCCGGCATCGAACTGGTGCCGGTGGAACGCGACCCGCAAAGCAACGCCGATCGCTACGCCACGCTGTGCGAGGATATTTTCAAGACCAGCAGCGCCCGCCATGTGGTCGGCTGCGTCACCTCCTGGAGCCGCAAGGAGACGATCCCCGTCCTGGAGAAGGCCGGCGGCATGCTCTGGTATGCCTGCCCGTATGAAGGCTTCGAGGCCAACGAGCATGTCGTCTACATGCACGCCTGCCCCAACCAGCATCTGGTGCCGCTGATGGCGCATGTCGTGCCGCGCTTCGGCGCCAACGGCTTCCTGCTCGGCTCGAACTACATCTGGGGCTGGGAGATGAACCGCGTGGCGCGCGACCTGATCGCCGACGCCGGCGGCAACGTCCTGGGCGAGCGCTATCTGCGCATCGGCGAGACCGACGTGTCGCGGCTGATCGCCGAAATCAGGGCCACGCGCCCAAGCTTTGTCCTCAACAACCTGATAGGCACCTCGTCCTACGCCTTCCTCGCCGCGTACCGCGATCTGGCCGCTGAGGATTCGGCCTTCAGCCCTGAATCCTGCCCCGTCATCTCGTGCAACCTGACCGAAGGCGAGCTGCCGGCGATTGGCGCGTCGGGCAATGGGCATCTCTCGGTCGGGCCCTATTTCGCACCGAGGCCGGCGGCGTTTGCCTCGTCCTTCGAGGCCTCCGCCTATGCCTCCGTGCAGGTCATGGCCGATGTGCTGTCCCGCGATCCCGATGCCGGCCCAGCGGAATTTTCCAAGACCTTCGCAGAACGGCGCTTCTCCACCCGGCTCGGGCCGATCGCCATCGACGCCCGCACCCAGCACGCGACGCTGCCGGTCATCATCGGGCGGATCGCCGACGGCTTCTTCGAGGTTGTCAGCCGCGAGGACGAGGTCGCGCCGGACCCCTATCTGTCGCGCTACGATCCCGCCCGGACATTTGGCCGGCCGCGCCTGCGGGTAGTGTCGTGACCAGAACCCCGCGCATCCCCAATCTTGGTGGCGCCAGGGCCTTTATCCTGCATCGCCCGCACCCGACGGTGCAGGCGATCACCAGGCAATTGTCGGCCATCGGCCTGATCACGGTGGATTGCTGGCCGGAACTGCCGCCGGAGGCGCTGGCCGCCGATTTCGTCTTTTTCGACGCCGATCTCGGCTTCGACGAGCAATTCCCCTGGAAGGCGGGCGAGGCGCCGATGCCGCTGGTGGCGCTGATCGGTTCCGAGGCGCCCGGCCGCATCGAATGGGCGCTGTCGCACAAGGCCGATGCGCAGCTGCTGAAGCCGGTCGGTACCGCTGGTGTCTACAGCGCGCTGTTGATCGCGCGGCAGAGTTTCGAGGCGCGCAAGCATCAGGCGAGCGAGATTGCCTCCCTGCGCCACCGCGTCGCCGAGCGCCAGACCATCGTGCGCGCGGTGTCGGCGCTGTCGAAAGGCAGCGACGACGACCGCGCCTATGCGCAGCTGCGTTCGCTGGCGATGAGCTGGCAGATCAGCGTCGAGGAGGCCGCGCGCCGGATCGTCGCGATGACCGAGGAAGCCAAGACCGAGGAAGAGAGCGGCGATGACCAGTCCCATCGCGCCTGATCTCAGCGTCGCCGGGCGCATGCCGGCCAAGCCGCGCGCCGGCGTCTGGCGCCGGCTGATCAAGCGCCGGCTGGCGCTGCTTGGCCTGGTCATCGTCGCCATCGTCGTTGGCGGCGCCATCCTGGCGCCCTGGCTGACCGGCTACGATCCCTATGAGCAGATGTTCGACGGCCTGACCATCGAGGGTTCGCCCTTGCCGCCGAGCGCGAAATTCTGGCTCGGCACCGACCTGCTTGGCCGCGATCTCCTGACCCGCATTCTCTACGGCGCGCGCACCTCGCTGATCATCGGCATCGTCGCCAACGGCGTGGCGCTCTTCATCGGCACGCTGGTCGGCGTCACCGCCGGCTATTTCCGCGGCTGGATAGGCAGCGCCCTGATGCGCTTCACCGACCTGATGATGGCATTTCCCGCGCTGCTGCTGGCCATCTGCCTGGCGGCGGTGTTCCAGCCCAGCCTGTGGATCGTTGCCATGGTCATTGCTCTGGTCAACTGGGTGCAGACGGCGCGCGTCATCTACACCGAGACCTCTTCGCTGGCCGAACGCGAATTCATCGACGCCGAGCGCACCATTGGCGCGAGCGCGCCGCGCATCCTGTTTCGCCACATCCTGCCGCATCTCCTGCCGACCATCATCGTCTGGGGCACGCTCGGCATCTCGACCACGGTGCTGCTCGAAGCGACGCTCTCCTTCCTCGGCATCGGCGTGCAGCCGCCGACCGCATCCTGGGGCAACATCATTTTCGAGAACCAGACCTATTTCCAGGCAGCACCCTGGCTGGTGTTCTTCCCCGGTGCGGCGATCCTGGCGCTGGCGCTGGCCTTCAACCTGATCGGCGACGCGCTGCGCGACATTCTCGACCCGACGCAAAGGGGCCGCGCATGATCGCCTATCTCGGCCGCCGCCTCATCCAGTCGGCTCTCATCCTGCTCGGCGTCTCGCTGATCACTTTCGCGCTGCTGTATCTCTTGCCCGCCGACCCGGTGCGCCAGATCGCCGGCCGCAGCGCCACGCCGCAGACGGTGGAAAACATTCGCCAGCAACTCGGCCTCGACCAACCTTTTGTCGTCCAGTACTGGCACTACCTGACAAAACTGGTCAGCGGCGATCTCGGCCGTTCCTACATCCAGCGCTCCGAGGTCACCGAGCTCATCGTCTCGCGCCTGCCGGCGAGCCTGCTGTTGATGGTCGGCGCCATTTTCTGCGAGCTGGCGATCGGGCTCAGCATGGGGCTGATCGCCGCCGTCAAGCGCGGCACCGCCACCGACCAGACGCTGATGGTCGCTTCCTTCGTCGGCGTCTCGGCGCCGCAATTCGTCGTCGGCCTTCTGCTGCTCTATGTCTTCGCGGTCCGGCTCAGCTGGTTTCCGATTGGCGGCTACGGCACCTGGCACCATCTCGTGCTGCCGTCACTCACCATGGGCATCCTTGGCGCCGGCTGGTACGCGCGCATGATGCGCTCGTCGATGATCGACGTGCTGCGCCAGGATTACGTCCGCACCGCCCGCGCCAAGGGCCTGGCGCGCGGCTCCATCATCTTCCGCCACGCCTTGCCCAACGCCATCCTGCCGATCGTTGCCATGATCGGCATCGACATCGGCATCTTCATGGGCGGCATTGTCGTGGTCGAAAGCGTGTTCGGCTGGCCCGGCATCGGCCAGCTCGCCTGGCAGGCCATCCAGCGCGTCGACATCCCGATCATCATGGGCGTCACCTTGGTGTCGGCCTTCGCCATCGTGCTCGGCAACCTGCTCGCCGACATCATCGCGCCGTTCATCGATCCCCGCATCAAGCTCAGATGAAACCAGAAAACGAACAGAGAAAGGGAACATAAAAATGAAAAAGTTTCTCGCTTCCACCGTGGCGGCATCGGCGCTGGCGCTGATGCTCGGCATGACCAGCGCCCGCGCCGAGGACACCATCAAGCAGGGCGGCGCCATCACCATCACCTACAAGGATGATGTCGCGACGCTCGATCCGGCGATAGGCTATGACTGGCAGAACTGGTCGATGATCAAGAGCCTGTTCGACGGCCTGATGGACTATGAGCCGGGCACCACCAACCTCAAGCCCGACCTCGCCGAGAGCTACGACATCTCGCCCGACGGCAAGACCTTCACCTTCAAGCTGCGCCATGGCGTGAAATTCCACAACGGCCGCGAGATGACCGCCGACGACGTGAAATACTCGCTGGACCGCGTCACCAACCCGAAGACGCAGAGCCCTGGCGCCGGCTTCTTCGGTTCGATCAAGGGCTATGACGAAGTCGCGGCCGGCAAGGCCGAAAGCCTCTCCGGCATCACCGTCGTCGACCCCTACACGGTCAAGTTCGAGCTGACCCGCCCCGACGCCACGTTCCTGCATGTCATGGCCATCAACTTCTCGCATGTCGTGCCGAAGGAAGAGGTCGAGAAATACGGCGTCGATTTCGGCAAGCATCCGGTCGGCACCGGCGCCTTCAAGCTGGCGGAGTGGACGCTCGGCCAGCGCATCGTCTTCGAGCGCAACGCCGACTATTGGCACAAGGGCCTGCCGCATCTCGACAAGATCACCTTCGAGATCGGCCAGGAGCCGATCGTGGCGCTGCTGCGCCTGCAGAAGGGCGAGATCGACGTGCCCGGCGACGGCATTCCGCCGGCTAAATTCCAGGAAGTGATGGCGGATCCCGCGCAGAAGGCGCTGGTGGTCGAAGGCGGCCAGTTGCACACCGGCTATGTCACCATGAACACCACCATGGCGCCGTTCGACAATGTGAAGGTGCGCCAGGCCGTCAACATGGCCATCAACAAGGCGCGCGTCGTCCAGATCATCAACAACCGCGCGGTGCCGGCCAACCAGCCGCTGCCGCCGTCGATGCCGGGCTACGACAAGGAATACAAGGGCTATCCCTATGACGTCGCCAAGGCCAAGGCACTGCTTGCCGAGGCTGGCCATCCCGATGGTTTCGAAACGCAGCTGTTCGCCATGAATACCGATCCCAACCCGCGTATCGCGCAGGCAATCCAGCAGGACTTGGCGGCAATCGGCATCAAGGCCAGCATCCAGTCGCTGGCCCAGGCCAACGTCATTGCCGCCGGTGGCGACAAGGCCGGCGCGCCGATGATCTGGTCGGGCGGCATGGCCTGGATCGCCGACTTCCCCGATCCGTCGAACTTCTACGGCCCGATCCTCGGCTGCGCCGGTGCGGTGCCCGGCGGCTGGAACTGGTCGTGGTACTGCAACAAGGACCTCGACGCCAAGGCAGCGGAAGCCGACTCGGTGGTCGATCCGGCCAAGGCGGTCGAACGCGACAAGATGTGGAGCGCCATCTACGGCAAGGTGATGGAAGACGCGCCCTGGGCGCCGGTCTTCAACGAGCAGCGCTTCACCATGAAATCGGCCCGCATGGGCGGCGCCGACAACCTCTATGTCGACCCGGTCCATATCCCCATCAACTACGACAATGTGTATGTAAAAGATGTGCAATAACTGCGACTACACCATCCACGGGCGCCATCACCATTTCGGCTGGGACAATTCCTTTGTCCCGGCGCAGACGGTGGCGCCCGGCTCGACCATCGAGTTCCAGTGCCTGGATTCGTCCGGCGGCCAGCTGACGCCCGCCAGCACCGTCGCCGATATCGCCAAGCTCGACTTCGCCCAGATCAACCCTACGACCGGGCCGATCTTCGTTGACGGTGCCGAGCCCGGCGACGCGCTGAAGGTGACGATCGAGATGTTCAAACCGTCCGGCTTCGGCTGGACGGCGAACATTCCCGGTTTTGGCCTGCTTGCCGACGATTTCAAAGAGCCGGCGCTGAACATCTGGAAGTATGACGCAGCTTCGCTGGAGCCGGCGCTGTTCGGCAAAAATGCCCGCGTGCCGCTGAAGCCCTTCGCCGGCACCATCGGCAATGCGCCGGCTGAAATGGGCCACCACTCGGTGGTGCCGCCGCGCCCCGTCGGCGGCAATCTCGACATCCGCGACCTTGCCGCCGGCACCACGCTCTACCTGCCGGTGGAAGTGGCGGGCGCGCTGTTCTCCGTCGGCGACACGCATGCCGCGCAAGGCGACGGCGAGGTCTGCGGCACGGCAATCGAAAGCCCGATGGACGTCGTGTTGAAGCTCGACCTGGTCAAGGACGCCAGGCTGAAGACGCCGCGCTTCACCACGCCGGGCCCGGTGACCCGCCACCTCGACGCCAAGGGCTACGAAGTGACCACCGGCATCGGCCCCGACCTGATGAGCGGCGCGAAAGAGGCCGTCGCCCAGATGGTCGACCTCATCGCCGGCCGCTACAAGATAGACCCTGTCGAAGCCTACATGCTGGCCTCGGTCTGCGGCGATCTCAGGATCAGCGAGATCGTCGACATGCCGAACTGGGTGGTGTCGTTCTACTTCCCGCGCTGCGTGTTTGAATGAGGTTGGCTCTCCGTCACGCCCCCCTCTGTCCTGCCGGACATCTCCCCCGCAAGGGGGGAGATCGGCAGTTTCGCCGCCACGACCATTCTTCAACGTTGAAAAATGGCGAAAGCCGTCGCGACATCCAATCTCCCCCCTTGCGGGGGGTGAGGAGTGGTCCGCGTAGCGGATGGGAAGCCAATTGCTTGGCTTTCCGAACGACGAACGCCCGAAGCGACAGCGAAGGGCAGGGTCCGGCAGGACAGAGGGGGGCGCGCCGGAATAGACCTCTCAGAACCCTGCCCCTGCAATGACCCCCACCAGCGAACCCATCCTCACCATCGCCAACCTCTCCGTCTCCGTGCGCGGCGAGGATGGCCCTCGCGAGGTCGTGTCCAACCTTTCGCTGACGCTCAAGCGTGGCGAGACGCTGTGCATCGCCGGCGAATCCGGCTCCGGCAAGTCGATGACGGCGCTTGCCATCATGCAGCTGCTGCCGCAGCCGGCCGCGCGCATTTCCGCAGGCACCATCAAGCTGGGCGACACCGAGCTGACGACGCTCGACGAGCGCCGCATGCGCCGCATTCGCGGCGATCGCATCGCCATGATCTTCCAGGAGCCGATGACCTCGCTCAACCCGGTGCTGTCGATCGGCCGCCAGCTCACCGAATCCATCGAGGCGCATACCAGCCTGTCACCGGCTGACGCCCGCCAGCGTGCCATCGAGGCGCTGAAGGCGGTGCGCATTTCGGAAGCCGAAAGCCGGCTAAAGCAGTTTCCGCACGAACTCTCCGGCGGCATGCGCCAGCGGGTGATGATCGCCATGGCGCTGGCGCTGGAGCCCGACGTGCTGATCGCCGACGAGCCGACCACGGCGCTCGACGTCACCGTGCAGGGCGAGGTGCTGGAACTGCTGCGAGACCTGCAGCAGAAGCACGGCACCAGCGTCATCCTTATCACCCACGACATGGGCGTTGTCGCTGAAATGGCCGACCGAGTCATCATCATGCGGCATGGAAGCATGGTCGAGGAAGGCACGACAGCCGACATTTTCGCCCGCCCGCGGGCCGAGTACACGAAGGAATTGCTGGCGGCGGTGCCGCGCATTGGCGCCGGCGTCGGCCGCCAGGACACCAGGGAGACGAAATCCGGGCAGGCCGCCCACCCGAACGCTGTCGCCGTGGTGAAAGACCTCCATGTCCGCTTCGACCTGCATGGCGGCTTCTTCGGCCGGGTCAACCGCCGCGTCCACGCCGTCGAAGGCGTCAGCTTCTCCATCGCGCCCAACGAGACGCTGGCGCTGGTCGGCGAATCCGGCTGCGGCAAGTCCACCACCGCCAAGGCGCTGGCCGGGCTGGTGCCCTACAGCGGCGACATCGCCATTGGCGGCCGTAATCTCTCCGGCCTCGGCGGCACCGAGCGCAAGGCGGTGCGCCGCGACGTGCAGATGATCTTTCAGGACCCCTACGCCTCGCTCGACCCGCGCATGCGCGTCGGCGACCTCGTCGCCGAGCCGCTCGTCATCCACGGCATCGCCTCGAAGGAGGAGCGCCACGCTCGCGTCGCTGCCCTGTTCGAGCGCGTCGGCCTGTCATCGGCCCAGATGGAGCTCTACCCGCACGAATTCTCCGGCGGCCAACGCCAGCGCGTCTGCATCGCGCGCGCCCTGGCGCTCAGGCCCAAGCTGATCATCGCCGACGAAAGCGTCTCGGCGCTCGATGTCTCGGTGCAGGCGCGTGTGCTCGACCTGCTGAAGGAGCTGCAGCGCGAATTCGGCGTCGCCTACCTCTTCATCTCGCACGACATGGCGGTGGTCGAAAACATCTCCGACCGCGTCGCCGTCATGTATCTCGGCCAGATCGTCGAAATGGGCACCCGCGACCAGGTTTTTTCCAACCCGCGCCACCCCTACACCAAGCGCCTGATCGAAGCCGTGCCGGTGCCGGATCCGGCCAGGCGCCGGACACGGTTCGCCAGGCTCGACCAGGAAATCCCCAGCGCGACGCGCAAGCTGGGCGAGAGCCCGCAAAGGCTGGTGCTGAGCGATGTCGGGGGCGGGCATCTGGTGGCGGGCTAATCCGCCCGCGCACCCCTGGCTGCCTGTCCTGTGCGGCTACTTCCGGTGGTTGCCTGCGAAGGCAGCCGTCAGCCCGAGGCCGATGAAGATGACGCCGCTGACATAGCGTTCGAAGTTCAGGTAGGTGCGGCTCTGCTTCAGCCACTTGCCGGCAGCACTCGCGACCAGCGCGTAGCAGCCGTCGCTGATGAAGCCGAGGCCGGTGAAGACCAGCCCGAGAAAGACGATCTGCGTCGCCACGTGGCCACGGCTCACATCGACGAACTGCGGCAGGAAGGCGAGGAAGAACAGCGCCGTCTTCGGGTTGAGAAGGTTGACGAGGAAGCCGTCACGGTAGAGCCGCCGGTAACTGTGCCGCGCCGGCGTCGCCTCCGCGTCCCCGCCCTTGCTACCGCCGAAGATTTTCCGCAGGCCAATCCAGATCAAATAGGCCGCGCCAACATATTTGACGATGCTGAAGGCGATCGCCGACGAGGCCAGCACCGCCGACAGGCCGAGCGCGGCGGCCAGCACATGCACCAGCGTTGCCGAATGGATGCCGAGATCCGAAACAAAGCCGGCAAGCCGCCCCTGCTCGACCGAGCGCGCGACAATGAACAGAACCGCCAGCCCGGGAACCAGCAACAAGGCAACAGCCGCGACGACGAACAGCCCGAGATTGGCGGTTCCGGGAATGACGAACTCCATGCGGTGGACTCCAATGGCAATCGCGAAGGGTGCCAGTAGGGAAGTTAGGAGGCGACTCTGTCAAGTGGCAGGCGGGTGGGATTGGCTGCGTCGGCGAGAGTCTAGGCGCTCGATGTGTCGTTGCAGACGCGTGCACCTGATATCCCGAAGCAGCTCAGCGCGGCTTCGGCGGCCACTTCATCTCGCACGTCAAACCTCGCTGTTGAAGCCATGTTGTGCGTTAGCTATCCGCCGCAAAGTAGCAACCTGCCGCTATGACCAGTAGTGACACTTTTTTACCTTAAAGTAGAAATGTCGAATCGAGTGTGTATATGTGGATGGCCCGCAAAAATTCATTTCGATACCGATTGGTTCATTTATCAAAGCAGATTCCATCCATCTCACACTTGGCCCGGTCCAATTTCGGTGCGGAGAATACAGTGGTCCGAACGCAGCCAAGTGCCGAGCGCAGTAGAAGGCCCTTGCAATGACTGGTTCGCGCGCGAAGGGCAAAGCGACCATTCCGCCAGGAGAAGGCGAGCGCCGCGCTATGCGGGGGTACGTCCCGCAATACGAGCTCGCCGCCCGCTTGATCTACAAGGCCCTTGCAGCAGGCACGTTGCGCTGGGTTGGCCTTGCCGATCCCAAGGCCGGCGTCTTCGATGATCTCCTGCTTGGTTATGAGGACTCCGTAGTCGGCTATCAAGTCAAAAGCGCCAAGAGCCCCGACACCTTCCGACTGCGAACGCTATTTTTCGGGGCTGAGGAACTGTGGCCCTCGATAGTCTCGTCCTGGAAGAAACTACGTGCCGAGCACTCGGCTTCGCGTGTGGAGCTCCGTTTTGCCACCGACCACTTTCTCGACACAACAGATAATCTCAACGGCACTGGACAAGAACGCGTCTCGTCCGCCGCTTTTCAGCGAGCGAATGAACGCTATCGCGATATTTGGACCCTCAAGCAATGGCGAGCATCACCCTTTGCGCCATTCTTGACAGAGCTTTACGAGGCGAGCGGTCTTAGCGAGGGAGAATTTTCACAGCTCTGGCGCGGCCTCGCGCTGATCACAGGTGGAAGCGCGCGTCTCCTCGGTCTAGATCCAGCCACTACTCAGGACACAAGTCGCCAGAAGGCCTTATTTGCGCTTCTGCCAAGATTGATCGCTGAGGCTGGCTCGAAACGTCGCTGGAAAACCTCCGAATTGTTCCGCGAGCTTGGCTGGCGCGACCCATTTGGCTTGCGCCACGAGCATGTCTTCCCGGTTGATGCTCTCGCACAATCGAATCCCAAGACTGAGGCTGATATCTATAACGCTCTGCAGGCTGCAGGGCGTGGCTATGTAAGCCTGATCGGATCGCCCGGCAGCGGAAAGTCGACCCTGCTTCAAGCCAGCATGGTGCCAGTGCCGAATACCTTATTCGTCAGGTATCTCGCGTTCGTGCCTAACGAGGGGCATGGGCTGGGTCGCGCTGAAGCAACCGACTTTCTCCAAGACATCATTTCGCAACTGAAGCGCCAGGGCTTAGGACATTCTCTCGTTACGGGTGAGCAATTGCCTGAGTTGCGGGCGCAGTTCGAAACGACTCTGCGCGAGGCCGGCGACCGCTTCAAGAACTCGGACATCCAAACTGTCGTCATCGTTGACGGTCTCGATCACATCCCACGCGAAGAACTACCCGAACACTCCTTGTTGAGCGTCCTGCCTTTGCCACACGCCGTCCCCGACGGCGTGCTCTTTCTTCTTGGTACACAAAAATTGGACCTAAAGGGCATCCCGCCGAGCGTTCGGGACCAGGCCGATGCTGTCGGAAGGCGAATTGAGATCGCCCCGTTGTCGCGTGAAGCGGTACACCGTATCGCCCACGCGAGCCGTCTATCGCCAGATGTCGATTACGACATCCTTTGGGAGCGCTCCGAAGGCCACCCGCTGTCCGTACGTTATCTGATTGAGGCTCTTCTGCCCGTTCCAAACAAGGATGACCGTAGAAACTGGTTGTTTGACGGACCGACCTTCGGCGGAAATGCGGAATTGTTTTATGATCGCGCCTGGCGTGAGATCGAAGTTGAACCAAACGCGCAACGAGCCATGTCATATTTGGCTCTTATTGAGGGCTCACTTGATCCGACGCAGCTTGATCTACTTGTTGGCCGCGCGGCGACCGACCTGACAGCACGCGCTGCCCTTCATCTGCTGCGAAAGGACAAGGCAGGGCGTTGGTCGCTGTTTCACAACAGCTTCCGACTTTATCTCTTGGAGAAAACCAACCTCCGCTTCGGGCAGAAAGACGAAGCCGAGCTCAAGCGCCGCTATCGCGACCTTGCTCAAATGGCAACCAATGCGAGCGTAGATGATGCACAGCGCTGGATGGAGCTTCGCTACCTAGCACGTGCCGAAGTCGACGTCGCGGTTTTGGCCCTGGCCGCGCCGGGGTGGTTCCGTCAGCAATTTGTTGAAGGCAGGAACCCCGGTGAGATTCAGGCGGACATTCGCTTCGCTCTTTCCGCGGCTCAGCGACTTCATGACGTTGGTGCGGTCTTCACGCTCATCCTTTGCCGCCACGAAATCGAGATGCGGGCTGACACTATTACTGTGGGAGGACTAATCGACGCTTACATCGCAACCGGCGATCTCGATAAGGCAATGTCACTTCTGGAATCCGACTATTTCAGCATTCCGATTGATGCTCCTTACAAGGTGATCGATGCGCTCCTGGAGGCGAACCGGCCTGAGGACGCCCGAAAGCTTTTTGAAGATTCGGAACCCATCGAAAAGCTTCTGGGCACCGAGGGCATCTCGCTGGCGCGCGGTGATGATGACCTCTTCGATTGGGCAAGCCGGATACTTATTTTCCGGGAACCACGCCATCTTCTTGGCGCTTTGGCGCGCATTCAAATGTCGGAAAATAGTTTCCGGCGCGGCGACGCAGGGGCCCTTGCAGAGTTCAAGCAAGAAATGCTCCTGCTGGCCGCCTGTTCCAAGATAGACGCAGCGCCGGATATGGATCTCCAGGCCCTTTGCGATTCCCTTGAAATACAGGCCATTAAACTTCCGGTGTTGCAACTTCGGTCGGCCGAAACGGCTCATGCTTGGGACGACCTCCGCCTTATTCGAAAGCGCCTGATAGAAGCGTCTTCCGCAACCGAAGGCTTAAGCAACGCCATCTGCAGCCGGGCGGCGCGCCTGGCATTGGCTGTAAATGAGATCGAGCTTGGGCGTCTTTTTTTCAGTCAGATGGTACCACCGACGCTGTTGAACCATCGTATCGATTCCGTTGACGGAATCGTCGAAGCTACCATAGATGTATTCAACTATGCGGCCATCGAAGCGCGGCTCGGTCCAGGTATTGGCTTGCGGCGATACCCAGATTCGCCGCTACTGGCCCCATACCAAAGGAAGCTCGAAGCTGCGGGAGGCCTTTTAGGAAAGGGCAGAGCAGGACATATCAAACCGCCGGAGATCGTCTGGCGCTCCCTGCAAGAGCTTCTGCTTGTTGTTGGGCACGGGGACGGCCAACGCGATCATTTCGATCACGAAAGATGGGAACTCGACAAAACTCTAGCCATCATTCCCGAGCTTGTTCTCCGCGTGGCTGCTGCACATGGGGCTGAAGCCCTTAAACACACGATAGTCAATATCGACTCCCTGCTCGACAATAACCCTGGCCGGCTTCGGTTTCCCAAATTCCGTCGCGCCTTCGCCGTGGCCGCATACAATCTGGAACCGAACACCCAGCGAGCGTCGGACCGCCTACCTACTTTACCCTCGATCGAAGATCATTCATCGCCCCACGACTACGCGTCGGAGATGTGCGAGCATGCTGTCGCGCAAGCGCGCATTGGCGACGTAACGAATGCGCGCTTCACAATAGCGCAAATGCACGACAACTCGCTTGGCATCGCGCGGCCGCCCAAGAAGGACGCTCAGTACGAGATGTGGAGGGGCATCTTCGAGAAAGCGAATCGTGCCGACCCCGAATGTTGCGAAGCGCGCGTGCGTTTCTACACCCGACTTCTCGACGGCATGTCGAAAACCGAGGGCAGAGGCGCAGCCGGCAGGATGGCGGCACCTATCATGCAGGAGGCGGCGGCCGCCTCGCCACAGTTGGCGAGTGCTGTTTTCCACGCGCTTGACGAGGCCAACGTATCAAATTGGTCGACCTTGGTAACTGCAGTGCTTCGAGGCATTTTGAAAAAGCGCTGCGACTTGGCGCCGCTTGTCGCAGTGATCTTCAACCATTTAGTTCTCCCAGTGCTCAAGGAGTTTGATCGAGACATCTACGTCGAGATTTTTGACGCTGCCCCGCGTCTTGCTCGGCAGGACACACTCGATGCCTCTGTCACGCGGATTGAAGTGGATGCCAGCGCTCCACTACGCGTTCCCTTCTTGGAGCAGATGTCGGAGCTTGCGCAAAGCCATGGCCTGATCTTCCGACCTGAAATTCTCGATCGTTGGCGCCCTTTGCCACACGATGTGAAAGAGGCAGAGAACGACTCGACTATCCGCAATGCGTTCAAACATGTTGCGACCGTGGAGGATTTCAAACGCGTCTTAGGGCAAGAGGCCAAGATCGATGGTTACTACGCGGGGCAAGCGCTGGAGACAGTTTTTGAGGGCGGTGCGTCTTATGCTGGCATCAAGGGAATTCTCTCTTATCCGGAAATCAGAAAGAGTGACCGGGCGCTACTGGTAGCAGCGCGCTCGGCGGCAAGGGCTGGCGAGACCGACGATGCTCGCGGCTATGCCGTTGCGCTACAAGCGCTTGCCGAGAAGGACGGGTCCTGGGGGTCTTGGCAGAGCGGTACCAAGCTCCGTTTTTACAAGCTGATGGTGGAATTGGAAGGCGACCCAGCCCGCGAGCGTGCTTTCGATGCCTTCACGTACGATCTAAGCCGGGGCCGGGAATGGTCAAATTCACTAATTCCTGACCTTGCCGATGTCTTTGAAGTTGTTGCTTCCGATGCCAACTGGCCAAGCTTTTGGGACATCCTTGCCGATCACCAGAAGGAATTCCGAGACTATCGTATCGGCTTGGAACTTGTGAATCAGCCGGATGCGTCGGTCAGCGAAGAGGATTTGATCGCCTTCATCCTGACTGCTGCCATCGACCTTATGACAAATGACTTTTCGCGGCAGGTTCGTTACGCAGCAATCGATCTTTGCGCTCTAGCGAACGGTGGGACCATCGTCGTTTCCCTGATAAATCGCCTCTGGAATAAGGGTGGCGACCTGGCACTCGAAGGAGTTCGTATCGCCTGGGAGACACGGAGAGCACCAGCAATAGAAGCACTGATCCGGGCCGATCTGCATGCTTGGATCGAAAGCGATGATTTGGCCGTCATGCGCTACGGAATTGCCTGTGCGGCGGAGCTGGAAATCGATGTCGCGCCTTCCGCGCGTTCCTTGCCGGCCTTTTACAGCCTTGAAATCCCCGAGACGGAAGCGGCACATTCATTCGAGCCACCAGCGGGCTTTTCCTCGACAGCACCGGGTCTATGGACGGAGGATCCATATAGTTGGACTTGGCCGCTTGAGATGGCGCTCAAGTCACTCAGCAAAGCGACCGATTTTTCAATACCTCTCCTTCGGCTCAGGGCCGCTGACAAGATGCGTCGCGATGGAGGCCGCTCTCTTTTTGGACCCGAGCCAGTTGACGCACAACATAGTCAACTCACTCGGCTTGAGCTACGGCTTATGTACCGTCGCCTGCCGATTGTTGCTGCGTTCAGGGCCGCGCGAGAGGTCGGAGCTGAGCTTGTCCGCGCCGGTTCTTTTCGGATGAAGGAACTGGCCGCCTTTCTCGACAGGTGCGGCGGACCAAATCTCAATTTTCCGTCGCGGCCGCCTGTCTCCAGACCCGCGACGATCCCAACGCCGAATCTTTCAAAAACGATTTGGCCAAAAGACCTTGCGGAATGGGTAGGTGACAGCCCGGCTCAACCATTGTGGCCCGAGTTTTCAGATGGGATCGTCATCGCCGCCGTTGGTGCTTTTACGATGTCCTCACTCAGACGTACGCTTACCGAGGAACACCTGTTTGTTCGAACGGACGAAACCTTTAGTGAAACTGAGTTTGAGGACACGATTTCGGAATTGCCACGAGGTATCGTGTCAGGACCATTTGTAATTCCATTGTACGGCGAGCCGTCGAAGTTGGGCATCGCTGTTATTGTGCCTGATCGCGCTGGCACATTCTCTGATGGCTCCATAGCTCTCTGCCCATGGATTGCTCAACAGGTAGGCCTGCGGGTCGAGACGAAAAACCCATTTAGCTATTTAGACGAGCTTGGCGCTGTGGCTGTGAGGACGCTTTGGTGGCGCGACGGCGGGCTCTATCAAAGGGATATTGATGGATCCGGCAGAGGTGAGGGGCACCTGGTCATCGCCAGCCGATCGGCTTGGACTGCTATTCAACCACTCATTTCCGAGACAGCTCATGTTTTGCGCTGGCGTCATGCTACCGAGGAGGACCGAGCCGAGAGCACGCAGGCAAAGCGACTGCATTGGAAGCTGCGTTAGAGAGGTCAATCCCTCACCGAATAACACCCCCGCTCAACCCCCAGCCGCCTCACCAACCCCAGCACCGCATCCACCGCCGGCGTTGGCGTCCCCGTCAGTCGCCCAAGCTCCTGCACCGCGCCCACCAGCGCATCGATCTCCATCGGTCTCCCACGTTCCAGGTCTTGCAGCATCGAGGTTTTGTGTTCGCCGACATCGCCGGCGCCCTTGATGCGGCGGTCGACGTCTATGGGGAAGCGTATGCCGAGGCTTTCGCCGATCGCTTGCGCTTCCAGCATCATCGTGCGGGCAAGTGTGCGGGTGGCTTCGTCGGCGACGATCGCGGCCAGCGTGCTGCCGGTCAGCACCGAGATCGGGTTGAACGAGAGGTTGCCCCAGAGTTTTATCCAGATCTCCGCACGGATGTCGTCGCGCACCGGCGCCTGCAGCCCGGCCTTGACCATCTCCTGCGCCAGTTCGGTGACGCGGGCGCTGCGTTCGCCGGAGGGCTCGCCAAGCGAGAAGCGCCTGCCCTCGACATGGTGGATCAGGCCGGGCGCGTCGACCTCGACGGCGGGGTAGACCACCGAGCCGATGACGCGCTGTGGGCCGAGCCGGTCCCAGATCGTGCCACCGGGGTCCACCGCTTGGAGCCTTGTGCCTTCAAGCGCGCCGCCGTTCTTGAAAAAATACCACCAGGGCACGCCGTTCTGCATGGTGACAACAGCTGTGTCCGGCCCGAGCAGCGGCGCGATCTGGTCGAGCGCCGGCGCCACCGAATGCGCCTTCAGCGCCAGCACGACAAAGTCCTGCGCGCCAAGTTCCTCGGCCTTGGCTGCGGCGCGCACGGGCGCGACGGTTTCCTGCCCGTGCTCGACCAGGCGCAGGCCGGCCGTCTGGATCGCTTCCAGGTGGGCGCCGCGCGCGACGATCGAGAGCTCGGTGCGGCCGGCCAGCGCCAGTTTGGCGGCGAGGTAGCCGCCGATGGCGCCTGCGCCGAAAATGGTGATCTTCATGGGAGTAGGCCTTTGATTTCAGGCATGTCGTTATCTCGCAACCAAGGAACTTCCAAGCGACATGCATTAGAGCAATTCCAGGAAAAGTGCATTGCGGTTTTCCGTCCGGAGTTGCGTAAAAACAGATACTTAGAGCGGATCAGCGAAGCTGAACCGGTCTAAAGTCCGAGCTTGGCGGCGAGCCCGATGCGCTGCAGCTTGCCGGTCGCGCCCTTGGGGATCTCGTCCAGGATCAGCACCTTGCGCGGCACCTTGAAGTCGGCGAGCCGCGTCGCGGCATAAGTGCGGATGTCGCTCTCGCTGGCAGCCATGCCTTCGCGCAGCACCACGGCCGCCGCTACCTCCTCGCCGAGCTTGTCATGCGGCATGGCGAAGGTCACCACCTGCGCCACCGCCGGATGGTCCATCAGCACGTCGTCGACCTCGAGCGGCGAGATCTTTTCGCCGCCTCGGTTGATGATCTCCTTCAGCCGCCCGGTGACCCTGAGATAGCCATCCGCGTCGAGCACGCCCTGGTCTCCGGTGTGGAACCAGCCATGCGCGAAGGCCGTCACGTTGGCGTCCGGGTTCTTCTCGTAGCCCGATGTGACATTGGGCCCGCGAATGACGATCTCGCCGGTCTCGCCGGCGTCGAGCAATTTTCCCTCCGGCGCCATCACCGCCACTTCGGGCCCGGCCGATGCGCCGACGCTGCCCGGCTTGCGCTGGCCGGGCGGCAGCCGGTTCGAGGCCATCTGATGCGCGGCCTCGGTCATCCCGTAGGATTCGATGACCGGGCAGCCGAAGGTTTTTTCCAGTTCGGCCATCACTTGCGCCGGTAGCGAGGCCGAGGATGAGCGGATGAAGCGCAGCGCGGCCGCTGCCAGCACCTCTTCATTGCGCGCCGCGCGCGGCAGGATCGCCTGGTGCATGGTGGGCACCGCCGTGTACCAGCTCGGCTTGGCGTCGCCCAGCCACTGGAAGAAGCGAAGCGCGTTGAAGCCCGGCGTGCAGTAGATACTGCCGCCCGATGCCAGCGACGACAGCACCGCCGCGATCAGCCCGTGGATGTGGAACAGCGGCATGATGTTGAGGCAGCGGTCATGGGCGCCGAGGCCAAGCGTGGCGCCGATATGGCCGGCGGATGCCGCGACATTGGCGTGGCTGAGCGGCACCAGCTTGGGCCGCGACGTGGTGCCGGATGTGTGCAGCAAAAGCGCGATGTCGCTGTCCTCAGCCATCTCAGGCGCCGCCCGAGGGCCGACGGGCTTGCCTTCGATGGTGAAGGTTCCAGCCGGCGCGCCAGCCGGCACGATGAGGCGCAGCACACCGATGCCGAGCCGCTCGGCCACTACAACCGCCGGGCCGGCCTCGTCGGCGCCGACGAGGATTGCCTTGGCGCCGATGTCGGTGAGGTAAAAGTCAAGCTCGTCTGCCCGGTAGGCAGGGTTGAGCGGCGCGGTCGAGGCCGTGGCCACCACCGCGACAAAGGCCGTCGCCATCTCCGGCCCGTTCGGCAGCACGATCGCCACCCGGTCGTTGCGGCCAATGCCGAGCGCGTGCAGCTGGTTGGCGGTGGCGGTGATGAGTTCGCGCAGGCCGCCGTGGGTCAGTGTGGGTCGATCGGGCGCCAGGATGGCGGGAGCGTCGTCAGCACCGGCGACGAGGCGGCGGGAGAGGTCTGGATGGTTTTCTGCGTTGGTCATGATCGCCGTCCGGGTTCAAACTACTTGCTTGTGAAAGTTCAGGTGACGTTGGCGCCGCCCCTCACCTGCCTGCCGGCATCCTCTCCCCGTATAGTGACGGGGAGAGGGACGCTGCGATAGGTGGCTTCGCCAATCGCCAGCGTTGCAGAACAGGCGCGCCGACATCGCGGTCAGCCCCTTTCTCCCCGTCACTATACGGGGAGAAATGCCCGGCAGGGCAATGAGGGGCGGCGCTGACACCTGGCGAAGCAATCTCTCGACGATTCCGCCCTGCCACTCCCGCACCGCCTCAATACCCCAGTGCCATCCCATCCTTGCGCGGGTCGGACGCGCCGGTCAGCGTGCCCTTGTCCCAGTCGATCAGCACCACCTGGCCGCCGCCCAGCGGGTGGTGCGGCTCGGTGATGGCGTGGCCGCGCCGGCGCAGGCCGGCGAGCGCCTCGGTGGGCACGTTGCGCTCGGCTTCCACCATGCCGTCATTGTAGAACACCCGGGGGGCGTCCAGCGCCTGCTGCGGGTCCATGCCGAAATCGATCATGTTGGTCAAAAGATGGACATGGCCGAACGGCTGGTAGCCGCCACCCATGACGCCAAACGGCATCACCACGCGGCCGTTGTTCGTTGCCATGCCGGGCATAATCGTGTGCATCGGCCGCTTGCCGGGCGCGATCGCGTTTGGGTGGCTGGCGTCGAGGCGGAAGCTTGAGCCACGGTTCTGAAGCACCACGCCGGTCTTCGGTCCGACGACGCCGCTGCCGAAGGAATAGTAGGTCGAGTTGATGAAGGAGACCGCGTTGCGGTCGCGGTCGACGATCGAGATATAGACCGTGTCGCTGCCCGGCAGGTCGACGCGCGGCAGATGCGTCATGGCACGCTCGCGGTCGATCTCGGTGCGCAGCCGGTCGGCATAGGCGCTGGACAGGAGCTCTCTCACCGGCACCGGCACATGATCCTGGTCGCCGACATAGGTGTCGCGGTCGCGGTAGGCCAGCCGCCCGGCCTCGATCTCCAGATGCAGGCGCTCGGCGCCGTTGGGGTCGAGCCCGCCGAGCTTGAAGCCCGACAGCACGTTCAGCATCAACAGGGCCGTCAGCCCCTGGTTGTTCGGCGGCATCTGGTGGATCTCGTGGCCGCCATAGCTGACGCTGACCGGCGCCACGTAGTCGCCTTTGGTCGCGGCGAAATCCTCCAGCGTGTGCAGCCCGCCCAAGTCCCTGAGCCGGCGCACGATGTCGTCGGCCACCGCACCTTCGTAGAATCCGGCGCGGCCATGTTTGGCGATGATCCGCAAGGTGGCGGCGAGTTGCGGCTGCTTGTGCACATCGCCGGCTTTCGGCGGCTTGCCGCCGGGCAGGAAGATGCGCGAAGCGTGTTCGTCGGCGGAAAGGTCCGTCTCCGGCTCGGCCCAGTCGAAGGCGACACGGTCATGCACGACATAGCCGTTCTCGGCATAGTGGATGGCCGGCGCCAGCACCTCGGCGATGCTCTTGCTGCCATGGTCCTCCAGCAGCCGGCACCAGGCGTCGATGGCGCCCGGCACGGTCACCGCGTGCGGGCCCTGTTTCGGCAGTTCACCAATACCCTTCTCCAGGTACCAGTCGACGGTCGCGGCGGCAGGCGCGCGGCCCGAGCCGTTGAAGGCCAGCACCTCGCCCCGTCCGCCCGGGCTGTAGAGCACGAAGCAATCACCGCCGATGCCGGTCGATTGCGGCTCGACCACGCCTTGCACGGCAGCCGCGCAGACCGCCGCATCCATGGCATTGCCGCCGGCGCGCAGCATCTCGATGGCCGCCAGCGTCGAAAGCGGGTGCGAGGTCGCGGCCATGGCCTCGGTGGCACGAACCGGCGAGCGGCCGGGAAACTGGAAATCACGCATTGTTGTCTCGATATCCCATGTCACTTGAAGCGAATTGGCCAGCTGAAATCAAGCACGGCGGCCGAAGGTCTGCGCGATGACCAGAAGCGCGACCGACAGCACGATCAGGCAGGTCGAGATCGCGGCGATGGTCGGGTCGATCTGGTCACGCAGCGCGTTGAACATGCGCCGCGTCAGGGTTGTCGTCTCGCCGCCCGATATGAACAGCGACACCACCACCTCGTCGAAGGAGGTGATGAAGGCAAACAGCGCGCCCGAGACGATCGAAAAGCGGATCTGCGGCATGGTTACTTGCCGGAAGGCGGCGATGCGCCCGGCGCCGAGGCTGCGCGCCACGCGCTCCTGGTTCATGTCATAGGAGCGCAGGCCCGAAAGCACCGTCAGCACCACCAGCGGCAGGGCCTGCACCGTGTGCGCGATGACCAGCCCTGTCAGCGTGTTGTTGAGGCCGATGCGGGCATAGAGGAAGAAGGTGCCGATGCCGATCAGGATCACCGGGATGATCAGCGATGCCGTCAGCAGCCCGTTGATGGTGCCGTTGAAACGCAGCGTGCCCCGGTTGATGGCATAGGCGGCGGCGGTGCCGAGCGGCGTCGCCACCAGCACCGTCATCACAGCCACCTTGACCGAGACAATGGTGGCGTCGCGCCATTCCACCGACTGGAAATAGCTCTGGTACCAGCGCAGCGACCATTGCTGTGGCGGAAACTGCAGCAGCGTCGAATCCGAAAACGACATGATGACGATGATGACCGACGGCGCGATCAGGAACAACAGCACGAGGCCGCCCAGCGCATAGAGCCACAGGCGTTGCCAGTGCGAGATTGGCAGGCTTCCGTTCATCGCGAACTCCACACGCCGGTGGCGCGCGCGCCGAGCAGCCATTGGAACAGGCCGAGCAGCGCCAGCGTCACCACCAGCAGCACGACGCCGAGTGCAGCGCCCGCACCCCAGTTGGAATAGAGGCTGGTCGTCTGTTCCATGCGCATCGCCCACATGATCACCTTGCCGCCGCCCATTAGCGCAGGTGTGACGAAGAAGCCGAGGCACAGCACGAAGACGATGACCACGCCGGAGGCAAGGCCGGGCAGCGAGAGCGGAAAGAAGATCTGCCGGAAGGTGGCGGCCGGCCCCGCGCCAAGGTTCATGCCGGCGCGCAGGCAATCCGTGTCGATGGTCTTCATCGAGGCGTAGAGCGGCAGCACCAGGAACGGCAGCAGGATATGCGTCATGCCGATGACGACGCCGGAAAAATTGTTCGCCAGCGACAGCGGCTGGCTGATGACGCCGAGGTCGATCAGCCAGCTGTTGATCAGGCCCTTGCGCTGCAGGATCACCAGCCACGCATAGGTGCGCACCAGCACCGATGTCCAGAACGGCAGGACAACGAAGATCAGGCAGATCGACGCCGCCCGGCGCGGCAGCTGCGACAGCATGTAGGCGAGGGGATAGCCCAGAAGCACGCAAGCGCCGGTGACGACGAAGGCCACCTTGAACGTGGTGATGAAGGTCTTGACGTAGGAAGCCTGCTCGAAGAAGCGGGCGTAGTTCGACGTGCTCAGCGCGCCGGCCTCATCGAACAGCGACAGCCAGAACAGCCAGCCGATCGGTATGATGATGATGGCGCAGACCAGGAACAGGCTCGGCGCCAGCAGCGCAAGCAACCGCCAGGACTCGCGCCGCGCATCGGCACGCAGTGCCGGCGCGTTCAAGCCGGGTCTGCCGGCGGCATCGGCGAAGACGGGAAACATGGTCATGAATCCGCCGCCACCAGGATCGTGTCCTGCGCATCGAGGCCAAGCGTGATCGGTTGCCCCACCGCCGGCATCCTGGCCAGCACATCGCTGCGGCAATAATCGCGCAAGGTCAGCTGGCGGCCATCGCGCAGCGAGGCGTAGCAGACGAAACTGTCGCCCTGGTAGATGATGTCGCCGACCGTGGCGCTCAGCACATTAACGCCATTGGCCGGTTCTAAGCTGGACAGCAGCCGCAGCTTTTCCGGCCGCACCACCATCAAATGCTGGCCCGAAGCTGGCGCCGGTGTCGCGGTATGGACGCGCCTGTCCTCGTACCAGACCGAACCGTTGCGGCATTCCACCGGGATGAAATTCGATTCGCCTATGAAGCCGGCTACGAATTTTGTCCTCGGCGTCGCGTAAAGCGTTTCGGGACGGTCGAGCTGCTCGATGCAGCCGGCGTTCATCACCGCGATGCGGTCCGACATGGTAATGGCTTCGCGCTGATCATGCGTGACATAGACCGTCGTCATGCCGAGCCGCCGGTGCAGGCCGCGCAGCTCGATCTGCATGTGCTCGCGCAGACCTTTGTCCAGCGCCGACAGCGGCTCGTCCATCAACAGGATGCGCGGTTCGAAGACGATGGCGCGGGCCAGCGCCACGCGCTGGCGCTGGCCGCCGGAAAGCTGGTCGACCCGCCGCTCGCCGAGACCCTGCAGCTTCACCAGCTCCAGCGCCTTCTCGACACGATCTTTCGTCTCGATGGCAGGCACGCGGCGCTGTTTCAGCGGGAAGGCGATATTGTGAAAGACATTCATATGCGGGAACAGCGCATAGTTCTGGAACACCATGCCGATGTTGCGCCGGTGCGGCGGTGTGGTGATGATCTCCTCGTCGCCGACCTTGATGGAGCCGGCATTGGCCCGAACGAAACCGGCCAGGATCATCAGCAGGGTGGTCTTTCCCGACCCCGAGGGACCAAGCAACGTCAGGAACTCGCCGGCGGCGACATCGAGGTTCAGGTCGCGCAGCACCGAGACGCTGCCAAATCGTTTCTCGATCGCGCGCATGCCGATCGGCAGCGCGGATGGCGCAATGGACAAGATTGTTTCTCCTGGGCAGAGACTGAGGGAGCAGGGCGACGCTCGTGCCGCCCCGCCAAGTCAGGGGTTCCGGCCTATTGCTGGATCAGGTTGTTGAACTTCTCTGTCGCCTCGACCAGGGTGTCGCGCCAGAATTCGGCATCCTGCAGCACCTGCTTCTTGACGTTCTCCGGCGCCGAATTGATGTCCTTGATCCGCTCCGGCGGGATCTTGCCGGTTTCGAACGCCTTCTCGTTGACCGGACCATTGTCGACATAGAGCGGCAGGTTGGCCTGCAATTGCGGGCTGACGAACATCGCCAGCGCCTTCATCGCCGCGTCCTTGTTCTTGGCGCCCTTGGGGATGACCATGCAGTCGGCGGTGAGCACACCCTGGTCGAACGAGAAGCTGACCGGCGCGCCTTCCTTCTTCAAGGTGCCGGCGCGGCCGTTCCAGATGCTCGCCATGTCGACTTCGCCGTCCTTCAACAGCTGCATGGCCTGCGCGCCCGATGTCCACCAGGCGTCGACATGGCCACGGATCTTGTCGACCGATTTCAGCGCGCCGTCGATGTCGACGGGATAGACCTTGTCGATCGGTATGCCTTCGGCAAGCGCGGCAACGCTCAGCGTTTCGGTGGGCTGGCTGCCGCTCAGCGCGCGCCGGCCCGGAAACTTCTCAACGTTCCAGAAATCCGCCCAGGTTTTTGGGCCTTTGTCGCCGAACACGTCGGTCCGGTAGATCAGCACGACGGAAGTGTAGGAAATGCCGACCCAGTCGTCATGCACAAGCTTGGGGTTGATGCCGCTCTTGTCGATGATGCCGTAGTCGAGCTTCTCGAACAGCCCCTCCTTGGAGCCGCGCGCGCATTCGTCGGCGCCGAGTTCGGTGATGTCCCACTTCACCGCATTGCCGGTCACCTGCAGCCGGACATCGTCGAGGCCGTTGGTCGTGTCTTCCTTGATGGTGATGCCGAGCGCGTCTGCCGTCGGCTTGAAAAACGCCTTTGCCTGCGCCTCCTGATAGGTGCCGCCCCATGAGGCAACGGTGATCGTATCGGCGGCGACGGCGGGCATTGCCACCGATGCGATGAGGCCGGCTATCGCAAAGGCACTGAAGCTGCTGGTCCTGTTCATTTTCGGTTCTCCAACCGGTGTTCCCATTTGTTTTTGATTTGGCATGCGATTTTGTATACAATTTTGAATGTAGCCGAGAGATCGAGCTTGTCAACACCGGTCGATGCCATCAATTTGTGCTCGCCCAGCCTGTGAGAGAGGGCGTCGCCGGCGTGGCAAATTAAGCCGACTGCGGCTACAAACGGGGCAATGCCCGGCCACGCGCCGGAAAACGGAAAGCGGATCTTTGGCCAAGGAAACGAAAAACACGCTGCGCGACTCGGTCTACACCTCGCTCAAGGCGATGATCGTGACTGGCCAGATTCCGCCGGGCGCACGCGTCACCGAGAGCGACATCGCGGCAAAACTCAATGTCAGCCGCACCCCGGTGCGCGAAGCTTTCAACCGGCTGGAGCGCGATGGGCTGGTCAACGGCCGGCCGAGGCAAGGCTATGCTGTCACCGAGTTCGACATCAACATGTTCCGCGAGGCCTTCGACATCCGCGAACTGCTCGACGGCCATGCCACGGAACTGGCGGCCGCGGCAGCGACCGAGAAGGACAAGGCCCGTCTTCGCGCCATGCTGGCTGAATGCGAGCGGCTGGCCGCCATTCCCGATCGCACCACCAAGGAAAAATTCCAGGAGCTGGAGGTCGGCATCGACCTGCACCGCGTGATTGCCGAGATCAGCGGCAATGTCATGCTGCACGGCATGCTGTGCGGCATACTCGACAAGTGTCAGCACTATGTCTGGACCGAACTGCTCTGGCTTGACGAATGGAAGATCGCCCGCGACGAGCACGCCGGGATCGTCGCGGCGATCTGCGCCAACGACGCCAAGCGCGCCGGCATGCTCGCCCGCGCCCATGTGCGGGGATCACGCGAGAACGTGCTGCGCCTGTTGCAGGCGAAGTCAGACTACCAGACGTTCCTCGCCAAGGCCTCCTGAGCCTACCTGGATCTGTTGCCCGGCGAATCCCTCAAGCCAGCGCGATGCGGCATACCTTTTCGATCTCGGCCTCGGTGTTGAAATAGTGGACAGAGGTGCGGACCAGGGAAGCGATCCCGCGCGCTTCCAGGTCAAGCCGCGCGTCGCACTGCTCGGAGACCGAGACGGAAACCCTGGCGTCTTCCAGCCGCCGCATGGTGTCTTGCGGGTGCTCATCGTCCCGATGGAAGGTGACGATGCCGCATTTTTTCTCACCTTGGTCGCCAAGGCGGATGCGGCTGTCCCGTGCCAGTTCGCCGCGCAGCATGTCGGCAAGGCCGCGAATACGCGCCCACGTCGCATCCACCCCGAGATTAAGTGCATAGCGAACGGCGGCGGCAAGGCCGATCTTTCCGGCGACATGGTATTCCCAGTTTTCAAACCGCCGGGCGTCCGGGAGCAATTCGTAGCCGTCGCGAGACACCCACTTCGCCGCGCCGATGTCGACGAAGGGCGGATGGATCTCCGCCAGCGCTTGCATGTTCGCGTAGAGAACCCCGGTGCCGCGTGGGCCGCGCAGGTATTTTCTGCCCGTGCCGGAGAGGAAGTCGCAGCCGATCGCCTTCACGTCGAGTGGCAGGTGCCCGATCGACTGGCAGGCATCGAGCAGGAAGCGTATCCCGTTCTGGCGCGCAACGGCGCCAACCTCTTCCGCCGGATTGACCAACCCGCCTTGCGTCGGGACGTGGGTGATCGCGATGAGGCGCGTTCGAGAGGTGATGAGTTGCCTGATGGCGGCGACGGAAACCTGTCCGCTCGCGTCGTTGGCGGCGACGTCGATGATGATGCCCTTGGTGCGGGCGAGATGGAGAAAGGCGAGATAGTTGCTGCCATATTCCGACATGCAGGTGACGACGCGGTCACCGGGCTTGAAGTCGAAGCCGTAAAACACTGAATCCCACGCGCGGGTGGCGTTTTCCACATAGGCGATTTCGGTCCGCTCGCAGTTCAGAAGGGCGGCGAACGCATCATAGAAATCGTCGATCTGCGCTGATGCCTCCCGTGCGGCGCGATAGCCGCCCATCTCGGCCTCTTTCTCGATATGGGCAATCACCGCCGACTTGACTGGATCGGCCATTGGCGATGCGCCGGCATTGTTGAAATGCACATGCCGCCCGCAGGAGGCCGTTTGTTCGCGCACGCGTTTGACGTCGATCATGTCATCAGGCCTTCTTGCTTTCCAGGGTCCGCGCCAGGTCGTCGCCCGCTTCGGCGATGTGCGGGCCGATCTGGGCGATCGCCTCGTCGATCTTGCCCAGCCGGCAAGCCTCAAGGATGGCCCGGTGTTCGGCCTGCGACTCGTCATGGTTGGCAAGGGTGGTGAGTTCGAGCCGCAAGTACCGGTCCGAAAGATCGATCAGTTCCGATATGAGGCCGGTGTAACGGCGCCCCGCGCCCACGGTCAGCGCCAGGTGGAACTTCTTGTGCAGGGAAAGATAATCGTCGAGCGATGATGCCCGATCCATCCGGTCGAGAAGGGTGGCGGCGTCTCGCAGCCGCTCGTCGGTCAGCAGCGGAATAGACCGGCGAAGTGCCGCCTGCTCCATATCGGCGCGCAGTTGAAACGTCTCGCGGATGTCACCGGGTTCGACGGACGCCACCACCGCGCCACGCCTTGGCTCGACGACGACCCAGCCTTCGGACTGCAGCATCCGCAGCGCCTCGCGAACTGGCATCCGGCTGACATTCAGCTGCGCCGCGACATCTTCCTGCCGAAGCTCGGCCCCCGAAGGCAATTCGCCCTGGATAATGCCGCGCCGCAGGACATCGGCCACATATTCCGCGACGGTCAGCGGCCGTCCGCCGCCCATCGGCAAGGTGGACAATATGTCGAGAGTAGGGGATTTCGGACGCATTGGCAGACCCTGGTTAGCGGCGCCTTGAATTTCGCCCTTGCGACCGTGCCGAATGACGGCTCCGGCCTGAGGCTATCGCTCAAGTCATCGTCTTCCAGCGTGATGGCCATCCATTGGCCATCACGCTGGAAAGAACCATAATTAATGGATCCAAAAACCAGTTGTCAATTATTTTGTTGCGCTCTGATCCCGGATGCTTGTGTCGGCCCATGCGCTCGGCTGGAATGATGAACGATGGCCCAGGCTGCTCCAGCGCATTTCGCGGTGGCTTGAGTGGGCTGTCGAGCAGCCAGCAGCGCGGCGCCGATGGCCGCAGGGAAAAGGCGGCGGCAGGCGGATCGCGGCGAAGACGTCGCTACAGCGACGCGGATGCTTGAGCGCGCGATGTCGCAGGAAGCGTCCCGCACCGTCACGCCATGCCAGCAGACCTTGATAGATCAGCTCTTGCTGGCGGAGTGCCTGGCGTCACCTGCTGCGAAGTGCGCCATCTGATCGGCATGGGCTTTCTTGAAGAGTGCGCGCTCCGTGATCCGCTTCACATAGGATTCCGTCGCCGGTCTATCTCCGAAAGAACGAACCCGTGCCACGCGCAGAACATCGGCCATCAGCAGGTCCGCGACGGTGAAGCGGTCGGCGGCCAGCCATTCTCGTTCCTTCAGGACGCGTTCCATGTGGTCAAGCCGGCTTTGCAGCCAGCCGGTCAGGCCGTTGTCCTTGGCGCCGGTGACCTCCAGGAACCACCAGGGAACTGAAGCCATTTCGATCGAGTTGAGCGCGGAGATCGTCCATTCAAGCGTTTGGGCTTCTCCGACAGGATCGCGTGGCATCAGCTTTTCGCTTTTTCGGGCCAGATGCAGCAGTCCCGCGCCACTTTCGAATATTTCAAGCTTGCCATCGCTCAGGAACGGAACCTGGGTGAATGGCTGACGTGCCAAATGGTCGGGTCCACGGTCTTCGAAAGGGACTGTTCGCACGTCATAGGCCAGTCCGGCTTCCTCGCACGCCCATCTCAGCCGTATGTCGCGCACAAAGCCACGCGGCCCCTCGGGCACCCAATCGAAGGTCCAAACGATCAGGTCGCTCATTCGAAATCTCCAAGAAAACTTGAAAGTTTGTCGACGAGGCCGTTCCAGCCGTCCTCATGACTTTTGCGCTCATCCTCGTTCGGAAGATGCTCGTGCATCAAGGTCAGTTCCGTGCCGCCCTCAAAAGGCCTGAGCAGGAATGTCACCAGGGACACCGGTTCGGAGGTCTCGGGCAGATCCCAGGTGAAAGCCAGTTTCCGCTCAGGGATGACTTCCTGATAAATTCCGGTTGGGTTGTGTTCGTCGCCATTGAGCAGGCGAAATACGACGCTGAACTGCCCTCCCGGGCGAACGTCCGCCACGGCGCTGAGTGTCGGCCCCGCATCAGGGCCCCACCATCGCAACATCAAATTCGGCTGCGTGATCGCCGCCCAGACCTTGGCGGGCGGAGCCTTGATCCTGCGCACGATCGTCACGCTGGGAAGACTGACGGTCATGGCTCGCCACCCTCTTCAACCAGAGCCACAAGCCGATCCAGGCTCACCGTCCAGAGGCTCTCATATCGTCTGAGCCACTCCATCGCTTCAAGCATCGGCGCGGCCGAAACGCGAACCGACACGGTGCGGCCGGTTTTGACCCGCGTGATCAATCCGGCGTCGGACAACACGTCCAGATGTTTCATCAACCCAGGAAGTTTCAGGGACAATGGCCGGGCAAGTTCACTGATCGACAGCTCGGGTTCCTCCTTCAGCCGCAGCAGAACGTGTCGCCGAGTGGGGTCGGCAAGCGCGAAAAATGTGCGGTCCATGGCTGATGCTTGATACTTCACCATATAGCGAAGTATTGGCTATGTTTGCCACCGATGTCAACCGCGCGGCTGCAAGCCCCGCTTCGGGTCAAAGCGGATTGCCCGGCAGGTCGCACGACTTGCGCGCATGGCTGATCAAGCCATTCGAGATCTCGAGAAATGACAGGGGGGTCTATTGGGGTGCTTAGCCCTTGCGTTCCTGAAGGCTGTTGCCGCCGTCGACTACCAGCAAGGTGCCGTTGACATAGCTGGCGCCCTCGGAGGCCAGGAAGACCACAGCAGCGGCGACCTCGTCGGGCCGGCCGGCGCGTGCCGGCGGCGTGTGCAAGGCAGCCGTCCGCTCCATGGCGCTTGATGAGCCCGTTTCGATCCAGCCGGGCGCCACGGCATTGGCGGTGATGCCGTTTTTCGCCACTTCCAGCGCCAGCGTGCGCGTCAGGCCAACCATGCCGGCCTTGGCGGCGGAATAGGCGGCGGTGCCCTCGAAGGACACCAGCGGCCCGGTGACTGACGCGACATTGACGATACGCCCATAGCCGGCTTCGACCATCGCCGGCAGAAATGCCTTGGTGACCAGAAACGCGGTTTTCAGGCTGACCTCGATGCCTTGATCCCACTCGGCCTCGCTCATCGACAGGAAAGCCTTGTCGACCGATGGCGATGCCAGCGATCCCATGCCGGCATTGTTGACCAGGATATCGACAGCACCGACTGCTGCCCGCAGCCGTTCAACCTCCGCCGCGATGGTGAGATCGGCGACCACGGCTGTGGCATCGATGCCTTCAGAGCGAAGCTCGGCGGCGCGGTCGTTTACGCGCACGCTGGCGCCGTTGAGGAACACGGCATGGCCGGCAAGGCCGAGCTGACGGGCAATGGCAATGCCGATGCCGTCAGCCGCTCCGGCGCCGGTGATCAGGGCGCGCCTGATCCTGGTGGTGCTCACGGCCAAATCAGGCTCCTTCGGAAGGTTGCATCGATCCTTGCCGGGTGGCCGGCAAGGGCGCCGCTGCAATCGCGGTCACGCGACCGCTGTAGCATACGGATCTGGAGGATGTCCCGAAGGGGGCGAGATCGGCGCCTTACCCGAAGCGGACGAGCCGGAGGCGCTCGCCAGGCTCCGCCTGATCAGCGGAGAGCGCCGTCAGCCGGTCAACCATCCGCTGGCCGACAGCTTTGGCGCTGAATGCCGTCATGGATGCCTTTGCCGCCGCGCGCCTGATATCGTGATCGGACCACCGGTAATGGGCGCTGCGCAGCTTGCGGCAAAGATCGTCCTCATCGACATAGGCCCAGCGCGGCTCTTGCGTCGAAAAGCCGAACCGTGCCCGCGTGTCCGGCGTGCGGATGACCTCGAGCGTGAAGTCGACGGGCAGGGAATTGTCGTCGTTCATATACTCCATGTTGCCGCTGAAACCGGTCGCCACGACGAGATTGCCGTTCGACATGGCGTCAGACATGCAAAGCCCCCAACCCTCGGCGCAATGCGGGCTGACCAGGCAGTCGCCGATGTCATGCAGGGCGGCGATTTCGCTGTCCCCGGCAAGATCGCTCCAGGCGATCACCCCAGGCACCGCCGCGAGGTCCGCCGGCAGGTCGCCGGGGGTCTTGACCACATAGGCCGGCCCACCATCGGGAAACGCCCTGGCGAAGGCGCGGATGCCGGCTTCGATGTTCTTGCGCTCCTCGATCTTGGAGATCGTGTAGAAGATGAAACGGCTGTCATCGAGGCCGAGCTGCGTGCGCAGGGCCTGGCTCGCCATCCTGTCAGGCGCTGCCGGCGCGACGATATGCGGAATGATCGTCACCGGGCGGCCCGCTGCCTGCATGATCTCGCGGCAGTAGGACGAACTGGTCCATATCTCGTTGACAAGGCCGAGCCGGCGCAGGCCATCCGGCGGCAAGCGGTCTGGCTCCCACACGGCATAGGCGATGACATGCCGTTCGCGCAGCACCGGATAGGCGCGCAGAAAGCCAGGATAGGACCACGGCTCGTCATGCAGCACGACGATTTCGGCATCCCCGGGGTCGTCGACCAGGCGGACACCGGCATCCATCAGCGCTTGCCGGTTGTCGAGGCCGGCACGGCGATGGCTGCGGTAGTTCGACAGGAGATAGCAGACCGCCGGCGTGCTCATCGGTGGATGCCCGCATCCTTGGAAGGTGTGAGCGTGATGATGCCGAACTTGCACAGCCACATCATCGAGCGCAGCCCTGTCGTGCGCCGTGCCTCCGGCAGCTTGTCGAGCAATGCGGTGACGCTTTGCGGGCCGGCGGCGAGGTTGCGCACGATGCGGTCGATCTCGAAATCGTCGAGCATGACCGGACGGGCAGCGCCGTTCATGCCGAGCGAGCGGATCTGCTGCAGCGCGCCTTCCGGGTCGGGGTCGGCGATCGTCGCGATCATCTGGGCATCCATCGGGCGCGACGGATGGCCGGAAAACATCGCGAACAGATCGGGGTAGTCGGGATGCACGGTCTGGCGCGTCGTGTCGCGCGCGCCGACCGTCTTGGCCTCGCGGCGCAATTCGGCAAGGTCGGCCCACAGCGCCTGATAGTTGACGATGATCTTGCGCCAGTCGTAGACCGTCTCGGCGCGCTTGCGCCCGGCATCGCCCATGCGCCGGCGCAAATCAGCGTCGGTGGCAAGGCGCGCGATGGCATCGGCGCAGGCGTCGATGTCGACCGCGGTGCATTGCGCGGTGTAGGTGATCAGCGTGAAATGGTCGAAGCTCGCCCGCGCATGCTCGTCCGAAAGCTCGACACCCGCACCCGCCGGCGCGAGCATCGTCGGGATGCGAATGCCGGTTTCGCCATCAACAACCGTCTCCTTGTAACCGTTCCAGTCGCTGACCACACAGGGCAATGATGCCGCCATGGCCTCGACCGGGGTCAGGCCGAAACTCTCCTGCACATTGTCGGGCAGCGAAACGAACATATCGGCGGCGAACCAGGAGGCATCCGCGGTGTGCGTATCAGCGCCGTCGATCCAGTGTGTGGGAACCGAAGGACAGAACAGCTGCCGCGCGTTGCGGTATTCATGCTGGCTCATCGGGTCGTTGAACTGGCCAACCATCGCCAGATGCAGGCGCCCCTTGCTCATGCGCCGTGACGCTAGCTCAAGCGCGCGAAACAGCGGCACCGGGTGCGCCTTCGAGCGAAAGTCGAGACGGCCGAAATTGAGCACCAGTATGTCGTCGGGCTCGAGGCCAAGTTGCGCGCGCAGGCGGGCACCCTCGGCGAGCTTGGCGTCGGTGCGCCTGAAGCGCTCGAGATGGACGCCGAGCGGAATGACAGGAAACTGCACCGGCGTCTCGCCGACGCTGAAACCGCGCGAGGCCAGGTACTCGCCCCAGGTCTCGAAAATATGGCCGATCGCCTGCCGGGCCGAGACCGATGTGCAGATCAGCGCGTCCCAGGGCTGTGTCGGCGCCACCATGAAGTCGCGAATGCTGCGAATGACGCGTTCGGTCGCGACCGAATGGGTGATGCCGCAGACGCTGTAGCGCCGTTCGCCGACATAGCGGCGCATCCACGCGCCCTCGGAAATGATCGGCCCCGGCATGAAGATGCAGCCGGCCTCCTCCAGCCTGTCAGCATCGAACGGCTTGATCCATTCAGTGGGCGTCGTCGGCGCGCCATGGCTGACGCGGTCGCGGAAAGCCTGGTAGATCTGCGGCGTATCGGTCAGGCAGTAAAGCTTGTCGACGCCGCCATGCGAGACCAGTGCGTCGAGAAACCCGGCGCCCGCCGACTGGCGGCCGACGACCATTGGCTTGTCGCCCTCATAGGCCTCCGGAATGAAGTGGATGGCACAGTTCGGCCGGCGCTCGTCGGCCAGCCGAACAGGTTGCGCGGAGGCGGCGCTCATGCCGCCACCGCGAGGTTTTTCATCCGCTTGCTCATGTCGTCCCCGTCTGCGGGTATCTCTCGTTGGGCGTGAAGGCCGTGTCGTATTTCGGGTAGTTGGTGAACTGGAAGCCGTTGTTGAACGCTCCACCCGAATTCTGGATGAGGTGGATGACGGCATCCATCGCCGTGCGCAGTGCTGGCTCGGTCCAGCCGCCCTCGACGCCGTAGGACTCGCCGGCGAAATAGATGCTGGAGGCCCTGGAGTAGGTCTGGTTGTAGGCAAGCAGGTCGTAGCACTGCTCCCATGCGCGCTGCCGGTAGAGCTTGGCGCAGCCGTGATAGGTCGGCTGCAGCGTCCACTGGAAGACGACACCGGCATTGGCATCGATATAGTTGCGGATGCTCTGGCCGAGCGTCGAGGTGGTGATCAGGTCAAGCTCGTCCAGAACCTTGCGCTTCAAGGTGGTGTCGTCGACTGAGATCAGCTTCACCGCATCGTCTTCCCAGGTGTAGCTGGCCAGGATCGCGGCGTCGTTGTTGTCGGTGCTCCATTGCAGGCCATAGGCGTCCTGCACGAATGTGTCGGTGACGATCAGCTGCGGTATCTTGACGTTCGGCAGGTTCCAGTAGGCCTTGTAGAGCGGGAAGAACACCTTGGCGCTGGCGATCAGATGCTGCTGCTGAATTGCCGCCGGCACCTGCCAGGGCAGCATTGTCTGGTTGTCGAAACCCTGAAAATCGATGGACAGCTGCGTCGACCAGATCGGCGCGGTGATGACGACATAGTCCATCGTCATGCTGGGTGATGCGGCGTCATTCCAGTAGACGTCGATCGTGTTCTGGGCATTGCGGACGAGTTTGCTGACCGTCGTGTTGACGTAGAACGCCGCGCTGACGTCATTGCCGTCCCTGCAGGCGCTGTAGAGCGACCTGGCCGCGCCCGGGGCCTGCAGGTAGAACATCAGTTCAACGAGAGACTGGATGCCACGATAGAACGGCTTTTCCAGCGGCCGCCCGTTGTTGTCGATGGGGGTCGCATTGTACATCGGCAAGTAGCCGGCATTGTTCAGCCCGCTGACGGTCTGCAGGTCCGAACTGTAACCGAACATGACGCAGCGGATGAACCACATGGCGCTGATCGCATAGAACGCGCCCCAGCTGCCGTCGCCAGTTCCGATCGTATAAAACAGGTCTGACTCATACGCGCTCATGCCGAAGCCGCCGAACCAGCCGTCGTTCTTGTAATTGACGACCGGGTCGGTGAAGACCAGGTCGCTGAACGACATCTTGTCGTAGTTCTTGGCGATCTGTTGCCAGAGCGTGTCCCAGGCCGGGCCATCCTGGGCATAGACCGGCGCGATGTTCTTGGTGAACAGGTCGATGAGCGCGTCGACCTTGGCCGCGACCTTCAGCAGATCCGGGTTTTGCGGCTGGCCGCCGTTCGGCCACGGGATCAGCGTCGGCGTGGGATAGGTATCGTTCGGACCATAGCCACTGTTCATGTAGATACCGGTGCCGCCGGCGGTCTTGCCGGGGTTGGGGAAGTCGTTCAGCATCGCGAACGTCTTGACCGGGTTGCCGTTCCACTGCTGGTCCTTGTTGAGGTAGTAGGACAGCACGCAGTTGGTCGACTGCTGCGGCGTCTCGCCGCCCGCCTCGTCATTGAAGAACGGCATGCGCATGGCGCCGAATTCATAGGATGTGAAGGCGCCGGACGGCGGCCGCTGGGTGTAAAGCCGTCCGCCGACGCGCGGGCTCGCTTCCATGATGCGCACGGCATAGCCGGAGCGCCACAATTCGCGCGCCACCGCCATGCCGGCGGCGCCGCCGCCGATGACGCCAACCATCTTCCTGGCGCCCGATGGAGCGGTGCCGATCGGCCGGCTGGCCGCCCAGGAATCATTGAGCAGCTTGAAGTAGTTGAACCGCAAATCCGGCGAATTGGGATAGTCGGGGAGCCAGGGATTGGCGGAAGCGTTGCGAGTATAGGGTACCTGCTTTTCAAAACCGGGCCGCATGCGCATTCCTCCTCGAAAGCGTGTTGAATGGACAGTAATGTAAAGCTGTAAATTATTTTCCTCGGCAAATAATCGTCGAGATGCTTTCTCCTGTCAATCTCTGGCTCGGAATTTTCCTTGAGATCAATTCATATGGCTTCGCAGCCAAGCAACGAATACGTAAAAACTTAAGGAATTCGAAGAAAAGCGGCCAGTTGTTCGAGGCCGGCTCAAGCAAGTCAGTCGATGGAAATATTAGGAAGTGCTTTTATCAGCTGCCGCGCGCGGCAAGGATGGCGCGCAACAGGCTTTCGAGCCGCTGCGAATCATCAGGACCAAGCGACGCCGTAAGGTCGTCGCAGAAGCGCTCGACGGCCGGAGCCCGGCTGCGCAGCATCTCATGGCCAAAGGAAGTGATGTGGATCAGCACGCGGCGCTGGTCGGCGTTGTCCTGCCGGCGATGGACGAGCGCACGAAAAACCATGCGGTCGATGGTTTTGGACAGCGCCGAGATCGCCATGAAGGCCTGGTCGGAGAGCTCGCCCATCGACAAGCCATCGCGTTCGGCGAGGATCGAAAGGATCCGCCACTGTTCCACAGGCAGGCCGCCATTGCCGGCCAGGATGCGGCTGAGATCGGTGTGAATCTCACGATGCACCTGGGCAAGCAGATCGGGCAGCTGGCGGGTGGCTGGCGTTTCGGGCATGGTCCGTGTTTACGTTTTAGACATCATCCAAGTCGGCAACCTAGAGTTTTTTTGTTTCCTCGGCAATCATTCATATTGCGCTGCCAGCGGAAGCACGTCATTCTCGCTTCGGGAACAGAAATGGCGCCACCCGCCGGGATGCGGACAGGAGCCTAAAAGACGGTGCCACAATGCATCGTCGCAAAGGAATCGGCGGGCATGAGCCAATTGCGGCGGCCGGGCGACCTCAGCATCAATTCGCGGCGGCGCGACCGGGTCGACGTCGGCCTCTTCATTCCTGTCAGCGGTGCCGCGGGAATATGGGGCCCGTCCTGCCGTTCCTGCGCCGAACTTGCCGCGGCCGAGATCAACGCGCGCGGCGGGTTGCAGAACCGCGAGATCGTGCTGCGCATTGTCGATGCGGGCCGCAGCGGCGAGGAAGTCGCCGACATCGCCCAGGAAATGCTCGAAAACGGCCAGATGGACGCGCTGGTCGGCATGCACACATCCGATGTGCGGACCGCGCTGGCGGAGCGGATCGGCGGGCGCGTGCCCTATGTCTACACTCCGCTCTATGAAGGCGGTGAGGTTGGCCGTGGCGTCTACTGCATCGGCGAGACGCCGGCGCGGCAATTGCTGCCCGGGCTTGACTGGCTGGCCGAGCGTTTCGACGCGCGCCGTTGGATGCTGATCGGCAACGACTACATCTGGCCGCGCACCACGCATCGCATCGTGCAGCGCCATTTCCAGCGCCGTGGCCAGCAGATCCTGGACGAGATTTATGTGCCGTTCGGCACCAAGCGGTTCGAGCACATCATCGAGCGCGTCAAGGCACTCAATCCGGACGGCCTGCTGCTGTCGGTCGTCGGCGAGGACGCCGTGCATTTCAACCGCGCTTTTGGCGCTTCAGGCCTGTCTTCGTCGATCGTGCGGTTCTCCTGCGCCATCGAGGAGAACATGCTGCTGGCCATCGGCGACGCCAATCTCGAACGGCTCTTTGTCGCCTCCGGCTATTTCGGCGCGCTCGACAACCGCGGCAATGATTCGTTCCGCGAGCGCTATCACAGCCGCTTCGGAGACGCCGGCCCGACACTCAACACCATCGGCCAGGGCCTCTACGAGGGCATGCGTTTCCTCGATACGCTGTCCAAAGTGTCCGACGGCGACGGTTGGCGGCGCCCGCCCCAGGCGCTCGGCGGCGAGGGCGTGCGCGGTGGCTTCTACGATCTGGCCCGCGAAAATTGCGCCACCACCTACCTTGCCGAGGCGCAAGGCTACGACTTCCGGATCCTGGCGAGCTTCGCTTAGAGCGCTCTGCACCAGCACCCGATGTGTGGCGGATCGGGCCAGCCCGTCCCGTTTTCAACCCACGCGGCGTAACCGCCATGGATCAGCCCTGGAGCGCAGGCTGCGAGGCCGCGTCATCATGAAAATGCTTTCCTAAGAAAATAATTGTTTGACACGGAAAATAATTAGCGACTAGGTTCCCCCTGCCTGGGAAGGGAACCAAAGCCGTATGACGTTGCTCGTCAGCCTGATTGTCGTGGTCGTCGCCATCGTCATCGGCGTGGCGTTCCTGCAGCGCTACTACCGCAAGGCGACCCGCGAGAAGGCGTTGCTGCGCACCGGGCTTGGCGGGCAGAAGGTGGTGATGGATGGCGGTTTCATCGCCTTGCCGTTCCTCCACCGCGTCGAGGAAATCCCGATGCGCACCATGCGCATCGAGATCAAGCGTGCCGGCGAAAAGTCGCTGATGACCGAGGATCGGTTGCGCGTCGACGTCGAAATGGCCTTCTACCTTCGTGTCGAACCGACCATCGACGGCGTTGCCACCGCCGCCCAGGCGCTTGGTGCCCGCGCCTTGCGGCCCGACGAGATCGGCAATCTGTTCGAGGGCCGTTTCATCGACGCCGTCCAGGCGATCGTCGCAGCCTACACGATGGAAAGCTTGCACGAACGCCGTGGCGCCTTCGTCAAGGCTGTGCGTGATGCGCTGGCGGAAAACCTGAAGCAGAACGGGTTGCATCTGGAATCCGTCTCGCTGATCCGCCTCGACCAGGCGGCCTTTGCAGCACTCGACCAGAACAACGCCTTCAACGCCGTCGGCATGCGCCGGCTGGCCGAGGTGATCACCGAAAACCGCAAGCGGCGCGCCGAAATCGAGGCCGAGGCAGACCTTGCCGTGCGCCAGACCGATCTGACCGCCGTCAAGCGCCGGCTCGACATCGAGCGCGAGCAGCAGGAAGCCGAGATAGCGCAAAGGCTGACGCTGGACCGGCTGCGCGCCGACACCGATTCGCAGACGGAAACGGTGCGCCAGGGCGCGCAGCGTGCCGCGGAACAGGCCCGCATCGAACGCACCCGCGACCTGCGCCTGGCCGAGATCGACAGCGATCTGCAGTTGCGGCAGTCGGAGGTCGAGGCCCTGCTCGCCGCCGAGACAGCCAAGATCGACAGCGAAATCACGCTGGCCCGCAAGCGCATCGAGGAAGTCTCGGTTCAGGCCGAAGCAGAGCGCGGCCGTGTCGCCGTGGTCGAGGCGCAGGAAGGGCTGCAGGCAGAACGCGACCGGCTGGTTGCCGAGCGCGAAGGGTCCGCCGCCCTGATCCGCGCCAGGCATGCCACGGAAGCTTCCGGCGAACGGGCGCGCGGCGACGCCGCCTCGCTGGTCGAAAAAGCGCGTGGCGAAGCGGAAGCCGCCGAACTGCGCGCGGCCGGGCGCCGTCACGAAAGTGCCGCTGAAACAGAGGCACGGCGTGCCTTGTTCGCCGCCGAGAACCAGCAGAGCGAAGCGCTGATGCGCATGAAGCTCGACATGCACAAGATCGACCGGCTTCCCGACCTTGCCGAGCGCATGGCCAAGCCGCTGGAGAAAATCGACTCCATTCGTATCAATCACGTTTCCGGTCTCGGCCTGGGCGGGCGCGGGCCCGACGGCGCCGGCGGTTTGCAATCGCAAATCGGCGGCGCCGTCGATGGGATTCTCAGCCTCGCCCTGCAGCTTCCCGCCATGCAGAAGCTCGGCCAGTCGATCGGCCTCAATCTCGACCTCGATCAGGGGAACGGCGCTCCGGTGGAGGCCTCAACGCCTCCTCGCCGCCAGAAATCAAACAAGGGGGACCAGGCATCATGATCAATCGCAGACAGTTTCTCGCCACGACCGCCGCGACAGCCGGCGCGCTGGCGCTGCCTTCCATCCGGGCTGCGCAAGCAAGCGAGCCGATCAAGCTCGGCTCGATCCTCGACGTCTCCGGCATCTTCGACGCCTACGGCAAGCCAATGGACATGGCCGCTACGTTGGCGGTCGAGGAGTTGAACGCCGGCGGCGGCCTGCTTGGCCGCCAGATCCAGAAAGTCTCCTACGACACCCAGTCCGACATGGCGCTTTATACCCAGTTCGCCCAGCAGCTTGTCCGGTCGGACCAGGTGCATGTCGTGCATGGCGGCATTCTTTCGGCCTCACGCGAAGCCATCCGGCCAACCTTGCGCAAGGCCAAGATTCCTTACTTCTACAACGTGCTCTACGAAGGCGGCGTTTGCGACCGCAACATCGTCTGCACCGGCATTACGCCGGCTCAGCAGATCGAGGTCCTGGTGCCGGCGGCGATCGAGAAATTCGGCAAGAAGGTCTATGTGCTGGCCGCTGACTACAATTACGGCCAGATCACCGCCAAATGGATGAGCCATTATGTCAGCCAGAGCGGTGGCTCCGTGCTGGCCACCGAGTTCTTCCCGCTCGACGTTTCCGACTTCGGCGCGACCATCGCCAAGATCCAGGAAGCCAAGCCGGACCTCGTGCTGTCGGCGCTGGTCGGCGGCGCGCATCTGTCGTTCTACCGGCAATGGGCGGCGGCCGGCATGAAGGACCGCATTCCGCTCGCGTCCTCGACGCTCGGATCGGGCAACGAGCACTTGGTGCTGACGCCGCAGGAGGGCAACGGCATCATGGTCGCCTACAGCTGGTCGCCCAGCATCGATGCGCCCGCCGCCAAGGCCTTTCTCGACAAGTGGAAGGCGCGCTTCGGCGATGTCGCGACGATCAACGAATTCGCGGTCAACAACTACCAGGGCATTCATCTGTGGGCCGAGGCGGTCAAGAAGGCCAACACGGTCGACCACGATCCGGTCATCGAGGCCCTGGAAAGCGGGCTCGCCATCGATGGCCCGTCCGGCAAGGTGACTATCGACCCGCAAACGCACCACGCAGTGCTCGACATGCAGCTCATGGAAATCCGCGACCAGTCTCTGGCCGTCATCAAGAGCTTCAGCCAGCGCCAGCCGATCGACACCCAGAAATTCTGCGACCTGAAGGCCAACCCGGACGACAACAAGCAATACGAAATCGATATCTGAGCGGCGGCTTCACATGGATTTCGCCGTCGTCGTCACTGTCGAGATACTGCATTCGATCGCGGTGCTGGTGCTGATCAGCTCCGGCCTCGCGGTCATCTTCGGCATGATGCGCGTCATCAACCTGGCGCATGGCGAATTCCTGACGCTTGGCGGCTATGTCGCCATCCTCGGCCACCGCAACGGCCTGAACCTCTATTTCTGCATGCTGGTCCTGGCTCCCGTGGTGGTCGGCCTCTGGGGGCTGATCGTCGAGCGGCTTGTGGTGCGCTGGCTCTATGGCCGGCTCATCAACACCATGCTGGCGACCTGGGGGCTCAGCCTGGCGATGACCGGCGCCTTCTCGATGATCTTCGGCAACACCATGACCGGCATTCCCAACCCGCTCGGCGGGCTGACGGTCGGCGACTACCAGATCAGCGGCTATAGCCTTTTCCTTATCGCCGCCGCTGCCCTGGTCATGGCGGTGATCACCATCGTGCTGAAAGCCACCCGCGCCGGGTTGATCGCGCGCGGCGCCATGCAGCGGCCCGACATGGCCCAGGCCTTCGGACTGAACATCTCGCATGTCTACATGACCACCTTTGCCGCCGGTGCCGCGCTCAGCGGGCTCGCCGGCGCGCTGCTGGCGCCGCTTGTCGGCCTGGGCCCCGGCAGCGGCGCCAACTACATCGCCAAGGCGTTCATCACCGTCATTTCCGGTGGCGCCTCGGTGGTTACCGGGACCATCGTCAGTGCTGGTTTGTTTGGTTCCATCTCCCAGGTCTTCACCCTTGTCACAAGTTCGGTGGGCGGCGAGATAGCCCTACTCGTCGCCGCGGTGGTGCTGCTTCGGCTCATGCCGATCGGCATCACCGGCCGCTTTTTCAAAGGCTGGACCTGATGAATTCGCGTGTCCTCGTGACGGAGGCCGGCCAGGTCGTTGCCGGCACGGTGGCATGCGCGCTGGTGCTGCCATTCATCGTCGACGTGCATACGGCCACCTTGCTGACCGTCTATGCCATGCTGGCGCTTAGCCTCGGCTTCATCTGGGGGTTCGGCGGCATATTGTGCTTCGGCCAGGCGGCGTTCTATGGCCTTGGCGCCTACACCTACGCACTTGCCGCGATCAATTTCGACGGCGCCTGGGTGGCCTTCGGGCTCGCTATCCTGGTGCCGGCGGCGTTTGCCGGACTGCTCGGCGCGCTGATGTTCTATGGCCGGCTGAGCGATGTCTATCTCGCGGTCGTCACGCTGGTGGTGACACTGATCCTGTTCAAGTTCTTCAATTCGACCGCAGGACCATCCTACCGTATCGGAGAAGCGCGGCTGGGCGGCTTCAACGGCATTCCCGGCTTCCCGACCCTCACCGTGCCCGGCAGTCCGGACACTTACATCTACGGCGCCGGACTGTTCTATTTCGCCATCGCGCTGCTGGCGCTGGTCTATCTCGGACTGCGGCTGACGCTGCTTTCACCATTTGGCCGCATCGTCGTCTCGCTGCGTGAGAACGAGGAGCGCACCGAATTGCTCGGCTATGACGTGCGCTTCTACAAATCCGCTGCCTTTGCGGTGAGCGGCGGCATCGCCGGACTGGCCGGCTGCCTGTTCGCCAACTGGGCCGAGATCGTCACGCCCGGCCTGTTCAGCCTTGGCCAGTCGGCCGAGATCATCATCTGGGTCATCGTCGGCGGGCTCGGCACGCTGATCGGACCGATGATTGGCGCGGCACTGCTCGGCTATCTCAAATTCGCGCTTGGCCATCAGTCGGTGGTCGACAATTCCTTTATCATGGGGGTGCTGCTCATCGTCGTCGTGCTGTTCCTGCAGGAAGGCCTGGTGCCGACCGTCACCCGGTTCGCCAAAGCCGGCCTGCGCCGCTCCTCTTCGAAGAAATCCCGCCGCCAAAGCCGGCGCAAGCGTATCGTTTCAGATGTCCGGTGATGTCGTCCTCGAAACCACCGGCCTGACGGTCCGTTTCGGCGGCGTCACCGCTGTCGATGGCGTCGACTTCGCTCTGCGCGAGCGCGAGTTGCGCTGTCTGATCGGACCCAATGGTGCTGGAAAAAGCACCTTCTTCAAATGCCTGACAGGCATGCTCACGCCAAGCGAAGGCGCAATCTATCTGCGCGATGAAGCGGTCGCCGGTCTTGCGCCGTTCCAGCTTGGGCGGCGCGGCGTCGGCATCAAGACGCAGGTTCCGAGCGTCATGAACGGACTTTCGGTGCATGAGAACGTCTGGCTTGCCGCGCGAAGGCGCAAAGGCGACGCAAACGCGGCGACACTTGCAGCCCTGGAGGCGGTTGGCATCGTCGACCTGCGCCGCGAGACGGTTGGGCAATTGTCGCATGGCCAACGCCAATTGGTGGAGCTTGCCATCGTGCTGGCCGGCAAGCCGTGGCTGATCCTGCTTGACGAGCCGGCCGCGGGCCTTTCCGGCGAGGAGGTCGAGCGCATGGTCGGCATCCTGCGCGGCCTGGTCAAACACGCGACGCTGATCGTCGTCGAGCACGACATGCATTTCATCCGCCAGATCGCCGAAACCGTCACCGTCTTCCATCAGGGCCGCATCATCGCCCAGGCGCCGGTAGAGGACGTGCTGGAGGATCCGCTGGTGCGCGATGTCTACCTCGGGAGGAGCCGGTGAGCGCGCGCCCCTTGCTGACGATCGACGGCCTGACCGGCGGCTATGGGGACATCCAGATCCTGCGCGGTGTTTCCCTGGCGCTTGGCGAAGGCGAGGCGGTCGGCGTGCTCGGCCACAACGGCATGGGAAAGTCGACGCTGCTGAAAACCGTAATGGGCTACCTGCCGGCAGGCGCCGGCCATGTCGGGTTCGACGGTGATGACATCACCCGCCTCGCGCCGTTCGAGCGCGGAAGGCTCGGCATCGGCTATGTGCCGCAGGGCCGAGGCATCTTTCCGCACCTGTCGGTGCGCGACAACATCCGGCTCGCCTGGAACCGCGACTGCGCCTCGGCGGATGCCGAGGAGGCGGTCACCAACGCGGTCGCTGATTTTCCGCGCCTCGAACGGCTGCTCGATCGGCCGGGCGGCGCCTTGTCTGGCGGCGAACAGCAGCTCCTGGCACTTGCCCGCTGCCTTGCCGCCGAGCCGCTGATCGTGCTGCTGGATGAGCCGACCGAAGGCATCCAGCCCTCGATCATCGAGGAGATGGGTGCAACTCTCAACCGCATCCGCAAGCAGACCGGCCTGACAATGCTGGTCGTCGAGCAGAACCTCGAGTTCCTGGTCGATGTCTGCGACCGGCTGGTCATCATGGAGCGCGGCGCGGTGCCGGATCCGGCCGGTCACGACGCCAGCAGCAGCGAAATCGAAAGCTTCATGGGCTTTGGCCGTGGCCGGGCATTGTCGCCAAAATCCAATTCGCCGGCATTGGGCGTCCAGTCTCCCTCGGCCCAGGCGCACGCAATCCACGCCCACACAGCCCAGCCCCACACAGCCCAGCCCCACACAGGCCAGCCCCACACAGGCCAGGCCAAAGCCTCATCACCCGCCGCGACGGCGCCGCCCGCCCACAGGGAGAGCTACATGACCATCCGACGCCCCACCCTCGACCAGATGAAGAGCCTGGTGAGCGGCCTGCATATGCACCTCTCCGACGAGGAGCTCATCGCCTACATGCAGCTGATGGAAGGCAGCTTCCAGGCCTATGATCGCATCGACCAGCTGCCCGACCATTTGCCCAAGGTGAAGTATGCGCGCACGCCCGGATACCGGCCGTCGGCGGCGGAAAACCCGATGAACGCCTGGTACTATAAATGCGAGGTGCGCGGTGCCGCGTCCGGTCCCCTCGAAGGCCGCAAGATCGTGCTGAAGGACAATATCTGCCTTGCCGGCGTGCCGATGATGAATGGCGCCTCGACGCTGGAAGGTTATGTGCCCGACCTCGATGCCACCATCGTCACGCGCATCCTCGATGCCGGCGGCACCATCGTCGGCAAATCGCATTGCGAGTATTTCTGCCTGTCGGGCGGCAGCCACACCAACGCCACCGGACCGGTGCACAACCCCCACAAGATGGGTCACACGTCTGGCGGCTCGTCCTCCGGTTCCGGCGCGCTTGTCGGCGCCGGCGAAGTCGAGATGGCGATCGGCTGCGACCAGGGCGGATCGATCCGCATGCCCGCCGCATTCTGCGGCGCCTACGGCATGAAGGCGACGCATGGGCTTGTCCCCTATTCCGGCATCATGCCGATCGAGATCACCATCGACCATGCCGGCCCGATCACCACGAATGTCGCCGACAACGCGCTGCTGCTCGAAGTCATCGCCGGAGCGGACGGGCTTGATCCGCGTCAATACGCGCCGCGTGTCGACAAATACACCAGTGCGCTTGGGCGCGGTGTGTCCGGCCTGCGCATCGGTATCCTGCGCGAAGGTTTCGGCTGGGCGGCGAGCGAAGCCGAGGTCGACCGCAAGGTGCGCGCCGCTGGCGATCAGCTGCGCAAGCTTGGTGCGCAGGTGGAAGAAACCTCCATTCCCATGCATCGCGACGGCCAGTCGATCTGGACGCCGATCGCACTTGAAGGGCTCACCGACCTGATGATGCATGGCAACGGTTTCGGCACCAACTGGGAAGGTCTCTACGTCACCAGCCTGCTCGACGCTCATGCCAACTGGCGCGCCCGCGCCGACGACCTGTCGAAGACGCTGAAGATCTCGATGTTTGTCGGCGAGTACATGCAGACCCATTATCGCGGCCGCTTCTACGCCAAGGCGCAGAACCTGAGCCGGCTGCTGCGGGCCACCTATGACGCGGCGTTCAAGACCTATGACCTGCTGCTGATGCCGACCGTGCCGATGACGGCGCCGCCGCTGCCGCCGCCGGATGCGCCGCTGTCGCTGCACATCCAGCGCGCCTTCGAGATGATCCCGAACACGTCGGCCTTCGACGCGTCCGGGCACCCGGCCATGAGCGTGCCTTGCGGCATGGTCGGTGGCCTGCCGGTCGGCATGATGCTGGTCGGCCGCTTTTACGAGGAGAGCACCATCTACCGCGCCGCCCATGCCTTCGAGCAGTCGGGCGACTGGCGCAAGATGTGACGAAGAGGGGGAACCATGACCTCGACCATCCATGACCTGAAACAGCCGATCACTGTCTTGCGCAACCTGACCAATGGCGGCGACCGGCACGCGTCCATGCCAGCCAGGAGCAAGCGTGTGCCCGCCGACGGCACGTCGCATGTCAGCGGCGACCGCGACATTCCGCTCTGGGAACTGACCATCCCGCAACTGCTCAAGCAGACGGTTGCCCGTCATGGCCAGCGCGAAGCAGTGGTGTTTGGCCAGCAGAACATTCGCTGGACCTATCAGGACTTCGACCGCCGTGTTGACGAGTTCGCGGCCGGCCTGCTCGCCGCAGGCATAAGCACGGGCGACCGGGTCGGCATCTGGTCGCCCAACCGTGCGGAATGGGTGGTGACGCAATTCGCCACGGCGCGCATTGGCGCTATCCTGGTCAACATCAACCCGGCTTACCGCGTCGCCGAGCTCGAATACGCGCTGAACAAGGTTGGCTGCAAGGCGCTGGTGCTGGCCCGTGCGTTCAAGACCAGCGACTATCTCGGCATGCTGCGGTCTCTCGCTCCGGAGCTGGACAGCGCGGCCCCCGGGCATCTCACGGCGCAGCGGCTGCCGCATCTGCGCGTCGTCATCGGCATGGGCTATGGCTACATGCCGGGCCTGTTCCGCTTCGGCGATGTCCAGTCGATGGGCACGGCCAGCCATCGGCTGAAGCTCGATGCCGTCACCGCCGGCCTGTCGTTGCAGGATCCGATCAACATCCAGTTCACCAGCGGCACCACCGGCACCCCGAAGGGCGCGACGCTGACCCATCGCAACATCGTCAACAACGCCCGCTTCGTGACCGGCACGATGCGGCTTGGCGAGCACGACCGGCTGGCCATCCCGGTGCCGCTCTACCACTGCTTCGGCATGGTGATGGGCGTCATGGGCGCCGTCGCCCAGGGCGCAACCATGGTTTTCCCCGGCGAGGGGTTCGAAGCGGAAGGCGTGCTCGAAGCGGTGGCCCGCGAGCGCTGCACGGCGCTTTATGGCGTGCCGACAATGTTCGTGGCCATGCTCGAACATGCCCGCTTCGCCGAGTTCGACCTCACCAGCCTGCGCACCGGCGTCATGGCTGGGGCGCCATGCCCGATCGAGGTGATGAAGCGCGTCGTCTCCGACATGAGCATGAGCCAGGTGACCATCGCCTACGGCATGACCGAGACCAGCCCGGTTTCCTTCCAGAGCAATGTCGACGACCCGATAGACCGCCGCGTTTCGACCGTCGGCAGGGTCCATCCGCATGTCGAGGTCAAGCTGGTCGATGAAGCCGGCGCCACCGTGCCCGTCGGCATCGCCGGGGAACTCTGCACGCGCGGCTATTCCGTCATGCGCGGCTATTGGGGTGAAGAGGAGCTGACCAAACAGTCGGTTGATCCGGCCGGCTGGATGCACACCGGCGACCTTGCCACCATCGACGCCGAAGGCTTCTGCAACATCGTCGGCCGCGTCAAGGACATGCTGATCCGTGGCGGCGAGAACGTTTATCCGCGCGAGGTCGAGGAGTTTCTTTACCGCAACCCCAAGGTCGAGCAGGTGCAGGTGTTCGGCGTGCCGGACGAGAAATATGGCGAGGAGATCTGCGCCTGGATCGTGCTCAAGGCCGGCCAGACGGCGACCGAGGACGAAGTGCGTGCCTTCTGCCGCGACCAGATCGCCCACTACAAGGTGCCGCGCCATGTCCGCTTCGTCGCCGAACTGCCAATGACGGTGACCGGCAAGGCGCAGAAATTCAAGATGCGCGAGACGATGATGGCCGAACTCGGACTGACGTAGAAATGCCGGCTTACACCCTGGCCGAACGCGAGGACGGCACCCGTTTCTGGATCAATCCAGAGGATCTTTATGTGTCGCGCGGCATAGTGAGCGGCGACTGGGAATGCCGCGAGACCGCCTTCGTGCGCGCCACGGTCAAACCGGGAATGACTGCCGTCGACATCGGCGCCAACCTTGGCTGGTATACGGTGCATCTGGCGCATCTGGTTGGCGAGACCGGCACCATCGTAGCGTTCGAGCCGCGCGAGGATATTCATCACCATCTGTGCAGGACGGTGGCGGCCAACAACCTGGCCAATGTCACCGTTCACGCTTATGCGCTCGGCTCCGCCGAGGGCCGGCATCAATTGCGCTGGCGGGCAAACGACGACAATCCGGGCAGCACGCATCTGTCACCCCGAGGCGTTCTGGATGCACCTGAACCGGAAACCTTCCGCTACCAGGCAACCACCGTGCGGACACTTGACGCGGTCGTCCAATCGCCGGTCGATTTCATCAAGATCGACGTTGAAGGCGCCGAGAAACTCGTCTTCGACGGCGCCAGACGCATCCTGACGCAGGACAGGCCCATCATCCTGTCCGAACTTCGGCCACGCCTGCTGCTGCAAATCTCGGGCATCGGCATCGATGCCTATCTCTCATATCTGCGGGCGATGGACTACCGCGTTCACGAGATTGGCTGGGATGGCGGGATCAGCCGCGAATTGACCGCCTGGCCGTATGGCGAGCAACAGGACCACATCAACGTCGCCCTGTTACCCATTGACGCAAAAGGCGGGCTTTCGACGTGATCTTCACGGCGCGCGAATGACCATGCCGAACAACTTCCGGCAACTTCACGCATACCGCCTGATTTCATCAATCCCGATACAGTCTATTTTCGCAATCTTAACCCCGGCGAGACTAGGAAAGGTGCTGAAAACGAGCTTCAACCCTGGTTTTATCAAGGGTTCCGGCGGCACCAGGAGGACAAGGCCTTGACCGCTTCGACAAGAACGAATGACTGCGAAGTGGCCGTTATCGGCGCCGGGCCCTTCGGGCTGGGCGTTGCCTCGGGCCTGAGGGCCGCCGAGGTCGACGTCCGGGCCTTCGGCAGCCCGATGGGCTTCTGGCGCGACAACATGCCGAGGGGCATGCGGCTGCGCTCGCCCTGGCGGGCCACCTATATCGGCAACCCGGATGGCCCCCTGTCGCTTGATTCCTATGGCCAGCAGGTGGCGCTTCGGGAGCCGTTGATGCTGGAGAATTTCGTCGACTACGGATTGTGGGTTCAGGCCAAGGCGCTTCCCGATCTCGATACACGCATGGTGCGCCGTGTCGAAAAGACGGGCGCCGGATTTCGCCTCAACCTCGCCGATGGCGATGCCGTTCATGCGGGCCGCGTCGTCGTTGCCATGGGCCTGAAGAACCAGCAGCTGGTGCCGGCCGTGTTCAACGGCCTGCCTCCCGAATTGGTCAGCCACACCAGCGATCACACCGGATTCGAGGCCTATCGCGGCAAGCGTGTCGCCGTGATCGGGCGCGGGCAAAGCGCTTGCGAGTCCGCAGTCATGCTGAGAAAGGCCGGGGCGGACGTCGAACTGGTCTGCCGGGGCGACATTCACTGGCTAGGCGAACCGTCCAAAAGCGGCGGCCAAAGCTTGCGTGGCACCATCTCGGGGCTGCTGGCGTCACCCTCGCGGGTCGGCCCGTTCCCTGTGTCCTGGATGATCGAGGCTCCCGGCCTCGTGCATGGGTTGCCAGTGGCGACGCGCGACTGGGTCAACACCAAGGGCCTCAAGGCCGGCGCAACGGCCTGGCTGCTGCCGGATTTCCAGGGCATTCCGGTCAACGCCGGCCGCACGATTGTTGCTGCGACCGCCAAAGGGTCCCGCATCGAATTGAAATTCGACCAGGGGGCTTCGACTTTCGATCACGTCCTGCTGGCCACCGGCTACCGCATCGACATCGGCAAGCTCGGACTCTTCGCGCCTGAATTCCTTGAGACGATCACCCGCCAGAACGGCATGCCAATACTCTCGACGGGGCTGGAATCGAGCATTCCCGGCTTGCATTTCGTTGGCGCCAGCGCTGTCGCGAGCTTTGGTCCGTTGATGCGCTTCACTGCCGGCACGCCCTACGCGGCGCGCAGCGTCACCCGCCTCATCCAGCGCGCAAGAAGCAGGACCGGGCAACGCGCGACGGTGAAACTGAGCGCGGCCTCGATGTCGGCCAAATCCCACTAGGCTTCACCGGCGGGTCTCGCGGCCCGCTCGGTCAGGCAATGGCCAATGAAATGAAATGCAAGGTGCTTCGACCTTGCGAGCAACACGTGAGGACGGAGGCTTGGGGAGTTCAGGTGCAGTGCTGCTGGGTGGCGCACACGGGTCGCTCGCGCTGGCGCGCAGCCTCGGCGCCCAAAAAGTGCCTGTCGCCTATATCACCAACGATTCCCCGCTGCCGGGCTGGTCGCGATGTGTCGGCACGACGATCCGATGGCCTGGCACGCGTGATGATAACGCGCTGGCCTTTCTGCTTGAGGCCGCACAGACACACCAGTTGCAGGGATGGCTTCTTGTCCCGGCCTCCGACCCCGAGGTGCGTCTGGTTTCCGAAAACCTTGCCGCGCTTTCGTCCATCTACAGAATAGTTCTGCCGGGCTGGGATGCGCTGCAATGGGCCTGCGACAAGCCGCTTCTCTACAAGCGGGCGGCGGACCTGGGGCTGGCCATTCCCAAGACCTATGACATCGCGCCGTCGCTCGATCAGGCTGATATCCCGGAACTGACCTTCCCCGTGGTTTTGAAGCCGCACATGGGCGGCGGCAACAGCCGCATTGCCAAGGCCAAGGTTGTCCGGGCCGATGACGCGGCGTCCTTCCTGTCCGCCTATCGCGATGCCGCCGGCCAGATCGGCGGCGAGAATGTCGTCGTGCAGGAACTCATTCCAGGCGGCGGCGAAAGCCAGTTCTCCTATGCCGCACTTTGGAGCGAAGGCAAGCCGGTCGCCGAGTTCACGGTGCGCCGCACCAGGCAGTTTCCGGTCGACTTCGGCTACACCAGCACCTTCGTAGAGGTTGTCGACGAGCCCCGCGCCGTCATCGCTGCCCGCGCCTTGCTGGCGTCGATCGGCCACAGCGGGCTGGTCGAGGTCGAGTTCAAGCACGACAGCCGCGACGGCACGCTGAAACTGCTCGACGTCAATCCGCGCCCCTGGTCCTGGTTCGGGCTTTGCGCGTCGGCCGGCGTCGACTTGGGTGGCATGCTGTGGGAGACGGCGAACGGCCGGGCCAGTTCGGCGTCCGCGCCGCGCCTCGGCACGGCCTGGATGTACCTTGCCCGCGACGCGATTTCATCGATGCGGCTGATGCTGCGCGGCGGCCTCGGCCTCATGGCCTATCTCAGGTCTTTCGCGTCGGTCAGGTCCTGGGCGGCGTTTGCGTGGAACGATCCGCTGCCGGGCCTGATCGACCTGCCGCTGACGGCCTGGCGGGTGCTGACAAAGCGGCTGTTGAAAAAGATCATTAGCCGGCGCTGAGGTTCCGTCGACGCTGCCATCAAGCCATGATCGACATCCGCCTTGTTAGGAAGGCCGATATTCGAAAGCCGCGTAGTCGATGGTCCGAACCGCATCGAGAAAATGCGGCATCGGCGGCGTAACGAGCCGCTCGAAAACCCCGGTGTCGCGGATCGCCGGCCGAGCCCAGTCGATGGCGCTGTGGCTCGAACTGCCATAGACGACAAAGCAGCGCCGCCGGTGCCGCGCCAGCGATGCCACGAGGTTGCTCAGCACGACATCGAACACATCCTTGGAAAACGGATTGTAGAAATAGACCAGCAGCGGTGTCTCAGGAAATTCATAGGCGGCGGCATCGGCCTCGACAACGCTGAGCGCACGGCATTTCTGCGCCGGGCTCTTGTAGCGCTCGATGTTGCGCTTTGCGATCGCGACCAGCTCCCGCGCGAACTCGACGCCGACAATCGACGCGAACGGATAATGCGAGGCAAGCAGCAGCGTGCGTGATTTTCCCGAGCCGATGTCGATGAATGTATAGTCGCCGAGATCGGCCGGCAGGCTGTTCATGATGAAGGCGAAGGATTTTGGCGATGTGCAGACGCACTCATTGCCCTCGTCCCGATGCGGGCCGACGACATCGAGCCCGTCGAGCCGTATCGACCCCGCCGTATCGACCCCATTGTCGCGGTCCCATTTGCGGGCCAGCCGGTCGGCGATGAGGTAACGGATGTTGCGGGCGACAAAACGGCTGCTCTCGCCAATGCCGTGCCGGCGGACAAGCCGAAACGGCTCGAGAATGCCACGCTGCCGGACAAGATCAAGCGCCCGCCCGAAGCGGCCCGTCGAGCGGTCCTGAAGGTCGGGGCGGGGCGTGTCACGGTCCATTGCGGAGAAGCTCCAGTCAGGCGGTCGGGATGATGTGGCAGGATTTCTCCTCGCTATCGGACGGCGGTGCGACCGCAGTTGGCCCTAGAATGGCCCCTGCCGGTAACGGCAGGCGTGAGATGCCATATATTGTCTCATTCTTTGTCTTTAAAATCTCATTTCAGTTTCGGTCGAATGAAGCGAATGTCGGCCTGCCGCACCGGCCAGCTATTTCTGCTCCGACGACCATGGGAAATTCACATACTGGTCGCGGCTGTCATAGCAGATGTTGCCATACATCTTGAGGTAGGCGTCTCGGCGCACAGGGTCCGCGTAAACGGAAGCTGGGTCAATCAGATCTGCCTCGTACTGCGCGAGATTGACGCTCGTCAGCGCTATCGGAAGAATGTCCATCGCTTGCGGAATGCTTTTTCCTTCGAGCCAGTCGGCCGCGAACTGACCCATGGCGTATCCGAAGACGGGCGAGGATAGAGAAATGCTCGCCTTGTAAGGGCTGGTCGCTTTCCTGATCTCGGAAACCGCCTCCGCCTCGCCGTCAATTCCGCCGAGGAACTGGTCGGGGCGGTCCTTGCCCGCCGCGCGCAATGCTTCGAGTGCGCCAAGCACCACGGCATCGCCACCGAGCACAACGTCTACATCCGGGTTGGCAAGAAGGATGGTCTGCATGGTGGCAAACCCGCCCTGCTTGGTAACCGGCTTCGGCGCGATATCGGCGACGATCGTCACGCCCGGCATCGCATTCAGGCCATCGCGCATGGCCGCGAAACGGGGCGCCAGAAACTCCATTGTGTCCTGGGTCAAAAGCACAACCTTGGCCTTCCCGCCAAGCCTGGTCTTGATATGCGCGATGGCGGCGTCGGTCAGCACCTTGCCCGTCCGATATTGCGGAGCATTGAGCAGCAACGTCGCAGGCGGAGGCACGATCGTACCAACGAATGCTCCTGACCAGATTGCCTGCTGAAGCGAGGGGCTGAAGGCAGCCGGGTCTGGAGAGGTTGCGACCATGGCGCCAGCCTTCCCGGCAACGAGAGATTGAACCTCGGATATCGCCTTCCCCACATCATTTTCAGCCAGGATTCTTCGATACTCCAAGCCGCGATTCTTCGCGGCCAAGGACAGGCCATGATCGACACCTTGCAAGAAATCGCGGTCGTTTTCCTGCACATACGCCAGGACTTTTTTGAGATCTGGTGGAGCGCTGCAAGAGGGGGCATTCGGATCGAAGGCGGCAAACACGGTCCGCTGCGTAACGCCGGCTGGTCCGCTCTGCGCGCTCGCGAGCGTGAGACCGCTCGCGCTGACAATCATAAATAGCGCCAGCGCTGAACCAACCCGCCGCCGGGGCATAATTCTATCTGGACCAGACACGTTTTATCCCTCCGACATCGACCGCCAAGTGGTGACGACGATCGCGTCAGCCATTGTTGTCACGTTGCAGCCGGTTTTTCACCTGCGATCGCGGTCGACTATGCGCCGGTAGCACGCCGGGGTTTTGTCGAAAACACCAAATGAGCAGCGGTTCCGGGTGCGAGATTTCTATACTCCATCTTGGCGCCCAGGCTGACGCACATGGCGTTGATGATCCTGCCGCCGACCCCGGTTCCCTTCGCGGGCGCACCCTCGGCTCTTCCGACGCCGTCGTCCTCCACCACCAGTTCCGCTTGCTCGTCCGTCAGCTTGGCGAGCCGGACACGGATCTCTCCGACGCCATCCGGATAGGCATACTTGAAGGCGTTTGTGACGAGTTCGGTAACGACCACGCCGAGGTTGATGCTCGTATCCGTCTCAAGCTCGATCGGGTCGATTTCATAGGACAAGCTCACGCCATGGATCTGGCTGCGCAGCGAGGTCCTCAGGTGATCGAGCAATCCGGTCAAGTATTCATCGAGGGCAACGGAGCGGACATCGGACGAGCCGTACAGCCGCCGGTGCACCAGCGAGATCGCGAAGATGCGGTCCTGCGTCTCGGCGAGCGCATCCTTGGAAGCACGGTCCGCGACGGCTTTCGACTGGAGGTTCACCAGCGACGAGACAAGGGCCAGGCTGTTTGCAACCCTGTGGTTGACTTCCGACAGCAACACTTCTGCCCGGTCGCGCGCCTTTGCCAGATCCTGCGTGCGCGTGGCAACGCGCTGTTCCAGCGCGCTGTTGAGTTCGTTGACCTCGTCACGCGTCTCGCGAAGTTCCCTTGTGTAGCGGGCGGCGCCATAGGCCGCGCCCGCAACCACGGCGACGATAACCAGCCCGCCGATCGCGGAGACGAGCCGCAGCCACCCGCTATTGGCACGCTGCTCGGCAACGCCGGATGTCAGCCGGTCATCCGCTCGCCCGATGATCCCCGAGAAGAACACATTGGCTTCGTCGGTCAGGGCCTTGCCTCGGTTGGTGCGGAACATCGCCAATATCTCGGCGTCGCGTTGGTCGCGCTTGAGGGCTATCGTCTGGTCAAGCTCATCGAATTTCGTGGCAATGATCGCCGACAGCCTCTGCAATGTGGATTCGGAATTGGGGTAGGCCGTCAGCAAGGTTTGCAGCGCCTGCATATGGCGTTGTGCCTGGGCCTTCGCCGTTTGGTAAGGACCGAGGTAGATCTCGTTGCCGGTAATGACGAAGCCGCGCTCGCTCGCCTCCGCTGTCTGCATCGCATTTCTCAACTCAACGGCCGCCACCCGGGTGTCGCGGGCCGCGATCGCGTCATCGAAATAGGATTGTGCTCGTTGGCCCAGCCAGAAGTTCGTGGCCACGATAGCCGTCAGGGCCAAGAATCCTATCAGCAGTGACGCGGATGTGAATCGGACAAGGTTGCGGCTGGATACGGGCATCGGCGCATTCCTGCCCGATTTTCAGCGCCCGCGCCATCATCTCGTAAAGTGATGTGTGAAGCCGAACGGATTTGTCGGTCCGACGGCACTGGCGCGCCGTGCCAGGTGATGATGAGAACTACGTCTACGCTATAGCCCTCCTTTAAGTCAGTTCGAATCCCGCTTTTGCCGCCATTCTATCTACGTCTCAATAACTATCGGATATCATTCCGTTTTTAGAATATAGCTTTTGCCCGGTCACCATTCCGGTGCCCCAAAAAGTTTTGCTGGGGGCAATTATACCTTGGCGGCAACGGTGGGTTGCGTGCCTATTGTTTCGGTGCAAAGGTCCCTGCGGATTCTGGGGGACGAATTTATGCGGAATGCCTGCGTAGCTATGGCGGCGATGCTGACAATTAGCGGTTGTGCGATGACACTTCCTGTAAAAGGCCAATCAGGCGATGGGTCGGAGACCTTCACTGGGTCTGCAACGGGTCAAATCGACGGAGCTGGAACGCTATCGATTGTGAGTAATCGGGGCCGCACTTGCAAAGGTGACTTCGTATATACGACCAACCGCGAGGGTAGCGGCACGTTCACATGCAGCGACGGCAAGAGCGGACCCTTCACGTTCGTCTCGACGGGCACTCGCGGCACAGGCTCAGGAACACTTGGCGGCAAGCCCTTCACGTTTTCGTTCGGCTAATCGATCGAATCGCCAATACTTCAGGGCACCTGGTTACAGCAGACCTTGCGAACATAGGTGTTGCCGTTGGTCGAGTACGCGTCAGTCGGGATGGCACCTCTAGCTTTCATTTCGTCGGCGAGGCTTTTTGCCATTGGCTCTGCAAAAGTGTCTCTAAGGGTGATTGCGAACCAGCCGTTGGTAACGAGGTATGCCGAGAGTGGTACAGGTGCCGAGCGAACGTAAGATTCGGCTTCGGCGAGATTGTCGAAACTTTTGACCTGGACATGGAACTGGCCAAAAGGCCCGCTGTCGTACTGGTCAACGTGGACCCAGGTATCGTGCATATAACCGACCTGATTTCCCGACTGGACTCGATACCAGCGACCGCTGTTTCCGAGAATGGCGACGGCGCTCCCGTTTCTCAGCACTGCTATACTTGCCGACTTTCCATCCGGCTGTGCCTTAATGGGAGCGGACCCCTTCCGATGACCGATGCGGCCGGAGTGAGCTGCAGGAATGGCAAGTGATGGATTGTCGGGTGACGGCGACGAAGATGCGACTTGTGGCGGAGACGGCGCTTGAGGCGATGCGGGCGGAGATGGTGTTTGATCGGCAGCCTGTTGGCCAGCCGCTCCAGGCGCCGGCGTGACGACCCTGTATCGCTCCATCTCGCTCTTGGAGAGATACCGTATGTCGTCGCTGTCATATTGGAGGGAAAGCTGGAGCAGTGCTGGGTCTACGCCCATTTCGATCATATAGGTTATGGTGTCGGCGGTCATCTGTTGGATGCCAGATACGGCGTCCTCGGTGTTTAGCGCCAAATCCCCGCTAAATGATGACTTATGAACGCCAATGGACCCTGGCTCCGCAAATCGCAGGACGCCCCCGAGGAACGCCAGTGAGCAGGCCGAAGCACATTCAACAGCCCGAAACTGGATCGTGCTGAGGCCTAGTCTACGAATAAGCCGTCCAAGATCGATCGCTTTTTGAATATTGCCGCCCGGCGATTGGAACGTGACGGCGACTGCGGCACTGGATCGCGCCAGTGCATCGAAGGCCGACAAATCGTCCTGATATGCAAAATCGCCCGTTACAAAAATGTAGTGGAGTCCGCCGTCAGTTTGCCTCGCTGTTGATTTTCACTGAGAACTGACCCGGCATTTCCACCGAGATTTGACCCGCCTCTCATGTATGTTTCGGTTCGGGGTTGAGGGTCAAGGTTCTGGCTTTCTCCTTCGCTTTTTTGGGTTCGTGTGCGGAGCTGTTCTTGAAGCGGAAGCTGTCGTTTCCGGTTTCCAGGATGTGGCAATGATGGGTGAGCCTGTCGAGAAGGGCGGTTGTCATCTTGGCGTCGCCGAAGACACTCGCCCACTCGCTGAAGCTGAGGTTTGTTGTGATGATGACGCTGGTGCGCTCGTAGAGTTTGCTCAGCAGATGGAAGAGCAATGCTCCACCTGATGCACTGAACGGCAGATAGCCAAGTTCGTCCAAGATCACGAGATCGGAATGCACGAGGCGATTGGCGATCTGGCCGGATCTCCCCTGAGCTTTCTCCTGTTCCAGCGCATTGACCAGTTCGACCGTCGAGAAGAAGCGAACCCGCTTGTGATGATGCTCGATGGCCTGCACGCCAAGCGCGGTGGCAATATGGGTCTTGCCTGTGCCGGGGCCGCCGACCAGCACAATGTTGTGGGCCTCATCGACGAACTCGCAACGATGAAGCTGCCGCACGAGTGCCTCGTTGATCTCGCTGCTGGCGAAGTCAAAGCCGTTGAGATCGCGATAGGCTGGAAAGCGTGCGATCTTGAGCTGATAGGCTGTCGATCTGACCTCGCGTTCCGCCGTCTCGGCCTTGAGCAGTTGCGAAAGGATCGGAATGGCGGCTTCAAACGCTGGCGCTCCCTGTTCGGTGAGTTCGCCCACAGCTTGCGCCATGCCGTGCATCTTCAGGCTCCGGAGCATGATGACGATTGCGCCGCTGGCAGGGTTATGACGCATGGCGCACCTCCAGGGCCTTCCTCAAAGCATCGTAGCGTTCGACATTTGCTTTCGGCTCATTGGTGAGCGTCAAAGCCTGGGGGGCGCTGATGGTCGGGGGCGTGAGCGATTTGCCGTCGACGAGCCGATGGAGAAGGTTGAGCACATGGGTCTTGGTTGGAACACCGGCTTCCAACGCCATCTCCACGGCCAGGAGCACGGCCTGCTCGTCGTGTTGCAGGACAAGTGCCAGGATCTCGACCATCTCGCGATCGCCGCCCGGCTTCTTGAGCAAATGCTGCTGCAAATTCCTGAATGCATCGGGAAGTTCAGCAAACGGTGCTCCGTTGCGGAGGGCGCCTGGCTTGCGCTGTACGACCGCGAGATAGTGCCGCCAGTCATAGACCGTCTGTCCGGGCCGATCATGCGATCGATCGATGATGCGGCGATGCTCGCACACGATTAGCCCCTCCGCGGCGACAACGACACGATCTGGATAGACCCGAAGGCTCACGGGCCGATTGGCAAACGACGCCGGAACGCTGTAGCGGTTGCGCTCCAGATGCACGAGGCAGGTTGGAGAGACCCGCTTGGTGTATTCGACAAAGCCGTCGAAGAGACGGGACGCCGGCATGAGAGCCTGGGCTTCCTCGGCCCAGATATCGGCAATGGTGCCGCGCATTTTTCCATGCGGGGTCTTGTGCCAAAACTCTTGGCATCGAAGCTCCAGCCAGTCGTTCAGGGCTTCCAGGGATGGAAAGCGTGGAATCGGTTGAAAGAACCGGTGACGCGCATCCTGCACATTCTTCTCGACCTGTCCCTTCTCCCAGCCAGAGGCCGGATTGCAGAACTCAGGCTCGTAGAGGTAGTGGCTGGCCATGGCCATGAAGCGGACATTGACGTCGCGCTCCTTGCCGTGGCCGACCTTGTCGATCGCTGTGCGCATATTGTCGTAGATGCCGCGCCGGGGAACGCCGCCAAAGACACGGAAGGCATGATTATGGGCGTCGAACAGCATCTCATGCGTCTGCAACAGATAGGCCCGGACGATAAAGGCCCTGGAGTAGCTGAGCTTGGTATGCGCCACCTGCAGCTTGGTGCGTTCATGGCCGATGATCGCCCAGTCCTCGGACCAGTCGAACTGGAACGCTTCACCAGGATCGAACGAAAGCGGCACGAATGTCCCGCGTCCAGTCGTTTGTAATTCCCTCTGCAGATCAGCCTTCCACTCCCGAGCGAAAGCCGCAACACGACCGTATGACCCCTCATAGCCAAGGCTCAGCAGATCGGCATGAAGCTGCTTGATCGTGCGTTTCTGTTTGCGGTTCTTGTTGGCCTCCGTCCTCAGCCAGGCTGACAAGCGGTCGGCAAATGCGTCAAGCCTGCTCGGCCGCTCTGGAGCCTTGAACTTCGGCTCCACCTCGTCCACCCGTAGATATTTGCGCACCGTATTCCGAGACAGGCCGGTCCTGCGGCTAATCTCTCGGATCGATAAATGTTCTCGATAATGCCAGCGTCGGATCACGCTCAATAATGCCATGTCGATCACTCCGTAATCCCCGCTGAAAAAACGCAGGGTAAGGGTCAAACATGGGTCAATTCTCGGTGGAAATATCCTGGGTTGCCGGGTCAGTTCTCAGTGGCAATCAACAATGAAGCGCTAGATTGAAGATTTACGCCGCAAAGTGCCGGCGCCCTGACGTGCAACGAAGCTAACGCCAGATGATCCCCAGCGCACCATGACTTCGCGCCCTGTTCGCTCCTGGGAGCAGGGAGGGACTTGATCACGAGCCGTATAGGTCGCGGTAAGATTTCTTAAAAAAATGCGAATGGCTTCTACAAAGAAGAAATCATCCGAGCAGAGCAATCACCAAGTTAGGAAACTGATAACCGGCCGAGTGCGTAATTTCAGCACAGCTAAATTAGCTGTCGAGTCAATGCAACAGGAGAGTGACATGAATTCTTTCGTGCATATCTTCGCCAGAGCTCTGGCTAGCAGTGCATTCGTCCTTGCAATTACTCTTCCCGTGAACGCAGGCGGAATTGGAGTAGGCGCTGGCGCCTCCATCGGCGGCAGCAGCGGTGTAAACGCTGGTGTTGGCGCGTCAATTGGCGGATCAGGTGGTGTCGGGGTGGGGGCCGGTGCTTCGGTTGGTGGTAGCGGCGGTGTCAACGCCGGCGCCGGTGCCAACATCGGTGGATCGAGCGGCGTCAGCGCCGGGCTCGGTGCTTCGGTCGGCGGCAGCAACGGCATCAATGCCGGGGCAGGCGCCAATGTCGGTGGCGCCGGCGGTGTGACGGCTGGGCTCGGCGCCAATGTCGGCGGCACCAGCGGTGTCGGTGTGGGTATCGGCGGTGGCACCAACCCCAGCAATCCGTCAAATCCGAGCAATCCGTCCAACCCCAGCAATCCCAGCCATCCTAGCCTGCCCGGCATCGTGGCCCAGATGTCGGACAGCAAGGTGGCGCGCAAGAAGAAGCGCTGCGCCGATGTGCTCAGCAGCGAAGGCACCTATGACCGCGACCTGCGCCAACTCTGCCTGCTGATCGCTCGCCGCTGAAGCCAAAGTATGTAATCAGGGCCCGCCGCCTGAATTTGACGGGCTTTTGTTTGCGCTGGAACATTTCCACCTCATCCAATTTAGTGCGCCGGCTCCGTCTTTCCCCAGAATACGGAGCCGGAGGGGTTGGGCTCCAACCTTCTTAGCCCGCCACCGTGCCTCAGTGGCTATTGGCTGCCCGTCACGTAGGCCGCCTCGTCCGAAGGCAAGAACGGCGGGAAGGCGGCCGCGTCGTACGGTGCGCCCAAGCGTTGCAGCGCGGCTCGCTGGCTGATGTCGCTCAGCCGCGACAGCCCGGCACGCTTGAGAATCGCCTGAGGGTGGCGGACGAGACGCCGACGGCTACGTCGATGTGAATGCCGGTCCAACCGTGCCGCCTCAGTGCCACGATGCGCTGGGCGATCGACGTCGCGGTAGCCTGTGGCATATGGATGAGCCTCGAGGAACGATCGACGATGCCGACCGCCCTTCGGCCTTTTGGTACTCGACCCCGCGAACAATCTTGGCCGCCACGTCTAGACGCGCGCTGCATGGGCTTAGCAAAGACGCCTGTCAATGGCCAATTGATCCAGCAACTGCAACATACCACGGCCTGCCGCGATCGCCGTTGCGTTGGCATCAAGTAACGCAACCGCCCGGCGGCGCGATGCTTCCTCGCCAGATGCCGCGGGGTTCAGGCCTCGGCGCGCGAAATCAGCGGTTTGCGGCCACCGAGTGTATAGGCGACGGACTCCAGGATGATGCCGTTGGTGTTGATGTCGGTGACCTCGATGCGCTTCCCGGTACGCTCGGACACTCCGGCGGAAAAACCCATTCCTTTCATCCTGGCGCGCTCCCTGACATAGGCCACGAGCTTTTGCGCGTAGTCGCCCGGCCGCGCCGCGAGCCACAGATAAGCGCCCTTGGAGTTTACCAGCCGCAGCGAGTCGGAAAGCTTTGCCGCCTTGTCGGGCGCTGAAGTCTTCAACGTGTCGACCGGGAACGTGCCGCCGTCGTTGATCAACTGGTAGCCCTGATAGGTGAAATAGGGAGGCCCGGCCATGGCGGTTTCGGAAACGCAGGTCAGGATGCCGGTTTCCTGGAAGCGTTTCATCTGGGCGGCGTAGAGGATATCCGCGATGAGGCGCCCATGCGGCGACGCGCCCAGCTCGATCTCTTCGGTCACATGAGGCTCGGTCGCGATGCGGCCGCGCTTCTGGACCTCCACGATGGTCGCGAGGGCGGCGTCCATGTCGTTGCTCGGGTCCGCGGTGGTGAAGACCGGCGCTACCGCCTCGCCCCAGAGGCTGTATCCGCGGCCCGCATAGCCGGCATAGCTGTTGTATTGTCCCGACGAAATCCTGCCGCTGTCGCTGACCACATGCATCTCGCCGTCCTTGAGGACGGAGCCGAACGACCAGTGCTGCACCAGCTTGAACACCGGGAAGGCGCCGGCCGTGTAGCTGTCCAGGATCTTGAGCGCCACCAGCAGGCGCCCGGTATCGGCACTGTCGAAGCCGTCGCGCTCGCCGCCCTTGGCGCTGAGCCGCCGCTCCGTATTTGGCAGCTTCGCTCCGGCAAACCTGAAATCACCCTCGCCGAGGAAGGCGAGGATACGATCTATCATTGTCTCGAACTGGGTCTGGTCGATGATGCGCAGGCGCTGGGCTGAAACCGCCGCCAGGATATGCGACCCGATATCCCACATGGTGATGAACGGATATCCGGTCTGCTTGCCGGATTCGATCCAGGATGTGGCAGGCGCCATGCCGTTGTAGTGCTTTGCGCCCCAGTCGAAATAGGTCCAGGCCAGCTCGGCATCGGCTCTCAGCGCTTCTTCTTCCAGCTGATGCGGTTCGGGCTTTCTCCAATCCTTCACCGACACATCGACACGGGCTTGCCTGATGCGATCCACCTTCGGCATGGGCGGGCAGACGGCTTTGTAATACTGCGCAAAATTGACCAGCGTCGTACCCGGCAAGCCGGCCATCCGGGTGATGGAATCGAGTATCACCTGCTTCTTCTCGGGGGTTTTGGCGGTGTCCGGGTGGATGCAGAAGACCGCATCGTTGTCGTCTCCGAGAAAATCGAAAACCTGTTCCTGGGAGAAATAGGGAAGGTCGCCAGTCCAGGCGGCTTCGAACTTGACGGTATTGGACACATGCAGGATGCCGCGCCTGTCGAGGCCGTTGAACCAGCGGAGCGTGCCTTTCTCGGCGGCGAACATCGGCGTTCCCGTGCCGGCCACGGCATCGAGCGTGTTGTCGTCGAAATCGTCGTTCGGCGGGATATAGGTCAGCGGCAGCGTGCCGGTGGAGCGGTAGATCTCGCTCATGCAATCCCTGATGAGGTCGACATCCTTCGCGAGCGAGTTTCCGAGCAGCTCGGACGGCGTATGATGCCAGCCATGGCCCGCGATATCGTAGCGCAGGTCCCCGAGCGTCGATCGCAGAAAGGTCTTGCTGGTCTCGTCCGCCGACAGCAGGCCCGCCTTGGGGGCCGGGATGATGGCGTTGGTGAGCGGGTAGCCGGCTTCGATGAGGCCACGCACGAAGGCCATGTGGCTCGGGTCGGTGTCGCTGTCGAGGCGCAAATCATCCACCCTGACCACGATGTAGCGCCGGTTGGCGGCGCGGCTCTGCGTATAGAGCTTCTGCGGTGTCAGGACACGCGCGGCACCGGACGAAGTGGCCGCAAGCACCGCCATGGCAACACCGGCCGCGTAGTCGGCCGCGTCAGCATTTGACAGACCGGCAAGCGCGTCAAAGGAAATTTCAACGATGATCGGGTCGATGTTGGCGGCAAGAGCCGTGATGTTCTGCGCAAGCAAGGCCGGCGCCGTGAGGACGGTCGTTGCATTGCCCGATGTGGCGGAGGTTCGCGCCGAGGCGACGGTATTCACAAGGCCGGTGTTGGTCATCCAGTAGCCCCCATCCGAAGGCTTCACGCCGGCCTTGTCGTCCTGACCGCCCGCAAGCCGAATGACGGTGCGGATGCCGGCCGACCGCATCGCCGCGGCGTCCTGGGGCGATTGCAGCGGCTGATTGGTGGTCAGCGTCAGCGCGGTGATGACGGCGGTCGACTTGTAACGGTCGAACGCATTGATCATGTGCGAGAATGCGGCCTGCATCTCGCCCGCTTGCCGCGCCTGAAGATAGGGATCGGCCAGGGCGATTTCCGTGGCATGGATCCCGAATTCGATGGCGTTCGGGGCCAGTTCCACGGACTGCCTGATCCACCTGGCGAGGCCCGAGTTGTAGCCCGGGATGTCGGCGGCATCGCCGGTCATCCTGATGGTCATGGCGATCGGCAGGCCGGCGGACGAGAAGGCGTCTGCGACAGCTCCAAGCTTGCCTGTGTCGGCGCGGGCGCCGACGCCGCTGACGATCACCATCAGCGGATTGGGCAGGCGCGCGGCGGCCGCGGCGACACCGCGACCGGCAACGGCCAGAAGCGGAATGCTGATGCCGCCGAGAAGAAGCGAACGCCGGCTTATGTTCATGCATGCCTCCTGTCGGCGTCGGGGATCGCGTAGCGCGCCGGACTGACCCAGCGGCCATCGGATTTGGCGGAGAAGGATTTGACGAGGGCGCGCAGGAAAAGCGCGGCGTCGAGAAGCCGGATGGCCGGAAAGGCGATGCCGTAGAGCATTAGGCTCGGCCGCCGCTCGATGATCGCGACGACTACGGTAAGCGCATAGTCGACGGCGAGGAACAGAGCCAGCAGGATGACCGGCGAGACCGGTCGTATCGCCAATTGGCCGATCGAGATTGCGGGGATTTCGAAGCCTGTCGTCAGATAGGCGATGGTAGCCAAGGGCAGAGTGAGGGCGAAAATCGATATGACGAGCAGTTCGGCCAGCAAGCCGCCGAGCGAAAGCCAGAAACGGCTTGGCCAGACCCCGTGCCGGCGCACCGTCTGCCAGAAGCCGAGATACCAGCGTTGCACCTGCTTGCGGTAGTCGGAGAGGTTGAACGGATCTTCCGACGAACACCGGGCTTTCGGCGTATAGGCGACGCGGCCCAGGCCTTTGCGCTGCACCTCGAAGGTCATATTGAAATCTTCTATGACAAGCCCGGGGGCCGTGATGTCGATCTGCGTCAGGGCCTGGGTGCGGTACATGCTTGCAAAGCCCGGCGCGATATAGGTCACGCTGGTCCATTTCCAGGACTGGCCATACTGGAAAGCCGTCTGCAGGATCCTGTAGAGGCGCGTCCTGTAGGCGGCAAAGAGCATATCTAGCCGCGGCAGCCGCTGATCGCGCCAGCGCGACAGGACATGGCCCGCGACGACGCAGACACCCGGATCGTCGAACAAGGGAAGAGCGTGGTCGAAATAATCCGGGTAGATCTCGGAGTCGGCATCCTGGATCAGCACGGCCTTGTACCGCTCGCAAAGGCGATAGTGCTTGATGGCCCGGTCAATGGCTTTGGCCTTGCCCCCGTTGGGCCGGATATCAAGAGCCCTGCAGCCCAGACCCCGGGCGATGGAAACCGTGGCGTCCTTCGATCCGTCGCTGGCGACATAGATCTGCCGGGCCGGGATGATCGCCTTGAGCGCGGCAATGCATTTGGGAAGCGCGATTTCTTCGTTGTGCGCGGGGATGACCACCGCGACTTCGGCGACCCCGATGGAGCGGGGACCGGCGGCGGCTTTGCGGCTGCCGAGCTCGGCGATGAAGCGCAGCAGCCCGACCGTGCACCAGAACGCGATGTTGACGCCCAGCGACGCGCTGAGCACCATCATGATCAGGTTGAGGGCGGCCGTCGTGCTCATGGCGAGGCGGGTCGCGACCGATCGCCCGAGGCCGGCGCGCTGCCGTCCCTCCTGTGCGCGGGGCCGACGGCGGCGCCAGCCTGCTTGATGCCCAGCGAGCGAAGCAGGTCCTGATAGCTCTGGCGGATGCCTGCTTCCAACGAGATGCTCGGCCGCCAGCCGAGGGCCTGCAACTTGGTCGTATCCGGCCAACGGCCGCGGTGATCGTCGATGAAATGGTCGCGAAAAACTGCCTCGCCGGCAAGGCCGGTCGCCTTTTTCAACGCGGCGAAGAGGTCGCGCACCGTGATCTGTTCGTCGCCGCCGACATTGTAAACCTCGCCGCTGACGCCCTTGTCGACTACGATGAGAAGTCCGCTCACGAGATCGTCGACGTGGAGAAAGGTGCGCGTCTGCGTCCCGTCGCCATAGATCGGCACGGGCTGGCCGGCGATAAGCCGAGTCAACATCTGCGGGATGACGCGCTGGTCCTTCGGCGACATGGCGGGACCATAGGTGTTGAAGATGCGCACGATACGCACCTCGACGCCGTATTTGCCCCCCCAGAACCGGGTCAGCGCCTCGCCGAAGCGCTTGCCCTCCTCGTAAGCGCTGCGCGGCCCGACGGGATCGACCCGCCCGACATAAGTCTCGTGCTGCGGGAAGACGTCCGGGTCGCCATAGGCCTCGGCGGTGCTCGCGAACAGGTATTTCGCCTTGCACCTGCGCGCGATCTTCAACAGGTTCAGCGTTCCGGCGGATGAGGCCATGAGCATCTGCTCGCCCAGCCGCTTGATGTTGGGAACGCCCGTGGGACAGGCGAGATTGTAGACATGGCTGTATCGACTGCGCTGCAACCGGCGGCAGATTGCCGGATCGGTGATGTCCATCTTGATGAAATCGAAGTTCAGGTGGCGCGACAGCCGGTCGACATTCGCCTGGCGACCGGTGGAGAGATTGTCGACGACATCGACATGCGCGCCCTGGTCGAGAAGGCGACGGGCTAGATTGGTCCCGAGACACCCCGCGCCGCCCGCGATAAGGCATCTGACTTCATTGCTGTTCATGCTCATCGAGCGACAATCCTCGCTTGCAACAGAAGGGAGCCGCACTCCCTCATTGTGCGCCTTCCGCATGAAACGAGGATTTCCCCAGGCAACGCAACTGATAGTTAATAATATGATAAACAATAGTGGTTAATTACTGCATTGTAATCATTGCCTTTTTTGAGATTCATTTTTTAGCCTGGCCCGAAATGAAGCAGCTGTGTGCGAAACCAGCACAAGCAGCGTGCTTGACAATCCGCGGAAACTTGATCCGCGCCGGCCACCGCCCCCCTTGTCTTTGCCGGTTCCAGGCAAGGCTCGGCCACAGCAGAAGCCTCGTGGCACGAGAGTTGCAGAGCGATCCACGGCAACGTGGGGGTATGACGCCGGCTACAGACGTCCTGTTCCGTAATTCACGTCATTTGCAATGAGGCGCGCCGGCTCCGGGCCAGCGCCACTGATGGAGGCAACAATGGCTTTGGTCGAGCAGACTCGCGGCGCGACAATTCATTCAAGACTTGAGTCACGGACAGCCACGGTCGGCATCATCGGGCTTGGCTATGTCGGACTGCCGCTCGCCGCGGTGGCGGCGCGAGCCGGCTTTCGGGTGATCGGTTTCGACATCGACAACAGCAAGATCGAGAGGCTGAAAGCCGGGCGGTCCTATATCGGCGCTGTGACCGACGATGCGCTGCAGAGCATCAGCGCAAACGGGTCTTTCCACGCGACATCGGATTTCGCGGCCCTCGAGGAATGCGACGTGATATCCATTTGCGTCCCGACGCCGCTGACAAAGCAGCGCGAACCCGACCTTTCCTTCGTGGAAGGAACGACGCGCGCCATCGCGGCCCATCTGCGCAAGCATCAGCTGGTCGTGCTGGAATCGACCACCTATCCCGGCACGACCGACGAGGTGATGAAGCCCATACTGGAGGCGACGGGCTACAAATCGGGCAGAGATTTCTTTCTCGGCTATTCGCCCGAGCGCGAAGACCCCGGCAGCATCGGCTTCGAAACCGCCACCATCCCGAAGGTTGTCGCCGGCGACGGGCCGGTCGCCGCGAAACTGGTGGCGCTGTTCTATGGGGCGATCGTCGAGAAGGTAGTGCCCGTATCGAGCATCAAGGTAGCCGAAGTTGTGAAGCTGACGGAGAACATCTTCCGCGCCGTCAACATCGCCCTGGTCAACGAGCTCAAGGTGATTTACTCCGCGATGGGGATAGACATCTGGGAAGTCATCGAGGCGGCAAAGACGAAGCCTTTCGGCTATATGCCGTTCTACCCCGGTCCGGGGCTCGGCGGCCATTGCATCCCGATCGATCCGTTCTACCTGACCTGGAAGTCGCGGGAGTTCGACGTGTCGACCAAGTTCATCGAGCTTGCCGGCGAGATCAACGTCTCGATGCCGCACTATGTCATGTCGAAGCTGTCGGAAGCCCTCGACACGCAGCTTGGCCTGCCGCTGAGCCAGGCGGCCATCCTGATCGTCGGCGTCGCTTACAAGAAAAATGTCGCGGACGTGCGCGAAAGTCCCGCGCTGAAGCTGATCGAGCTGCTCGAAACGAGGGCCGCGGACATTGCCTATCACGACCCTCACGTCGCGCGCATACCGAAGACCCGCAAGCACCCGACGCTGGCCGGCAAGGATTGCATCCGCCTCAACCGCGACTCAATCGCGGCCTATGACGCGGTCGTCATCGTCACCGACCACGACGGAGTCGATTATGGGCTGCTCGCGAATCATTCGCGGCTGATCATCGACACGCGCAACGCCATGCAGCGCAACGGCATCGTCTGCGACCGAGTAGTTAAAGCGTAGAGCATTCACTGACCAGCCTGGAATCGGGCGCCGACGTCTCCCCGGACGACACTGACGGCGCTGCGCTAGCGTGGCGCAACGGCGCTACCACGCCAACCGATTTGGAAGTGCTGGCCGGCTACGACTACAGTGACGCCCCGGCAAGTCAGTGCCGACGGCATGATTATCGCAGGCCTGTCCAGCGACATGAACGGTCCCTATCACGCGACATCCTGGAAGAATGGCGCGACATCGCCTGTCGATCGGGACACTCGGCGGAAATGCAGCTCTGCCAGTGCAGTTAGCAGCGACGGCTCGGTGATCATCGGAGAGTCGAACACCGTCGGGGGCTCATATCTTGCAGTCTCATTGGGGAACGGCGCAACGACACTAACATCCCTTGAGACACTAGGTGTTCAGTCTCAAGGTCAAGTGGACCGCATCGATGGGAAGCGATCTGGCCGTTGGCACACGCCGTGCAGATAGCTTCTTAAGGTGTAAGGCCATGAAGGGTCTTGAGCCGCGTGGCAAAGTTGTATCCTTCGACGAAGGCGGCAAGGTGATTTTCAAGTTGTCCGTGGGTCTCATAGTGATATTGCCGGACGTTGGCCTCCTTCAGGGTCCGGTTCATCCGTTCGACCTGGCCGTTGCTCGATGGGTGGTTGGGCTTGGTGAAACGGTGATCGATGCCGTGCCTCCAGCAGGTTCGGTCGACGGGGTGGCCGCGCCAGCGCGCGGTTCGGGCCATCCCGGTTCTTGGGCAGGTCGGCGAATTGGATGCCGTTGTCGAGCACGGTGTGGATTTTTATAGGAGACGACTTCATCGAGGAAAGCTCCGGCGGTGACTGTGGTCGCCTCCTGCATCGTCGAGCGAAAGCGGCTTGAAGCGCTGTTTGACCGGCTTGTCGCCGACAAGCGCCGCCTGTTCCTGCATCCATGTGCTGGTACCGGTCGCCGCCGACGGCGCGCCGCGACAGAAAGGGCGCGTCATCGGCCACGTCATCGAGCTGATGATCGACATCCCGCTCTCGCGTTCGATCGCCAGCCTCGTCGCCGACTTTCGGCTGGCGCGCCTTCTACGGCATCAGCGCCACGGCACTGGCGCTACTTGCTATCTTGCTCGGCCTGACGCCGCCAAGGCGGCGGCCGCCGGCGCGTGCGAGCTATTCGAAGCTCATTGCCTCGCTGATCGGACTTCTGGGTCAGGAGCTGAAGCTGAGCCGCCGCGCCTTCACGGCGAGCCCGGTAATGGTGGCCTTTAGCGTGTTCGGGACGGCGCTGGCGCTGCGCCTCTCGGCCTGGCCCTTTGATCTCGGCAAGAAGGCATTGCGCTGTTCGGTCTGGTTGCCCCCGGGGTGCGGCGGTGACGCCGATCTTCGGCCGCGCCGGCGAACGCGGTTTTACGCGTCGGCCACGGTCCTCTACCATCTCGTGCTGATCGCGGCGCTCGGCTTCGCCCCATGGCCGGCGCGGCCGCCGGCGCCGCACAGCTGCCGCTCATTTTCATGAGCGTCAGCGCCGTGCTGCTCGATATAGGCGTCAGTGGCGACCAGACGCTGGGCCGCCGGGCCGCCAAACTGCTGCGGCCAAAGGCGCGCGGCCGCATCAACGGGCAGTTCTTCGGCATCTTCTTCTTCGGCGGCGCGATCGGCTGGCTGCCTGCCGGCATTGCCTGGCCTGGGGTGGCTGAATGCGGTATGTGGGGCAGGGGCCGCGTTCGGGTTTATCGCGCTGGCGGCCGACCTTGCGGCTGGCCCGGAGTAGCTGCCGCCCGCCTCTACGCGTTCCTCGGATCGGCCACGCATTGCGGGATCGAGCGAGTGGCGGCGATCAGCTTGCCGCGCACTCCCGAAGGCCGGCGCAAATTCTGCCAGTAGGCGCCGATGCCCTTCATCTCGGTGCCCTCGCCGCCTCCCAGGGCTCCGTCGGCGACGACCAGCATCGTCACGATCTTGACGCCGCAGGCAAGGTTGCGGTCAGGATCGGTGACGTCGACCTCCGACTTGAATCCGCAGTGATATCTCTGCTCGTCCGAAAGCGACAATTGAAGCAGGCCGATCGAATACTGGTCTTGGTCCTCTTCCCAATAGGCGGCGGTGCTGCTGTTGACGGATTCAGCGCTGACCAGGTCGGTAAGCAGCGTGCGCCAGAACACGGCGCGACCGCCGCGGTCCTGGCGAAGATAGCCGGGGCAGAAAACCCCTATGTCGGAAGGCTCGAGACCGCTCAGCGGCTTTTCGGCATCGATCAGGTAAGCCAGCTTGCGCGTCACGGTCTTATGATCGACCATCCGCGTCACCGCGCCCTGCGCCGCAAGGCAGTTTTTCGCGAAGGCCTGCGCCGCCGGCTGGGTGGTATGCCCGCGGGATTTCCATTGCGCGGTGCAGGACTGCTGGAACGCTACAACGGACGCCGCCGGCTTTGGCGCGGCTGGTGAGGCAGCCGCTAGCTTGGCAGGCTTCGGTGTGGAGACTTTCGGCGCGGCAGCCTGCGGCACGGCGCTTTCGATGACCTTGGGATTGGCGCAGCCGTCGAGCACAAGGGCAAGCCCCAGCAATGCCACGACGACGCGAAACAGCCTGAACCAAATTCCGGCATGCAATCGCACTGACTCGCCAGCGTACAAAGTCCCCTCCCGAGCAGTAAACAAGAACAGACCAGCCCGGCCTCATATCGTCACTCTGCCAGATCGGCCGTGGCCTGTCACCCGATCCCGCCAGTGATCATAAAGGTTCACTTCCAGCGCCCATCAGGCAACCGCATGATGGCCTTAACAATCGAGCCGTAAGCGCCGCGCCAGACGCTGTAGCAGCCCTGATGCGTCGGAAGCAACGCTCGTTGTGGTGGGCGTTGCAGCGAGAGGTGGAGGGAGACCCGGACCCCGGTAATCGTCTCCCCGGTCGGGGTCAGCGACAGCTTCATTGATCCCTGTGTCCCACAGAACCACTCCGTGCCCGGGATGCTCGAGGACCACCGAAGTGGTCGGTACATCGACATTGCCGGGCGCAAAAGCGACCAACAGATTCGTCGCTCAACTGAGCGGCCCGACGTTCATCGCGCTCATTCGAAGGCCAGCCATTTCTTCCTCCCTGATGTTCGACCGGCGAACCGGTGACTTGGCACCTGTGCCCGATATCTTCCCGAACGTAGCCGCCTGGCGCAATGCTTGTGCCGGCAAAGAACCCCGCGCGGTTCGCATAACAGTCGCATTGAACGACAGGTCGAAAGGTTTGTCTCAGGGCTGTTCGGCATTACCGAACGCCGGAAAAAAGTGGGGTCTTCCGCGTCAGGATATCAGCCAGTTTGGCCGGCACGACCTCTACCTTCACGGGCCAAAGCCGGTCTCAGGCACCTTTGTCTCGCGGGTGAACCACTTGCCGCGTCTTTGCTCATTTACTGATCGCCCGATAGTTTCGTCATGTTGGCTAACACGGCACCGCCGACACGCGATTCCTTCCTTGGTAATTGCTGCGACGCTTAGTAGATTGCCTTCGCAATAGACCGAGTTTCCGCCCCATCGCCAAAGGCCACCAAAAGCAGGGCTGTGGATGAATGAAGTGAAGTTCTATGAGCTGCATAAGAAGATCCCTTGACGATCGCTGCTGATATGCGATTGCGCGGGAGGCCGAGGTCTTAGCGATGACCGAAACTCTAAAGCTTCAAGATATTATCCCCCAGGCGGCGGCTTCGTCGCTCGCTGGTGTCATAGCCAAGTTGGAGATGATCGTCGGCGCAGATCGAGATATCGGTGACCCCACTGACTTCCCGTGGCCGCATATTGCTTCGGTGCTACGCGACCTCAAAGCCGTTGCGGGCGAATTGCCTCCTTATCGGCCGGACCACGTCTCGACACGGGCTGATGCAGCGCGTTATTGGCAGGATGCTTGTAAGCTCGTTAGGGCGCTTGCGGACGAGGATGCTCTGCCGAACGAATCCGCTTTATAATCTCGCTAGGCTGTCCAAAGCTTGGCACGGTGCCAAGTTTTCTAACGTGGGCATGTTGAAACTGGCCGTTGTGAAAAAGCATCGTCACCGCCATACGCTTAGCTCTCGCCGAGATCGCTGGTTTGTTTGACGGAAAGCCGGCGCCTGAATGGATAGCGCCCGGCCTATAGCTAGCCCGAACATCCTGTCGACTGCTTCCGTGGTGCTTCCGCCACGTGTTCCCCGACCTCGTCGCAGAGAAACAAGGCCTTGCTAACCAACTGTTTTTGCAGTATAAAAATGGCGCGCCGCGCCGGGTGATGATGAGAACTACGTCTACGCTATAGCCCTCCTTTAAGTCAGTTCGAATCCCGCTCTCGCCGCCATTCTATCTACGTCTCAACAACTATCGGATATCATTCCGTTATTAGAATATAGCTTTTGCCCGGTCACCATTCCGGTGCGCCAAAAAGGTTTTGCTGGGGGCAATTATACCTCGGCGGCAACGGTGAGTTGCGTGCCTATTGTTTCGGTGCAAAGGTCCCTGCGAATTCTGGGGGGACAAATTTATGCGGAATGCCTGCGTAGCTATGGCGGCGATGCTGACAATTAGCGGTTGTGCGATGACACTTCCTGTAAAGGGCCAATCAGGCGATGGGTCCGAGACCTTCACTGGGTCTGCAACGGGTCAAATCGACGGAGCTGGAACGCTATCGATTGTGAGTAATCGGGGCCGCACTTGCAAAGGTGACTTCGTCTATACGACCAACCGCGAGGGTAGCGGCACGTTCACATGCAGTGACGGCAAGAGCGGACCCTTCACGTTCGTCTCGACGGGCACTCGCGGGACAGGCTCAGGAACACTTGGCGGCAAGCCCTTCACGTTTTCGTTCGGCTAATCGATCGAATCGCCAATACTTCAGGGCACCTGGTTACAGCAGACCTTGCGAACATAGGTGTTGCCGTTGGTCGAGTACGCGTCAGTCGGGATGGCACCTCTAGCTTTCATTTCGTCGGCGAGGCTTTTTGCCATTGGCTCTGCAAAAGTGTCTCTAAGGGTGATTGCGAACCAGCCGTTGGTAACGAGGTATGCCGAGAGTGGTACAGGTGCCGAGCGAACGTAAGATTCGGCTTCGGCGAGATTGTCGAAACTTTTGACCTGGACATGGAACTGGCCAAAAGGCCCGCTGTCGTACTGGTCAACGTGGACCCAGGTATCGTGCATATAACCGACCTGATTTCCCGACTGGACTCGATACCAGCGACCGCTGTTTCCGAGAATGGCGACGGCGCTCCCGTTTCTCAGCACTGCTATACTTGCCGACTTTCCATCCGGCTGTGCCTTAATGGGAGCGGACCCCTTCCGATGACCGATGCGGCCGGAGTGAGCTGCAGGAATGGCAAGTGATGGATTGTCGGGTGACGGCGACGAAGATGCGACTTGTGGCGGGGACGGCGCTTGAGGCGATGCGGGCGGAGATGGTGTTTGATCGGCAGCCTGTTGGCCAGCCGCTCCAGGCGCCGGCGTGACGACCCTGTATCGCTCCATCTCGCTCTTGGAGAGATACCGTATGTCGTCGCTGTCATATTGGAGGGAAAGCTGGAGCAGTGCTGGGTCTACGCCCATTTCGATCATATAGGTTATGGTGTCGGCGGTCATCTGTTGGATGCCAGATACGGCGTCCTCGGTGTTTAGCGCCAAATCCCCGCTAAATGATGACTTATGAACGCCAATGGACCCTGGCTCCGCAAATCGCAGGACGCCCCCGAGGAACGCCAGTGAGCAGGCCGAAGCACATTCAACAGCCCGAAACTGGATCGTGCCGAGGCCTAGTCTGCGAATAAGCCGTCCAAGATCGATCGCTTTTTGAATATTGCCGCCCGGCGATTGGAACGTGACGGCGACTGCGGCACTGGATCGCGCCAGTGCATCGAAGGCCGACAAATCGTCCTGATATGCGAAATCGCCCGTGACCTGCCCCTGACCTGTCATCCAGCTGCGATTAGAGTCTCGACCGTTTTTGTTACGCCATGTGGCGCGGGTTGAGCAACCGGCGGAGGCGCGGAGCCTTCCATCAGCACAGCGTCGGAGCCGGTTGCGGTGATGACCTCGGCATAGGCTGCCGGGGTCTGGTAGCCGAGCGAGGAATGCGGCCTCGCGGTGTTGAAGTCCTCCCTCCATTCGGCGATGGCGCTGCGGGCGTGGTCGAGACCGAAGAACAGGCTCTCGTTCAACAGCTCATCGCGCATCCGGCCGTTGAAACTCTCGACATAGCCATTCTGCATCGGCTTGCCCGGCGCGATGTAGTGCCATTCGATTCTGTGATCCTTCGACCAAGCGAGGATGGCGTTCGAGGTGAACTCGGTGCCGTGGTCGGAGACGATCATGCCCGGCTTGCCGCGCTGGGTGATCAGTTCCGTCAGTTCACGCGCAACCCGACGGCCGGAGATCGAGGTGTCCGGGATCGCCGCCAGGCATTCGCGTGTCACGTCGTCGACGATGTTGAGCACGCGAAACCTGCGGCCGCAGGCGAACTGGTCATGCACGAAATCCAGCGACCAGCGCGCGTTCGGCTTTGCCTCGACCAGGATCGGCGCCCGCGTGCCGACTGCTCGCCGTCTTGCCCGGCGCTTGCGCACCGTCAGACCTTCCTCGCGATAGAGACGGTAGATACGGTTGACCCCAGATGCCTCGCCCTCGCGCCTGAGCAGGATGAACAGCCGCCGGTAGCCAAAGCGTCGGCGCTCGTTGGCGAGGTCGCGCAACCTGCCACGCAGCTCCGTCTCTGGCGGTCGCCTTGACCGGTAGCGGATCATCTTGCGATCGGCGCCGACGAAGGAACAGGCCCGACGCTCCGACAAGCCCATGACGGCCTGCAGATGCGCGACGGCTTCGCGCTTGGCGGCGGGCCCTACCATTTTTTTGACAGAAGCTCGCGCAATGCCGAGGCTTCCAGCATCTGGTCGGCGAGCAGCTTCTTCAGCTTGGCGTTCTCGTCTTCCAGAGCCTTCAGCCGCTTGGCGTCCGAGACGTCCATCCCGCCATACTTGGCCTTCCAGTTATACAGCGTCGCCTCAGAGACCCCGTGCTTGCGGGCAAGATCGCCCGCCTTCGCACCCGCCTCGTGCTCGCGAAGAACCGCAATGATCTGCTCTTCCGTAAACCGCTTTCTCTTCATCAGTCCGTCCTTCGATCAAGGGCCGGACTCTAATCTCAGATGGAGGAAATTCTCAGTGGCAGGTCACCCGTTACAAAAATGTAGTGGAGTCCGCCGTCAGTTTGCCTCGCCTCGAATTGCAGCCCGGCATGCGCTGCGGGAGCACTCAGCAGCGCCCATATAACACACAATCCGAAGCAAACGGGAAAGACGCGCGACATGACCCCAGACAACCCCAGGCCCGAGAATAACGCCACTCATCAAAACATGTCGAATCATTGTTGCGATATTTGACAAACGCCTCTTACGCACCTGTGAGGCCGGCAGAGGCGCTCCGCAGCGCAATCCTGACTGCCACTCCGAAATGATCGCTCAATTTCCTGCCTTCAGTATCGTGCTCATCGATTCCTTGGACCGACAAAGACTGAAGTTCGGGGCTCAAAGCGACGTGGTCAATTGCCGGACGGTCTACTATTTGGAGTTGACCGCCCGTACAGACAGATAGCCCATCAAGTGCTTCCAAAAGGGCGAGGCTGGCCGCTTTCGATCCCCATATCCTGGGCACAAATTGATTGTAGTCACCAATCACCACAATAGGCAGCTCAGAGTTTCTTGAGGCAACAACCTGCTTCAGGCCATTCAAGAACGATACCTGCTGAGACCATGCAGGGGATCTTGGCGCGACGCCCATAGGCGAAGCCATATGGTATGGAACGCAAACGCCGACTACCCTAATTTCTCCCAAGCGCGTTCTGGTCGTTCCGGCCATAAAGCCACCGCTTCGGAGCTCCCGATTGCCTATCGAGTCGATATCACTCCAAGGCTCCCGACTCCACAGGACCACTTTTCGTTCTTTCGCAGCCTCGTTTGACCAAGATACGCCCTTGGCGGCTATTTCAAAGCCGCCAAGGTCCGCAGTTGACCCTTCAAACGCCTCGGTGAGACAAACCACATCTGGTGAATGTGCGGCAACGCGCTCAATCATCGTCCGAGCTTGGCGCTTCGACGAGGGTTGTCGTTCGATGTTCCAATTAGCGAATAGTGCGGAGTCCATGGTTTTCCGATATTCGCTAATCATTCTTCGACTGAAAATCTGCCACTGCGGACCTAACACGCGGAGCCGCCGTTAGTCCCAGTCGTCGTGATCGGTCAAGGTTCTTCTAGCAACTATTGCTGCGTTCCGACAGATCGGTACGCCACGCGTTCGTCTTGCTTCACGTAGGTGCACTGTTACCTCCCGGCATGTTCAAGCGGATCATAGTCGAGGCCGATTTCAAGCAACTTGATTCGCTGTTGGTTGAAACGGGATTCACTACCAACACCGGCGAAGACGCCAAGGAAAATGACCACAGGTCGTTAAATTTCGAAGAGCTACGCGGGGACAAGGTGTTGAGCAGGCTCGTTGAAAATATGGATAAGCTTCGGAACTGGCCAATACACAATCTACGCAATTAGGTTGCGGCCGTCTTTCCTGCTTTCCTAGATCCGCCATTCTGAGAAAATCGCCAAGGGCAGTTGAGATTGTTTGCCGGGGCCTAAGCAAATGCAACCGCTCCAAGTGTCCTTGTTTGCGACCGAGCCGTCGCTTTAAACTCCGTTTTGAGAGCGCTGTAATATCTATAAAGACGCCGCGCTAGAGTCTATACCAAGGCTCTAGGGAGGACGGTCATGAGAAACTTCGCGCTGTTAACATTGTTGTGGATATTGGTCCCCGCCACGTCGGCCTTTGCCGACAACCAAGCGTATTCCGGCCCGTTCTTCATGTGCCCGGACGCCCATGGCGACGAACAAAAGTCTCTCTTTCGGCTGATCGATATCACCAAGCTGCCAATGCGGATTGAAGGAATGGGGCAACGCCGCGTGGATGGCTTTGCGGCCTCGCTCGCAGCGTCGCGAAGCGCCGCGATCATGAGTGGCAAGGACCCAATCGACGAGGCCTTTGAAAAGCTCTTCGGTATGCCTAACACCATGGCCGCAGACCACCGCAGACTGGTCGCTGTTTGCTTTGCGACGCAGCCGCCGCCCGCCACGGATACGGACGGCCCGTTCCTGTTCATGCCCGGCTTCTTCATCGACGATCCCGGCGATGTGCTGCAGCCACTGGACACCGTGATTGTCCCAGCTCAAACCTATCTGGTGACAACTTTCACCGGTCCGGCGTCAGAACTGGGAAACCTACGCTTCACATTGACCGAGGAGTTCTGGCGAAAAACCGCTCCATTCCTCGGTTTGGAACGCACAAGTGGTCCCAACTTGATGGTATGGTCGCCCGGGGAGAAGGGAAACGAGCCTTCTGACACAGTTGAGATGTGGACGCCGATAAAGCCGTTCCGTATTTCGCCTCCGTAGACGCGCGGCGAATGCGTCCTCAGACATTCCGGCTCATGAGGCGCTGCGCATGTTCCACGGCAGGTCATACTTCTTGATGATGCCGAGTTCCAGCCCAGCGCTTCCGTGAACCGGCAGGCCGTTCCATTCGAGATCTGGTGGAAACGCGGCGTAGACATCAATCTTGGGGTGCTTCGCCAATTCGTCGATGATGATCGCGTTGATGCGAAGGCTTGTTCGCTGGGAGACACCCGGCCGACCATAGAAATAGAGGCGCTTGGCGAGCCCCATGGTTGCTACGCCGACATATAAGACGACATCACCCTTCGCGAAGGCATACACACCGACCGACTTGGGCAGCTCTCGGTCGATGACTAACCGCTGCTCTGCCGAAAGTATCCAACTGCCGACGTGTTCAAAGCCGCCAGCAAGGAGATCGCTTACAAGAAGAGGCGGCTTGCTTGGTTTTGCAGTTGCCGCGACAGAGGTGGGGGTGGGCCTCTCCCCAACATTGGAGCCTGCATTCCGAAGCACTCCATAAGCGAACTGGTAGCGAATGCCGAGGGCACGAGCTATCTCCGCCGTGCTCATGCCCGATTTCGCCATTTCTCGTATTCTTTCGGATTTGCTCATCTCTGCAAGTTATAGCTTTGATCCAACTGAGGACAATGCAGGCTTCTGGCGCATGAGAAAATCGTTCACGCCGAAGGAAAAGCGCATTCTGCTCTCCTGCGCTGAAAACATCTTCAAATCAAAATCTCTTATCGTCCCGAAATCATTTGCTGAGATACCGCGCGACCGAACCCTCGTGCGAGAAATTCGCCTTGAGAATAGAAAGTACATTTACCTGACGGACTTCGGCGTAGACAGCTTTCGAAAATCGGTTGAGCTAATGGTCGATCATGACTGTTTCGACGGCAAAGCCGACTACTCTGACGTTTGGAGCGCATGGCGAAGCGTTGTCCAAGACTGTTTCTCGAAAAGATCATGCCAGATAGCGCAGATGAGGTGCTCGATGCGATATCCGGGGTAGTGTCCAAAAGAATACGCGAATACTGGTTTATTGTGCGGGCCTTCGGAGTGAATTTGGAGAAAGCGGACACTTTCAAAGTCGGCACGATGGCGGTCCTAAAATGTCCAGTCTCGGTTCTAGGTTCGGCTCAAATTGCCTATGATAAGCATCCAGATCCGCCCATGTTGCAAGCCCGTGCTGGCACTCTATGGCTGCACGGTACCTCTGTGGGAACAGAAAAAGTGGCGGCGCGATTGTTCGCCCAAAACGCTGCATTAGTTGTTGGCCTAATCGCAATCGCTGCGGCTGCCAGACGAGAATGGTGCTGAGGCTTCGTATCGGTACACCCTCCTTTGAGTGGATTCGAATCCCGCTCTCTCCGCCATATTTTGATTTCCCATAAATGTCTGATTATAAACGATATTTCAAAATTATGATGAGGCCCGGTGCCCATTTTGACGTTAATTCGGAATGCCTCTTCGGTTAATATCTGAGAGCCATCCCCTCATCTGCCCGATAAAGTCCCAGACATCTGACGGGCCTGGCCGGACGTAACCCGGAGAAGCGGGATCGTTCGCCATCGCTGAAAAAATCTTTCTTAGCCATCTTCCCTTCGCCCGTGGGACGTTAAGTCCAGGCAGCCATGCCTCAACTTCGCCGACTGGCACAACGAACATCCCGTAACGAGCCAGGTCTCCCAAGAGATTGTCAGCGGTTTCTCGCTCCGCGCCAGCGAGCACGCCGACACCACCGTCCGTCTTAAAATTATTTGGCGCACGTGCCCTCAGACTAGCGAGCACCGTCGCCCGCCTTTGACCGTAAGGTGCGCGTTCACCATCGGGAATACCTGCACCCAGGAGATGGCGAGTCCATACCACGCCGCCTTCCTTCAAGACATCTAAGTCAACAACGCTCGCCGTTGGAATCCCCAGTGCACGCAACGGAGCAACGATTTGCGCTACGGTGTCCTTGCCGTTCGCATTCAGAAACAGAACGGCTCTAATTCCCCGCCGGTCTCCATTGCTAACGAGCCGATTATTAATCTCACCGTAAAAAGCCCGGTCAGCGTCCGCTTCCGTCACAGCCACAAAATTGTAAAAGATAGCCTCCAGAACACCAGTGGACCGAAGCAAGGGGTCGTTCATCAACTGTCGCAAATTTTCATTCTGGAGAAGCCGAGCGGTCCCGACATTTTGAGAATAAGTAAGCCTAACGATGTTCACCCGCGCACCTGATTCGATAGCGCCCATCACAAATTGGGGGCTATGGGTTGATGCGAAGACTACCTTGCCTTCGTTTACCGCCGCATTAGCAATCTCTGTGCCAAGCGATCTAGCCAAAGCCGGATGCAGGAATGCCTCAGGCTCATCGATAAAGATAATTTTCGGGTCACCGGCAAGCATTTGAAGTAGAATGCCTGAGTAAGCCTTGACTCCGTCGCTAACACTCGCAAGTGGCCGTGCATTCCGCATGAACTCAAGATTGCTATCAGAGAGTGATCTCTCGTCATCCGGTAACTCATCGGAGAAACGAATCTGCAGCTGGCTTCCTACAGTTGCATCGATTACAAGGTGCTGCCCGGTTGCTTCATGCACCAAGTTACTCAAACGCCGTCGGCGATTATTGTTCGTCAACAATCTTGCAAAGGGCAAAGTGGGGCTTTTCAGATCGCCCCGCTCCTGAGGGTTGCACAGGCTGACCCTCGTTTCACCATCAAGATTTAACAAATAATTGCTTGCATAATAGGTGCCAAAATATTGTCGATCAACTTCTGGGTTCGTAAGAACATCGATAAGCCTAGGCAAATGTAAATGATTTCTCCCATTTTGAAGTACAGCTACTATGTGGTCGGCGGGCAACAGCTCGTCCAATTGCGCGGGGGAACTAATAGATGCTGAATAATCGTTAGCTTGATCAAGGGTTAGTGGCGCAACTACAACTTGAGATATCACAGAGCTACCATCCAATCGACCAACATTCACACCTTTCCTAATTTCCGATAAAGCGAGACTTTTACCTGAATTATTTGGTCCAACGAATATTGTGATGGACGGCTCTATCGGTAGACGCAACGGCTCTTCGCCAGGCCCAGAGCCAATTCGAAACTGCAGGCTACTTAGCATTACCCCTCCAGAACTGTGAAGTTAGCGGCGCACTATTGGCTTGGCAGCAGCCACCTTAATCATACCGGAAGCTTGGTACCAATATGACGTAGCGCAGTTAATCGCATTAATTGCATTGCCAATGAACTATACGACGCGGCAGTCATTGTCCCATCGTGCATCGGCATGGCCACTACCCCCATCCTCTCCAGCCGCTGCAATACGGAAACCAAGGTGCAGTTTCCCAAAACATCAAGTCCGTTGCGTTGTCCCGCTGGCACAGGGTCGGGTGCTTCTGACCAATCGCCTCCGCCAATCGCCTCCCCGTCCAGACCACCGACAGGTCTGCCTTTGCGCCACTCGGCAAGAGGGTCGTCTCGTTCGAGGACGATAGCGGCCGCGAAGCCCTTGCCTTCACGCCGGCCCGATGCTCCTCCGGTCCGCGATAACGTAGAGGTCCCCTCAGGCGGCTCAGCCCTACCAGCGAATTGGCAAGCCTGGCTGCCGTCATCGGAATCGCATAAGCCAGCGTCGTGGTTCTTATATCAACGCTCATCTTGCTTGCCATCGCAATGGGGAGGTGGATCTGGGGGCGTGGAGAAAAAGACCAAATCAAGGGCAGACACTACTGGGGCAAATCGTTGCGGTGGGAGAGGGGTACGGGGGAAAAAGTCGCCGTAGCAGCTGCGAGATGGCGTCCCACATGTGGGTCCCAAAATTTCATTGGAGCTTGAATCCGTTGCGGAACGCAGACTAACATCTGAGCTGCGATTGAAGACAGATTATTTCAACCGAGCGAGCATTAATTTGGCGCCCCAAGGCAAACCTACACGTCGGCGCGGCGTCCTGAGCAAGCTGGCGACAGTTCTAAAACTGAGCAAAAACCCTCAGGACGAACCCATCGTCTTAGAGCCAGAACCTGTCGTCAATTCGAACAACACGAGAGTTAGTTTTGCCGAGATTCACTTCGCGAATGGCGCATGTGTTAAACTTGAACGCTCTGACATTGTTGCGATTGTAGGTCCAAACAATGCGGGGAAAAGTGCTATTCTTAGAGAACTAGCCGCACGCTTCGAGTCTCAACGTAGCGTGAGTAGTACGGTGCTCAAAGAAGTTCGGGTATGGAAGGACGGGACCGCCGAAGATTTCAGATCAGCCTTAAGGGCCAAATCTCACATCGAAATGCGGAGCGGGAAATCGACCTATATTGGATATCGCTATTCAGTAGAAGAGGAAAATATCAACCATATTTGGGATAAGAGTGCGTTCCAACTAGCCAATATCTTCTGCCGATTTTGTAGCACCGAGGGTCGGATTACAGATTCGGATCCAGCTAGGGCATTTGATGCATTGCGGCGCCCGCCAGACAACCCTATCCACAATCTGTATACGGATGAGAATATAGAAAAGAAGATTTCAAAATATTTCTATCAGGCTTTTGGCCAAGAATTAATTGTTGACCGTCTTGGCGGTGAAAAAATCGCTCTGCTGGTTGGAAAGAGGCCAAATGTCAATCCGCCCGAAGATCGTCTTTCTGTGTCGTATAACAAGCGTCTCAGGACGGAAACTATCCCGCTGGTTACTCAAGGTGACGGCATGCGAAGTTTTGCTAGTGTCGTTCTAAGCATTTTGACCGAAGACAGTTCTAATATTCTTCTGATTGACGAACCCGAGGCATTCTTGCATCCGCCACAGGCTAGACTTCTAGGTGAGATCATCGCGAAAGAGCGTCCCGCCAATGCCCAGGTCTTTATAGCCACACACAGCGCCGACGTGCTCGGCGGCTTGCTCAGCGTCGAGGAGGCCCGCTTGAGAATTGTCCGCATTGAGCGCGACGGCGGCGATAGCAAGATCAAGGAACTGGAACCAGAAAAGGCGAAATCAATCGCAAAAGACCCATTGTTGAAATACTCTTCGACGTTAAATGGGATATTCCATCAACGGGTTATCGTCGCAGAGGCGGACACCGACTGCCTTTTCTATCAAGCCATACTAAGCATCCCGGAAGTGCACGGCGAATTGGAACCTGACGTCCTTTTCATTCATGCCAACGGCAAGCACCGCGCAGCGATCTTGGCGGAATCGTTGCGTTCGCTTGGGGTGGAGGTAGATGTTATAGTTGATATCGACATTCTGAACGACCAACAGGCGTTTGAGCGTCTCCTCACTGCCTTGGGAGGTGACTGGAAGGCGGTCGCCTCTCATTGGAAGACCGTAAAGTCGGCGGTTGAGCAGAAGAGGCCGAGCTTAAGTGCCATAGACGCAAAAATCCGCATTGAGCAGATACTAACTGGCGTAAGCGGGGCAGCTGAATTTCCTCGACAGGCCAAATCCGACATCGAAGTCGTGCTTAAACAGCTTTCCCCATGGGACGCCGTCAAGGCTGCGGGTGATGCAGCAATACCAAGCGGCGACGCGACGCAAAGCTTAAATACTATCAGAGCGCAATGTGAGCAGCGTGGCATTTGGATTGTTCCAGTTGGCGAGCTTGAGCGATTCTGCCGGAGCATCGGCGGGCACGGCCCAAAATGGGTCCAGCAAGTAATTACCAACCGGAACCTCGCTATTGATCCAGAGCTTTCCGAGGCGCGAACTTTCATCAAACAGGTTTGGGGCAGAGAGAAGATGAGGTCGGTTCCTGAGCCTTTATCCTAGTGAAACGTCGCTATGGAAGTTTGACGGCTTCCACTAGCGCCCTCTCGGCCGTCGGCTGCAGCCGATCTGCCTGGAGACACAGCACGTGCGCGCCGCGATGTCGGCGCAGCGCAAAAAGGCGGATGCCGCCGATGCGCTCGGGATTGCCCACATCATGCGCACGGCTGGTTCCGTCAAGCTCATATCAAGACGCAGGATTGCTATCGGATGCGGCTGTTGCTGACCGACCGGCGCAACCGGAATTGCAAATTCTTTGATCTCGAAAACGCAGTCGGCCACTCGCTGACGGCATTCGGGATCGAGCTCGGCGGCACATCGCGTGGCGTTTTCGACCAGACGGTGCGAACGGCGGCGACGGACGATCCGCTGTCGGCACGCGCCGTGCTGTGGCGAGAGTACGGTCGGCTGCACGCCCTGGTCGTGAAGCTCGTCGCGAAGAGCGAACTGTCCCGGCGCTTCATGGCGATCCCCGGCGTTGGTCCGGTGACGGCGCTCTCGTTCATGACGGCAATCGACGATCCGTCGCGCTTTCGCCGATCGCGTGACGTCGCCGCCTACTTCGGGCTGACCTCGCGGCGATGGCAATCGGGCACGTCGATCGACATCCAGGGCCGCATCTCCAAAGCTGGCGACGCGGACGTGCGGCGCGCGCTCTACGAGGCAGCCTCGGCGCTGATGACGCGCTTTCGCGGCAAGGACAAGGTCAAGAGCTGGGGCCAGCAGCTCGCCAAGCGCTCCTGTCATCGCAAGGCCTGCGTCGCGGTGGCGCGCAAGCTGGCGGTGATCATGCACGCCATGTGGAGCGACGGTACCTTCTATGTCGGCGATGTGACCGCGACAGAGACCGAGGCCGCGCAACGCGCCCACACCAAGGACCGGCGTCTGCTGGGAGCGCATCGATGAGCGGCGCGACGGAAATTGAAACGCATGGCGTCGGCACGATGACTGACGCCATCTGACACATAGGAATCCGCCCCGGCGGATGAGGACCGATGCAGACCAACAACGACGGAACGCACGTTATCTTATGGGATGGCCCGCCCCTCCGGTTCCGGACAAACTGTCAGTCCGTTGTCAGAAGGAGGAAAGGAAATGAACGTCGCCGTACTCGGAATTGATCTTGGAAAGCCGCTCTGCAGCCTGGTCGGCCTCGACCGCGAAGGAGCGGTCGTGTTGCGTCGTCGGATGCGCCTGTCGTCCCTTGCTGCATTCGTCGAAAAGCAACCGCGCTGCATCATTGGCATGGAGGCGTGCTGCGGGGCGCACCATCTCGCTCGTCAGTTTGCCTCGCTTGGACACGATGTCCGGCTGATGCCGCCAGAGTATGTGAAACCCTATGTGAAGTCGCACAAGAACGATGATCGCGATGCGGAGGCAATCGCCGAGGCGGCGACACGACCGACCATGCGCTTCGTGCCGATCAAGTCCGAAGAGCAACTCGATGTGCAAACTTTGCACCGGGCGCGCGAACGGCTGGTCGGCACCCGGACGGCCCTGATCAATCAACTGCGGGGTGTGTTGTTCGATCGCGGCATTGTCATCGCCAAGGGTCGGCCAAAGCTGAACCTGTGGCTGCGCGAGAACGTGCTGGACTGCACGATCCTAACCACCAGGATGCAGCAGCTCGTTCATGACATGGTCGACGAACTGCACGCGCTCGATCATCGGATCAAGCAGCTCGACCAGGAGTTCGAAGCGCTCGCCAAAAGCGATGAACGAGCCAGTCTCCTGCGCAGTGTGCCAGGCATTGGGGCGCTCAACGCAACTGCGCTGGCAGCAGCGGTCGGCGACGTGTCGGCCTTTGCGAAGGGGCGTGACTTCGCCGCCTGGTTGGGGCTTGTTCCACGCCAGATCACGACCGGCGGCAAGCCACGCCTGACAGGGATCACGAAGCGCGGGAGCACTTACATGCGCGTGCTGTTGATCCATGGCGCGCGAGCGGCATTGCCATATCTGGCGCGAATGGACACCCAGCTCGGCGCCTGGCTGCGGGCACTGCTATTGCGCGCCAAGCGCAATGTGGTGGTCGTTGCGCTTGCCAACAAGCTGGCCCGGATCGCCTGGGCCGTGATGTCAAAGCAACGCCCCTATGAAGCCGTAACGGCCTCGAATGGGTAACGAGTTGGTCGAGCGGGCGTGTCCCGGCAACTGCTCGGCCGCATGAAGTCTGCGGGAGGATGTACATAGAGATGGCCCAACGGTTGATCGGCGTTCGGCAAACCTGTCGACAGGCAGCGGCCCTTTCGAGGCCGAGTATCTTGTTAGGAGCCGAGCGCGCGAATCTCCATCTTGGCAGGGCGCCCAAAGCGCCGAGGCCGGATACATTGGTGCAGACCGGGTGTGCCTCTCAAAACATTCCGCTTGCAGACGGGGCGGGCCATACATTGCCTGCGGCCGCGCCGATCGGAAGACGGCCGGACCGCGCTCGATTGCCTGTGACGCTGCTCCGTCAGTGCGATGGAAAAGTGCGCCGCGACGGTTCCCGTGCTGCAACAAACAGCGCTGCTACGCCGTCGCAGAGCGCGGAAGACTGCACGGCGCATCGGAACTCGACGCTAGCAAACGGAATCGTGTTTTAGAGTATGGAATGGTGTATTATCGTATGTTAGAGGAGTAAAGACGATGGGCAATAAGTCTCTCAAATTACGACCGATTAAGATGGCAAGATAAAAGGGCGCACATTGTGCGGCGATCGGTTGGCTGTTTTTGCAGGCGTTTTCGCCATTTCTCACACATTGCTCGCTTTCGCTGCAATGTGCGATTTTATAATAAATTATTGATCTGGTGTGAGAATCTCCAAGGTGCGGAGCACATCCGCTGGCCCATACCGGGTTTGCCACTTATCCTTCAAACGTCTGCACTGGGGCCGGGAGAAAACTGTCCGCTTTTGCAGCAAGGACCATCAAGGTGATGTTCACATTGTGCTCGATCTGGCCCAATCACGCATAGGAATTTTCTGCGCTGAGATTCCGGCTCATGAGCGCAAAACCACGTCCTATCCCTCAAGTCCCAAGCTGGCCCTCGGATCAATGACTGATTGTGATGGTCGGCCCTCGGGATGTGCAGGTTCCGCAGTGCTTGAGCCGCGGCCAATGGGCATTCCCAATCACATTAAAGGTCGAGGACCAAGTCGGCCTGAGGGTGGGAACAGCAGATCAGCGCCTTGCCAACCGGTGCTGGATCTATTGGATCAGGGCGGTAGGCAACTGTCCCCGCCACAATACCGGTTTCGCAAGCGTGGCATACACCCGTACGGCACGACCATCGCGTCGGAATATCACACGCCTCAGCAAGCTCGAGGAGGCTGTGATACGTCGAACCCCAATTGACGCTTAAGCCACTTCGCGCGAAAGAAACGACGGGCCCCGCACCGGGAGGTCCCGGAGGCAGGTGCGGCGTCGTGTGCGAGGAAGAGGCGATGCCCGGCGTTTTCGACGAACCTGGACCGAAGAATTCCGCGTGGATATTGCCGGCGGCGATGCCTTGGGCTGCAAGGCCAGCAGTCATGTCACTCATGAAGGCCGATGGGCCGCAGATATAAAAGTCGCCATTGCGCGGGACTACCAACTCGCCAAGCAGAGCAAGATTGACACGCCCACGAGCGTCGAAATCGATACCCAGCCTCTCCTCGGGTGCGGGCGCGCTGTAGCGTATGTGACGGTGGCTATGAGGCAAACCATTCAAGAGTCTTTGGGTCTCCTGGGCAAAAGGATGCTCCTTGCCGTCACGGGCTCCGTGGATCCACCAGATTTCCCGTTGCGATGCCTCGGCGGCCAAGGCGTGGAGCATCGCCAGGACGGGCGTTATGCCCACACCTGCACTCACCAGCACGACGGGACCATTGTTGGGCCGAAGGGTAAAGTTACCGCGTGGCGAGCTAACGTCCAGAACGTCGCCAATCCGTACGTTCTCGTGGATGTAAGCGCCCATGACGCCATGCGGCCCCCGCTTAACGCTTATTCGATAGCCGCGTTCGCTGGGCTCACCGGACAAAGAATAGCTGCGCATTAGCGTGGGGGCACCGGGGACCAGTTGCAGGCGCACCACGACAAACTGGCCGGGAAGGGCAGCAGCCAGGCGGCTACCATCCACTGGCTCAAGCACCAACGACATCACATTGCTGCTCTCGCGAATCTTCTGAGAGACCCGCAGGCGAAGAAATCCTGCCGGTGCCAGGACTGTTCCAGTTGTCCCGCCGTGTTCCTTTTGTGCAAGGAGCGCCTGGAAGGATTCACGCCAACCGGAGCTTAGTGCGGGGATGCGCAGCGCGCGCTCGACTTCGACGCGCGAGCGACCCGGCAAATACAGCAGCGAATTGATCTCGCAGACTGTCATCCGCTCTGGGCCGGCTCCGACCTGACTGATCCCGTCGCCTGCTTCGACTTGGCCCTCCTCCAGAACACGCAGATAGAACCCCGGCCTACCGCGCGCCACCAGCAGCGCCGCCATTTGCGGTTCGTTCATGCGGATACCGACCCGGTAGCAAGTGACGCGCGGTTGCGTAACTTCGAACAGCGCGCTGCCTATCCTGTAGCGGTCGCCGATACACACCTCGCGGTCAGGTAGCCCCTCCACCGTGAAATTCTCTCCGAACTGACCATAGACGAGGTCGGTTCGACGCAGCTCGTCTCGCCAAAAACGGTAAGAATCCGTTTGATAGACCAAGACTGCCCGGTGCTCGCCGCCGTGCCCCTCCAAGTCTCCCTGCCCATCACCGTCCACATTGAGTCGGCGCACCTGGCGCGGGCCTTGAACCGGAGCTTTCCAAATGGCGGTTCCGACGGTCTTCCCTTGCCACGAGATCTCGCGCGGCAGTCCGACATTGACCGAAAGAAGTCGAGCCATCACCTTTTCCTCTTCCGCCGGAGACCGACGGCTAGCTCATCCAAAACCTCAACAGGTACACGGGCGGCCTCGAACGATCTCACAGATCTGAACCCAGCACGACGGTCTCGATTTCGATCGACCCAAAAGTATGGGGGCTGCTGTCGTCCGGTATATCCCCTCCCTGTCGTCCAAGCGTAGGCAAGCCGGCCGTCATGTGGTCCTCGATTTGATCCGGGCCGGGTTGGCCGGATGACAAAGAGATGCCCTCTTCGCCTCTAATTGCGAAGTGTCGAGGTGGTATCAACTCCATAGGCAAATGGCATTGGATGCAAGCCTCCGGGTTGTCCAAGCTCCTCTCAAGCAAGCAAAGACGCATTTGATTGCTTCAACCAGCACCAAAGCCGACGGTCTAGGGCAATCGTTCAGCAAAGAGAGGAACAAGTCATGGCACAGCGAGCTGTGCGCCCCCGGGGCGACTCTGTGGACGCAGGGCATGGCCGCAACTGGCATCGCAATGACAAGCGAGCATGGGGCGGATGCCGCTGCCTCTGAAACAACTGCAAGCGCCGTCCCACGGCGCCCGAGGTCTCCCCTCCCAGATATCTCACACGAAAGGACCCAGACTATGAACCATGTTCGATTCGCCAATTCGCTGCGCGCTGCCTTTCTGGCAGGAACGTTTCTGACCGGTATCCCTTTTTCGGCGTTAGCGTCTCCTCTCCCCGCTGCTGCCGACGTGTACTCGCCATCGGTCTCTACTCACGATGTCACCTACGGCTCTATGGCCATCGACGGGCTTAACATCGCCTATCGCGAAGCCGGCGACCCCAAGGCACCCAAGCTCGTGCTGCTGATGGGCTTCCCCGCCTCCGGCCATCAGTACCGCAAGCTGATCGACGAGTTATCGAATCGTTTCCACGTGATTGCGCCCGACTATCAAGGCTTCGGGGCCAGCGACGCGCCCGACCCTGCGGACTATGCGTACACCTTCGACAAACTCGCCGAGACGACCAAGAAGCTGTTGGCCGCCAAAGGCTTCGATCATTTTGGGCTGTACGCCCAAGACTATGGCGGGCCAGTCGGCTTCCGCATCGTTACCGAAACACCTGCCAAGCTCGACTGGCTGATCATCCAGAATACCAACGCCTATCCGGAAGGTTTTTCGGCGGCATGGGACGGCTTCCGCAAGAAGCTCTGGCTCGACCGCTCGGCCGAGAATGAAAAGCCGCTGGCGGCGTTTCTGACGCATGACGGCATCAAGGGAATCTACCTTGCCGGTGCGGCACATCCTGAACTGATCAGTCCGGACAATTGGGAATACGACTCCGGCATCATGGCCCGCCCCGGTCATGTCCGGCTAAACCTCGACCTGTTCTATGACTATCGCAAGAACGCCGAGCTGTACCCGGTGTGGGAGAAGTTCCTCCACGATCATCAGCCGAAGACGATCATATTCTGGGGACAGCATGATCCCTTTTTCACTCCCGAAGGGGGCGAAGCCTATCTGCGCGATTTGCCCAAAGCAGAGATGTATCGGCTGAACGCAGGCCACTTTGCGGCCGAAGACAACGCGCCGTTCATCGCCGCCCGCATGAAGGCCTTCTACAACAAGGTGGTCAGAGCCGCGAAATAAGCTCGCCTGGGCCGCCGATCTCTCCCGGTCCGCGGCCCGGGGCTGAGAAGACAGATGGCGAGGGGCGGTCGCTGCTCGTCCCAATCCATCGCGCATTTAACTTCGACCTGCGTGAACCCGAAATTCAAGGAGAATCGAGATGGCGATCGAGTCGTTTCCACACGCAACCATGGAGCCGCGAGCGGGAGATCTGGTGCGTCGCCACCGGCTGTCCACGCGGCTCTGGCACTGGGTCAACGCGGCAACCCTGCTGACACTTCTGATGAGTGGCCTGATGATCTTCAACGCCCATCCGCATCTCTATTGGGGCCAATATGGTGCCAATCCCGATCATGCCTGGCTGGAGATAGGCAGCGTCATGGGCGCCGGAACCCTGAAGGTCGGGGGCATCAAGATTGCAACCACTGGCGTGCTAGGGCTTTGGACCGACGCTTCGGGCCGTTCTCACGCTTTGGCATTTCCGTCCTGGGCGACGTTACCGGGCGGCTACGATCTTGGTTTGGCGCGCCGCTGGCATCTGACCTTCGCCTGGCTTCTCGTTGCCAGTTACTTGTTCAACGCGATCTGGAGCGTTGTCAGCGGCCATTTGTGGAAGGATCTGCTGCCTAGGCGCGAAGAGTTGAGCGGGCAAAACATCTGGCAGGATGTTCGCCATCACGCGACGCTGAATTTTCCCAAGGGCGCCGCGGCGCTGAACTACAATATTCTGCAGAAGGGGGCATATCTCGCCGTCCTGGGGCTGCTGCTGCCGGGCATGGTGCTGTCTGGCCTGACGATGTCGCCCGCCGTCGATGCTGCCTGGCCATGGTTGCTGGACCTTTTCGGCGGGCGGCAATCGGCCCGCTCGGTGCATTTCATCACTGCCGCGCTTCTCGTCCTATTCGTCCTGGTCCATTTGCTAATGGTGCTTCTGGCCGGACCCTTCAACGAAATCCGCTCGATGATCTCAGGCAATTTCCGGCTGCCAGAGGAAAAACGCTGATGTCATCGTTGATCACACGCCGCAAGTTGCTTTCGGGGGCTGCGCTCGCAGCGCCTGCGATTCTGGTAGGATGCGACTTTATGGGCAGCAGCCCGAACTATGGGGATATGGTTCTCGGTTCGGGCGAATGGATCTCCTACCGGGTTCAGCGCTTGATCGGCGCGGACTCGATGGCCCGCGAATTCGACCCCTCGCTGCTATCACCTGACTTTCGCACCAATGGCAACACGAGTCCGAATTCGGCGGCATATCGAGCGCATCAGGCCGAGAGCTTTGTCAATTGGCGGCTGGTGGTCGGCGGTTTGGTGTGGATCCCGCGCAGCTATTCTCTGGCCGAACTGCGGACCCTTCCGGCACGCAGCCAGATTACCCGCCATGACTGCGTCGAGGGCTGGAGCGCCATCGGCAAATGGACCGGCGTGCCCCTGCGGACGATTCTGGAGGCCGTGAGGCTGCGACCGGACGCACGATACCTGGTGTTCCATTGCGCGGACGACTTCGACGGAACACAGTACTACGAAAGCATCGACCTGGTGGATGCTTACCATCCGCAAACGATCCTCGCATACGGCATGAACGACGGTGATCTTACTGCCGGCCACGGCGCGCCGGTCAGGCTGAGGGTCGAACGTCAGCTTGGCTACAAGCAGGCAAAATACGTCATGCAAATCGAAGCTGTGGCCTCGCTTGCGCAAATCGGCAGCGGCCGCGGCGGCTACTGGGAAGATGCCGGCTCCTATGACTGGTACGCAGGCATATAATGCTTCTCAAGACTTGCCATTGGCTAAGCTTGATGGGTTCCCGCAGCGCGGCTATTCGGCGGCCGGCAAGGTGTCTGCCGGCTCCCTGAACCATTTCTTCTGCACTGCCTCGCGAACGAGTGCGCCGACCGCCGGCGAGTGCCTGCGGCCGCGCACCGTGACGAGATTGACCTCGCGCCAGAATTCCGGCTCGGTGATGGGCAGGCCCACTACGCCTGGATGGTTGACGGAATGCTGTGGCATGAAACCGAAGCCTAGTCCGGCCGCAATCATCGACAACGTCCAGTCATCCCGATCGCTCCAATAGACCGGACTGACCGTCACGCCCTGTTCCGAAAGTATGGCATCGGCGTAACCAGCGAATTCGCAATTGTTTCGGTGAATGTAGCTTTCGCTGTTCATGTCACTGACGCGAACGAACGGCTGGTTGGCCAGCCGGTGCCCTGGATGGATGGCCATCACCATCTGTTCACGGAACAGCGGCAGGCAGTGCACCTCGTCGTCAGGAGTGGTCGACGGAATCGCGTAGATCGCCGCTTCAATATCTCCCGCCAACAATTTTCGCCGGAGGCTCGGCGCATCGGCATCGCAAAGATGAAGCTCGACGCCGGGATGGCGGACGCGGAGCGCCGAGATCAGCTCTATGGTCTCGTCAGGAGCGATCGTGCTCATGATACCGACCTTGAGCGGCGTCTTCTTCAGCCTTACATACTGGTCGGCTATCTGCTTGGCCTGCTGTGAATTCTCGAACATACCCTGAAGATATGTCTCGACCATGCGGCCGAGTTCGGTCATGTGCGTGAAGCGCCCCTCGCGATGGAACAACTCGCCACCGAACTCCTCCTCGAGCAGCTTGACGGCGCGCGATAGTGCCGGCTGGGTAACGTTACACTCGTCGGCAGCCCTAGTGAAATTCAACTGTCGGGCTACCGCCAAAAAGTATCTGACCTGGCTGATCTCCACGGCGCGACCCCTCACAGGCACACCTATTGGATTTCTCGCGCACCTTGGCCACACTACCGGTTGCCCTAACGTCAAACAAGGCCCCTGAAGCCGGCCAAAGCAGTGCCGTACACTGTCGCCGACTTCCTGCGGCAGCATCAGACTCAAACAATGCAGCATTAATCCGCTCGGATAACGAAATTTCTGCGGACTCACGCTCAGAATGAAGTCAGGCCGCAGTGCCTAATTTTGAAATCGAAGCACCTATCTGGCAGCAACAGCTTGCACTTTGATACGTCCACCAAACGGCAGCATGGCAGCTTGATAGATCGTCCTGGCCGGCCACCTTCCTTCGGGAAACAGCTCCGCATACAGGCTGTTCACATCTTGCACGTCGGCAAGATCGATGAACGCCAAATCTACATAGACAATGTCCGAGCGGTCAAAACCGGCAGCTTCGACAATCCGGAACACATGCCCGAATGCACGGGCTGCCTCTTCGCGCGCGGTACCAGATACGTAGCAGCCAAAGTCACATAAAGACAACTGCCCGCTGATCCAGCATTGATTTCCCACAACCACCGCATTGCTAATGGGCGAAGGAGACGCCGGCACGCCTTCCACTTCGACGATGTATCGTTTTGTCACGCTACCCCCCGATTGACCCTGCCTAGCGCAGATGCGTCGATCTTTTCGCAAAGAATATCCATTGACCAGATCACAGATTTGGCTTGGTTGAAGCGGGCACTCGAGAAACGATGATGGCGAGTAAATCGCTCGCCATCATGTCGTCAGCGGTGCTGGCAAAAACGGCCCAGCGGGGAGCTCAGTTGGCGCCGCCGAGCGCCTGCAGATTGGCGCAGAATTCGGCATGGGGCTTGCTCATCGCGGCATCCTGGCATTCCTTCATCATCGCGCCCTGCTTGTCCTTGTCCATCGAAGCCCAGGCGGCCTTGAATTCGGCCTCGGGCTTCATCGTCTTCATGCCGGCGTCCGTGAAGAACGGCTGCATGTTCGACGGTTCATCGAGCGCACCGGCAAACGCGACGCCGCTCAAAACGGAAAGAGCAAAGGCGCCGAGGCAAATGGCCTTGATATTCATGGTAGGGTCCTTTTCTGGAGTTGAGCAATCATCGAGCGACGATTGCGGTAATGATCGGCAGGAATTTCGAACTCTGCGGTTCCTTCCTTGCCGGGACGAACCTTGCTGCAGGGAGCGGCTTTGAAACCAATGCTATCTGCATATGGAATTTATGCCGGTTCTGCACCGCGCTGGCCCGAGTTTTGGTAAGCGACAACAGGATCGCATCGACTTGCAGGGGTAGATGCCAGCCAATTTCGGACGATACAAACCGGCGGCGAAGCCCGACCCTTCGGCACCTCGCTGCGATCGCAACCGTGTCCTTGGCGATAGCCGCAAAGCGGACAGGTGCGCGTTTCTCCTGGGAGAGTCCGCCAAGCGGTCCTCCGAATGTTACCGTCGACGCGATCAGTCGAGTGCCCGGGAAGGTCTACGCCTTGCCTCCAGCGGAGAAACGTCGCCTCAACGCCCACGGTCCTGCAAGCCCGCGATTTGATGACTTCATATGGAACTGGGGTGGCCGCAGCCGATGTCTGCTTCCGGCAACGGCCAAGCTGAACTCCTACGGCCGAAATGAGGCGCAAAGCCGCCGCCCGCTCGCTACAGCGCTGTTGAGGGCGCGCTCGCGAGCGGCCCCACGGTCGCGTGTGGCTATCTGTTCAGCCGCACCAGCGTGTGCGGCTCGACACCCAGCGTGTCTGCGATGCGCCCGAGCACGGTGACACTCGCCGAAACGTGTGCCCGCTCGCTCGCTACAGCGCAGCTTGAGAGCGCGCTCGCTCGCGGCTCATGTCAGTGATCGGATATCGAGCGCAATTTGTTGACTACCGCCGACGGATCGAACCCCAATATTTCGGCAAGCGCTAGGAACTCGACCACATCGACGCGTCGTTGTCCGCTTTCCAATCTAGCCACAAACGATTGATACTCGCCTAACCGGTCTGCCAGCTCACTTTGAGTGACGCCGGCGTCCTCACGCTTCTCAATCAAGATAGCGATCAGTGCATCGTGGCGCTGTGACCCAAGAGTTTTCACGTCGATTTGCCTCATCTGGCTTCAGATGAGGGCTTCAGTTATATCTGATTTTCAGTTATCTTAAATTCAGATAATCGAGAGCGGTGAGCCGCTCCTGGAGGTTAGGATGAATGGCAGTTCTGCGTTTGAAGCTGACCCAGCACTCACGCTGCAAGCCCAGCAATATCGGGCCCGCTACGTGGCCCTGATCTTGTGCCGAATACAGCAACGGCTGGAGAGCCGAATGTTGGTCAATACCGGAATTCCGGTATTGACGGATTTGGCGGCATCGGGCTCCGGAAATAGCGTCCGAGCGGCGCAGATCGCGGCCTGGCAGACGGTCGATGGGAGCCCAGAGTTTGCGGTTGCACGTGAAGCGGAAGTGCTCGCCGTGACGGAGGAGTTGAAGCATCTCGACGCAATCCCTGATGTCATGGCGACTTCGCTTGCTGGCGTGGTCGCCAAGCTGGAGATGATCGTTGGAGCAGATAGGGAGATTGACAGCCCAAATGACTTCCCCTGGCCGCACATCGCGTCGGTGCTTCGGGACATGAAGTCGATCGTTGGAGACATAGGTATGGATCGGCCGGAGAGGGCGATTGTCCGAGCTGACATCGCCAGACATTGGGAGGCGGCAGCCAAGCTGGTCGCAGCCCTGAAGGAGGAAGATGCCTTGGAGCGATGCGGCCAAACTGGTTGAACGAAAGCTGATCCGTCAGCGTGCGAATGGTGGTTCTGGCGAATACATAGGTCGTTCCGCTTTGACGGGTTGCTGGGGCATATTTGGGCCATGTCCCACCCGGCTCGCAAAGCGACCTCTGCTGAACTGTCACGGGTCCGCCTCGGTACATTGCCGATCGACCTGCATGACTACATACACGTTGAGCCGCGTCCACGCGTTGGCCGACTGGTTCAACACGATCCCCGCGAGTGGCGCGTTACCGACAATCTGCCAAAGCCCGTCCCTGTCACTTCCCCGGAAATCGACGCGTTCGAGGCGTGGTTTGGCGACATCTTCGATCAGCTTTTCGGAGATCGCCCATGAAATGACAGGGAGACAGTGCTTATGAAGACGGCTTCACAACAGCAGCAGTCTGCAAGGGGATCGCGGGCAGTCCTCTACCTTCGCGTATCGACTGCCCGCCAGGCCGAGCACGATGTCTCCATCCCCGACCAGAGGCGCCAAGGTGAGGCTTACTGCGCCTCTCGTGGCTATGAGCTGGTCGAGACCTTTGTCGAGGCAGGCGCATCAGCCACCAATGACAAGCGTCCAGAGTTCCAGCGCATGATCGAGGAAGGCACATCAAAGCCTTCCCCCTTTGATGTCGTGGTCGTTCATTCGTTCAGCCGATTCTTCCGCGATCACTTCGAGCTTGAGTTCCATGTCAGGCGGCTCGCCAAGAACGGCGTAAGACTTGTGTCGATTACCCAGGAGATGGGTGACGATCCAATGCATGTCATGATGCGCCAGATCATGGCTCTCTTCGATGAGTACCAGTCGAAAGAGAACGCCAAGCATGTGCTCCGCGCCATGAACGAGAATGCCAGGCAGGGCTTCTGGAATGGGGCGTTGCCTCCGATCGGCTACCGGATCGTTGCGGCAGAGCAGCGCGGATCGAAGACCAAGAAGAAGCTGGAGGTCGATCCGCTGCACGCCGACACCGTCCGATTGATCTACCGCCTCTTTCTTCAGGGCAATGGGATCTCAGGACCAATGGGCGTCAAATCAATCGCCTGCCATCTTAATGAGAACCGGTTGTTCACACGAGACGGCGGTCTCTGGGGACTGGCGCAAATCCACGCCGTCCTAACCCGAACCACCTATATTGGCGAACACCGCTTCAATACGCGCAGCTTCAAGGGCAGGGCAAAGAAGCCGGACGACGAGGTTGTCGTCATGGCGGTGCCGGCAATCATCGAGCGCAAGACCTTCGATGGCGTGCAGGCGCGTCTCAAATCTCGCCATCCAATGGTGACGCCACCCAGGGTCACCACCAGTCCCGTTCTCCTTACCGGTATCTGCTTTTGCGCAAAATGCGGAGGAGCCATGACGCTCAGGACCGGCAAGGGCAACAATGGGGATATGTATCGCTACTACACCTGCTCGACACGCGCCCGCCAGGGCAAGGCCGGTTGCCAGGGCAAATCAATCCCCATGGCCTTTCTGGACGACCTGGTTGCCAATCATCTGGAGAAGCGGCTTCTCAACCCAGAACGCCTCACCACCATTCTTGCCGCTGTCCTAGACCGGAGGCAGGAACGCACTGAGCGCCGTCGCGAGCACTTGGGCGAACTGAAGCGGAAGATCACCGAGACCGACCAGCGCCTCAATCGGCTCTATGACGCCATTGAGGCTGGCGTTACAGACATCAACGATCCTGCTCTCAAGGATCGCATGGCTGGTCTCAAGGCGATCAAGGACCAGGCAACCACCGACGCCGAGCGCATCAAAGCATCGCTCGACAGCACCGGCAGCCAGCCCATCACGCCCGAAATGGTCAACACATTCGCCCGTGCCGCTCGCGAACGCATGCGCGATCCGCGTGGCGGCTACCGTCGCGATCACCTGCGAGCGTTGGCGCAGCGGATCGAAGTGGCCGAGAAGGAAGTCAGAATCATCGGATCAAAGTCCGAATTGCTCCAAACCCTGGTCGCGGCGTCAGGCGAAGAAACGGCGGTGATGGGAGTTCGCAGTTCTGTACTGAAGTGGCGCACCCGACAGGATTCGAACCTGTGACCTCTGCCTTCGGAGGGCAGCGCTCTATCCAGCTGAGCTACGGGTGCTTTCAGGATCGAAACCCGGAAAACGGCCAGCCGGTGAACCGGCCAGTCACGGCTTCTTAGCGGAAGCCGCCGCGCGCTTCAACGGGCAAGTGGCGCCTTGTGCGAAAACGAAGTCAGGACGCGGCGTCAACACCCGACCGGCGTATCCATGACGGTCCATCATGCCCGTCACCCAGCCGAGTACGCGCGAAAGCTGCGGTTGCGACGCGACTTTGCGTTCGATCGGCGCCACCGCCTTTCAAGTCGGCTTCGGTGATATCTCCTATTTCAACCGCACCTTCCGCAGGCGCTACGGCGTGGCGCCTTCCGATGTGCGCCGCGAGAATGGCACGGCGTCGGCCTGAGGCCGCCGAAATCGGTGCCGGCGCGTCTATTGTCCAGCCTCTTTCCTCGTCGTCCGCCGCCGGTGCGTGGCTCGTTTCGGCTGCTTGGCGCCGGTCAGCTCGTGCATGGCGTCGAGCTGCATCTGCTGCATTTCCGCCAGCCGCGTCCACTGGCGCGAGATGAGGTAGTCGAGTTTTTCGTGCAAGTGCCGCACTTCCAGCTCGGCCTTCAGGTTGACCCGGTAGTCGTTGAAGGAGCGCAGGCGGTCCTTGGCTTCCGTGCGTCTCTGGCTCATCATGATGATCGGCGCCTGGATGGCGGCGATGCAGGAGAGCAACAGGTTGAGCAGGATGAAGGGGTAGGGGTCGAAGGCGCCCGCCATGCCCGCGATCAGATTGATGCCGATCCAAACCAGCAGCACGCTGCCGAACGAGATCAGGAACCACCAGCTGCCGCCGAAGGACGCCATATTGTCGGAGACGCGGTCGGCGAAGGAGCGGTGCTCCTCGAACTCCTCTTCCGAGTTTTCAGAAATCGTGTCCTGCCTGGCGATCGATTCCACCACCTGACGGTCCAGCTCGGAGAATTCGCCGTGCTCCTGCTGCAGCAGCTCCTCCATGTAGCGCATGCGGTAGCGGCCGAGCTCCTCGCGGCTGATGCGGGCGCCAGATGGCAGGTCCGGATGATCGGAGCGGATACGGTCGCCGAGGCTAGGCCGCAGGTCGTCGATCCGCACCAGGTCGCGCTTGCGGAACTTCCTGCCTGATATCGCCGACGGTTTCTTCTTTGGTTTTGCCCGCGACCCTCCAGGGCCTGACGGATCGGAATCAGGCACTTCAGGGGTGTCGAAATGCTCGTCCGAAACCTCATGCAGGTCCTCCTGCGTGGTCGGCGCCTCGAAATATTCGCCGCCGCTGTCGTTCTGGTTGGCTGGGGCGGCCTGGTCTGATGGCTTGGGGACGGTGCTCATGAAACGGGCTCCTGCGGTCGCTGCGAAGGACGATACGCCAATGCGGCGTGGCATATCCACTGTCGGATTTCGCAGCCTATGCCATGTCTTCCGCACGATTGCGTGACAGCCGCAAGACAATAGCCGGCTGCGGGGCTTTCCTGGCTTTAGCAGGTTCAGGGCAACGGACCATTAGGGACATATGGGATTGGCCGAGGCGCGAATTACTGCTGTTCGGCGAACATCAGTCTCGTCTTGGCCGCATCCATTGTCGGCGACAGGCTGCGCTGGATCAGTGCCTCGACATGGTCGTTGCGCTGGCGGGCGCTGTCGGCACCCATCACCACCACCACCAGTTGGCGGCCGTCGGCGTCGTAGGAGGTGACGATGTTGAAGCCGGATGCCTTGATATAGCCGGTCTTGATGCCGTCGACGCCGCGCACGCGGCCAAGCATGTCGTTGTGGCCGCGCACCAGCTTGCCGCGGAACATGAAGTCGCTTTCGGAGAAATAGTGGAACTGCTGCGGGAAGCGCGAATGCAGCGCCATGCCCAGCACCGCCATGTCGCGCGCGCTGGTGTGCTGGTCGTCGTCGGGCAGGCCGGACGCATTGCGGAACACGGTGCTGTTCATGCCGAGCTGGCGCGCCTTGGCGGTCATCATGCCGGCGAAGGCGTCTTCGCTGCCGCCGAGATATTCGCCAACCGCCACCGCCACGTCATTGGCAGATTTGACGACGATGGCGCGTATCGCCGAATCGGCGTCAATGGATTCGCCGCGCCGGAACCGCATCTTTGTCGGCGGCTGCGAAGCAGCGTGATCCGATACCGGAATTTGTGTCGTCTTGGTGACGCGGCCGGAGTCCAGCGCCTCGAACAGCAGATAGAGCGTCATCATCTTGGTCAGCGAGGCCGGGTAGCGTTGCGCCGTCGAGTTGACCTCGAACAGCTGCTTGCCGGTCTTGGCGTCGACAACGATGGCCGCGTATTTCTGAGGTGGCGCCGGCACCGCCAGCACCGCATCCGGCGGCGTCGTGGTCGTGCAACCGGCCACAAGCACAGCCAGGCTGAATGCCACGAAAAATCTCTGGATGAGCTGAAGGGGATGCAGTCTGGACAAGGGCAAGTCAGTTCTGGAACGCTGTTGCTGAGATGAGACGAAGCTAACGTAACCCGATTGCTGCGTCCATTTGGTTAACACCGCTTAGCCCCAGCCTTTTCGCAACGCAATCGCATTCCAAGCCGGCAGGCCGCTCCTGACCGGCTGTCGCGGGCTCGATTGGCCGCCGCGAAATCGCCTGTTTCCTGGCTTTTCTTGCCAAAGCCGCGTTTCCTGTGGGAAGGGGCGTGGTATTGCTGGCTTGGGGGGACTTGCAATGACGGGCATCGGGGCTGGTGGCGTTGCGCCATCGCTTATCAAGGCATCGCTCAGCCGCACCGGCAAATGGGCCGGCAGCATCGCCTTTGTCGGCGGCGCCGTTTCCGACATTCTCAATCCGCTGGCGCCCTTCGCCGCCTATATCGCGCTGGTCGCCTCGGTTGCCGCGCTGATCATCGCCATTGCCATCGTGCTTAGGCTGGTGCTGGCCGCCAAGGCGCTGCCGGCGCTGGTGTTCGCCACCAGTGCGGCGGCCGTCGCCGGGGGTGTCTATGCTGTCCAGAAAGACACCAATTCCCAGAACGGCGTGATCGCCGGCCTGGTGCCTGCCGTGGCCGAGCTACAGCAATCGATCGGCATCGTTTCGGCCAAGGTGGCCAAGATCGAGCAGACCGTCACCGAGACGCAAAAGACGGTCGAACGGGTCAAGCAGTCCACCGACACGGTGGCGAAAAAGACGCAGGAGATCGCATCGGCACAGCAGCAGCAGGCGCAGCGGACGGCGCAGGTGCAGAAGGCCACGGAAGAGGTGAAGAAACAGGCCGAGACGCTGGCCGCCGGCCAGGCGCAACAGCAGGCACAAACGGAAAAGCTGCAGGCGACGACCGAGCGGATTGCCGCCTCGATCGACACCATCGCCAAGGGGTTTGCCGCACTCGCCGCGCAAGGCGGCGCGATCGCCGAGCCGAAGCGGCCTGACGAGTTCTACCACAATGCCCGCGTCTACGAACTGTCCGGCGACATGCTCAATGCACGGCGCTCTTACCTGGCCTTTGCTGCCTTGGATGTCGACGCCATCGATCCATACACCCGCTTTGCTACGCTGCTCAGGGTGCAGGACGGCAAGGCCGGCGCACGCGAAGTGTTCGGCACGCTTGCCGACAAGGGCAAGGCGCTGTCGATCAAGCTGGTCCATGCCTTGCAGTTCGACGACGCCCAGCGTCTCGACAAGCTCAACGCCTTCATATCAGCCAATCCGGATTTCGCGCCGGCCTATTTCCTGCTGTCGCAGGAGTTTTCGGAGGACCGTCTCGGTTTTCAGGCGCTGTCCGACAAGCGCAGCGAAGCCAAGGCGCTGACGAAGTTCCTGTCTTACGAGAAAGATGGCGGGCTGCTGAAATACTTCGTTGACCAGACGCAACTCGCCGACTGGCTGGACCGCGGCCGCAGCCGGCTGGCAGCGCTTGGCGATGTGCTTGATCCCGCCCGCTTCATCCCGACGCTGACGCCGATGCGCTCGAACCAGGGGTGGTCGATGACCATCTCCATTCCTGAACCGGCCACCGGCATTTCCTGGCGCATGGGCGGCACCGGCCCATTCACCGACACCGGCTTCCTGGCGCTCAACGACCAGACCACGGGCAAGCCGATGCCCAATCCAAGCTTCGAGGTGCCGGACAGCACGGTGGCTGGGGTCATCTCGGTCAAATATCTCGATATCAGAGGTCGCGAGACGGGTCCGTTCGATATCCGCTTCGATCCGGACGCCGCCCTTCAGCAAGGCTCGAAGCAGGTGCTCGACCAGTTCTGGACGTCGTGGATCGCCTTCGACGCAAGCGGCAATCATGGCCTGGTCTATTTCACCCAGATGTTGTCCTACCGCTGCGCCATCAAGGATGTCCGCTACAGCCTGAACAGCGCCGCGCTCGACAAGTCGCTCGATATGCCGCCCTGCAATGCCAAGGACCCCTATGCCATCCCCGACAACTACCAGCCCTATTTCAAGGTCGCCAACAGCGTGAAGTCGATGTCGGTGCAGGTTACCTACACCGACGGCACAAAGTCGCCGGTGCGGGAATACAAGCGCCAGTAGGTGGTGGTCGGCGCCCGAAGAGGCAGGATCGCCGCCTGATGCGAAATGCCGGTTGCCATGCTTGCGCACCCGGCGTCGAAGGGCTCTCTTTGCGCAATTCGAATCGGTGAGAGCGCAATGGATACCAGCACGATCAAGGCTCAGGGCATTTCGGTCTCGCTCGATCTCACGGTCGGCCATATCTCCGACATGGTGGTCGACGCCGACGGGCGTCGGCTGAAACCGCTGCATCGCGCGCCGTGGCTCGACGAGCCGCGCGAGACATTGCCGCGAGACCTGCCCGAGGGCACGGTTCGTCTATCCGGCGATTTCCTCTGCGCGCCGTTCTCGCGCAGCGATGTCGAAGAAGCGCCCTTGCACGGCTGGCCGGCCAACAGCGCCTGGGATGTCGTCGAAAGCGCTGCAACGGCCGACGGCTGGCGCGCCACCTTCCAGCTGCGCCGCAAGGTGATGGGCGCTTCCGTCTACAAGATCCTGAGCTTGCGAGACGGCCATCCTTTTCTCTACCAGGAACATGTGTTTTCCGGCGGCTCCGGCGCAATTTCGGTCGCCCATCATCCGATGACGGCGATGAAGAACGGCGGCAGGCTGGCCTTCTCGCCGAAGCGCTTTGCAGCGACCCCTGAGCTTCCGCTTGAGCCCGATCCCACGCGCGGCCGCTTCATGTTCGCCTATCCGGCTCGTGCCGCCGATCTCACGCGGTTTCCAGCCGCCGATGGCGGCGTGGTCGACCTGACAAGCTACCGCATGGATCACCAGCGCGAGGATTTCCTCACTCTGGTCGAAGCCGACCACAGCGGGCCTGGCTGGACCGCGATTGCGCGCGAGGCGGAAGACGATCTTGTGCTGGTGCTGAAGAACCCGGCGGAACTGCCGGTCACCATGCTGTGGTTCAGCAATGGCGGCCGCGACTATGCGCCGTGGAACGGGCGCCATCGCGGCGTTCTCGGCATCGAGGATGGACGCACGGCGCTTGGCCACGCCGCGTCGCTCGGTGACAACTGGCTGAAGCGCGAAGGGCTGGCAACGGCCTTTGATCTCGCGGAAGGCCAAAGTCTCTCCTTCCGCCATGTCATTGGCACCGTGCCGTTGTCCGGCGGCGAACCGCCGCGCGATATCGCGACGTCACAGGGCCGCATGCGCCTTGGCTTCACCGACGGATCGGCGCGGGACATTCCGTTCGACACTGATTTCCTGCGGCTCGGCGAATCCATCGCACGGTAGGGCGGCGCCACATTTGAAATTTCCGCGAACTGTCGACAAGATGCGGGAAATCATCGCGCGGAACAGTTGAAGGCTTCCCATGTCAGAAATCGCCCATCTCGCCGCCACCATCTTCAAGCGTGCCGGCAAGGCTCAGCGCTTCATTGTCGCCATCGCCGGTCCGCCTGGCGCCGGCAAATCAACACTGTCGGGCGGACTGCATGACCTGCTGCCGGAAGGCGCGTCGGAAGTCGTGCCGATGGACGGTTTTCACTATGACGACATCGTGCTCAATCACCGTGGCTTGCGGGCGCGAAAGGGCGCGCCCGAAACCTTTGACTTTGCCGGCTTCGAAACCTTGCTGAAGCGCATCCGCGCCGGCGAGCCCGATATTGCCATCCCGGTCTTCGATCGCGGCATGGAACTGTCGCGCGCCGCCGCGTCGATCGTCTCCGCCGAGACCAAGTTCATCCTGATCGAAGGCAACTATCTGCTGCTCGACGAGGAGCCCTGGTCGCGGCTGGCGCCGCTGTTCGACTTCTCGATCTTCGTTGATGTCTCGCGGGCCGAACTCGAACGCCGGCTGCTGGATCGGTGGCGCGGCCATGGCCGTTCCGATGAGGATGCCCGTGCCTGGATCGCATCCAATGACATGCCGAATATCGACCGCGTGTTGGGACGACGGCGTTCGGCGGATCTGGTGATCGGCGAACCCGCTGGATTGTAAGGAATCTTCGAGGGGAACCTTAAGACTTTCAAGTCGTTATCGGGCACACGGCAATTCTGCCCAACGCGAAGGATTGCGCCCGATGGCACCCAAGGCAAGAAAGCCCGCCAAGAGCAAGGCAACTCAATCGAAGGCCGGCGCTGGTCCGGCCGTCGCCGAACGGTCCAAGGATGCGGCGAAGCCGGCCTTTGGCAAGGCGGCACCGAAGAAGGTTTTACCGACCGCCGCCAAGTCCGCGGCCAAAACCACCAAGCCGACGAAAGCCCCGAGCGGCGACAGTTCGATCGCGGGCAGCGCCATGCGCACCGCCAAGGCGACAGCCAATGTGGCGGCAGGCGCTGTTGTCGTGGCTGCCAGGGGTGCGGCATCACTCGCCGCGTCCGTCATGGGCAGAAGCGGTTCGAAAGCCAAGGCCAAGGCGAAATAGGGGTGCGTCCCCGAAGCGCTGTGGACGAGCCTCAGGCTCGTCCGGGGATGGTCAGGCCACTCTGAACCGCCGGTCTCGCAAGCCCGCGTTCCAGCCATGCCGCTACATTGGCGAAATCGTCGAAGCCGACCAGTTCCCGCGCCTCATAGAAACCGATGAGGTTGCGCACCCAGCCGAGCAGTGAGATGTCGGCGATCGTGTAGTCCTTGCCCATGATCCATTTGCGGCCTTTCAGCCGCTCGTCCATGACGCCGATCAGCCGCCGCGATTCGTCGCGGTAGCGCTCCAGCGGACGCTTGTCGGCGATCTCGCGGCCGGCGAATTTGTGGAAGAAGCCGACCTGGCCGAACATCGGTCCGACCGAAGCCATCTGGAAGAACACCCACTGGATAGTCTCATAGCGCAGCGTCGGATCGGCTGGCACGAGCTTGCCGGTCTTGTCGGAGAGGTAGAGCAGGATCGCGCCGGATTCGAACAAGGCGATCGGCTTGCCGTCCGGACCGTTGGGATCGATGATCGCCGGAATCTTGCCGTTGGGGTTGAGAGACAGGAATTCCGGCGTCCAGCTCTCGTTCTTGCCGATGTTCACGTAGTGCGCCTCGTAGGGAAGGCCGAGTTCCTCCAGCATGATCGACACCTTGACGCCATTCGGCGTCGGCGCCGAATAGAGCTGGATGCGCTCGGGATGGCTGGCCGGCCAGCGTGTCGCGATCGGAAATGCGGACAGATCGGTCATCGAAAGCTCCTGAAATGGGGATAGGCGCCTAAAGGCGCGGTCTTGGCGGGTCGATCAAGAACTAGGCGTGCGGCCGGACATGATCAATATGGCGGCGACAGTTTCGCTGTGCACGCACAGTCAACCGGCATCGCAAGCCCTGGAAGCAGAAAACCGGAAATCAGACCGCCTTGAAGGCCAGCACCGCATTGGTGCCCCCAAAAGCGAAACCATTGCTGATCGCGGCGCGCACCTTGCGCTCGCGCGCCACGTTCGGCGTCACGTCGAGGTCGCAATCGGGGTCGGGTTCACGGAAATTGGCGGTTGGCGGCACGAGGCCTTCGCGGATCGCCATGACACAGGCGATCATCTCCAGTGCGCCCGAGGCGCCCAGGCAATGCGCATGCATCGATTTGGTCGACGACACTGAAAGCTTGTAGGCGTGGTCCCCAAAGACGCGCTTGATCGCGGCCGTCTCGATCATGTCGTTGGCCTTGGTGCCGGTGCCATGCGCGTTGAGATAATCGACATCTTCAGGATTGAGCCCGGCATCGGCGAGGCAGGCGCGCATGGCGGCCGTTGGCCCCTCGACCGTCGGTGCGACAATGTCGGACGCGTCGGCGGACAGGCCGGCGCCGGCGATTTCGGCGAGGATGGTGGCGCCGCGCGCCATCGCATGTTCATAGGTTTCCAGCACGGCCATGCCGGCGCCTTCGCCAAGCGACAGGCCCTGGCGGTCGGCCGAAAATGGCCTGCACGTGTCGGGAGCAAGTACCCGCAGCGCTTCCCAGCCCTTCAGGATGCCCCATACCAGCGGCGCGTCGGTGCCGCCGGCGACCATGACATCGGCGCGGCCGAGCCTGATCTGGTCGACGGCCGAGGCAATGGCGTGATTGGATGATGAGCAGGCGGAGGTGACGCCGAAAACCGGCCCGCGCAGGCCGAGACTCATGCTGACCTGCCCCGAGGCGGCGCTAGGCATGACCTTCGGCACGGTGAAGATACCGGCGCGGTTCTTGCCATCGATCAGGATAGCCCGGTAATTTTCCTCGATCGCTTCCCAGCCGCAGACGCCGACGCCGACGACGGTGCCCATCCGGTAAGTATTGGCTTCAGTCGAGGTCAAGCCGGACTGCCGCATGGCCTCGCGCGCGGCGATCGTCGCCAGCAGACTGAAGCGGTCCATCGACACCAACTGCTTGCGCTCGATGCCGTGCTCCGGCAATTCCTTGATTTCGCAGCCGACCTTGACCTTCAGGTCATGCAATTGCGGACTGGTGATCGGGCCAATGGCCGAGCGCCCGGCACGCATCTCGTTCCAGATCGCGGGCGCATTGGTGCCGAGCCCGCAAATGCCGCCCATGCCGGTGATGACGACGCGCTTATGCATTCAGTTCAGGCTTTTTTCGCGATCAATGCGCGGACGGCTTCGACCATGTCGCCGACGTTCTTCAGATTGCTCCAGGCGTCGACCGTGTTCATCTCGATCTCGATGCCATATTCTTCCTCGAGATCGAAGATGATCTCGGTCAGCTCGAGCGAATGGATGCCAAGCGCGGTCAGTTCGGTGGTGGTGGTAATCTCTTCGCCGCCGGGCTCGGCATGAGCCTTGATCTTCGCGATGATATCCGTCGCCAACTGGTCAGACATTCGGTTTCTTCCCCACTTGTCGTTTCCCGACGCCAATCAATCCAGCGCCCCTTTTGTTCCTCGGCCAGGCTGTGAACGTCGCCTTTACCCTCGTCAAGCGTTGCATGACCGTACCAAGGTGACTCACTCTATAGAAACGGAAACGCTTTCAAGCAACAAGCTATATATCGACAAAGCCGCCGGTGTGCTTAACGTAGCGGCGTGGATACGATCGAATATGGCGGAATTTCGACTTCACGGGCCCAGCGCGCTGCCGGATTGGCGCGGCTCGCCTGTGGCAAACGTGCTGGGCGCACGCACCTGCGGCGCCTCTACCAGGACGGCTCCGCCAAGATCAGGATGCCGGCTGTCGCGACGGATCCGCTTGAGGCGGTCCTGATCAACACGGCTGGCGGGTTGACCGGCGGCGACCGTCTCGCCTGGGAAGTCGACGTCGGGCCCGGTGGTTCCGCGACGATAACCACACAAGCCTGCGAAAAGATCTATCGCGCCGCATCCGATCGAGCCGAAGTGCGGGTCAAATTGACGGTTGGCGACCATGGCAGCATTGCCTGGCTGCCGCAGGAGACCATCGTCTTCGAGCAGTCGGCCTTTGCCCGCACCCTTGAGGTCGACCTTGCCGATGGCGCCGAAGCATTGGTTCTCGAAGCCGCCGTCTTCGGCCGTCTTGCCATGGGCGAGCGCACCACACGCGGCAGCTTTCACGACCGCTGGCGTGTTCGCCGGCAAGGGGCCCTCATCCATGCCGAGGATTTCCGCATCGGGCCGGGCATTGCCGATGCTCTGGGCCGCCGCGCGGTTGCCGGTGGCGCCGTGGCGATGGCGACGATCCTGATGGTATCGCCGCGCGCCGAAGCGCTGCTTCAATCTGTCAGGGGAATCATTGGCGACCAGGGTGACGCCAGCGCCTGGAGCGTAACGACATCTGGCAAGCTTCTTGCGAGGCTTTATGCCGGAGACGGCTACCAGCTTCGCAAACGGCTGGTTCCGCTTGTCGAACTGCTTAACGGTCGGGCGGGTCTGCCCAAATTATGGTCACTCTAATTCTGTCCGCATCATTTCAGGAAAACGCATGAACCTGACGCCACGGGAAAAAGACAAGCTGCTGATCGCCATGGCGGCGATCGTGGCGCGCAAGCGGCTCGAACGCGGCGTCAAGCTCAATCACCCGGAGGCGATCGCGCTGATCACCGATTTTGTCGTCGAGGGCGCTCGCGACGGCCGGCCGGTTGCCGAACTGATGGAGGCCGGCGCCCATGTCATCACCCGCGCGCAGGTGATGGAAGGCATCGCCGAAATGATCCACGATGTGCAGGTCGAAGCGACGTTCCCCGACGGCACCAAGCTGGTGACCGTGCACGAACCCATAAGGTGAGGAGACAAAGATGCTGGACCTGCGCCCCAACTGCGAATGTTGCGACAAGGACCTGCCGCCCGAGGCGGCCGATGTCATGATCTGTACCTTCGAGTGCACGTTTTGCGCCGATTGCGCGCAAGGCGCTCTCGGCGGCAGCTGCCCGAATTGCGGCGGCAATTTCTCGGTCCGCCCGATCCGCCCAGCGGCAATGCTGGAGAAATATCCGGCCTCGACCAAGCGCGTCCTCAAGGCCGAGGGCTGTGGCCCGGCCCGCAAGGCGGCTTGAATGCCGCGATCCAGCAACAGAAGGCCAACAAACAGGAGGCAAGTCTAAGATGTCAGCCACGATGAAACGCACATCACTCTCGGCGATCCTGCTTCTGGCCGCAGCGATGCCGGCCTACGCCCATGTCGGCATCGGCACCACCTCGTCCTTCACGGCCGGGTCCATGCATCCGCTGTCCGGTCTCGACCATATGACGGTGATGATCGCGGTTGGCCTTTGGGCAGCGCTCAAGGGCGGCAAGGCGATCTGGGCCTGGCCGCTGGCCTTCGTCGGCGTCATGCTGGCCGGTGGCGCGCTCGGCATGCTGCATGTGCCGGTGCCCTTCGTCGAACCAGGCATCCTCGCCTCGGTCGTGGCGCTCGGCTTGTTGGTGGCGCTGGCGGTTGATCTGCCCGTCTCGGCGGGCGTCGCCATCATCGGCCTGTTCGCGCTGTTCCATGGCCATGCGCATGGCACCGAAGTGCCTGAAAATGCCGGCGGGCTTGAGTATATGGCCGGCTTTGCCGTTGTCACCGCGCTGCTCCATGCCGTCGGCATTGCTGCCGGGCTTGGCCTTGGACGGAGGTTTCGTGATCTTGCGCGCGCCGCCGGCGCGGCTTGCGCGGCGGTTGGTGTCGGCCTCGTCTTCGGCGTGTTGTGAGGCCATCGATGATCCCGGGCGAAATCATCACGGCGGACGGCGACATCGAATTGAACAAGGGCCTGCCGGCCATCACCCTGAAGGTCGCCAACAGCGGCGACAGGCCAATCCAGGTCGGCAGTCACTATCATTTCTTCGAGACCAATGAGGGGCTGAAGTTCGAGCGCGAGCGTGCCCGGGGCATGCGCCTCGACATCGCCGCCGGCACGGCGATGCGCTTCGAGCCCGGCCAGGAGCGCGACGTGACGCTGGTGCCGCTCGGCGGCAAGCGCGAGGTCTACGGATTTCAGCAGAAGGTAATGGGAAAACTCTGATGCCGGCTAAGATATCGCGCGCCGCCTATGCCCGCATGTACGGCCCGACGGTGGGCGACAAGGTTCGCCTCGCCGACACCGAACTGTTCATCGAGGTCGAGAAAGACCTCACCATTCACGGCGAGGAGGTGAAATTCGGCGGCGGCAAGGTCATCCGCGATGGCATGGGCCAGAGCCAGGTTTCCCGCGCGCAGGGCGCTGTCGACACCGTCATCACCAATGCGCTGGTGGTCGATGCCAGCGCCGGCATCTTCAAGGCCGACATAGGTTTGAGGGATGGCCGTATCGCCGCGATCGGCAAGGCCGGCAATCCTGATACGCAGGATGGCGTCACCATCATCATCGGCCCCGGCACCGAGATCATTGCCGGTGAAGGCAAGATCCTGACGGCGGGTGGCTTCGACGCGCATATCCATTTCATCTGCCCGCAGCAGATCGAGGAAGCGCTGATGTCGGGCATCACCACCATGCTCGGCGGCGGCACCGGCCCGGCGCATGGCACGCTCGCCACCACGTGCACGCCGGGTCCCTGGCACATGGCGCGCATGATCCAGTCCTTCGATGCCTTCCCGATGAATATCGGCCTGTCGGGCAAAGGCAATGCGTCGCTGCCGGCGGCGCTCGAGGAAATGGTGCTCGGCGGCGCCTGTTCGCTGAAGCTGCATGAAGACTGGGGCACGACACCCGCTGCAATAGATTGCTGCCTGTCGGTCGCCGACGAATACGACGTGCAGGTGATGATCCACACCGACACGCTGAATGAGTCCGGCTTTGTCGAAAACACCGTGGCGGCGATCAAGGGCCGCACCATTCATGCCTTCCACACCGAAGGCGCCGGCGGTGGCCATGCACCCGACATCATCAAGGTCTGCGGCCTACCCAACGTTATCCCGTCCTCGACCAATCCGACCCGGCCCTATACGGTCAACACGCTGGCCGAACATCTCGACATGCTGATGGTCTGCCACCATCTGTCGCCGTCCATCCCCGAGGACATCGCCTTCGCCGAAAGCCGCATCCGCAAGGAAACCATCGCGGCGGAAGACATCCTGCACGACATCGGCGCCTTCTCGATCATCTCGTCTGACAGCCAGGCCATGGGCCGCGTCGGCGAGGTGGCGATCCGCACCTGGCAGACCGCCGACAAGATGAAGCGGCAGCGCGGCTCGCTGCCTCAGGAAACCGGCGACAACGACAATTTCCGCGTCCGCCGCTACATCGCCAAATACACCATCAACCCGGCCATCGCGCACGGCCTATCCAGGCATATAGGCTCGATCGCCGTCGGCAAACGCGCCGACCTTGTGCTGTGGAACCCGGCCTTCTTCGGCGTCAAACCCGACATGGTGCTGATCGGCGGCATGATCGCCGCAGCACCCATGGGCGACCCCAACGCCTCGATCCCGACGCCGCAGCCAATGCACTACCGGCCAATGTTCGGCGCCTATGGCAAGGCACGGACGAATTCGTCCGTGACCTTCGTTTCCAAGGCCGCGCTCGAGTCAGGTCTGCATGGCAGGCTCGGCGTCGAAAAGCAGTTCGTCGCCGTCGAAAACACCCGTGGCGGCATCGGCAAGCATTCGATGGTGCTCAACGACGCCATGCCGCATATCGAGGTCGATCCGGAAACCTATGAAGTGCGCGCCGACGGCGAGTTGCTGACCTGCGAGCCGGCCACCGTGCTGCCGATGGCGCAGCGGTATTTTCTGTTTTGAGGTTTCCGCCGAAATTCATGAACGTGGTCAAATGAAGCCATCATGAAACTGGACAGGATTCGCCACCTGCGGCTACGAAAACATTGCGCCGAAGAGTCCAGGTAAGTGCCGCCTTTTTCACCTGGCTTGGAAATCTCGCTCTTTGAGAGCAATATATCCTGAATGAACAAGATCTTTCGAAGACAGCAATTGACGCCCTATGAGGCCGACTATGCTCAGTGGTGCGCCGAGCAAGGCGCGCTGTTGCGCGAAGGTCGTGTCTCTGACCTCGATCGCGAAAACTTGGCCGAGGAGATCGAGAGCTTGGGGCGGAGCGACAAGAGGGAAATTGCAAACAGGCTTGGCATTTTGCTTTTGCACTTGCTCAAGTGGCAATTTCAGGCTGGAAAGCGCAAGGCAGGTTGGTTGCTCACAATCCGGGAGCAGCGGCATCAGATCAAGAGACTGATCGATGAAAGCCCCAGCCTGAAGGCCTATCCACAAACGCAGATCATCAGCGAATTCGAGTTCGCGCGCCTGAAGGCGATTGATGAAACGGGCTTGCCTGAAGGGGATTTCCCGACCGATTGCCCATACCAAATCGCGAATATTCTCAACCAGGACTTTTTTCCTGGCACCCCGTGGCTGCCGGAACAGCTTGTTCGCGACTGAACTTGTTGCGGTGCCTGTCTGGACACCGCACTATGCGCCGCAAGCAAACCGCGTGACCGGCCATGGCGACCGAAACAATCTCTCCCCACGACATATTTCCTCACATCCGCATCGTCATGGGCATGGTGATCGGCCTTGGCGTCACCCGCCTTCTGTCGGGACTGGCCCGCATCGTCCAGCATCCCGGCCAGTACCGGCTCTATCCCGTGCATCTGGCCTGGGTCGCTTCCGTGCTTTTGATGCTGGTGCATTTCTGGTGGTGGGAGTTCGGCCTCTACGCCATCGAAACCTGGACCTTCGGCAAGTACCTGTTCATCATTTTCTATGCCGTCACGCTGTTCATGCTCTGCGCGCTGCTGTTTCCGGATTCGATGCTGGACTACACCAGCTACGAGGATTTCTTCTATTCGCGCCGCGCCTGGTTCTTCGGCCTGCTGGCGACGACCTATGGGCTCGACGTCATCGACACGCTGCTGAAAGGACCGGAGCATTTCGCCCGCTTCGGCAACGAGTATCTGTTCCGCACGCCTATCTTCATCGCGTTATGCGTCGCCGCGATCCTGATGCGCGACCGCCGGTTTCACATTGCCTTTGTCGCGGCGACGCTGATCTATCAGGTTTCGTTCATCCTGCGGCTCTTCGACACGATTGTTTGAGCGGCATTGGGCTGGTTTGAGGGATGGGCTAGGGTTCCGGGGAAAGGCAGGTTGTGCATGTACAAGGCCGTCGGATCGCGCGGATCTCGCGTCAGCCGTGTTCTCTGGATGCTCGAGGAACTCGCGCAGCCCTATGAATTCGTCGAGGTCAAGCTGCGCTCGCCCGAGGCTTACGCGCTCAACCCGTCCGGCAAGGTGCCGGTCCTCATCGACGGCGAGCTGACAGTGACGGATTCGGCGGCGATCTGCGTCTATCTCGGTGACAAACACGCTGAAAAAGGCATGGGCGCCAATCCCGGCGTTGTCGGCCGCGCGGAGATGGATTCCTGGATGCACTTTGCCCAAAGCGAGCTCGAGGCGCCGCTGTGGAACAAGCTGCGTCATCGCTTCCTGCTGCCGAAGGAGATACGGGTCGATGTCGGCCCCGCCGCGGCCTACGACTTCGCCTCGGAACTCGGGGCACTGGACCGGCGGTTGGGCGAGAGGCCGTTCGCGCTGGGCGAACGGTTTACCGCTGTCGACGTGCTGCTCGGTGATATCGGCAGCTGGGCGCGCGCCGGCCGGTTTCCGATCGACTCCGAACACATCAATGCCTATTTCGATCGCATGTTGGCCCGGCCAGCCCGCGCCCGCGCCCAGGCCAATGGAGGTTCCGCCCGATGAAGCTCGACATCAAGACCGACTTCACCAGGTTCCCGCGTGCCGTCTCCGTGCTTGCGTCGGGCGAGGCTGGAGCAGCCGCTCCATTCGGCCGCGCGGTGCTTGCCCATGACGAACGGCATCTGCGCCGCAGGGCCGTTGAGCTGGACCAGGGCGACAAGGTGCTGGTTGATCTGCCGGCACCCGTTGCGCTGAACGATGGCGACCGGCTGGTGCTGGAGGATGGCCGCCATATCGAAATCATTGCCGCCGAGGAGCCGCTCTACGACATCCGGGCCAAAAGCCCCGTGCATCTCGCCGAACTTGCCTGGCACATTGGCAACCGGCATCTCGCGGCTGCCATCGAGGCTGGGCGCATCCTCATCCTGCGTGATCACGTCATCAAGGCGATGCTGGAAGGGCTGGGCGCCACGGTGACCGATGTTTCCGAACCCTTCAAGCCGGTGCGCGGCGCCTATTCTGGCGGTCACGACCATGGCCATGCTCATACCGAAGCGCATGCGCACAGCCATGCGGAAGCCCACAGCCATGCGCATGGCGAGGCGCATTCCCATTCGCACAGCCACGCGGGCCACCATCACGACCATGACTGAGCAGCCGCCGCATATCGCTCTGCTGCGGTTGATGGCGTGGCTGTCGCCGGCCTTTCCGGTCGGCGGCTTTGCCTACAGCCATGGTCTCGAACGCGCCGTGCAAGATGGACTGATTGCCGACAGCGAAGACCTGGCGGGTTGGCTGGAGACATTGGTCGAGATGGGTTCCGGCTGGAACGACGCGGTTTTGTTTGCCGAGAGCTGGCGCCGGGCGCGGGGCAACGATGATCTCGACGAGATCACCGCACTTGCGGAGGCGCTGGCCGGTTCGCGCGAGCGTCACGCCGAGACCATGCTGCAGGGCGCGGCCTTCCTCAAGGCTGCTTCCGCATGGCCCAATCCGGCGCTCGCACGCCTGCCGGCCGAATGCGCCTATTGCGTTGCCGTAGGCGCTGTTGCCGGCGGCAATGGCATTGCCTTGCCGGACGCGCTGGCCGGCTTCCTGCAGGCCTTCTTCTCCAACCTTGTCCAGGCAGCGATCCGGCTCGGTGTTGTCGGCCAGACTGGAGCGACCGCTTTGCTTGCCGGCTTCGAGCCGCTGGCGCTCTCGACGGCAGGCCGCGCTGCCCGCTCGACGCTGGATGATCTCGGCGGCTGCGCCTTCGTCTCGGATGTCATGGCGATGAAGCACGAGACCCAATACTCAAGGCTGTTCCGTTCATGATCATTCTCGCCTTCGCGCTTTCGGCTGTTCTGCTGTTGATCACCACGCTGCATGTCTATTGGGGCATTGGCGGCGTCTGGCCGGGCAGGGACGCGGCGTCATGCGCCCGCGCCGTTGTCGGGTTTCGCGGTGTCCGGGAAATGCCGGCACCTTTCGCCAGTTTTGCCGTTGCCGCCTGTCTTGCCCTCGCCACCCTGTGGCCAATGGCGCTGGAGGGTGTGTTCGCGTCGCCTTTCCCCAAGGAGGGGCTGGCTGCCTCGGCGCTGCTGATCGGCCTGGTTTTCCTTGGACGGGGCATTGTCGGCTTCACGCCGTGGTGGCGGCGGCTCGCACCCGAACAGCCTTTCGCGCGGCTTGATATCAGCTACTATTCACCGCTCTGCTTGCTGATCGGGCTTGGTTTCGTCGTTCTTGCCATCATGGAGTTCCCCACGTGACGTCACAAAACGGTCCGCTCCGCATCGGCATCGGCGGCCCCGTCGGCTCGGGCAAGACAACGCTCACCGAAAAGCTCTGCAAGGCGCTGCGCGATGAGTTTTCCATCGCTGTCGTCACCAACGACATCTACACCAAGGAAGACGCCATGATGCTGGCGCGCCTGCAGGCTCTGCCGGAAGACCGCATCATGGGCGTCGAGACCGGCGGCTGTCCGCACACGGCGATCCGCGAGGACGCCTCGATCAACCTGCAGGCGATCGCCGAGATGAACAGGAAATTCCCGGATCTCGACATTATCTTCATCGAATCCGGCGGCGACAATCTCGCCGCCACCTTCTCGCCGGATCTCGCCGACCTGACGCTCTATGTCATCTCTGTCTGCCAGGGCGAGGAAATCCCGAGGAAGGGCGGCCCGGCCATCACCCGCTCCGATTTCCTGGTCATCAACAAGAGCGATCTGGCGCCCTATGTGAACGTCAATCTCGATGTGATGGAGAGCGACGCGGCCCGCATGCGCGGCAAGCGCCCCTTCGGCTTCACCGACCTGTCGCGCGGCAAGGGGTTGCAGGAAGTCATCGACTTCATTGTCGAGCATGGCGGGTTGCGGGCAGGCACCGCCGCCAGCACCGCGGCATGAGCCAGCTTTCCTGCACCAACCGATACCGGTTGCCGGCACGGTCAGGTCGCGGCATTGTCCCGGAAACCGGAGGATTTTTGAGATGAGCATCGCCCGCCTGCAAAAGGAAACGCTGACCAATCTGCCGTTCTACGAGGAGCGCGTCGATCTCGCCGCCGCCTTCCGCTGGACAGCGCGGCTTAACATGCATGAGGCGGTGGCCAACCATTTCTCGCTGGCGGTCAATGATGACGGCACGCAGTTCCTGATGAACCCCAACCAGGTGCATTTCTCGCGCATCAAGGCGAGCGATCTGCTTTTGATCGACGCCAATGACCCCGAGACGCTGTCCGGCCCGAACGCGCCTGATCCGACCGCATGGGGCCTGCATGGCGCCATCCACCGCAATGTCCGCCATGCGCGCTGCGTCATGCATGTGCACTCGATCCACGCCACCGTCCTGGCATCGCTCGCCGATTCACGGCTGCCGCCGATCGACCAGAACTCGGCGATCTTCTTCAACCGCCACGTCGTCGACAGCCACTATGGCGGGCTGGCCTTCGAGGAAGAGGGCGAGCGCTGCGCGCAGCTTTTCGCCGCCCCCAAGGACAAGGTGATGATCATGGGCAACCATGGCGTGCTGGTCATTGGCGACACCGTCGCCGACACCTTCAACCGCATGTTCTATTTCGAACGCGCCGCCGAAACCTACATCAAGGCGCTATGGACCGGCCGGCCGCTGCGCGTGCTTTCCGACGCCATCGCCGAAAAGGCGGCACAGGAGCAGGAGGACTATCCCGGCCAGGCCGATCGTCACCTCAGCGAGTTGAAGGCGATCCTCGACGAGCAGGAGCCGGTCTATAGGAACTGAGCGCTGGCCTTCGCTCATCAGCTGGCCGGCACCATCAATGCCAGCGTCTTTCTCCCCGTGACTATACGGGGAGAAATGTCCGGCAGGACAATGAGGGGCAGCGCGGACCTACGCCTCAGAGCCCTAGCTGTGAGCTCTCAGGGGGTTGTCCATTCGGACCTGACCGAGGAGACTGGAGTTACCAAGCTTCAGCACTCATCGGAGGGTCCGAATGAACATCCACAAGAATGCCCGTCTCACGCCGCTGCGTCGAGAGGAAATGGCGCTGTCGGTGATAGAAGGTCGTCTTTCCCAAGCCCATGCGGCGCGGACGTATGGTGTGTCGGCGAAGATCGCGGCGCGCTGGGTCGAGCGCTACAAGGCCGAGGGCCGGGCCGGCATGGTCGACCGCTCGTCGCGGCCTCATGTCATGCCGGGGATGACCGGACAGGCGGTGGCCGAGCGCATCATGGCATTGCGCCGCCGGCGGCTGACCGGCAAGCACATCGCCATGGAGGTTGGCGTCTCACCCGCCACCGTCAGCCGGGTGCTGAAGCGTGCCGGGCTGTCGCGGCTGAAGGACATTGAGCCGGCCGAACCGATCCGGCGCTACGAGCGCGAGCACCCCGGCGAGATGATCCACATCGACATCAAGAAGCTGGGCCGCTTCAGCCAGGTCGGGCACCGCATCACCGGCGATCCACAGAAGGGCAAGTCGCGCGGCGCCGGATGGGAATTCGTCCATGTCTGCATCGACGACGCCTCTCGCATCGCCTTCTCGCAGATCCTGCCCGACGAGAAGAAGGAAAGCGCCGTCGCCTTCCTCAAGGCGGCGTTGGCCTATTATGCAAGCCTCGGCGTCACCATTGCGCGCGTCATGACCGACAACGGCTCCTGCTATAGGTCGAAAGCCTTCGCCAAAGCCTGTCGCGATCTCGACCTTAAGCATGTCAGGACAAGGCCCTACACGCCCAAGACCAACGGCAAGGCCGAGCGCTTCATCCAGACCGCGCTAAGGGAATGGGCCTATGCCATCGCCTATCCGACCTCGCACCACCGCGCAGCCGAACTGCCGGTATGGCTCCACAGGTACAATTGGCATCGCCCGCACGGCAGCCTAAAGTCCAAAACACCGATCAGTCGCCTCGACAGAACCGAGGACAACCTATTGAGGCTCCACACCTAGCTCAGCCCGCAACTCCTCGGCGCTGTTGATGACAACGGCGCCGGGCGGTCCGGCCATCGGCGCTTCCGGCCAGAAGATCGTCTTCATGCCCGCCGCCAGCCCGGCTATCGCGCCCGGCCAGCTGTCGTCGATCGCGACGGCCTGTGCGGGGTCGACATTGGCCAGCCAGGCAGCGCGCAGGAACGGCTCGGGGTGCGGCTTGCCTTCGCGCACGTCGTTGCGGCTGATTGTCCTCATGCCGGGATAGGTCAGTCCGACCATGCGCAGATTGGCGTCGACGATCATCCGGTCCGAATTCGAGACCACCGCCTGCGCCACGCCCCTTGCGCGCAATTCGTTGAAGACCTCGATCGCGCCGGGGCGCGGCTGCAACCGCTCGACCAGCGGCAGATAGTGCTCGTATTTGCGCTGGATCCAGTCGTCGAAGGGAAGATCGAGGCCGAATTCGCCGCGCATCATTTCGTAGACCGGCCAGGCGGCGACACCGAGCACACGTTCATGCAAATCGTCCGGCGGGACAAGGCCTGCATTGCGCATCGCTGCCACAAGGGCTGCTTCGTGCAGAGGCTCGCTGTCGACCAGCGTGCCGTCCATGTCCCAGAAAACCGCTTTCGGCGTCATCGGAAAAATCCTCTTTTCCGATCCCTTAAAGTGTTTGGGCGGCGAGATAAACCATAGTGCCGGCTATCCGCGAGCCGTTGACGGCAGGGGCATTCCTGGTCCATCGGGATTGTGCTCGGGGACGTAACAGTCCGCCTCACGGAAAAGCGCCGGAGGGTGCAGGCAATTGCCCGCACGATAGACAATTGCGCGGCGGGTCAATCCCTGCGAAACTAAGCAGTCCGCCTTGATACCAGGCGGTGGGAGGCAAGGCGTGAACACCCGGCAGGACGGCGGCAGCAACAGGTTGGACGACGCGGCGCGCGCCGGCTGGCTCTATTATGTTGCCGGCAACACACAGGACCAGATCGCCGCGACGCTCGGCATTTCACGGCAGACGGCGCAGCGGCTGGTGTCGCTGGCGGTGTCGGAAGGGCTGATCAAGGTCCGCGTCGATCATCCGATCGCCAACTGCCTCGAACTTGCGGCGCGGCTGAAATCCCGTTTCGCGCTTGACCTGGTCGAAGTCGTGCCCAGCGATCCCAATTCATCCTCCACCACCATTGGCATCGCCGAGGCGGCGGCGGCGGAGATCGAGCGGCGGCTGCGCTCGCCGACGCCGATCGTCATGGCCATCGGCACCGGGCGCACGCTGAAGGCGGCGATCGAGCAACTGCCGCCGATGGAATGTCCGCAGCACAAGGTGGTGTCCTTGACCGGCAACATTTCGCCCGACGGCTCCGCCGCCTTCTACAACGTCATCTTTACCATGGCCGACAGGGTCAAGGCGCGGTCGTTCCCGATGCCGTTGCCGGTCATCGCCTCGTCGCCGGAAGAGCGCGAGATGCTGCTCAACCAGCCGATGATCCAGCCGACCTTGGCGCTTGCCGCCGAGGCCGACGTCACCTTCATCGGCATCGGCGATCTCGGCCCGAAGGCGCCGCTCTACGAGGACGGCTTCATTTCGGAGGCTGAGCTGAAGGCGCTGCAAAAGGCCGGCGGCATCGCCGAGATCGTCGGCTGGGTCTATGACCGCGAGGGCCGCATGATCGAAGGCATCACCAATGACCGGGTGTCTTCGGCAGCCTTGCCGTCACGCGAGAAGTCGCTGGTCATCGCGCTCGCCATGGGTGAGCGCAAACTACCTGGCATCCTCGCGGCGGTGAACCGGCGCCTGGTCAATGGTCTCATCACCGACGAGCGGACGGCCACCGCCCTTCTCAACGTCAGCTGACAGTGCGGGGTCAGCTGACTATGCGGGCCAACCACTGCGCCATGGTGTGATGGTCCGCCGCGACTAGTTCATGGCCGGCGTCGATCGCGTGGATTTCAAGCTCGGCGCCATCGGCTTGCAATGTCGCCTCCAGCGCGGGCGAATGATAGGGATCTGACCGCCCGGACAGCATCAGGACCTTGCTGCCGGAAAGATCCGCTGGCGGCATGTCATCCAGCACGGCGATGGCGCGAAGCAAGACTGCGTTTCTGACAAGGCCGGGGTGCAGGACCATGACGGCGGCGAGGAGATTAGCGCCATTGGAATAGCCGACGAAAACGGTTCGGTTTTCGTCGAGCCCGTAAGCGGTGCTGGCACCGGCAACGAACGCCGCGAACGCCTCGGCTTCCGAGCGGATGTCCTGCTGGTCGAAGACGGTTGGCGACGTGCGCCGGAACCAGCGGCTGACGCCTTCCTCGGTGCTGCGGCCCCGAACCCCGAGCAGCGTCGCCCGTGGCGCGGCATGCCGGGCCAACGGCATCAGGTCGGCCTCGCTGCCGCCGGTCCCGTGCAGCAAGACCAGAGTGCTGCCATCGGGCTGCTCAGGCACAAAGAAGCGGTGAACGAAGGGCAGGTCGCGGTAGATGATCCGTTCATCACCGGGCATTGAAAATTGCGGCAGCATCGCCGCGATGTCGTCGGCCTGTGTCGCATCGCCTGGTACGAACAGACGCGTTCCCAGTGTCTCCGGCGGTTCGTCGACACCGAAGCCGGGGCCGTCCGTCGCAAGCTCAAGCAGCGTTCCGCTCGGCTCCCGCACATAGAGCGAGGTAAAATACTTGCGGTCGTGCACGGTGGTCTCGCTCGAATTCAGCGAACCAAGCGCATCATGCACACCGTTCAGCTTTTCGATATCGGCAGCGCGAAAGGCTACGTGATCGGCCGTACCCGTTCCGGGAACCCCGGGCCAGAAGCCGGTCGCGTCGCGAATGTCGATACAGTCGCCGGCCCGCGAGACAAGCCGCTCGATGGTCCCTTCCCGGGCGGTGCGCGAGAAACCAAAATACTGCTGGATGAAGCTTGCCGTCAGATCCGGGGTTTCGCTGTAGATCGTCGCACTCCTGATGCCGCGAACCGTGTGCTGGAGCGGGATATCGCTGGAGCTCTGGTCCGCTGCCGGCCGATCGGTCCCGACCAACTTGACGATGACCCCATCCGGATCGCGAAGGCGCAGCACGGTCTCGCCGAACTCGCGCGTTGGCCCCTCCACGGGAACATGAAAGCGCAAGGCGCGTTCGAGCCAGAAGCCGGTGCTCGCGGCATCGATGGCGAGCGCGAACTCACCGACCTGGCCGTGCCCGACCCGCCCCGGCGAACCGTCCTCCCAGACCAGGAAGGTGACCAGCGAACCCGGCGCACCGGTTTCGTCGCCGTAGAACAGATGGAGCTGCCGGGCGTCCTCGTATCCGCCGGTTCGCTTGACAAGGCGGAGCCCAAGAAAGCCGACATAGAAATCGACATTGGCCTGGACATCGCGGGTGATCAGCGTGACGTGGTGGATGCCGCTCGTCATATCGAGGCCCTGTTTGCGTGGCGCCGGCATATGGCGGCCGGGAGACGCAGCCATGCTGTGCCATCGCATCTCCTGTCAAATCAAAGTTGGGCCGGCTCCATTGCATGGGCCCCACGCTACAGGCCCGTTCCTGTTTCCCATAAGCTGAGCAGGGTTATCCGCGCGGCCCGAAAGGATCGTTGCCATCGAGGAAACCGAGGTCGCGCTGCAGATGCGGCGACAGGTCCCTGATGTCCAGACGCTCCCGCTTTCTGGCTGCAAACCAGCCAAATCCATCGGCAAGCCACGAAATCCAACGATGATCCGGCGTAGGCGTGCACTTTTCCGGTGCCATGGTCATGATCGTCAACCTCCGCTATCCTGAACCCGAATGAAGGGTTGAGGCTGAATGTCGGGTGCATCGGCGGTCTTCGCCAATCAAACATCAATCATGGCCCATAAGGAGGCCTTATGCCTGATCTCAGTTCGCGACAGACCGCGCCGCTCCCGCCGCTCGCTGCGATCAGGGTGTTCGAAGCCGTGGCGCGGCATCTCTCCTTCACCAAGGCGGCCGGCGAACTCGGCATGACGCAGGCAGCGGTGAGCTACCAGATCAAGGTGCTGGAGGAGCGCGTCGGCACGCCGCTGTTCCTTCGCCAGCCACGGCAAGTCGCCCTGACCGAAACCGGCAGGCGCTTTTCCCCCGCGGTCAGCGAGGCCTTCAATCTTCTGAGCGAGGCTTATGCATCGGCCCGCCGGCGCTGATGGTCTGCTCTGCGTCACGACGGTGCTGACATTCGCCTCGAACTGGCTGGCGCACCGCCTGGGTTCATTCCAGATCGCCAACCCCGCCCTTGCCGTGCGGCTCGACACGTCGAGCCGGCTGACAGACTTTGCCCGCGAGGATGTCGACCTCGCCATCCGTTCGGGCGGCGGCAAATGGCCCGGCCTCGAGGCTTTCAAACTGCTCGACGCCGACTTCACGCCGATGCTGAGCCCGAAGCTCGCTGCAAGCATCGGCGGCGTCAAGGAACCGGCCGATCTCTTGCGCCTGCCGATCCTCGATCCCGGTGACATCTGGTGGGAGGAATGGTTCGCCGCCGCCGGTGTCCATACCCACGACCTTGCCAAGCGGCCCAGCAGCCGCATGGGCGCGCAGGCCTATGAAGCCAATGCCGCCATCGCCGGCCACGGCGTGGCGGTGCTGACCAGGGCGCTGTTCAAGCAGGAACTCGCCGACGGCCGCCTAGTCCAGCCATTCGATCTGGTCGGCGACGATGGCCACGCCTATTGGCTGGTCTATCCGGAGGCGCGCCGCAACGTGCCGAAAATCCGTGCCTTTCGCGACTGGCTGCTCGCCGAGATCGCCTCCTGACCGTCAGGCTCTCGATACGCTGATTTCATCGACTCGCTGGATAGCGAGCGGTGAACCGCCGCGCCTGTCTTGGCCGCTCCCATATCCACCTGCTGTTCGCCGCCGCGCCAGTTCGAGTGCTGCGCTGCAGCATCGAATCCGGCTTGACATAATTAACGCCAAGTGAGTAATTGCTCAAAGCCAAGGCAAATGCTCATCTTGGTCCATGGGAGGAATTTGATGAAACTTCGCACGCTCATCCTGGGCTTGTGCTCGACAAGCGCACTCGCGTTCGCCGCACATGCCGAATCCATCACCATCGCCACCGTCAACAATGGCGATATGGTCCGCATGCAGAAGCTGACTGACGACTTCACCAAGGCTAACCCCGACGTCACCCTCAACTGGGTCACGCTCGAAGAAAACGTGCTGCGCGAGCGCGTCACCACCGATATCGCCACCAAGGGCGGCCAGTATGACGTGATGACCATCGGCACCTATGAAGTGCCGATCTGGGCCAAGCAGAGCTGGCTTCTGCCGCTCGACAAGCTCGGCGACGACTATGACGCCAAGGACATCATCCCGGCCATTGCCGGCGGCCTTTCGGTCGACGGCAAGCTATATGCCGCCCCCTTCTACGGCGAGAGCTCCTTCGTCATGTACCGCAAGGACCTGATGGACAAGGCTGGGCTGAAGATGCCCGACGCGCCGACCTGGGATTTCATCAGGCAGGCCGCCGACAAGATGACCGATCGCGCCAATGGCGTTAACGGCGTCTGCCTGCGTGGCAAGGCCGGCTGGGGCGAGAACATGGCCTTCCTCACCGCCATGTCGAACTCCTTCGGCGCACGCTGGTTCGACGAGAACTGGAAGCCGCAGTTCGATCAGCCCGAGTGGAAGAAGACGCTGCAGTTCTATGTCGACCTGATGAAGGCCGACGGCCCGGAAGGCGCCTCCTCCAACGGCTTCAACGAAAACCTGGCGCTGTTCCAGCAGGGCAAGTGCGGCATGTGGATCGACGCCACCGTGGCGGCCTCCTTCGTCTCTGACCCGAAGAACTCCACCGTCGCCGACAAGGTCGGCTATGCGCTGGCCCCGGACAACGGCCTCGGCAAGCGTGGTAACTGGCTGTGGGCATGGTCGCTTGCCATTCCCGCCGGCACGCAGAAGGCGGCCGCGGCCGAGAAGTTCGTCGCCTGGGCAACCAGCAAGCACTACGCCGAACTCGTCGCGGCCAAGGAAGGCTGGGCCAACGTTCCTCCGGGCACGCGCTCCTCGCTCTACGCCAACGCCGACTACCAGAAGGCGGCTCCCTTCGCCAAGATGACGCTGGACTCCATCAACGCAGCCGATCCGACGCATCCGACCGTCAAGCCGGTGCCTTATGTCGGTGTGCAGTTCGTCGCCATTCCTGAGTTTCAGGGACTTGGTACCACTGTCGGCCAGCTCTTCTCGGCGGCACTTGCCGGCCAGTCGAGCGTCGACGATGCCTTGAAGCAGGCCCAGGACGCTGCCACAGCGGCAATGACCGAGGGCGGTTATATCAAGTAGGCTCCTCCCGGTGCCGAATGCCGGTCGCCTTCCTGACCGGCAACGGCCGCCCGAGTCCCAGTTCGGGCGGCCGCCTTTTTGATAGTCTTTGAAAATTCAGTCTGACCATTGAAGGGTGACCGTCATGGCTACTCAGCAGACCCGTTCGCTTGCCCGTTTCATGATGGCGCCATCCGTGGTGCTGCTGCTGGTGTGGATGGTTGTTCCGCTGGCACTCACCTTGTGGTTCTCCTTCCAGCAGTACAATCCGCTCAACCCGGTTCGGGATGGCTTCGTCGGCCTCTCGAACTATGCGCTGTTCTATTCCAACCCGGCCTTCCTGCAGTCGATCCTCAACACGCTTGTCCTCGTGGTCAGCGTGCTCCTGATCACGGTGATCGGCGGCATCCTGCTGGCGCTTCTGATTGATCAGCCGATGTGGGGACAAGGCATCGTGCGCATCCTCGTCATCTCGCCGTTCTTTGTCATGCCGCCGGTGGCAGCACTTGTCTGGAAGAACATGATCATGCACCCGCAATACGGGGTGTTCGCCGACATAGCGCGCTTCTTCGGCGCCCAGCCGATCGACTGGTTCGGGCAACATCCGATGCTGGCCATCATCATCATTGTCGCCTGGCAATGGCTGCCTTTCGCGACACTGATCCTGCTGACTTCATTGCAGTCGCTCGACGGTGAGCAGAAGGAAGCCGCCGAGATGGACGGCGCCGGCTTCGTCAGCCGCTTCATCCATCTGACGCTGCCGCACATGTCGCGGGCGATCACCGTCGTCATCCTGATCCAGACGATCTTCCTGCTGTCGGTCTATGCCGAGATCCTCGTCACCACTAATGGCGGTCCTGGATATGCCTCCACCAACCTGCCTTTCCTCGTCTACCAGAAGGCACTGCTGGAGTTCAAAATCGGCCAGGCATCCGCCGGCGGCATCATCGCTGTCATTCTCGCCAACATCGTTGCCTTCTTCGCCATGCGCGCCGTCGGCAAGAACCTGGACAAGTAAGGGAGGATAAGATGGCACGCTCAGTCACCACCCAGCACAAGACAATCGCGACAGTTGCCGCCTGGATCGTCGCGCTGCTGATCTTCTTCCCGATCCTGTATACGATCATCACGTCGTTCAAGTCGGAGCAGGAAGCCATCCAGGGCTTCAACCTGATCCCGTCGGGAACGTTTGAGAGCTATGCCGAGGTTCAGGCGCAGAGCGGCTACTTCAAGTTCTTCCTGAACTCGGTGATCCTCTCCGTGGGATCGACCATCCTGGCTCTGCTCGTTGCCATACCGGCCGCTTGGTCAATGGCCTTCTCGCCGGGCAAGCGGACCAAGGACATCCTGATGTGGATGCTGTCCACCAAGATGATGCCGGCGGTCGCCGTGCTGTTTCCGATCTACCTGATCTTCCGTGACCTTGGACTGCTCGACAGCCGCATCGGCCTGATGGTCATGCTGATGCTGATCAACCTGCCGATCGTGGTCTGGATGCTCTACACCTACTTCCGCGAAATCCCGGGCGAGATCCTGGAAGCCTCGCGCATGGATGGCGCATCGCTGTGGGGGGAAATCTGGTACGTGCTGACGCCGATGGCGGTGCCGGGCATCGCCTCGACCATGCTGCTCAACATCATCCTGGCTTGGAACGAAGCGTTCTGGACGATCCGGCTGACCACCACGGAAGCCGCACCACTCACCGCCTTCATCAGCTCCTTCTCCAGCCCGCAAGGTCTGTTCTGGGCCAAGCTTTCGGCGGCCTCGACGCTGGCCATCGCACCGATCCTGATCATGGGCTGGTTCAGCCAGAAGCAGCTGGTGCGCGGCCTGACCTTTGGTGCGGTGAAGTAACGGACGTTTGCCTGAAGCAAGCGGCGAAAAAGAACCCCTCGGGGAGGAAACCATGGGAAACATCACGCTCAAGAACGTCTCCAAGTCCTTCGGATCGACGTCCATCATCCCGGGTCTCGACCTGGTGATCGAAAACGGGGAATTCGTCGTCTTCGTCGGCCCTTCCGGCTGCGGCAAGTCAACGCTGCTGCGCCTGATCGCCGGTCTGGAGGACACCAGCGGCGGCACCATCAACATCGATGGCCGTGATGTCACCGGCGAGGCGCCGGCCAAGCGCAAGCTGGCCATGGTGTTCCAGTCCTACGCACTTTATCCGCATATGACGGTGGCCAAGAACATCGCCTTTCCGCTGAAGATGGCGGGCGAGGATCAGGCGACCATCGACCGGAAGGTGAAGGACGCGGCGCGCGTGCTGAACCTCACCAACTATCTTGAGCGCCGGCCTGGCCAGCTCTCCGGCGGCCAGCGCCAGCGTGTTGCCATCGGCCGCGCCATCGTGCGCCAGCCTTCGGCCTTCCTGTTCGACGAGCCGCTCTCCAACCTCGATGCCGCCTTGCGCGGCACCATGCGGCTGGAGATCAGCGAGCTGCATCATCAGCTCAAGACCACCATGATCTACGTCACTCACGATCAGGTCGAAGCCATGACCATGGCCGACAAGATCGTCGTGCTGAACGCCGGCAACATCGAGCAGGTCGGCTCGCCGATGGAGCTCTACAAGACGCCGAAGAACCTGTTCGTCGCCGGCTTCATCGGTTCGCCCAAGATGAACCTGATCGAAGGCGCGCCGGCCGCCAAATACAGCGCCAAGACCATCGGCATCCGCCCCGAGCATCTGGGCATCTCGACCACGGCGGGCGACTGGAAAGCCGTCGTCGGCGTTGCCGAGCATCTGGGATCCGACACCTTCCTGCATGTCCAGGCCGAAGGTGTCGGCCCGCTGACCGTTCGTGCCGATGGCGAACTGGCCGTCCGCCACGGCGACACGATCTATCTGACGCCCGACCAGGCCAAGCTGCATCGCTTCGGCGCCGACGGAAAGGCGATGTGAGCATGCGCCTGGCCGGCAAATCGGCGCTGATCACGGGCTCCGCCCGTGGCATCGGCAAGGCGTTCGCCGAAGCCTATGTCGGCGAAGGCGCCACCGTTGCCATTGCCGACATCAATCTTGAGGCGGCCGAAAAGACCGCTGCCGAGATTGGCGGCAAGGCCTATGCCGTGAAGCTCGATGTCACCGATCTTGGCTCGATCGACGCTGCGGTCAAGACGGTCGAGACCAGGACCGGCGGTCTCGACATCCTGATCAACAATGCCGCCCTGTTCGACCTGGCGCCGATTGTCGACATCACCAAGGCAAGCTTTGACAAGCTGTTCTCCGTCAATGTCGCCGGCACGCTGTTCATGCTGCAGGCAGCCGCCCGGTCGATGATCGCGCGCGGCAGTGGCGGCCGGATCATCAACATGGCGAGCCAGGCTGGCCGTCGTGGCGAGGCGCTGGTCGGCGTCTATTGCGCCACCAAGGCCGCTGTCATTTCGCTGACCCAATCGGCGGGGCTCGACCTGATCAAGCACCGCATCAATGTCAACGCCATCGCGCCCGGCGTCGTCGACGGCGAACACTGGGATCACGTCGATGCCCTGTTCGCCAAATTCGAGAACCGGCCGAGGGGCGAGAAGAAGAAACTGGTCGGCGAGGGCGTGCCCTACGGCCGCATGGGCACGGCGCACGACCTTACCGGCATGGCTGTCTTTCTCGCCAGCAACGACGCCGAATACATCGTCGCCCAGACCTACAATGTCGATGGCGGCCAGTGGATGAGCTGAAAGACAAGGTGCTCTTCTCCCCGTCCTTCACGGGGAGAAGATGCCGGCAGGCAGATGAGGGGCAGCGCGGACATCCGGAAGCGCTCGTGCTGCCCCTCACCCTTACCCTCTCCCCATGAAGGACGGGGAGAGGGGGAATGACGAAGGCCGTAGCCCGGCCAAAAGGGTAAAGCAGATGACCGTGAAACTCTCTTCTTCCAATCTCGCCAATATGCCCGCGCAGGTCAGCGGCCCCCGATATGACCGTGCCGTGCTGAAACCCGGAATCGTGCATTTCGGCGTCGGCAATTTCCACCGCTCGCATCAGGCTGTCTATCTCGACGACCTGTTCAATGCAGGCATCGGCCACGACTGGGCGCTGGTTGGCGCCGGTGTGTTCGAGGGCGAGAAGGTTGGCCGTGGCAAACTGCAGGAGCAGGACTGGCTGACCACGGTGGTCGAGCAAGACAGTGGCCATATGAGCGCTCGCGTCACCGGCGCCATGATCGATTTCCTGATGCCGGGCGACGCGGCCGGCATCATCGAACGGCTTGCCGATCCGGCGATCCGCATCGTTTCGCTGACCATCACCGAAGGCGGCTATTTCATCGATCCGGCCTCCGGCGTGTTCAACCCGACCCACCCCGATATCGTTGCCGACGCCCAGCCGGGCGCGACGCCGAAAACGGTGTTCGGCATCATCCTCGCCGGGCTGATGCGGCGCCGCGACGACGGCATCGTGCCCTTCACGGTGATGTCCTGCGACAACATTCCGCACAACGGCCATGTCACCTCCGATGGGGTGATCGGTCTGGCACGGTTGATCGATGAGGATCTGGCGAACTGGGTCAGCGACAAGGTTGCCTTTCCAAACGGTATGGTCGACCGCATCACACCCGCAACCACCGACCGCGAACGCGGCATCCTGGCCAAGGATTTCGGCCTGGAGGACAATTGGCCGGTGTTTTGCGAGCCGTTCCGCCAATGGGTGCTGGAGGACCATTTCACCGACGGCCGCCCGCCGCTGGAAAAGGTCGGCGTGCAGTTCGTCAAGGATGTTGCGCCTTATGAACTGATGAAGATCCGCATCCTCAACGGCGGTCATGCCACGATCGCCTATCCCGCCGGGCTTATGGATATCCATTTTGTCCATGAAGCGATGCAGGAGCCGCTGGTGCGCGGCTTTCTCGACAAGCTCGAACATGACGAGATCATTCCGACCGTGCCGCCGGTGCCGGATACCGATCTGGAAGAATATTATCAGCTCATCGAAAACCGCTTCTCCAATCCCAAGATCGGCGACACCGTGCGGCGGCTCTGCCTCGACGGCTCAAACCGCCAGCCGAAATTCATCATCCCGACCATCGCCGATCGTTTGAAGGCCGGAAAAAGCGTTGCGGGCCTGGCGTTGGAATCGGCGCTCTGGTGCCGCTACTGCTTCGGCACCAGCGATAGCGGCGCCGTCATCGAGCCCAACGATCCGAGCTGGGACCGGCTGCAGGCAACCGCCAGGGCAGCGAAGGATGCACCGGCGGCCTGGCTTGCCATGGAGGATATCTATGGTGACGTTGGCCGCGCCGCATCGTTTGTCGAGGCTTTCGCCCATGCGCTCAACGTTCTGTGGGCGAATGGCGCCCGCGCCACGCTGACGCGCTACCTCGCCGGCAAGCTCTGAGACGCATCTGACGCCATGACGCCGGAACTGGTCATTTTCGACTGCGATGGCGTGCTGGTCGACAGCGAAGCGCTGTCGGTGTCGGCGCTGCTCGGCATGATCAAGCTGGCCGGCGGCAGTATTGCCGAGGACACGGCCTATGAGCACTTCCTTGGCAAGAGCATGAAAAGCGTCCGTGAAATCCTCGGCCGCGACTTCGGCCTTGAAATCACCGACAAGCATCTGACCGAGATGCGCGTCGAATTGATGCGCAAGTTCCGTGAGGAACTGAAGCCTATGCCGGGCGTTATGGAAATGCTGCCGAGGCTTGGGCTGCCTCGCTGCGTTGCCTCTTCCGGCACGCTCGACCGCATCCGCTATGCGCTCGACGTCACCGGTCTGCTTGGCTTGCTGGAGCCGCATTTGTTCAGCGCCGGCATGGTGGCGCGCGGCAAGCCGGCGCCGGATCTCTTCCTGCATGCCGCCATGACAATGGGCGCCAGACCGCAAAATTGCCTTGTCATCGAAGACAGTCCCGCCGGCGTTGAGGCGGCGCGTGCAGCTGGTATGCGGGTGCTCGCTTTCACCGGCGGCACACATGCTGGCAACCCCGCATTGAAAGCGCGGCTTGCGTCGATGCAACCGGACTTTATATTCGCTGACATGCTGCAATTGCCCGATCTGATTGCAGGCCTGGGAGCGAGAGTAAGAGCATCTTGACGAAACCCTTCGTTTGCGCGGTCGATGTCGGCACCGGGAGCGCCCGCGCGGGCATTCTCGACACCAGTGGTACCTTGCTTGGCCGCGCCGAGCACCCGATCGTCATGAACCAGCCGAAGTCCGATCACGCCGAACATGATTCGCGCGATATCTGGTCGGCGGTATGCCGGGCTGTGCGCGCCGCCCGCGAAAAGGCCGGTGTGGACGCACAGGATGTCGTCGGCATTTCCTTCGACGCAACCTGTTCGCTGGTTGTACGGGATGCCGATGGCGGCCAGCTCAGCGTCTCGGTGTCAGGTGACAAGCGTTGGGACACCATCGTCTGGCTCGACCATCGCGCCATTGCCGAGGCCGACGAGTGCACCGCGAGCGGCCATGCCGTGCTCGACTATATCGGCGGCGTCATGTCTCCGGAAATGGCGACGCCGAAACTGATGTGGCTGAAGCGCAACCTGCGCAAGACATGGAATGAAGCCGGCTACCTATTCGACCTCGCCGATTTCCTGACATGGCAGGCAACCGGCTCGCTCGCCCGCTCACAATGCACGCTGACCGCCAAGTGGACCTACCTCGCGCATGAGGAGACCGGCTGGCGGCGCGACTTCTTCGGGATCGTCGGCCTCGACGACCTCTTCGAGCACGGCAACCTGCCCGAAAAGGCCAGTCCGGTCGGCGCCGACATCGGTTGTCTCACGCCACAGGCGGCAGCGGATCTCGGCCTGACGACGAACTGCCGGGTTGGCGCGGGTGTGATCGATGCCTATGCCGGCGCGCTTGGCGTGCTCGGTGGCTTTGCCGGCGACGAACAGAATATCGGCCGGCATCTGGCCTTGATTGCCGGTACATCGAGCTGCGTCATGGCGATGTCGCCTGATCCGCAGCCATTCGCCGGCGTCTGGGGTCCCTATTACGGTGCGGCATTGCCGAAGCTTTGGCTGTCGGAAGGCGGCCAGTCGGCCACCGGCGCGCTGCTCGATCATATTATCCGCTGGCATGGCGCCGGCGGCGAACCGGATGCCGCCATGCATGCCAGGATCGCCAGCCGTGTCGCCGAGTTGCGTGCCGCCGAAGGCGAGAACCTCGCAGGCAGGCTGCATGTGTTGCCGGATTTCCACGGTAACCGCTCGCCGCTCGCCGATCCCCATGCTGTCGGCGTGGTCAGTGGGCTGACGCTGGATTCATCCTTCGACAGCCTGTGCAAGCTTTACTGGCGCACCGCCGTCGGCATCGCGCTCGGCGTGCGCCACGTACTCGAGGCGTTGAACGAGAACGGCTACCTCATCGACACGCTGCATGTCACCGGCGGCCACACCAAGAACCCGCTGTTGATGGAACTCTATGCCGACGCCACCGGCTGCACGGTGGTCGAGCCGCTGGCCGACGAGGCGGTGCTGCTCGGCACCGGCATGGTTGCCGCCACTGCAGCCGGTCTGTTTCCCGACCTCAACGCCGCCTGTCTCGCCATGCAGCAGGGCGGCAAGACGCGTGCCTCGAACCCGGCATCATCAGGGCGTTTCGACCGCGACTACCGGGTCTTCCTCGAGATGCACCGCCAGAGGCAGGTGCTGGACGCGATCCGTTGAAGATCGGAACTGTCGGCTTACCGCCTGAGCAGGGATTTGCCGGATTTCGCGTCGAACAGATGCAGGCTCTCTTCGTCGAACGTGTAGCGGACGTTGCCGCGCAGGACCGGGCAGGCACGGCTGGAGACCAGTGCGCTGATTTCCTTGCCGCCTGCGCCGAATGTGACCAGCGCGTCATTGCCGTGGAATTCGATCAGGTCGGCGGTGCCTTGCAGCAGGTTGCCGGCGTGGCCATCGCCAACCGCCTTCAGGTCGGCGGGCCGGATGCCAAGCACCGCGCGTTCGACGCCTTCGAGGTTGAAGCGCCCGCCGTCGAGGGTGAAGTCCGCGCCCGCGCCGGTCAGGGTCCAGCCACCCCTGCCGTGGCTCACGGTCACGTCGATGAAGTTCATGTTCGGCGTGCCAATGAAGCCGGCGACGAAAACGTTGGCGGGCCGCTCATAGATTTCCGCCGGCGAGCCGATCTGTTCGATCAAACCATCGCGCAGCAGCACGATGCGGTCGGCGAGTGTCATCGCCTCGAGCTGATCATGGGTGACGTAGACAGTCGTCGTCTTCAAGGACTGGTGCAGCCGGGCGATCTCGATGCGCATATGGTTGCGCAATTTGGCATCCAGGTTGGATAGCGGTTCGTCGAACAGGAAGACCTTCGGCGTCTTGATCATGGCGCGTGCGATCGCAACGCGCTGCTGCTGGCCACCGGAGAGTTCCGCCGGCTTGCGGCCGAGATAGGGGTCGAGCCCGAGCGTGCTTGAGACCGCCATGACGCGCTGCTGGATTTCCGTCTTCGCCACCTTCTGCCGCCTCAGGCCAAAGGCGATGTTGTCGAAGATCGTCATGTGCGGATAGAGCGCGTAGTTCTGGAACACCATGGCAATGCCGCGGTCGCCTGGGTCGAGATCGTTGACCACCTTGCCGCCGATCGAAACCTCGCCGCCGCTGATATCCTCGAGCCCCGCCAGCATGCGCAGCAAGGTCGACTTGCCACAGCCGGACGGGCCGAGGAAGACGACGAACTCATGTTCCTCGATACTCAGGTTGAGATCGCGGATGACGGAAGTGGCGCCGTAGGATTTCTCGACATGGGAGCAGGTGATCGCGGACATGGTCTGTCAGCCCTTCTCGTTCGAAATCAGGATCTGCAGCTTGACGTCTTCGGGATGCGCCGCCGCCGCCCGCTCGAACGCCGTGATGCTGTCGCTGAAAGCATAGGTGCCGGTAATCAGCGGCTTGAGGTCGACCTTGCCTGACGCAATGAGCTGCAAGGCGCGGTCGAAAATATTGGCATAGCGGAACACCGTCTCGATCCGCACTTCCTTGGAGATCGCCGCCGGGACGTTCAGTGCCACCGGCTCCACCGGAAGCCCGACCAGGACCACCGCGCCGCCTGGACGCACGACGTCGAACAGATTGGCGAACGCTTTTGGGTTGCCGCTCGCCTCGAAGACGATGTCGGCGCCCCAGCCCTCGGTCGCCGCACCGATCGCATCGACCAGCGACCGTTCGCCGATATTGACCGGGACGATGCCGGGATATTGCGCGGCGATCTTGAGTTTTGGCGCGGAAAAGTCGGAGATCAGAACCTTGGAGCAGCCGCCGGCCAGTGCGGCCAGCGCGATCATGATGCCGATCGGGCCGCAGCCGACAACGATGGCCACGTCGCCCGGAACGATCCGCGCGCGGGCCGCCGCCTGCATGCCTATGGCAAAAGGCTCGACCATCGCCCCTTCGGCGAAGGAGACATTGTCGGGCAGCCTGTAAGTGAATGCGGCCGGATGGACCGCATAGGGCGCCAGCACGCCATGCACCGGCGGCGTCGCCCAGAAGCTGACATCAGGATCGACATTGTAGATGCCGAGCTTGGTTGCCCGCGACGACAGGTTCGGCACGCCCGGTTCCATGCAGACGCGGTCACCGAGCTTCAATGTCCTGACATTGGCGCCGATCTCGACCACCGTGCCGGAGGCCTCGTGGCCAAGCACCATCGGCGCGCGCACGACATAGCTGCCGATGGCGCCATGGGTGTAGTAGTGCACATCGCTGCCGCAGACGCCGACCGTGTGGATGGCGATCTTGACGTCGTCTGGTCCGACATCGAGCGGCAGTGCGATGTCGCGCAGGGACAGCTCGCCTTTTTTCTCAAGAACCAACGCCTGCATCGGGCAATCCTCACTTCAAGTCTTTTTTGGCCGGAACACGGAATTCAGGAAACCGCTGAGCACGCCGAGGAACAACAAAGGCGGCAGCGACAGGAGCACGACCGAGGCATTCAGGATTCCCCAAGGCACGTTCATGCCTTGCTGGGAAAGCTCCGAGGCAACGATCGGCAAGGTCTTGGCATTGGAGCTGGACAGCATCAGCGCGATCAGGAACTCGTTCCAGACCAGCACGAAACTGAAGGCGACAGCGCCGATCAGCGAGCGCGCCGCGACCGGCAGCGCGATCTTCCAGAACACCGAATACGCGCCGTAGCCATCGACGAAGGCGGCTTCCTCGACTTCCCTGGGCACGGCCTGGAAGGCGGGAATGGCCAGCCACATGATCACCGAGATGGTCAGCAGCGAATAGGTGACGATGAGGGCGGCAAGCGTGTCGTACAGCCCGATCTGCAGCCAGATCACCATCAGCGGAATGGCGACTGCCACCGGCGGCAGAAAGCGCAGCGACAAGACGAAGAACTGGATGTCGCCCGCCCAGCGGTTGGGGTAGCGCGCCACCGCATAGGCGGCGGGCAGGCCGAGCACCACGCCGATCAGCACCGCGACGCCGCAAGCGATGACCGAGTTCTGCAGGCCGGTCATGACGCTGTCGCGGCCAAGAATATAGGTGATGTTGTCGAGCGTCGGTGTGAACACCAGGCGCGGCACGCGGGTGATGATGTCGACATTGTTCTTCAGCGAGTTGAGCGCCGTCCACAGAAGCGGAAACACGGCGAGGAAGCCGGCGAAGGCCAGGACGGCTTTGGCGATGATGCGGCCGGGCCTCATTTCTGCACCCGCTTCCACAGCATGGTGAAGGTGATGACCGTGGCAATCATCATCAGCACGGCCATGGCCGAGGCATAGGAAACCTTGCCGGACTCGATGAAGCCTTGCGAGAAGGCGTACATGTCGAGCGTCTCGGTCGCCACGCCCGGTCCGCCGCGTGTCATCACATAGATCAGGTCGAAGGAGCGCAGCGACTCGATCATCTTGACGAACATCAGGCTGATCAGCGGTGCCTTCAGCATAGGCAGCGCGACATAGGCATGGACCTGCCAGCGGCTGGCATGGTCAAGCCGCGCGGCTTCGAGCGGCTGCGGCGGCAAGGTCTCCAGCAGCTTCAGCACGATGACGGCGAAGAACAGGCCCCATTGCCAGACATCGACCGACGCCACGGCAAACAGCGCCGTTGACGGCTTGGACAGTGGGTCGAAAATCAACCCGCCGGTCAGCAGGCGGTAGGGATAGGTGGCGATGCCGTAGAGCGGATGATAGGCGAATTTCCACACGAAGGCCGCCGAGACGCGCGGCAACAGCACCGGGATGATGAACAGCAGGCAGTAGACGTTGCGCAGGCGTGGTGTCGCCACCTCGAACATCAGCACGCCCAGTCCCACGGCCACGGCCATCGTCGCGACAACGGTGACGACCTCCCACTTCACCGATACCCAGACGGCATTGAGGAAGCGGCGGTCGGAGAACAGGTCGATGAAGTTCGAAAACCAGACATAGGAATAGGCGGTCGAACTCAGCTCGCGGTTCTGCAAGGCGATGATAATGGCGTAGAGCGTCGGCACCATCGACAGGATCAGGAGAATGATCATTGTCGGCACGACGAAGGTGACGGGCAGGGATGAGCGTCGGGGCATGGTCACTCCTCGCTGTGTCGCGGGTGCTTGAACATGGCGGAACCTTTTGGTGCGGTGCGGCTCACTGGAATTCCTGCGACGCACAGGTCCTGGAATCCGACCGGATGCCGTGGACCGTGCGCCGCAAGAGGGAGGTTCCCTCTACTTCTTCACCAGATCGTTGGCGTAGGCCTCAAGTTCATTGAGGCTGCCTTTGACGTCGGTGCGTGTGCCGGCAATCAGTTCCTCGAGGATGATGCCCCAGCGGTCGCCAAGATCAGGCCAGCGCGGATCCTGCCAGAAATTGACCGCGGTGACCTTGCCGGTCTCGGCCAGCGCCTGCCCGAGGTCGGCGCCATAGATATCGGCGAATTCCTTGCTGGACAGGATGCTGGTGCGGTTCAGCTCGCCGAACTGGTGGGCATCGAGCCTGCGCTTCTCGTTTTCCTTCGACGTTGCCCAGGCGATGAACAGGCCGGCGCATTTCTTCGAGGCGTCGTCCGCGTTTGCCTTCGACGCGATGGCAAGACCGTGGCCGTAGCCTCCGCCCGTCAGCGGTGACGGCGGCGGTAAGAAGCCGATCTTGCCGACCACTTGCGAGGTTTTCGGGTCGACCGCCATGCCCGAGAGCGGCGTCGATTCGACGAGGATGGCGACCTGGCCGGACAGGAAGGCGCCGGTCGATTCATCCCAGCTGCCGGTCTGCGTGCCGGGTGCCGAATCCTTGAACAGCTTCAGATAGGTCTCTGTCGCCTTGACCGCCGCTTCCGAGTTGAAGGCGGGCTTGTCGCCATCGAACCACTTGCCGCCATAGGCCTTGAAGAACGGCATCCAACGCCAGACATTGGCGCCCGAACCACGCGCACCGCGCAGCGCGATACCATACATGCCCTTGTCCGGGTTGGTCAGCTTCGGCACGGCGGCGATCAGCTCGTCCAGCGTCTTCGGCGGCTGGATGCCTGCGGCCTCCAGCACGTCCTTGCGGTAGACCATCAGGTCGCCGCCGCCGGTCAGCGGCGCGAACCAGACCTTGCCTTCGTAGGTGGCAACCTTCTGGCGGCCGGGGTCGAAATCGGCGTAGTCGTAATCCGCCGGGTAGTAGTCGGTCAGCGGCACGATCCATTTCGACGAGGCAAACAGCGCGACATTGGCTTCGTCGACATAGTAGACGTTGTAATTGCCGACCGTGGACGCATCGGCGCGCGATTTTGCCCGCCGGTCGTTCTCGTTGAGATAGTCGATCTGGAAGCTTGCACCGCTGAGCTTCTGGAACTCGGCCTTCGAGTCCTCCAGCAGCGTCAGGCCGTCACGTGGCTGCGCCAGGACCTTGACCGGCGCCGAGCAGACTGGCGCCTGTGCCAGCGCAATGGTTGAAACCGTGGCCGAGAGTATAAAGGCCGCACTCAAACGCGCGGCGAACCGAATTGATTTCATGGTTTTTCTCCTCCGGAACAATCTTCGCGGGAAGCAGGAGTGCTCGGGTTGCGCGATCCTCACCATCGCCCGAGCGGCAAGCCACCCGCTGTCAAAATGCGGAGTTACCGGGGACCATGCTAGAAGCTCCGTTGCACCAGACCTGTACTTTTATGCATTGTGCGATGCAAAAAAACCCGCCAATGCGCGGACCCATTCACATAAATACCGGTCAGGTTTCTGAGAAGCGGCTATTGCGATGCCTGGAGCGGCTGCGTGCGCCGCTGCCGTGACAGCCGCCGGTAGGACGACGGCGTCATCCGGTGCTTGCGCATGAAGGCCCGGTTGAAGTTCGAGATGTTCATGTAGCCAACCTGGAAGCAGATGTCGGTGATCGGAATATCGGTATCCGCCAGCAGCTTGCAGGCTTGCCACAAGCGGAGCTTTGCAAGGTGGTCGCTGAAACTGTTGCCGGTGTTTTTCGAGAAGAAACGCGAGAACGTGCTCTCGGTCATTCCAGCCAGCCCAGCCACGTCGGGCAGTTTCAGGTCCTCGGCGAAATGCTGGAAAAGGTAGGTCAGCGTGCGCTGGATGATGTCCAGCGAGGCGGCGTCGAGGGTGGGCGAGAAATCCGGCGACGAAAGCAGTTCGTATTCATCGGTCTTGGCCAGCAGGTCCACGAGGCGCAGGAAAATCCAGAGCCGGCTAAGTCCGCTGACCTCTCCCATCTGCTCCATCAAATCGGCGCCCTGCAATGCAGTGGCGCCGTGGAAGACCATACCGCGCAGCGAGCGCTCCAGGAACGGTTCCAGTTCGCGCAATTCCGGCAGCAGTCCGGCCGACCCGCGCAGTCGCTCGGCGTCGAATTGCAGGACGATGTCGCGGCCCTTGATCAACTCGCCCGGCTGTGTCGCGGTGACCCAGTCATGCGGCAGTCCGCCACCGACGATGGTCAGGTAGCCCGGGCCGAATTCACCGATGTGATCGCCGACCAGGACCACGCCGGAGGATTTGCGCAGCAGGTGGATTTCATATTCCGGATGGAAGTTCCAGACATTGCGCTCCCACGGATAGTCGTCGAGCCGCCACAGGAAACTGTCGCTGGCCTCGGTGACGATATGCTCGAAGGCCGGTGCTGTCCGCAGCGTCGCGACCGGGCTCTTCCTGCGCTTGAACTGCATCCTGAATGTCCTTGGATCGTGATCCATCATTTCGACCACGCAAGTCGTAGCAGCCTGTCGCCTCTGAGTGAAACCGATCTCTGCTTGCGCATATCTCCCGGCCATTTGAGTGGCTAGGGCAGCGAACCGGATGAAGCCAGCCTGTCTGGATCAATTACTTCCCGCCGGTCTTCCCTTGCCTTCATGTCGCATTTCGTTCAAAAGACGACGCAAACGCTGCGAAACCGAAGGTTTTGCCGTTTCCAATGCGGCTTCCGGCCTTTTGCCGATGCGCCGCAACCTTGAAAGAGCAGGACAATGTCCGCGATCGAAGCCGGCGCCCGCGCGCCGGAAAATCTTTGGCGTCAGGAAATCAGGGCGATGCTGGCGCTCGCCTGGCCGATGGTGCTGACCAATCTCGGCCAGACCGCCATGACCACCACCGACGTCATGATGATGGGGCGGCTCGGGCCGGATACACTGGCCAGCGGCGCGCTTGGCGCCAACCTCTATTTCATGCCGCTGATCTTCGGTCTCGGCCTCATGCTGGCCACCTCGCCGATGATCGCCACCGAACTCGGCCGCCGCCGCTATTCCGTGCGCGATTTGCGCCGCACCGTGCGCCAGGGCCTGTGGCTGGCGATCCTGATCTCGATCCCGATCTGGATCGTGCTCTGGCATGGTGAAGCCATTCTGCTGGCAATGGGCCAGGAGCCTGCGCTGGCGCGTCAGGCCGGCATCTATCTGCGCTGGCTGGAATGGGCGGTGCTGCCCTTCTACGGCTATATCGTGCTGCGCTCGTTCATCTCGGCGCTGGAGCGACCGGGCTGGGCGCTGATCATTGTATTCGTCGCGGTCGCCTTCAACGTGTTCGCCAACTGGGTGTTCATGTTCGGCAATCTCGGTGTTCCGGCCATGGGCATCGCTGGCTCGGGCCTGGCCACGTCGCTGTCCAGCACGCTGATGTTGGTCGGTATGGCTGTTGTGGTGATGTGGGAGAAGAAGTTCCGCCGCTACCATCTGTTCGGCCGCTTCTGGCGGGCCGACTGGCCGCGCTTCAAGGGCTTGCTGCGCCTCGGCCTGCCGATCGCCGGCATCCTCGCCTTCGAGGTGACGATCTTCAACGCGGCGGCTCTGCTGATGGGGCTGATCGATGCGGATTCGCTTGCGGCGCACGCCATCGCCATCCAGATCGCGTCGATCTCCTTCATGGTGCCGCTTGGCCTCAACCAGGCGGTGACGGTGCGCGTCGGGCTTGCCCACGGCGCCGGCAATCCGGAAGGTGTTTCGCGCGCCGGCTGGACCGCCTTCGTCATCGGCGTTTCATTCATGGCGCTGATGGGACTGGTGATGATCCTGTTGCCGCATCCGCTGATCAGCGCGTTCATCAATGTCGATGATCCGTCCAATGCAAGGGTGGTCGGCCTTGCAGTGTCGTTCCTCGTCTTTGCCGCTCTGTTTCAGATCTTCGATGGCGCGCAGGCGGTTGCCGCCGGCATGCTGCGCGGCCTGCACGACACCAAGGTGCCGATGATCTACGCCGCGATCGGCTACTGGGGCGTAGGGCTGCCGCTCGGTGTGGTGCTGGCCTTCCATTTCGGCTTGCACGGTGTCGGCATCTGGATCGGCCTGTCGATCGGCCTGGCCGTGGTGGCGGTGCTGCTTCTGGCGCGCTGGCTAAGGCGGGATCGGATCGTGCCGTCGCTGGCGTTCGTGCATTGAACCAGGTGGCCCGGTTGCCAGCTGGCCGTAATGCCGCTAACTAAACGGCGCTCAGATCGGCCGCGAAACGTCCGCTAAGCGCCAGCAGCAGTCGGCCAGACAAATTGTTCGGCAATGACCGCAATCGGCCGTTGAACGAACCCGCTGCGCGGGAGGGCGCCTGCGGTTGAGGTAGGGGTGATGGGCCGGCCGTCGCGCTCGCGTTGAGCGTCGTCCAGCAACGGCAGAAGATGACGGGCTTCTTCAACAAGGAGCCCGACCATGCCCCATCCCCTTCTCGATGCACCCATCAGCCCGCTGCGCCAGCGGCTGATCGACGACATGAACATGCGGCGTTTCTCACGCGAGACGCAGCGCAACTATCTCCGCGATATCGGACGCCTGGCGACATTCCTTGGGCGTTCGCCAAACACGGCGACAGCCGACGACCTACGTCGGTTCCAGATCGAGCAGCAGGAAGACGGCGTTCCCGTGCCGACGATGAACAGCATCGTGTCGGCGCTGCGCTTCTTCTTCACCCAAACGCTCGACCGCCCGGACCTGGCGCGCCGGCTCGTCCGGCTGTCGCATCCGCGCAACCTGCCCGTGGTGCTCAGCCGCGACGAGGTGGCCCGGCTGCTCAACGCCACCACGTGTCTCAAGCACCAGGCCGCATTGTCGGTCGCCTATGGTGCGGGCTTGCGCGTCGCGGAGGTGTCGATGCTGAAGGTCGCCGACGTCGACAGCGAGCGCATGCTGCTGCGCGTCGAGCGCGGCAAGGGCGGGCGGTATCGCAATGCCATGCTCTCTGCCGATCTACTCACTCTGCTGCGTCAGTGGTGGAAGGTTGGGCGGCAGCAGGGCGTGATGCATCGCGACGGCTGGCTGTTCCCTGGGCAGCACGCGATGAAGCCGATCAGCACGCGACAGCTCTATCGCATCGTCGTCGAGGCAGCGCAGGCCGCCGACATCGCCAAGCGGGTCGGGCCGCACACGCTGCGTCACAGCTTCGCGACCCACCTGCTGGAGGACGGCACCGATATCCGGATCATCCAGGTTCTGCTCGGGCACGCCAAGCTGAACACCACCGCTCTCTACGCCAAGGTCGCGACCCGCACGGTGCGTGCCGTGACGAGCCCGCTCGACAAGCTCGGCCTGTTCAAGCCGGAAGAGATCTCACCCGACGGCTGAGCCATGCGCGCCTCGATCGAGGTCGCCGACATCTTCCGTGCTGCCGGGCTCGCCTATCGGGTCGCCCATGCCGGCCATCTGAGCCTGCAGCAACTGAAGGTCATGTCGGCAATCGAGCACTGCCGCACCGCAGCCCTTGGCGGTCATGTCGAGGCTTGCGAGGACTGTGGCCAATGGCGGATCGCCTACAACTCCTGCCGCAACCGGCACTGCCCGAAGTGCCAGGGTGCGGCCGCGCGGACATGGCTTGCAGAGCGGGAAGCCGACCTGCTGCCGGTCGGCTACTTCCACGTCGTGTTCACGCTGCCCGCCGAGGTCGCCGACATCGCATTCCAGAACAAGTCGGCGGTCTACGACCTGCTGTTCAAGGCGGCGTCGGAGACGATGCTGACGATCGCCGCCGATCCGAAGCATCTCGGCGCACGCATCGGCATCACCGCCGTCCTCCACACATGGGGCTCAGCGATGACGCATCATCCGCATGTGCACATGATCGTGCCGGGCGGCGGCATCGCACCGGACGGGGCACGCTGGATATCATCGCGGCCGGCCTTCCTTCTGCCGGTGCGCGTGCTCGGCAAGCTGTTCCGCCGCCTATTCCTGACCCGGCTGGTCGCGCTGCACGACGCTGGCCGGCTCGCCTTCTTCGGCGCAATTGCTCATCTCGCGGAACGGCGGGCATTCCTACGCCACCTGTCGCCGGTCCAGAAGAAGCGCTGGGTGGTCTACGCCAAGGCGCCCTTCGCCGGTCCGGAAGCGGTGCTCGCCTACCTGTCGCGCTACACGCACCGGGTCGCGATCTCGAACAGCCGCCTCATCCACCTCGACGAGAGCGGCGTCACCTTCCGTTACAAGGACTACCGCCGCGACGGCGCCGGTCGCCAGCAGGTCATGGCGCTCGCCACCGACGAGTTCATCCGCCGCTTCCTGCTCCATGTCCTGCCGCGTGGCTTCCATCGCATCCGGCATTGCGGCTTACTCGCTGGCTCCGCCCGCAGGGCCAGCCTCGCGCTCGCCCGCGAACTCCTGGACGTCGCCGCGCAGCCCGATGACGACACATCAGACGAACCGGACGACTTCCGCCCGCCATGCCCACGCTGTCGCGGACGCATGATCGTCGTTGAGGTGTTCGAACGCTGGCGGCAGCCCCGCGGACCGCCGCACGCAACGGCATCGAACCGGGAGAACGGCCCATGATCCGGCATGGCATGGTAGAGCCTTCAGCCGCAGGCGCGTCCCCTCCGGCAACGGATCCACGCGTGCCCATGGTGACTACTGACGCCGAAAGGCGCGCGTCCGGACCAGCGCCGAGCCCGCAACATCGCGCGGAAGCGCACCAAAGCGGCCTGTCCGTATCAATCGCGGCGCTTCCCGGCGACGATCGCGCCATCGCCGACATCAGCCGCAAATCGAAATCCCCATAGCCATCGACTTGTGGCCCGCGGGTTCCTTCCTCGGGGACTTTCGTACGCCTGCCGGCGCCCGAAACTCTTCACGTTTTCGGACTGTCCGTTTTGGGGATGGCGAGATTAGAAAGCGGACCGACACGTATCGAGGACCGCAACGCGCCAACGGCGGAGATAGCGGCTGATGATCTTCAGTTGCTCTGCATGTGGCGAGGGCAACTTTCCAGCCGCCCGCGCCACTTGGAAGAACAGTCGTCGACGCGGCCGGCTCAGCCCGCTTTGCTTAGTTGGAGTTCGTTGGCAAGCACACGCTCGTTCGGATTGATCGGGCCCAGGTTCCTGACAACCCGGAAGCGACCGCCCTGCGCCTGCGCGATGTACATGTTCATGCGAACATGGTGCTGGCCGGGGACCATTTCGGCCGGGCCGCCCGGTCCCTCACTTATCCTGGCATGATCGAGCGCCCGGATAACGGCGTCTCGCTCGATCGTGCCGGCCTCATTCACCGCCGCTTCCCACAACGTGATCGCGCGGTAGTGGCCGGTGCAGCCGCTGCCCGCGGTCAACATGGCGCTGCCGGGGAATCGATCGCTGTAGCGATGCAAGAGCGCGCGGCCAAACGGATCGTCGAGTTCCTGGTAGTAGTCGAGGCAGCTGTAGAGGCCCTCGATCTGCTGGGACGGGACCAAGTTGAAGAAGTTCTCGTCGAAGTAGGTACAGACAATCCTGCCGCCGCGTTTGCCGAATCCGGCCCTGTGCAGTTCTTCGAGGAACGGCGTCAGGCCAGGCGGCACGAGGGTGTTGAACACCACCTCGGTGCCGCTCGCCATGATCTGCTGCACGGTGCGCCGGAAATCGACGGTGTCGAGCGGAAAGTACTCCTCGCCGACGATCTCGCCGCCATTGGCGCGCACCACCTGGCTCGCCGCCTTGTTCAGCAAATGCGGCCAGATGTAGTCGGCCGACGGTAAATAGAACTTCTTCACCCCGGTGCTTTTCATCAGCCACGGGATCAGCGGCTCGACCTGCTGCGCGGGCACGGGTCCCGTGCAGAAGATCAGGGGATCGTTTTCCTGTCCCTCGTACTGCTCGGTATAGATGTAGAGCGTCTTGCCGCGCGTGACCGCCTCGCTCTTGATGGCCTGGCGGGTCGAACTGTAGATGCCGCCGACGACCAGATCGACCTTGTCGACGTCGATCAGCTTCGCGGTCCTTGCCTTGGCAACGCTGTCGGTGGTCTCGCCGTCCTCGATTACGAGTTCCAGCGGTCGGCCGAGCAGCCCGCCTTTGGCGTTGATGTCGTCGACGAGCATGGTCGTGAGGTTTGCGTTGGCGATGCCCATGAAGGACAACGGGCCGGTGAGTTCGGCGATAAGGCCGATCTTGATAGGTTTCGAGTCCATCTGATTTCTCCGATTCTAGGGGTTTCATCGAACGCGCCGCCGCCGGCGGCGCGCGGTGCGCCAGCGCGGACGTCAGGCCTCGTAGTGGCCGAGCAGCAGCGCCGCCTGCGGTTTGCCGACGTGACCAGCTTCCTGCAGGATCGCGGGCACCTCCGGATCCGACACGAAGTTCTTCCAGCCCTCGGCGTCCCAGTCGAAGATCGCCCAGACGCGGTCGGGCTCGCTGGGGTCGCGGAATACGGTCGCACCGTTCGAGCCGTGCAGCCGGCGCTTGTCGGCGCCCTTGGTCGAAAAGATACGAATGAAGCGGTCGACGTCCGCCACCTTTGTCGTTGCGAGAAGCATCTGATTTCCTCCTGTCGGTCGCGGCCACCATCGGTCCGTCGACAGGATCAGGATGCGCGCCTCGAGGCAGGCGCACATGGGGTGAATTCCCTATGCTTGCGTTTCGCCAGGTCGGATAAGGCCGTGCTCGACCGCGTAGAGCGCGGCGGCGGCGCGGGTGGTCACGCCGATCCTGGAATAGACGCTCTGGATATGATGATCTGCGGTCTTGGGTGAGATATCCAGCTTCCGCGCCGTCTCCTTAGCGGTGAGGCCGCCGGCGATCAGGCGCAGCACCTCGATCTCGCGCGGCGTCATGCCGGCCAGCGGCCGGGGCGGCGGGCGTCGCGACCGCTGTCCGGCGAAGGACAGTACAGCCTCGGCGGCGTCGGGACAGATACAGCCCTCACGAACGGCGGTACGGAGTTCCGCCGCCGCCGCCTCGCTGGACAACGCCTTGCGGTGTGGGCGCTCCTCCCGCGACGTCTGGAACGCCTCGGCAGCGGCCAGGATCCTCGCCGCCGGCGACAGGTCGGAACCGCCGACCTTGCGGTGATAGCCGGAGCCATCCAAGCGTTCGTGATGGCGCAGCACCAGTGAGGCCATCGCGTCGCCCTCGCGGCCGAAGGAGGCTAGCGCCCGCTCGCCATAATAGGCGTGCAGTTGGGCCGCGTCGCGTTCGCGCACCGACAGCGGACCGTTGCGCATCCAGGTTGCCACCGGCACCACGAGTTCGCCGATATCATGGATGCAGCCCGACCAACGCAGGGCACTGACGTCGGCGGCCGGCAGTCCCATCTCTTCTCCTGCTCCCCCCGCCAGTTCCGCCACCATCCGCGAATGACCCTGCGTGAATGGCATGCGCATGTCGATCATGTCGGCGATGGCGAGGAATGCTTGGTCGCAGTCTGCCTCATTCAACGCCACTGGCGGATCGGGCTCGAGCGCCAAAATCGTCTCGCGGTCGACCGTCGCGCCGATACCTTCCATCAGCGCCGACACGTTTGCTGAGACGAGCCGGGCCAGATCCGCTTCGTAGGGGCCGTCGCCGCGGCTGGCGATGATTTCGGCCATCTCCTCGATGCCGACGGCATCGCTGAGCGCAATGACATCCTGCGCCAAAGTAATCAGGCGCACGGCCGGCAGGACATCCTCGCCGCTCAGCCCACGCGGCAGCCCCTTGCCGTCCCAGCGTTCGTAGATCTGTCCAAGATTACGCCGCATCTCCTCGGAAAGGCCCAGCCGCTCGCCGATCCGCTGCGCGACCTCGCAATGCGCGGTCAGCACCGGGCGGGCCACTGCGAGCGCCTGCGACATCGCGGCCTCGATCGCCTTGGCCTGCGCATAGGGCTCGAGATCGTAGTAGAACCGCTTGAAGGCCTGCACGAAGACCCTGCCCAGTTCCGCACGGTTGCCCATGTCGAGACCGACAAGATCCTGGCGGAGCGCGATTTCGTCGCCGAAAGTGGCAGACAGCAGGTCCGTGTCGGCATTGCAACCGACATAACGCAGCATCGACTGGTGGTAGATGTTGCGCCGAACCTCATCGGAAAGGCCCGCAAGCTCGGCGATACGCATTGCAAGCACGCAGGATTTCAGCGCAAAGTCGCGCGAATGGCCGGTGGCAAGGTCCGAAGCATAGGCGAGGACCATCATAAAGTCCGCCCGGCGGATCGAGACGTTTGTCATCGTCCACCTCCCAGTTAGCCCCACGCTAGCTCCGCGTGCCGTTATTACCTAGGGAAAAGTCTCAAGCTTGACGTAAATACTGCGAGAAACTGAACGTTCCGTTTTTGGGGCCGGAGCCAGACATTCCGCTTCTAGGCTCTCAGGCCCTCGACCCTGCGGCAGTTCTGATCTGCCAATGTTCCTTTTTGATCGATCCTATGACCACCGCAGCCTTTGACGGATCGCCGGGGAAGGCAGCATCAAGTTCGGGCCGGAGATGAAGAAGAACCATCGCCGCCTGGGCGATGCGTCCGTGGGTATGGACGGATCAATTTATGCGCAATATGGATGGGGATGTGGTCTGGCGCGGCCCTCGCATTTTCGCCGCGTCACCAAGGCAGTCGATGAAGACGTTGGTTCAATGACGCTGCGCCGAACGGGTTGGCCTTTCGATTTGCTGCCCACTCGCAAAAGTGTCGATATCGGAGGATTCGGTCATGAGCGACAACAGGCCAGACGTTACCAAAGATTGGCAAGCGACGCAGGGCCAGAAGTCTTCCGCGAAGCGGCTGCGCCTTTTCGCCGTACTCTGCTGGATCGTCGCCATTGGCGGCGAGATCGCTGGGATCTACCTGTTCTACCAGCACAAGTTCGACCACGGAAACATGCCGCTGCTGATTGGCTTGCTGGTCGGGATCGCTGTTTTCGCAATCGCCGGCAACTTGCTTTGGAAGGCGGCCAATAGGCACGATCCCGCCCGCGCATCCGACACGGCCAGATTCTTCTTCCAAAATCAGCTCGGCGCGATCATCACGTTGATTGCCTTCCTCCCGCTGGTTTTCCTGATCTTGACCGATAAGAACATGGATCCACAGACCAAGAAGGTTGCCGGCGGTTTGGGCGCAGCGCTTGCCGTGCTCGCGACGCTGATCGGGGTCAGCTACCAACCCCCGTCGGTCGAGCAATACACCCAGGACATGAACGCGTGCGCTACGCAGATTAAGACGGGGCAGCCGACCACAGCTTGTTCGCCCGACGTCGCCGCCCAGGCGCAAGAGATCGCCACGGACTCCGCTGCGGTGACGGCCGCTACGAAGGATGCGGAACACCTCTGCGCAGCCGTGAGTCCGCTGAAAGACAAGACCGTGAACAGCGGCTCCGTGACCGAAGCCTATGCGCAGAACGCCATACGCATTACGAAGCAGGTCGAGATGGAACAGAAACAGTGTGGGTTCACGGTTCCGCAATAGACCTGCCCGCGTTCTATTGCACCTAGCACCTTGGAGCCCCTATCTGGCCTCCTTAGCGCAGTCAGCGTCTCTTTGGGGGCAGGGTCCCCTCAGGGCAAGAGCTGATGCAGCGCAACGTCATCACCGTTCAGTGAGCCGCCGCGCGCTCCAGCCTACGCGCATATTGCGTCAGCGGAAAACACATGACGAAGAAGATCAGCGCCACCAGCCCATAGACCTTGAAGGGCTCGAAGGTGGCATTGTTGATGGCGTTGGAGGTCCGCACCAGCTCCTCGAAGCCGATGATCGAGGTGAGCGCTGTCGACTTGATGAGCTGCACCAGGAACCCGACAGTCGGCGCGCGGGTAATCGAAAACGCTTGCGGCAGGATGATTAGCCTTAGTTCCTGCAGATAGTGCAGGCCGAGGCTGGCGCCGGCATCCCACTGGCCAAGCGGCAATGCGGCCACGCCGCTGCGCCAGATCTCGGCGAGATAGGCGCTGGCGAAGAAGGTGAGGCCGAGCACCGCCGCCGTCCACGGCTCGATGCGAAGCCCGAGCATAGGCAGGCCAAAGAACATCAGGAACAGCTGCATCAAGAGCGGCGTTCCCTGGAACAGCGCGATATAGGCGGAGGCAAGCCGCCGGCTCCATTTGTTCTTGGCGATCCTGAAGAAAAGTACAGCCATGCCAACCACGCCGCCGCCAATGAAGGCGGCCAGCGACAGCAGCACCGTCCAGCGTGCGGCGAACAGCAGATTTCTCACGATGTCCCAGAAGGTGAATTCGATCATGACACACCAGCCCCCAGGACGCGGCGTCCGCCAGTGACCAACAGCCGGCGCAAGGCCATCGACAGGGCGAGATAGACCAGCGTCACCACGAAATAGGTCTCAAAGGACCGGAACGTGCGTGCCTGCAGCATGTCGGCCTCGTAGGTAAGTTCGCGTACCGCGATCTGCGACACCACGGCGGACTCCAGCATCATGATGACGATCTGGCTGGTCAGCGCCGGATAGATCACCTTGAGCGCTTGCGGCAGCACGATCTTGACGAAGACCTGGCGCGGCCGCAAGCCGAGCGCGAGGGCCGCTTCCGACTGTCCATGCGGCACCGCGTCAAGCCCGGCGCCGACGATCTCGATCGTATAGGCCGCCATATTGAGCGTCATCGCCACAATGGCGGCCAGTACCGGGTCGAGCCTGATGCCGAGGCTGGGCAGCCCGAAGAAAATGAAGAACAGCTGCACCAGGAATGGCGTGTTGCGCACAACCTCGACATAGACGGCAATCGCCCGCTTCAGCATCACGGGGCCGTTCCGGCGTCCCGCCGCGCCGATAATGCTCAGCAGCGTTCCCGCCAGCGTGGTCACGGCGATCAGCAGGATCGTCGTGAAGGCGCCGCGCGCTATATCGCCCGCGGCACCTGGAAGCCAGGCAAAGGCCATCGGAACTCAATCCTTGAGGTTGTCGGGGTTGAGCGGCGTCTTCAGCCAGGCCTTCGAGCTTTCGTCCAGTTTGCCGTCGGCCAGCATCTTGGCGACGGCATCGTTGACCGCCTTCTTCAGCGCGTCTTCATTCTTGTTGAGGCCGATATGCGAAGGCGACGTCATCAGCTGGAACTTTTGTTCCGGCTTCAGCGCGTCCTGCTTGGCCAGCACCTGCGCCCCGACGTCGTTGCCGACGACCATCAGCTGTGTCTGCCCGGAGATGAAGGCCTGGATGACGGAATTGTAGTTGTCGAAGCGCTTGATGTCGGCCGAGGCCGGTGCGACTTCAGTGAGCGAGGTGTCTTCGAGCGTGCCGCGGTTGACGGCGATCGACTTGTCGGCAAGGTCTTCCTTGCCTTTGACAGCCAGCGCCGCCGGACCGATCACGGCGATATAGTAGGGCGCATAGGCGGCGGCGAAGTCGATCACCTGCTCACGTTCCTTCGAATAGCCGACGCTCATCAGGAGGTCGACGCGATGGTCGTTGAGGTATGGGATGCGGTTTTGGCCGGTGACCGCGACAGGATTGAGCTTCACCTTCAGGGCATCGGCGATGTATTGCGCCACATCCATGTCATAGCCCTTGAGGCTCATGTCGGCGCTGGCCGAGGAGAAGGGCGGAAAGTCGGCGAAGACGCCGACATTGATGGTGCCGGCCTTGGTGATATCAGCCAGCGCGTCGGCGCTGGCAGCCTGTACGCCAAGGCCCAGGCCGGCGGCGCCGAACAAGATTGCGGCAATGGATGACTTGATTGTCGTGTGGATTGTCATTTTTCATTCCCCTGTCTGGATGCATTGTTTGTCTGGGTCGGCCGCCGGCTCCAGCACGGCGGCCGCCTTGCTTCGGTTAGGTCAGGCTCCCTTGCCGGTGACAGCCGGGCTGAACACCATAAGGCTCAGGATCTCGAACAGCACCTGTGCTGCCGCATGCGCCGTGTTGGTGGTCGAATCATATTGCGGCGCCACTTCGACGACGTCGCCGCCGACGATGTTGAGGCCCTTGAAGCCGCGCAGCAGCTCGAGCACTTCCCGCGTCGTCAGGCCGCCGACTTCCGGCGTGCCGGTGCCGGGTGCGAAGGCCGGGTCGACGCTGTCGATGTCGAAGGAAATATAGGTCGGTCCATCGCCAACGATCTTGCGCGCCTTCTCGATGATGGCCGGAATGCCAAGGCCTGTCACCTCTTCGGCATGCACCACGGTCATGCCGGATTCGTAGGTGAACTCCCACAGATATTCGGCAGCGCCGCGAATGCCGATTTGGATGGTGCGCGTCGGGTCGAGCACGCCGTCCAGCACCGCGTTGCGGAAGGGGCCGCCGTGGTGGAACTTGGTCATGTCGAACAGGCCGCTGGTGTCGCAATGGGCGTCGATATGGATGAGGCCGACCGGCGCCTTCTTGCCGACCGCCTTCAGGATAGGATGACTGATCGAGTGATCGCCACCGACCGACAAGGGAATGACGCCGGCGTCGACGATCTGGTTGGCGCGGCGCTCGATGTCTTCATGGCTGGTCTCCAGCCGGTAGCGGCTGCGGAACGGCACGTCGCCGATGTCGGCAACCCTGAGTTCATGCGTCGGCGCGCATTCCAGCACGTGGTTGTAGGGGCCGATGCGTTCGATAGTGCGCAGCGCCCTTGGCCCGAAACGCGAGCCTGGCCGGTTGGTGACGCCGAGATCCATCGGCACGCCGATCATGGCTACCTGCAGGTCGCCGAAGTCAGGGTTTTCGGCGGCAATTTCGCGGTAGGGAGCGGCAAGGAAGGTCGGGATGCCGGAATAGGGCGCCAGCCGCGTGCCGCTCTTGGAAAAGATCTTGTCGGCCACCTTGCGGAATTTCGGATCGAACATCTCGCCGCCATGGCTTTCGCCATATTTACGGCGCAACGCGTCGAGTTTGCCGCGATCATAACCCATGGTGTTCTCCTGCTTGACTGCTGCGGTCTGGTCCCTAGCCAAGCGTGGCTCGGGCAACCGTTCCTGGTCCTGCCGCTAGGTGTTTTACTGCCTGCTGGTCTGACGTCTAGATGCTGTTCCCGGCAAAGTGTCGGGCAGCCCCTTTGAAAAATCAATTGATATTGTTAGGGTCTTCTCTGTGAGAAAAGCTCACAAACTTTTGGAGCCGAATGGCCAACCGCCTGCCACCTCTCAATCCGCTGCGCGCCTTTGAGGCGACGGCACGCCATGCCTCGCTGACCAAGGCGGCGAGTGAATTGAATGTCACACACGGCGCCGTCAGCCACCAGATCAAGGCGCTTGAACAGTCGCTCGGCGTCAAGCTGTTCGAGCGCACCGGGCAGCGGGTCAAGCTGACCCCTCATGGCGCCGAGCTGTTGCCGGCGGTATCGAGCGCTTTCGACGGCATCGCAGCCGCGACCCAGCGCCTGACACGCCCGGCGAGCAGCGGCGCGCTCTCTGTCTCCTGCGTACCGGCGCTGCTGCTGTTGTGGATGACGCCGAGGCTGGGCAGCTTCACCGCGCAATATCCCGATATCAGCCTGACGCTCATCCCGTCCAACGACGCCAAGGACATCCGAGCGCCGCATATCGACGTCTGCGTGCACTATGGCAACGGCAACTGGACCGATTGCTGGATGCGCAAGTGGTCGGGGCTCGAACTGTTTCCCGTGGTCAGTCCGACGCTGATCAACAACCGGCCTATCCGCACCGTCCGCGATCTCGCGGACCATGTCTTCCTGCACGGCGATGACGGCCGTGAATGGCACACCTGGCTGGCCGCCGCCGACGCTCTCGACCTGGAGCGCGGCCGCCGCCACCATATCGGCGACGCCCGAATGGCGGTCGAAGCCGCTGTCCATGGCCATGGCGTGGCATTGGGCGATTCCGTGACGGCCAGCGCTATGCTGGCCAAGGGTATGCTGGTCGCGCCGTTCAGCCTGTCGGTGCCGGCGGTCGACGACTTCTACATCGTCTGCCGCAACGAAATGAAATCGACGCCGATCGTCCAGGTCTTCATCGACTGGCTGTTCGCCGAAAAGGCGCAGGATGATGGCCGTGCCGACGCCCCGGTGGCTGGCCGCATCGGCATCCGCAGGAAGCGTCCTGCGCTCCGGGTCGTCGGGTCCAAGACCTCGTCCTGACAGGCGTCCAACCATCCATAGCCGGCGTTGACGCGCAGCCCTTTCTTTTTGTCGGGCCAGCGGCCAAACCGGGCAGCGTTTTGGCCAATTCGATGCTATGAGGCCTGTCGCGGTTGTGGATAACAGGCAGCGAAGGCGGTGTTGAAATATGGCTAAGACCGATATTGCGCGGCGCGTCTACAACCACACTTGGAAGCTCGACCCGATCGTGCGCAGCTTGCTGGACACCGATTTCTACAAGCTTTTGATGCTGCAGATGATCTGGGGCATGTACCCCAAGGTCGAGACCACCTTCTCGCTGATCAACCGCACCACCTCGGTGCGCCTTGCCGACGAAATCGACGAGGGTGAGCTGCGCGAACAGCTCGATCATGCCCGCACCTTGCGCCTCAGCAAGAAGGAGATGATCTGGCTCGGCGGTAATAATTTCTATGGCCGCAAGCAGATATTCGAACCGGAATTCCTGGCCTGGCTGGAAAATTTCAGGCTGCCCGAATACGAGCTTTCCAAGCGCGATGGCCAGTATGAACTGACCTTCAGCGGGCCGTGGATGTACACGACGCTGTGGGAAATCCCCGCGCTCGCCATCATCAACGAACTCAGGTCCCGCGCCGCCATGCGTGCGTTCGGCCCCTTCGCGCTGGATGTGCTTTATGCCCGCGCCAAGGCCAAGATGTGGGCAAAAACCGAGCGGCTGAAGGCGCTGCCCGGCATCCGCATTTCGGATTTCGGCACCCGCCGCCGGCATTCGTTCCTGTGGCAGCGCTGGTGTGTGGAAGCGCTGAAGGAAGGCATCGGCGAGGCGTTCACCGGCACGTCCAACGTGCTGCTGGCCATGGACAACGACCTCGAAGCGCTGGGCACCAACGCGCATGAATTGCCGATGGTGTTTGCTGCCCTTGCCAAGTCGGACAACGAGCTGAAACAGTCGCCCTACAAGGTGCTGCAGGACTGGCAGCGCTATTACGGTGGCAATCTGCTGATCGTGCTTCCCGACGCTTTCGGCACCGCATCCTTCCTGCGTGACGCGCCCGACTGGGTCGCCGACTGGACCGGCTTTCGCCCCGACAGCGCGCCGCCGATCGAAGGCGGCGAGAAAATCATCTCCTGGTGGCGTGAAAGGGGCAAGGATCCCCGGCAGAAACTGCTGATCTTCTCGGACGGGCTTGAGGTCGAAACCATTGAGGAGACCTATCGCCACTTCAAGGGCAAGGTGCGCATGTCCTTCGGCTGGGGCACCAACCTCACCAATGATTTCGAAGGCTGCGCGCCGATCGAGACCAACAGGCTCGACGCCATATCGCTGGTCTGCAAGGTCACCGAGGCCAACGGCCGGCCGGCGGTCAAGCTTTCCGATAATCCGGCCAAGGCGACCGGCGATGTCAGGGAGATCGAGCGCTATATCGGCCTGTTCGGCGAGAAAGACCGCGTGGAGCAACGGGTCAAGGTGTGAGGAGCAGGGGCTCTTGGACGGTATGAGTTCCTTCGCGCCCCCCTCTGTCCTGCCGGATATCTCCCCGACAAGTGGGGAGATTGGCTGTGATCTCAGGTTTCGCCAATCTCCGAAGGTTCAAAGAACGCGCCGAGAGAGCGCCCAGCCGATCTCCCCCCAAGTGGGGGAGATGTCCGGTAGGACAGAGGGGGGCGCCGTAGAGCGCAGCCATGGCTGGATAGCCAGGAGGTTCTACTGCCTCCTCTCTGCTCTCGCGCTTGGGTGCTTACCTTCCCCCGCCTTCGCCCACGCCTCCGACCGTGGCCATGTCCTGCTCCTGCCCACCGGCTACTACTTGGTCGGCGGCGCTTTCGCCGTCGCCATCAGCTTTCTGGCCCTGGCATTGCTGCCGCCCAATTCGCAGGAGCGTTTCTGGCGCCGCCGTTTGCCGCTATTCGCCGTCGGTGACGGCGCCGGCGTCATCGTCAGCCTGATATCATTTGCCGGCTTTGCAGTTCTGGTCGTGGCCGGATTTTTCGGCAGCCGCGATCCGCTGTCCAACCCGCTGCCGCTGGTGGTCTGGACGTTGCTGTGGGCCGGTCTCACCTTGCTGCAGGGCGTCTTTGGCGATCTCTGGTCTTGGCTCAACCCATGGTACGGCCTGTCGCGCCTGCTTGGCAGACACGACCGCGGGGCATGGCGGCTTCCCGCATGGCTCGGCTGCTGGCCTGCGGTCGTGCTTTTCTTTGCCTTCGCCTGGTTCGAATTGATCGATCCTGCCCCCGACGATCCGGCGCGCCTGGCCTGGGCGGCGGGCCTGTACTGGTTGGCAAGCTTCATCGCCATGCTGCTGTTTGGATACGCTGAGTGGAGCCGCCGCGGTGAATTCCTGACCATCTTCTTCTCCATGGTGGCGAAGTTTGCCATCGTGGCGCGTGATGAAAACGGTCGCCTGGCGCTGTGCTGGCCGGGCGCGAAGCTGCTGACCGCCGAGCCGCTGCCGCCGAGCGGCATCGCCTTCCTGCTGCTGGCGCTGTCGTCGGTGTCTTTCGACGGCCTGTCGAAAACCTTCTTCTGGCTTGGCCTGTTCGGCATCAACCCGCTCGAATTTCCGGGCCGCACCGCAATGATCGGCAGCGGGACTGTCGGCCTGATTCTGACTTTCGCGCTGCTGGCGGTGGTGTTCATTTTCGCCGTCTTTCTCGGCCAGCGCCTTGCCGGCAGCGATCAACCCCTTCGACGGGCGGCCGGGGTACTGGTCTGGTCGATCGTGCCGATCGCACTCGCTTATCATGTCGCGCATTATCTGACGGCGCTGCTGGTCGACGGCCAATACGCGCTTGCCGCGATATCCGACCCGTTCGGGCTGGGTTGGAACCTGTTCGGCGCCGCCGACATGCAGATCGAGGCGGGCGTGGTCGCCGGCGCGGACTCCGCTTTCTGGCTGTGGAATATCCAGGCCGGCGCCATCATTCTTGGCCATGTGCTGGCGGTTCTTGTCGCGCATGGCTTCGCCGGCCGGTTGCACCCGGTTCCCACACGCGCCGCCCTCAGTCAGTTCCCGCTCACCTTGCTGATGATCGCCTACACCGTCTTCGGTCTCTGGCTGCTTGCCACGCCGACGGCCGGGTGAGACAAGTCTAGCCGTGGAAGAAAGCTCGCTTGCCACGTCAGGGCTTTGGTGATTTAGTTTGTACACATGCAATTTTGCATCCTCTTGCCGAGGATGTTCGAGCCGCCTTCAATCGTTGGTCAAAACGCAAAAACAGGGGAACGAACGTGACTGACAAGAACGGATTCTTCGACATCTCCAAAACCGGTCTCACCCGCCGCACGGCGCTGAAGGGACTGGCCGCCACCGCCGGCCTCGTCACCGCGCCCGGTTTCATCCGCTATTCCCAGGCGCAAAGCGCGGCGCCGATCAAGATCGGCTTCCAGTCGCACCGCACCGGCATCGGCGCCGCCTATGGCCGCTGGTACGAGAAGACCACCGCCGCGGCGGTCAAGGCCATCAACGCCGCCGGCGGCATCAATGGCCGTCAGGTCGAGGTCGTTATCGAGGATGACGGCACGGACCCCGCGCGCGGCGCCGAGGTGGTCGGCAAGTTCGCCACCCAGCACAAGACCGACATCGTCTTCGGCACACTGTTTTCGCATGTCGTCATCGGCTCGGCGCCCGCCGCCGGCGAGGCCAAGATTCCCTACTTCGTCGTCAGCGAAGGCCATCATGTCGCGTCGACCAAGCTGAACCGCTATGTCTTCCAGCCCGGCATCACCGACGTGAAGAGCCAGATCCAGTCGATGGCGCCTTGGATTTCGGGCAATGTCGGCAAGAAGGTCACCATGATCTTCCCGGATTTCGCCTTCGGCTACGATCATCGCGACTACCTGCCGCCGGCGCTGAAGGCACAGGGCGCCGATGTCATCGCCCAGATCGCCATTCCGCCGACGGAATCGTCCTTCACCAAATACTTCCCGCAGATCCCCGCCGAGACCGAGGTGATCTACCACGTCATGGTCGGCCCGGCGGTGCTCACCTTCGTCAAGGAACTCGGCGAGTTCTACGGCTCCAACCGGCCGCAGCTGTTCGGCTTCATCGATTCGCTCGAAGCCACCGACATCAACAGCCCCGGTCTGGAATTCCTTGATGGCAGCCATTTCTGGGAAGGCTCGCCGCGCTATGCGCAGGCCGATGATTCCGAAGCGCAGAAAGCCTATCGCGCCGCCGTCGGCATCGACGACAATGGCGCTGCCGTGGGCGACGCCAAGGATGTTTCCACCGCCGCGCACATGTTCGGTTGCTGGGAAACACTCTACGTCGTCAAGAAGGCCATGGAAGACGCCGGCTACAAGGGACCGGAAGACCGCGCCAAGCTGGTCGAGGCGACCGAGGCCCTGACCGCCTTCGCCGAAGGCCCGGAACATCCGCAGGGCCCCAAGACCTTCAATGGCAAGATCCACCAGTGCTTCGGCATCCAGAACATCTCCAAGGTCGAGGGCGGCAAGCTCAAGGTCGTTCACAAGACCAAGATCGAGGACGGCCTCTACGAGGCGGAAGGGGACTACACGACCCAGGCGCTCTAGACTCAGTAAGCCGCAGCAGTGAGCGCCAAGGGCGCATAGCCAATGCACTTTGGACCCCACCTGCTCCTCGCTGCCCTGGAGGGCCTTGTCAGCAGCGCCGTGCTGGCGCTGACCGCGCTTGGCCTGTCGCTGGTGTTCGGTGTCATGCGCGTCGTCAACGTCGCGCATGGCGAGTTCTTCATGCTGGGCGCCGTGCTCGCCTGGGCGATTTCAACGGCGGTCGGCGGCCATCCCGCGCTTGGTTTCCTGGCGGCTTTGGTGCTGGCGCCGCTGATTGTCGGCGCCATAGCGCTGGTCGCCGAGCGGCTGGTGCTGCGCCGGCTCAACTACAATCCGGAAGCCACCATCGTCGCCACCATCGGCATGCTTTATATCATCCAGCAGCTGGCGCTGACCTTTTACGGTCCGGAAGCGCGACCGGTGGAGCCACCGTTCAGCTACCGGATCGTGCTGCCATGGTTCGGTTACTCCGGCTACAAGCTGTCGATCATAGCCGCCTCGGCACTTATGCTGATCGCGACATGGCTGGTGCTGACGCGCACGAAAATTGGCCTGATCATGCGCGCCACGCAATATGACAGCGAAACCGCCCAGGCCTTCGGCATTCCTGTCGGCCGCGTCTATGGCGGTGTCTTCGCGCTCGGCGCGATGCTGGCGGCGGTTGCCGCCGTGCTCATCGTGCCGATCAGCCAGGCGCACTACCTGATGGGACAGGACCCGCTGCTGTTATCCTTCATCGTTGTCATCATCGGCGGTCTTGGTTCGCTGCGCGGCACCGTTGTCGCCGCCGTGCTGATCGGCATGTCCGATGGCATCATCTCGGTTTTCTTCTCGCCGACCCTGGCCAAGATCATCGCCACCTTGCTCGTCGCCATGGTGCTGGTATTCCGGCCGCAAGGCCTGTTCGGGACGGTATCGCGATGAGCGAAGCTTCGCCGGCAAAAGCCTATGGCTTGCATCTCGGCGTCATCGCCTTGCTCTTCGTGCTGAGCTTCCTGCTGCCGGACTATTATCATGGCCTGCTCGCCCGCATCATGGTGCTGGCGGTCTTCGCCATGGGCTACAACATGCTGTTCGGCTATGTCGGCCTGCTCAGCCTCGGCCACGCCATGTTCTTTGCCGCGGGCCTCTACGGCGCCGGCCTTGCGGTCATTCATCTCGGCTGGAATGTGCCACTGGCCTTTCTCGGCGGCATAGCTTGCGGCGCGGTCCTGGCGCTGGTCATTGGCTTGCTGGCCCTGCGCACAACAGGTGTCGCCTTCATGATCGTCACCATGATGTTCGCGCAAGTCTTCTACCTCGTCATCCTCTATTTCGCCGCCTGGACCGGCGGCGACCAGGGCATGGTCGTGCCACAGCCGGCACGCGTCCTCTATCTTGGCGCGGCCTCATTCGACCTCACCAATCCGACCGTCCGCTACATGACGGCGCTGACGCTGTTTTCGCTGGCGCTGCTGGCAACACTTGCCATTGTCCGTTCCAGGCATGGCCGCGTGCTCATCGCCATCCGCGAAAACGAGGAGCGGACAAAGATGCTCGGCTACGACACGTTTTCGAACAAGCTCGCCGCCGTCGTTGCATCCGGCACCATCTGCGCCGCCTCGGGCGCGGCCTACGCGCTGCTGTTTGGCTATGTCGGCTCGAACTTCGCCTCGGTGCAGTATTCCATCCTGCCGCTGCTCTGGGTGCTGCTCGGTGGCGCGGCCACGACGCTCGGGCCGATGCTCGGCACCGTGTTCATGTATTATGTCATCGACATCACCAGCGGCTATACATCCGCCTATCTGCTGATTGTCGGCATAGCCCTCATCCTTCTGGTGCTGTTTTTCCCGAGGGGTATTCTGGGATCCATCCGCCAGCGCTGGCTCGGGTGGCTGCCATGATGCCGCTGCTGACCACCAAGGGGCTGTCGCGCGACTTTGGCGGCCTGCGTGCGGTCGACAATGTCGACTTCACCTTGATGCCGGGCGAAATTCGCGCCGTCATCGGTCCCAATGGCGCGGGCAAGACCACCTTCGTCAGCCTGGTCAGCGGCCGCATCCAGCCGTCTTCCGGCATGATCGTCTTCGATGGCGCCGACATCACCAGCCAGCCGGCCTACATCAGGGTCCGTCAGGGCATCGCCTATACGTTCCAGATCACCAGCGTCTTCGCCAATCTCACCGCCTATGACAATGTCGCGCTGCCGGTGCAGCGCACGTTGAGCGATGGCCGCTCCAAGGGCGCCGTGCGCGCCGGCGTCATGAGCGCGCTCGAACAGACCGGCCTTGCAGACCGTGCCCATATGCCTGCCGGGCAATTGTCGTACGGCCACCAGCGCCTGCTCGAAGTGGCGATGGGCTTGGCGCTGAAGCCGCGCCTGCTGATCCTCGATGAGCCGACGCAGGGCCTGGCCGACAGCGAGATCGACAATTTCATCCGGCTGGTACGCGAGATCGCCACCACGGCCACCGTGCTGTTGATCGAGCACAACATGCCTGTTGTCATGCAACTGGCTGACCGCATCACCGTCTTCAATGTCGGCAAGATTCTCGCAGAGGGTACGCCCGAGGTGATCCGCGAGAATGCCGCGGTGCAGGAAGCCTATCTGGGAACGGCGCCATGAGCGGGGCGAAGTCCGAAGCGCTGACGATCTCGGGACTGGATTGCTTCTATGGCGAGGTCCAGGTGCTTTACGGCCTTGATCTTGTCCTGAACAAGGGCGAGGTGCTCTGCCTGTTTGGCCGCAACGGCGCCGGCAAGACCACGACGCTCAAGGCCATCATGGGGCTGGTTCCGGCAAGTGCCGGCTCGATCAGCCTAGGCGGCACCGAACTGACCGGCCTGCCGGCGCATGAGGTACCGAAGGCCGGTGTCGCCTATGTGCCGCAAGGCAGGCGGCTTTTCGCCGAGATGACGGTGGCGGAAAACATCGAGATCGGCCTGATGGCGCGCGGCAAGGGCAAGGCGACACGCGAAAACGTGCTCGACTTGTTCCCGTTGTTGCGGCAGCGCCTGCGGCAGCGCTCCGGCACGCTGTCGGGCGGCGAGCAGCAGATGCTGGCCATGGCGCGCGCGCTTTGCCTCGAGCCCCAGGTGCTGCTGCTCGACGAACCGACCGAAGGGCTGATGCCGTCGATGATCGCCAAGATCCGCGAGACCGTCTCGAAGCTGCGCGACATGGACGTCTCCACCATCCTGGTCGAGCAGCGGGTCGATGCCGTTCTCTCGGTGGCGGATCGCGTCTCGTTCATCGAGAACGGCCGCAACCGCGAGACCGTCGATGTCGAGGCGCTGCGCGCCGACCCGTCGGCGGTGCGCCGCTATGTCGGTGTCGGCTGATCAGCCAAAAAACAGAAAACCGGCGATCAGGAATGTCGGGATCAGCACCGCGCCCGACCACAGCATATAGCCGAAGAAACTTGGCATCTTCACGCCCTGCTGCCTGGCAATAGCATAGACCATGAAGTTCGGCGCATTGCCGACATAGGTGTTGGCGCCCATGAACACCGCGCCCGCCGAGATCGCGGCAAGCGTCGAGGCAAGATCGGTCATCAGGTGGCCGGGATTGCCGCCAGCAAGCTCGAAGAACACCAGATAGGTTGGCGCATTGTCGAGGAAGGACGACAGCGCGCCGGTCAGCCAGAAGTAGGCGAGGTCTTTGGGCGCGCCGGACGGCGAGGTGACGAGCGCGACCAGCGGCGCCAGCGCACCGTCATGCCCGGCCCGCAGGATGGCGACGACCGGCACGATGCAGATGAAGATGCCGGCAAACAGTTTTGCCACTTCGGCAATCGGGCCCCAGTTGAACCCATTCGCCTCACGGTACTCCTTGCGCGAAACGGCAAGCGAGATGAAGGCGAGCGCCAGGATGACGGCGTCGCGCACGAGGTTCTGCAATTCCAGCGTCACGCCCTGGATGGAAAAGCTCACGCCGGGCTTCCAGGCGGCGGAAACCAGGATCGCGGCGATCACACCGGCCAGCAGCGGAATGTTGGGCAACCCGCGGATGCGGACCTTCGAGTCCGGCGTCGGATCCTTGATCTTTGGCGCGCCGTCCTCGCGCCGGTGCAAGATGATGTCGATCAGCAGGAAGGCGGCCAGCACAACGCCGCCCACGAACAGAGTTTCCCGATAAAGGTTTTCAGTGGTCCAGAAGAAGTCGACGCCGCGCAGGAAGCCGACGAACAGCGGCGGATCGCCGAGCGGCGTCAGCGAACCGCCGATGTTGGAGACCAGGAAAATGAAGAAGATGATGACATGGGCGTTGAACGGCCTGTTGTCATTGGCGCGTATCATCGGCCGGATCAGGATCATCGATGCGCCCGTGGTGCCGATCACCGAGGCGAGCAGCGCGCCGACCAGCAGCAGTCCGGCATTGACCAGCGGCGTGCCGTGAATGTTGCCGGCGACAAGAATGCCGCCCGAGATGGTGAACAACGCGAACAACAGGATGATGAAGGACATGTATTCGGTGAGCAGCGCATGCAGCACCGCCTCGGCCGCGTCGGGCACGCCGAAGGCAAATGCCAAAGGCACGATCACCAGGGCAGCCCAGAGGGCCGATATCTTGCCATAGTGATGTTCCCAGACATGCTGGAACAGCAGCGGCCCGGTGGCGATGCAAAGCAGCAACCCGGCAAAGGGCAGCGCCCACCAAAGCGGCATCGCCGCCCCTGGCAGCCCATGCTCTTCAGCGGCAAGCGCTATTCCTGGAAACAGGGTCGCTGCAGCCAGGACGGCGCGTGCCGTCCAGACTGTTGTTGCGCGCCTTAAGTTCCTTGGACGAAGTCCAGGCTCCATCATTCGGATGTAGGGTCTTCAAGCGTCACGCCGGCATCGCGCATCCTTGCCAGCATCGTCTCGATTGATCCGTTGAGATCGATGCCACGGCAGGCATCGAGCCGCACGGTGGTTTTGAACCCCTGCTTGACGGCATCCAGCGCCGAGAAGGCGACGCAGAAGTCGGTCGCCAGGCCGACCAGGGTCAGCCTGTCGATGCCGCGCTCGCGCAAATAGCCGGCGAGACCTGTCTGCGTCGTCCGGTCGTTTTCGAAAAAGGCCGAATAGCTGTCGATCTCCGGCCGAAATCCTTTGCGGATGACCAGTTCCGCCTTCGTCCAGGCGAGACCTGAGTGAAAATCCGAACCAAGGCTGCCCTGGATGCAGTGGTCCGGCCACAAGGTCTGCTGGCCATAGGGCATTTCGATCGTCTCGAACGGCTGCTTGCCGGGATGGCTGGAGGCGAAGCTCGAATGGCCGGCCGGGTGCCAGTCCTGCGTCAGCACGACATGTTCGGTGCGCCGGATCAGGTCATTGACCAGCGGCACGATCTCGTCGCCGCCGGCAACGGCCAGGGCGCCGCCCGGACAAAAATCGTTCTGCAGGTCGATGACAACGAGCGCTTCGTCGGCCATGGGGCTTCCTTCTTGGGTGTCGCGCGCATGCGCTCCATTGAAAAAGTGCCGCGAATGCGACCGGAGGCAGAAACTTGACCAGATGGCCGGCTGCGTCAACCTCTACAGCGCCGCGCGTCCTATTGGGCGCGCAAAGGACGCTGTAGCACTTTGATTTTGCGGATGATCCGTTTCCGAAAATCGATTTCCGATTTTCGGGATCATCCGCGGAAATATAACAAATGCGTGCCGCCTGGGCTGAGATAAACTCCGGCTTTGACAATTCCCGCCAGCTTGATATCATTTGCATACGAATGAATTTGGCCGGCTCGAATGCTGGAAGGTTCTTTCAGCAAGGTCCTTTTCCGGGAAGGCAAAGCGTGATCCGTTACGCGAAACCCACCAATGTCGACGAAGCGCTCGCTTTGCTTGGCGAGGGCGCGTGGCGCATCCTGGCTGGCGGCACCGATTTCTATCCAGCACAAGGCGTCAAGCCTTTCCGCGACAACGTGCTCGACATCAACGGTCTGGCAGCGCTGCGCGGCATTGCCGAGACGGACAATCACTGGGTCATCGGCGCGCGCACGACATGGACCGACATCATCCGCTACCCGTTGCCTCCCGCCTTCGATGCGCTGAAGCAGGCCGCGCGAGAGGTGGGTTCCCCACAGATCCAGAATGTCGCCTCGGTTGCCGGCAATCTCTGCAATGCCTCGCCGGCCGCCGACGGCGTGCCAGGCCTGCTGGTTCTCGATGCCGAAGTCGAACTGCGATCGGCATTAGCGACACGCCATTTGCCGCTCCAGGAATTCATTCTCGGCAACCGCCGCACCGCCCTGCTGCCAGGCGAGATGGTCACGGCAATCCGCGTGCCGAAGACGGCTACCGCCGGCACATCCGCCTTCGCCAAACTCGGCGCCCGGCGCTATCTCGTCATCTCGATAGCCATGGTGGCCGCGCGTCTGCTGGTCGTTGACGGCATCATAAGAAATGCGGCCGTTGCGGTCGGTTCCTGCTCAGTGGTGGCCAGGCGCCTCATTGGCGTTGAAGCCGTCTTGAATGGCTTGTCCGCCAGCCATGAAATAGCGGCTGCTGTCGCGTCCGCACCGATGAATGAATTGTCGCCGATCGCTGATGTGCGCGGCACCGCAGAATATCGGCTGGACGCGGTACGCGAGCTGGTCGCCCGCGCCGTGCTCGCAGCTGCCGGTCACGCCAGCGATGACAAGGCGGCGGCATGAGCCAGGTTCGGCATGAAATCAAGGAAGCCCCGTCCGATCCGGATGGGATTAAGGTTGGTGTCGAACGCGCTGGCATCGCCTTCACCGTCAACGGTGCCGCCATCTCCGTCAATGTGCCGCCGCTGCGCCGGTTGTCTTCCGTGCTGCGCGACGAATTGCGGCTGACTGGCACCAAGGTTGGCTGCGATGCCGGTGATTGTGGCGCCTGCACGGTGCTGGTCGACGGTGATCCTGTTTGCGCCTGCCTGATGTCGGCGGCCTCCGCTGCCGGCACTGCTGTCACGACGGTCGAGGGCCTCGCCAATGGCCGGCTGTCGGCACTGCAGGCTTCGTTCCTCGATCATGGCGCGGCGCAATGCGGCATCTGCACGCCGGCGCTGCTGGTCGCTGCAACCGCACTGCTGGACACGAAAGCCAGTCCGACCGAGGCCGAGGTACAGGACGCACTGGGCGGCATCCTGTGCCGCTGCACCGGCTACCGGAAGATCATCGCGGCGGTGATGGATGCCTCCCGCCATGCCGGCAATCTCGACTTCCGTCTGCCGCTGTCGGGCCATGCGATCGGCTCCTCCCCGGTCCGCCTCGATGGCGTTCCAAAAGTCACCGGCGACGAAAAGTTCGGCGGCGATTCCTTCCCCGCCGATGCGCTGGCGGTGCTGGTGGTCCGCTCGCCGCACTATCATGCCAGGTTCGATTTTGGCGATCTCGACGGTTGGGTGAAGAAGCATCCCGGCCTTGCCGGTGTCTTCACCGCCGCCGACGTCCCGGGCAAGAACTGCTTTGGCGTCATCGGCCCCTTCGCGGACCAGCCGGCCTTGGCCGAGGGCTTTTCGCGGCTTCGTGGCGAGGCGGTGGCGCTGGTCGCCGGCGAACGCGAGGCAATGCTCGATCTTGACCTTTCGGACTTTCCCATCCGCTGGACCGAACTGCCGCATTTTCTCCTGCCCAGCGAAGCACAAGGCGATGGCGCGGCGCTGATCCACGAGAGCCGCCCGGCCAATCTCTTGACCAAGGGCTTTGTCGAACGCGGCAATCCCGAGGCTGCCCTTGCCGATGCCGCGTTCACGGTCTTCGGTGCCATTGACACGTCCTATGTCGAGCACGCCTATATCGAGCCGGAAGCCGGCTATGCATATATGGACGGCGACACGCTTGTCGTCGTCGCCTGCACCCAGGCGCCCTACATGGACCGGGACGAGACCGCCAAGGTGCTCGGCCTCGCGGTCGACAAGGTGCGCATCGTGCCGACCGCGACCGGCGGCGGCTTCGGCTCCAAGCTTGATGTTTCGCTGCAGCCGTTGATAGGTTTGGTGGCGATGAAAACCGGGCGGCCGGCGGCGCTCGCCTACACCCGCAACGAATCGATGATGTCGACCACCAAGCGGCATCCGTCCGAGATGAAGGCAACCATCGGCGCCGACGCTGGCGGCCATGTCACCGGCATGGTCTTCTCAGGCGATTTCAACACCGGCGCCTATGCAAGCTGGGGTCCGACCGTGGCCAACCGCGTGCCGGTGCATGCTTCGGGTCCTTACGCGACGCCCAACTACCGCGCCGAAGGCCGCGCCATTCACACCCATGGCCCGATCTCGGGCGCTTTCCGTGGCTTCGGCGTGCCGCAGGCAACCATCATGCAGGAGACCTTGTATGATGAGCTGGCCGGCAAGCTCGGCATGGATCGCCTCGAGTTTCGCCTGAAGAACTGCCTTCGGAACGGCTCCGAAACGGTTACCGGACAGCGGCTGGACTCAGGCGTCGGCATTGCTGAATGCCTCGAATCGCTGCGGCCGCACTGGGCGCGGGCGATCGCTGATTCCGAAACATTCAATGCTGCCAATGATGCAAGCAAGCGCGGGGTTGGTGTCGCTTCGTGCTGGTATGGCTGCGGCAACACCTCGCTGCCCAACCCCTCCACCATCAGGGTCGGCGTTTCTGCTTCGGGCGATATCATCCTGCATCAGGGTGCCGTCGATATCGGCCAGGGCTCCAACACCGTCATCACCCAGATCTGCGCCGATGCGCTTGGCTTGCCGCTGGAAAGATTCCGGCTGAAGAGCGCCGACACGGCGATCACGCCCGATGCCGGCAAGACGTCCGCCTCACGCCAGACCTTCGTCACCGGCAAGGCCGCCGAGAAGGCCGGCCGCGCCTTGCGCGAAAAGATCCTGCGCTTTGCCAATGTCTCCGAGAACGCATCCCTGCGGCTGGACGGCTCGGCGATCCTCATTCGCGAGGGCGAGGCCGCGCGCCGCATCGATCTCGCGGCGCTCGACGTCGATGCGGAGGGCTTTGTCTTCCGCGCCGAGGAGACTTATGATCCGCCGACCTTGCCGCTCGATGCCAAGGGTCAGGGCAAACCATACGCGGTCTATGGCTATGGTGCGCAGATCGCCGAACTGGAGGTCGACCTCAAGCTCGGTACGGTGAAGCTGATCAAGATCACCGCGGCCCACGATGTCGGCAAGGCGATCAACCCGCTGCTGGTCGAAGGCCAGATCGAGGGCGGCATCGCGCAAGGCATCGGCATGGCGCTGATGGAAGAGTATATTCCGGGCCGCACCGAAAACCTGCATGACTACCTGATCCCGACGATTGGCGATGTACCGCCCATCGAGACCATTTTGGTTGAGGTTCCCGATCCTGAAGGTCCGTTTGGCGCCAAGGGGCTGGGCGAACATGTGCTGATCCCGACGGCGCCAGCAATCCTCAACGCCATCCGCCACGCCACCGGCGTGCTGGTCACAAAAATTCCGGCGACGCCGACGCGCATTCGCGCCGCCATTCGCGACAAGGAGGCACGCGCATGAGCGAGCTTGCCGAACGTTTCGAAACCCACGACCCCGGCGAGAAGCTGGTGGCGGAAAAGATCCGCTGCGATGCCTGTCCGGTCATGTGCTATATCGCCGATGGCCGCACCGGAGCCTGCGACCGCTACGGCAATGTCGGTGGCCGGATCGTGCGGATGGACCCGCTGACCATCCTCGATCATGCCTCGCAGACCGGCGCTGCCATGGTGCCTTTCGTTGCCGAGGGCGAGGCGTGGGGTGGCGAGCTGGTCAACACCGGCCGCCGCTTCGTCACCGCCATCGGTGCCGGCACCACCTATCCCGACTACAAGCCTGCTCCTTTTATCGTCAGCCAGGAAGTCGAGGGCGTCGATCTGGTCACCGTCGTCACCGAGGGCATCTTCTCCTACTGCGGCGTCAAGGTGAAGATCGACACCGACCGCCATCTCGGTCCCGAGACCGCCATAGTCCGCGCTGCCGGCGAGGCGATCGGCCATGTCACCACGGGCGAATATGGTTCGCAGATGCTGTCGCTGGGCGGTGTGCATCACTTGACCGGCGGCTCCAAAGCGGAAGGCCGCGCCACCTGCGATGCCCTGCTTAACCTGTGCAACCGCAAGCCTGTCGAGCTTACGATCGATGGCGGCGCCACGGTCATTGTCGAAGCCGGCAAACCACCTGTCATCGACGGCAAGGTCGAGCACCGCATGCGCGTCGGCTGCGGCTCCGCCACCATCGGCATGTTCGCCACCCAGTGGCGCGGCCTGGTTGACGAAGTGGTGGTGGTTGACGACCACATCACCGGCGTCGTTTCCGAGCATCAGGCCGGCAAGGTGCTGGGCTGGCAGGATACCGGGATAAAAATCATCGGCCGCCGCTCGACGCCTGGCCGCTATTTCAAGGTGTCGGAGCCCGGCCTTGGCTGGGGTGGCACCAGCATTTCCGATCCGCTGTCGATCCTCGGCGAGTGGAATGCCAAGAAGGGCGCGCGTCCGGGCCTGTCGCTGCTGATGGTCTCGACCACGGGCGAGCAGTTTGCCTATTACGAACTCGACGATGACCTGAAGCCGGTGCAGAAGCCGTTCCCGGAGCGGTTGCAAAAATCCGTTGGCCTGATCGAGGACAATTGCGAACCGGCGCTGTGCACGGTGTTGTTCATCGGCGGTGCCGGCGGTTCGTTGCGCGCCGGTGTCACGGAAAACCCGGTCAATCTCACCCGCTCGGTGCAAGGCCTGACCACCTATGTGACGGTCGGCGGAGCGCCGGTCTATGTCTGGCCCGGTGGCGGCATCACGCTGATGGTGGATGTCACGCGAGTACCTGAAGGCGCTTTCGGCTATGTGCCGACGCCGGCGCTGGTGGCACCGATCGAATTCACCTTGCGCCGTGACGATTACATCCGGCTCGGCGGCTACGAGGCGGAGATCCGCAGTGTCGCTGATATCGTTGCCAAGGGCGGAGAATACCTCAATCCGCGACAGGGTACGGGTGCGCCGTCGGGCAATCCGTGGCCGCCGCTGGCGCAACTGCGCCGCGCGGCCTCGAACGAGGCTGGATAATGGACGGCCCGCAAGCGCATTGGCTGCAGGACGGAAAGCGGCTGCACCTCAACCATGGGCCGATCGACCTGATCATCGAGGCCTTCGGCGACGCACAGGAGTGCCACCTGGCCTATGAGCAGGCCATCGCGCGCTTCCAGACGATCCTGATCGAGCTGGTCAAGGAGCTTCCCGAATTGCGGCTCCCGGCATTTTTCCTGGCGCCGCGCACCTTTGACAGCCCAACGGCGCGCCGCATGGAAGCAGCCGTCATCCCCTTGGCGGAATCCTTCATAACGCCTATGGCCGCCGTCGCAGGATCGGTAGCCGACGAAATGCTCGCCGCGCTGCTCGCCGGTCGCAGGCTCGATCGCGCCTATGTCAACAACGGCGGCGACAGCGCTTTTCATATCGGCAGGGGCCTGTCGATGCGGCTGGCGATCGCCGGCACTGACCACGTCATGGCGGACCGGATCGCAATCCGAGCGGAAGATGGTGTTCGCGGTGTCGCCACCAGCGGCTGGCGCGGCCGCTCCTTCTCGCTCGGCATCGCCGACGCCGTCACCGTGCTGGCGCGGACCAGTGCCGAGGCCGACGCGGCGGCGACGCTCATTGCCAATGCGGTGAATTTGCCCGGCAATCCCGCGATCAAGCGTATCCCGGCATTCGAACTGTCGCCCGACAGTGACCTCGGCGCGCGGCTGGTGACACAAGGCGTTGGCACGCTTGCATCTGGCGACGTGGTGCGAGCGCTGGACAACGGCCTTGCTGTCGCGGAAGATTTTCGCCGGCGCGGCCTGATTGTCGCATCGGCGCTGTTTCTTGGCGGGGAAACCCGCATCAGTGGCTCGGTGGCACTTGCCGCGCCCAACAAAAGTCCAGGGAAGGAATTTGCCCATGCCTGAGTTTCCGGTCCGCAAGATCGCGGTTCTGACCGAAGAAATCTTTCACGATGGCGGCCCAGCCGCATCCGCGCCGCGCCGCCGCGCCGCCGCCATGGCGCTGGTGAAGAACCCGTTCGCCGGCCGCTATGTGGAAGACCTGCAGAGCGCCATGGATGATCTGAAGCCGCTCGGCCTGATGCTGGCCGATCGCCTGATCGCGGCCTTGGGCGGCGACGTGAAGCAGATCGACGGTTACGGCAAGGGCGCCATTGTCGGATCGGCGGGCGAGCTTGAGCATGGCGCGCTGTGGCATGTGCCGGGCGGCTATGCCATGCGCGAGCGGCTCGGCGACGCCAAGGCGATCGTGCCTTCGGCCAAGAAGGTTGGCGCTTTCGGCGCACGGCTTGACGTGCCGTTGGGCCACATCAACGCTGCCTATGTGCGCGGCCATTTCGACGCCATGGAAGTCGGCATGAGCGACGGTCCGCGCGCCGACGAGATCCTGTTCTGCCTGGCCATGACTTGCGGCCCGCGCGTGCATGACCGCATGGGCGGCCTGGCGGCCAAGGACATCAAGGCCTGGGACGGACTGCGGTGAGCGGCGAGGACAATCTGCTCAAGCTGGTCGAGGGCGAAGCGCCTGACGATCAGGATTATCACCTGCAGGAGCAGGTCGGCTTCATCATGCGCAAGGCGCACCAGCGCCATGTCTCGATCTTCGCCGCGCGCATCGCCGACCTGACTCCACCGCAATTCGCCGCCCTGGCGAAATTGCGTGATGTCGGCGAGACCTCGCAGAACCAGCTTGGCACGTTGATCGCCATGGACGCAGCGACGGTCAAGGGGGTCATCGACCGGCTGAAGGCGCGCGGCCTGGTCGAGCTTTCCAAGCACGAGGTCGACAAGCGGCGGCTGCTGGTTAATCTGACGGCGGAAGGCCGCGAGGCCATAGACCGGTTGATCCCGCTGGCACGCGAGATCACGCAAGAGACGCTGGCCCCGCTCTCGGCCAAGGAGATCGCCACCTTCATGAAGCTGCTGGCGAGACTGGCGTAGTTCGTTTCCGCCGAGCGCCAGAAGGCGCCCGGCGGAAAGAAGCCTCGCCTCAGAGGCCGTTGTCCTTCAGGATCTGCGCGGAATTTTCCTTGGTGATCTTCTGCGTCGGCAAGGTGATGGTCTTTTCGACCTTCTCGCCGTTCAGGAACTTGATCGCCTGCCGCAGCCCTTCGGCACCCGGTGTCACATAGGTGAAGGTCGCCGTCAGCTCGCCATTGTTGACCAGCGTCACGCCTTCATTGGGCAGGCCGTCAATGCCGACAAACTTGATCTCCTTCTCGCGCCCGACATCCTTGGCGGCAAGATAGGCGCCGTAGGCCATCGGGTCGTTATGACCATAGACGAGATCGATCTTCTCGTTGTTGCGCAGCGCCGTCGCCATGATGTTGTAGGCCTGGTCCTGCTTCCAGTCGCCCGATTGCTGGTCGAGCAGATACTTGATGCCCGGCTCCTTGTCGGTGAATTCGTGGAAGCCGTCATGGCGGTCATGCGAGGCCTGGGTGCCCATGCCGCCCCAGATCTCGACGACATTGCCGGCTGCCTTGCCCTTGCCGCCCAGCAGTTCGACCACATATTCGCCGGCCGCGCGGCCGATCAGCGCGTTGTCGCCGCCGACAAACTGCGTGTAGTCCTTGGTGTCGACATTGCGATCGAGCACGAAGACCGGGATCTTGGCATCGATCGCCTGCTGCACGACGCCGGTCAGGCCGGCCGACTCCTTCGGCGACACCAGCAGCGCGTCGACTTCCTGACGGATCAGGTTTTCGACATCGGCAACCTGCTTCTCGGTCTTGTCCTCGCCGTCGGTGACGATCAGCTCGACATTGGGATGCTTGGCGGCTTCGGCCAGGATGTCCTTGTTGAACTGCGCACGCCAGGGTTCGATGGTCGTCACCTGCGAGAAGCCGATCTTCCACTTCTTGTCCTGCGCATAGGCATTGCCGCTGGTCAGCAGCGCGGTGGTGGTCAGCAGTGCCGCGGTTATGGCGGCAAGCTTCAACATGTCACGTCGTTTCATTTCTTGTTTCCTCCAAGATTTAGAGACGGTGTCTCCTGTGACGGCCGCTTTGCCGCGGCCGTTTCCTTGTGCGCCGCTTGCCCGCCCCTGACAGGCGAAAGTGGCAGGCGCAGATAGCTGAGAAGATCGGCGGCGTTGCGCTCCTGCACGAGCACGGTGCCGATGATGATCATGCCCTTCAGCACCAGCTGAAGGTTCGAATTGATGTTGTGAAGCTGCAGGATGTTGGAGAGCAGCCCGAAGATCAGCACGCCGCAGAATGTTCCCGTCAGGCTGCCGCGGCCGCCCATCAGGCTGGTGCCGCCGATCACCACGGCGGCGATGGCGTCAAGCTCCAGCCCGGCGCCGGCGTCGGGTTTGCCCTGGCGGTATTGCGCGACGTAGAGCACGGCGGCGATGCCAGCCAGCAAGCCGGAGATGGCATAGGTGACGATCTTGACGCGGCCGGCGGCGATGCCCGAAAGCCGTGCGGCCTCCTCGTTGCCGCCGATGGCGTAGACATAGCGGCCAAAGGGCGTGAAGCGCAGCACGGCGCCGTAGATCACGATCGCGCCGAGGAAGAACAGGCCCGGCATCGGGATGATGCCAAACACCAGCGAGCGCAGCATCTCGAAATCGGCGGTGGCGTTGGAGCCGGTATAGACCGGCAGCACCGCATTGTTCTGGCCGGCGGTCAGCCGCGCGATGCCCAGTGCCGTCACCATCATCGCCAGCGTGACGATGAAGGGCTGCAGCCGTCCGCCGACGATGATGAAACCGTTGAGCGCGCCGAACAGCAGCCCCACGCAAGGCGCGACCAGCAGCACCCCAAGCACGCCGAACTTGGTTTCGATCTGCGGCAGCAGGAACCACAGCACCAGGCAGCACAGGATCACGCCAACGATGCCGGGCGTCACCAGCCCGCGCATCCTGCCCAGTTGGACATCGCGCGCGGCGTCACCGGCCCGCGATCGAGCCAGGTTGAGAAAGATGAAGCGGGTGACGACGATGCCGAGGCACAGCGCGACAACCGCGACCGTCGGCACGCCCAGCATCACCCCCGGCGTCACGCCGGGGACAGTTAAAAGCATGGCGCAGACCACCGAGCAGATCGCCATCAGCGAGCCGACGGAAAGGTCGATGCCACCGGTGATGATCACCGCCGTCATGCCAGTGGCGATCAGGCCCGTCGTCGACACCTGGCGCAGCACGTCGAGCAGATTGCCGTAGGACAGGAAGATGTTGTTGCCCTTCGAGCTGATCGGCGAGCCGAGCACGCCGATCAGGAAGATGGCGATCAGGCCCCAGTAGAGCTTGGTGCGGGACAGGAGTTTCAGGGCAGTCATGCAGCGGGTCTCGATATGGTCCGGCGAGGCGCCGCGAGGCGCATGATCGCCTCCTCGCTCGCCGCCTCGCGGGAAAGAATTCCGGTCTGGCGGCCATCGGCCATCACCAGTATGCGGTCGGAGAGATGCAGCAGCTCCGGCAGTTCGGAACTGATGACGGCAATGGCGAGGCCATCGCGCGCCAGCTTGAAAATGAGGTCGTATATGTCCCGCTTGGCGCCGACATCGATGCCGCGCGTCGGCTCATCCAGCAGCAGCACTCTCGGCCTCGTCGCCAGCCACTTGCCGATGACGACCTTTTGCTGATTGCCGCCCGACAGCGTGCCGGCCGGCCGGTCGATGTCCTCGCAGCGGATGTCTAGTGCCTTGACTGCCTGCCGTGCCAGCCCCTGTTCGCCGGTCCGAGAGCGGATGCCGAACCGCGCCAGCGCCCCCACCAGCGGCAGCGCGACATTGTCGGTGATCGATGCCTGGAGGTGCAGTCCTTGCGTCTTGCGGTCCTCGGTGACCAGCGCAATGCCCAGCCGCCGCGCATCGCGGGGCGAGCGGATATCCACCGGCTGGCCATCGAGGCGGATTTCACCCCCGGTGCGTCCGCCGCTGGCGCCGAAGATCGCCTCCAGGATCTCGGTGCGGCCGGAGCCGAGCAACCCGCCGATGCCAAGAATCTCGCCGGCGGCAAGATCGAACCTGACGCCGTCGAGCACCGTGCGCCAGCCATGGCGATCGGGTTTCGACAGGGACAGGTTGCTGACCGAAAGCACGGTCCTGCCGCCGGCGTCGCGCTCTTCCTGGGAGGAAGCGAGCAGGTCTCGTCCGACCATCGCCGAGATGATGGCATTCTCGTCGAGCTGGGCCATCGCCCGCGTCAGCACGTGACACCCGTCGCGAAACACCGTCACGCGGCTGGCCAGGTGCATCACCTCGTCGATGCGGTGCGAGATATAAACGATGGCGACGCCGCTCTCTGCAAGCTGGCGAATGATCCGGAACAGCCGCTGGCATTCGGCGGAGGACAGCGCCGATGTCGGCTCATCCATGATCAGGATGCGCGCCGACATCGACAGCGCCTTGGCGATCTCGACCAGTTGCTGTTCGCCGACACGCAAGGCGCCGACCCGCGCTTCCGGGTCGAGCTCGATGCCAAGTCGCTGCAGCAGGGCGCTGGCGGCGCGGCTGCTCGCGTTGCGGTCGATGATCAGCCCGGCGATCAGCTTCTCGCGCCCGAGAAAAATGTTGTCGGCGACGCTGAGCTCGGGAACCAGGTTGAGTTCCTGATGGATGATGGCGATACCGGCGTCCTCGGCATCGCGGACGCCGGCGAAGCTGACCGGCCGGCCATCGACGTGCACGGTGCCTTCGTAGCCGATGTAGACGCCGGACAGGATTTTCATCAGCGTCGACTTGCCGGCGCCGTTCTCGCCCATCAGCGCATGGACCTCGCCGCGCCGCAGGTCGAAGCCGACATCGGCAAGCGCGGCGATGCCGCCAAAGTTCTTGGAAATATGCGCGGCGCTCAGAACGATGTCTGAGCGGTCGGGCCCTGCCGCACTGTGCTCCTGGGAATGGGAACTCTCATCGTCCATGACAATGGCGGCCTCCCTTCCGTCGTCGTCAATCTGTCCCAAACGCTAATCTAAACGTTTCGATCGTGTCAAGCCGATATCCTGCGATGAAAGTAGGATGCATTTCGATTCTTGCCTAAACCGGCTAAATTCCGTAGGTATTGGCAGCAAGGGGTGACGAAACGTTTCGAAAATGACAGCGTCAGGGCGGACAAGGCAGCGAAAATCGACGGCGCCCACCATGCTTCACGTGGCTGAGGCGGCGCGCGTTTCTGTCGCCACCGTGTCGGCGCTGATCAACGGCACCGCGACTGTCAGCCCCGAACTCAGCCTGCGCATCGAGCAGGCCATCCGCGACATCGGCTACAAGCGCAACGCGATTGCCCGCAGCCTGAAAATGGGCACGACGCGCACCATCGGCCTGACGGTGCCGCACATCACCAACCCGTTTTTCACCGATGTCGTTTCGGTGATCCAGCAGGCTTTCGACCGCGCCGGCTATGCGGTGATGCTGTGCTGCACCGACGAGGACCTGAACACGCAGGACGAGCAGATCCGGCTGCTGCTCGACCGCATGGTCGATGGCCTGATCGTCGCGCGCGTCGGCGACGGGGGGATCCTGAAGGGCATCGTCGATGATGCCAATGTGCCGGTCGTGCTGCTGGACCGTGTCTGCGAAGGCGTCGATACCGACACCGTCGTTCTCGACAACCAGCGCGCGGTGTTCGATGCTATCACCTACCTGATCAATCTCGGCCACCGGCGCATCGGCTACATCACCGGTTCGTTCGACATTTCGCCCATGCACGACCGCATGGCGGGCTACCGCGAGGCCTTGCATGCCGCCGGCCTGCCGGTCGACAACGATCTGGTCCGCTTCGGCAATTTCCATGAGGTCGACGGCTACAACGCGACGATGCAATTGTTGTCGCAGCACGACCGCCCAAGCGCCATCTTCTCGGCCAACAACCCGATGGTGATCGGCACCATGAAGGCCATCCGCGACATCGGCCTGTCCTGCCCGGAAGATGTTTCGGTCGCCTGTTTCGACGATTTTCCGTGGTCGGATGTATTCCAGCCGCAACTGACCACGGTGGCGCAGCCGGTCCAGGCGATCGGCGAGCAGGCGGCCAACCTGCTGCTCGACCGTCTCGCCGGCAACCGGGACGCACCGCCGCGCAAGCTGACGCTCAAGGGCCGGCTGATGATCCGCAATTCATGCCGCCCGCTGGGCGCGATCGCGAAAACCGCAGGCGTTTAGCCCGTGCGGCGCACCTAGTTTTTGAACGCCTCTGAACAAAGCGCCTGCAGCTTTGGGAAGACATGCTTTCCGCCAGTAATCACCTGCGTGCCGTGCTGAAGCACCGTCTTCGGATCCGCCTTCAGGATCGTGCCGCCGGCTTCCTCGACCAGCAGCATGCCGGCCACGCAATCCCAGGCGTTCATATGCTCTTCGACATAGCCGAGCAGCCGGCCGGCTGCGACATAGGCCAGCATCAGCGCGCCCGAGGCGTTGCGGAAGAACACACCGCCATCGGCCAGCAGGTGGCGGACCAGCACGGCGATGTTCTGGGCTTCCGCGCGGTTAGAAAAGCCGGTTCCAACCGACCCTTCCTCAAGGCTTGTCGCTTCACTGGTCTTGATCGGCCGGCCGTTGACGAAGGCGCCGCCGCCAAGCCGGCCATGGAACGTCTCGCCGGTCGATGGTTCGTGGATGACGCCAACCACGGTCTCGCCATCCCTGGCGCACGCGATCACCACGCACCAGGCCGGAATGCCGCGCACGAAGTTCGCGGTGCCGTCGATCGGGTCGATCACCCAGACATAGCCGCTTGATCCGGCAACCGAGGCATGCTCCTCGCCGACGATGCCGTCTTGCGGATAGTCGGTTGCGATGGCGGCGCGAATGAACAGCTCCACTTCGCGGTCGCCGTCCGAGACGAGATCCTGATGGCCCTTGCTCTCGATCGTCAGATTGTCGAGGTCGCGAAAATATTTCAGTCCGAGCTCACCGGCGCGCCGCGCCAGCTCGATTGCGAAATGCATGCGCGTGTCATGGTCGTTGGTCACGGTGTGCCGATCTCCTGAAAGGATACGCCGCCCTTAGCAAAAGGACGGCGCCGGCAAAAGCGCAATCAGGTTTTGAAACGGCATCAGGCAGCCTGCGACAGCGATTTATGCGCGTCGGCCAGGATCTCGAACGACCGCACCCGCGCCGCGTGATCGAAGATCTGCGCGGTGACCATCAATTCGTCGGCGCCGGTGCGGCGCACGAAGGCATCGATGCCTTGCCGGACCGTTTCCGGAGAGCCAACCACGGCGCAGGACAGCGCCTGGCCAAGCATGGTCTTCGCCATCGGCTCGAGGTCGTGTTCGTAGTTCTCGACCGGTGGCGGCAGCCGGCCTGGCCGGCCGGTCCGAAGATTGACGAAGGCCTGCTGCAGCGAGGTGAACAACAGCCGCGCCTCGGCGTCGGTCGGGGCGGCAAAGACGTTGAGGCCAAGCATGACATGCGGCTTGTCGAGCTGGTCCGACGGCTGGAAGCGCGAGCGGTAGATGTCCAGCGCATGGTCGAGTTCGGCTGGTGCGAAATGCGAGGCGAAGGCATAAGGCAGGCCGAGCATTGCGGCAAGCTGCGCGCCATAAAGGCTTGAGCCGAGAATCCAGATCGGCACGGTCTGGCCTTCGCCGGGCACGGCGCGGATGCGCTGGCCCTCTTCAGCCGGTTGGAAATAACCCATCAGCTCGACGACATCCTGCGGGAAATTGTCGACGCCGGCTTCGAGGTTGCGGCGCAGCGCCCTTGCCGTCAGCATGTCGGTGCCGGGCGCGCGCCCAAGGCCGAGATCGATCCGGCCGGGGTGCAACGCGGCCAGCGTGCCGAACTGCTCGGCGATGACCAGCGGCGAATGATTGGGCAGCATGATGCCGCCGGCGCCGACGCGAATGGTCTTGGTGCCGCCGGCGACATGGGCGATGACGACCGCCGTGGCGGCACTGGCAATGCCCGGCATGTTGTGGTGCTCGGCCAGCCAGTAGCGCTGGTAGCCCAGCCGCTCGGCATGACGGGCAAGGTCGAGCGAATTGGCCAGCGACTGCGATGCATCGCTGCCTTCGATGATCGGCGACAGGTCGAGAACGGAAAGAGCGGTCATGGATCAGGCCTCTGTGATGTTCATCTGCCGCACCTTGGCCTCGAAGGCCGCACGGTCGGGAATGATGATGCCGAGCTGGCTTTCCAGCGTGTCGGCGAGTTCGCTGGCTGTCGCCATCTCCCTCTGCTCGCTGCGGCCGCCGCGATGGTGGATCGACAAGCGGTTGCCGCGCAGCGCGTAGCGCCGGTCGGGCATGGCGCGCGCGGCGATAACCGAATTGAGGAAATGCGATGCCGGATTGGTCGACAGGAAGTAGTTGGTGACGGAATAGTCGACCTCGTATTGCGGCTGCAGGTCGAAGCGATAGAGCGAGCGCCAGTCGCCGCCGATACCGGCCTGAAGGCGGAAATGATCGTCCGCTTCAACGATGCGGAACGTTTCATGCGGGGTTTTTTGCTCGACAGAGGGCCCAAGCAGCAGCGGTGCGGTCAGGGTCAGGCCGCCGAAGCCGACATCGGCGATGTGAGTCTGGCCGCCGAACTCGACACGCAGCAGCATGTGGCCGCGCGCGGTGATGGCGCCTTCGGGCTGGCCCCATAGCACCCGCGCGGCGAGGCCACTGACTTCAAAGCCAAGAGCATTCAGGGCATGCATGAAAATCAGGTTGTGCTCGAAACAGTAACCGCCGCGACCGCTGGCGACGATCTTGTCCTGCAGGGCGGCAATGTCGAGCCGCACCGGGTGACCCAGAAACGGGTCGATATTCTCGAACGGGATCGCTTGCGGATGGAGCAGGTGCAGCGCCTTCAATGTGTCCAGCGACGCATCTCTCGGACCCGCATAGCCGATGCGGGCGAGATAGGCGTCGAGATCGAAGAGGGCATCGCTCATGGGAAGGGACCGGCCTGTGATGGGCCGGATATAGGCATTCGGTCGGGGTGCCGCAAACCGGAGCCCGTCAGTTTATGCCGGTGCCGTGCCGTCGTCACTTTCAGGGTCTTCCTCGACGGTCGCGGTCTGTTGTGCCGCCAGGAAATTGCCGACATGGCTCAAGCCGTCGAAATGATCGCAGAACACCTTGATGACGACCAGCAACGGCACCGCCATCAGGGCTCCGACGAACCCCCACAGCCATGACCAGAAGGCGATGGCGATGAAGATCGCAACCGCATTGATTTCGAGGCGCCTGCCAACCACCATCGGCGTCACGAACTGGCCTTCGACAATGTCGCACAACAGCACGAAAGCCGGCGCCAGCAAGGCATATGTGATGGTGTCGAAACTGATCAGCGCCATCACCGCCACCAGCACGATGGTGATCAGCGCTCCGACATAAGGCAGGAAGTTGAGCAGCGCGGCTGCCACGCCCCAGACCAGGGGGTTGGGCATGCCGAGAGCCCACAGGCCAAGACCGATGACCGTGCCAAGCCCGGCGTTGATGATGGTGACGGTGAGCAGATAGTGCGAGATTTCGCGCTCGACATCGTAGACGACGCGCAGCGCCCGCTTCTTCTCGCTGAGGCTGGCAAAGGACTGGATGATCTTTTCGTAGAACATGGTGCCGGAGGCGAGCAGGAACAGCGACAGCACGAAGATGATGGTGAAGCTTGTGCCCGCCGCCAGGATGTTGCTGGCCGCCGAAGACAGGATGCCGGACTGCGCAGCGACGACCTTTTGCACACCGGGCTCTTGGGATGTCTCGGTCAGCGCCTCCAACTGATGCGAGATCTGCATGATCTTCTCGAACGGACGTCGCAGTTGCGCCAGCCGCTCACCTAACTGCTGGCCGATCGAGGAGGTGTTGTTGATCAGGTCTATGACCGGGCCGCTGAGCAGATAGCCGGCGCTGGCAAAGACAAAGATCGACAACAGCACAAGAAGCGTCGCAGACACCACTTCGGGAATGCCGCGTTTGCGCAGGAAGCGAACGATCGGGGTGAGCGTCAATGCCAGCAGGAACGCCAGGATCACCGGCATGAAGAAGGCGCGGGCGAAGTAGAGCGCGTAGACGGTCATGAACAGGAAGATGCCGACGAGCAGCGAGCGCATCAGATGCGTGTCGGCGCGCGTCACCGCGCGCGCCTCATCCGCCTCGGCAACATCCGCACCCAAAACGGCGGGTTCGGCTTTCATCACGGTCCCTCGGCGGCGCACCGCAATTGGCGCGGCCTGACCACCCAAACGCCCAGGTTCGCTCAAGGTTCCGTTAGCCGGCAAGGGCGTGGGGCCGCTATGCGGCGCCACAACGACTTCAAGCCGGCGCCGGTATGGCGTCCGCCGTTTCCTTGCGCACGATCGGCGCCACCTTGGTGCCATAAAGCTCGATCGCCTTCATGATCTTGGCATGCGGCATGGTGCCGATCGCCATCTGCAGCAGGAAGCGGTCATTGCGGAATATCTTGTGCTGGGCGACGATCTTTTCGGCGACCTGCTCAGGGTTGCCGACGAACAGCGCCCCGTCCGGACTGCGCGCCTGGTCAAAATGCGCCCGCGATGTCGGACCCCAGCCGCGCTCGCGGCCAATGCGGTTCATCACTTCAGCCTGGGGGCCATAAAAGTCATCGGCTGCCTTCTCGGTCGTCTCGGCGATGAAGCCGTGCACGTTGATGCTGGTGGCGAGGTTGGCCGGATCGCTGCCGGCACGCTTGGCGGCCTCGCGGTAGAGGTCGAACAGCGGCGCGAAGCGTGCGGGCTCACCGCCAATGCTGGCAAGCGCTAGCGGCAGGCCGAGTGCACCGGCCCGTGCGGCGGACTGCGGCGTGCCGCCTATGGCGATCCACACCGGCATTCTGTCCTGGAACGGCCGGGGATAGACGCCGCGATCGTTGATCGGTGCGCGCAGATTGCCGGACCAGGTGACCTTCACGCTGTCGCGGATGGCGAGCAGAAGGTCGAGCTTTTCGGCAAACAGCTCGTCGTAGTCCTCCAGATTGTAACCAAAAAGCGGGAACGACTCGATGAACGAGCCGCGCCCGGCCATGATCTCGGCGCGGCCGCCTGACAGGAGGTCGAGCGTGGCAAACTGCTGGAACACGCGCACCGGGTCGTCTGAGGACAAGACGGTGACCGCGCTCGTCAGCTTGATGCGCTTCGAGCGCTCGGCGGCGGCGGCCAGCGCCACGACAGGCGCGGAGGCGGCGTAGTCGGGGCGGTGATGTTCACCAAGGCCGAAAACATCAAGGCCAACCTGATCGGCGAGCTCGACCTCCTCGATCAGGTTGCGCAGCCGCTCATGCGGACCGATGGCGCCTGGACCCGGTTGCGGGCTGACGTCGGCAAAGGTGTAGAGACCGAGTTCCATTGAATGTCATCCTGGTGTGTTGCTTGTTGCGCTAGAGGTAGCGACGCACCCTCCGCGCCGCCAGAGGGCCGGGTGTGAACAGTGCATGTCGATTTAGGCCGGAAAAGGCGTCTCTTGGGCGCAACATCCCGGAATTTCATGGCTGGCATGACGTTTTGGCGCTTGAACTCTCACTATTCGCGCGTATGTAAGCGTCGCGAATTGACTTCAAGGAAGTGGACTTGGCTATTTATAGGGAAAAAGACGTTTTCGAGCGGCGCAATGCCGCGAACGAGGCAAAGAAGGCGCTTCTGGAGCGCTTCAAGGCAAAGCCGGCGGCGGACGATCCCGCGGTGCTGGCACGCCAGGCCGAACGCAAGGCAATCCTCGAGGCCCGCGAGATACGCGAGACCGAGAAGGCCCGGCTGAAGCAGGAAAAGCAGGCACGCGAAGCGGTCGAAAAGGCCGAGCGCGAGGCCGCTGCCGAAGCAGCGCGCATCGCCGCCGAAGAGGCAGCGCAGGCTGACGCGAAGGTTCGGGAAGCCGAAGAGAACGAGCGCATTGCCCGTTTGCTGGCTGACGAAGCCGAGCGCAAGGCCAAGCGTGATGCACGCTATGCCGCGCGCAAGCAGCGCACCGGCAGGACGCCTCCAGGCTTCTCCGCCCGCTAAACCCGGGCGGGCCGAGCTGGCGCGCTAAGCTACCGAATCGCAAGGATCAGGGTCGCCTCACAGCGGCCCTGAAGGCGCTTGTCCGGGGCTATCAGGCAGCGAACTTCAACCCCATGATGCCGCAGACGATAAGCGCGATGCAGGCCAGCCGGATGGCCGTGGCCGGCTCTCCCAGCAGCCAGATGCCAAGCAGCGCGGTGCCGACCGTGCCAATACCGGTCCACACCGCATAGGCGGTGCCGACAGGCAGCGCTTTCAACGCCAGGCCAAGCAAGGTGAGGCTGACGACCATCGAGGCAACGGTCAGCACCGTCGGCATCAGCTTGGTGAAGCCGTCCGTGTATTTGAGGCCGATCGCCCAGCCGATTTCGAACAGACCGGCAAATAAGAGAAGAATCCACGACATCAGCAACGCTCCATCGGGAGCATCGGGCCGAAAAGTGGAATTCGGACAAACCGATGCTCAATCAAAGATTGGCGGGTCGTCCCGACGGGTGTTTTGAGGCGCGGGGCCGTCCCCGCCATACGGATATAGGCACTTTGCGCGCCCAATCAATGAAACGCCGACGGCATTCTCATGCCGCCGGTCGAAATCATGCGCCGAAACGGGATTGCCTGGTGCTTACTTGTCCTTGAGCTTCATCGCCTTGACCGGCGGCGCCTTCAGGGCCGGGGCCGCTACGGGCTTCTTGGCATCCTTCTTCGGCTTGCGGGCTTCCTTGCCTGCCTTCATCGCGCCTTTAGCCATGATTCGTTCCTCCAATTGCGGGAAGTGAAGTGAAACAAGAGAAACGCCGGACCGCAAGAGGCTAGCGCCCGCCGCTGCCGCATGCCGGCCGCTTTCAACCGGTTTCTAATTTGCTCGTAAACCATGGCGGTCCGTGTCATGCTCGTCTTCGCACTGCAGCATCGCCGGGCTTTTCGCCAGGCAGTGAACAGGCAGGCCGGTCAGGACGACAATGCGAATCCACATCGGCTGCGAGATGAGCTTCGATTTTCCGCAGGAAACGCCGCTCATCGCCATGCTCAATGTCCATTATTCCCGTGCCTCCGACCTCGAACGGCCGGATTTCCTGATTTCCAACCCGCCGGTGCCGATCGAGAGCTACCGCGACAGTTTCGGCAACTGGTGCAACCGCTTCGTCGCTCCGGCCGGCCGCTTCACCTTCGGCACCGATGCAGTGATACGCGACCCCGGCACTTTCGAGATGGGCGACCTCATGGCCTGGCAACATGAAGTGCGCGACCTGCCCGCCGACACGCTGCTGTTTCTGCTGCCCAGCCGCTTTTGCGAGAGCGACCTGCTGGCCAGCGACGCCTGGCGGCTGTTTGGCCATACACCGCTCGGCATCCCCCGCGTGCAGGCTGTCTGCGACTTCGTCCACAACCACATCGTCTTCAACTATGGCAATGCGCGGCCGACCCGGACCGCGGCGGAAACCTATCGCGAGCAAAGCGGCGTTTGCCGGGACTTCGCCCATCTCGCTGTCACCTTCTGCAGGGCGCTCAACATCCCGACGCGCTACTGCACCGGCTATATCAGTGACATCGGCATGCCAAAGCCGTGGTCGAGCATGGATTTCTGCGCCTGGATCGAGGTCTATCTCGGTGGCCGCTGGCATGCTTTCGACCCGCGCAACAATGCGCCCCGCATCGGCCGCATCCTGATCGCCTCCGGCCGTGACGCCGCCGACGTGCCGCTGACGCATATTTTCGGACCTGGCACGCTCGCCGGCTTCAAGGTGTGGACCGAAGAGATCGTGGCCTAGCCGCCGTTTTCCTGTCCGCATGAACGACCCGGCGGTTCGCGCGTTATGATGCGGATGAAGCTTCGGCCATCGGGCCGCTAAACTATGCGCTCAACGGGGGCAGCACACCATGGCCGGGCATGGCGGGTCGAAAAGGGTTATCTACGCCGCACTTGCCGGAAATCTCGCCATCGCGCTGACCAAATTCGCCGCTGCCTTCTTCACTGGCAGTTCAGCGATGCTGTCCGAGGGCGTGCATTCGCTGGTCGACACCGGCAATGGTGGCCTGCTGCTCTACGGCATGCACCGTGCCGCCCGTCCGGCGGACCGCACCCATCCGCTCGGCCATGGCCGCGAGCTCTATTTCTGGTCCTTCATTGTCGCCCTGCTGGTCTTTGCGCTTGGCGCCGGCGTGTCGTTCTATGAGGGCGTCATACACATCATGGCGCCCGAGCCCGTCGCCAATTCCAAGGTCAACTACATCGTGCTCGGCCTTTCATTCCTGTTCGAAGGCGGTTCCTGGCTGGTGGCGCTGAAGGAGTTCCGCCAGCAGAAGGGCAAACAGGGCTGGCTCGAGGCTGTACAGCTTAGCAAGGACCCAAGCGTCTACACGGTGCTGTTCGAGGACAGCGCCGCCCTGCTCGGCCTTGTCGTCGCCTTTTCCGGCATCCTGGCGGCCGAAGTGCTGGAGATGCCAGAACTCGACGGCGCCGCTTCGATCGGCATCGCGCTGATCCTCGGCGCGACAGCGATCTTCCTGGCGCGTGAAAGCAAGGGCCTGCTTCTCGGCGAGCCGGCCTCGCCCGAAGTGCAGAAGAAGGTGCTGGCCATCGTCCAGCAGGACCCGGCCGTGCAGCGCGCCAATGGTGTTTTGACGGTCCACATGGGCCCAGCGGAGATTGTCGCCGGCCTCAGCATCGAATTCGAGGATCATCTGACGGCGCCCGAAATCGAAGCCTGTGTCGAGCGCCTCGAGACGAAGCTGAAGACAGAAATGCCCGAGATCACGCGGCTGTTCGTCAAGCCGCAGACGACAGGGACCTGGGAACGGCGCCGCAAGATTATTGAGGCCGCTTCCGGAGAAGAACCCGGCTGACCGGCTGATCGCAAACCAAGGAGGAGCAAGAAATGAAAATCGACGGCGGCTGCCACTGTGGCGCCATCACCTACGAAGCGGAGGTCGATCCCGAAAAGACGTCGATCTGTCACTGCACGGATTGCCAGCAACTGACCGGCACCGCCTTCCGCGTCACCGTTCCGGCACCTCAGGATCACTATCGGATCACCAGCGGCGCGCCGAAAATCTACATCAAGACCGGAGCGAGCGGCGCCAAGCGCGCCCAGGCCTTTTGCGCCGACTGCGGTTCGCATCTCTACGCGACATCGGTGGGCGATGGCCCGAAGGTCTATGGCATCAGGGCGGGAACAGCGCGGCAACGTGAGGATCTGATTCCAAGACAGCAGAAATGGCACCGCTCGGCGCTGCACTGGCTGCCGGAATTCGAAGGCGTGGCGATCGTCGAGGAGCAGTAGCGCTCCTGCCGAGTCTTAGTCGTCGCCCTCGACAACCCGCAGCCTGAGCTGTCCGGTCTTTGAGTCGGCGACGCGCGCGCCGGTTTCGGCTCGGGCGATCGGCGCCGGCGAAGCCGCGCCGGCGTCGCCCTCGGGTTGCACACCGAATTCCAACGCCTCGATTTTCTGGCCGCGCTTGGTCACTTTCGATGTCGAGACAAGGATATCGTCGATATCCTTGGCCGACTGGCCGAAATGGACCTGCAGCTTGCGCACACGCTCGTCCACACGCTGGACATCCTCCATAAGCCGGATCACCTCGCCCTGGATCAGATGCGCCTGCTCGCGCATCCTGGCATCCTTGAGGATCGCCTGGATGACCTGGATCGACAGCATCAGCAGCGATGGCGAAACGATGATGACACGGGCGCGGTGCGCCTTCTGGACGACCGCCTCGAAATTCTCGTGGATCTCGGCGAACACCGATTCCGACGGCACGAACATGAAGGCGGTATCCTGCGTCTCGCCCTGGATCAGGTATTTTTCGGCGATGGCGCGGACATGGATCTCGATGTCGCGGCGGAAGGCCTGCGAAGCGGCTTTCTGCAATTCGGCGCCATCGGCGGCGCGGATGGCATTCCACGCCTCCAGCGGAAATTTGGCGTCTATGGCGAGCGACGGCGCGCCATTCGGCATCTTCACCAGGCAATCCGGCCGGCTGCCGTTCGACAGGGTCGCCTGGAACTCGTAAGCGCCATGCGGCAGTCCGTCGGCGACGATCGCCTCCATCCGTGACTGGCCAAAGGCGCCGCGCGTCTGCTTGTTGGAGAGGATTGCCTGTAACTGCACGACCTGACCGGCCAGCGACTGGATGTTGCCTTGCGCCGTGTCGATGACCGCTAGCCGCTCCTGCAATTTGGCCAGGCTCTCATGCGTGGACTTCGTCTGCTCGGTCATCGTCTGGCCGATGCGGCCGGTCATGGCGTCGAGCCGCTGGCCGATCGATTGCGTCAGTTCCGCCTGCCGTGCCCCAAACACTTCGGCGATGGCGCCCATGCGGCCCTGCATCTCCGACTGGCTTTGCAGGATGCCGGCCATCCGCGCCTCGGCGTCGCGGGCATGGTCGGCCGCTTCGGCGGCAGCGATGGTACGCGCCTTGGCCGACCGCCACAGCGCGACGACCAGCAGCAGAAACAGCCCGATGAACAGCAGCGCGCCGAACATCAGCGCATGGCCGAGCGTGATCGTGGTGGCGCCGAGCCGTGCGACAGGCTCAGAAAGGATGGAAGTCAGATCATTCATGTGGACAGCATAGCCGATTCGGCTGGCTGGCACAGATCAAAACGTGAACGAGGGACAAGCGCCCCGGTTGACGCTTTTCGTCGGAGGTCTTAGGTGGAACGCCATGCCGATCAAGCCGCTCATCATCCTTCCCGACCCGATCCTGCGCCAGGTTTCCAAGCCGGTGGAGCGCGTCGACGCGCCTTTGCGCAAATTGGCCGGCGACATGCTGGAGACCATGTATGACGCGCCCGGCATCGGCCTGGCGGCAATCCAGATTGGTGAGCCGCTGCGCATGCTGGTGATCGACCTTGCCAAGGAAGACGAGACGCCGGCGCCGCATGTCTTCATCAACCCTGAAGTCCTTTCAAGCACCGACCAGCGGTCTGTCTATGAGGAAGGCTGCCTGTCGATCCCGGATTATTACGCCGAGGTCGAGCGTCCGGCCTCCGTGCGGGTAAAGTATCTCGACCGCGACGGCCAGTTGCAGGAGATGGAGGCTGAAGGGCTGATGGCGACGTGCCTGCAGCACGAGATCGACCATCTCAACGGCGTCCTGTTCATCGACCATATCTCGAAGCTGAAGCGCGACATGGTGGTGAAAAAGTTCAAGAAACTCGCCAAGGACAAGCCGCCAGGCAAGCTGGTGGGATAGCAGAGTTATTCGAGCGGCTCGCGCAAGAATTCACTCTCGGCTAAAGCCGTATTGAGTAAGAGCCCCTCAGGTGATATCAGTGATATCAAATCTGGAGGTGCTGATGGGCGACATGCTGATAAGGGGTATCCCCGAGCCCTTGAAACGTGAAATCGAACAAGCGGCACGGACAGGCGGCCAAAGCCTGTCCGGTAAGGCGATTGATCTTTTGCGAAAAGGTATCGTGGCGGAGAGAGAAGCCAGGCCGGAGCCGGGTCTCTCGGCATGGGACGCGATTCGCTCGGCGTTTTTGTCGGAAAACGCAATTGGCGATGAATTCGCCGAGATAATGGAGGGGATCGAGGCTGAGAGAAAACATGACTTTGGCCGGCCGATCGAGGATTTCGAATGATTGTCCTCGATACCAATGTGATTTCGGAAGCAGGCAAGCCCGCACCCGACCCGAAGGTTTCCGAGTGGTTTCGCAAGCAGGATATTCTCGACCTCTATATGTGCGGCCCAGTCGTCATGGAACACTCCTTCGGTGCTGAACGGTTTTTGACCAAGACGGGTTCGGACCGCTACATCACAGTGCTCGACCATCTGATTTCGCAGCAGTTCGCCGGCCGTATCGTCGAGTTTTCCGGCTCAGTGCCCCGGCTTGCCGGAAAGCTTCGAGCTGCGAGGGAGCGGATTGGTCGCCCCATCAGCATCTCCGATGCCATGATCGCGGCTATCTGCATTGCTCATGACGCAACACTCGCGACGCGCAATGTTCGCGACTTCGACGCACTTGACCTGAAGCTCGTAAACCCGTTTGAAGCTGCCTGAACCGGCTCGCGACACAGTCTGATAACGAGGTTACGAAAGAAAAATGTCCCTTCGCGTCATCTTCATGGGCACACCGGAGTTTTCGGTGCCGACGCTGCGCGCTATCGCCGAGGCCGGTCACGAGATTGCAGCCGTCTATACGCAGCCGCCGCGCGCGGCGGGGCGGCGCGGGCTGGAATTGACGCCTTCACCCGTGCAGCGCGAGGCCGAGCGGCTGGGCATCGAGACGCACACGCCGACATCGCTGAAGGGTGAGGCCGAGCAGGCCGCTTTTCGCGCTCTCCAGGCCGATATCGCCGTGGTCGTCGCCTATGGCTTGCTGCTGCCCGGCGCGGTTCTGGAAGCGCCACGGCTCGGCTGCATCAATGGCCATGCCTCGCTGTTGCCGCGCTGGCGCGGTGCCGCGCCGATCCAGCGGGCGATCATGAGCGGGGACACCGAGACCGGCATGATGGTGATGCGCATGGAAGCGGGTCTGGACACCGGTCCGGTCGGGATGGTTGAAAAATGCGCCATCGAACCCGATATGACAGCCGGCGATCTGCATGATCGGCTGATGGGCGTTGGTGCCGCGCTGATTGTGGAAGCGCTGACGCGGTTGGAAAGGAACACCCTGACATTTGCGCGCCAGGCAGTGGACGGGGTGACCTACGCCAAAAAGATCGATAAATCCGAGACACGCGTGGACTGGACGCGGCCGGCTGTTGAGGTCCACAATCACATTCGTGGCCTGTCGCCCTTTCCAGGCGCCTGGTCCGAAACGGAAATTGGCGGCCGCATGGAGCGGCTGAAACTGCTTCGCTCGACGCTTTCGCAAGGCCTGTCACCTTCGCAAGATTTGGGCGAGTCGGGAGGAATTCTCGATGACCGGCTGACGGTTGCCTGCGGAGCGGGCGCGGTCAGACTGGTCGAAGTTCAACGGGCGGGCGGAAAGCCCGCCGCCGTGCAGGAATTCCTGCGCGGGGCCAAGATCGAAAAAGGAATGAAATTCTCATGAGCATGATGTCGATACGCGCGGCAACGCCGCGGGATCGCGAGGCCATACGCCTTGTCGAGGAACACGCATTTGGCCAGCAGGCGGAGGCCGGACTGGTCGACGCGCTGGTCACCGGCGGCGACGCCGTTGTCGAACTGGTGGCGGAAGAGGACGGCCAGGTGGTTGGTCATATCCTGTTTTCGCGGCTGTTCGTGCAAAATGGCGGCAAGAGCTTCGCGGCCGTGGCGCTGGCGCCGCTGGCGGTCGAGCCGTCGTTCCATGGCAGCGGTATTGGTGGTGCGCTGATCCGCGAAGGCCATATCCGGCTGAAGGACGCCGGCGAGACGCTGGCCGTGGTGCTTGGCGACCCCGCCTATTACGGCCGCTTTGGCTACAGCCACGCACGCGCCGAAAAGTTCGACAGCGAATACCAGGGCGAAGCCCTGCAGGCGCTGGCCTGGGGCGATGCGCCGGAGGCCGGCAAACTGGTCTACGCCTCGGCCTTCGGCTCCGCACTCGCCGCCTGAGCGCCAACCGGAGATGCCGCGTTTTCGTCTCGATATCGAATATGACGGCACTCCCTATGCCGGCTGGCAACGCCAGGCCGGCCAGCCTTCCGTACAGCAGGCGATAGAGCAGGCGATCGAAAGGTTCTGCGGCGAACAGGTTTCGCTGCGCGGCGCCGGCCGCACCGATGCCGGCGTCCATGCCACCGCTCAGGTGGCGCATGTCGATCTCGTCAAGGCATGGCCTGATGACAAGGTGCGCGATGCCATCAACGCGCATCTGCAGATCGCCGGCGATCGCGTCGCCGTGCTCAAGGCGGCGGCGGTCCCGGATGGGTTCGACGCCCGCTTCTCGGCCACCGGCCGCCACTATCTCTACAGCATCGTCAACCGCCGCGCCCCGGCCGCGCTCGACAAGGGCAAGGTGTGGTGGGTGCCAAAGCGGCTTGATGCAAATGCCATGCACGAGGCGGCCAAGGTGCTGCTCGGCCGGCACGATTTCACCACCTTTCGCTCAACCCAGTGCCAGGCCAACAGCCCGGTCAGGACGCTTGCACGGCTTGACGTGAGCCGGTCTGGTGACCTGATCGAAGTCCGGGCCTCGGCGCGTTCCTTCCTGCACAACCAGGTCCGCTCCATGGTCGGCTCGCTCAAGCGCGTCGGTGAAGGCGGCTGGACGGTTGCCGATCTCAAGGCAGCGCTCGATGCGCGTGACCGTGCCGCCTGCGGCCAGGTGGCGCCGCCCGACGGGCTTTTTCTCGTTGGTGTTGATTATCCCGACGCGGACGTGGCGGTTGCCTGACGCATATCGCGATTTGGAGGGTTCAGGACTCCCCTGGATCGCTAGGGGCTTTCAGGCCCCGTCGGGCACGGTGATGCCGAGCAGCATCTGCAGGCCAAACAGCACCGCCAGCGAGACGATGAACATGCCGACGAAAACCGCGGTGCCGATCGCCGCCCCTTTGCCAATCGTGGCGTTGGTCATCCGCCATGTCAGCACCATCGACAGCGCGAACAGGAACAGCGACACAAGGCTTGAGACCTGGCTTGAAGACGACACGAAAAGCTTGATCAGCGCCGAGGGCAGCATCAACCAGGCGGTGATGGCCGAGGCCCAGTTGCTGGCGACGACATAGTGGACGAAGCGGCCGCCGACGCCGGCGCGCGGCGCCACCAGGGCCAGAACGATCAGCGGCAGCACCCACGAGCCGATATCGACAGTCGCCAGGCGCAGCAGCGTGCTGAAGCGCCCGGCGAAGGCGTCGGGATCGCCGATCTCGTTGGCAAGGCCGACCCAGCCGACGATCAGCGCAGGCGCCGCGACGACTATGGCGAAGAAGGAATTCCAAAAGCCGTCAGCGGAGAGGTCGAGCAGGCGAAGGCCATCGGCCTTGCCGAGCATCAGCCGCCAGGCGCCGATGAGCGAAGCTTGGGTTTCGTCCGCCGAGAGCATGTTCATGATGCGCCTTGTTCGAACCAGTCTTCGATGAAGCGCAGATAGATTTGGGTCAGCGTTTCCAGGTCCGCGAGGGCGACGCGTTCGTCGACCATGTGCATGGTCTTGCCGACCAACCCGAACTCGACCACCGGACAATAGTCCTTGATGAAGCGCGCATCCGATGTGCCGCCCGAGGTCGACAACGCGGGCTTCTTGCCGACCACCGTCTTGACCGAACCGCTCAGCGTCTCGATCAGCGTCTCGTCTCGCGTCAGGAAGACGTGGCTCGGCCGGTCGCGCCAGACGAGATCGTAGTCGACTGGCGTCTTCTTGCCCGCACGGTATTTCTTGCGTTTCGCCGCCTGGTCGAGCCGGTTGTGGATTTCGGCCTGCACGGTCTCGCCAGTCCAGGTGTCGTTGAAGCGGATGTTGAAGGTCGCCGTCGCCTTGGCCGGAATGACATTGGTCGCCGGATTGCCGACATCGATGGAGGTCACCTCCAGGTTGGTTGGCTGGAAGTCTTTCGTTCCCTTGTCGAAGACCGGATGCAGCAAGGCATCCACCAGGCTCATCAGCCCGGGCACCGGATTGTCGGCAAGCTGCGGATAGGCAACGTGGCCCTGGCGGCCGTTGACGGTGATGCTGCCCGACAACGAGCCACGCCGGCCGATCTTGATCATGTCACCGAGCGCATCCGGGTTGGTTGGCTCGCCGACGATCGAGGCATCCCATTTCTCGCCCATGGCGGCAGCCCATTCGAGAAGCTTGACGGTGCCGTTGATGGCAGGGCCTTCCTCGTCGCCGGTGATCAGCAACGAGACCGAGCCCTTCGGGCCGCCATGTGTTTCGACATGGCGCGCCACGGCGGCGATGAAACAGGCGATGCCGCCCTTCATGTCGACGGCGCCGCGGCCATACATCTCGCCCTTGGCGATCTCGGCGGCAAAGGGGGGATGGGTCCAGGCTGCTTCGTCGCCGACCGGCACCACATCGGTATGGCCGGCGAACATCAGGTGCGGCCCGTTGCCGGAGCGACGCGCGTAGAGGTTCTCGATGTCGGGTGTGCCGTCTTCCGAGAACACCGGCCGGTCGACGAGGAAGCCGAGCGGTTTCAGCATTGTCTCCAGCGCGGTCAGCGCCCCGCCTTCAGCGGGCGTCACGGAAGCGCAGCGGATAAGGGCGGCGAGGTTTTCGGCGGGATCGGTCGGCAGCGTCATGGCAAAAGCGATAGTCGAAAGCGCAAGGCCTGTCACGACCAGAGATAAGGGCCAGCCTTGCCGCCGACAATATGGTTTTCATGCCGTATAGTTGCGGCCTTGTGCGGGGCGACAGGATGGCAAGCGGGGAAGAAACGATCGTCATCGCCGGCGCCGGCAGCATCGGCTGCTACGCTGGCGGCTGTCTGGCGCTCGCTGGGAGGTCCGTAATTCTGCTGGCACGCCCCCGCGTCGAAGCGGCATTGCGGCAGGAAGGGCTGCGGGTCACCGATCTCGAAGGCCGTGACCGCACCATCAAGCCGGATGCGCTTGTGGTCACCGCCGATCCGGCGGCTGCCTTGCCAAAAGCCGATACGATCCTGGTCACGGTCAAGAGCGGTGTGACGCAGGAGATGGCGGCGCTGATTGCTGCCCATGCCCGACCGGATGCCGTGGTGGTCAGCCTGCAAAATGGCGTCGACAATGCCGACAGGCTGCGGGCCATGCTCCCGGCACGGCGCGTGCTGGCCGGCATGGTGCCGTTCAATGTGGTGCAGTCGCCCGACGGCGAGATGCCGCTTCGTGTGCATCGTGCCAGCGACGGCACGGTGATGATCGAAGACGGCGAAGGCGGCCTTGCCGCCCTTCTTGGTGTCGATGGCTTCGCGGTTGAGACGCATGCCGACATGAAGGCGGTGTTGTGGGGCAAGCTGCTGATGAATCTCAACAATGCGCTGGTGGCGCTCTCCGGCCTGCCACTGGCGGACGAGCTTGCCGATCGCCGCTGGCGGCTGATCCTGGCAGGCCAGATCGATGAGGCGCTGGTTGCGATGAAAGCCAGCCGCATCGAGCCGGCGCGGATCGCCGGCTTGCGCCCAGCGCTGCTGCCGAAGGTGCTCAGGTTACCGGACTGGCTGTTCAAGCTCCTGGCGCGGCGGATGCTGGCGATCGACCCCGAGGCACGTTCCTCGATGTGGGATGACCTGCAACGCGGCCGGGCGACGGAGATCGATGACCTGCAAGGCGCGATCCAGCGGCTGGCCGAAAAAGCCGGCACGCCCGCGCCGCTGGTCGTGCGGATCATGACGCTGGTGCGGAAAGCGGAGCAGGAGAAACGCGGATCGCCAGGCCTGGCGCCGGGCGCGGTCACAGCTGGCATGGTAGTCTAGATGCTCACCCGGATATGGGCCCTGTAGCGGCCCTTGCCGGTGCGCTTGGCTTCATAAAGCGCTTGATCCGAACAGTGGAGAAGGATTTCCGGGTTGCCGCCGTCGGCAGGAGCGAAGGCGCTGCCGACGCTCAGGCCAATGCGGACATTAGCACCGACGCCAAGATCGAACGGCACGGAAATCTTTTCGATGGCCCTCTTTGCCAGGTAGGTCGCCTCGATTTCGGAGGCCACCGGCAACAGGATGACGAACTCGTCGCCGCCGACGCGGAACACCATGTCGCCACGGCGGAAGGCGCGCTCCAGGCGTTGCGCCACCTTGCGCAGCAACACGTCGCCAATGGCGTGGCCGAACCCGTCATTGACCCGCTTGAAGCCGTCGAGATCCATGCTCAAGACCGCGAACGGCTTGCCGCCATTAGCGGCCGGCGCCGCCAGGCCGCGGCACATGGAACGCAGGATTTCCTGCAGCGAGATGCGGTTCGGAAGGCCGGTCAGCGCGTCCTTGATCGCCAGATCGCGGTTGTCGAGCTCGGCACGGATCATCCGGGCGTTGATCGCATGGTTCTGCAGCAGCACGATGATCACGCCGGTCAGATAGAACGGCATCTGGATGCCAATGACGGACATTCCCGGCGCCGGGGAAAACAGCGCGCCGGTGAAATAGGGAAGGCTGACGGCCAGCATCACGAATATGGCGTAGCGCGGCGTTGCCGCGTTGCGGGAGGACACCACGCCGGCGACACCGGCGACATTTAGGGCGGCAAGAACGGCCAGTGCCATATGTCCGCTTGCAATGCAGCCATAGCAGCCGAGGCCGAACACCACCGACCATGCGGCGCCCGCACCCATCAGGGCTCCAAGCGGGCCCGTTGCGTCCCGCTTGCGGGCGGCTTCGCAAGCCCGCATCAGCAGCACACGTGCCACGAAAAGGATCAGGTCGGCGACAATCCACGCATAGGGCCACCAGCCGTCGGTGGTGACGATGGCGCTGACAGCAAGCAACAGCACGCTGATGGTGCCGAACAAGACAGCGAATTTACGGTCGAAAGTGGTGTCGAGGAGCCTTGCCCGAACCGCTTCCGGCTCCAATCGGGTCGGTGCCGAAAACCATCTGAACAGCCGGCTGCCGAGGCTCCGCGCATGGCTCGGCGAAATGTCGGTGTATGGTTCGTCGTATGCCAGTCGAGCGCTCCGTGTCATCCGACACAAGTCACCGCTGGCAGGCTGCGCCAAGGAGCTTAAGATTCGCTTAGAGCATGAGCCCGAATGCTGGACGAGACCGGTTGCGGCTATCGCAACGGGACGGCCCTATCGCTGCGGCGTCTCGATCAAGGTGATCTTCTGCCAGATCTTGCGTGACAGGTTGGAGCTGAGGTTCTCGATGTCGTTGACGCCGTCGATGACCACATCGTCATTGACCGATTGCGCGAACAGCGCGGCGATCTTGCCAGTGATCGACAGCATTTCGGAACAGTAATCGAGGTAGCGGGCGAGGTCGGCTGCATTGGTTATGCGCGCCGGCGAATGCGTCGTCGGCTTGAAACTGGCTGAGAGCGCCGCCGGATCCTTTGTCAGCTGGTGCATGTCGATAACGTGGATCAGAGAGCGCAATCCGTGCAGCTCGCGAAAGACCCGTTTGCGCTTGATGCGTTCCTCGGTTCGGATCAGCGCGAGCAGTCCCAGCACGGCCAGGATGATGGTGTTGATCGATGCCTCGATGCCTTGCACCGACTGCAGCGCGTCGTCGGATCCAGAGATGCGGTCGAGCGGCAGGATCGTGCCGACGAACAGGAACACCATGACGCCGGCGGCGAAGGCGGCGATGATCAGCCCGCGCAGCCACCAGATCGGTGCTTCGAGCGCTTTCGCCGCCTTGGCCAGGTCGCGCGACAGCGAGACGAGTTCACCGGCGACACCGCGCAATCCCGCGTCGGGAAAGCGGTCGCCAACCCGGCCTTCCAGCCGCTCGGCGGTTTCGATGATCAGTTTCGGATCAAGCGTGCGGTAGCGCATGAGGTCCGGCGGTCTTACTGTTCGGCTGGCGCGTTGGTGCGTCTGCCGTAGCGGTTGGGCCCAGGCTGCCCTGGAAACAGGCAAAGCACAAGGAAGGCGATGATCGAGACGACCGGCACGAACAGCACCAGCGACGCTATCCCAGGCTTGTCGAGGTCGTGCAGCCGCTTCACTGCCAGCACGATGTTCGACCACAGCGAGGCAATGAAGGCGATGAAGAAGATGAACGACCACATATTGCTCTCGGGGCTGCCCTCGGGCACCAGAGTGAAGCGGTACAGTGGAAAAGCCTGGAAAATGGCGACCAGCAGTCCGCCAAGAAAATAGGCCGCGCGACTGACGCGGCCCGAGGTTTTGAAGAAAAGCCAGGTAAGGTCTGAACTGTCAGGCAAGCGGATCCGGTCCATATTGATTGGCACCCCTGGTGCCTTCGAGAATGCCGAGCTCGACCAGCAGCCATATACCGCCGATGAGTGGCACAAGGCCGATCAGGGTCCACCAGCCCGACTTGTTGCGGTCGTGCCAGCGTTTTGCATAGAGAGCAATCGCGAAATAGATCGATGCCAGTGCGAAGATTATGCCGATGATGCCGATCTGGCCGCCGCCCCCGAGCGTGATACGCGTGCCGAGGATCGCGTCGAGAATGAAGGCAATGATACCGATAACGATGAATACCCCAATGCCCGCCCAGAACTTGGCGCGATTGATACGACCGTCGAAACTCGTCAGCAGATACTTCCAGTCCATGTCACCCCTCCGTGTCGTCAGGCGCGACCCATTGTCGCGCTGGCGGAAGGTGCGTCCGTTTTCGGCAAAGATCAATCGCGAAGCAATTCGTTGATCGAAGTCTTGGAGCGGGTCTTGGCGTCGACCCGCTTGACGATGACCGCGCAGTAGAGGCCTGGACCAGGCTCGTTGTTGGGAAAAGGCTTGCCCGGCATCGAGCCGGCGACGACCACGGAATTGGGCGGCACCTCGCCATAGAAGATCTCGCCGGTGGCACGGTCGACGATCTTGGTCGACTGGCCGATGAACACGCCCATGCCGAGCACCGAGCCTTCGCGCACGATGCAGCCTTCGACCACTTCCGAGCGCGCGCCGATAAAGCAATTGTCCTCGATGATGGTCGGGCCGGCCTGCATAGGCTCCAGGACGCCGCCAATGCCGACGCCGCCCGAGAGGTGCACGTTCTTGCCGATCTGGGCGCAGGAGCCGACCGAGGCCCAGGTGTCGACCATGGTGCCGCTATCGACATAGGCGCCGACATTGACGAAGGACGGCATCAGCACGGCGCCCGGCGCGACGTAGGCGGAGCGTCGCACGATCGACGACGGTACGGCGCGGAAGCCCGCCTTCTCGAAATCCACGGCGCTCCAGCCGTCGAACTTTGACGGCACCTTGTCCCACCACACAGCCTCGCCGGGGCCGCCCTTGATGATTTCCATCGGATTGAGCCGGAACGACAGCAGCACCGCCTTCTTCAGCCACTGGTTGACGTGCCATTTGCCGTCAGCCTGGCGCTCAGCAACGCGTGCCGCGCCGCGGTCGAGCAGGTCGAGCGCCGACTGGATGGCGTCGCGCGTCTCGCCGCGTGTCGCCGTCGAAATCGTGTCGCGTTCCTCGAAGGCCCTCTCAATGGTCGTTTCGAGGCTCGCCAGATCGGGCTTCGACATGAATTCGCTCCATTACCAAGCTGTTAAGGGGCTGCGCCTTAACCTGTTTTGAAAGCCGCGCGAACCTTATGCAGACGTCGTTCGCTTCGTCTGCTCAGGTCTTTGCTCTATGGCAGGTTCCTGTCGCAAAAACCGTGCGACACTTTTGCGGAACCTGCTTAAGTGAAGCCTTGGTAAGGGTCAATCGCGGCTGCGCCACGGGACGGCGCAAGTGAAGAATTTGGACGGAAAGAGCATATGACTCCTATGGAAAAGGCGGGGTGGACCCCGCTGCCGCACTCGGACGAGGATCTGGAGCGGTCAAAGAGCGTGCCGGACACGCCGCAGACGCGCGCTGATACCTACCGGTTGGCGTGGAACGATCCCGACTTCATGACGCGGCGCGAGTTGCGTGCGGTGCGGCTGCAGCTTGAACTCCTGAAGCCCGAGATGATCCTGGCCGAACGCGGCATCCGCTCGACGGTGGTGCTGTTCGGCGGCGCGCGCTTGCCTGAGCCCGGTGGTGAGGCCTGGGCTGCCAAGAACGAAACGCAGAAGAAGAACCTGCTGGAAAACAGCAAGTATTACGAGGAGGCGCGAAAATTCGCCCGCCTGTGCTCGCAGCAGTCAGCCGCGTCCTATTATCGCGAATATGTCGTGGTGACAGGCGGCGGACCGGGTGTGATGGAAGCTGGAAATCGCGGCGCCGACGATGTCGGCGCGCCGTCGATCGGCCTCAACATCGTGCTGCCGCATGAGCAGGCGCCAAACATCTACGTGACGCCGGAGCTCTGTTTCAATTTCCACTACTTCGCCATCCGCAAGATGCACTTCGTCATGCGCGCCAAGGCGGTGGCGGTGTTTCCGGGCGGCTTCGGCACGATGGACGAGTTTTTCGAGACGCTGACCCTGATCCAGACCGGCCGCATGGAACGCGTGCCGGTGATCCTGTTCGGCAAATCGTTCTGGAAGCGGGCGATCGATCTCGATTTCCTCGCCGAGCAAGGGACGATCAGCCCCGGCGACCAGGACATCATCGACTTCGTCGACACCGCCGACGAGGCCTGGGGCATCATCAGCCGTTTCTACAAGTTAGGGGAATAAGGCATTGGGCAGTAGGCAGTAGGGAAAAAGGCGCTTGCGGCCACCACCCCTGCAGATCAATTTTGCCTACTGCCTACTGCCTACTGCCTACTGCCTACTGCCTACTGACTTGCGACGATCGTCGTCAGGAAACCAGCGAGATCGTCGGTGACGAAATCGACATCGTCTTCCTCGGTTACGTCGCGTTCCCAGATTTCCGCGAAGGTCGGCTCGAAGTTGCGTGGCACCACCAGCACCGTGGTCATGCCCAGTGATTTCGGCACGGACAGGTTGCGGGCGAGATCCTCGAACATCACGGCATTGTGGCCGGTGACGGCATGGAGTGCGGCGAACTTCTCGTAGGTCTGGCGCGCCGGCTTGGGGTTGAGCCCGGCGGCGACGATGTCGAAAATATCGTCGAAATGGTCGAGGATGCCGAGCTGGCGCGCGGTGCGTTCGGCATGCCGCCTGTCGCCATTGGTGAAGATGAACTTGCGGCCGGGCAACTGCCGGATGGCGGCGCCGAGAACCGGATCCGGCACCAGCCAGGAATAGTCGATATCGTGGACCTTCTCGAGAAAGTCGTCGGGGTCGATGCCGTGGCGCGTCATCAATCCGTTCAGCGTGGTGCCGTATTCGCGATAGAGTTCCTTCTGCAACTTGCGCGCTTCATCGCGCGGCAAGGTCAGCAACTCCCCGACATAGGCGGTCATCTTTACGTCGATCTGCGAGAACAGGTTCGAGTGGTGCGGATAGAGCGTGTTGTCGAGGTCGAAGACCCAGTCGGTGACATGGGCGAAGCGGGCGGGATCAGGCTGCGTGGTCATGCGTTCCTTATGGCACGAAATGCCAATTCTGGAAGAGGCATTATCCACAACTTATACGCGTCGAGAGTGGCGAAAACGGCGCCACGATTCAAATTTTAACCATCCGCGAAAGGTCACCTTCAGGGCTTGCTGGCACAGAGGCAGTTCAGTGGGAGCAAGCGATGAACAGCATACTTCTGAAATCCGCCGCCGTCGCTTTCGCCTCCGTCGCCGCCTCTCTCCTGTTGACGCTGATCATTGTCCCGGCGCTCGGCTTTCCGGTCAATCGGACGATCTGGCTGACCACCACGCTCTGTCCTCTGGTCCTCGCGTGGGCTGCCACCGCGAGTACATTCTGGCAGAGCGACAGGCTGAAAAACGCGCATCGCGACCTTGCCCGCGCCCACGCGCAACTTGCCGCCGCGCACCGGCGCCTGGAGGAAAAAGCCAGCCGCGACGACATGACCGGCATGCTCAACCGCGAGAGCTTCTTTGCCGCGCTCGACGGGTCCCGGCGCAAATCCGATCGCGGCGCGCTGCTCATCATCGACGCCGACCACTTCAAGATCATCAACGACAGCTATGGTCACCTGACCGGTGATGAAGCACTGCTGCTGATCGCCAGCGCGATCAAGCGTGGTGTGCGCAGCGGCGACGTGCTTGGCCGAATCGGTGGCGAGGAGTTCGGCGCATTTCTGATTGGCGCCACCGAGCAGGAGGCCAAACGTGTCGCCGAGCGCGTTCGCCGCGAAGTCGAACTGGTCCGTTTCCGGCCGGTCGACGAACGCACCATTCCGCTCACCGTCAGCATTGGTGGAACCGTCTGCGGCGAGGATGCCAACGTATCGGACCTGATGCGTGCCGCCGACCGGCGCCTCTATCAGGCCAAGCATCGGGGCCGCAATCTGACGATCCTCGACACGGATATTTCCGAAGCGGCGTGATCGGCTGTACCGGCGGCCCTGGTTGAAACTCGGCTCGGGCGGCTGCCGTTAAGAGAGTTCTAACCCTGTTCGCATTCGCGAACGCCTTTGCGCTGTTTGAAAAGGCTTTTTGACTAGGTCTGGCATGAAATTGGCGTCTGTTTCGGTGCATGTGCCGTTCGGGAACGCCGTGCGCAGTCGAAGCCCCCATCGAGAGACCTGTCATGAGTTTCTTCATCAAGAAAATATCGCGCCGCACGATCGTACAGGCGCTGATTGCATTTCCGGCGTTGTCGCTGCTGCGCAAGCCGGCTGATACCGATAGCTCCAACGCCAACTCCAATGAGATCGTCGAGATCAATGGCTGGATCCTGAAGCGGAGCGATCTGGCATGATCTTCGATAGTTACGAAGCGTTTCGCGTCGCCAATTTCACACCCAGGGTCTGCATTCTCGGCTCCGGCCCGGCCGGCACCACCATTGCGAGGAAACTCGGCGCCGCCGGCATCCGGGTTGTGGTGCTGGAAGCCGGTTCCAGGGAGTTCAGCGATGATTCCCAGGATTTCTACCGTGGCACCACGGTTGGCGACCCCTATTTTGATCTCGACATTACCCGATTGAGGTTCATGGGTGGCAGTTCGAACCATTGGGCCGGCTGGTGCCGTGTCCTGGACAAGCAGGACTTCGAACCGAAAAGCTGGGCACCGGACACCGGCTGGCCTATCAGGCGCGCGGATATCGAACCCTATTTGCCGGAAGTGCATGACATTCTCGAGCTTCCGGACTTCCGTCCGGATGTCTCGATCTCGGACGATATCCGCTGGGTGCAGCTGATCAAAAGCCCCGCCGTGCGCTTCGGTGAGAAATTCGCCGACGAACTCGACAAGAGCGGCAACATCGCTGTCGTGCTCAACACCTACGCCACCGAACTCACCGGCGACGGCAGAAAGGTCACCGGCGCCAAATTGTGGTCGAACGGACAGGATGCCGGCTCCTTCAGCGCCGACTATTTCATTGTCTGCACCGGCGGCCTGGAGAACTCCCGGTTGCTGTTGTGGTCGAACCAGCGCTCGAACGGCGGCGTGGTGCCGAATGCCGCAGCCCTTGGCCGCTACTGGATGGAGCATCCGACCTTCGAGGGTGGCAACGCCATCCTGGCCAATTACAGCGAGTTCGAGGTCGATGCCGTCAACGAGGCCTTCTTCTCGCCGACGCTCGCGGCGATGGAGCGTCTGAAGATCATGAACTTCGGCGTCCGGCTGATCGAGACACCCTATCCGGGCGTCAAGAGTCTCATCGCCGATCTCGCCTGTACGGCGCCCGGCATGGCGGAATGGGTGTCGGGTCAGCTGGACCAGAATCTGCGTTGCGCCGCTCAGCTCTATGTCGCCTGGGAGCAGGCGCCGCTGGCCTCCAACCAGATTGAATTGTCGAAGACCGATGTCGACCATGCCGGCGTGCCGCGCATCGTGCTGCACTGGAAAAAATCCGAACTGGAACGCCGCACCATCCTGGAAGGGCTGAAGCTTTTCGGCACGACGATGATCGACAGGAATCTCGGCCGGGTTCGCATCGCGGACTGGCTCACCAGCGGCCAGGATTATCCCACCAATGCTGAGCTTGCCGGTCACCATCATATGGGTGGCACCCGCATGGGCACGGATGTCACCCGCAGCGTCGTCGATGCCAACTGCAAGGTGCATGGCATGGACAATCTCTATGTCGGTGGCTCCTCCGTGTTCTGCACCTCGGGCGAATGCAACCCGACCACCACGATCACCGCGCTGGCCTGCCGGCTAGGCGAGCATCTCAGCAAGGTGGTTGTGGTCTAAAGGGCCGGCTTGCTGAGCGGCGCGAGATCGGCGCGGTAGCGCGTCACCGCCCGCGTCGTGCGCGAGCCGAAGCGGACAAAGAACGGCAAGATGAGATCTCGTATGAACAGCGCGACACGCCCTGTCGCCTGTTTCCGCGATCCGATGCGCCGGCTAACCTTCACGATGTGTTCGACGCGGCGTTGCCGCAACGTCTGGAACAGGGCGAATGCCTGTTCCGGCGAGGCACGGTCTTCAAGACACGCCGAGAGCACCACGGCATCCTCTATCGCCATCGAGGCACCCTGTCCGGCGTGCGGCGACACGGCGTGCGCGGCATCACCCAGCAGGACCGTGCGGTCGTCATGCCATCGCGGCAGATGCGCCATGTCGAAGACCGGGTAGGCGCGCGGTATTTCGGTGATGGTCTCGCTGATCCGGCGCACCGTACTGGGGTCGCCGGCATGCAACTGGCGAACCATCGCCGCGAGTTGCGCGGGATCGAGCCTCGCCAACGCCGCTTCTTCGTCGAGCGGAAAGGAATCGAACCAGAACACCGGCCCGTCGCCTGACTTGATATGGCCGAAGAAAGCCTTCTCGCCGAAGAGCATATGCATCAGCCCATCGGTCGACGGAACGTTGGGAAGATCGGCCACGCCGCCGACGCCGGTCAGTCCGGTATAGACCGGGTCGGGCGACGCGGGGAAGCAGAGACGGCGGGTTCGCGACCAGACCCCGTCACAACCGGCAAGCCATGAGGCGCTGGCCTCGGCGCCGTTGGCAAAGGCAAGCCGTACACCGCTCTGCTGGACCTCGATACCGGCCAGCGCATGGTCGAAGTGGATTTCGGCGCCCAGCGCCATGGCCTCCTGGTGGAGAACGCCAAGCAGGTCCGAGCGCCGAAGCGTGACACTGTCAGCGCCCGCCTCGCGCATCGATGGCCGCTCGTCGAGGTGGATGAGACGGTGGCCGCCAGCATTCATGATCTCGAAGCCGAGCGTTGGAATGCCGACCGCCGCGATGCGCTCGGCAAGCCCGAGCGCCCGCAATGCGTTGATGCCGTTGGGCGCCAATGTCAGAAAGGCTCCTTCGGTCATCGAGGCGCGCGAGCGTGCCTCGAACACGGCAACCGCCTGGCCTCGCCGGCGCAGCATGACGGCGAGCGCCAGTCCGGCAACGCCGGCGCCAATGATGGCGACCGGCAATGTTTGGGCGACGGACGCGGCCATCGTTACAGGCCATGGACGGCGATGCGTACCAGCACGGCGGCGGCCGACAGCGCAACCAGCAGGATGCCAAGGCCGATGGGAGAACCCCAGCCGTACCATTCCATTGCCAGCTTGGCGTATTTGAATTCCTCTTCTTGAGAGAGCGGCGTGCGCTGTTGAATCAAGCTCATTTTTCACTCCTGTCGGCGGCTGGCTCTTGCCTTGTTTGAGCTGCGGCCGCATATTGCTGTAATGGTCTAAATGTTAGACGGATTGATAGTTAGATGATAGAAATAAAATCGTCAAGCGGAAATCGCGACGAAATGACGATGGCCATCGGCCTTGCCATCATGCAGTGGCAGGACGCGACGCAGGCCTATGACGAAGCGGTCGGCGTGAGGCTGGGGCTGAACATGGCCGAACGCCATTGCATCGGGCTGCTCTACGGCGGCCCGCAATCAGCAGGTGCGGTGGCGACGGCGACCGGACTGACGCCGGCGGCGGTGACCGCCCTGATCGACCGGTTGGAGGCGCGCGGCCTGCTGACGCGCACACGCAGCCTCGAAGACAGGCGCAAGGTGGTGATTGAGGCGACCGAGGCGACGCGCGACCTGTCGGCGCGCTATTATGGCGCAATCGCACGGGAAGGCGAAAAGGTCATCGCCACGTTCAGCGACGCAGAACTCGCCACCATATCGCGCTTCGTCAGCGCCGCGCTCGGCCTGCAGCGCGACCAGCTGGCGCGGCTGAAGGCCGAGGCACCGACACCCCCTGACGGGCGGTAGGGGGTGCCGGTGGCTCCTGTCTTCCCGGTGTAGCCGGGAGGCAGGGACAGGCTCTAGATTTGTGCGGGATCGAGTGCCGGCTGACCCTTGCGGCGGGCAACGATCGCTTCGAAATCCGCCGTCTGGAACGCATCGCGCAGGACGTCAAAGGACGGCAGCACGAAATAGGCACGCTGGAACTTGTCGATCTCGTAGGAGGTCCGCATCACCGTCTCGAGGTCGAACGGCACATGGTGCGCGTCTTTGCTATCGACCGCGAATTGCAGTTCGGTGAAGGACGACATCAGGCCCGCGCCGAAAGCCTTCAACGGCTGGCCTTCCTCCTGCATCAGTCCGTATTCGGCCGTGTACCAGTAGAGCCGGGTGATCATTTCATCGCCGCCAAGCGCGATGATGTCGGTCGCCTTCTCGCCATACATCTGCATGAAGTCGGCGAACACCGGCTGCGCCAGCACCGGGACATGGCCAAAGAAGTCGTGGAACATGTCCGGCTCGACGATGTAGTCGAGCTCATCCTTCGTCCGCAGCCAATTGGTCACCGGGAAGCGGCGGTTGGCGAGGTGGTCGAAGAAGGGCGCGGCGGGAATGAGACCCGGCACGGCGACGATTTCCCAGCCGGTCAGCTTGCGCAACTTGACGCTGACATCATCGAAATCCGGAATGCGGTCGAGAAGGCCGAGCTTTTCGACGCCATCGAGGTAGGAATGGTGGGCGAGCTTGCGCGTCAGTTTGGTCTGGCGGTCACACAGCGTGCGCCACACCGCCTGCTCGTCGGCGCTGTAATCATAGTCCTGGGCCACGGTGAAATCGCCGCGGCACACCGAATAGTCGCCACGCAGGCCTTGCGCCGCGCAGTCACGGGCATAATCGGCAACGCTCATCGTCATGGTCTTCTCCTCGCAAATCATGATCTCGGTCAGTGCGACGAGGCTAACCGGATTCGGCGAGGCAATTCGGTTTTGATGATGACCCGGGCAAGGGATTCGAGGTAACATTCACTCAATTTAACTGAATCTGGAGTGAAGATGCCTCAGTTCGACGATTTCGAGATCAAGATGCTCGATATTCTGCAGCGCGATGGCCGCAAGCCGGTATCGGAACTTGCCGAGGAGATCGGCCTCTCGACCACGCCCTGTGCCCGCCGTTTCGAGGCACTGCAGGAGGCTGGCGTCATCAAGGGCTTTGCCGCCGTTCTGAGCCGCCGCGCCGTTGGCCTGATGGTCGAGGTGTTCATCCAGGTGCGGCTGGTCAGTCACAGCGACGGCTCGCCGGAAAGCTTCATCGCCGCCGTGCAGCGCATGGATGAAGTATCGTCGTGCTGGACCATGACCGGCGATCACGACTTCCTGCTGCATGTGCTGGTGCCATCAGTCGACGAGCTCAATGCCTTTGTGATGCACCGGCTGATGCGGCTCGACGGCGTGCGCGACGTTCACACCCAGCTCGTGCTGCAAAACATCAAGGGGCCTGGCCACGTACCGCTCGGCCATCTCAGGCGATGATGGCGCCTGCTTTCCGCATTCCTGCGGAAAACCTGCACGCTAACTGCTGAAACGGGCCAATCGGGCGTCCATATCGCCACCCAGCATGCACGGACCCATTGGAGGTTCGCCATGAAAATCGTCCTGATCAATCCGCCGCATACCGCCATCGGCAGCCGCGTGCCCGATGATCACCTGCCGCCGCTCGGCCTTTTGGCATTGGGCGGCCCGTTGATCGATGCCGGTCACGAGGTGCGGCTGGTCGATGCCGAGTTCGGACCGATGCCGCTCGCGACGCTGGTCGAGGAAGCGCTGAAAGATCGTCCAGACTTCGTCATGATCGGCCATTCCGGCTCGACCTCGGCACACCCGACGGCTTACGGATCGCGCGCCTGGTCAAGGACTGCGAACCGGCAACGATCATCATCTACGGCGGCGTGTTCCCGACCTATCACTGGCGCGATATTCTTGCCGAGACCGATGCCTTCGATTTCATCGTGCGCGGCGAAGGCGAGGCGACCGTCGTCGCGCTGGTCGAAGCGCTGGAAATGCACCAGCCGCCGGCCAGCGTCGCCGGCATCGCCTTTCGCGACGACTTGCGCCGTCCCTTCGCCACCCAGGCGGCAAGGACGATCACCGACCTCGACGCCTACCGGGTCGGCTGGGAGCTGATCGATCCCCGCCGCTACAGCTACTGGGGCGGCAAGCGCGCCGTGGTCATGCAGTTTTCCCGAGGTTGTCCGCACCTGTGCAATTATTGCGGCCAGCGCGGTTTCTGGACGCGCTGGCGGCACCGCGATCCAAAGAAATTCGCGCAGGAGATCGCCTGGCTGCATCGCCATCACGGCGTCGAATTGATCAATCTCGCCGATGAGAATCCAACGGTTTCGAAGAAAGCATGGCGCGCCTTTCTCGACGCGATGATCGCCGAGAACGTGCCGGTGCTGATCGTTGGTTCAACCCGCGCCGACGACATCGTCCGTGACGCCGACATCCTGCATCTCTACCGCAAGGCCGGCGTCATCCGCTGGCTGCTCGGCATGGAAAACACCGATGAGCAGACGCTGCAGCTGATCCGCAAGGGCGGCAGCACGTCATCCGACCGCGAGGCGATCCGGCTGCTGCGCCTCCACGGCATCCTGTCGATGGCAACCTGGGTGGCCGGTTTCGAGGACGAGACTTTTCGCGACCTTTGGCGCGGCTTTCGGCAGCTCATCACCTACGATCCTGACCAGATCCAGGCGCTCTATGTGACGCCGCACCGCTGGACACCATTCTTCCGTATCGCCAAGGACCGCAAGGTCATCCAGCAGGATGTCCGCCTGTGGGACTACAAGCATCAGGTGCTGCACATGACCCGGCTCAAGCCGTGGATGCTGTTCTTCAGCGTCAAGCTGATCGAGGTGGCGGTGCAGTCGCGGCCGAAGGCACTGGCCCGTATCCTGTTTCACAAGGACCCGGAGCAGCGCCATTCGATGCGCTGGTACACGCGAATGGGCCGCCGCGTCTGGTTCCGCGAAGTCTGGGGCTTTCTGGCCTGGGACCGCCGCGTCAAGGATGGCCCGACCCTGGCCGAGTTCTGGGGCGCGCCGCAGGACGCGGAAGAAGAATCGATGCTTGTTCAGCGCCCGGTGAAGAAACCCGCCGAACCGGAAATCAGCATGTCGCACAGCGCCCAGGCAATTCCAGGAAAAATGCGTAGCGGCAGAGCCGACGAGAAGGTGCTGGAGAGGCCGCGGCAGGTCGGCGAGTGACTGACCTTTCGCCGGAGCCGCCTCCAGCGCATGTGGGGTCGCCGCGTTCCGTGGTAGCAACCCGGCAACGCGAGGATGGTTGGCGAAGAACCACTACCGCTGCCAGAAGCCTCTATGGACTTCGTGCAGCTCCTCCTCAATCTCCGGGAATGGGCCGTGCACCTCGACCTTCTTCTGCCCAGAGCCGAGCACAACGCGTGAGGACAGGCTCATGGTCGGGTTTTCCGGATGGTCGCCAGTCAACGCGAGGATCTTGGTCTCGTCGGCGCCGTAGACCAGCCGGCCGATATTCGCCCAGTAGAGCGTTCCGCTACACATAGCGCAGGGCTCGAAGGTTGAGACCAGCGTGCAGGTCCAGAGAAACTCCGGCGAATAGGCTGTCGCCGCGCGCCGCGCGAGTTCCGTTTCGGCGTGACGTACGGTGTCGATATTGCCTTGGCGCATGAGGACCACGTCGTCGGGGCCTACCAGCACGGCACCGAAGGGGTGATGACTGTGCGCCATAGCCTCGCGAGCGACCGCATCGGCGGCGCGAAGGTGGGCAACCATCTGGTCACGGGTCACGCGGCCTCCCCCTCTCATTGAGGTCACCAGGCTGAGCTGCGGTGTTTCCGAAAGCCCCAGCCCGGCATCCACCCGATGATCGGCTGAGATTGCTACCATCGGCGGGCATTGGCAAGTCCGGCCCGTCGTCAATCAGGGCTGCCTCGCGGCAAAAGCCCGCTGCATGACAGCGGCAATTATCCATTCATCCGGTGGCGCTGTCTAAGGACGCTCAGGGCACGATCAGCGTACCGGCGCCATGCTCAGTGAAGAGTTCGAGCAGCACGGCATGCGGTGTCTTGCCGTTGAGGATGACGACGCCCTCGACGCCACGCTCGATCGCCTCGATGCAGGTCTCGACCTTGGGGATCATGCCGCCCGACACCGTGCCATCCTTGATCAGCGACCTGGCCTCGGCCACGGTCAGCTCGTCGATCAGCTTCTTGTTCTTGTCGAGCACGCCGGGCACGTCGGTCAGGAATAGCAGCCGCGTCGCCTGGCAGGCGCCGGCGATGGCGCCGGCGAAAGTGTCGGCATTGATGTTGTAGGTGTGGCCGTCGCGGCCCGGCGCCACCGGCGCCAGCACCGGGATCATTTCGGAACGCGCCAGAAGATCGAGCAAGGTGCGGTCGACCTCGACCGGCTCGCCGACAAAGCCGAGATCGAGCACGCGCTCGATGTTGGAGTCCGGGTCGATCATCGTCTTGCGGGCCTTTTCGGCGAACACCATGTTGCCGTCCTTGCCGCACAGGCCGATCGCCCATTCGCCCTCGGCGTTGATCAGCGCCACGATCTCCTTGTTGATCGAACCGGCCAGCACCATCTCGACGATCTCGACCGTCTTCTGGTCGGTGACGCGAAGGCCGCCTTCGAACTTCGATTCGATGCCCATCTTGGCCAGCATGGCGCCGATCTGCGGGCCGCCGCCATGGACGACGATCGGGTTGACGCCGGATTGCTTGAGCAGCGCGATGTCGCGCGCGAAGGCCTTGCCGAGCTCGATATTGCCCATGGCGTGGCCGCCATATTTCACCACGACCGTCTTGTTCTCGTAGCGCTGCATATAGGGCAGCGCCCTGGATAGCAGTGCGGCCTGCATTTCGGCGGTGGCGGCGACGTCGTCCGTCATCGGCATGGTTCCCGGTATCTGGTTTGTGCATGTCATTGCGCCAAAACCGCTGGGCACCTTGGGCGACATGCATTGGAAAGGACGGCGGCGTCTTAGCGGGAATCGCGGCAGGCCGCAAATGGCATTGCTGTCATATTCGACACACTCACGACGACGTCATCACGGTACAAGCAACGGTGCCCGCCGCGTCAGCCAGCCGGAGATCGTCTCCATCTGCGCGGCGAAGGACAGAAGCGTCTCCTCGTCACCGGGCCTGCCCATGGCCTGGATGCCAAGCGGCAGGCCGGCATCGGTGACATGCACTGGCAGCGCGATCGACGGCTGGCCGCTGACGTTCTGGATCGCCGGCCAATGGGTGAACCACAGGCTCTTGTCCATCAGCTGCCCGAACAGCGGCTTCAGTCTCAGGAGACGCGTGAGATGCAGCTTGTCGAGCAGGTTCTCGATCAACTCGTCGGCCCCCTTCGGATCCATGGCGCCGCAGGCAAGGGGCGGGTGGGCGATGACTGGCATCAGCACCGCGTCAAACCGCGCGGTCTCGTTAATCAGCCGGTGAGATGCGGATTGCAGCCGCTGCAGCCCGGCGTAGATTTCACCCGCCGAGGCGATTTCGCCGAAACGGCAGATCAGGCGCGTGGCACGTTCGATGTCGCCTGAGACCGAGCGGCCGACACGCAGAGCCTCGGTTCGCATCGTGCCGGCCATCGCGGATGCCACCGTCTTGGCGAAATCGGCGATGAAGTCGCGATCGATATAGGGCAGGTCGATCTCTTCGACCGCGTGGCCGCCTTCCCTGGCAAGGGCAACGGCGGTGTCGAGCGCCGTCAGCGTTTCGGCCGAGATCGGCAGGCCGATCGGTGACTTCCTGTAGACGGCGAGCTTGAGCGCGCCGGGATGGCGTGCGGCGGCGGCGGAGAATGTGCCGTTCGGCGCCGGCGCGGCATAGGGCGAAAGACGGTCAGGACCGTGGGTGAGATCGAGCAGCAGCGCGCAATCGCGGACCGAGCGGGTGAGGGCATGATCGACGACCATGCCATACCAGCTCTCGCTCATCAGCGGCACCGCCCGACGAGCCACCGCTGGTGTGGCCGGTATTCCACGGGTTGCGGGTAATGCCGAAGGCCTTGGACTCGGTCATCAGCCGCAGCCCATGCTCGGGTGATGTCGAGGTGGCGATCGGGATCAGCCCGGCGCCGAGATAGCGGTCGGTCAGCTCCGAATTGGCATCGGGCACGAAAGCTGGAATGCGGCTGCCGCCATGCGAAGGCACCCCCTTGATGGCAATGCCGAGGTCCTTGATGGCAAAGGGAATGCCGGCCAGCGGCAGCGAACGGTCGACAGTCCTGGCCCGTGCGCGTGCGGCGTCATAGAGCGTCTCGGCAATGGCGTTGATCTTCGGCCGGGTGGCTTCGGCGCGTGCGATCGCAGCGTCGGTCAGCTCGACCGGGGACAGTTCGCCCTTGCGGATCAGTCCGGCCAGGCCAGTTGCGTCTTGCTCCCACAGCGCGCGTTCGACCGACATTCTGCTTCTCCTCGCCCACCACAAGGCTAGCGGCTGGCAATTGCCTTGGCAATTCGCGTGCAAATGCCAGCGGATAGCCACGTTCCGCCGTTGCAAATCAATTGCAAAGCCCTAATTTGGCTCGCATGACGCCGCAGGACATCACCAAGCTGATCGTCCGGACTTCGATGAAGGACCGGGCCGCGTTCGATCTGCTCTACCGGCAGACCAGCGCGAAACTTTTCGGCGTCTGCCTTCGTGTATTGAATGACCGGGCAGATGCAGAGGAAGCGCTTCAGGAGGTCTTCGTCAAGATATGGACGAAGGCAGACCGTTTCGCTGTCTCGGATCTGAGTCCGATCTCCTGGCTGGTGGCGATCGCCCGCAACCATGCGATTGATCGCATCAGGGCGCGTCGTAAACCTGCCGCCGATATCGATGCCGCGCTCGACGTGGCCGACCCGGCACCAGGACCTGAAGCGATGGTGGTGGCGGGCGGTGAATCCGAGCGCATTTATCATTGTCTCGATGAACTGGAACAGGACCGGGCGGCGGCCGTCCGGGGCGCCTATCTGCAGGGCGAAAGCTATGCCGAATTGGCGGAGCGTCACGGCGTGCCGCTGAACACGATGCGTACCTGGCTGCGCCGCAGCCTGATGAAACTTAGAGAATGTCTGGAAAGATGACCCTCGCACAAGACAACGGACCGGAACATGGAGGCGACGACCTGCTCGCCGCCGAGTATGTTCTTGGCGTTCTGTCGGCTGACGAGCGGCAGATTGCTTCCAGGCGTATTGAGGGCGAAGCGGTTTTCGCGCGGATGGTCGATGGCTGGGAAGTACACCTTTCGCCGATGGCCGCCGCCTATCCGGAAGTCTCCCCTCCGGCTACCGTGAAGACGGCGGTCGACCGCCGCTTGTTCTCAACCACCGCTGCAACGCCGGCCCAGTCCCGTGCGGGCCTCTGGTCCAGCCTGGCCTTCTGGCGCGGCCTTGCCGCCGCTGCTGTCGCCGCACTGGCCATCTACATTGCCGTGCCTTACGTCAACAAGCCGGTGGAGCAGCCGCAGGCGCGGCTTGTCGCCTCGCTGGCCGCCGACGGCAGCGATGTCAAATATCTCGCCGTCTACGATGCCGCGCATCACGAGGTCGGCCTTTCGCATGTCTCTGGCGAGCGCGCCGCCGGCAAGGACTTCGAGCTCTGGATGATCGAAGGCAAGAATCCGCCGGTATCGATGGGCGTCATCCCGGCCGGCGCGACCACGCATCTGACGATCTCGCCGGCAGTGCAGGAAAAGCTCGCGCAAGGCGCCGTGCTGGCCGTCAGTCTCGAGCCGTCAGGCGGTTCGCCGACGGGCCAGCCCACCGGACCGGTGGTTGCCGCGGGCGACCTGAAGAGCATCTGATCAGCCGCTTTGTACGATCAATATCTCAAGAGATGATTCGAAGTCTATCCTCTGCCATCAGTGCTGTCATAAGCATATGAGCCGGCAAATCGATAGATATGAAAATTCTGTAGACGGCGTCGATAAAATAAAAAAATCCTAATATTTTTGAAACTCACGCACTTGTCTTCCGTATCTCCTCGCGTCCCCAAAAATGGGAAGAGAAAAACCCGAGGAGTTTGACATCATGCGTAAATTCGCCACCCTTTTGCTCGCCGGTACTGTCGCTGTCTCCGCGTTCGCCACCGCAGCCTATGCCGAAAACCCGATGGTCGGCGGCGCCGCCATGTATGCCAACAAGAACATCGTCGAGAACGCTGTCAATTCGAAGGATCACACGACCCTGGTCGCCGCCGTCAAGGCAGCCGGCCTTGTCGAGACGCTTCAGGGCGCCGGTCCCTTCACCGTGTTCGCGCCGACCAATGAAGCCTTCGCGGCTCTTCCGGCCGGCACTGTCGAAACATTGCTCAAGCCCGAGAACAAGGACAAGCTGGTCAAGATCCTGACCTGCCATGTCATCGGCGCCAAGGCGATGGCGGCGGACGTGATGTCCATGGCCAAGGCTGACGGCGGCACCCACAAGGTCAAGACCGTTGGCGGCTGCGAGCTGTCGCTCAAGGCTGATGGCGGCAAGGTCACCGTGACCGACGAAAACGGCAACGTCGCCAATGTGACGATCGCCGATGTCGAACAGTCCAACGGCGTCATCCACGTCATCGACAAGGTTCTCCTGCCGAAGATGTAACAAACAGCCCGCTGCGGGCGAACCTGCGGCAAAGGCTCCTGTTGCTTGTGCGTTCTCGCTCCCGTGATCAGCACCAGCGACACGTCCGCTCCGCGCCATCCACGCCAACGTGGAACCGGCGCGGAGTGTTCGTTTGGGGGCGCCGTCACCGGCATTTGATTTCCGTGTGGCGGAGAAATTTGGCAAATGGTCATCGGAGGATTTGTGTCATGAACCGTCGCGACTTTCTTTTGAGCACCGCAGCCTTCATTGGCGTTGCAGCCGGCGCCTCGGCGCTGTTGCGCATGGGTGGGCCGCAGGCCGCACGCGCCGCCGAGACTTTTGAAGTCACCAAGACCGACGCCGAATGGCAGGCCATCCTGTCGCCGGCGGCTTTTGATGTGCTGCGCAAGGAAGGCACGGAATATCCAGGCACCAGCCCGCTGCTCAACGAGCACCGCAAAGGCACCTTTGCCTGTGCCGGCTGCGATCTGCCGGTCTACTCATCCGAGACGAAATTCGATTCCGGTACCGGCTGGCCGAGCTTCTGGCAAGAGATTGCCAATGGCATCGGCAAGACCGAGGACCGCTCGCTGGGCATGACCCGCACCGAGGCGCATTGCCGCCGCTGCGGCGGCCATCTCGGCCATGTCTTTGACGATGGTCCGCAGCCGACCGGCCTGCGTCACTGCATCAACGGCGTGGCGCTCACCTTCAAGCCAGCCACGGCCTGACAACACTCGATTGGGAATACAAAAAAGCTCCGGGCTTGTGGCCCGGAGCTTTTTTTGTGGTCAGTCTTCCGGGTCTGGACTGGAGGAGGAGCATCCCGAAACCGCTGCCCACGTATCCTTGTTTTACCGCGATCAGTGCCCACCACCGCCGCCACCACCCGGCGCACCCGGCTTGGCGATCAGCATGGTGAACAGCCCGAGCGTCGCGAACAGCACCGTCAGCATGGTGAACACGTCCATGAAGGACAGCAGCGCCGCCTGCTGATGGACCATGCCGGACAGCTTGGAGATCGCCGCCTTGGTCGCATCCAGGCCTGCGGTCTGCTCGAAGTTCAGCGTCATGTTCTGCAGCTTGGTCTGCGCCGCGGCACTGCCCCATTGCACGTGCTCGGCCAGCCTTGCGTAGTGGAAGGCATTGCGGTCGATCAGCACGGTGTTGATGAGCGCCAGGCCGACAGCACCGCCGAGATTGCGGGTCAGGTTGAACAGCCCCGACGCATTCTTCAAGCGCTCGGGCGGCAATGTGCCGAGCGCGATGTTGTTGATCGGCACCATGCACAGCATCATCGAACAGCCGCGCAGGATCTGCGGGATCAGCAGCTCATAAAAGTCCCAGTCCGCGGTCAGGTGCGTCATCCACCAGGTTCCGGTGGCGAAGCCGAAAAAGCCGATCATCATCATCAGCCGCAGGTCCATCTTGCTCGACAGGATGCCGGAGATCGGCGCGGTGATGAACATGGCCAGGCCGCTGACGAACAGGGCTTCGCCGATCATCATCGAATCGTAGCCGCGGATGCGGCCGAGGAACACCGGGTAGAGATAGGTGAGCCCATAAAGGCCGATGCCGATGACGAAGGAAAACAGCGAACCGAAGGCGAAGTTGATGTTGCTGAAGGCGCGCAGATCAACGATCGGCTCTTCGGCGGTGAATGCCCGCCAGAAGAATATCAGCCCGCCAAGGGTCATGACGATGGCGCAGATGAAGACCGCCTGGTCCTGCATCCAGTCGTTGTTGGGGCCTTCCTCCAGCACATATTCCATGCAGCCGAGCAAGGCAGCCATGCCGGCCAGGCCCCACCAGTCGAACTTGCTGAACAGCTTGAGGTTCGGCTTGTCGAAATCGATCAGCGTCCAGGCTGCCGTCGTCACCATGATGCCGGGCACGACGTTGACCAGGAACAGCCAGTGCCACGACATGGCATGGCTGATATAGCCGCCGACGGTCGGGCCGATTGTCGGCGCCAGCGTCGCCACCAGGCCGATCATCGGCGAGACGACGGCGCGGCGGGAAGGCGGGAAGATGGTGAATGCAGCCGCGAACACGCTCGGGATCATGCCGCCGCCGATGAAACCCTGGATGGCGCGGTAGACGATCATCTGGTCGATGTTGGTGGCGGTCGCGGCAAGCGCGCTGGCGGCGGTGAAGCCGGCGGCGGCGGCCGTGAACAGGACGCGCGTCGACAGCATGCGGCTGAGGAAGCCCGACAGCGGGATCATCACCACTTCGGCGATCAGATAGGCGGTCTGCACCCACGGGATTTCATCGGAGCTGGCGCTGAGGCCGGCCTGGATCTCGGCCAGCGAGGCCGAGACGATCTGGATGTCCAGGATCGCCATGAACATGCCGAACACCATCGCCAGGAAGGCGATGACGCGCCGCGTCGAGATGGTGTCGGGAACTGCCGGCCTTGCCGGCGCCGCCGGCGGCGATCCTGCGGTCAGGGTTGCGGTCGCCATGATCTTGCTCCCTGGGGTCCGCTTAGTTCGAGGCGGCAGGCGCTGTGCGGCTGTCGACGGCGACGATCACGCTCAAGCCGGCACGCAGCCTGCCGGTCCTCAGCACGTCGGCTGGCACGTCGATCCGGACCGGAACACGCTGCACGACCTTGGTGAAATTGCCGGTGGCGTTTTCCGGCGGCAGCATCGAGAACACCGCGCCGGAGGCCGGCGCCAGCGATGAAACCGTTCCCTCGATGGCCTGGCCGTCGATCGCGTCGACCGAAATCCTGACCTTCTCGCCGGGCACCAGCCGGGCCAGCTGCGTCTCCTTGAAGTTGGCGACGATATAGAGCTTGTCCATCGGCACGATGACGGCGAGCTTCTGGCCGGGGCTGACAAGATCGCCCTGCTCGACCGAACGGTTGCCGACGACGCCGTCATAGGGCGCCTTCAGCACGGTGAAGGAAAGGTCGCGCTGCGCCTTGTCCTTGGATAGCTGCAGCGATGCCAGCGAGCTCTCCGATTCCGCGCGCTGCGCCTGCAGCACGCCGATATTGGCTTGCGCCGCGGCGATCGATGCATCGGCGCCGAGAAGTGCCGCATTGGCCTGCTGAACCGCGGTCTGGGCATCGTCGAGCTGGGCTTGCGTGCCGACATGGGTCTTCAGCAGTTGCGAGGCGCGTGCCTCGACCTTCGCCGCATTGTCAGCGGCCGCCTGGTCGGCGACCTTCAGCGCCTGCGCCTGCTGCAGCGAGGCACGCGCGGCTTCGGTCTGGGCGTCGATGCGGTCCAGCGTCTTGCTCAAGGTGGCGATCTGCGCCTCGGCCTGGGCGACGGCTATCTTGTAGTCGCCGTCATCGACGACCAGCAGCGGGTCACCGGCTTTCACCTGCTGGTTTTCGCTCACCTTGACCTGGTCGACATAGCCGGAGATCTTCGGCGAGATGAACGCCATGTCAGCCTGGACATAGGCGTCGTCGGTCGAGATCATGAAGCGGCCATCGATCCAATAATTATAGCCATACCACGCACCGCCGCCCAGCAGGCCAAGCGCGATGATCGGCAGCAGGAAAGAGCGCACGGAGCGCTTCTTTTTTGCGGGCGCTGCCGCCGGGGCCGCGGTCGTGGGTTCAACCGGAGTGCCCGGCGCTTCAGTCGCCGGCGCGGCCTTTGCATTGGGGAAAGGGCGGACTTCGGCGGTGGCTGATGTATTCGAGGACATGACATCTCTCTAAAGTAATGGTACTGAACCGTTCGGTTCGATGTGGACGTTGACATAGCGCGGGAAGAGGACCATATCAAGTGCAATCGAACCGGTTGGTTCGAATTATTTTCGAGGTGCGACTTTTATGGCCGACACAGTGCCTGATGCCGAAATTGACCCGTGCGATGTGCTGGACAGCTTGCGCCGTGGCCGCCCCGCGGCTGGCCAGGATCCGGTCAAGCGCAGCCAGATCATAGATGGCGCCCGCCGCGTCTTCATCGAGAAGGGCTTTGAAGCGGCTTCAATGAACGACATCACCCGCGAGGCCGGGGTGTCGAAGGGCACGATCTATGTCTATTTCGCCAACAAGGAAGAGCTGTTCGAAGCGCTGATCGAGGAAGAGCGCGGCACCATCTTCAAGAACATGTATGACGTGCTCGACCATGCTGATGACTTGCGCGAGATCATGGTTGGGTTCGGCAAGGTGCTCTCCGCCAAGATCACCTCCGAGCGGGTCGTGATGGCGCAGCGCACGGTCATCGGCGCGTCCGAGAGAATGCCCGAACTCGGCGCGCGGTTCTATGAACGCGGCCCCAAGCGCGGCCATGACAAGTTCGTCGCGTTTCTCAACACGGCGATCGAACGCGGGCTGCTTGAAATCGCCGATGTCGACCTTGCCGCCTATCAGTTCACCGAATTGTGCCTGGCCGGCTTCTTCCGCCAGTGCATCTTCGCCTATCGCACCGAAGCGCCCAACATGGCCGAGATCGAGCATGTCGTGAGATCCGGCGTCGACATGTTCCTGAAGGCCTACGGTACCGAAAAGCTCGCCGCTGAAGAGAAAATCTCGCACTCCGCCTGATGGGAGCTTTCAAGGCGGCGGTCGTGCGGCCTGGTTTGCGGCACGCGGGCTTGACCTGACGGTGCTGAGTATAAACTTTGGAGTAAAGGCCTCGACGGGTCATTCCGCGGCTAGGAAGATGGGCTGGGCACGGTGGGGTGATTCCCGGTAGGCGGGCGTGCAGGCAGGTCGGGGATGGTTGATCCGGAACTCCAGAATCAGATGTGGCACATCGTGGCGGACTTCAACGCTGGCCGCCACGAACAAGCGCGCCTGCTTTGCGAGGACGGTCTTCGCCTTAAGCCGGATGATCCAACTCTCAATCATCTTCTTGCGGCTGTCTTGTTCGCCAAGGGAGAGGTCAGGGAAGCCCGCGCCCACATTCGAGCTAGTCTGGCGGTCAAGGCTGACAACGCCCCCGCCCAGTTGCTCGCCGGCAAGTTGGCGCGGGCGGAACGGGATTTTGACTTGGCGCTGCTCCATTTCGAGCGCGCGGCGAAATTGGCGCCAGGCCTTGCCGTGCTTCTCGAACGGGCACGCACGCTCGACGCGATTGGCGACCGAAACCAGGCGCGCGAGGCCTGGCGGGAGGTGGCGCTGGCCGATCCCTTGTCCGGCGAGGCTGCTGCGCGCCTGGGCCGCATGCTGTTCGAGGATGGCATGCCCGCCGCCGCCGCGCCCTTGCTGGAGCGGGCCGTAAAAGGCGACGCGCCGGCCTCGGCATGGTTCGACCTTGGTCTTGTCAGGCAGGATTTGCATAATCACACAGGGGCCGCGGCAGCGTATCGCAAGGTGCTGGAGAAGCGCCCCGACGATGCCGAGGCTGCGGTCAATCTGGGGATAGCACTTCAGGAAACCGGCGACATGGGCGGCGCGATGCAGGCCTATCGAACGGCCTATCAGCAGCGCGCCGCAACCTTCGGCACCATCGCCATGGCCCTGACGTCGGCGCCACACGGCAGGCTTTGGCTGGATCGTGAAACGCTGAAAGGCCTGCTCCGAGATTAGCGCTGGTCGCGCTCACTGACGCTTAGAGTCTTTGCTTCATGCATGTCGTTGTCCCAAACCGCTGCGCTTTCTGGGCCGGATTGAGTCTGGAGCCTAGCACTACTTTGGCATTTTTTAGCAACGGGTGAGTTTTTGTGATTCCCAAGAGGGGGTTTGCGTGATTCATGGGAGGTCGGCTTATGGAGGGCCGATCAATGGAGGTGGACTGGCAAGCCGATCTGGATCGCTGGCTCGGGCCGTTTATCGCGGCGCTACGGCACAAGACGAGGGCACGGATGTGTCCGGCCTATATCGCTGGGTTGATTGGTCCAGGAGATCGCAAGAGCGTTCAGCCGATGGCGGCGCGCACTGGCGAGGTCGGCTACGATCAGCTTCATCATTTCGTCGCTGCCGGAGTTTGGGACAGTGCTCCACTCGAGGCTGCCCTGCTGAAGGAGGCAGATGGCCTGGTTGGCGATGAGGCTGGCTTTCTTGTCATCGATGACACGGCGTTGCCCAAGAAGGGACGTCACTCGGTTGGCGTCGCGCCACAATATGCCTCGTCGCTTGGGAAGACGGCCAATTGTCAATCGCTGGTCTCGGTAACGCTGGCCTCGCGCGAGGTGCCGGTGATGGTGGGCCTGCGGCTATTCCTGCCCGAGAGCTGGACGGATGATCCTGAGCGCATGGCGCGGGCCCATGTGCCGAAGGATAGACAGACGGCTCTGACAAAGCCGGAGATTGCGATCGAGGAGATCGACCGCGTCATCGCCTCCGGTGCGCGTTTCGGCTGTGTGCTTGCCGATTCAGGGTACGGCTCCAGTGGGCCTTTCCGACAGGCTTTGAGCAAGCGCGGTCTGCTGTGGGCGGTGGGTCTGTCGCGACGCCAGAACGTCTATCCCGCCGACGTTGCCCTGATTTTCCCCGTCGCGAAGACTGGAAAGCCCCGCAAATACCACATCCCTGATCAGCCCCCGGTCTGTGCTGAAGCGTTGTTGGCCGCAGGGAAATGGCAAAGGGTCAGCTGGCGGCGAGGCACCAAGGGTCGGCTGACATGTCTCTTCGCGGCCCGCCGTGTCCGCGTTGCGGATGGCCATAAGCACCGCATGCTCGATAATCGTATGCAGTGCATGCCGGGCGACGAGGTCTGGCTCGTCGGCGAGCGCCGGTCGACTGGCGAGCAAAAATACTATGTGTCGAACCTGCCGGCCGATGCGAGCCTCAAGATGCTCGCTGCCACGATCAAAGCCAGATGGGTCTGTGAGCAGGCGCATCAGCAGCTCAAGGAGGAACTCGGCCTCGACCACTTCGAAGGCAGATCCTGGACCGGGTTACACCGACACGCCCTGATGACCATGATCGCCTACGCCTTCCTCCAAGCCCGCCGCCTCAAAGCAGCGGGCCGGAAAAAAAAGAGTCGGAGGACCGCCGCCACAACCGAGCATGCCGGCCATCAGGCAAGCCATCCTCGACCTCTTCGCACGGCCGCCACCCAGGCGATGCCCCCACTGTGAGAAACTCCTCGCCGACGCCGTCGAACCTAAAGTGCCAAAGTAGTGCTAGACTAGCGCACACGCTTGACGCGAAACTGCTTCCGATAGACACCGGGTTCAGCGAGAACATCGGCGACGGTCTTTTCGTAGGTGGCCTGGCGAGTGGCATCGAAGCTTTCGAAGACGAGTTCAGGCGCGGCGCGCGGTACGGGAAAGCATTGTGCAATCGGGGTGCCCTTCGGCAAGACTCCGGAAAAATCCTCATTTGTCCAGATTGCCGGGAAATTGATGCCGGCGTCCTGGAAGCGATCCGAGTCGACAACACCAGTCACCAGGCGGAAAGGCAGGTCATCGCGATTGACCGGGTGGGTGGCGAAGAGCGACCAGCCTTCTTCCAGCTCGATCGTCCAAAAACTGTTGAATTTTACCGCCGCCAGCCCATTGGAGAACGGTGCGCCGGCGAGCTGTTCTGCAACATGGAAGCTGAGCGGAGAACGCGGGTGGCCCTTCGTTGAAGGCTCGTTGATGCCCCACTGCCATGCAAAGGCACCGTTCTCGACGGTCACATCGCATGGCAGCAGGATCATGAAGCCATGTGTCATGGCATCAACGAAGGGTGGGCACTGTTTTACCGTGCGGATATCTCGCCCATGGATTTCCGAATAGGCTTTCGCGGGCATCTTGCGAAGCCAGTCGGGCAGCACGCCACGCGCGGGAACGGGTCGAGGCAGTGTTTCGGCAAGCGCCGGATCACAACGGAAAATGATGCGCATGGTGCAGCCTCAGACGGCGGCGGAATGTTGACGGATTGCCAAGGCGCGGTCAACGGTCAAGCGCTCCGCAGCGCTGTTATCCGCCATTGGCGGCGAGCACGATCGCCGCGCGCAGCTCCTCCAGGCCTTCGGCCTTTTCCGAGGACGTTGCCAGGACGAACGGAAACGCCGCCGGCCGCTTCTTGATCTTGGCAAGCGTTTCTTCGATCAGCCTCGGCACGCCGGCGGCCTTGATCTTGTCGGTCTTGGTCAGCACGATCTGATAGGACACCGCCGCCTTGTCGAGCAGCGACAGCACTTCGTCGTCCTTCGCCTTGATGCCGTGGCGGGCGTCGATCAGCACATAGACGCGCTTCAGCGTGACGCGTCCCTTGAGATAGTCGAAGACCAGCTTGGTCCACTCGTCGACCTTCTCCTTAGGCGCGGTGGCATAGCCGTAGCCAGGCATGTCGACCAGAGCCAGCGGTGGCAGATCGGCGCCTTCGCCGGAAAATCCATCCGGCACGAAATAGTTGAGCTCCTGCGTCCGCCCCGGCGTGTTGGAGGTGCGCGCGAGGCCCTTCTGGTTGACCAGAGCGTTGATCAGCGACGACTTGCCGACGTTGGAGCGCCCGGCGAAGGCGATTTCCGGTGGTCCTTCCGGCGGCAGGAATTTCATAGCCGGCACGCCGCGGATGAAGATCCACGCGCGTGTGAACAGTTCGGTGCCGATCACGGTGTTGGTCAAGCTGCTGCCTCCAGAAGAGAGATATCGGCGCCTCTGATGGCATCGAGATGATTGCTGATCTTGTCTGCCGGCCAGTCCCACCAGGCCACCGCCTGAAGCCGCCGGATCGTCCTGTCATCGAAGCGCATCTTCACCACCTTGGCCGCGTTGCCGGCAACGATCGCATAGGGCGGCACGTCATGCGTCACCACCGACTTCGCCGCGACAATGGCGCCGTGGCCGATCTCGACGCCGGGCATGATCAGGGCTTCCATGCCGATCCATACATCATTGCCGACCACGGTGTCGCCACGCACTTCCTTCGACCATGTCGCCGGGTCGAAACCCTTTTCCCAGCCATGGCCGAAAATGTTGAACGGATAGGTCGAAAAGCCGGACATCGCATGGTTGGCGCCGTTCATGATGAACCGCGCGCCCTCCGCAATCGCGCAGAACTTGCCGATGATCAGCTTGTCGCCGATGAAGGGGTAGTGGTGCAGCACGCATTTCTCGGCGAATTTGTCCGGCCCGTCGGGATCGTCATAGTAGGTGAAGTCGCCGATCTCGATGTTGGGCGCATTGACCAGCGCTTTCAGGAAACCGACGCGCGTATGCATCGGGATCGGGTGCTTGATGTCAGGGTTGGGTCCAATCATGGTCCGGCTCCATCCGATTGGGTAACAGGCAAGGTGAAAATAGCGCGATCCGACCGGCAGCACCAATGGCCTGCTGAACGGATCAACCTAGCTGTTCATCGATGGAGCGCTCCCGGATAAGAGGGAGCTTATAGGGATGTGTGGCGGCGGCGTCTACCCAGGCGTTGCGTGACGGCCCGAACGCTGGAACCGGAAGAAACCGGGGCCCTGTGAGGGACTACAGGACCCCGGCCGTTGCCGAGAGACGGCTCCCTCAAATGTTGACCTCTGATGAGGTTGGCAAGGCAGGCCCAGAAAGCCGACGGGCGGATGCCTTTGCCATGCTGGAACCGTTACTTCGGCAAGAGCACCTTGTTGACGACGTGGATGACGCCGTTCGACTGGTTGACGTCGGCGGTCGTCACCTTGGCGGCGCCGCCGGACTCGTCAACGATGTAGAGCGAACCCTTCTTGACCTCGGCGGTGAGCGTGTCGCCGCTGACGGTCTTCATTTCATACTTGCCGCCCATCGCCTTGGCCTTGGCCATCATGTCCTTGGCCGAGATCTTGCCGGCGACGACATGGGCGGTCAGGATCTTGACCAGCTTTGCCTTGTTCTCCGGCTTCACCAGCGTGGCGACCGTGCCGGCCGGAAGTTTCTTGAAGGCTGAATCCGTTGGCGCGAACACGGTGAACGGACCAGCGCTTTCCAGCGTATCGACAAGGCCGGCGGCCTTCACGGCTGCCACGAGCGTCTTGTGGATGGGTGAGTTGACGGCATTCTCGACGATGTTCTTCGAGGTCGACATCGCGGCGCCGCCGACAGTCGGATTGGCGAATGTGTAAGCCGTTGTCGCGGCGAGGCCGGAGACAGCCAGGACGGCCGAGACGCAGAGTGCCTTGAGGATGGACTGTGCCATTGGAGAACCCTTCTGATGAGGCAAAGGTGGATTCGTTTGCCAGAAGAGTTACGCCGCCGATCGAGAAAAGTTTCTTCTTGCCAGAATTCCGATGCACTAAATATTGCTATTGGAAATTCTGGAAATCGAAAAGAACACGCCTCCGCGATGAAAATCACGGAGGCGCGGAATCATCAAATTATTTCTATCACTTCGGAACAAGAACCTTGTTGACGACGTGGATGACGCCGTTCGACTGGTTGACGTCGGCGATGGTCACCTTCGCCTCGCCGCCAGACTCGTCCATGATGTAGAGCTTGCCCTTCTTGACTTCAGCGGTCAGCGTGTCGCCGCTGACGGCCTTCATCTCATATTTGCCGCCCATGGCCTTGGCCTTCTTCATCAGTTCGGCGCCCGAAATCTTGCCGGCTACGACATGCGCGGTCAGAACCTTGACCAGCTGGTCCTTGTTCTCCGGCTTCAGCAGTGTGTCGACGGTGCCCTTGGGCAGTGCGGCAAACGCTTCATTGGTTGGAGCAAAGACGGTGAACGGACCGGCGCCCTGGAGGGTTTCGACAAGGCCGGCTGCCTTGACGGCTGCGACCAGCGTCGTGTGGTCCTTCGAGTTGACGGCGTTCTCGACGATGTTCTTGTTGGCATACATCGCGGCGCCGCCAACCATCGGGTTCTTGGCATAGGCGGGGGCGAGCATCGTGCTCGACGCAACGAGCGCGGAAATTGCGATTAACTTGAATGACGGCAAACGCATGACTTCTCCTCCGGGTGAGGGCTGATCGAAATTGATCGCCTTGGAAATACAGGAGCAGTCACGCCTTGCGGTCGGCGCTAGTTTCGCCGCTCACGGGAACGTGATCTTGCGACGTGGCCAAGAAAAAAGCCCCGCGGATGCAGGGCTTTCTCTATTTTCGAAAAGCAGTGAGGCGCCGGCTATTCCGCCGGCGACGGTTTCTTCCGGAACAAGGCAACCAGATTGTCCCACAGTTCGATCTTGGCGCCCTGGCGCTTCATGATCACGCCTTGCTGCAGGATCGACAGCGAGTTGTTCCAAGCCCAGTAGATGACGAGACCGGCCGGGAAACCAGCCATCATGAAGGTGAAGATCACGGGCATCCAGGTGAAGATCGCGGCCTGCGTCGGATCCGGCGGGGTCGGGTTCATGCGCATCTGCAGGAACATGGTGACACCCATGATCAGCGGCCAGATGCCGATATGCAGCAACGCCGGTGCCGCGAACGGAAGCAGGCCAAACAGGTTGAACAGCGAGGTCGGATCCGGCGCCGCCAGATCCTGGATCCAGCCGAAGAACGGCGCATGCCGCATCTCGATGGTGATGTAGAGCACCTTGTAGAGCGAGAAGAAGACCGGGATCTGCAGCGCCACCGGCCAGCAGCCGGCGAGCGGGTTGATCTTCTCGGTCTTGTACAGCTCCATCATCGCCTGTTGCTGTTTCATCTTGTCGTCCGCGTATTTCTCGCGGATCTCGGTCATCTTCGGCTGCACTTTCTTCATGTTCGCCATCGACGCGTAGGACTTGTTGGCGAGCGGGAAGAAGATGGCCTTGACGATGACGGTGGTGGCGAGGATCGCCAGGCCGAAATTGCCGAAGAATTTGTACAGCGTGTCGATCAGCCAGAACATCGGCTTGGTGATGAAGTGGAACCAGCCCCAGTCGATCAAGAGGTCGAACCGCTTGATGTGGCGGTCCTCGGCATAGGCGTTGATCTTGCTGACTTCCTTGGCGCCGGCGAAAATCTCGGTCTCGACAGTGGCCGACTTGCCGGCATCGACGGTGATCGGGTCGGAAAGGTAATCCGACTGGTAGCGGTGGCGGACGTCCTCGAAATAGCCGTAGCGCGGCTGGAACGGCTGCTTCTCGCTCGGTATCAGCGTCACCGCCCAGTATTTGTCGGTGATGCCAAGCCAGCCATCGCTCGACTTGCCCGGCGTGAACTGCTTGTCCTTCTCGATCGACGCGTATTTGTGTTCCTGCAGGCCTTCGGTGCCGGTGAAGCCGATCAGGCCTTCATGCAGCACATAGGTGCTGGCCACGGCCGGCTTGTCGAAGCGGGTCACGCGACCGTAATTGTAAAGCGAGACCGACGAAGTCCCGGAATTCTGCACCGTGTCGGAGACGGTGAACATGTAGTCATTGTCGACCGAGACCGTGCGCTTGAAAGTCAGGCCCTTGTCGTTGGTATAGGTCAGTTCGACCGGTGTCGCCGGCGTCAGCGTCGGGTTACCGGCCACGGTCCATACGGTATCCGAGCCCGGTACAGCGCCTGTCTGCTCGACATTGCTGCTGAAGCCGACCTCGGCAAAGTAGCCATTGGGCAGCGCCGCTGGATTGAGCAGTTCGATCTCGGGCGAATTCTTGTCGACCGTTTCCGTGTAGTGCTTGAGCTTGAGGTCGTCGAGCCGCGCGCCGGTCAGGTTGATCGAGCCCGACAGGCTCGGCGTGTCGATCTTGACGCGGGCCGTGCCGGCGATCGCCTGGTCGCGGCTGGCCGGCGACGTGGTGCTGCCGCCCGGGGCGTTCGGAATGGCGCCCTGCACCGCCGGCGCCCCTGTTCCGGGAGGGTTGGCGCCCTCGACCGCCTTCTTCTGTTCCTCCACCCGTTGCGCCTCGACCTTGGCGGCCTCGCGCTGCGCCTCGACGCGCGGGTTCATGTAGAACACCTGCCACACAGTCAGGATCAGCACCGACAGCGCGATGGTGATGAAGAAGTTCCGGTTGTTTTCCATCGAGAGCCCTTGGCCTATCGTGTTCCGCGAATTCGGCGGGAGAGTTCGGCCTTCAACTGGCCGAAGGGTGCGGCGAGCGCATCTTCGCGTCCGACGATGACATAGTCATTGCCGCGCGCCATGTCATCCGCGGCATGGGTGCGCACGGCTTCCCGCAGCCGCCGCCTGATGCGGTTGCGGACAACCGCGTTGCCGACCTTCTTGGTGACGGTGTAGCCGACGCGCGGCGCCTCGTCGTCACCTCGATTGAGGACCTCAACGAGGAATAGCCGCCCGCGGCGTTTTTCACCGCGGCGGACGGCCAGGAATTCCGCGCGCTTCAGAAGCCGCTTGGGATTTGGTCCCACTGGCTTGCTGGTTGCGGGCAACGATCTCGTCTCGCTTTAGGCGCTGAGCCGCTTGCGGCCGCGGTTGCGACGGGCTGCGACGACGCCACGACCACCTTTGGTAGCCATGCGGGCACGGAAACCGTGCCGGCGCTTGCGGACGAGTTTAGACGGTTGGTAGGTACGCTTCATTTGTTTTAATACCGCGGGGTGCGGCCCTTCTTGATTCTGTCACGTTGTAACAGGAGCTTTGCCGGGCCGGTTTTGGCGCGATCGAAACCGCGCCGGGACGAATGGCCCGAGCGTGAGCGGGCTTATAGAAAGAAGGGTTTTGGAAGTCAATCCGGCGTCTTCTATCGGTGTTTCGCTCCGACGAAGGATGAAATTGGCAAAAAAGCCGTAATCGCCTAATCTGCGTTGATCAAGTGATTGTGAAGATAACAGCCGCATGAGCGAAACCATACAAGGCGACGAAAGGATCAGTACGGCGACCGCCGCCGCGCGGACCGTGCCGCTGTCCCGCGGCCTGTCGACAAAATTGCTGCTGCTCACCATCGTCTTCGTGCTCCTGGCCGAGGTGCTCATCTTCCTGCCCTGGATCGCCAGCTACCGGGTGAGCTGGCTGAAGGAGCGGCTCAGCACCGCCGCGGCCGTGTCGATCGTTCTGGTGCAGGGTGAACCGACATCGCTATCGCGCGCGGCGCAGAACGACGTGCTGATGGCGATCGGCGCCAAGGCGATCGCCGTGCGCGACGGCGGCGTCTCACGGCTTCTGGTGGTGGCCGAAATGCCGCCGCAGGTCGACGAACACATCGATATTGCCAGCATCGGCATGGTCAAGGGCATGACCGGCGCGCTGGACACGCTGTTTTTCGGCGGCAAGCGCATGCTGCGCGTCTTCGGGCCGGTCGGCGACAGTGACAAGGAGTTCGAGCTGATCATGCCGGACTACAGTCTGCGCAATGCCATGCTTGTCTATTCGCGCAACGTCGCCTTCGTCTCGCTGCTGATCTCGCTGTTCACCGCGATGCTGGTCTATGCCGCGATCGACCTGATCATGATCGGGCCGATCAGGACCATGACGCGCTCCATGCTATCCTTCTCCGAGGCGCCCGACGATCCTGGCCGCATCATCCGTCCCGCCGCCCGCGCCGATGAGATCGGCGTCGCCGAGCGCGAGCTGTCGCAGATGCAGGAGCGCCTGCAAAAGATGCTGTCCGAGCAGAAGCATCTCGCCGACCTCGGGCTCGCGGTGTCGAAGATCAACCACGACATGCGCAACATCCTAGCCTCGGCGCAGCTGATGTCGGACCGTTTGCGTCTCGTGAAAGACCCGACGGTGCAGGCATTCGCGCCGAAACTGCTGCGCGCGCTCGATCGCGCGGTGTCCTATTCGGAAGGCGTGCTTGCCTATGGCCGCACCCAGGAGCCGCCGCCATCGCGCCGTCGTCTCAGGCTGCGCCAGCTGGTCGAGGACGTCCACGGCCTGCTCGACACCGAAGGCGGCATCGAATTCGTCAATGCGGTCGATCTGACGTTCGAGGTGGATGCTGATTCCGAGCAGCTGTTCCGGGTGTTGACCAATCTGTGCCGCAATGCGGTTCAGGCGATGGCGGCGGATATTGAAAGCGCCGTGGTGCGCCGGCTGGCTGTCTCGGCCGAAAGGCTGGGCAGCGTCTGCCGTATTGTCGTCACCGACACCGGCCCCGGCCTGCCGCCAAAGGCGCGCGAGAACCTGTTCGCGGCCTTCCGTGGTTCGGCCCGCAGCGGCGGCACCGGCCTTGGCCTGGCGATCGCGCATGAATTGATCCGCGCCCATGGCGGCACGGTCGAACTGGTCGAATCGATCGGCGGGCGCACGACATTCGCGGTCACCATTCCCGACCAGCCCGTCCGGCTCGATCACGCCCGCAGCGGCCTGCGCCGACCAGCCTGACGGCCGAACGCGGCCCAATCGTCCTTTGCCGGGTCAGGATCGGCATCGCCTTGCAGCCGGACAACCGCGAAGGATCGTGCTGGTTTGATGCGCCAATTGCCGGCTGACGCATCGACAGCAAAACTTTTGCCGGATCGGCTTGCTTTTCGCAAATTCAGTCGCTAGTGAACACCTCATATTCGCGGCCGGTCATCGGGATCGGTTCGCGGGGCCATGGAAAACATGGCCTGTTGCGCGCCCGTAGCTCAGCTGGATAGAGCACCAGACTACGAATCTGGGGGTCAGGAGTTCGAATCTCTTCGGGCGCGCCATTTCATCCAATTGATTTCTCTCAGTTTTTTGACCTATCGGGCGCGTCGGCGCCGGCTTGATTTTGAAAATTCAGCCGGTTTTTCAGCCGGTTTTGGAAAAATGGATGCTTCCGCAAACTGTGTCGCAGCTTGGCGTACATGAGTCGTGGCCTTTTCCACCTCTAGCGGCTCTACAAGCTGGGTTGCCTGTTTCAGATGCCTCGCTACATCAGCGCGGGTGGCGGAGCGGTCCGACTGGTAGAGCGGCAAATCGCCCGTGATAGCTTTTAAGTCGCGCACTACTGAAGCGATGTGTGGCCAAGGGAAATCGGTCGGGTCGCCAATATCCCGGTCCGCTCCGACTATCACTTCCAACTTGGCCAAGATCCCAGCCAGGGACAAAGCTGCCACATCTGGAAGCGCATCCTGAAGTTTGAGCGCCTCGGTCACAGCTAAGACTTCGGCCTCCTGAGCGACAGCATATTGACGGAGGCCGTCCAGTTCGGTCACCCGAACGGGCTCTGTCTGTTCCCCCGTGGTCAATACCTGAATTCCGGTATTGCTGATAGTTCTCGTCTCCAACCGCTGCTGCACCCTGCAAAGTACCAGAGACGTATGTTGAGCCCGATGCCATGCGGCCCACAGGGTGAGAGCAGGGTCATGTCTTGTCGCTGTTAATGACGCCATCTTGAATTCCTCCAATTCGGCACGGCGATGTCGTATCTGAATTTAAGATAACTGGAAATCAGATATAATTGAAGCCCTCATCTGGAACCGGATGAGGCAAATCTTTGGTGAAAACGCTCGGGACGCACCGCCACCAGTCCTTGATCGCTATGCTGATTGAAAAGCGTGAGGCTAGTGGATTTACACAGACCGAGCTTGCCGCGAGGCTCGGCGAATATCAGTCATTTGTAGCACGGCTCGAAAGCGGCCAACGCCGCGTCGACGTGGTCGAATTCATCGATCTGGCGAAAATCCTGGGGTTCGATCCTTCTGCAGCCATCAAGCGCTTGGCAGCAGAACCAAACTGAATCGTAGCTCGGACCTTCCGAGCTGCTCGCGAGCGCGCCATTCAACAGCGCTGTAGCGAGCGGCTGCTTCGCGCCTCCATGCGGTCGTTTCAGGCGCAAGCGATACTCCCTAATAGCAGACATAAATCACGACTAGCCGAAGGCAATGTGGAGAGTGAGGCTTCGGGCGTGACTCGAGCCGAATTTCGATCCCGAGGCGGCGGAAAGACCGCGGTGGCGTCCACTTCCGCAAGAGCTTCTCAACGATCTCAGGGTCGAAATTTCGCGTCTCGAAAGGATATGGGGCAAGCGCCCATTTCTTCGTCGCGACGCTTCGAAGAAGGTCAACTCCGCCTACGGTCCTCGAACTGTACGATTTGTCCTGATACCACGCTCCAAATCCTTACTGTCCGCACTGCCCAGGTTGAGGCTGATCTGTTACCCGGCGGCATAGCTCGGAAACCTGAAAGGCGTCGATCATGGTACGGATGCGCGCACGACGATATGTGCGCTGGGGACCTTCGCATTGAAGATAGGACACGAAAATCGACTTCGGTCGGGGCGGGCAGTGCAGCGGCCAATGGGGTAGATTGCGCCGCGACTATTGCAGATATCCGACCACTAGGCGGGTGGTTTCGTCGATGAACGTTCCGGTCGCTTCATTCGAGAGCCTTTTGGAGCTGTGCAACACCGCAGTGTGCGCCAGCGCCTCGATCGAAGTCACGCACACGAAGGCTGCAAGCCCAAGATCGGCCACGCGCAGCTCGTTGCTGTGATCTTCTAGATAGGTCTTGAATAGGGCATGGGCTTCGCGATTGAAGGCTTCGACGCTTTCAAGGCGCCCTGTACGCGGGATCTGCTCGGCAAGTACACGGTGCAGCTTGGGGTCGATGCGATGCGCCTCGATCGCCACGGCGACAAGTCTGCGCACCGCTCGATCGACCGGCAGCGACGCGACCTCGGCAAACGCCCCACGCACGACCTGCATGATCTCCCGGTTGTGACGATCGATGACGGCGGCGACTAGCGCCTCCTTGCCGGGGTAATATTGATAAAGCGAGCCGACGCTCACCCCTGCTTCTTCTGCGATCCGGTTGGTGCTTGCCTTGTCGAAACCTTCCCTGATCAAAATGCGAGCGGTCGCTTCAACAAGCGCGTCAACCGTCGCGCGTGATCTCTCCTGAGACGCGTCCTTCCTTGGATTCGTGAGCAGCTTGGGTGCCATGTTCCTGTCGTTTCCAATGCGAGTAGACAATTGTGAGCTATCGCTCGCATTATGTCCACCAATGCTTTCGATGTTGATTTTCACTGAGAACTGACCCGGCATTTCCACCGAGATTTGACCCGCCTCTCATGTATGTTTCGGTTCGGGGTTGAGGGTCAAGGTTCTGGCTTTCTCCTTCGCTTTTTTGGGTTCGTGTGCGGAGCTGTTCTTGAAGCGGAAGCTGTCGTTTCCGGTTTCCAGGATGTGGCAATGATGGGTGAGCCTGTCGAGAAGGGCGGTTGTCATCTTGGCGTCGCCGAAGACACTCGCCCACTCGCTGAAGCTGAGGTTTGTTGTGATGATGACGCTGGTGCGCTCGTAGAGTTTGCTCAGCAGATGGAAGAGCAATGCTCCACCTGATGCACTGAACGGCAGATAGCCAAGTTCGTCCAAGATCACGAGATCGGAATGCACGAGGCGATTGGCGATCTGGCCGGATCTCCCCTGAGCTTTCTCCTGTTCCAGCGCATTGACCAGTTCGACCGTCGAGAAGAAGCGAACCCGCTTGTGATGATGCTCGATGGCCTGCACGCCAAGCGCGGTGGCAATATGGGTCTTGCCTGTGCCGGGGCCGCCGACCAGCACAATGTTGTGGGCCTCATCGACGAACTCGCAACGATGAAGCTGCCGCACGAGTGCCTCGTTGATCTCGCTGCTGGCGAAGTCAAAGCCGTTGAGATCGCGATAGGCTGGAAAGCGTGCGATCTTGAGCTGATAGGCTGTCGATCTGACCTCGCGTTCCGCCGTCTCGGCCTTGAGCAGTTGCGAAAGGATCGGAATGGCGGCTTCAAACGCTGGCGCTCCCTGTTCGGTGAGTTCGCCCACAGCTTGCGCCATGCCGTGCATCTTCAGGCTCCGGAGCATGATGACGATTGCGCCGCTGGCAGGGTTATGACGCATGGCGCACCTCCAGGGCCTTCCTCAAAGCATCGTAGCGTTCGACATTTGCTTTCGGCTCATTGGTGAGCGTCAAAGCCTGGGGGGCGCTGATGGTCGGGGGCGTGAGCGATTTGCCGTCGACGAGCCGATGGAGAAGGTTGAGCACATGGGTCTTGGTTGGAACACCGGCTTCCAACGCCATCTCCACGGCCAGGAGCACGGCCTGCTCGTCGTGTTGCAGGACAAGTGCCAGGATCTCGACCATCTCGCGATCGCCGCCCGGCTTCTTGAGCAAATGCTGCTGCAAATTCCTGAATGCATCGGGAAGTTCAGCAAACGGTGCTCCGTTGCGGAGGGCGCCTGGCTTGCGCTGTACGACCGCGAGATAGTGCCGCCAGTCATAGACCGTCTGTCCGGGCCGATCATGCGATCGATCGATGATGCGGCGATGCTCGCACACGATTAGCCCCTCCGCGGCGACAACGACACGATCTGGATAGACCCGAAGGCTCACGGGCCGATTGGCAAACGACGCCGGAACGCTGTAGCGGTTGCGCTCCAGATGCACGAGGCAGGTTGGAGAGACCCGCTTGGTGTATTCGACAAAGCCGTCGAAGAGACGGGACGCCGGCATGAGAGCCTGGGCTTCCTCGGCCCAGATATCGGCAATGGTGCCGCGCATTTTTCCATGCGGGGTCTTGTGCCAAAACTCTTGGCATCGAAGCTCCAGCCAGTCGTTCAGGGCTTCCAGGGATGGAAAGCGTGGAATCGGTTGAAAGAACCGGTGACGCGCATCCTGCACATTCTTCTCGACCTGTCCCTTCTCCCAGCCAGAGGCCGGATTGCAGAACTCAGGCTCGTAGAGGTAGTGGCTGGCCATGGCCATGAAGCGGACATTGACGTCGCGCTCCTTGCCGTGGCCGACCTTGTCGATCGCTGTGCGCATATTGTCGTAGATGCCGCGCCGGGGAACGCCGCCAAAGACACGGAAGGCATGATTATGGGCGTCGAACAGCATCTCATGCGTCTGCAACAGATAGGCCCGGACGATAAAGGCCCTGGAGTAGCTGAGCTTGGTATGCGCCACCTGCAGCTTGGTGCGTTCATGGCCGATGATCGCCCAGTCCTCGGACCAGTCGAACTGGAACGCTTCACCAGGATCGAACGAAAGCGGCACGAATGTCCCGCGTCCAGTCGTTTGTAATTCCCTCTGCAGATCAGCCTTCCACTCCCGAGCGAAAGCCGCAACACGACCGTATGACCCCTCATAGCCAAGGCTCAGCAGATCGGCATGAAGCTGCTTGATCGTGCGTTTCTGTTTGCGGTTCTTGTTGGCCTCCGTCCTCAGCCAGGCTGACAAGCGGTCGGCAAATGCGTCAAGCCTGCTCGGCCGCTCTGGAGCCTTGAACTTCGGCTCCACCTCGTCCACCCGTAGATATTTGCGCACCGTATTCCGAGACAGGCCGGTCCTGCGGCTAATCTCTCGGATCGATAAATGTTCTCGATAATGCCAGCGTCGGATCACGCTCAATAATGCCATGTCGATCACTCCGTAATCCCCGCTGAAAAAACGCAGGGTAAGGGTCAAACATGGGTCAATTCTCGGTGGAAATATCCTGGGTTGCCGGGTCAGTTCTCAGTGGCAATCAACAGGGCGTGATTTCAGAAGCCAAAATACGGGCAATGGCCCTAGTTCTCTACATAGCGATCTTACTGGTTGTTCAAGGTTTGTTTGTCGACAGCGGACTGAGGCCGAATGAAAACGCTATCTGGCTCTATGGCGGGATCGCGAGTCTTTTGTTTGGCAGCCGTATTTTGAATCCCTATTTTACGCCGCCGTCCGGCGCGCTCATAAACGGTGTAACGGCGCTACTCACCTTAGTATCGGCGATACCCGTAGTGCTCCCTTGGACACCTGAGGCTTACATCCTCGGGGCCACTATCGGCTTCTGCGCCAGCGTCGCCTTGGTCTCGATCCTGCTTTTGACATTCCGCCCTCCGTTGGGCGAGGAACCCTCTACCGTGTGGCGAGTATTTGAACGGGCGGTGATCGGTCTAGGCAGCCCCAACATCATCTTCGGCCTATTAATCACATCGGCAGTCTGGCTCTTCCACCGCGATGCGCCGGTTGAGGTGTTTGCGATCCTCACCACCTTCATCATCATCACCGTGTTTCAGCCGCTCGAAGCGCTGACGAAGTATGTCATGTGGTTCCTAGAAAGGCCGAAGCGCATCAACCGGGCTGATCTGATTGGATCGGTGGCTGCCTATCAATCGCCCGGAATTGTTCTCGTGCGACAGGCTGAGGCTCAGACGATCACTCGGGGAACGCCAATGGTGATTTCTGACCAGCATGGTCCGCCACAACTAGGTGTGGCTCTCAACTATGTGGGGCGGGATGAAGGCAACTTGCTCCGGGTATTGACCACGTCGTTACCAAAGCGACTTGGGGCCCTCTACGATGGTAGCTCAATAGGATCCAGCGGAATGGCCGTCTCTATAGCCGTGACAGACGAGGACAAGGCCGACATTCGAGTTCTACAGTGGATCGACCGACTTTGCGGTATCGTCGATACTGAGACCAGCCCGGAATACCTTCAGTTTGAGGTTATCAACGAAGCTAATCTGGCTGAGGGCTCCCTCGCTGAGGTGCGTATTGGAGACCACCAGCGCGTCATCTATCAGGTAGTGGACGGTGTGACCCGCGATGAGGTTGTTCAACAGAAGAACAAGTACGGATATGCCCGGGCGAAAGCCCGTAAGATTGGCAAATGGGATGATGAAGGGCGTCGGTTCCGACCGGTTCCATGGATGCCCCGAATGAATGCTCCCGTGTTCCTGCTCGAGAACCTAGACGGCGGTCTGGCGGATGACTGCGTTGGGCATTTTCCAGCTACCCCATATGGAGTCCGCCTGGATCCGTCCGAGTGTGTGACGCACAACACCGCGATCCTCGGCATTCTGGGCGTGGGCAAGAGCTACCTTGCCATTGGCTTGTCGAAAGGATGATCGCTCAGGGCATCAAGGTCCTTTGTCTCGACCTCACTAATCAATATGAGCAGTTGCTCTCAGATTTTCTCGACCCTTCTTATGAGGAGAAAAAGCGCGGTGAATTGATTACTGCCGGCAAGGGCGGGAAGCCGCATAAAAGTCGCGAACTCGGCGGCTCTCGAAACGAGTTCAAGAAGGTGGTCCTCGAACAGATGAAGGAGTTTGTCTCAGAGGTCGATGACCACTACCTCCGCGTATTCAATCCGGCTCAATTCCGTGTCACAAAACAGGTGTCTTTTCTCGACAAAAACGACGATTCTGAGCTGGCCCGGCTAACACCTTCTGAAATCACGTCAATTTTCACTGACGCTGCGCTGATTGCGTGTCAGGAGTTGGGTATGACCGACCGCGCGCGGTTGTGCCTCGTCTACGAGGAGGCGCACTCGCTTGTCCCGGAGTGGAATTCAGTCGCTGCAGAGGGCGACAAGATGGCGACCGCCACGAGCGCTCGCGCCATTCTCCAGGGACGAAAATACGGTCTTGGCTGCCTGCTCATCACCCAGCGAACTGCCAACGTAACCAAAACTATCCTTAATCAATGCAACACCATCTTCGCGATGCGCACGTTCGATGATACTGGCAAAGACTTCCTAGGCAACTACATCGGCTCGGATTACGCTGCAATCCTTCCCTCAATGCAACCCCGCCACGCTATCGTGTTCGGCAAGGCCTCCTCGTGCGAAAATCCGGTCCTGATCCGCTTGAATGACCAGGATGCTTTTCGTGGCCGGTTTAGGCCAGGAAATCCACCACGGCGGCCAGAACCGATCCCTGTTCCCGAGGTTGCGGCGGCTGAAGGGGGTGCAGAACTTCCGACCTACACCGTGTAAAGATAGCGCTCCGCGCGACCTGAAACTTGTGGCAGGTTGCGCGGATTTGGACCGCGTCCGTGAACGCCTTAACGAGGCGCATGACTTTCACTTGCCCTTGCCCCTGGTCTTACACCGATACAGGCCATTACGCCCAACACCGTAGGAAATATCGCGGGGTTTCCGAGTGGGGGGAAAGGCGATAGGGCTCTCCTGACTCGAACACCCTGATAGGCGACCAACCGATGCCTAGATGGATCATCCGAACGATGAGCTGCCGAGGTCCCCGTGGCTCTCCAGAACTCGCTCAAAAGTTCAGGTTGAATGTCGCGGTCGAGGCCGCTCGCCTTTGAGCCAGATCCCCTCTTTCCAATGCAGCATCGCGCAGAGCGCTGCTCCCTTCCCGCTTGGCGGCGTCGATTGCTTTATGCGCCGCATATGGACCAAGCCATGAGCGAATTGTTGCGTCCTTAGTGGTCATATTGCCCACGCCGCTGAACATCGTGTTGCTGATGGCTTGTTGTTGCGCACGAAGGTGATCTTCAAGCAGCTTGTGCCGCGAAATATACCCGGCATTCACGCCGGGGATGGAGTGGTTCATCAGCAGTCGTGCGTCGAACTCGGAGACGCCCGCCGGGGTCGCAAGCGTTCTAAACGTCTGGCGTAAGTCATTGCCCCGCTTTGCAAGAACGTCTCGATTTTCTTTCTGTTCGGCCAGATGGCCGCTATCACTGTCCGCCGTGAAGAGCCAGTTATCGGCTTCGGAGGGATAGAAATGGCGGGCAAAGCGGATCGCGCGCACAAGGCAGAGGATCATCTGGCGCGACAACGGGATGTCGAAGGCACGGTCTGCGCCACCCTTGGGCCGAGGAATATGCAGTGTGCGGCGTCGCAGATCCAGATGCTGCGGCTGTGCCTCCATCAGCGCCGTTGGCCGGCACCCGGAAAGCAGAGAGAACAGGTGGAATTCTCGCCTGATAGGATTCTGCAGCGCGGCGACTTGATGGAACCAATGGGACAGATCGTCGAGCCCCATTGCTGTGCTACGCCGTTTCTCTGAATTCCAATCCACGATGCTTGCCGGGTTATCGGCGGGGAGATAGCGATGGGCCCTGCGCGCATGATTGTAGACTGCGCGCAAGGTCCGCATGCTGCCGTTAGCGATGTAGGGGCCGTGCTCTTTGGTGATCTCGTCATGCCTGGTGATAACTTTGGCCGGGTCCTCAGCGAGCTCCTGCAAGGGCGTATCTCGCCAATCCTTGAAGAGTCGCTCAATATGGTCGCGGTAGCCCTCGATCGTACCGTCGCTTCGGCCCTTCCGGATCAGGTGTGCATCGCGATAACGCTCCCATGCTCGGCTCAAGGTGACCCCTTTGGGTGCTGCATCCGCCTGTTGATCCAACTGTAGCGTCGGATTGTCCCGAGACACACTGGCACTGCCTAGTTGCTCGGTCGGCAAGTCCGGTTTCGGATCCGGGTGTTCCCCCTTGGAAATCTGCGCGAGGTATGTCTTTGCTGTTGCGCGAGCCTCACGAGTAGACATCGTCTCCGCGTAGCCAATCCGTACTGAGATCGATGCAACGCGCTTGCCATCCTTCCGCAGGTCTCCTTGAACGGCGAATGTCTTGCTCCGCCTGCCGACGATGACGTGGAACCCTTTAAGCTGGGTGTCGCGGGCGCGATACTGCCCCGAACCAGGCGCCTTAAGGTCGCTGACCGCCCTGTCGTTGATGAGGATACGGATGTCGGCCATAGCGCGGCTCCTGCAAGTCTAGTGGATATCGGCCAAAATATTCAGCCGGTTTTTCAGCCGGTTTTAGACTCTCATAGGATAGGCCGCCGCGTCTACGCCAAAATTCGCAGGTTTTCGCAACTAACTGAAATTATAGATGCATTTAAATTTATGGGGAACAATTGGATATGCTCGGCGAATCACGAAAGTAAACTACGAATCTGGGGGTCAGGAGTTCGAATCTCTTCGGGCGCGCCAAATACCGCCGGTTGCCCTCCACATTGCTTATCCGGGCGCAAGGCAACTTCATCGAGTATGTGCCGCTCGGCGTGACCACCCTTGGCCTGGTCGAGACTCGAGCCGCGCCAGCTTGGATCGTCATTCCTTTCGGCGCGATCCTTGTGATCGGACGCGTTCTGCATGCGTTCGGTATGCTGACAGCGTCGGGGCCTGTGCGCGGTTTTGGTATCCTCACATATTTGGCGTTGCTAGGCGCCGCAGGACGGCTGATTGCAGCCGTCGGGTTCGTGTGACCTGGCTGATCACGCCCAGTTGTTTCCAGCTTCAGTCAGAACGTTCAATTCTTACCGTGACTGGACCGGGACGATCAAATATCGACAGACCGCCAGTCGCTTTTCCGAGCACAATGATGCCGGGCGAAGGGACGCGACCATTCCGATAATAGATCACGAAATGATCCGAACTCCACAGCCCAATCGTGCCGGCCGAGAAGTCGCGCTGCCGTGACTGTTCCGGCAGCGTGGCCGGTAGATTGCCGGTCTTTTCCTGACGAAGATGGTCGCTCATCTCAATGGTAAGGGGCAACATCCGAGCCAAGGCGTTTGCGGCTTCGTTATCGGCAAGATCGGCTATGACCTCGCCCCAGTCCGATGAAATACGAATGCGCTCCTGAGCCACGGCGGTTCCCTCCATTGCCACTGTGAGAGCAGCGGCGCTCAGCAATAATTTCAGCATGCGGCCATCTCTTTTTATCCTAACCTGTTCAGAGAGAGCCTGCCCGACAGGGCGGGCTCTCTCTCGCCACTTACGCAGCGAGGTGCTGATTGAAGAAACTGGTCAGCTTGTCGAACGGGATCACCTCCACCTTGTCGTAAAGGTCCGTGTGGCTGGCGCCGGGGACGATCACAAGTTCCTTGGGCTCCGCTGCTGCCGCAAAGGCGGTCTCGCTGAAGTAGCGCGAGTGGGCGTTTTCGCCGTGGATGAACAGGACCGGGCGCGGCGAGATTTCCGAAATATAGGTCAGGATCGGCATGTTCATGAACGACAACGGCGTGGTCTGCGTCCAGGAGTTGCCTGAGTTGGCTGCACGCACATGGTACCCGCGCGGCGTCATGTAATAGTCGTGGTAGTCGACCAGGAACCGCGCCTCGCCGCCCTTGAGTTCGTTGTAGGGTGGTTGATACGCCGGAGTTCCGTTCGCGGCGTCTTCCCAACGCTGATGGCTCAGTTGCTCCAGCGCCTGCGAGCGCTGTTCGAGGGTCACGCTGTCATTGTAGCCCTTCGACATGAGACGTGTCATGTCGTACATGGTGCTGGCGGCAACGGCCTTGACGCGCTTGTCGGCAGCTACGGCGTTCAACGCCATGCCACCCCAGCCGCAGATGCCGATGACGCCGATGCGCTCGCGGTCCACGGAAGCATGCAGGCCGAGATAGTCCACCCCCGCCATGAAATCCTCGGTGTTGATGTCTGGCGACGCGACGTTGCGGGGCTCACCGCCGCTTTCGCCGGTAAAGGACGGATCGAAAGCCAGCGTGACGAAGCCGCGCTCGGCCATTGTCTGCGCATAGAGGCCCGAGGACTGTTCCTTGACAGCGCCGAACGGGCCGCTGACGACAATGGCCGGCAGGCGGTTAGCGGCGCGGTCCTTCGGCAGATACAGATCGGCCGTCAGGGTGATGCCGTAGCGGTTCTTGAACGTGACCTTCTCGTGATCGACGCTCTCGCTGCGCGGAAAGACCTTATCCCATTCGTCTGACATATTCTGAGCCTTTGCTTGGGGGGTGTTGAACATCGAAACTACGCCGAATGCGGCGGCGCCTGCGCCGGTCAGCTTCAGAAGCTCGCGCCGGTGAATGAGGTGAGTCGACGAGTTCGTTTCAGAGGTATCCGTAGGCATTTGTCGGTCTCCTGCTTGGTTTGGAATGAGCCTTTTGATTGGATGACCTATGTCTGCGAGCGATCGGGCTTGAGCAGCCGCTGCCCACTGCCGATGAGGCTGATTGCGAGACCGGCGAGAACCACACTGCCGGTGAAGGTCGCCATGATTGTCAGACCGTCCAGAAGCAGCCCGCCAATGACCGCGCCCAGCAGGATCGAGGCCTGGATCGCCGCCACCATCAGGCTGCCGGCAGCCTCGGGCGCATCGGCCGCGTTCTGCGACATCCATGTCATCCAGATGACCGACATGGCGGTGTTCATCGCGCCCCAAAGAGCAAGGAATAAGCCGGCCGCGGCGACCGAGCCGCCGAGAAGCAGAAGTCCCAGCGTGCAGCCGCCCATCAGTAGCGCCGGCAGCCGCAGCAGCGGTGCCACATTGCCGCTCACGAAACGACCCGCTGCCCAGGTGCCAACGAAACCGGCGCAGCCCAGTACGAGCAGAAGGATCGAGAGTGTCCCCACGGCCACGCCTGTCACCTGCTCCAGGAACGGACGCAGATAGGTGAACATGGTGAAAGCGGAGCCCCAGGATAGCATCGCCGCAACCAAGCCGCGCAGGAAGTAAGGGCGCTTGAGCAGATCGACCATGGTCCGGAAGTCTTGGCGCTGGCTTGCGGGCAGTGACGGCAGCGCCACTATATGCCAGACCAGATTGCCGGCCACGATCGGCGTCAGCGCCCAAAACACCGCGCGCCAGCCGAACATGTCTCCCAGATAGCTGCCTATCGGCGCCGCGAAGGCCGCCGCGATGGCCTGCCCGCCATACATCAAGGCGAGCGCGCGCGGAACGTCGTTTTCGGGAACCAGCCGCATGATGACAGCCGTGGCCAACGCCCAGAACCCGCCTATGCAGATTCCGAGCAGCGCGCGGCCGATCATGAGCACCGCGAAATTCGGCGCGGCCGCCACCAAAATCAGTGACAGCAACATCAGAGCGGTCATCGCGACCAGGACCCATTTCCGGTTCAGCGTCCCAGCGGCGGTGGTGATCATCATGCTGGCCGCGACCGCGAAGAGGCCGCTGATCGAAATTGCCTGCCCGGTCTGTCCGGTCGTTGCGTGTAGCCCTTGCGCCATCGGGGTAAGCAGGCTGACTGGCATGAATTCCGAGGCGATTAGCATCGCCACGCAGAGCGCCATCGAGAGAACCGCGCCCCAGGCGGCGTCCGGTTTGCTGCCCGCATCTGTTGTGAAGGCAATCGCCACGTTCGTTCGCTCCTGCTGAATTGTTGCAGTGCAAACCTAGTCGTTTTGCCATAAAACGATTACCCATCGAAATCGGCATGAACTAATCGACTGGGCCGAATAATGTGCCGCAGGAAGGCAAACGAAGGAACGCCATGGCCAAAACCGACCTTAATCAACTGACGTGGTTTCAGGCCGTTGCCGAGGAGCGCAGCTTCACCAAGGCGGCGGCAAGGCTCGGCGTGGCGCAATCGACGCTCAGCCACGCGATCAAACAGCTCGAAGCGCGAATGGGCATACGCCTCCTGAGCCGCACCACGCGCAATGTCGCGACGACCGCCGCAGGAGAGCGGTTGTTACAGACGATCGCTCCGCGCATCGGCGAAATCGAGGACGAGATCGCCGCGCTGATGGCGTTCCGTGACAAGCCCTCGGGCTCGATCAGGCTGACGCTTTCCGACCACGCGCTTGAAAGCGTGGTTTGGCCCAAGCTGAAGCCGGTCCTCAGCGCCTATCCCGATATCGGTGTCGAACTGATCCTGGACAGCACGTTCCGCAACATCGTCGAGGAGGGCTTCGACGCGGGCGTCCGGCTGGGGGAGAGCGTCGAGAAGGACATGATCGCGGTCCGAATTGGTCCGGACTGGCGTTTGGTGGCCGTGGCTTCTCCCGCATATCTCGATGCGCATGGCGTGCCTGGGCATCCGCAAGATCTGGTCAGACACATTTGCATCAACATGCGTCACGAGACCGCCGGGGGCCTATATGCCTGGGAATTTGAGAAGGATGGCCAGGCACTGCGCGTCAGGGTGAACGGACAACTGACCTTCAACAATTCCTACGCGATGATCGATGCCGCTGCGAGCGGCTACGGCATCGCCTATGTCCCCGAAAACATTGTGGCGCAGCACATCGCTTCGGGCCTGCTAGTGCAGGTGCTCGATGATTGGTCTCCGTTCTTCGACGGCTATTTCCTCTACTATCCGAGCCGCCGTCAGAATCTTCCGGCGTTCAAGGTCATAGTCGATGCGCTACGACATCGGAGCTGAAGGGATATTTGTCCGTATGGGCCGTGCGGTTTGGCCGACGATCCAGCCAGAACCCTGATCGATTGCGCTGGTTTCAGGCTTCGTGGGGTAGTCGGCTGAGATTCCCTTCGTGGGCCGGCTGCGCTTCTGGCAGTCGTCTTGCATCTCGCAGTAATGGCCTAGGGTCGTTTGGCGGCCATCGCCACGCGTGCCGATCCAGGACGTTCCGTCCAGCAGGCGCTGTAAAATGCCTTGCTGCAGCGGAGCATGATGTCTGAAGCAAATTCAGCACCCGGCGACTATGCGGCCGGGATGAACCCGTATCCACGCCCCGCTTTGACTATTCTGCCGATGCCTGGTCGTCCCAGGTGAGCGCCGGCCAGCCACACCTGTGCGTCGGCCGCTTCCTGGAGCAGCCTGATCCGGCTATCCCGTGCCATCGTCTCGTCAGCGTCATAGGCCCAGGTGAGCTCTGGACGGGCAAATTGTGCGGCAGGAACGTGGATCAGGTCGCCGCAGAAGAGGATGTCGTCCTCGCCGGTGCTGAGCAGATAACCCATATGGCCCGGAGCATGCCCGGGGATCGCCACCGCGAGCAAGTGATCGACGGGTCGGTCTCCTGCGCGAATTGGGGCCAGGAGGGGACGAAAATCCGCCAATCGCGGCTCGGCGAGGAATTCGGCAACGGCGTCCTCCCCGATCACGATCTTGCTCAGGTTCCCGAATGTTCGCCGCCCGTCAGGCGTAAGAAGACCATTGATGTGGTCGCCATGGGCATGGGTGAGGGCAACCACCGAGATGGAGGATGTATCGATGCCCGCCTCGGCCATGGCCTCCTCGAGGTGGCCCATGGACGGCTCCCAGCTTCCACCCGCACCACAATCTATCAGGATGCGATCGCTACCGGCGCGATCGAGCAGAAAGCAGTTGACCGACAACCGAACGAGCGGCTCTTCCTGCGGAGGCGACACTGCCTGCCTGCCTGTTTTTCCGTTCCGATACCTGAGCAATCGGGCCGGCAGGTCGACATATCCATCGCAGAGCGACCAAACCTTCGACGATCCCGAGACGCAGGCCATGGTGTTGGCGCTTTGAGACAGAACCTTCATGGGCAACCTGCAGGCGGGTGATTCAATTTTATGCGCGGCACCGCCCTTACGTCTTCGAAGTCATCACCTTCTGAACGATCTTCCAGTTTCCGTTGACCTTCAGGCAGGACAGCAGGTCCGTGAACTTGCGTGGCGGTACCTGCAATTTCAACTTCACAAGCGCGAGGTCTCTCTCGACGTCGATTGAAAGTATATGGTCGTCACGCTCTGCTCCCATCTGTTTTGGAGCGGTCGTGCTGCGGACGGCGGCCAGCCACGCCGCGACCGGTGTCACGCCCACATCGCCGTCGTCGGCGACTTTCGTCACCGAACACAAGGGATGAAGTATGGAGGCAAACTTCTCGGCATCCATTTCATAGGCGGCATCAAAATAGGCCTGCGCCAGCGTGCGCAAGGCGCGAACATCGGTATCCATGGCAACCTCGTTGTTTGTCCAGCCGTTCCACGCCCGGCGATCCCGCGACGCGCGCCAGGCAGGCCGAAGCGTGGTGAAAGGCGAATAGCGCCAATCTCGTCAGTCGAACCTAGGGCAAGGGCATTTATGAGACTAGCCGTCTTGCATGGGATGGCATCATGAGCAAAATTCATCAATGATGGGAAACGAACTGAATGAACTCGCCGCGTTTGCAGTCGTCGCCAGCGAGCGGAGCTTTACACGCGCCGCAGCGAAGCTGGGCGTCTCTCAATCCGCTCTGAGCCACACGATCCGGAGGCTTGAGCAGCGGCTGGAGCTGCAGCTTCTTGCCCGGACGACCAAGAGCGTCGCGCCAACCGCCGCGGGCGCGGCGCTTTTGAAAGACCTGTCTCCGGCGCTTGAGCAAATCACGCGTGCGCTGGATAAGGCCCTAAGCGTTCGCCACCTGCCTGCGGGGCGCCTCAGGCTCGTGATGTCACGATCGGCCGCGGCGATGGTCCTGTTGCCGCGGCTCACGGACTTCGCCGAGGCCTACCCTGACATCGTTCTTGATGTCGTCACGGTCACTGGCCCCGTGGACCTTGTCGCGGGCGAGTTCGACGCTGGCATTCAGCTCGGCGAATATATTCAAAAGGATATGATCGCGGTTCGCGTCACGCAGGAGTTGCGTCTGGCGGTCGTGGGATCGCCCGGCTATTTTGCGTCACGAAGCATTCCCCGCAGGCCCAGGGATCTGAACGATCATCGCTGTCTGAACCTGCGCCTTCCCAGTGGTCCGTATCGATGGGAGTTTGAGCAGGGAGGCAAGGCGGTCACGGTCGGCGTGAATGGCCCGCTGACAATCGACGATACCAACCTGGTGATTCAGGCGGCGCTCGCCGGAGCCGGCCTTGGGCTCGCCTATGAAGAGCAGGTAGCGGAGCATATTGCGGAGCGCCGCCTTGTCCGAGTGCTCGAGGACTGGACGCCCGCCATTCCCGGCTTCTTCATGTATTACCCCAGTCGCCACCATCAGCCCGCTGCGCTGACCGCGCTTGTAAACGCACTGCGATGCCCTCAAAAAGCGGGCCGTTGACCGGCGCGCTGCCGGTCTTGGCTTGATATCAAGCGTGCGGCGAAGCTGACGGCCCGGCCAGAATGCTGACCGATTCCCGCTCGACCAGCGGGCATTCGAGTTTGGTGATGGGATAGCGCCCTCGGCCAGGCGGTGCCGGCGCTTCAAGCTGCTCGATCGCCCATTGTCCCATCGCCATATGCGGCAGGATCGATGTCGTGAGCGGCGGGAACAGGTGGCGGGCGATTTCCTCGTCATCGTAGCCGATGACGGAAATATCCCCAGGAATGTGCAATCCGGCTTCCTTGAGCGCCTCGTAGCAGCCAATGGCGGTGCGGTCGTTCTGGCAGAATATGGCCGTCGGCCGGTCCTTGAGCGCCAGAAGCTTCACCGTTGCCGCATAGCCGGCGCTGGCCGACCAGTCGCCTTCGACGACCAGATCGGCGTCGAAAGGGATATCGGCTGTCGCCAGCGCCCGCCGATAACCCTTGAGCCGGTCTTGCGCCGCCTGCATCCACGGCTCACCGGTGATGGTGCCGATGCGGCGGTGGCCATGATTGATCAGATGGCGGGTGGAGCTCTGGCCGCCGGCGATCTCGCTCGGCACCACGGCGGGGAAGGCATAGTCGGCCGTGTAGCAGTTGAGCAGGATGACCGGGATGTCGAGACCATAGAGATAGTCGGGCGCGACGATCTCGCGGGTGAAGATCGTCATGTAGATCAGCGCCGAGATGCCGCGATTGGTCAGCGCCGAAATGGCGCGCGGCTCCATGACGGAATCGCCAAGCGTCTGCGCCACAAGAAGGACATTGCCTGCATTCCATGAAGCCTGCCTGGCGCCTTCGATGGCGACGACGGCCTCGGGACTGGTTGCCAACTGGTCGACGGCAAAACCGATGACGCCGTCCAGGCCTTCGAAGGCTGGCACGGGGCCTTGCAAGGCGGAAAAGGCCGGTGGCGAATAGCCGAGCGAACGCGCCGCCTCGATCACCCGTTCGCGGGTCTGCTGCGACAGCCTGATGCCGGCGGTATTGTTGAGGACGAACGACACCGTCGCTTGCGAGCAGCCGGCCGCCCTGGCGATGTCGGTCATGGTGACCCGGCCCTTGGCGGTCTTGGTTGGCGCCTTGCGGCGCTTCGATGTCTCGGCGGCAGGATCGCGCGGATCCGTCGGTTCACTCATGGCGTCATGTTCCCCATCCCTGGCCCTGTGTTTAGACAGAGGCCGCTGGCACGGCAAGTTCGATCAGAGCCGGGCGGTTTATGGAGTTGCAAGCTTTGATGATAATTATTATCAGCTTTGAGAAAGGCTCCGCCTGATCTGAGTACCAGCCGACAGGCCTCTCCGAAGAGCCGAATTTCAATAAAATGCGTGGCTATCGCGCAGCTCGAGCGATGGCGCCCGAGCCGACTTGTGCTCCGCGTCACATTCAGTTCAGTGATCCTCCCGATCAAGAAACTAATACTATTTACTAATATCGGGAAGGCCTATAATGTCAAATCGTCATATGCGGCTCGGGTCGATCCGGATGTGGTGAGCAGGCTAGGCATGATGCGCGCTGCCGGCGGACGATAGCCGAAAAGAGGTCATTCCTGCCAATCAAATGTCAGACAAATCAGATTATTTACGAGCGCCGAATGAGTCTGTAAGGTCAAGGTCGTGACTGGAAGCTTCCGGGAGGAGGTCGAAGCCACATCGGCGAATTCTGCTCAAGCGAAATGTCAAACCGGCGAAAATGCCAAACGGGAGGTTGAACATGAAATCTGTCATTCGAAATGCGTCCGTCGCCGCTGCAGCGCTGCTGCTCGGCCTGTCGGCCACGGCAATCGCGCGCGCCGACGACAAGCCGACGCTGGCCTTTGTCGTCAACGGCGCTTCCGATTTCTGGAAGGCCGCTGAAGCCGGCGTCAAGAAGGCGCAGGGCGAGCTGCCCAACTACAATCTGGAGCTGAAATATCCCGAGCAGTCGTCGGTCGCCATTCAGCAGCGCCTGATGGACGATCTGGTCACCGCCGGCGTCAAGGGCATCATGGTCTCGGCGGTCGATCCCAAGACCTCGACGGATGGCCTGAACAAGATCGCCTCGGAAACCGCGCTGTTCACCACTGACAGCGATGCACCGCAGACCAAGCGCGTTGCCTATATCGGCTCGTCCAACGTCGATGCCGGCAAGCAGGCGGCTGAAATCGCCAAGAAGGCAATGCCAAATGGCGGCAAGTGCCTCGGCTTCGTCGGCCTGCTTGGCGCAGACAATGCCAAGGAGCGCATCCAGGGCATGAAGGACGGTCTCGCCGGCACCAAGATCGAACTAGTCGACGTTCGCGGCGACGACATCGATCAGGCCCGCGCCAAGAAGAACGTCGAGGACGCGCTGGTCGCCAGCCCCGACGTGACCTGCATGGTCGGCTTCTATTCCTACAACACGCCGCGCATCTATGAAGCGCTGCGCGATGCCGGCAAGCTCGGCTCGATCACCGTCGTCGGCTTCGATGACGATCCGATCACGCTGGGCGGCGTCAAGGAAGGCACCATTGCCGCCACCGTCGTGCAGCAGCCCTTCGAATGGGCCTATCAGGGCATGAAGCTGATGGCAGCCTATCTCGGCGGCGACAAGTCGGGCATCCCGGCCGGCAACCTGATCATCATCCCCACCAAGATCATCGGCAAGGATGACGTCGACGCCTATGCCGCCAACCTGAAGGCGATGGCTGGAAACTAAGACCACAGGCAGTTCCGCCGGCTCAAGTTCGCTTGAGCCGGCGGTTCACATTGACGAACCCGGCAAGGGTCGTCAGTCTGCGGACGGGTCAGTTCGCCAACCGCTGTCAGGGATGATGAATTATTCCGACACCTCCATTGCCGCATCCGCTATAGCTCCGTTCCTCAGCCTCGAGAACGTGCGCAAGACCTATCCGGGTGTCGTCGCGCTCGACGGTTTTTCCATGGATGTCAGGCCGGGCGAGGTCATCGGCCTCGTTGGCGAAAACGGCGCCGGCAAATCGACGCTGATGAAGATCCTCGGCGGCGTCACCACGCCGGACACCGGGGTGATCACGGTCGACGGCACGGCCCACAAGGGGCTGAGCGTCGAAGGCAGCCTGGGTTCGGGCATCGCCTTCGTCCACCAGGAACTCAACCTGTTTGAAAATCTCGATGTCGCCGCCAATATCTTCTTTGGCCGTGAGCCGCTGCGTGCCGGACCGCTGAAACTCGTCGACCGCACGAAGCTGCGCGAGATGGTGGCGCCGCTTTTGAAGCGTGTCGGCGCTAATTTCTCCGCCGACACGGCCGTAGCGGATCTCTCGCTCGCCCAGCAGCAGATGGTCGAAATCGCCAAGGCGCTGTCGATCAAGGCAAGGCTGGTCATCCTCGACGAGCCGACGTCCAGCCTGCCCATTGCCGAAACCGACAAGCTTCTCGATGTCATCGCGGCGTTAAAGGCGGACGGCATCAGCGTCATCTTCATTTCGCACCGTCTGCACGAGATCGAGCGGGTGGCCGACCGCGTCGTCGTGCTGCGCGACGGCATGCTTGCCGGCACGCTGCAGAAGAACGCCATCAACCACGACCAGATGGTCAAGCTGATGATCGGCCGCATGCTGAAGGAGAGGGAGAAGGCCGCGGAATCGGCGCGTGAGCCCGGCGCTGTCGCCCTGTCGGCTAACGCCATCCGCACCGCTGCCTATCCCGATCGGCCGGTCGCTCTCGATATCAGGCACGGCGAAATTCTCGGGCTCGCCGGGCTGGTTGGCTCCGGGCGAACTGAGCTGGCGCGCGTCTTTTTCGGCATCGACAAAAGCTTTGGCGGCGCCCTGAAGCTGGATGGGAAAGACCTTGTCTTGAACTCGGCGGCCGACGCGGTCGCCAATGGCATCTTTCTGGTCCCGGAAGACCGCAAGCTGACCGGCATCCTGCTGGACCTGTCGATCGCGCAGAACATCTCCCTGCCCAACCTGCCGGCGCATGCCCGCCATTCGCTGGTCTCGGCGAGCGCCGAATTGGCCACCGCCGAGAAGCAGAAAATCAATCTCGGCATCAAGGCGCCTTCGGTGCAAACGCGCACCGGCACCCTGTCGGGCGGCAATCAGCAGAAGGTCGTGCTCGGCAAGTGGCTGGCCATGAACCCCAAGGTGATGATCCTCGACGAGCCGACGCGCGGCATCGACATCGGCGCCAAGGCCGAGATTTACCGGCTGATGCGTGCGCTGGCCGACGCCGGCGTCGCCGTGCTGATGATCTCCAGCGACATGGAAGAGGTGATCGGCGTCTCGGACCGTATCGCCGTCATGCATGAAGGCCAGATCTCGGGGATTCTCGACAAGGAAAATTTCAGCCAGGAAAACGTGCTGTTGCTGGCGGTCGGCAAGCCGGCGAACCGGCCATAGCGGGAGAAGACGATGAGCAAGAAAGATCTCGGCCTGCTGATCCTGATCCTGGTGGTGGGCGCCATCGTCGCGATCATCAATCCGCGCTTCCTGTCGGCGATCAACCTCGCCAACACGTCGAACCTTGTGGCGCTGTTCGGCATCCTTTCCATCGGCCAGGCCTTCGTCATCATCACTGGCGGCATCGAGCTGTCGGTCGGCTCGGTGATCGCGCTGCTGGGCACCCTGTTCGTCGACTTCATCGCCGTGCGCGAAGTGGCGTGGCCTTTGGCCTTCGTGCTGATCCTGGGGCTCGGCGCCATCATCGGCCTGGTGCATGGCTGGCTGATCACGCGGCTCAAGCTGCAGCCCTTCGTCGTCACGCTGTGCGGCCTGTTGATCTATCGCGGCGTAGCCCGCTTCTACACCGCCGACGGAACGGCTGGTTTTGCCTTCGGCCAGAATTTCCCGACACTGGAATTCCTGACGGCCGGACGATCCTATGGCGTCCCCAACAGCTTTATCGCGCTGATCGTCATCGCCATAGTCATGTGGGTGGTGCTGCATCGCTCGGTGTTCGGGCGCTACCTCTATGCCATCGGCAAAAACGAGGAAGCCGCGAAATATTCCGGCATCCGAACCGACCGTATCGTCATGGCCGCCTATGTCATCTGTGGCGTGCTGACGGCGCTGTCGGCGATCTATTTCGCCATGTACACGCGCTCGATCTCGCCCGCCAGCCATGGCCAGTTCTACGAACTCTACGCCATCGCGGCCGCGGTGCTTGGCGGCTTCTCGCTGCGCGGCGGCGAGGGTTCGCTGATCGGCGTCATCCTCGGCACGGTGCTGCTGCAGGAACTCCAGAACCTGGTCAACCTGCTCGGCATCCCGTCATCACTCAATTTCGCGGTGATGGGCGGCGTCATCCTGATCGGCGTGCTGGTCGACCAGCAATGGGGCGCGTTCCGGGCTCGGCGGCTGATGATGGACGCCACCCGCAAGGGCGTCGCCGGCGCGCCGGCGGAGTAGCTGTCTCTTCTCCCGCAGGGGAGAAGGGAAGAGGCGCCCTAGATTAATCCCGACATGTCGGAGAATGCCATCGCCTTGCGCAGCACCTCGGCGAAGCGCTCGCCGGCCGCCTCGCGCGGGCCGCTGTTGTCGATCGAGGTGATGCCGGGTCCCGCCAGTTTGACATTGGCGCTGCGCGCCAGCCTGGCCAGCACTTCGCCGCGCGACTCGCGGCCGCGCATGGCCAGCCGCTCGGCCAGCACTTCCGGCGACGCGGTGATCTCGACAATGGCGAGATTGGCATAGCGCTCGCGCAAAACCGGGATGATGGCGCGCGAGACATTGGCGACGGCGACATGGCCATTGGCAACCGACCAGTCGACATCAGCCGGGATACCGTAGCGCAGGCCATGCGCCTCCCAGGCAACGGCGAAAGCGCCGTCGGCTTCGGCTTCGATGAAGGCTGCTTCGGCAAGGGTGTCGTGGTCCTCGCTGGCCGCATCGCTCGGCCGGGTGATCACCCGGCGTACGAACTCCAGCCGGCTCTCTTCGGCGAAGTGAGCGCGGGCGTAGCCGATCACCGTGTCCTTGCCGGCGCCACTTGGCCCGACAACGGCGACGAAAACGCCGTCGCGGATCGGAAAGGCGGCACTCGCCAGTTCCCGTTCGATCAATGCCGACACCATCACGCGACCCGGCGCCCCTGGCGCCAGACGGTGCGAACGACAGGAACATGGTCGTCGACGCGCACGCGCACCAGGTCGGCACGCCGGCCCTGTTCGATGACGCCGCGATCGGTCAGGCCGACCGCGTCAGCCGGGTTCTTCGAAACCATGGCAACCGCCTGCGGCAAGGAAATGCCCTCGACCACATTGCCGAGGAAGAAGGCGGACTGGATCAGGCTGAACGGGATGTAGTCGGACGACAGGATGTCGAGCAGGCCATCGCTGGCCAGCGTGCGAGCCGAGACATTGCCGGAATGCGAGGCGCCGCGCATGACATTGGGAGCCCCCATCAGCACGCCGAGCCCGGCTTCCTTCGAAGCCCTGGCGGCCTCCTCGGTGGTCGGGAATTCGGCGACGCGAACGCCTTGCTCGATCGCTTCGTCGACATGACCGACGGTGGCGTCATCATGGCTCGCCAGCACGATGCCGCGCTCCTGGCAGGCTGCGGCGATGAAGACGCGGTTCGGCGCCGAGTTCTTCGCCGACTCGCCCATCCGCTTTTCGCAGAACAGCTTGAAGTCGCGATCGGTGAGCTTGAGCTTGCGCTGATAGTAATAGGCGTAGGTCTCGAGGTTGACGAACTGGCGCTGGCCCGGCGCGTGGTCCATCAGCGACGCCAGCTTGACCCGCTCGTCACCGTCGAAATGGGCGAAGGCCTCAAGGCAGTCCGGTGCTGAAACCTCGCAGCGCAGATGGATGAAGTGGTCGGCCCGCAAGCGGTCATGCCGCACGCTGTCATCGATCGCATCGGCCAGCTTGCGCATGTCCTCCGACTTCATGTCGGCGTCCTCGTCCATGCCGACGCGCAAGGCGTCGAGCACGGTGGTGATTCCCGCTGTCGCGACCTGCGCATCATGGGCAAGCACAGCCGCGATCGGGTTCCAGCGTACTTTCGGCCGAGGCGCGTAGTGGCCTTCGAGATGGTCTGTGTGCAGCTCGACCAGGCCGGGAATGATGAAGTCGCCGCCCATGTCTTCGCCAGTGCGGCCGATGCCGGATTCGATACCGGCAATCAGGCCGTCGCGCAGAACGATCGAACCTTCGATGATCTCGTCGGCAAGCACGATGCGGGCGTTGTGGAGAACAGTCTCGGCGGTCATTTCAGGCAGTCCTTGGTTGTTTGGGCAGCTTTTGCTTTGTTTCGGGCGGTCTTCTTCAGGCGGTCATTCTGGCCGGACGCCGCCCGAGTGCATGATGGGAAAGCACCATGAACGGGGCGCCTGGTTCGGTTTCGACAAACAGGGTCAGGGCGTCGACCAGCACGGGTTGCTGCAGCACGTCAGCAAACAGGCCGTTGATCGCTAGGCGAAGACGGGGGCTTTCCTGTGGCGCCGCCCGGCCGGACAGCGTCATGTGGAAGCGAAATGTCTCGAACACGTAGGGATAGCCCCACTGGCAGAGATTGCGGAATTCGGCGGGCTTCAGCGAATCGGGGCTGCGCCGTTCGATTTCGGTCTCTGTCAGCGGCGCGCGAAAACGATCGAAGTCGCGCACCACGTCGTCAGCGAACCGGTTTAGGCTCGGCACCGGTCCGTCTGTCACAAGGGCGAAGAAGCCGTCGATCTGGCTGACCATGAGGCGGGGGACCGTTACGACGGGCGTTGCTTCGGCGAAGGCATCGAGTGCCGCGCGCAGCGAGGCTTCCGTCTCGTTCGCGGCCAGCCGGAACGGCGCCTTCAGCGTGGCGTGGAAACCGTAGCGGCGCGCCGAAGCCGTGTGGAACGCCACTTCCGCCGCCGACAGGTCAGCCACCGCCTCGACAGGCCGGACGGCGGCGCCAAACGGGTCGCGGCCGAGCCAGTTGGCGGCAATCCGCGCCAGCGGTTCGTCCTGCCGGGGGGTGAAGTAAATGGCGTAGCGCATGGAAAGTCCTCGTCAAAGCGCGACGCCTTTGAACAGCTCCGTGCGACGCGCTTCAAGTCCTTGGTTTATGCATGCCTTGCCCTAAAACCGCATTGCATATTCGGGCGACATGCATTGGCCCCGCTGCCATAGGCGATTTCCATGACGGATTGACGAAGCCTTGCCACGTTCCGATAACAAAACGGTGCCATTGGGTCATTAGCCGACGTTTTTTTCGTCTTGGACCAGGCCGGCTATCCACTGATGAAAACCCTGTCAGGCCTTCATCAGCCATTCGTGCTCGGGTGCATTGTGGAATTTCCACGTCCGCTTCGGCCCGGCCATGACATTGAGATAGTAGAGATCGTAGCCGTGACAAGCGGCGCAGGGGTGGTAGCCCTCGGGCACCAGCACGACATCGCCGTCCTCGATCGCCATCGCTTCGTCCAGTGCGCGGTGGCCGTTCTTGTCGGCATCGGTGTAGACGCGCTGGAAGGCAAAGCCCTGTGGCGGGTTGAGGCGATGGTAGTAGGTCTCCTCGAGATAGGACTCGGCTGGCAGGTTGTCCTGGTCATGTTTGTGCGGCGGATAGCTCGACGTATGGCCCCCGGGCGTGATCACCTCGACCACGAGCAGCGAGTCGGCGGGTTTGCCCTCGGGCAGGATGTTGGTGACATAGCGCGTGTTGGTGCCCTTGCCGCGTACTTCCTGGCCGAGATCGTCGGGCGCGATGACGCGCACCGGCAGGCCGCCGCCCAGGCCCGGTGCGGAGCAGACCGCCAGTTCGAGATCGGTGTCCGCCGTCACCGACCAGTCCGATCCCTCAGGCACATAGACCGACCATGGCTTGCCCTCGAACGGCGACATGCGCTGGCCGAGCAGGCCGAGATCCTTGCCGTCCGCCTTGGCCGTCCCCTTGCCGGTGACAAACACGAGGCAGACTTCACGGCCGTCGGTCTTGCCTGCTGCCGTTTCACCGCGCTTCAGCCGGTGCAGATCGAACCCGACATAGGTCCAGCCGGCAGTCTGCGGCGTCACATGCGCGACGCGGCCATGGCCCTTGTTGGCTTTGACGAGCAGCTTGGACATTCTGGATTCCTTCCGGGTTATTCCTTGGGGTCGGCTTCTGCCGATGCCTTGTTCTCATCGGCCGGCTTGTAGAGATAGAAGAATTGCCAGACGCCATAGCCGGCGAAACCGAGCGCAAGCACGCCCCAGAATGGTGTGCCGGTGGCGAACTCGATCGCCGACCAGATCAGGCAGACAGCGACGACGGCGACGCGCCGCCACAGCGGCCGGAAGAACGGGTGCTCATAGTCTTTCATCGGACCAGCCTACAGCAACCCGTCATCACCGAGAACCACTGCAATCCGGCCCACTTTGGTTAGGCCCATCTTGATCAGGCCCATCTTGATCAGGCATTGGGAAAGCCTTGCGTCTCCACGGTGTAGCCGGCGGCCGTCATGACCCGCATCAACTCCTTATGGCCGACCTGCGCCATCTTGAGCGGCGGGTTCTTCCTAGGGTCCTGCTCGGCCTCGACCACGAACCAGCCTTCATAGCCATGATCCGCGAACCGCTGGACGATGGCGCCGAAGTCCAGCGACCCGTCGCCCGGCACGGTGAAGGCGCCAAGCGCCACGGCATCGAGAAACGACTGCTTCGTGCGATCCAGTCCGTTGATCACGTCCATGCGGACATCCTTCACATGCACATGGCTGATACGGTTGTGATGGTTGTCGATGGCGCGCCGCACGTCGCCACCAGCAAAGGCCAGGTGGCCGGCATCGAGCAGCAGTGGAATGCCTTGCCCGGAATGGCGCATGAACGCATCGAGTTCCGGCTCGGTCTCTACCACCGCCGCCATGTGGTGGTGGTAGGAGAGCGGCATGCCTTGCTCGGCGCACCATTCGCCAAACCGCGTCAGCCGCCCGGCATAGGCTTTCATCTCGTCGTCCGAGAGCTTCGGCTTGGTGGCGAGCGGCTTCGAGCGGTCACCCTGGATCGAGCGGCCGACTTCGCCATAGACGATGCAAGGCGCGTTCACGGCCTTGAACAGGTCGATCATCGGTTGGATGCGATCCTTGTTCTTCGCCAGGTCCTCGTCGACCAGCGTGCCCGAGAACCAACCGCCGCACAGCGTCACATCGGCCTTCTTCAGGATCGGCAGCATGACATCGGGATCATTGGGGAAGCGGCGGCCCATCTCCATCCCGGTGAAGCCCGCCGAACGCGACTGCGCCAAGCATTCCTCCAGCGACACGTCATCGCTGAGTTCGGCCAGATCGTCGTTCCACCAGGCAATAGGGGACATCCCCAGTTTAGCTCTCACGTCGTCACTCCGATTTCAGTTCTTGTTTCGCCAATGCCCAGTCAGCATAAGCCAGGTGGGTCAGGACCGCGGCACTTGCAAGGCGTCTTCGTACTTCTTGCGCGCCGCGTTCACCTGGGGCCGAGCCGACACTTCCGGCACCGCGACATCCCACCATGCGCCACCGGCTTCGGTGGAAACCAGCGGATCGGTGTCGATGACCAGCACCGTTGTGCGCTCGTTCTTCTTCGACTGCGCAAGTGCTGTCTCCAGCCCGGCAATAGAGGAGACCTTTTCCGCAATAGCGCCCATGCTTGCCGCGTGCGCGGCAAAGTCGATATCGGGCAGGACCTCGTGGCGTGAGTCCTTCAAGAGATTGTTGAAGTTGGCGCCGCCGGTCGCCATCTGCAGCCGGTTGATGCAGCCATAGCCACGGTTGTCGAGCAGAACGATGGTCAGCTTCAAGCCGAGCATCACCGATGTGGCGATCTCGGAATTGAGCATCAGGTAGGAGCCATCGCCGATCATGACGACGACCTCCTGATCAGGCTTCGCCATCTTGGCGCCAAGCCCGCCGGCGATCTCGTAACCCATGGTCGAGAAGCCATACTCGGCGTGGTAGGAGCCCGGTGCGCCGGCCTGCCACAGCTTGTGCAATTCACCTGGCAAGCCGCCGGCGGCATGAAGCAGCGTGACACCGGAACCCAGCGCGCGCTGCACGGCGCCGATCACCTGTGCGTCGGACGGATAGGCGGCGTTGGTCGAGGCCGTCACCTTGCCGGCATCCGCCTGCCAGTCCTTCTTGCCTTTGGCGGCATTGTCGGTCCAGGCGGCGGGCGCTTTCCAGCCCTTCAGCGCCGCTCCGAGTTCAGCCAGTCCTTCAGCCGCGTCCGCGACCAGCGGCAGCGCCCAGTGTTTGCCGGCATCGAAGGCTTGCGCATTCAGGCCAATGATCGTTTTGCTCGTGTTCCGGAACAACGCCCAGGAGCCGGTGGTGAAATCCTGCAGGCGTGTACCGACCGCCAGCACCACATCGGCCTCTTCGGCCAGCCTGTTGGCGGCAGAAGTGCCGGTAACGCCGACAGCGGCCATGTTGAGCGGATGGGTGTCCGGCAGCGAGGATTTGCCGCCTTGTGTCTCGCAGACCGGAATGCCTGCGGCTTGCACGAATTTCGCCAGTTCGTCCGAGGCCTGCGAATAGAGAACACCGCCGCCGGCGATCACCAGCGGCTTCTTCGCGCCCTTCAGCGCCGCGACCGCCGCCGCCAGTTCGCGACGATCCGGGCGTGGACGGCGTGGAGACCAAAGCCGCTCGGCAAAGAAGCTCTCGGGGTAGTCATAGGCCTCGGCTTGCACATCCTGGCAAAGCGAGAGCGTCACCGGCCCGCAATCGGCCGGATCGGTCAGCACCTGCATGGTGCGGTTGAGCGCCGGGATGATCTGCTCCGGCCGCGTGATGCGGTCGAAATAGCGCGACACCGGACGGAAGCAGTCATTGACCGTCGCCGTGCCGTCGGAAAAATCCTCGGCCTGTTGCAGCACCGGATCGGGAATGCGGTTGGCAAAGACATCGCCAGGCAGGAACAGAACCGGCAGCCGGTTGACGTGCGCCAGTGCCGCCGCTGTCACCATGTTGAGCGCGCCGGGGCCGATCGAGGAGGTCGCGGCCATGAAGCGGCGGCGGAAATTGGCCTTGCCGTAAGCGATCGCCGCATGAGCCATCGCCTGCTCATTGTGAGCGCGGAAGGTCGGCAAGGTGTCGCGCACTTGGTAGAGCGCTTCGCCGATGCCAGCGACATTGCCATGGCCAAAGATCGCCCAGACGCCGCCGAAGATCGGCATTGTCTTGCCGTCGATCTCGGTCATCTGGCAGCTGAGAAAGCGGGTCAGCGCCTGCGCCATCGTCAGGCGGATTGTCTTGCTCATCTTGGTTTCCTCCGCGGTCCCTGTGACGCGCCTGTTATGCTGCTTTGCGGCCGCGCGCGGCAAGCCATGCGTCGGTCAGCTGCTCGAAGCGCGATGCCATGTCGGCCACTGCCTCGTCGTCCGACATCCTGCCCGCCAGCCACTGTTCGGCCGCGTGGACGAAAAGCGTGCGCCCTACGGCAAACCCCTTGACGATTGGCGCCTTGGCTGTGGCGGCAAAGGCTGCTTCCAGCTCATCTTGCGGCGCTTCCAGGCCAAGCAGCACGACGCCGCGGCACCAGGGATCGTGCTTTAGGATCACCGCCTCGATCTTGGCCCAGGCGCCGGCCGAAGCCTGCGGTTCGAGCTTCCACCAGTCCGGCTTGATGCCGAGGGCGTAAAGTTCTTCCAGCGCGCGCGGGATCGTGGTGTCGTCGAGCTTGCCATGTTTGCCGGCGATGATCTCGATGAGAAGTTCCCGGCCCACTTTTCGTGCGGCCTCGAACAGCGAGCGCAGTTTTTGCTGCTGCTCGGCCTTCAGTTCCGCCGGGTCGTCGGGGTGGTAGAAGCACAGGCACTTGATGCAGTGCTCCACCGGCCATTCGGTGAGTTGCGAACCGATATCCTGCGAGAATTCGAAGCGCAGCGGGCGTGAGCCCGGCAGTTCCACCGGGCGTCCCAGCCAGGAGAAGGGATGGTGGGCGAACTCGAACATGGCTTCGCGGCCAAATTTCTCATCAAGCAGCATGCCGTAGCCGGCGCGCCCGGCGGCGACCTTGGCCGCGGCTTTCACCGTCAGCACCTTGAAATCATGGATGCGCGACGGATCGGCACCGGCCTTCGCCGCGACGTCCTCGAGTTGGACGCGGTGGTCGCATGCGAAAGCCATCAGCGAGGGGATGTCGTGCCGGCGCGTCGTCGCCCAGTGGATGTGGTTGATCGCTTCGTCTTTGCGCAGGGCGAGATGCTTGCTGCCGTTCTTGAGGAAGAACTGCAGCTCCTCGAAGGTCGGATATTCCGGCGCGCATAGCAGCCGCGAGACGGCAAAGGCGCCGCAGGCATTGGCCCAGGTCGCCGCCGTTGCATGATCCTCGCCACCCAGCCAGCCGCGCAGCAAGCCGGACATGAAGGCGTCGCCGGCGCCCAGCACATTGTAGACTTCGATCGGAAAGCCCTTGCCGACAATGCCGTCTTCGAGATCGTCGCTGATCGGTCCGTCGTAGACAATGCAGCCCATGGCGCCGCGCTTCAAAACGATGGTCGCCGCCGACAGCGAGCGGATCGTCTTCAGCGCGCTCAGGCAGTCATCGGCGCCCGACGCGATCATGATTTCCTCTTCGGTGCCGACGATGAGGTCGCAATCGGGCAGCACCGTCTTCAACTGGGCCGACACACGGTCGGACTTCACATAGCGTTCGAAACCCTCGGCGTGACCGGCAAGGCCCCACAGGTTGGGGCGGTAGTCGATGTCGAACACCACCTTGCCGCCGGCGGCCTTGATGGCGCGGATTGCCTTGCGCTGCGCGGCATCGCTGTTGGGGCGGGAAAAATGCGTGCCGGTGACGACGATCGACCGCGCAGAGGCAATGAACGCCTCATCGATGTCTTCCGGCGCCAGCGCCATGTCGGCGCAGTCGCTGCGGTAGAAGATCATCGGCGAAACGCCTTCGTCCTCGACCGAAAGCAGCACTAGCGCGGTCAGCCGCTCCTTGTCGGTCTTCAGCCCGTCGACATTGACACCTTCGCGTTTCAGCTGCTCACGGATGAAACGGCCCATCTGCTCGTCGCCGACGCGGGTGAGCAGTGCCGAGCGCAGGCCGAGCCTTGCCGTGCCAACGGAAATGTTGGCCGGACAGCCGCCGACCGACTTGGCGAAGGAAGTGATATCCTCCAGCCGCGAGCCGATCTGCTGGCCATAAAGGTCGACTGAGGCGCGACCGATGGTGATGACGTCGAGCGGCGCATGTCTCGTATCCACGGCTTCGCCCATTCGAACCTCCCATCGGCCTTGTTGTCTTTGACAACACGCGCGAACGACAGCGTGATGCCGTCAATATGAAATAATAATTCCAATCCATAGTCAATATGGAATGACCGTTCCTTTGCTGAAAAGTAGCGGCGAGGGACCTCGTCAGGCCTTGCGCTTCTTGCCGGCGTCGCGCCGTTTCTCGCCGACGCCGACTGTCAGCGCCATGGCCAGCGCCATCGTCGCCGACAGCGAACGGAAGCCGGCGAAATCCGCCTCGGCGACCTCGAACCAGACCTTTGCGAACTGGGCGAGCGGCGAGAACGAACTGTCGGTGATGGCCACGATCGGCACGCCTTGCTCGGAAATGGCGCGCGCCTCCTCGATGGTTGCCGGCGCGTAGGGCGAGAAGCTGATGGCGATGACGGCATCCGCCGGCGTGGCGAAGCCGATCATCTCGGCGTTGAGCCCAGCCGCCGATTCGATCAATTGGTTGCGGATCTTGAGCTTGCCCAGCGCATAGGCGATGTAGGACGCCACCGGGTAGGAGCGTCGCTTGGCCAAGACATAGATTGTCTCGGCCTTGGCCAGAAGGGCGATGGCATCTTCCAGATGCGCTTCGTCCAGCGTTCGCGAAATGTCGTTGAGCGACGTGCTGGCGGCGGCGACGAAACCGTCGAAGATCGCCCGGTGCCCGGCGCCGCCTTCGGCCTTTGCGCGCAAGGCGAGCAGCCGTTCGTCATAGGAGGAATTTCGTTCGCGCAGCCTTTCGCGAAACACCTGCTGCAGGCTGGTGAAGCCGTCGAAGCCAAGCTGCTGGGCAAAGCGGATCAAGGTTGACGGCTGGACGCCGGCCGAGGCGGCGATGCTGGCGGCGGTGCCGAAGGCGATGTCATCAGGGTTGTCCAACGCATAGGCGGCGATCTGGGCGATGCGTTTCGGCAGGCTTTCACGGCGATCAAGGATCGTGGCGCGCAATGTCTCGAAGTCGCGAGGTACCTGTTCGTCCATCGTTGCTCTGCCCAGGCTCATCTATGGATGTCCTCTCCTGCCCTATCATAACGGGCTTGCGCAAGAACGCCATAAAAAATGAGGCAGACATTCCATTCCTAGGAAAAATGGACTAATTCATCCACGAAAGCATTTTGGCACGGAGACAGTGGAAATGGTCGGCGTCGGTCTTATCGGTACGGGTTTCATGGGCAAGTGCCATGCCATTGCATGGAATGCGGTTGGCACCGTGTTTCCAGATGTGGACAAGCCGAGACTGGTCCATCTTGGCGAGGTCAATGACGATCTCGCCCGGCGCAAGGCGAGCGAATTCGGCTTCGCCAAGGGCTCCGGCGACTGGCGCGCCGTCGTCAACGATCCCGAAGTCGACATCGTCTCGCTGACCACGCCCAACCAGTTCCACCCTGAAATGGCCATCGCCATTCTGGAAGCCGGCAAGCATCTGTGGTGCGAGAAGCCGATGGCGCCGAGCTTTACGGAAGCCGAGGCCATGGCGGCTGCGGCGAAGAAATCCGGCAAGGTCGCCGCACTCGGTTACAACTACATCCAGAGCCCGGCCATCCGTCACATCGGCGCGCTGCTCGATGAGAAGATCATCGGCGAGGTCAACCATCTGCGCATCGAGATGGATGAGGATTTCATGGCCGATCCCGAAGCGCTGTTCTTCTGGAAGCACGAGGCTGCTTCCGGCTATGGCGCGCTCGACGATTTCGCCGTGCATCCGCTGTCACTGGTCTCGGTGCTGTTCGGCCGCGTTGCCAGTGTCATCTGCGACATGGCCAAGCCCTATGCGGACCGCAAGCTCACGGCCGGTGGCCGCCGCGCGGTCGAGACCTACGATATCGCCAGCGTGCTGATGCATCTCGAAAACGGCATCGCCGGCACGCTTCTGGTCAACCGCTCGGCCTGGGGCCGCAAGGGCCGCATCGCCATCCAGATTTTCGGCTCGAAAGGCTCGATCCTGTTCGACCAGGAGCGGATGAACGAATTCCAGCTCTATCTCACGGCGGACCGTCCGACCGAACAGGGTTACCGCACCATCCTGGTGGCGCCGCACCACAAGCCCTACGACGCCTTCCTTCCGGCGCCCGGCCACGGCCTCGGCTTCAACGATCTCAAGATCATCGAATGCCGCGAACTGCTGATGCGGCTGGCCGGCAAGCCGGCGCGGATTCTCGACTTCGCTGAAGGGCTGGAGATCGAGCGCACGGTGCATGCGATGGCACGTTCGTTCGACCAGAAGCGCTGGGTTGATGTGAGATAGGCTCTACCCGCCGCCGGCCAGCGTGTTCGCTTCCCACCCATTCACCCACATCTGCCGCAACTGGTCGCCTTCGCCCTTGAACCAAAGGCCAGTTGCCTGGCAATCCTCGATCCGGTCGCTGCGGAAATTGCGGATCGCCTGGCGCAACTCGCACCAGGCGACGATGTTTGCGGTCTCGGCGTAATAGATGAGGGCGATGGGGCGGATGATGCGCTGCGTCGGCCGGCCCTGTTCGTCGCGATAGGAGAGATCGAGCTTCTCTTCGTCGCGGATGGCGCGGCGCACCAGCGCCAGGTCGATCGCCGAGGCCGAAGGTGCCGCGAAACCCCACGCATGCAAGGCATTGGCCTCGAGTGTCTGGCGCAACGGCGCCGGCACAGCGCCGGCTATCTTGGCGCCAACGCGCTTGGCCGCCTGCTTGAGTTCGCTGTCGCCGGTGCGCTCCAGCAGCGCCAGCGACAGGACGATCGCCTCCATCTCCTCGATCGAAAACATCAGCGGCGGCAGATCGAAGCCGGGGCGCAGGATATAGCCGATGCCGCGCCCGCCCTCGATCGGCACCCGCATCGCCTGCAACGCGGCGATGTCGCGATAGATCGAGCGCGTCGTCACCTCGAGCCGCTCGGCGATCGTCGCCGCCGTCACCGGCCGCTTGGCCAGCCGCAGGATCTGGATGATCTCGAACAGGCGCGATGCCTTGCGCATTTTTTCCTCGGGATCCTGATCGCTACTGACAATACCCTGTCAATTGGGCTGACCTATAGGACCGCCTATCGATTTGAAAATCAACAGCTTCCGTAGCGGCCTGCCCGCGATGAACGATAGGCAACTGACACGTGGATTACGCACAAAATCTCTGGATTTTCTTTCTGCTGCTTCTCGGCATCATCATCGTGCCCGGCATGGACATGCTGTTCGTGCTTGCCAATTCCCTGACCGGAGGCATCAACCGAGGACTTGCCGCGACCGGCGGCATCATGCTGGGCGGTGTGGTGCATACGCTGAACGGCGCGATCGGTGTCGGCCTCTTGATGCATTTCGTGCCGATCCTGTTCACGCCGCTGCTGATCATCGGCGCCGCCTACATGGCCTATATCGGCATCACGCTGATGCGCAGCTCCATCACGGTCGGCACCGATGGACCCGCCGGCAGCCGCTCGGCATGGAAGGCGTTTCGGCAGGGGGCGGTGACCTGCCTGATCAACCCCAAAGCTTATCTGTTCGTGCTTGCGGTCTATCCGCAATTCCTCAAGCCGGACTACGGACCGATCTGGGCGCAGGCGACCGTCATGGGCCTGCTGACTGTCGTCACGCAGTTCGCCATCTATGGCGGGCTCGCGATATCAGCCGGCCGCAGCCGCAACCTTCTGGTTGCCAACCCGCGTGCGACCGCGATTGCCGGCCGCGCCGCCGGATTGCTGCTGTTCGCCATTTCCGTCTTCACCGCCTGGGAGGGCTTGAAGGCGGCGTGATACCGGTCCGAAATCCGGAAGGTCGCCGCCTTCAGTGCCGCAATCGCTGGCCGCCTTAGGCGGCTCCCTGGCGGTTCTCCATCATCGCCCGGCGTACCGAGCGGCGCCATTCGACGGCGCCGGCAAGCCCGTGCAGCACGGTCTCGGTGGTCGCCCAGTCGATGCAGCCGTCGGTGATGCTCTGGCCGTAGGTCAGTGGCTTGCCGGGGATGACGTCCTGCCGGCCGGCGACGAGGTTGCTCTCGATCATGACGCCGATGATGCGCTCGTCGCCCGCCGCGATCTGGCCCGCGACATCCGCCGCCACCTTGGGCTGGTTCTCCGGCTTCTTGTGGCTGTTGGCGTGGCTGACATCGATCATCAGCCGGGGCGCCACGCCGATGCGGCTGAGTTCGGCCGCGGCCGCCTCGACGCTCGCCGCGTCATAGTTGGGCGCAAGACCGCCGCGCAGGATGACGTGGCAATCTTCATTGCCGGTGGTCGCCGCGATTGCGCTACGCCCACCCTTGGTCACCGCCATGAAGTGGTGTGGCTGCACGGCCGATTTCACCGCCTCGGCGGCGATCCTGAGATTGCCGTCGGTGCCGTTCTTGAAGCCGACCGGGCAGGACAGGCCGGATGCGAGTTCGCGATGGATCTGGCTCTCGGTGGTGCGCGCGCCGATCGCGCCCCAGGCGACGAGGTCGGCAATGTATTGCGGGATGGTCATGTCGAGGAATTCGGTGGCCGCTGGCAGGCCGAGATTGTTGACAGCCGACAGCACGTTGCGCGCCATCCTCAGCCCCTTCTCGATGTTGAAGCTGCCGTCGAGGTCGGGATCGTTGATCAGGCCCTTCCAGCCGACAGTTGTGCGCGGCTTCTCGAAATAGACGCGCATGACGATTTCGAGCCGGTCCGACAGGCTTTCCCGCAGCGCCGCCAGGCGGCTGGCATAGTCCACGGCGGCGACTGGGTCGTGGATCGAACACGGGCCGACGATGACGACCAGCCGGTCATCGGCGCCGTTCAGTATGGAGTGGATGGCGTTGCGGGACGCGGCAACGGTTCGTGTCGCCGTCAGCGTGCGCGGAATCTCCCGCATCACCTGGTCCGGCGTACTCAATTCCCTGATTTCCTTGACCCGAAGATCGTCTGTGGTGGTCAACACGGCTTCTGCTCCTGTTAGAGCAATTCCAGGAAAAGTGCCTTGCGGTTTTCCGTCCGGAATTGCGTAAAACTATGTTTTGGGAGACCTGCCGGCTGAAAACAAAAAAGCCGCCAGGTCTGGCGGCTGTTCGGATTTTGATGCTGCAATCTTCAGATCGAGCGCAATCCTCCCGCCGCCAGCAAGCTGCTAAAGTACCAATAAGAGGCGGTCGGGTTGATCATCAGGCTCATATAGTCGAAGCCGAAGCGTTTGTCACGTGCCGGATGAGGCGACGCACCGTCTCAGTTCGCGATGTGCTCCTGGCCGGCGGAAGCCAGATGCAGCGCCGAAGCCAGCTGGCGCTGCCCGAAGCGCTCGTTCATGCAGTCCACGGATCGAGGAGTTCAAGTCCAAGATCCTCGAAGTCCTTCGTATTGCGCGTTGCCAAGGTGAGCTGCCACGCTATCGCAGTGGCTGCGATCAGGCCGTCCATCGACGACAAACCGCGACCCCGGCGCTTCGCAAGGCCCATCAGGTCGCCCCAAGCCAAGGCCACCGGTTCATCCACGGAAAGGACCCTCTGCTCAAAGCGCTGCGGCAGGTCTCGAGCAAGCCATTCGGCCAATGCCTCGCGTTTCCGGCCCTCATCCATGAGGGCGACACCACGCCGAATCTCAGCAACCGATATGACGCCGATGAATGAGCGGTCCTCATCAAGCCCGTCCAGCCATTCCAGGACGCGCGTGTTCGGTGACGGCCTTGTCACCTCGGACAGGACATTCGTGTCGAGAAGCAACCTCACAACGGCAGATCACGCGGCTCGTCGCGCTGACGATCAAGGTCCAGATCAGCGCCGCGCAGCGGCGACTCCAGCAGGAACTCCGCAAGCGTACCCTTGCGCGCGGTCTTCCGCTGCCATTCCTCGACTGAGACGACAACCACGCTTGGCTTGCCGTTTCTGGTGATCGTCTGCGGCGAGGACTGCGCGCGCTCGATAACCTCTGATAGCCGGGCTTTTGCCCCGGCGACCGTCCAATTGGTATCCTTGGGCGCAAACAGCATTTCAATCCCATGACTATGGTGACTATCTTGACTATATGGGAATGGCAATGCCTGGGCAACAGGGCCTTTTAGAGCCCAGATGCCCACCGGCCGGTCATGCTGGCATTGACGTTTCCGGTCGTTTCGGCCGCCGCACGGCCGAAACGATTCCGGACATGAGACTATTCGGCTGCCGCTACTCCGGCGACGATCCGGCGATGCTCTGGTCATAGTCGACCAGCGACCCGGTCATGACGCCGGCCTGCGGGCTGACCATGTAGCTGATCAGCCGCGCCAACTGGTCCGGCTTCACCAGCTGGCCCATCGGTTGCGCGGCTTCGGCCTTCTGCAGCCAGTCGTCGGGCGCGTCGTGCCACTTCTTCTGCACGATATCCTCGCCTTCCGTGTCCATCCAGCCGGGCAGCACGGCGTTGCAGCGGATGCGACTGTGCCGATAGGCGTTGGCGACGTTCTTGGTCAGTGTCATCAGCGCACCCTTGCTGGTGGAGTAGGGCGTCAGGAACGACTGGCCACAATGCGCCGACATCGACAGCACATTGACGATCGAGCCGGGCGCCTTTTTTGCCAGCAGATGCGCCACGACGCCTTGCATCAGGAAAAAGGGACCGCGCACATTGGTGGCGAAGATCGTGTCGAAAAGCTCTTCGCTGGTTTCGACCAGCGAACCGCGCGCCGAGGTGGCGGCGGCGTTGACCAGCGCGTTGATGGTGCCGAAATGGCTGACCGCCGTTTCGACGGCCCGCTTGCAGTCGGCAACCTTGGAGACATCGGCACTGATGAAGATCGCGTCGACGCCCGCCTTCTTGAAATGGGCGACGGCCTTGTCGCCCTTCTCCTGAGAGCGGCCAATGAGCGCCAGCGCCCGGCAGCCCTCGTCGGCCAGGGCCTCGGCGACGGCAAAGCCGATGCCTTGCGCACCGCCGGTGACGATGGCGCGCGTCTGTGAATTGCGATCGGCGGATCCGCTCATCGCTCTGCTCCTGTAACTGGTGCTCTTACTTGTCGAGACGGACGGTCTTGCCTGTCGTCGCCGACTTCAGCGCGGCATCAGCCAGCTTCAGCGCGACGAGCCCGTCGGCTCCGCTTGGCGATGCCTTCTTGCCGGAGGTTGCCGCGGTGATGAAGGCGGCGATCTCGAGGGCATAGGCGTCGAGATAGCGGGTCATGAAGAAGTCGTGCAGCGGCGGGCGCGTATAGCCCTTCTCATTCGCCAGCTCGATCGACACCGGCCGCTGGTTCTCGGCGGCGACCATGCCTTTAGAGCCATGCACTTCGATGCGCTGGTCGTAACCATAGGTGGCGCGCCGCGAGTTGGAGATGACGGCCTGTTTACCCGAAGCGGTTTCGAGGATGACGCTGACGCTGTCAAAATCGCCGGCCTCGCCGATCTTCTTGTCGACCAGCACCGAAGCGTGGGCGCTGACGGCAACCGGTTCCTCGCCAAGCAGGAAGCGCGCCATGTCGAAATCATGGATGGTCATGTCGCGGAAAATGCCGCCCGAGCGCTTGATGTAGTCGATCGGCGGCGCGCCCGGATCACGCGAAGTGATGGTGACCATTTCGACCGCGCCGATGGCGCCGTCGTCGATTGCCTTGCGAACGGCGACGAAATGCGGATCGAAGCGCCTGTTGAAACCAACCATCAGCGTTGCCTTGGCCTTCTCGACAACGGCCAGGCACTTCTCGACGCGCTTGACGTTGAGGTCGATCGGCTTCTCGCAGAAGATCGCCTTGCCGGCCTTGGCGAAGCGCTCGATCAGGTCGGCATGGGTGTCGGTCGGCGTGCAGATGACGACCGCGTCGATATCCCCGGCCTTTTCGATGGCGTCGATGGTGCGCACTTCGGCGCCATAGGCTGACGCCAGTTCTTTCGCGGCCTTCTCAAACGCATCCGCGACGGCGACCAGTTTGGCTTGCGGATTGGAGCCCACGGCGCGGGCATGCACCTTGCCGATACGGCCGGCACCGAGGAGGGCGAAGCGGAGAGTCATTGGATGTCCTTTGAGGATGGTTCGAGAATAAACGTGTATGCACCTTTGCCGGTGAGGCGAGAAGGCATGGCAATCGCGGGATCGCCTAGGCTGCCAGTTCCGCTTCCCCGGTCTTGGCGCCGGTAATGTAGGAGACGATATCCTGCCCGTCGGTATCCTGCTTTCGCAGGTTGGCGACGATGCGGCCGCGCCGGAAGACAACGATGCGGTCGACGAGGTCGAACACCTGGCGCATGTTGTGGCTGATCAGGATCAGCGGCTCGCCATTGTCCTTCAGCGTGCGGATGATGTTTTCCACCTGCGCCGTTTCCTGCACACCAAGTGCCGCTGTCGGCTCGTCCATGATGATCAGCTTGGAGGCGAAGGTCGCGGTCCTGGCGATCGCCACGCACTGGCGCTGGCCGCCCGACATGTGCCGGATGGTGTTGGACAGGTTCGGTATTTTCACCGCGGTGCGGATCAATGCAGCCTCGGTCGCCTTGCGCATGTATTTGCGGTCGAGGATCGAGAACGGCCCGAGGTTGAACAGCACTTTTTCGCGGCCGAGAAACAGGTTCGACGGCACGTCGAGGTCGTCGGCAAGCGCCAGGTTCTGGAACACGGTTTCGATGCCCGCCTCGCGCGCCTCGATCGGTCCGGTGAAGTTAACTTCCTTGCCGTCGAACCAGACCTTGCCGTCGGTACGCTGCTCGACAGCGGTGATCTGGCGCACGAAGGTCGATTTGCCGGCGCCGTTGTCGCCCATGATGGCGACATGTTCGCCCTTGCGCAGCTCGAAGTTCGCGCCTTCCAGCGCATGCACGCCGCCATAGCGTTTGGTCAGGTTTTCGGTCTTCAAAACAATGTCTGACATGATCAAGCCCTCATTGCCCGTACGCGTTGACGCCACTGGTCTAGAACGACCGCGCCGACGATAATCACGCCTTTGACCATCTCCTGATAGTAGGCGTCGAGGCGCAGGAAGGTGAAGCCGGAGATGATGACGCCGAAGATCAGCGAGCCGATCACGGTGCCGACGATGGAGCCGCGGCCGCCCGAGAGCGAGACGCCGCCGATGACCGCCATGGCGATCGCGTCGAGCTCATACATAACACCCATGCCGGACTGGGCGGTAAGGTTCTTGGAGCTCAGCACCACGGCGGCGAGCGCCGCCAGGATGCCGGCGATGACATAGACCAGGATCTTGTGGTTGGCGATCTTGATACCGGACATGCGTGCGGCATCCTCATTGGAGCCGATGGCATAACAGTGTTTGCCGTACCGGGTGTAGGTCATGATCAACTGGAACAAAACGGCCAGCGACAGGAAGATGATGACAGGCATCAGGCCTTTGCCGATCGCGGCGAAACCTTCGGTGGGAAACGAGATCGGCTGGCCCTTGGACCACCATTTGGCGATGCCGCGCGCCGTCACCATCATGCCGAGCGTGGCGATGAACGGCGGAATGCGCGTGTAGGCGATCAGGGAGCCGTTGACCAGGCCGGCCAGCAGGCCGCAGCCGATCGCCACCAGCACCGGCACGATCACCGGCAGGTCGGTCCAGCCTTGCGCGAGGAACATCGCTTTCGGATTGGGGTTGCCGTTGACCATCGCCACCTGGGCGAAGCTCATGGCGATCATCGCGGTGGCGCCGACGATCGAACCCGATGATAGGTCGATGCCGCCGCAAATGATCACTTGCGTCACGCCTATGGCGATAATGCCGACGATCGAGACCTGCAGGATGATGATCTGCAGGCGCGCCTCGTTGAAGATGCCGCTGACGTCGCTGCGGGTGTTGAAGAGGAAACTGTCGCCGAGAAAGACCCGGCCAATCAGCTCGAAAATGATGACGAGGATGACCAGCGCCAGGAAGACGTTGAATTCAGCCGGCCATGTGCGCTTCTTCGCATCATAGCTGACCCCGCCGACGCCATGTGATGTCTGTGCCACGCCTTTTATCCTCCGTCAGCCGCGGTTGCCCTCGCTGCCTTGCCTGCATCGAGGGGAGGAGGAGCGGCGCTGCCCTCTTTGGGGTGCGCCGCTCCGTTGGAACCGTTCAGCCGTTTCAGTTCTTCTTCAGGAACTTGCCGATGTTTGCCGGCGTGACCAGCTGGAAGGGCACGTAGACCTTATGCTCGACCTTCTCGCCCTTGGCCAGCTTGAGCGCTGCGTCGAGAGCACCGGCACCCTGGCCGGCCGCGTCCTGGAACACGGTCGCGTCAAGGTCGCCCGCCTGCATCGCGGCAAGCGCGTCCTGCGTGGCGTCGACGCCGCCGACGACAACCGACTTCATGTCGATGTTGGCGGCCTTCATCGCCTGGATGGCGCCGATGGCGCTTTCGTCGTTGTTGGCGATGACGCCATCGAACTTCTTGCCGGTCGACAGCCAGTTGGTCATCAGGTTTTGCGCTTCGTCGCGGTTCCAGTTCGACGTCTGCTTGTCGATAATCTTGATGAAGCTGCAGTCCGGCGTCGCAATCACTTCTTCAATGTCCTTGGTGCGCTGCACGGCGGCCTGATTGGAGAGCTCGCCCATGATGACATAGACATTGGCTTCCTTCTTGCCGGCTTCCTTGAACAGGCGGCAGACTTCCTTGGTCTCGAGCGTGCCGGAATCGGCCTCGTTCGAGGCAACGAACGCCTGGTTGGCCGGCAGCGTGTTAACGTTGACCGGCTCGCGATTGACATAGACCAGCGGGATCTTGGCTGCGGCGGCAGCGTCGGACATCGCCTGGGTGGCCGAGGTATCGACCGGGTTGACGATGATGGCGTCGACGCCCGAAGCGGCGAAGTTCTTGATCTGGTCGAGCTGCTTGGCGACGTCGTTCTGCGCGTCCTCGACCTGCAGCTCAACGCCGCTCATGCCCTTGGCCTGCTCGATCATGCCGTTGCGCAGGACGGTCAGGAAGTTGTCGTCGAACTTGGCCATCGACACGCCGACCTTGGCGGCGAAAGCGGATGAACTCATCAGCGCCGCGAAGGCGACGCCCAAAATCAGTTTCTTCATTTTATTTCTCCTCCACACTGGTGTCCGGTTGCACCCATCACTCCGGAATCCCCGATCTCCCAGGGAATCTCTCCCGATTGGCCTCATCCCGGACGGCGTCTTTCACATTGGCTGGAACGCCAAGCCCTCTGTTTGAAACAGATGTTCCGGAACGAAAGAACCAAAATATGCAGCTGGTGAAATATTTATTCCATTTTGCCGTTAGGCGTCAAGGGCCATTCCAACGCCGGATGCGTGATTTTAGCGCCTGACGAGGTAAGCGCGGGGCAAAGGAGCCAGTTGGGTGGCGCTGAAGCATCCGCTCTGCCGGCGATCAGACGCGAACGCCGGGCTCCATCAGCGATGATGGTTTCTTTCATCAGCTCGAGAGATGCGTCTTGCGCGCGGCGGACCTTAGATGTTCTCGGGCAGGTAGATGTCGAATGGCAGAAAGGTCTGGCCCGGCGCGTTCGCCGCACCGGTCTCGATCGCATGCGCCATCAGGTCCACCAACTCTCGGGAAAGTGCTGCCAATGGTGTCGAGATCACCATGGTCAGGACGCCATCGGCCAGGGCGGAGCGCGACACCGCCGTGATTTCGTTGCAGATGACCGCGGGCATTTCGTCCGGCTTGGCTTGCCGGAGCGCGGAGACCGCGCCCTCCATGCCGCCGCCGGCGACGTAGAAACCGACGAGGTCTGGGTGGAGGGCCAGCAGATCGATGATCGTATCATGCGTGATCTGGTTGGCTTCCAGATTGACCAGCGTTTCAAGCAAGGTGAATTCCGGCGCCTGTTCGCGGAAGAACGAGCGGAAGCCGATTTCCCGCAGTTCATGGCCATGGAAGCGATGGCTGCCGACGAACAGCGCGACCTTGCCTGGCCGTTTCGCTGCCTTGGAGATCATCCAGGCGGCGGTGCGGCCAACCTTGCGGTTGTCGAGGCCGACATAGCCTTCGCGAATGCCCGCCGCGAAATCGGACAACAGCGAAAAGACCGGCAGGCCTTTTGCCTTCATCTCCTCGACGGCGACCGTCAGCGTCGGATGATCCGGCCCGACCAGGGCGACGGCCCGGCATTTGACCGCCAGCTTGCGCGCGCGCTCGACGATCTCGTCGGGCGCCAGCGAGTCGGCGAAATCGATGGCGGCGACACCGCGAAAGCGCGGCGATCGCGAAACGGCGAGTTCGAGCTCGCGGGCGAATTCGCTGTAGAAGACATAATTGCCGCGCAGCAGCAGGAAGCCGAGCCGATATTCCGGCAATTCATGGCGCATCCGCTGCTTGATCAGGCCGGCGGCATGGTAGCCGATTTCGGTTGCCGCTTCGTAGACGCGGCGGGCCGTTTCCTCGCGCACCGGCAGGCGGCTGTTCAGCACACGGTCCACCGTTGCCACGCTGACGCCGGAGATGCGCGCCAGATCGGTGATGGTCGGCCGTTTCGCCATGCTTGCCCTCAATCGGATTGCCGGATCCTCTTTACATCATTCTGATAGGAAATGATAGAAACTATCTTCGTGATGTTGAGTCTATCATGGGCTCGCGGTATTTTGCGGCCTCGAAGCCAAGGGATGTCAGGCTTCCGCCCTGGCGGATGCCTTTGCCGAAGGAGGCAATCATGTCCACAACACCGTCACGGCGTGACTACAGCCTGATCGGCCGCGACGCCAAGCTCGCTGTCGAGAACGGTCTGTCGGCGGCTGAGTGGTATCACACGGACATTCCGCGCAAGCAGATGAAGGAGCTGATGCAGCGCTCCGATGGGCCGGCGATCCGCGACACCATCATCTGGCTCGCCGCCTTGATTGTCAGCGGCGCGGGTGGCGCCTGGTTCTGGGGCAGCTGGTGGTGCGTGCCGTTCTTCTTCGTCTATGGCGTGCTCTATGGCTCGTCGACGGATTCACGCTGGCATGAATGCGGCCACGGCACCGCCTTCCGCACGCAATGGATGAATGACGCGGTCTACCAGATCGCCTGCTTCATGATCATGCGCAATCCGGTGACCTGGCGCTGGAGCCACACGCGCCACCACACCGACACGGTCATCGTCGGCCGCGATCCGGAAATCTCGGTCATGCGGCCGCCGGACTTGGCTCGCGTCATCCTTGGCTTCGTCGGTGTAACAGACGCCTGGCATGCGATGTCGGACATGCTGCGCAACGCGGCAGGCATCATCAGCCCGGCGGAAAAGACCTTCATTCCCGAGCAGGAGCAGCCGAGAGCAATCCGCATTGCCCGCATCTGGACGGCAATCTATGCCGCCACCATCGCCGTGGCGTTCTACACCGGCTCGTTCCTGCCTTTGATGCTGGTCGGCCTGCCCCGGCTCTATGGCGCCTGGCATCATGTCATGGTCGGCCTGCTGCAGCATGGCGGCCTGGCCGACAATGTCACCGATCACCGGCTCAACAGCCGTACCGTCTACATGAACCCGGTCAGCCGGTTCATCTACTGGAACATGAACTACCATGTGGAGCATCACATGTTCCCGATGGTGCCTTATCATGCGCTGCCGAGGCTGCATGAACTGATCAAGCACGACCTGCCGGCGCCGACGCCGTCGATCCTGGCAGGCTATCGCGAAATGATCCCGGCCTTCCTGCGCCAGCTGCGCAACGAGGACTATTTCCTCAAGCGTGAATTGCCGCCGACCGCCAGGCCCTATCGCGGCGAATTCCATGATGATGCCGTCGCCGTCGCGGCGGAATGACCGCACCAATTTCTGGGAGGAATAGATGAGCGACTGGGTTGAAGCCTGCGCCGCCGGGGATATCGACGAGGAAGATGTGATGCGGTTCGACCATGGTGGCCGCACCTTCGCCATCTATCGCAGCCCCGACGATGATTACTTCGCCACGGATGGTCTTTGCACGCATGAGAAGGTGCATCTGGCCGACGGGCTGGTGATGGATGACATCATCGAATGCCCGAAGCACAATGGCCGCTTCAACTACAAGACCGGTGCCGCCCGAGGCGCGCCCGTCTGCGTCAACCTCAGGACCTATCCGGTCAAGGTCGATGCCGGCAAAGTCCTGATCCAGATCGGATGACGGACATGGCGCGCGGCATGGTCATCATTGGCGCAGGTGAATGCGGCGGGCGGGCGGCCCTTGCGCTGCGCGATCTTGGCTATGACGGCCCGGTAACGCTGGTCGGCGACGAACCGCATCTGCCCTACGAACGGCCGCCTTTGTCCAAGGACGCCATGATCGACGATGTTCCCGCGATCAAGGCGATTGCCAGCGACGAGATCCTGGCCGGGAAATCGATCCGGCATATCCATTCCGTTCAGGCCGTGGCGATAGATCGCTCCTTGCACGCCGTGGGCCTTTCCGACGGCTCCGTCCTGACTTACGACAAACTGCTGCTGGCCACCGGTTCGACGCCGCGCAGATTGCCGATGCCGGGACTTGGGCTTCGCTGCGTCTATCTCCGCACCTTCGCCGATGCACTCGCCATCCGTGCCCACCTGCGCCCGGGAAACCGCATCGCCATTGTCGGCGGTGGTTTTATCGGCCTCGAACTCGCCGCAGCTGCACGCAAGCTTGGCGCTGAAGTCACCGTCATCGAGGCGCAACCGCGCATTCTGATGCGCGGCGTGCCGGCTGAGATTGCGGAGGTCATTCACGGCGCGCATGTCGCCGAGGGCGTGAACATACTCTGTGGCGACGGCATTTCAGCGATCGATGACAATGGTTCGCAGGTGCGCATCTCGTTTGCCGGCGGCCAGGAAGTATCGGCGGACCTCGCGATCATCGGCATCGGCGCCGTGCCTGTCACCGGGCTTGCGGCAGAGGCCGGCCTGAGGATCGATAACGGCATCGCCGTCGATGCGGAATTGCATACCAGCGATCCGGATATCTTCGCCGCCGGCGACTGCTGCTCGTTTCCCCTTGCCGTCTATGGCGGCCGCCGCGTGCGGCTGGAGGCCTGGCGCAATGCGCAGGAACAGGGCGCCCTCGCGGCGAAAAACATGCTGGGCGCTGGCGAGAACCATGCGGCGGTGCCGTGGTTCTGGTCGGATCAGTATGGCTTGTCCCTGCAGATAGCGGGACTTTCCGACGAAGGCCACAGCGTCGTGCGCCGTGACCTCGGCGATGGCGCCTTCATCCTCTTCCATCTGGCCAGGGATGGAAGGCTGGTGGCGGCGAGCGGCATCGGACCCGGCAATGCGGTCGCCCGCGACATCAGGCTGGCCGAAATGCTGATCGGCAAGCAGGCTATGCCGCCACCGGACGCGCTCGGCTCACAGACGGTCAAATTGAAGTCGTTGCTGGCGGCGTAAGCCGCCGAAAAAACTGGCCAGATTGGCCGCCATGGGAGGGGATGAAATGGCACGCACGAGACCGACAGTCACGGATTTGCAGGCGCTGAAAGGCAAGCGCCAGCTTTCCAAGCTCAGGGTTTTTTCCCTTGAGGAAGCCGAAGCGGCGGAACGCGCCGGCATCGACATCATCTCCGTCACCTACGACATGATCTTTGATGCGCGTTTTCGCGACGCGGCACCCACCTGCTTTGTGATCCCCGGCGACGAACAGGCGAGAATGGGTGCGACCACTGACGAGATCCTGCGCACTGCGGTCAAGCTGCGCGCGGCGAGCGCAGACGCCATGTATTGCTCGGCCAGCCTGCAAACGATCCGGCGGCTGCGCGACGAGCATATCCCGGTCTGCGGCCATGTCGGGCTGATCCCGGCACATGCAACCTGGACCGGCGGTTTCAAGGCGGTCGGCAAGACCGCCGAGAGTGCGGCCTTCATCTGGAAGCAGGTCAAGGACCTCGAGGCGGCGGGCGCCTTCGCGGCCGAGATCGAGGTTGTGCCGGCGGAAGTGGCAGGCGCGATCTCGCGGCGCACGCCGCTGGTCATGATCTCGATGGGCGCCGGTGCCGGCTGCGACGCCCAGTATCTGTTCGCCGAGGATGTGCTCGGCACCAATCGAGGCCGCTATCCGCGTCATGCCAAACGCTACCGCGATCTTGCCGCCGAGTTCGACCGCCTCCAGAACGAACGCGTCGCTGCCTTCCGCGAATATGCCGACGACATCCAGTCCGGCGCCTATCCGGCCCGTGAGCACATTGTCGGCGCCGATGCCGACGAGTTGCGCAAGTTCGAGGCATTTCTGGCGTCTCAGCCGTGATGCTGGTTTAGAAGAAGCTTCGTTGCGGCCAGCGTCTTTCTCCCCGTCCCGTTACGGGGAGAAATGCCCAGCAGGGCAATGAAGGGCAACGCAAACGCCCAAACAGAGTGACTTCCGCTCTGGCCCGGAACGCCCGCTAGAACAGTGCCTTCAGCTCGGACAGCTTGTCGTTGACCAGCCAGCCGTAATAATTTTCCTCCGGCTGCTTTTCAGCCTGACCCGAGGCACGGCGTGCCGCGTTCTCGGTTTTCAAGGCATAGGCGCGCTGTTCAGGGTTGCCGACGTTGTAGAGCGTGGCGGTGATACCTGGATTGCCCGAAATGTCGAAGCCGGCAATGCTCTTGTAGGCATCGATCGACTTGCGGATCGTTGCCGCGACATAGGGCAGTGTCAGGTCCGGATCCATGATCGTCTTGTAGACGGCATTCGGATCGCTGACATCGAGCTTGGGCAGGCCGGAAGTCCTGTGCACGAGGTCGCTCATCTGCAGCGCCGTCAGAGGGTTGAGCTGGCCGAGACCAAACGTCTGGCCGGCATAATAGGGCTGGAAGAAGGTGGCGCCGAAGCGATCATCGGGGAAGTTTTCTCCGCCCACGGACTTGCCGCGGAACGCGTGGTTCCACACCTGCTCGCGGCATTCCCATAGGTCATAACTGTCCGACATCCCTGCGCATTTCTTGAATTCCGGCCGCTGTACGAAATCCGTGATGTCTTCGCCATTGTAGGCAAAGGACAGCTTGCTGGAGAGGTAGGAGATCGCCTTGACGTAGTAGGTCTGCAGCCGGTCATAGGCGTCGACATTGTAGGTATGCTCGCCAACGATGGCGCCGACGATGTGCATCGGATCGATGCCATAGGCAGCGGCGGCCTTCTTGATCTTGGCGCGCAGATCGGCGTCATTCTGCAGCAAGGCATAGACCTTGCGGTATTTCGCCTGGAATGTGGTGTTTGTCGCCTGCGTGCGCCTGCTGGAAGCGCCGGGAATGTCGGGCTGTTCGGTATTGCGGTTTCCCGGCGGCACGGTCGTTGCCGCCTCGGCGGCGAAAAGCGTCGCCGCCAGCGTCAAGCCGAGAATGACGAGGAATAGTTTCTTCATGTGCCGCCGCCCAAAAAACGCATGACCCCGAAAATCGAAATCGAATTTCGGAAAGGATCATGCGCCAAACAAAGTGCTACAGCATCCATTGCGCCCGATGGACGCGCGGCGCTGTAGTGCCGGGCAAACTAGGTAAAGCTCCTGGTTGAGTCGAGAGCGCCCCTTCACCCGGCAAGACGAAAGGTGGCCAGATGATACCATCCGGCCACACATGATTCTGTTTGCCGGACTTTTGCCCAGGACCGGCGCCGGAACTGACCCGGCGATTCCGTTTAAAGGATGAAACGCGACAAATCCGTGTTTCTGGAGAGGTCGCCGACATGCTTTTCCACATAGGCGGCGTCGATGGTCACCGCCGTGCCGTTGCGGTCGGGCGCGTCGTAGGAGATCTCGTCCAGCACCCGTTCCATCACCGTCTGCAGCCGCCGGGCGCCGATATTCTCGATGCTGTCGTTGAGATCGACGGCGACGCCGGCGAGCGCATCAATGGCATCGTCGGTGAAAGTCAGGTCGACGCCCTCGGTCTTCATCAACGCGATATACTGCTTGATCAGGCTGGCCTCTGTCTCGGTCAGGATGCGGACGAAATCGTCCTTCACCAGCGCACGCAACTCGACGCGGATCGGCAGGCGGCCCTGCAATTCCGGCAACAGGTCGGACGGCTTCGAGACATGGAAGGCGCCGGAGGCGATGAACAGGATATGGTCGGTCTTCACCGGCCCGTATTTGGTCGCAACCGTGGTGCCTTCGACCAGCGGCAACAGGTCGCGCTGCACGCCTTCGCGTGACGGACCGCCTGAAATGTCCGACCTGGCGGCGATCTTGTCGATCTCGTCGAGGAAGACGATGCCGTCATTTTCCGTCGCGTCGAGGGCCTGGCGCACCACCTCGTCCTGGTCTAGCAGCTTGTCGGACTCGTCATTTACCAGCAGCGCGTAGGATTCCTTCACCGTCGTCTTGCGCGACTTGGTTTTCTTGCCGCCCATCGCCTTCGACAGCATGTCATTGATGTTCAGCACGCCGATATTGGCGCCCGGCATGCCGGGAATCTCGAAGCCGGGCATGCCGCCATTGCCGGTGTCGGCAACCTCGATCTCGATCTCCTTGTCGTCGAGTTCGCCGTCACGCAGCTTCTTGCGGAAGCTGTCGCGCGTCGCCGGGCTCGCGGTCTTGCCGACCAGCGCTTCCAGCACGCGTTCCTCGGCGTTGATGTGGGCGCGCGCCTTCACATCCTCGCGCATCTTTTCGCGCACCAGCCCGATGGCGATCTCGACCAGATCACGGATGATCTGCTCGACATCGCGCCCGACATAGCCAACCTCGGTGAACTTGGTTGCCTCGACCTTGACGAACGGGGCACCGGCGAGCCGCGCCAGGCGGCGCGAAATCTCGGTCTTGCCGACGCCGGTCGGGCCGATCATCAGGATGTTCTTCGGCATCACCTCTTCGCGCATCTGGCCTTCCAGCTGCTGGCGGCGCCAGCGGTTGCGCAAGGCAATGGCCACGGCGCGCTTGGCATCCTTCTGGCCGATGATGAAGCGGTCGAGTTCCGAAACGATTTCGCGGGGAGAGAATGTGCTCATATCACTAAATTCCACTTTGCCACTGCTTGATGGCCTCGAACGGATGCAGCAGCATGATCACGTTGAGCGTCAGATTGTCCCGGATAAGGTAGCCGGTACCCAGTTCGAAGAGGATGGCGAGGCTGACGATCACCCATATAGGTAGCCTTCGCGCCATCACAAATCCCAGCACCATGGCCAGTGTGTCGGACACCGAATTGATGATGCTGTCGCCGTAATAATCCAGCGAAATGGTGCCGGCGCGGTAACGGTCGATGATGAACGGGCTGTTTTCCAGCAGCTCCCAGCCGCCCTCGATGAGAACGGCGAAGGCCAGCCTGAGCCCGATCGGCGAGCCCGGGAACAGGAACCGCGCAAGCGCATAGAACAGGAAGCCGTGGATGATATGCGAGAACGTGTACCAGTCAGAAATGTGCTGGGAATTCTCCGAGCTCTGCACGACGCCATGCCAGAGTTTGACATATCCGCAGGTGCAGATCGGCGTGCGGCCCATCAGATAGAGCGTAACGGCCTGCACGATGACCAGGCCAAGGACGATCAGAAGCCCCATTCGCCAGCTGTTTTCATAGGCTGAGAGGCTTTTGTCGTCGCTGGATGCGGTCATGCCCTATTGCCCCTCTTCCGTGTCGCTCTCTTCGGCATCGCCCATTTCGGCGTCGATAGCCATCAGCACGACGTCGCCATAGCCCGACTGTCTGCGATCAATCACCTGGAAGCCGGCCTTTTCATAGGCGCGGACGGCGCGCAAGTTGGTGGGGTGCGGGTCGATGACGACACGCGGCACGCCTTCTTCGAACAGTTCTTCGACGAATTGCCTGACGATCGCCGGGCCATGGCCGATGCCAACGAGTTCCGGCCTGCCGATCGACAGGTCGATGCCGAGCGTGCCGAAGGGCTGGTCGGCATAGGGATGGTCGTCTTCCATGTGCGGGTCGTAGCTCTGCAGGTAACCGATCGGCTTGCCGTCGAGTTCGACGATCAGCGGCTCGACGGAAATCGAATCGATGTGCTCGGCAATCCGCTCGATTTCCGTTTTCGGGTCGTCCCACCATTCGGCAACGTGCGGCTCGGCCAGCCAGCCTGCGATCATCGGCAGGTCTTTTCTGGTCACCGGCCGAAAATCATACCTGCTTTCTTGCTGGACCATGACCGTCTCCGAAAACCGGGTTCCATTTTTCGGGATCATCGTCTGCCTTGTTCAGGCGGCATCGAGCGTTTCGACAACGAAATTGTTGTTGGTGTAGACGCAGATGTCCGACGCGATCTGCATCGCCTTGCGGGCGATTTCCTCGGCGTCCTTGTCTGTGTCCATCAGGGCGCGGGCCGCCGCCAGCGCGTAATTGCCGCCCGAACCGATGGCCATGACGCCGTGTTCCGGCTCCAGCACATCGCCATTGCCGGTCAGCGCCAGCGACACCGACTTGTCGGCAACCAGCATCATCGCTTCCAGCCGGCGCAGATAGCGGTCCGTGCGCCATTCCTTGGCGAGTTCGACACAGGCGCGCGTCAGCTGGTCGGGATATTGCTCGAGTTTGGCTTCAAGCCGTTCCAGAAGGGTGAAAGCGTCGGCTGTGGCGCCGGCAAAGCCGGCAATGACAGTGCCGCCCTTGCCGATGCGGCGCACTTTGCGGGCATTGCCCTTCATGATGGTCTGGCCAAGGCTGACCTGGCCATCGCCAGCGATCACCACCTTGTTGCCCTTGCGCACCGTCACGATGGTCGTGGCGTGCATGCTCAGTTCGTTCGACATTCTTCTTGCTCCGATTAGCACCGACCCCAAACGTGGCGATTGGTGCGTTACGAGTAACTTGATCGGCACTATGTATGCACGGGGCCGTTGATTGCAAACCGGCATGAGCCACGCTCGATACTGCCCCGCATCGCAACTGGCAATCGCCGGACCATGCTGCTAGAAGGCTTTCGTTTTCAAGCCTGTGAACGCCTGAAGCATAAAAACCAAGGACAAGGATCAGGTCATGTCGCCCCGCTCCGCCGAAGTCAGCCGCAAGACCAAGGAAACCGACATTTCCGTGTCGGTTCATGTCGACGGATCGGGCAAGTCCGACATGTCGACTGGCGTCGGCTTCTTCGACCATATGCTGGACCAGTTGTCGCGCCATTCGCTGATCGACATGACGGTCAAGGCCAAGGGCGATTTGCATATCGATGATCACCACACGGTCGAGGACACCGGCATCGCGATCGGCCAGGCGCTGAGCAAGGCGCTGGGCGAGCGGCGCGGTATCATGCGCTATGCCTCGATCGACCTTGCCATGGATGAAACGCTGACACGTGCGGCGATCGATGTCTCAGGCCGGCCGTTCCTGGTCTGGAACGTCGCTTTTTCGTCGCCCAAGATCGGCACTTTCGACACGGAACTGGTGCGCGAGTTCTTCCAGGCGCTGTCGCAGCATGCCGGCATCACCTTGCATGTGACCAACCACTATGGCGCAAACAACCATCATATCGCGGAAACCTGTTTCAAGGCGGTGGCGCGCGCGCTGCGTGCGGCACTTGAGGCCGACCCACGTCAGCCGGACGCGGTTCCTTCCACCAAGGGCTCTCTGAAAGGATAGCTCAATGGCAACCTATGTCGTGATGGAACCGCCCCGCCTCCGCGAGAGGGCCGACACAACGGCTTTTATCCGCGACGGGTTCTCGTGGCTTGGTTTCCTGGTGCCGCCGCTTTGGCTCGTTTGGAACCGGCTGTGGATCGAAGCCGGGCTGACTTTTGTCGTCATGGGCCTGCTGTCGATGCTTGGCGAAAAGCTTGGACTCGGCCTCGCCGGCTCACTGTTGTCGCTGCTGGTGTCCTTCTATGTCGGGCTGGAGGGGCAGGGCTCGCGCATCGCCGCCCTTCGCCGCCGCGGCTGGCACGAGTGGGGCGTGGTCGAGGCCGGCGGCCTCGACGATGCCGATACGCGTTACGCGCTGGAGGCCGAGGCGCTCTCGGATGACGTTCCGCCCCCACCGCGCATTGTTCCCGATGCCGCGCTGGCGCGGCCGGCCCAGATGGGCATGGCACTTGGTCTGACCCATATTCCCGGAAAGCCCTGACATGCGGGTTGCTATCATCGACTACGGTTCGGGCAACCTGCGCTCGGCCACCAAGGCCTTCGAGCGGGCCGCGCGCGAGGCCGGCATCGCCGCCAGCATCGATCTGACGGCGGATGCCGACAGGGTCCGCACGGCAGACCGCATCGTCCTGCCCGGCGTCGGCGCCTATGCCGATTGCGCCGCCGGCTTGCGGGCTGTCGCCGGCATGTGGGAAGCGGTGGAGGAAGTCGCGATCGTCAAGGGGCGGCCTTTCCTCGGCATCTGCGTCGGCATGCAGCTGATGTCGGAGCGCGGCCTGGAAAAGACTATAACCAAGGGGTTTGGCTGGATATCCGGCGACGTCAAGGAAATCACGCCGGCCGATCCGGCGCTGAAGATTCCGCAGATCGGCTGGAACACGATCGAGCTGAAGCGCGAGCACCCGTTATTCTCAGGCATTCCGACCGGGCCGGACGGATTGCATGCCTATTTCGTCCATTCCTACCATCTCGACGCGCAAAAGCCCGACGAGGTGCTGGCGGTTGCCGACTATGGCGGTCCGGTGACAGCCGCCGTCGCCCGCGACAATCTCGTCGGTACGCAGTTTCACCCGGAAAAGAGCCAGGCGCTCGGCCTCGCCCTGATCACCAATTTCCTGCGCTGGAGGCCCTGAGACCATGAGCAAGAAGGGCTACTGGATGGCCATGATCGATGTCCGCGATCCCGAAGTGTACAAGCAGTACATCGAGGCGAATGCGGTGGCCTTTGCCAAATATGGCGCCAAGTTCGCGGTGCGGGCCGGCCGCCATGAGAATCCGGAAGGGCCGACCGGAAACCGCCATGTGCTGGTCGAGTTCGAATCCTACGACAAGGCGGTCGAATGCTATCATTCGCCCGAATATCTGCATGCCTCGAAGTTCCGGCTTGCCGCTTCGACCGGTCACTTCGTCATTGTCGAAGGCGCTTGAAGCGATGATCCTGTTTCCCGCCATCGATCTCAAGGACGGCCAGTGCGTGCGCCTCAAGCACGGCGACATGGCCACCGCGACAATCTACAATGACGACCCGGCGGCGCAGGCGCTTGCCTTCGAGGACCAGGGCTTTGAATGGCTGCATGTCGTTGACCTCAACGGCGCGTTTCAAGGCCAGAGCGTCAACAGCGCGGCCGTCGGCGCCATCTTGAAAGCGACGAAAAACCCGGTGCAGCTTGGCGGCGGCATCCGCACCTTGCCGCAGATCGAGGACTGGCTCGACCGTGGATTGGCCCGCGTCATTCTCGGTACGGTGGCCGTGCGTGATCCTAATCTGGTCAAGCAGGCCTGCAAGGCATTCCCGGGCAAGGTCGCCGTCGGCATCGACGCCAAGGGCGGCAAGGTTGCGGTCGAGGGTTGGGCCGAAGCCTCCAGCCTCGGCGTCATCGAGCTGGCGAAGAAATTCGAAGGCGCCGGTGTCGCTGCCATCATCTACACCGACATCGACCGCGACGGTGTGCTGACCGGCATCAACTGGGACGCCACCATCAGCCTCGCCGACGCCGTCTCGATCCCGGTCATTGCCTCCGGCGGCCTCGCTTCGATCGCCGACATCGTGCGCATGACCATGCCCGATGCCCGAAAGCTCGAAGGCGCGATCTCCGGCCGAGCGCTCTACGATGGCCGCATCGATCCGGCCGAGGCGCTGGCCATCCTGCAAGGCAAGCCAATGGCGGAGGCGACATCTTGAAAGTTTCGATCATTCTGGCCTCCTATGACAGCGGCCACTATCACGGCGGCATGGGCCAGGGACCTGACGCGCTGATATCCGGCGGGCTGGTCGATGCCTTGACCCTCGCTGGCCACGATGTTGCTGTCGTGGACATCGGCAAGGTTGGCGATGACCAGGAACGTGAGATCGCGACCGGCTTTGCCGTCTGCAACGCGGTGTCGGGCGAGGTCCGCATTGCCCGCGACCGCGGCCGGTTCCCCATTGTCCTTGCGGGAAATTGCCTGACGTCTGCCGGTGCGGTTGCTGGCGAAGGCGCCGATGCGATCATCTGGGCCGACCAGCACGGTGATCTCAACACGCCCGAGACATCCATCCATGGTTTTCTCGACGGTATGGCGCTGGCTGTGGTTCTGGGCCTTTGCTGGCGGCCGATGGCGAAGGCCATCCCCGGCTTCCAGGCGATCGATCCCGCACGCTGCGTGCTTATCAATGCACGCGATCTCGATCCTGCGGAAAAGCAGCTGCTGGAGACGCTGCCGGTCATTCGAACCGAATGCAAGGATGCGGCAAACGCGGTCGAGACCCTGAAGGCGGCCGGCGCCAAACGGGTGCATATGCATCTCGACCTGGATGTGCACAACCCGAAGGAGCTTCAAGCCAACCGCTACACCCATTCCGGCGGCCCGGACCCGGAGCAGTTGCGCAAGGCCGCATGCAGCATGGCGCTTGCTGTGCCGCTTGTTGGTATTACGGTTTCCGCCTACGATCCTGCATTCGACGCGCGGGCCGATGTTCCGCCGCTGGTCGGTGAACTGCTGAACGATCTCCTCGCGTCGATAGAGGGCAGGTGATGCTGAAGGCCCGTGTCATCCCTTGCCTCGACGTCAAGAACGGCCGTGTCGTCAAAGGCGTCAATTTCGTCGATCTGGTCGATGCCGGCGATCCGGTCGAGGCAGCCAAGGCCTACGACGCCGCCGGCGCCGACGAGCTCTGTTTTCTCGACATCACCGCTTCGTCCGACAATCGCGAGACCATCTTCGATGTCATCGCCCGCACCGCCGAGCAATGCTTCATGCCGTTGACGGTGGGCGGCGGCGTGCGCCAGGTTGCGGACATCAGGAAACTGCTGCTGGCTGGGGCCGACAAGGTGTCGATCAACACGGCGGCGGTGAAGAACCCGGATTTCGTCGCCGAGGCCGCCGACAAGTTCGGCAACCAGTGCATTGTCGTCGCCATTGACGCCAAGAAAGTCTCCGGCCCTGGTGAGGCCGATCGCTGGGAGATATTCACTCATGGCGGCCGCGAGAAGACCGGCATCGATGCGGTCGAATTCGCCACCAAAATGGTTGATCGCGGCGCCGGCGAAATCCTTTTGACCTCGATGGACCGCGACGGCACCAAGGCGGGCTACGACATAGCCCTGACGCGCGCCATATCGGATGCGGTTCGTGCGCCGGTCATCGCATCGGGCGGCGTCGGCACGCTCGACCACATGGTCGAAGGCATTCGCGACGGCCATGCTGGCGCCGTGCTGGCCGCTTCCATCTTCCATTTCGGCACCTACACGATCGCCGAAGCCAAGGCGCATATGGCGGCCGCAGGGTTGCCTATGCGTCTGGACTCCCAGTTTAATCAGCCTTAAACGGCGGCCATGACCGAGTTTTCGCTGTCCGATCTGGAAAAGATAGTCCTGGAGCGTGCGCATTCGGGCGATCCTGACTCGTGGACGGCGAAGCTGTTCGCGCGCGGCGTCGACAAGGCGGCGCAGAAGCTCGGCGAGGAAGCGGTCGAAACCGTGATTGCCGCTGTTCACGGCGACAAGCCGGCTCTCGTTTCCGAAAGCGCCGATCTCATATATCATTTGCTCGTCGTTCTCGGCATCTCGGGAGTTCCGTTGAGCGATGTGCTCAAGGAACTCGAAAGCCGCACCGGGCGTTCGGGTATCGTCGAGAAGGCGTCACGGCCCAAGGGCTGACCGCGAGGGAGGGCAGGAATCTCGATGGATCAGCTCGCGCCAACCGAGAAATATTCCCCGTTTCGTTTCTTCTCCGCCGAGCAATGGTCGCAATTGCGCGCCGATACGCCACTGACGCTGAGCGATGACGAATTCCGCCGCCTGCGTTCCCTGAACGACCCGGTCGATCTCGCGGAAGTCGAGCGGATCTATCTATCGCTGTCCAGGCTGTTGTCGGCGCATGTCGAGGCCAGCCAGCTTCTGTTCAGGCAGCGCCAGGCCTTCTTCAACGCGCTCGATGTGGTCAAGACGCCGTTCATCATCGGCATCGCCGGATCCGTGGCTGTCGGCAAATCGACCACGGCGCGCGTGCTGAAGGAACTTCTGGCGCGCTGGCCGTCGAGCCCCAAGGTCGACCTCATCACCACCGACGGTTTCCTGCTGCCCAACGAAGTTTTGCGCCGCGAAAACCTCATGGAGCGCAAGGGTTTTCCAGACAGCTACGATGTCGGCGCACTGCTGCGCTTTCTGTCGGGCATCAAGTCGGCCCAGCGCAATGTCAGTGCGCCGGTCTATTCGCACCTGACCTACGACGTCATTCCCGGCGAATTCGTCACCATCGACCGGCCCGACATCCTGATCTTCGAGGGCATCAACGTTCTGCAGCCTGGCAAGCTGCCGAAGGACGGCAAGATCGTACCGTTCCTGTCCGACTTCTTCGACTTCGCCATCTACATCGATGCCGATGAGGAACTGATCCATAACTGGTATATTGCCCGCTTCATGCGGCTGCGCGAAACCGCCTTCCGCAATCCGGACTCCTTCTTCCATCGCTATTCGCAGCTGTCGGAAGATTCGGCGCGCGCCATTGCGGAAGGCCTGTGGACCAACATCAACCTGAAGAACCTGCGCGAGAACATCCTGCCGACGAGGGCCCGCGCCGACCTGATCCTGCGCAAGGGCGCGGATCACCTGATCGAGGAAGTGGCGCTCAGGAAGCTGTGACGGCGGCGGGAACGGTCGCCGTTCCGATTTTCTCGAAGAAAGCCTACGACAGGGTCGGTGATCTGGTTGCCTGCGCGCAAATCATTGGTCACGGATTGACCCGCCGCAGGGTCAGATTGATCCGCCCGCCATTCCTGAGCAACGCCGAGGTCGACGGATAGATGCGGTCGACGCCGTGGAAGCAAAGACGGCCCTCGCCACCGAGCACGACGACATCGCCGCTTTTAAGCCTGAATGACTTGGTGCCGCCGTCGCGTGTGGTCTGGCCGACGCGAAACAGGCAATCGTCACCCAGGGAAACGGAGACGACCGGAGCCGACAGGTCGGTCTCGTCACGATCCTGGTGCAGGCCCATCTTGGCATCCTGTGTGTAGAAATTGATCAGGCATGCTTCCGGCGGGTGCGCGTAGGCCGAAACCTCCCGCCACAATTGCATCAGCGCCTCTGGAATTGGTGGCCACGGCACCCCCGTCGCCGGGTGTGTTGGCTGGTAGCGATAACCGTGCTCCTTGTCGGTGACCCAGCCCAGCGTGCCGCAGTTGGTCATACGCACGCTCATCTCCTTGCCGGTGCGTGGCATCGCCGGCACGTATAGAGGCGCCGCCTGCACCACGCGCCTCACGTCTTCGACGAGTGCTTCCTGCGCCTCGCGCGACAGATAGAGCGGCATATGGCGGACGCCTTTGGGCAGAACGAGCACGGAGCGGTCCCTTCATCTCTGGCTAAGAGCGGCAGAGTGCCATCATCAAATAAAAAGGGCGACCCGAAAGCCGCCGTTGTCGAAGCGCCGAGGATCGCTCCAGTCAGAGTCCGGGATGCGCAGGCGCTCATTTGGCTTTATGGAATGGCTCGCCCCTTTCCCTCGGCGCATGATTGCGTCGTCGATGAGTCTGGCACGGAGTTGAGCCGATGAATGAGATCAAGGTTCTTGGTATAGATCTTGGAAAGGACGTTTGCAGCGTTGTCGGGCTGGACGAAGCCGGGAACGTGCTGTTGCGGCGCCGGATGCGTCGGGACAGCGTGGTGAAGCTGGCGGCGGGAATGCCGGCCTGCGTGATGGCGATGGAAGCCTGTTGCGGCGCCCATCATCTCGGCCGGCAGCTTCGTGAGCAGGGCCACGATGTACGGCTGATGTCTCCCGAATATGTTCGTCCCTACGTGAAAGCGCAGAAGAACGACGATCGGGATGCCGAGGCGATAGCGGAAGCCGCGACCCGCCCAACGATGCGCTTTGTCGATCTGAAGAGCGACGAGCAACTCGACATGCAGAGCCTGCACCGGGCTCGAGATCGGCTGGTTGGCGAGCGCACGACTCTGATCAACCAGCTTCGGGCGATTTTGCTCGAGCGGGGAATCATGATTGCCAAGGGGCGGCGCAAGCTTGAACTCCGACTGGAACAGCTTCTCGCCGGAGAGATGGCGATCGGCCGTCGGATCCGGGTTCTGATCGAGGACATGCGAGCCGAGTGGCGCGCCCTCGATGCCCGCATCGTCTCCTTCGACGCGGAGTTCGCGACCCTCGCTCGCACGGACGCATCAATGAAGCTGCTCTCGACGATCCCGGGGATCGGCCCATTGAATGCGACCGCGTTCGTAGCGTCGGTCGGAAAGGCCGAGACGTTTGGCCGGGGCCGTGACCTTGCGGCCTGGCTTGGACTCGTGCCTCGACAAATGACGACCGGAGGTAAGCCTAAGCTTCTGGGGATCAGCAAGCGCGGCAACGGCTATCTTCGTAGGATGCTGATCCATGGAGCACGAGCAGCGCTGCCGTCCCTTGCCAAAGGGAAGACGCTGTTGGGCGAATGGCTTCGAGGCCTGCTGTCGCGAACTCATATGAACACGGCTGTCGTCGCGCTAGCGGCGAAGATGGCCAGGATCATCTGGGCGGTGCTGAGAAGCGGGCGTCCGTTCCAGATGGCGGCGTTGCCGTCGGTCGGATAATCAGAGATCGGCCGGAAGGGAGACCTTCAGGCCGGCGTTGTCTGTGAGTGGACTGAAAAGATGGCCTGACAGTCGAACGGTGTGCCGACATCCTGACCAAAAAAATGGCGCTAGACGCCGACGTCTTTATGAGGATCGGTACGCGCGTAAGCTCCATCTTGGCCGGGGACGATCATTGCCCCGAGACCGGATACGTTGGCGCAGACTGAGATGCCGTCAAAAATCGCTTGCAGGCGGGGCGAGCCATACGTTTTTTGATCAGTCGTTCTCTACTCGGCCGCGCAGCTTCTTGATCGTGCCTCGCCCGGCCTTGCTCTTCAGCCGCCGTTCAACCGCTCCCTTGGACGGCCGTGTCTTCTTGCGCGGCGGCGGTGGTGGTTCCGCCGCCTTGGCCACCAGTGCCGTCAGGCGGGCGCGCGCGTCGGCGCGGTTCTGCTCCTGGGTGCGGAAGCGGCCTGCCTCGATGACGATGACGCCGTCCTTGGTGGCGCGCTGGCCGGCGAGCTTTATGGTGCGCTCACGCACGCGTTCCGACAGGCCTTGCGCATTCGCGGCGTCGAAACGCAACTGAACTGCCGTCGCCACCTTGTTGACGTTCTGGCCGCCAGGCCCGGACGAGCGGATAAAATCCTCGTGCAGGTCGCCCGGGTGGATCACGGCATCGTTGGCAATGGCGATTATATCGTCGGCTGTCATGCCGCAGTCATGGCGCGGCGGATCGAAAAAGAAAAGGCCCGATCGAAACCGGGCCTTCCATGCGTTCCAGTCTTCGCAATGCCTACTCGGCGGCTTCCTGCATTCGGGGCGCGGCGCCCAGCACGACGGCGTCGACATGGCTTTCGAATTTCTCGAAGTTGACGGCGAACATGCCGACCAGCCGTGCCGCTTGCAGGTCATAACCAGCCTTGTCGGCCCAAGTCGAGCGCGGATCGAGAATGGCGCTGTCGACACCTGGCACGGCCACCGGCACTTCGAAGCCGAAATTGGCGTCGGTGCGGAAATCGGTTGCCTTCAGCGAGCCGTCGAGCGCGGCGGCCAGCAAGGCGCGCGTTGCCTTGATCGGCATCCGTTTGCCGGTGCCATAGGCGCCGCCGGTCCAGCCGGTGTTGACCAGCCAGCAATCGACCTCATGACGCGCGATCAGGTCGCGCAGCAGGTTGCCGTATTCCGAGGGATGGCGCGGCATGAATGGTGCGCCGAAGCAGGTCGAGAACGTCGCTTCGGGTTCGGTTACGCCTTTTTCGGTTCCCGCCACCTTGGCGGTGTAGCCGGAGAGGAAATGGTACATTGCCTGAGCCGGCGTCAGCCGCGCGATCGGCGGCATCACGCCAAAGGCATCGGCGGTGAGCATGATGATGTTCCTGGGGTGGCCGGCGCGCCCGGTCTTGCTGGCATTGGGAATGAAATCCAGCGGATAGGCGCAGCGCGTGTTTTCGGTCAGCCGGCCATCGTTGAAATCCGGCACGCCATCGGCATCCAGCACGACATTTTCCAGCACCGTGCCGAACCGCTGCGTTGTGGCGAAGATTTCCGGTTCCGCTTCGGCTGAAAGCTTGATCGTCTTGGCGTAGCAGCCGCCTTCGAAATTGAAGATGCCGTGCGGGCCCCAGCCATGTTCGTCGTCGCCGATGAGCGTGCGTGACGGGTCGGCCGACAGCGTCGTCTTGCCGGTTCCGGAAAGGCCGAAGAACACCGCGGCATCGCCGGCGTCGCCTTCATTGGCCGAGCAGTGCATCGGCATCACGCCCTTTGCCGGCAGCAGGTAGTTGAGCATGGTGAAAACCGACTTCTTCATCTCGCCGGCATAGGACGTGCCCGCGATCAGCACGATTTTGCGCGACAGGTCGACGGCGATCATCGTCTCGGTGCGGCTGCCATGGCGGGCCGGATCGGCCCGGAACGACGGCAGGTCGATGATCGTCATCTCCGGCACGAAATGCTCGAGTTCGGCGGCTTGCGGACGGATGAGCAGGTTGCGGATGAACAGCGAGTGCCAGGCGAACTCGGTGATGACCCGCGTTGGCAGCCGCAGATCCGCGTCGGCGCCGCCGACCAGGTCCTGCACGTAGAGGTCTCTTTCCTGGGCATGGACGCGGAAATCGGCGAGCAGCGCATCGAACTGCGCCGGCGAAATCGCCTTGTTGTTGTCCCACCAGACATGCGGATCGGTGTTCTCGTCGCGGACGACGAACTTGTCCTTGGGCGAGCGGCCGGTGTGCTGGCCGGTCTCGGCGACCAGCGCGCCCTGCGCGGTGAGCCGGGCCTCGCCACGGCGGATTGAGTCCTCGTAAAGGGCGGCGGCACCGAAATTATAGCGCACCACACCCGTGGTTTTCAGGCCGATATGATCGATCGCGCAAGCAGGGTTGCGTTTGCCGATTTCCGACATGAGTGTCCCTTCTTCGATTTGCCGCATCTTTGCCGGCGCATTTCCGGCCTGCCCACTCGCTGGAGCTGAAACGGTCAGAACCAGAAAAGCCAAATGATATCAAATCATTAATCGATTTAAAAAATTTGAAAGTTGTTTAAATCGTTTATATGTGCAAAAAATCGAGCGGTTGCCCAAAGGATTGGCAGGGTTCGTTCGTCCAATCCCGTGTAGAGGTGCAATTGTGGCCGCTGGCATGCCGCTCGTGACAGCGGACGAGGCCTATGCCACATTTTGTACCTAATTTGTCCTGCAAAAGCCCCTTCTCTACGAAAGAAGGGACAGCTCATGAGGGAGCCGCTTGAAATGGCAACAATCGCGCTTGTCGATGACGACCGCAACATTCTGACGTCGGTGTCGATCGCTCTCGAATCCGAGGGGTATCGCGTCGAAACCTACACGGATGGTGCGTCGGCGCTGGAAGGACTGGCGGCCCGCCCGCCGAACCTTGCCATACTCGACATCAAGATGCCGCGCATGGACGGCATGGAACTCTTGCGCCGCATGCGCCAGAAGTCCGATCTGCCGGTGATATTCCTGACATCCAAGGATGATGAGATCGACGAATTGTTCGGCCTCAAGATGGGCGCCGACGATTTCATCCGCAAACCCTTCTCGCAGCGACTGCTGGTCGAGCGTGTCCGCGCCGTGTTGCGCCGTGCGAGCGCCCGCGAGGCCGCGGCCAAGACGCCGAGCCAGCAGGCGCGTTCGCTCGAGCGAGGCCAGCTTGTCATGGACCAGGAGCGCCATACCTGCACTTGGAAGGGTGAGCCTGTGACGCTGACCGTCACCGAGTTCCTGATCCTGCATTCGCTGGCGCAGCGTCCCGGCGTGGTAAAAAGCCGTGATGCGCTGATGGATTCGGCCTATGACGAACAGGTCTATGTCGACGACCGTACGATCGACAGCCACATCAAGCGGCTGCGCAAGAAGTTCAAGGCCGTCGACGATGACTTCGAGATGATCGAAACGCTTTACGGAGTCGGATACCGGTTCCGCGAAGCATGAGTTGGTGCATGTCGCCCAGAAGTGGTTCCGGTTCTGGGACAGCGACATGCACGTGGCAGTGCATGTCGTCCAGAGTTGCCCAGCGGTTTTGGGGCAACGGCATGCGTAAAGACAAGGCCTAGGCGGGGACTGCTATTCGATGGCAGTGGAAGCACAGCGAAGCAGACCGGTGGGCGCTACCAGGCGCCCATCCCGGATCATGCCCGCATTCCTGTCGCGCTTCACGGTGCCGATGCGCCGTTTCCTCGGCCACCACATCTTTTCCAGCCTGACGCGGCGTATCCTCTTCCTCAACCTGGCCGGCCTCGCCGTTCTGGTTACCGGCATCCTCTACCTCAACACCTTCCGCGACGGGCTGATCGATGCCCGCGTCGAAAGCCTGATGACGCAAGGCGAGATCATCGCCGGCGCGATTGCCGCCTCGGCGACGGTCGAGACGGATTCGATCAGCATCGATCCCGAAAAATTGCTGGAGCTGCAGGCCGGTGAAAGCCTGGGCCCTGGCTCCGATCAGCTCGACAACCTCGATTTCCCGATCAATCCCGAGCGCGTCGCGCCGGTGCTGCGGCGGCTGATCTCGCCGACCCGGACCCGCGCCCGCATCTATGACCGCGACGCCAACCTGCTGCTCGATTCGCGCCATCTCTATTCGCGCGGCCAGATCCTGCGCTATGACCTGCCGCCGGTCGACGAGGAGGAGCCCGATCTTGTCGAGCGCATCCAGAAATTTGTCTTCGATTTCTTCCGCAACACCGAACTGCCGGTCTATCACGAACAGCCGGGCGGCAATGGCGCGGCGTTCCCGGAGGTGGTCAAGGCGCTGACCGGCAGTCCGTCAACCATCGTGCGCATCAGCGAACAGGGCGAGCAGATCGTTTCGGTCGCGGTGCCGATCCAGCGCTTCCGTGCCGTTCTCGGCGTGCTGATGCTGTCGACCGAAGGCGGCGATATCGACAAGATCGTCGCCGCCGAGCGCAAGGCCATCCTGCGCGTCTTCGGCATCGCTGCCCTCGTCACCGCCATACTGTCGATGCTGCTGGCCTCGACCATCGCCAATCCTTTGCGCCGGTTGTCGGCGGCAGCGGTACGGGTCAGGCGTGGCGTCAAGAGCCGCGAGGAAATACCTGATTTCTCCGACCGCCAGGACGAGATCGGCAACCTGTCGGTTGCCGTGCGTGACATGACCAACGCGCTTTACGCCCGCATCGAGGCGATCGAGAGCTTTGCCGCTGACGTCTCGCATGAGCTGAAGAACCCGCTGACATCGCTGCGCAGCGCGGTGGAAACCTTGCCACTGGCCAAGAACGACAATTCGCGCAGCCGGCTGATGGAAATCATCCAGCACGATGTCCGGCGATTGGATCGGCTCATCACCGACATTTCCGATGCCTCGCGTCTCGACGCCGAACTGGCGCGGGAAGATGCCGGCACCGTGGACCTGAAGAAATTCATCACCGATCTGGTCGCCGTGTCGCGCGAGGCGACACGCAACAAGAAAGCCGTCGAGATCGAGCTCAGGGTTGCCAAGCTGCCGCAAGGGATCAAGGGCTACTTTGTCGTCGGCCATGATCTCAGGATCGGCCAGGTCATCACCAACCTGATCGAGAATGCCCGCTCCTTCGTGCCCGAGGAGCGCGGTCATATCACGATGTCGCTGGCGCGCGCCGGCAAGGTCAACATCGTCACGGTCGATGACAACGGTCCCGGCATCCGGGCCGATAACATCGACCGCATCTTCGAGCGTTTCTACACCGACCGGCCCGCCGGCGAGGCTTTCGGCCAGAATTCAGGCCTAGGCCTGTCGATATCCAGGCAGATCGTCGAGGCCCATGGCGGCACGCTGACCGCTGAAAATATCCCGGGCACCAAGCCGGGCGAGATTAAGGGCGCGCGTTTCGTCGTGACGCTGCCGGCCGAGGGCTGACCTCCGGTCCAAGATGATCATGTCCAAGCCGTCAGCTGAAAACATCCACGCCACGGTCATCCTGATCGGCGACCGGGGCATACTTGTCACCGGACCGTCGGGCTCAGGCAAGACGACATTGGCGTTGGCGCTGATTGATCATTGCCCTCGGCATGGGCTGTTTTCTCGGCTTGTCGGCGACGACCAGCTCTTCGTGTCCAATCATGCCGGGCGCCTGCTCTGCCGCGCGCCGGACACCATCGCCGGTCTCACCGAAGTGCGGGGGTTCGGTCCGCGTCCAGTCTTGTTCGAGCCCGCCTGCGTCATCGACCTGTGGATCAGATTGGTACCAGGCGACAAGATGGCGCGCTTTCAGGAGACGGTCAGCGAAGCCATCGCGGGCTGTCCTGTACCGCGAATCGATCTGGCCGAACGCAATGTCTCCGCGGCTTTGCCGGCCGTGATGGCGCGGCTTTCGATCGTGCCTTTTCTATGAACCGGCCCGGGTTTTTTGCTGCAATGCGTCAAAATGGCGTAGCTCGGCTCAATTTTGGGCTTGTCAACGGGCCGCGCGTCGACAAGATAGCGCTCCCGCCGCCTGGAATGGCCGGCGAGCATAAAATCCGCCTGTGAAGCGGCGATGACGGGAGCCACCAGAGAATGATCGGACTCGTGCTTGTAACGCACGGTCAACTGGCCACCGAGTTCCGACATGCCGTGGAACATGTCGTCGGGCCACAAGACAATTTCGAAACCGTGGCGATCGGCGCTGACGACGATATGGAGCAGCGTCGCCGCGACATCGTCGACGCTGTTGCGCGTGTCGATACCGGGGCAGGCGTCATCGTGCTGACCGACATGTTCGGCGGCACGCCGTCCAACCTTGCCATTTCGGTGATGGAATCCGGCCGCACGGAAGTCATCGCCGGCATGAACCTGCCGATGCTGATCAAGCTCTCGTCGATCCGCAAGGGCGACAATATGGCGGCGGCCCTCGATGAGGCGCAGGCCGCCGGCCGTAAATACATCAACGTCGCCAGCCAGTTGCTGAGCAGCAAATGACCATGCTCTCGTCGGAAAAAGACCAGATCGTACGGGACTTTCCGATCATCAACCAGCGCGGCCTGCATGCGCGCGCCTCGGCCAAGTTCGTCCAGGTTGCCAGCGGCTTCGATGCCGCCGTCGATGTCGAGAAGGACGGCGTCAAGGTCGGTGGCACGTCGATCATGGGCCTGATGATGCTGGCTGCCAGCCCCGGCTATTCCATCCGCGTCACCGCCAGCGGGCCGGAAGCCCTGGCGGTCATCGATGCCCTGGAGCAATTGGTGGCATCCCGCTTCGGCGAGGAATGCTGATCAAGCCTCCGCTCAAAGACATGCACGAATAAAGATTTCTTTATATCCCATTGTCGCCGGAGCCTCGATCTGCTAGTCAGGCCGGCAATTCGCGCCCTTCGACGCGCCTTCCGGCGTGGGCGCAGACGTAGACAATTCGCAGCATAACAATTCGCACGGAGCACTGCCATGACGGGTAGCAAGGACTATGTGGTCGCCGATATCTCGCTTGCCGGCTGGGGCCGCAAGGAACTGGATATCGCCGAAACGGAAATGCCGGGCCTGATGGCCTGCCGTGAGGAGTTCGGCGACAAGAAGCCGCTCAAGGGCGCCCGTATCACCGGCTCGCTGCATATGACCATCCAGACGGCGGTGCTGATCGAGACGTTGAAGGTGCTCGGTGCCGACATTCGCTGGGCGTCCTGCAACATCTTCTCGACGCAGGACCATGCGGCGGCGGCCATCGCCGAGGCCGGCATCCCGGTCTTCGCCGTCAAGGGCGAGTCGCTCGAGGAATACTGGGACTATACCGACAAGATTTTCCAGTGGGCCGATGGCGGCACGTCCAACATGATCCTGGACGATGGCGGCGACGCCACCATGTATATTCTGATCGGCGCCCGCGCCGAGGCCGGTGAGGACGTGCTTTCCAACCCGCAGAGCGAAGAAGAGGAATACTTCTACGCCCAGGTCAAGAAGCGCCTGAAGGCTTCACCCGGCTTCTTCACCAAGCAGAAGGCGGCGATCCGCGGCGTCACCGAAGAGACCACGACCGGCGTCAACCGTCTCTACCAATTGCAGAAGAAGGGCCTGCTGCCGTTCCCGGCAATCAACGTCAACGACTCGGTCACCAAGTCGAAATTCGACAACAAGTATGGCTGCAAGGAATCGCTGGTCGACGGCATCCGCCGTGGCACCGATACGATGATGGCCGGCAAGGTTGCCGTGGTTTGCGGATATGGCGACGTCGGCAAGGGCTCGTCGGCTTCGCTCAAGGGCGCCGGCGCTCGCGTCAAGGTCACCGAAGTCGATCCGATCTGCGCCTTGCAGGCGGCGATGGACGGTTTTGAGGTCGTCACTCTCGAGGACGCCGCTCCGACCGCCGACATCGTCATCACCACCACCGGCAACAAGGATGTCGTCACCCTCGACCACATGCGTTCGATGAAGGACATGGTGATCGTCGGCAACATCGGCCACTTCGACAACGAGATTCAGGTGGCCGCGCTGCGCAACCTGAAATGGACCAACGTCAAGCCGCAGGTCGACATGATCACCTTCCCGGATGGCAAGCGCATGATCTTGCTGTCGGAAGGCCGCCTGCTCAATCTCGGCAACGCCACCGGACATCCGAGCTTCGTCATGTCGGCGTCCTTCACCAACCAGGTGCTGGCCCAGATCGAGCTGTATACCAAGCCCGGCCAGTACGAGAATCAGGTCTATGTCCTGCCCAAGCATCTCGACGAAAAGGTCGCGCGCCTGCATCTCGACAAGCTTGGCGCCCGCCTGACCGAACTCTCGAGCGAACAGGCGGCCTATATCGGCGTGACGCCGCAGGGCCCGTTCAAGCCGGAACACTACCGCTATTAACCAAACTCAAATTTACTACTAGATATTGAAGCCGGGCGATTGACATTTCGCCCGGCTTTATTTTTGCGCGCCAAGCGCCTTCACGCCGATTCGGCGAGGGTTTATTGTCAGGTGATTCGCGACGCTTCCAGCCCGAAAGGGGGAAAGAGAAGCGCGCATCAGGGCGGTCTTGCATTCAGGCGGCGGAGAGGACCAAGACATGCCGGGGCAACACCCGCAAAAGGCGGGACGGGCCGTTTCCGGCGGCCATGACGATTCGGAGACCAGCAACTCGGCTGTAAAGGGCGAGGCCGTTTCCTGGCGCGCCCGCGCCGGCGCGCTTCTTGCCGCATCCGCGTTTTCAAGCCCCTTGCTTGGCACGGTCGCGCATGCCGAAACCGCCAATGTGATCACGTCAGGATTGTCGCTCAGCACGGTCGAGGTCATCCAGCTTGCGGTATTCGTCGGGGTGACGGGTGCCGCGCTGCTCTCCGCCATCGTGCTGATCCGCGAAAGAACGCGCACCTCGTCGCAGAACCTGGAACTCAGGAGCCGTCTGGCCGACGTCAATGCAGCCTTGCGGCGTTCCGAGGCGCTGCTCAACATGCGCGACCAACGCGTCGTGGTATGGGCCGCTGAGAACAAGAAACCCGATCTTGTCGGTACATTGCCGCTGGAAAGCGGCGCCCCGGAAGACCGCGCCGCGTTCCTCGCTTTTGGACGCTGGCTGATGCCACGTTCGGCGGCGGCGCTGGAACATGCCATCACGGCATTGCGGGAAAAGGCAAAGCCCTTTGACCTCCTCATCGAATCGCAGGCCGGCGCGCCGCTCGAAGTGCATGGGCGCAAGAGCGCGGCTCATATACTGGTGCGTTTCGTTTCCCTGTCGGAGACACAGCGCAGCCAGGCCAGGCTGAAAATCGAGAACCAGCGCCTCTCCGCCGACTATGAGACGATCGTCGGCCTGCTTGATGCCTTGAAGATGCCGACATGGCTGCGCACGGCGGATGGACGGCTGAGGTGGGTCAATCGGGCCTATGCCGATGCGGTTGAAGCCGAAAGCGCGGACGCCGCGGTCCGTGACGCCAAGGAATTCCTTGGTGGTCAGGCGCGCGACGCGATCGCTGCCCAGCACACATCGCATCCGGTGTTCGACCAGGCGCTTTCCACTGTTATCGAGGGCGATCGGCGCGTGTTTGCCGTGACCGATTTCGCCGGCGCCGATGGCTCGGCGGGTCTTGCCTCCGACACCAGTGCTATTGAGACCATTCGCGGTGAGTATGAGCGGACGGTGAGAAGCCACGCCGACACGCTCGATCAGCTCAACACCGCCGTCGCGATTTTCGACGCTGACGAGAAGCTGCGGTTCTTCAATCAGGCGTTCCAGAAACTCTGGGGCCTGGACTCTGGGTTCCTGCACAGTGCCCCCGACAATGCCCTGTTGCTCGACCGCCTGCGCAGTGAAGGCAAGATTGCCGAGCAGCCGGAATGGCGCCGCTGGAAGGAAGGTCTGCTTGGCGCCTATCGCGCGGTGGAATCGCAGGAACATTGGTGGCATCTGCCTGACGGCAAGACGATCCGCGTCGTTGCCAATCCGCAGCCCAAGGGCGGCGTGACCTGGGTCTTCGAGAACCTGACCGAAAAGATGGACCTGGAAAGCCGTTACCAGACGGCGGTGCGCGTTCAGGGCGAGACACTCGACAATCTCGCCGAAGGCGTGGCCGTCTTCGGTCCTGACGGACGGCTCCGACTGTCGAACCCGGCCTTCGCCAAGCTCTGGGGGCTGAGTGCCGATGCGGCCAAGCCCAATGTACACGTGTCCACCATTCGCGACCTCTGCGACCGCCAAGCTGTCGACAGCCCTTGGCCAGGCTTCGTCGCCGTCATCACCGGCTTCGACGACGAGCGCCGCGACCGACACGGCCAGGCGGAACTCAACAATGGCGGCGTGCTGAGCTACGCCATCATCCCGTTGCCCAACGGGCAAGTGATGACCACCTTTGTCGACGTCACCGACAGCGTCAATGTCGAACGGGCGCTGAAGGACAAGAACGAAGCGCTGCAGAGATCGGACCAGATCAAGAATGATTTCGTCCAGCACGTCTCATACGAATTGCGTTCGCCGTTGACCAACATCATCGGCTTCACCGAATTGCTTTCGCTGCCGGCCACCGGGCCGCTGAGCCAGAAGCAGCGCGAATATGTCGAGCATGTCGGCTCGTCGTCCTCGGTCCTGCTCACCATCGTCAACGATATCCTCGACCTGGCCACCGTCGATGCCGGCATCATGCAGCTCGATATCTCCGAGGTGCGGATCGACCGGACCATCGCTGCCGCCGCAGAGCTCGTGGCCGACCGGCTGGAGGAGCATTCGATCACGCTCAAGGTCGATGCTGCCGCGGCGCCGAAGAGCTTTCACGGCGACGAGATCCGCATTCGCCAAATCCTCTACAATCTGCTTAGCAACGCTGCCAACTACGCGCCGGAGGCAAGCACCATCACGCTTGCCTGCAGGCAACTGGCGGAGGGCGTCGAGTTCTCGGTCCATGACAGCGGGCCCGGCATGCCGCCGGACGTGCTTGATTCGGTGTTTCGTCGCTTCGAGCCGCGCGCCAACGGCGGTCGCCGGCGCGGCGCCGGGCTCGGCTTGTCCATCGTCAAGAGTTTCGTCGAACTGCATGGCGGCAGCGTTCGTATCGAGACCGGCAAGGACAAGGGCACGACCGTCATCTGCACCTTTCCCGATACGCCGGGCATGCGCGCCGCGGCCGAGTAGCACGCTCGATGGCGGATCTGGTGCTGGAGCGATTGCTTGCCGATGAAACGGAGACGGCACGGCTGGGTGAAGACCTCGCCATGTCGCTGCGCCCGGGCGATGTGCTCGCCCTCAAGGGCGACCTCGGCGCTGGCAAGTCGACATTGGCGCGCGCGCTGATCAGGACATTGGCCGACGATGCCGGCCTCGACGTGCCAAGCCCAACCTTTACCCTGGTGCAGAGCTATGACACGCGCGTTCCGGTGCACCATTTCGATCTCTATCGCCTGTCCTCGGCGGCCGAAATCGATGAGCTCGGGTTCGACGAGGCACTGCTGCAAGGAGCAGCCTTGGTCGAATGGCCAGAAAAGGCCGAGGCCTATCTGCCGCCGACAGCGGTTCTGATCGAGCTGACCCATCACGGCGATGGCCGGCTGGCGAGGCTGTCGGGACAAGGCGACGCGTTCAAGCGCGCGGCGCGGTCGCTGGCGATGCGCGATTTTCTGGCAAGCGCCGGCTGGGGCGAAGCGCAGCGGCGCTATTTCATCGGCGATGCCTCGGCCCGCTCTTATGAAATCGTCTCGCGCGACGGCTTTCAGCCACTGGTGCTGATGAATTCGCCGCGATTGGTGCTGGGGCCGCCTGTGCGCGACGGCAAACCCTATGCGGTTATCGCCCACACGGCCCAGTCTGTCTCGGCATTCGTTGCCATCGACCGTGCCTTGAAGGCCGGCGGCGTCAGCGTGCCGGCGATAGAAGCCGAGGACCTGGAGCAGGGGTTCCTGCTGCTTGAACATCTCGGTTCGGAGAGCTTTCTCGACGGCCAGGGCCAACCGGTGAACGGCCGCTATCAGGCTGCTGCAGAACTGCTGGCCATGATGCATGGCAGGACCTGGGCCGACCGTTTGGAGGTCGTTCCTGGCGTGACCCATGAGGTGCCGCCCTTCGATCGCGCCGCGATGATGATCGAGGCCGACCTGCTGATAGACTGGTATGTGCCGGCGATCACGGGAGGCCCGCCCAGTGATACCTTGCGCGCCGGCTATCACCAGGAATGGAACGCGCTCTTCGACCGCCTGGACGGCAGCGAATACACGCTGATGCTGCGCGATTTCCATTCGCCCAACATCATCTGGCGCGGCGAGCGCTCCGGCCACGACCGTCTGGGCATCGTCGACGTGCAGGACGCCTTGATTGGCCCTTCCGCCTATGACGTCGCCTCGCTCGCCATGGACGCACGCGTCACGCTGTCGCCCGAGATCGAGAAGCAGACACTGGCTGCCTATATAGCGGCGCGCCACGCAGCCGGCGCCTTTGACGAGAGCGCGTTTGTCGAGGCCTATGCAATCATGGCGGCGCAGCGCAATTCCAAGATCCTTGGCATCTTCGTGCGGCTCGAAAAGCGCGACGGAAAGCCTTACTATCTGAGGCATCTGCCGCGCATTCGCGACTATCTGCGCCGCGCGCTGTCCCACCCGGCATTGGCAAGACTGCGGGACCTCTACACCGCCCACGGCTTGCTGGAGGAACGAACCCTTTGACGGCGATACCGCAGACCGCGATCGTGCTTGCCGCCGGGCTTGGCAAGCGCATGCGGCCGATCACCAACACCATGCCAAAGCCGCTGGTCAGCATCGCCGGCAAGACATTGCTTGACTGGAGCCTGGACAGCCTGGCCGCTGTCGGCGTCGGCAAGGCTGTCGTCAACGTCCACTATTTCCCCGAACAGATCATCGCCCATGTCGCGGCGCGCCAGACACCAGGCATCGTCATTTCTGATGAGAGCGAAAGGCTGCTGGATTCCGCCGGCGGCATCGTCAAGGCCTTGCCGGCCCTCGGCAAGGCCCCCTTCTTCATTCTCAACGCCGATACGTTCTGGATCGACCATGGCCTGCCCAATCTTGCCCGTCTCGCTCTTGCGTGGGACGCGGCGAAAATGGATATTCTGCTGATGCTGGCGGAACTCGATCAGGCGACCGGACACAGCGGCGGCACGGATTTTCTGGTTGCGCCGGATGGCGCACTGCGCCGCGCGAAAGGCGATCCGGCCGGACTGATCTATGCCGGGGCTGCAATAGTCCATCCGCGCCTGTTCAAGGACGCGTCGAGCGAGCCGCACTCACTGAACGCTTATTTCGACACGGCCATCGCGGCTGGCCGTCTGTTCGGCATGGTCATGCAGGGCCATTGGATCACGGTCGGCACGCCCGATGCCATTCCGCAGGCCGAAGCCGCCGTCGCCGACGCTCTAGCCGAGTTGCAATGAGCGGCTCAAGCCGCGTTTTCTCGATACCGCCCGGAGCGCCGTTTCTGCCGACGCTGGCCGAGGCATTGCTTGGCGGCCACCTCGTTCCGGGTTTTCGTTTTGACGGCGATCCGCTGGCGCTGGCCGATGTCACCATTTACGTGCCGACGCGCCGCGCCGCGCGCGCATTGCGCGGCGTCTTTGTCGACAGTCTCGCGGCACGAGGCGGCGGCGGTTCGGCAATCCTGCCGGTCATACGCCCGCTTGGCGAGTTCGACGAAGACGAGGCGGCATTCGAGGCCGAAGCCTCGGCGGCGATAGACCTTGCACCGCCTATCTCGGCCACCGAGCGTCTGCTGCTGCTGGCGCCGCTGGTGCGCGCCTGGAAGCGCCGGCTGCCGGCTCATGTCGCTGCACTCTTCGACGAGGAAATCGTCATTCCGGCGTCCTCCGCCGACGCGATCTGGCTGGCCCGCGATCTCACCCGGCTGATGGACGAGATCGAGACGGAAGGGTCGGACTGGAGCAAGTTCGAGGATCTGGTCAAGGGAAGCCTTGCCGGCTGGTGGCAGGTTACCCTCGATTTTCTCGGCATTGTCATCGATGCCTGGCCGAAATTCCTTGAGGAGCGTGATCGCTCCAACCCAGCCGCGCATCGCAGCGCGCTGATCAGGCACGAAGCGGCGCGGCTGCAGCGCAATCCGCCGCCCGGACCGGTCATCGCCGCCGGGTCGACGGGCTCGATCCCCGCCACCGCCGAACTGCTCGCCGCGATCGCCCGCCTGCCCAATGGCGCGATCGTGCTGCCCGGTCTCGACCAGACGCTGGACGAACCGTCCTTCCAAGCGATTGCCGCTCCTGGCGCGCGCCCCGCCTTGCTCGGCCATCCGCAATACGGCCTGGCAAAACTGATCGGTAAGATCGGCGTGTTGCGCGGCGATGTCGAGGAGATCGGCGTTGCCGGGCGGCCGCTGGCGCTGCGCGCCGCCCTGATCGGCGAAGCGTTGCGGCCGGCTGAAACCACCGAGCTCTGGGCGGAAACGCGCGCCGGCTTTGCCGCGCACGATATTGTCGAGGCCTTCGCCGGCGTGACGCTGCTTGAGGCCGCCAGTGAGCGCGACGAGGCGGTGGCCATCGCCGTTGCGCTCAAACGTGCTGTCGAGCAGCCGGGCGAACGCGCCGCGCTCGTCACCGGCGACCGTGCCCTGGCGCGGCGGGTTTCGGCGGAGCTTCTGCGCTTTGGCGTCGTCGCCGACGATTCGGGTGGCGTACCACTCACCAACACGCCAGCCGCCAGCTTGCTCAGGCTGGCGCTGCAGGCGGTGTTTCGCCCCGGCGATCCCGTTGGCCTGCTGTCGCTGCTCAAGCATCCTCTTCTGGGCCTTGGTCTCGACCGGGCCAATGTTCGTCACGCGGCGGAACTGGTCGAACTGGTGGCCCTGCGCGGCGGCACCGGTCGCCCCGACATCGCTTCGTTGCCGGAACTGTTCGAGGCCCGTCTCACGGGTCTCGGCGACGACAGTCGGCCACCCTTCTGGTTGGCCCGGCTGGCGGTGCGCGGCATCGAGGACGCGCGCGATGTCCTCAAGCGCCTGACCGGCGCCCTGGCACCGCTCGCGGCTTTTCGAGGCCAGCTGGAGACCGATCTTGCCGCGCTGGTCAGCGCGAGCGTTGTCGCGCTCGAGAATCTCGGCCGCACTGGGGATGGCGGCCTTGGCGAGCTTTATGCCGGCGACGCCGGCGAAAAACTCGCCGAACTGTTGCGCGGCCTGGTCGCGGCCCCCGTGGCCTTCTCCTTCGCGGCGGATGAATGGCCCGACGTGATGGACGCGCTGATCGCACCTGAAACGGTCAAGCCGGCGCAAGGCACCGACAGGAACATCGCCATCTGGGGTGCGCTGGAAGCGCGCTTGCAGAATGTCGACACGCTGATCATTGGCGGGCTCAACGAAGGTGTCTGGCCGCGCAAGCCGGAAAGCGATCGCTTCATGTCGCGGTTGATGAAGACCGGCATCGATCTCGAACCGCCCGAACGGCGCATCGGCCTCGCCGCGCATGACTTCCAGATGGCGATGGGCGCGAGAAAGGTGGTGCTGGCGCGCTCCGCCCGCGCCGGCGACGCGCCCGCGGTGCCGTCGCGCTGGCTGCAGCGTATCCTGACCTTCGTCGGCAAGGACCATGCGGGCGAGCTACGCCGGCGCGGCGACGAACTGCTCGCCTGGGCGCGGGCGCTCGATACCGGCAAGCGGCAGGATTTCGCGCCACGGCCACAGCCGAAGCCACCGCTGGCGGTCAGGCCTCGGCACTTTTCGGTCACCGAGATCGAAACCCTGCGCCGCGATCCCTATGCCGTTTACGCCAGGAGGATCCTTGGCCTGATGCGGCTCGATCCGGTCATCCGAGATCCCGGCGCTGCCGAACGCGGCACGCTGTTCCATGCCATCCTGCATCTGTTTTCGAGCAGCGTTGCCGATCCGCGCGCGCCGGACGCGCTGGCCGGTCTCATTGCGGCGGGCCGCACCTGTTTTGCCGAGGCTGCCTTGCCCGCCGATGTCGAGGCTGTGTGGTGGCCACGCTTTGAAAAGCTCGCTGGCAGTATCATCGAGTGGGAGCGCGGCCGCGCCGACGCCGTGACACAACGCCATGCGGAAGAGCGCGCCGCCAAGACAGTCGTCGGCCAGTCCGGTGTAACGCTGTCCGGCTATGCCGACCGTGTCGATCTGCTGGCTGGCGGCATGGCCGATATTCTCGACTACAAGACCGGCTCCTCACCCTCCAAGGCACAGGCACACACGCTGCTGGCCCCACAACTGGCGCTGGAAGCCGCGCTGCTGCGGCGCGGCGCCTTCAAGGATCTTGGCGCACGCGAGCCGTCGCAACTGGCGTTCATCAGGTTGAAGCCGAATGGCGAGGTGTTCGAGGAATCCATCCTCGAATACAACCGACAGCCCAGAACCGCCGCCGACCTCGCCGAAGAGGCCTGGGCGCGGCTGGAAAAGCTCCTGGTTCATTACGACGATCCGGCGACCGGATACCTGTCACGGGCGCTGCCTTTCCGCGAGGGCGAAACCGATGGTGACTACGATCATCTGGCCCGGGTGCTCGAATGGTCCGCCGGCGGCGATACCGGTGACGAGGGAGGGGAGGCATGAAGAAGGCCTATCCGATCCCGAGCGACACCGCGTCGAGCCAGGCAAGCGCGTCCGACCCCAGGAATTCCGCCTGGGTGTCGGCCAATGCCGGTTCGGGCAAGACCCATGTGCTGGCGCAGCGCGTCATTCGGCTGCTGCTGCGCGGCACCGATCCCTCGAAGATCCTGTGCCTGACCTATACGCGCGCCGCCGCCGCCAACATGTCGAACCGGGTGTTTTCGACGCTGTCGGAATGGACGGCACTCGGCGACACCGAATTGGCGGCAAGGATCGAGGCGCTGGACAATCGCCGGCCCGACCGTGAGACCATGCGTCGCGCGCGCCGCCTGTTCGCCGAGGCACTGGAAACACCGGGCGGATTGAAGATCCAGACCATCCACGCCTTCTGCGAATCGGTGCTGCACCAGTTCCCGCTCGAGGCCAATATTCCCGCGCATTTCGAGATGCTCGACAGCCAGATGGAGGCCTCGCTTTTCGCCGCCGCCCGCCGCGAGATGATTTCTGGCTCGGCTGCGCGCGAGGCGGAGCTTGCCGAGGCTTTCGCCGCTGTCCTGGAGCGCGGCGGTGAGGCTGGGCTCGATGCCTTGCTGGCCGAGATCGTGCGCAAGCGCGACGGCTTGCGCGCTTTCATCGACGAGGCCGGCCGTGACGGCTCGGGGTTTCAGCCGCTGTTCGACGAGTTTCATTTTCGAGCCGGCCAGACGGCCGAAGGCATAGCCGCCTCCGCCTGGCCGCTGCCGGGGTTCCTGCCGGACTATTTTGCTGCCTTTGCCGCTGCCGCTGAATCGGCCGACGCCCGCATCGTCCTCAACAACATCCTGCCCTACGCCCGTCTCGCCTTCGCCGAAAGCGATCCGCTGCGCCGGCTGCAATTGCTGGGCCGGGCTTTCCTGAAGTCGGACGGCGAGGCCTATGACCCGGCCAAGGCGTTCAAGAAGGCCTTGCTCGAACGGCTGCCCGACCTGCCGGAGCGCTATCAGGCCGCCGTTAGCGCCATCCTGGAAATCTCTGACCGGCTGGCGCTGTTTCGGATGCTGGAAGGCACGCGTGCCGCGCTGACCGTCGCCGACTGGCTCATTGCCCGCTACGAGCAATTGAAGCGCGGGCGCGGCTTTCTCGATTTCAACGATCTGATCACCCGCACGGTCAATCTTCTGGCGCGTCCCGACGCTGGCCCCTGGGTGCAATACAAGCTCGACCAAGGCATCGACCATATCCTGCTCGACGAAGCGCAGGACACCAGCCCCGACCAATGGGAGGTGGTGAAGCGGCTGGCGGAGGAGTTCTTTGCCGGCTTTGGCGCCCGCGACCATGTCCACCGCACGGTGTTTGCCGTCGGTGACGAAAAGCAGTCGATCTATTCGTTTCAGGGGGCGGCGCCGGACTCCTTCGCCGACAGCCGGCTGTTGTTTGCCGGAAGGGTGCGGAACGCCGAGGCCTCCTTCGCCGACCTGAAGCTGACCTGGTCGTTCCGCTCCACCGACGACGTGCTGGCCGCCGTCGACCGTGTCTTCGCCGACCCCATTGTCCGGCGCGGCATCAGCCATGATCCCGACCCGCTGGACCACAAGGCGATCCGCAACGATGCGCCGGGCTATGTCGAGGTCTGGCCGTCGATCGGCGCCGATGTCGTCGATGAGCCGGATGACTGGACGCAAGCCATCGACCACGCCCACGCACCGGCGGTGCGCGTGGCCGAAAACGTCGCCGCGACGGTTGCCGGCTGGATCGGCAATGGCGAGATCATCGAAGGCCGTGGCAAGAAACTTCGGCCAGGCGACGTGCTGGTGCTGGTGCGCAAGCGCGACCGCTTTGTCCACGCCCTGACCCGCGCGCTGAAGCGCCGTGACATTCCCGTGGCCGGCGCTGACCGGCTGAGCCTGCCTGGCCATATCGCGGTCAAGGACCTGATCGCGCTCGGCCATTTCCTGATCCAGCCGCAGGACGATCTGTCGCTTGCAGCGGTACTGCGCAGCCCGATTTTCGATGTTTCGGAAGAGATGCTTTTTGGCCTCGCCGCCGAGCGGGCGTCCGGCCTGTCGCTGATCGCGTCCTTGCGCCAGCACGCCGCAGAAAGCGCCGTGCTGGCCGATGTGGTCAAACAGCTCGACCTCTGGGCGGGAGAAGCCGGCTTCAAGCCGGTCTTTGAATTCTATGCCGGCCTGCTGGCGCGCGACGGCGTGCGCCGCAAGATGATCGCGCGGCTCGGGCCGGAAGCGGGCGACATTCTCGACGAATTCCTGAATTTCTGCCTTGCCGATGAACGGACCGGGCTGCCGGGACTGGAAGCCTTCCTGTCGACGCTGGAAAATGCCGGTCCCGAGATCAAGCGCGAGATGGACCAGACCCGCGATGAGGTCCGCGTCATGACGGTGCACGCCGCCAAGGGCCTGGAGGCGCCGGTCGTGTTTCTGGTCGACGGAGGCTCGGCTCCATTCAGCGACCAGCACCTGCCGCGTCTGATGCCATTCGACGGCACCGGCAAACACTGGCGCGGCAAGGGCTATCTCTGGCGCTCGGGCAGCGACGTCGCTAACGGTTTTTCCAAGGCGGCCTCGGTTCGCGCCCGCGAACTCGCCGACGATGAATATCGCCGGCTGCTCTATGTGGGCATGACCCGCGCCGAGGACCGGCTGATCGTCTGCGGCTATCACGGCAAGCGGGCGCCGAATACCGGCACCTGGCATTCGATCGTCAGCCGCGCCCTGGTCGGCGCCCCGGAGAGTGAGCAGCGCGAGCATCCCGCCAATGGCGAACCGGTGCATCGCTTCCACATGACGAGGTTGCCGCCTGTTGCCCTGGTTGCTGACGACCAGACCCGGCAGAAAGAGGATTTCGCGCCGCTGCCGGCTAACCTGTTCCGGCCATTGCCGCCCTATGAGGAATTGCCGCGCCCCTTGTCGCCGTCCGGTGCTTCGGCGCTGATCGACGAAGGCAAGGAAGCGGTGATCGATACCGGCTCGCCCGTTCTGGACGCCGACGCCGAGCCCGGGTTTGCCGTCATGCGGGGTCTGGCGCTGCACAAGCTTCTGCAGATGCTTCCCGGCATTGCCGAAGGCGAACGTTATGGCGCTGCTGAACGCTATCTTGCCCGGGTTGGCTCGCAATGGTCCGATACCGAGCGCGGCAAGGCGCTGGCCTCCGTGCTGGCAATCCTCGCCGACCCTCATCTCGGGCAGCTGTTCGCGCCATCGTCGCGCGCGGAAGTGGCCATCATGGGCAGCCTGGAGGTGAAGGGCAGAAAACGCTCGATCTCCGGCAAGATCGACCGGCTGGCGGTTGCACCCGACAAGGTGTCGATCGTTGATTACAAGACCAATCGGCCGGCGCCCGCCACTCTGGCCGATATCCCGCCGGCCTATATCCTGCAGCTGGCGCTCTATCGCGCCCTGCTGCAGCCGCTCTATCCGGGGCGTGCGGTCGGGGCTGCCCTGCTGTTCACCGAGGCGCCGAGGCTGATCGAGCTGCCGGTACAGGTGATGGAGGACGCCCTTGCTCGACTCACGGGAGCGTGACACAACACCTGCTTGAACAAAGGCACCATCACCACCACATTTGGTGCAACGAAGAACTCTCGAAAGGATTTTCCGCATGGGTGCCACCGTCAAGGTCGACAAGAGCAATTTCCAGGCCGATGTGCTTAACGCCAATGTACCGGTCGTCGTCGACTTCTGGGCGGAATGGTGCGGCCCGTGCAAGATGATCGCGCCGGCGCTTGAGGACATCGCCACCGAGCTTGGCGCCAAGGTAAAGATCGCCAAGCTGAACATCGACGAGAATCCCGAGCTTGCCGCCCAGTTTGGCGTGCGCTCTATACCGACCCTGATGATCTTCAAGGGCGGCGAAGTCGCCGACATGAAGGTTGGCGCCGCGCCCAAGACCGCGCTGTCGCACTGGATCAATGGCAGTCTCGCCTGAAATTCCCGAAAATTCGGATCGAAAAGCCCGGCCTCGTGAACTGACCCCCGAAAGTTGGACACAACCTTCGGGGGTTTTGCATGTCCAGACACAGTGCGGGTTTCAAGCACTCGGTTGTCGATTGCTATTTGTGCGGGGATGAGAGCTTTGCGAGCGTGGCGTCGATCCACGGAGTTGACGCGGCGACTGTTCGCAAATGGGTTTGTTTGTATCAGGCGCACGGCGATGATCGCCTGTCGAGCAAGTACGGACGTTACGACGCGGCGTTCAAGCTGTCAGTGCTTGAGCGGATGTGGGAGGACGGTCGGTCGCATCGCCAGACGGCGGCGCTGTTCAATATCCGCAATGCCGGTTGCCTGACGGGCTGGGAGAAGCGCTATCATGCGGGCGGGATAGCGGCGCTCGCCCCGCGCCCCAGAGGACGACCCATGTAGAAGCCGCCGGCCCCCACAGTGCCTGTTGCAGCCAGTGACGAGGCCAAAAGCCGCGAAGAATTGCTGGCCGAGTTGAAGCATCTGCGGATGGAGAACGCCTACCTAAAAAAACTGGAGGCCTTAACGCAGGGACACGCGCCCAAAGAGCGCAAGCCGTTCAGGCGTTAAGGCCGTTGTATCCGCTTGAGGGGCTGCTCGAACTGGCGAAGCTGTCACGCAGCACGTTCTATTACAGGCGCAAGGCGGCCTCGCGCCCGGACCGCCATACGGCGCTGAAGGAGGCGATCAAGGCCATCTTCGGCAGCCACAAGGGCCGCTACGGCTATCGCCGGGTGACCGCGCAACTGCATCGGCTGGGTCAACACGTCAACCACAAGACCGTCCAGAGCCTGATGGCCGGGATGGGACTGAAGTCGCTGGTCAGGCCGAAGAAGTATCGTTCCTACAGGGGCGAGGTGGGGCGGACCGTTCCCGATCTCTTGCGCCGCAGGTTCAGCGCTGACCGCGCCAACCACAAGTGGGTGACCGACGTGACGGAGTTCAGCGTGGCCGGCGACAAGCTCTACCTGTCACCGGTCATGGACCTCTACAATGGTGAGATCGTCGCGTTCGAGACGGCGCGGCGGTCGCGCTTCAAGCTCGTGGATAATATGCTGACCAAAGCCTTCGCTCGGCTCGACCAGGACGAACGGCCGATCCTGCATTCCGATCAGGGATGGCAGTACCAGATGTCAGCATTCCAGCGCAGGCTGGAAGCCAGGGGCCTGGCGCAGAGCATGTCACGCAGAGGCAATTGCCTCGACAACGCAGCGATGGAGAGCTTCTTCGCCACACTCAAGTGCGAACTCTTCCATCTCGAAAGGTTCGAGACCGTCCAAAGCCTCGACACGGCCATCGAGCACTACATCGACTATTACAACAACCATCGCATCAAACTGAAACTGAAAGGGCTGACCCCTGTGCAATACAGGAACCAGCCCCTAAACCTACCACCTCAATGAACCGTCCAACTTTACGGGGTCAGTTCAGCGATGCCGGGCTTTTTTGTTGGCGTCATCGCTGCACCGCTCTGGCCCTCACACAACGGCACTCCATGTCTTCTGTTGGAGGCAGAAGCAGGGAGAGAGAAATGACAGGATCAGCCAAGGCCACCCTCTTCATCGACAATGAGCGCGTCATCGTCACCGAATATCGCTTCGCGCCAGGGGAAAACACCGGCTGGCATCGCCATGGCCACGACTATGTCGTCGTGCCGCTGATGGACGGCAAGGTGAAGCTGTTGACCAAGGATGGCGAATCCTTCGCCGACATGAAGAAAGGCGCGCCCTATTTCCGCAGCGAAGGCGTCGAGCACGACGTCATCAACGCCAACGAGGGCGAGTACGCCTTCATCGAGATCGAGTTGAAGTAATCGGCCGGTCGCGGCTATCACCGTAAGGAGGTACGATCGGCCAGCTTAGCCGTGCTGGCATGCCATCAATTGCCATCTTGATGGCAGGAGGTAACCGACGCATATCCTCCCAAAATGGGGTTTGAAATGGCCGAGCCACGCCTCTCTGTCCGCAGTACCAAAGCACGCGACCTGGCACATCGACTTGCTCGTCGCGAAAATCGCTCGATAGCTGATGTGGTCGAACGTGCGCTTGAAGCCTACGAGCTTCGCGAAGCGGGCCGCGAGCCCGCATCAACCTTCTATGCTCGCCTGACCGCGACCGGCGTCCCCGACATTGATCTTGAGAAAATTATCCGCGAAAGCCGTCAGGCTCATGCAGGACCCGAGCTTTGATCTTCGTCGACACCAAAGTGGTTTCAGAGTCAGTGCGTCAGGTCGGCGGCGTGCCGTTTTCGGCCAGCACCGCGCCGGCCAGATAGAGCGAGCCGCCGATCAGGATGCGTGGCGGCGGGCCTTCCCAGGTGTCGCGCAGCAGCATCAGGGCGCTGGCGACAGAACTCACCGGCTCGGCCGAGAGACCGGCCTCGGCGGCGCGGATCGCCAGTTCGTCGTTCGGCACGCCGGCCTCGCTCATGGAGACCGGCACCGTGTAGACATGCCGGGCCAGGCCCTTGAAGGCGCGGAAATAGCCGCTCTGGTCCTTGGTGTTGATCATGCCCGAGATCAGGAAAAGCGGCCGTGGGCTCTTCTCTTCCTGCTCGGCCATCGCTTCGGCGACCACCACGCCGGCGCCTGGATTGTGGCCGCCGTCAAGCCAGATGTCGGCGCCCTTTGGCGCCAGTTCGGCCAGCCGGCCCTGCGACAGTTTCTGCATCCGGCCAGGCCAGGCGACAGTCGCCATCGCCTTCTCGGCGGCACGGTGGCTGATCTCGAAGCCCGCCGCCTTGACTGCCGCGATCGCGGCTGCCGCATTGGCGAACTGGTGGCGTCCAGGCAGGCGCGGCGGCGGCAGGTCCATCAGGCCGTCCTCGTCCTGGTAGACCATGCGGCCGTTTTCCTCATAGGCGAGGAAATCCTGGCCATAGACGAATGTCGGGCAGTCGAGCCGCTCGGCGGTCTCGATCAGGACCTGCTGTGCTGTCTCGCTTTCCTGCGCGCCGACGACCACCGGGCAGTCGCGCTTGATGATGCCGGCCTTTTCAGCGGCAATCAGTTCGACACGGTCGCCGAGATAGGCCTCATGATCGAGCGAGACCGGCATAATCACGCTGACCGCCGGCTCCTTGATGACATTGGTGGCGTCGAAGCGGCCGCCAAGGCCAACCTCGATGATCGCGACATCGGCCGGATGTTCGGAAAACAGGATAAAAGTAACGGCGGTGAGGATTTCGAAGACCGTGATCTTCTGGCCTTCATTGGCCTTGGCGACCCGCGCGATGGCCTCGGCGAAGACCTCGTCCTCGACCAGCTTGCCGCCGCCATCGGCGGCCAGCCGATAGCGCTCATGCCAGCTCACCAGATGCGGCGAAGTGTGCACATGCACGCGGTAGCCGGCGGCTTCGAGCAGCGCCCTTGAAAACGCGGCGCAGGAGCCCTTGCCGTTGGTTCCGGCAACATGGATCACCGGCGGCAGACGATCCTGCGGATTGCCCAGCCGTTCCAGCAGGCGCGAAATGCGATCAAGCGAAAGGTCGAACCCTTTCGGGTGCAGCGCCATCAGGGCTTCGATTTCGCGGTCGGCGGCAAGCGTGGTCATGAAGGAATCCTAGTGCATGACCCCGGAAATCGAAATCGGAAAGGATCATGCGCAAAACAAGAAGCTACAGCGCGGGCGCGGCGTCGCACAACCGACGCCCGCGTCACTATGTGTCGCGTCAGGCGTGCGGGCGTGCGTCCGCCGCGATCACCGCCGGCGGCAGGATTTCCGGCTCCAGCGGCTTTTGTGTTTCCGGCAGCTTGAGCAGTATTTTCAACAGCCGGGCGATCGTTTCACGCAGTTCCAGCCGCGACACCACCATGTCGACCATGCCGTGCTCCATCAGATATTCGGAGCGCTGGAAACCATCCGGCAGTTTCTCGCGGATGGTCTGCTCGATGACGCGCGGTCCGGCAAAGCCGATCAGCGCGCCCGGCTCGGCGATATGCACGTCGCCCAGCATGGCATAGGAAGCGGTCACGCCGCCGGTGGTCGGGTTGGTCAGCACGACGATGTAGGGCAGGCCGGCTTCCTTCAGCCGGTCGACGCCGACCGTGGTGCGCGGCAACTGCATCAGCGACAGGATACCTTCCTGCATGCGGGCGCCGCCGGAGGCCGCGAACAGGATCAGCGGCCGTTTGCGCTGCAAAGCCACCTCAAAACCATGCACGATGGCGTCACCCGCCGCCATGCCGAGCGAACCACCCATGAAGGCGAAGTCCTGGACAGTGACCACCACCGGCAGGCCCTCGACAGTCCCCAGCGCATTGATGATTGCGTCCTCGAGACCGGTCTTGGCTTTGGCGTCCTTCAGCCGGTCGACATAGCGCTTCTCGTCGCGGAACTTCAGCGGATCCTGCATGACCTTGGGGTTTTCCAGGGCCTCGTACTTTCCGTCGTCAAAGAAGAATCGCAGCCGCTCCTTGGCCGAGATCTTCATGTGATGGCCGGAGGACGGAATGACGAACTGGTTCGATTCCAGATCCTTGTGGAAGACCATCTCGCCGGTCTCGGGATCCTTGATCCAGAGATTCTCCGGCATGTCGGTGCGCCGGCCGAGCATCGAGTTGATCTTCGGGCGAACGTAGTTGGTGATCCAGTTCATCGCTTCGGCTCCTGTCCTGACGAAGAGTCGGGAAGAAAAGTAGGAAGACTATTCGGCGGCAGCAAGGCGGGCGGAGCGCAAACCTTGTGCCAGCCCGCTGACCAGCGTGGCGACCGCCTCGGCCGGGTCGGCGGTCTTTTCGCCCTTTGGTCCCAGCACATTGGCCACCGCATTGACGATCGCGGTGCCGACGACGACGCCGTCGGCATAGGCGCCGATGACGCGCGCCTGCTCGGCGGTCTTGACGCCAAAGCCGACGCAGACCGGAAGGTCGGTGTGGCCCTTGATACGCTGCACCGCTGACGCCACCTTGCCAGTGTCGGCCAGTGCGGAGCCAGTGATGCCGGTCATCGACACGTAGTAGACGAAGCCGGACGTGTTCTGCAGCACCTTGGGCAAGCGCTTGTCGTCGGTGGTCGGCGTTGCCAGGCGAATGAAGTTGATGCCGGCCTTCAGCGCCGGAATGCACAGTTCCTCATCCATTTCCGGCGGCAGGTCGACTACGATCAGCCCATCGATGCCGCTGGCCAGCGCATCCTTGAGGAAGCGGTCGACGCCATAGATATAGATCGGGTTGTAGTAACCCATCAGCACGATCGGCGTCTCATTGTCGCCAGCGCGGAAGTCGGACGCCATCTTCAGCGTCTTGACAAGGGTCTGGCCGGCTTTCAGCGCGCGCAGGCCGGCGGCCTGGATTGCCGGGCCGTCGGCCATTGGGTCGGAAAACGGCATGCCGAGCTCGATGACGTCGGCGCCAGCCTTGGGCAGCGCCTTCATGATCGACAGCGAGGTGTCATAGTCCGGGTCGCCGCCCATGAAATAGGTGACGAGCGCCGGGCGGCCTTCGGTCTTCAGCTTCGCCATGCGGCGGTCGATGCGCGTGGTCATGATCAGATCTCCATGCCCAGCATCGAGGCCACCGTGTGCACGTCCTTGTCGCCACGGCCGGACAGGTTGACGATGACGATCTGGTCCTTGTCCATCTCAGGCACGATCTTCACCGCGTGGGCGATGGCGTGCGCCGATTCCAGCGCTGGAATGATACCTTCGACGCGCGTTGTCAGCTTGAAGGCCTCCAGCGCCTCGTCGTCGAGGATTGGCACATATTCGACGCGGCCTGAATCGCGCAGCCAGGAATGTTCCGGGCCGACGCCGGGATAATCGAGGCCAGCCGAGATCGAATGGCCGTCCATGATCTGCCCATCGGCATTCTGCAGGAGATAGGTGCGGTTGCCGTGCAGTACGCCCGGCGCGCCGGCATTCATCGAGGCGCAATGTTCGATGCCGTCAAGGCCACGCCCGCCGGCCTCGATGCCGATGATGCGCACTTGCCTGTCGTCAAGGAAGGGATGGAACAGGCCAATGGCGTTCGAGCCGCCGCCGACAGCTGCGATGATCGTGTCCGGCAGCCGGCCTTCCTGCTCTAGCATCTGCGCCCGCGCTTCGGTGCCGATCACGGACTGGAAGTCGCGCACCAGCTCCGGATAGGGGTGAGGGCCTGCGGCAGTACCGATCAGGTAATAGGTGTCCTCGACATTGGTAACCCAGTCGCGCAGCGCCTCGTTCATGGCGTCCTTCAGCGTGCCGTGGCCGGCGGTCACCGGCCGCACTTCGGCGCCAAGCAGCTTCATGCGGAACACGTTCGGGCTCTGCCGGGCGACGTCGGTCGCGCCCATATAGACGACGCAGGGAAAGCCGAAACGCGCCGCGACGGTGGCGGAAGCGACGCCGTGCTGGCCGGCACCGGTCTCGGCGATGATACGCTTCTTGCCCATGCGCTTGGCCAGCAGGATCTGGCCGAGGCAATTGTTGATCTTGTGCGAACCGGTGTGGTTCAGGTCCTCACGCTTGAAATAGACTTTCGCGCCGCCACTGAGGCCCTTGGCCTCGGAAACCTCGCGAAGATGCCTGGTCAGGCCTTCGGCGAAGTAGAGCTTCGATGGGCGCCCCGCATAATGGGTCGACAGGTCGTTCAGCTCGGCCTTGAAGTCCGGATCGTTCTTGACCTCGTTCCAGTTCTTTTCCAGGTCGAGGATCAGCGGCATCAATGTTTCGGCGACGAAACGGCCGCCAAAAATGCCGAACATGCCCTGTTCGTCGGGTCCGGTGCGGAAGGAATTGGGTGTCGCCGGCTTGTCCATCTTGCCGATCTCCTAAGTCTTGAATGTGCTGCCCGGCCCCAATGGAGAACCGGCTCTGGCTCGATCCGTCAGGCGGCGCGGTTGTCGCGCGCTGCCCGGACGGTCCGGAAAAACTGTTCGATCAGCGCCGGATCCTTGACGCCCGGCGCACTTTCCACTCCGGACGAAATGTCTATTCCGGGCGGATTCGCAAGCCGAAGGGCATCGCCGATATTGCTGGCGCTGAGCCCACCGGAAAGCATGTAATCGACGCCGGCGTCAAGGCCGGCCAGAATATGCCAGTCGAAGGCAACACCATTGCCGCCCGGCAGTTGCGAGCCTTTTGGTGGCTTGGCGTCGAACAGGAACAGGTCGGCAATGCCGGCAAACGGCTTTATGCGCTCGAGGTCGGCGGCCTCGCTGACCGCCAGCGCCCTTATTACCGGCAGGCCGTAACGCGCCTTGACCTCGGCCACGCGCTCTGGCGTTTCCGAGCCATGCAGTTGCAGCATGTCGGGCTGCACGGCAGCCACGATCTCGTCCAGGAACGCGTCGCTGGCGTCGACGGTGACCGCCACCGCCTTGGCCTTGCCACTCGCCGCCGCGCGCAGGCGCCCGGCTTCCTCGGGTTCGACATAACGCGGGCTTTTCGGGAAGAAGATAAAGCCGACATGGCTGGCCCCTCCGGCCAAGGCTGCCGCCGTGGCCTTGTCGGTCTTCAACCCGCAGATCTTGATGTCGAGCGCCATGGCGCGGGGATTGGCATGAAAAGCGCCAAGAGTCGAGAAAAAGCATGCTGTTTGCCGGCGCGGCCAAAGGCGCTATCTCTGATGGACAAGACGCAATGCGGGAGAAAAATGATGGCGGACAGAAGCGTTGCCGAACTCAGGCAGAAAATCGCGCAGGCGCGCGAAGTCATTGCGCATCTGATGGGCAAGGCGGCCTTCAACGGCGCCGAGGCACACCGGGCGCTGGAGTATTTCGGCGGCGATGCCTTCGACAGCAATTTCCTGCCATGGCCGCATCATGCCGACGAAGGCCTGCGGCCGAATGAGCTCAATGCGGCGAACGATGATTGATCGAGGCTGAGAACATCACTCGAAGGCGATCGCCTGCAGGGCGCCGCCGTTGCGCTTCAGCCAGGCCTTGCAGCGCTTGGTGTCGGGGCACAGCTCTTCGCACAATTCCCAGAAATCCGGGCCATGGTTCATCTCCTTGAGATGCGCCACCTCGTGCGCGACGAGGTAGTTGATGACCGGCGACGGCGCCATCATGATGCGCCAGGAAAACGACAGGTTGCCGTCGGAGGTGCAGGAACCCCAGCGGCTTGAGGTGTCCTTGAAGCGGACCGCCTTGGCGCGCTTGCCGAGTGCCTCGGTGTGCTTTGCTACCAGCGCCTCGATCTCTCGCTTGGCCTCGCGCTTGAGGAAATCGGCGATGCGGCGCGGCAGATGCACACGGTCGCCATGCACGACCATGATCGGGCCGCTCTCGTCGCGCGATACGGTGATGGTGCCGCGTTTCGAGGGCTCGTGGATAATGCGATGCGGTACGCCGCGCAGCGGTATCTTGATACCGGGTCGCACCTGCGGCCGGGCCGGCACCTTGGCCAAGCGCTGCTCCAGCCAGTCCTGATGGCGATCCAGGAATTTCTCCACCTCGCCGCGGCGCAGGCCCGGCGGCACGGTGATGCGCAGGCCGCGCCCGCCGGAATCGATGCGCAGCGTAAGGCGCCGGGCGCGGTCGTTTTCGACGATCTTGAGTGGCAGCGAACGGCCGGCAACAACGTGCTCGCGCTCCTCAACGGGCGCGGGCTTGGGTTTTGTCAGGTTGCGGAAGAAGCCGAAGGACATTGGCGCAACGATACGCGATTCGAGGAAACGAGTAGAACAAAAAAGAAACGGCGCCGCTCTCGCGACGCCGCTTTTTCACGATTTGGCCTGTCGCCGGGCCGCATTCGTTCAGTCGTCGAGAAGGTTCGAACCCTTGCCGCGCTTGGTCGTCGGGGTGGTGCCGGCGGCGGGATCGGTCTTTGCAGGCGCGGTCGACTTGTTGCGGTTGGCCATGAAGCGGTCGAACTCGTCCTGGTCCTTGGCGCGGCGCAATTCGCGGGCATATTCGTCGAACTGGCTCAGCATTTCGTCGAGCTTGCGGCGCTCTTCGTTGAGGCGCTCAAGTTCCTTTTCGCGCCAGTCGTCGAAAGCGACGTTGCCGGTGCGGGCGGAACCGTTGCCCCAGCGCGCGGCCTTGTCGGAACCGCGGCGGCAGCCGGCGAAAATGCCGTCGGTCGCACGGTTGACGTCGCGCTTGAAGCCATCAAGCCGGTCGCCCCAGATGATGTAGGCAAGCATGGCGAAGCCGAGCGGCCAGAACACCATGAAACCGACCACCATCAACGCGATGGTTGCCGGCGTCCAGGCCGGGCGGATCAATGCGGATGTGTTCATTTTCTCCCATTCCTTCGGTTGGAGACAGCCAAACCCGGCTGCGTGGAATCGAAATGGGAAGAGAAAAACGGCGATTCAAGGCAATGTCCGCCAAAACCGGACAAGGGTTTGAAATGATTATCGCTTTTTGAGCATGTCGAGGGAAAGCACGACCAACCCGGCAATCAGGCCCCAGAATGCGGCGCCGACGCCGAACAGTGTCAGGCCGGACGCGGTGACCACGAAGGTCACGGTTGCCGCCATCCGGTCGCCCTCGTCCTTCAACGCGATCGACAGCGCGTTGGCCAGCGACGCCATCAGCGCCAGGCCGGCGACCAGCACGATCAGGCTCTGCGGCAGGACGGCGAAGATCGCCACCAGCGAGGCGCCGAAAATGGCGAAGATCAGATAGGCGAGCGCGTAGAAAGGCCCGGTCTTCCAGCGCTCGGCGGGGTCGGGATCAACGTCTGGCCCGGTGCAGATCGCCGCCGAGATCGCCGCCAGATTGGTCGTTGCCGCGCCGAATGGCGCTGACAGCAGCGAAAACAGGCCGGTGACGCCGATCAGCGGGCCGGGTTCCGGGTCGTAGCCGGCGGCGCGCAGCACAGCCAGTCCGGAGAGGTTCTGCGAGGCCATGGTAACGAGATAGAGCGGCAGCGCCAGGCCGATCATCGCCTTGGCTGTGAAATCAGGCGCAATCAGTGTCAGCGTTGACAACTCAGGTGTCGGCAGGCCGCCGACCCGACCGGTGAGGAAGGCGGCAAGACCGCCGCCGATCAGCACAGCCAGCACCGACAGCGCCGGGTTGAACAGGCGGATGACGAAGAAGGCCGCGATCAGCGGCAAGATCAGCCACGGGTCGACCGGAATGGCCTTGGCCGCATTGATGGCGAAGGTGACGACGATGCCGGCCAGCATGCCCGAAGCCACGGACGGCGGAATCCTGGATATCAGCTGCGTCAGCGGCCGAAACAGACCGGTGGCGATCAGGAGAATGCCGGTGACGATGAAGGAGGCGACGGCCTCGCCCATGGTAAAGCCGCTCGATGCCGCGATCAGCGCCAGGCCAGGCGTCGACCAGGCGGTGATGACAGGCATTTTGGTGCGCCACGACAACCACAGGCTCTCGATCGCCATCGCCAGGCAAATGGCTGTCACCCAGCTCGCGGTTTCGATCTGCGTCGCGCCAACCGCCTTGGCCGCCGCGATGACGATGGCCAGCGTACCGCCAAAGCCGACGATGGCGGCGACGAAGGCGGATATGGGAATGGAGATACGCATCAGCCGGCCCTCTCGACCATGGCGCCAACCGTCCGCAGCAGCATGTCGAGATCCTGCGGCCGCGACAGGCGATGATCGCCATCTGGGATCAGCGACAGCGTCACGTCGTCGGCAGGCAGCAGGCTGACCAGCTTCAAGGCATGACTTGCCGGCACATCGGCGTCGGCCAGTCCCTGCAGGATGTGCACCGGGCAATGGGTGTTGATAGGCCCGGTCATCGTCAGGTTGTTGCGCCCGTCCTCGATGAGCGCGCGCGTATAGATGTAGGGCTCGGCGGAGTAGTCGGAAGGCTCCTCGAAGAAGCCTTTTTCGCTGAGGTCGCGCTTCTGCGCTTCGGTCAGCGCCGGTTCGACCAATTCAGCGGTGAAATCGGGCGCGGGCGCCAGCAGCACCAGCCCGGCGATGCTGTCGTCACCCGCCTTGCGCAATTCCTGCACCATGCGCAGCGCGATCCAGGCGCCCATCGAGGAGCCGACCAGGATCTGTTTGCCCTTGCTGAAACGCCTGAAGGCGGCGAGGCTTTGCGCCAGCCATGTCGAGATGGTGCCATCGGCAAAGGCGCCGCCCGATTCGCCGTGGCCCGAATAGTCGTGACGCAGGAAAGCCCGCCCTTCGGTTGCGGCCCATGCCGACAACGTCTCGGCCTTGGTGCCCAGCATGTCGGACTTGTAGCCGCCGAGCCAGACGATGCCGGGCGCCGATCCCGCCGCATGCCGCACGGCGATTTCAGTTCCACCGACATCCAGAAAGACAGGGGGCGTGGCTGTCATCATCTTTTCCTCACGCCGGTCTTGTGACACAGGCCCGGTCTTGTGACACAGGCAATGCCGTGGCGAAAAGTACTCCTGACCTTTCTTTGTTTGGTGCAGGCCAGCGATAAGGTGATTTCCTGTCAACGCTGTGCTATTGACTTGCGCCGCGCGCTCCCCACATTGGCGCGTCCGCAGTCCGAACTGAAAACCCTGAACGAAACGGCCAAGGAGACCACGACCATTCGCAGACCTTTCAAAGCAGCGGCGCCGACCAAGGATGGCCCGCGCTCCAATCGTGATATCCGGGTTCCCCGGGTCCAGCTAATTGACGCCGAAGGCCAGAACCGCGGCGATGTTTCCATCAACGACGCATTGTTGCTCGCCGAAGAGGCTGGGCTCGATCTGGTCGAGATATCGCCCAACGCGATACCGCCCGTCGTCAAAATCCTCGATCTGGGCAAGCTGAAATACGCCAACCAGAAGAAGGCGGCTGAAGCGCGCAAGAATCAGAAGGTCATCGAGATCAAGGAGATCAAGATGCGCCCCAACATCGACAGTCACGACTACGAGACCAAGATGAAGGCTGTCCGGCGCTTCTTCGAGGAAGGCGACAAGGTCAAGCTGACTTTGCGTTTCCGTGGCCGCGAAATGGCCCACATGGAACTCGGCATGCAACTCCTGAACAAGGTGCGCGAGGAAGTGGCGACCATCGCCAAGGTCGAGGCCGAGCCTAAGCTCGAAGGCCGGCAGATGATGATGGTGCTTTCGCCGCGCTAAGCTGTGCTGAGTATCAGCACATCCGAGATCACGATGACGTTTAGGCCTTGTGATCACGCTGAAATCAGCCTGAATTGTGCTAAAGGGCGTCCCGACGATCGGCGGGGCGCCTGTTTATTGGCTAAAGCCGCGATCGCCGGCTAAGCCACTCGACGATCGGATTCCACCTTGGACACAGAATACAAATACGGGCTGGGCAACTACCAGCAGATGCGCCGCCTGGTGCTCGCGGTGCTCGTGATCGTGCTGTTCGCGGCACTGCTTTTCGGCCAGTCGACTTTCCCGCCGGACACACCGGTGCACGAAACGATCGAGATGTTCGGCGTGCTGCTGATCTTCCTCGGCATTGTCGGCCGCTTGTGGTCGACGCTCTATATTGGTGGCCGCAAATCGGCGGAAGTGGTGACTGGCGGCCCCTATTCGATCAGCCGCAATCCGCTCTATGTGTTCTCGACCGTGGCAGCTGCCGGCGTCGGCGCGCAGATCGGCTCGTTCTCCGGCATCATTCTCTTCGCGGTTCTGTGCGCGGGCGCCTTCCATATCGTCATCCTGCGCGAGGAGAAGTTTCTCAAGGAAGCGCTCGGCGCGCCGTACCAAGCTTATCTGAAAAGGGTGCCGCGCTTCTTCCCGAAACTTTCGCTCTACCAGGAGGGCGATACCGGCAGCTTCAAGCCGCGCCTGCTTTTGACCACGCTGCTCGACGGTCTGGTGTTTCTGGTCGCGCTGCCGGCCTTCGAACTGATCGACGGCGCCCAGCAGTCCGGCATGTTGCCGGTATGGTTTACGCTTCCCTGACGACGAACTGCCCGGCATCCCGGCATTCCGGCAACGTGCGGCGCCGTGGGTGTTGCGCAGCCGCCTGCTTTGACGTATAGGACCGCCGTTCAAGAAAACCGCCCGGCAGGGCATGCCGTGGCGGTTTCATTTGCTTTTCGGGCTTTGGTCGGCCTGAAGCGAACAAAACAAGAGGCGTGAAGTGCCGGAGGCACGACAGGGACCTCATAGAAACGGAGTAGCAAAATGCCCAAGATGAAGACCAAATCGGCCGCCAAGAAGCGGTTCAAGATCACAGGTACGGGTAAAGTCCTGTCGGCTGCGGCCGGCAAGCGTCACGGCATGATCAAGCGTTCCAACAAGTTCATTCGAAATGCCCGCGGCACGATGGTTCTGGCTGAACCGGATGGCAAGAAGGTCATCAAGAATTTTCTTCCGAACGGTCTCTAGGGGATGATGCCAAAAAGTTGCAGACTTTTTGGAAAACATCATTCGCCAAAATAAGATCATTCGGTCCGGACACGCATTTGTTTTACGCAATTCCGAACGGAAGACCGCTAGGCACCTGGAATTGCTTTTAAGGAGATCATGACATGGCACGCGTAAAGAGAGGCGTCACCTCGCACGCCAAGCACAAGAAGGTCCTGAAAGCCGCTAAGGGTTTCTACGGCCGTCGCAAGAACACCATCCGCATCGCCAAGCAGGCGGTGGAAAAGTCGCTGCAGTACGCTTATCGCGACCGCAAGAACCGCAAGCGCTCGTTCCGCGCGCTGTGGATCCAGCGCATCAACGCCGCGACCCACGAACACGGCCTGACCTATGGCCGCTTCATTGACGGCCTCAACAAGTCTGGCATCGAGATTGACCGCAAGATCCTGTCGGACATGGCCATCCACGAGCCGCAGGCTTTCGCCGCTCTGGTCGCCAAGGCCAAGGTTGCGCTTGAATATCTTAAGAACACCACCCCGAACGCTTTTGAAAGCGCTGTCGCTTAACGACCAGCGCTTCCCAAGCATTCGAAATTCTGATTTGGGGAACCCGCGCTGGCACGGCTGGCGCGGGTTTTCTTATGCCGAATATCACGTTTAACGTGACTTTCACGTTAGCGTGGATTTTCCAACGTAGCGAGTTTGACCGTGAACGACGCAACCACTGGCCTTGAAACGCTTGAAAATTCCCTGATGGCTGACATCGCGTCGGCCGCCGACGAACAGTCGATCGAGGCGGTGCGCGTCGCCGCACTGGGCAAAAAGGGCTCGGTTTCCGAGATGCTGAAGACGCTCGGTTCGATGAGCGCCGAGGAGCGTCAGGCCAAGGGTCCTGCCATCAACGGCCTGAAGAACCGGGTCACCGATGCGCTGACATCGCGCCGGTCCGAACTCCGCGATGTCGCGATCACCGCTCGGCTGGTCGCCGAGAAGGTCGACGTGACCTTGCCGGTGCGGCAGTCGCCGGCCGAGCGTGGCCGCATCCATCCGATCAGCCAGGTCATCGACGAGATCGCGGCGATCTTCGGCGATCTCGGCTTCTCGATCGCCGAGGGCCCCGACGTCGAGACCGACTATTACAATTTCACCGCGCTGAACTTCCCCGAGGGCCATCCGGCCCGCGAGATGCACGACACCTTCTTCTTCCAGCCGGACGAGAAGGGCGAGCGCAAGCTTTTGCGCACCCACACCTCGCCTGTGCAGATCCGCACCATGGAGACCAAGAAGCCGCCGATCCGCATCGTCATTCCGGGCAAGACCTACCGGCAGGATTCGGACGCCACCCACTCGCCGATGTTCCATCAGGTCGAGGGGCTGGTGATCGACAAGACGGCCAATGTCGCCAACATGAAGTGGGTGCTGGAGGAGTTCTGCAAGGCCTTCTTCGAAGTGCCGCAAGTCAAGATGCGCTTTCGCCCATCCTTCTTCCCGTTCACCGAGCCAAGTCTCGAGGTCGACATCCAGTGCGACCGTTCGCGGCCGGGGGAAGTGCGCTTCGGCGAAGGCTCCGACTGGATGGAGATCCTCGGCTGCGGCATGGTGCATCCCAACGTGCTGAAGGCCGGCGGGCTCGATCCCGACGAGTACCAGGGCTTTGCCTGGGGCATGGGCATCGACCGCATCGCCATGCTGAAATACGGCATGCCGGACCTGCGCGCCTTCTTCGATGCCGACGTGCGCTGGCTGTCGCATTATGGCTTCCGGCCGCTCGACATGCCGACCCTGTTCGGAGGCCTGAGCGCATGACAGCTGCCCATGCCGGCGGCTGCCGCTGTGGCGCCGTGCGGTTCGAGGCCTCGGCCGAACCGCATCACGTCAGCTATTGCCATTGCGGCGATTGCCGGCGGGCCAGTGGCGCGCCGGTATCGGCCTTTGTCGGCTTCATGGCTGGCCAGGTGGCCTTCACCGGCAAGGCGCTGAAGATGTTCGAGAATGGCGCGGTGACGCGCTCGTTTTGCGGCATCTGCGGTTCGCCGATTGCCTATGTCGACGAGCGGCTGGAAGACGACATCTACTTCATGCTCGGCGCCATGGACGTGCCCGCCGACTTCCCACCGACGCACCATGCCTATGTGAGCGAACAGCTGCCCTTCCTGACCATCGCGGACGCGCTGCCCCGCCATTTGAAGACCAGCGTGCCCAGGCCCGCCAGCGAACAAAGACCAGACGGAACACAGTCATGAAATTCACCCTCTCCTGGCTCAAGGACCATCTTGAGACCGACGCCTCGCTCAACGAGATCGTCGAGCGGCTGACATCGATCGGCCTCGAGGTCGAGCATGTCGATGACAAGTCGAACCTGAAGCCCTTCGTCATCGCCAAGGTGCTGACGGCGGTCCAGCATCCCGATGCCGACCGCCTGCGCGTGCTGATGGTCGATACCGGCGACGGCAAGGCGCCAATCCAGGTGGTCTGCGGCGCCCCTAATGCGCGGGCTGGCCTGATCGGTGCCTTCGCGGCGCCCGGCGCCTATGTCCCCGGCATCGACGTGACCCTGACGGTCGGCAAGATACGTGGCGTCGAAAGCCATGGCATGATGTGTTCCGAGCGTGAACTCGAACTGTCGGACGAGCATGACGGCATCATCGACCTGCCTGCGGACGCACCGGTCGGCACCAGCTATGCCGCCTATGCCCATCTCGACGACCCGCTGATCGAGATCAACCTGACGCCGAACCGGCCGGATGCCACCAGCGTTCACGGCATCGCCCGCGATCTCGCTGCGAGCGGGCTTGGCACGTTGAAGACCGCGCCGATCGAAGCGATACCAGGCCAGGGTGCAACCCCGGTCAAAGTGACGATCGAAGCGCCGGAGCTCTGCCCCGGTTTCGCGTTGCGGCTGGTCAAGGGCGTCAAGAATGGCCCGTCGCCGAAATGGCTGCAGCAGCGGCTGATCGCCATTGGCCTTCGGCCAATCAGCGCGCTGGTCGACATCACCAACTACGTCACCTTCGATCGCGGCCGGCCGCTGCATGTCTTTGACGCGAAGAAGGTTGCCGGCGATCTCGTCGTGCGCCGTGCCCGCGAAGGCGAAAAGGTGCTGGCGCTTGATGGCCGCGAATACACGCTCACGCCTGACATGTGCGCCATATCGGATGACAATGGTGTGGAATCTATCGCCGGCGTCATGGGTGGCGAGCATTCTGGCTGCGACGAGAACACCACGGATGTGCTGATCGAATCCGCCCTCTGGGATCCGATCACAACCGCCCGCACCGGCCGGACGCTCGGCATCATCACTGACGCCCGCTACCGGTTCGAGCGTGGCGTCGATCCGGACATGATGGTTCCGGGAGTCGAACTGGCAACCAAACTGGTGCTGGAGTTCTGCGGCGGCACGCCAACGGATACCGAAGTCGTCGGCTATGCCGGCCACCAGCCCAAGATCGTCTCCTTCCCGGTGTCGGAAGTGAAGCGGTTGACCGGCATCGAAGTGCCGAAGACCGAAAGCCTCGATATCCTGTCGCGCCTCGGCTTCAAGCCGCAAGGGGCGGGAGATATCATCGATGTAGCCGTGCCGTCCTGGCGTCCCGATGTCGACGGCAAGGCCGACCTGGTCGAGGAAGTGATGCGCATCCACGGTGTCGACAACATCGTGCCGCAGCCGCTCGGTGCGCATGACGCGGTCAACGCCAGGATCCTGACCACGCTGCAGGTGCGCACCCGTACCGCCAAGCGCGCGCTCGCCGTGCGCGGCATGATGGAGGCCGTCACCTGGTCCTTCATCCCGGCCAAGCACGCTGAACTGTTCGGTGGCGGCCAGACGGCGCTGAAGCTCGCCAACCCGATCGCCGCCGACATGTCCGACATGCGGCCGTCGCTGCTGCCGGGCCTGATCGCGGCTGCCCAGCGCAATGCCGACAAGGGCATTGGCGACGTCGCGCTGTTCGAGGTCTCCGGCACCTATGAAGGCGACGGCGCCGACCAGCAGCGGCGCGTTGCCGCCGGCGTGCGGCGCGGCACCGCCAAGCTCGACGGCTCGGGCCGCAACTGGGCGGGCAATTCCGGGCCGGTCGGTGTGTTCGACGCCAAGGCGGACGCGATCGCGGCACTTGAAGCCTGCGGCGCACCGGTCGACCGGCTGCAGATCGAAGCGGGCGGACCAGCCTGGTATCATCCCGGCCGCTCCGGCACGATCAAGCTGGGACCAAAAGTCATCCTCGGCACGTTCGGCGAATTCCATCCGAAGACGCTGGAAGGGCTGGATGTCTCGGGGCCGCTCTGCGGCTTCGAGGTGTTTGTCGATGCCGTGCCGGAAGCCAAGGCCAAGCCGACGAAGACCAAGCCGAAGCTCGAACTCTCGGCGTTCCAGGCGGTGAAGCGCGACTTCGCCTTTGTCGTCGACAAGACGGTCGAGGCCGGTACGCTGGTGCGCGCCGCCCTTGCCGCCGACAAGAAGCTGATATCAGCCGTCGCGGTCTTCGATATTTTCGAGGGTGCGTCGCTTGGTGAGGGCAAGAAGTCGATCGCCATCGAAGTGTCGATCCAGCCGATCGAGAAGACGCTGACCGACGAGGATTTCGAGGCTTTGGCCAAGCGCATTACCGAGAACGTCGGCAAGCAGACGGGCGGCGTGCTGCGCGGCTAAAGCATAAGAACTACGGATTGCGGGCAGGTGGCGAATCGCCCTCCAAAGGGGGATGGACCATCTGCGCTATTCCGGGCTCTCCTGCGAAACGCAGCGTGCTGCGTTTCTCGACATCGTGCTGGCCGATCCGCTGGTCCGTGAGGCGCTGGCCGGTGCGCGGCGCCTTGCCTTGCCGGATTGGCTGGTGGTTTCCGGGGTGCTCTACAACAGCGTCTGGAACCACCTGGCCGGCAAGCCATCCGGCTACGGTATCAAGGATGTCGACCTGTTCTATTTCGACGACACGGACCTGTCCTACGAGGCCGAGGACCGGGTGATTGCCGGGGCCGCCCCGGTCTTTGCCGGCCTGCCGCTGCCGGTCGAAATCCGCAACCAGGCCCGCGTTCATCTCTGGTATCCGCGGAAATTCGGGCAGCCGTGCCCGCGCTACACCAACGCCAGTGAATCGGTCGGTTATTTCGCCTCAAAAACGCACGCGGTCGGTCTTCGCTTTGATGCTGATGGTCAGCCAGATCTCGTGGCGCCATTCGGCCTGGATGACATTTTCTCGTTCCGCATCACGCCGAACAAGATGATGGACAATCAGCGCACCCATGAAGCCAAGGGCAGCCGCGCGAAGGCCAACTGGCCGGAGATATCGGTTTTGCCCTGGTAAGCCGGCGCATGAAAAAGGGACGCCGAAGCGCCCCTTCTGATCCTGGGTTCGTGATGTTCAGCCGTTGACCAGTGCCAGCTCGCCCTGATTGTAACGCTTGCCGACAACCTTGTCGGGTGACAGCGCATCGCCGATGGAAGTGACTTCGGCCGCGCTCAGCTCGATCATGGCCGCCGCTGCGTTCTGTTCGAGGTGACGGACCTTGCGGGCACCCGGGATCGGAACAATGAAGTCGCCCTGATGCAGCACCCACGCCAGCGCCAGCTGGGCAGAGGTGACGCCCTTTTCAGTGGCGAGTGCCTCCAGCGTCGCGATCACCCTGGCGTTGGCGGCCATGGCGTCAGCCTGGAAGCGTGGCAAGCCGCGGCGCCAGTCGCCGTCATCAAGAGCCTCGGGCTTGGCGATCGTGCCGGTCAAAAGGCCGCGGCCAAGCGGACTGTAAGGCACGAAGCCAATGCCAAGCTCGCGGCAGACGGCCAACACTTCGTTCTCCGGGTCGCGGCTCCACAGCGAATACTCGCTCTGGACAGCGGATATCGGATGGACCGCGTGTGCCCGCCGAATGGTGGCCGCACTCGCCTCGGAGAGGCCCAGCGCCCGCACCTTGCCTTCGCGCACCAGTTCGGCCATGGCACCGACCGTATCCTCGATCGGCACGTTCGGGTCGACACGATGCTGGTAGTAGAGATCGATGACATCGGTATCCAGCCGCTTCAGCGAGGCCTCCGCCACCGCCTTGACGTGCTCCGGCCGGCTGTCGACGCCGACCATGCGCTCGATGCCGGTGCCTTCTTCCTGAATCTTGAAGCCGAACTTGGTGGCGATCGTCACCTTGTCGCGCACCGGCTTCAGCGCCTTGCCGAGCAGGATTTCGTTTTCGTAGGGGCCGTAGACTTCCGCCGTATCGAAGAAGTTGACGCCAATCTCCACGGCGCGGTGCAGTGTGGCGATCGCGTCGGCCTCGGCCTGGCCGCCATAGGCGAAACTCATGCCCATGCAGCCGAGGCCGACGGGGTAGACATTCAATTCAGGTCCAAGCTTGCGGGTAAACATCGCGCGTCTCCTTGTTGTGATGCGGCAGAGATAGCGCCTTGCCACTTGTTCTATAATCTGCTCACTTCTGCACGGCCCGTTCTAAAAGATAGATCAATGACCCGCAGCCATCTCCCGCAACTCGCCGTGCTCGCCGCTGTTGCGCAGAGCGGCAGCTTTCGCGGCGCGGCAAGGGAACTCGGCATCGCTCCTTCGGCGGTCAGTCACGCGGTCTCCAGCCTCGAGGCGCGTCTCGGCGTTCGCCTGTTGTCGCGCAACACGCGCAGCGTCGCGCCGACCGAGGAAGGCGCGCAATTGCTGGAGCGGCTGCGGCCGGCGCTCTCCGAGATCGACCTCGCGCTGGAAGCGGCAATCGAGTCGCGCGACCGGCCGGCCGGCAATCTCAGGCTGACAGTGCCGCGCACCGCGGCTCATCTGGCGCTGACGCCGCGGCTTGGCGCCTTTGCCTCCGCCTATCCCGATATCGTGCTGGAGATCGTCATCGAGGATCGCTTCACCGATGTCGTCGAAGGCGGCTTCGATGCCGGCGTCCGGCTGGGTGAAAGCTTGCAGCGCGACATGATCGCGGTGCGCATCGGCCCAGACATTCGCGGCGCCGTTGTCGCCACACCATCCTATTTCAACGCCATGCCCAGGCCGCGCCATCCGCGCGATCTGCTTCAGCATCGCTGCATCCGCTTCCGGTTCTCCAGCGGGGTTCTCTATCATTGGGAGTTCGAGAAGGATGGCGAGGAGATTGAGCTGCCGGTGCATGGGCCGCTGATCCTCGACGAAGATCATCTGGTCGCCAATGCCGCGCTCGATGGCGCCGGCATTGCCTTCCTGTTCGAGGATTATGTCGCCACGGCAATTGCGGATGGCAGGCTGGTCCGCGTGCTGGAGGACTGGTGTCCGTCCTTCGAGGGGTTCTTCGTCTACTATCCCAGCCGCCGCCAGATGCGGCCGGCACTGCGCGCATTCGTCGATTTCTTCAAGGTGAGTGTTTGAGCGGACGAAAGCCGGACAGGCATCACCGGCAAGGTTCCTCCGCTCACGCTACGGCATGGGCGTCGGCACGCCGATCTATCCCAACATCGTCGACTTCGACATGACGCTCACTGGCAAGCGGGGCTAGATCCCTGCATGCGCTGATTGGCTTTTCCACCGATTTCGGGCAAACCTCGTTGCCTGTAACCGAGATGGAGAAGCCGGATGTTCCGATGGGGTGTGTTGTCGACGGCCAAGATCGGGCGGGAGCATCTGTTGCCGGCAATGGTCGAGGCGGAGAATGGGGTGCTGTCGGCGATCGCCAGCCGGGACCTGTCGAAAGCCCGCGCATTGGCCGACCGTTTTGGCGCGCGCCATGCCTTCGGCTCCTACGAGGAACTGCTCGCCTCCAGCGAAGTCGACGGCGTCTACATTCCGCTGCCAACCTCGCAGCATGTCGAATGGACTGCCAAGGCGATCGAGGCGGGAAAGCATGTCCTCGTTGAGAAGCCGCTGGCCCTCGACGCCAAGGATATCCTGCCGCTCATCAAGCTGCGCGATGCCAGGAAGGTGTTGGTCTGCGAGGCCTTCATGGTCATCTATCACCCGCAATGGATCAAGGTGCGAGACCTCATTGCCAGCGGCGCCATCGGCCGGCTGCGGCATGTCCAGGGCGCCTTCTCCTATTACAATGTCGACCCCAACAACATGCGCAACCAGCTCGACCTCGGCGGCGGCGCACTGCCCGACATCGGTGTCTATCCGACCGTTTCGACGCGGTTTTCGACCGGCAAGGAGCCGTTGCGCGTGCAGGCGACCATCGAGCGCGACAAGAAATTCGGCACCGACATCTATTCCTCGATCCGCGCCGATTTCGGGGATTTCGAACTGTCCTTCTATCTTTCGACGCAGATGGCGGCGCGGCAGGTCATGGTGTTCCACGGCGAAAAGGGCTTCATCGAAGTGTTTTCGCCCTTCAATGCCGGACTCTATGACCATCACCGCGTCGAACTGCACAACCAGAACCACACCGAGGCGCAGGCGTTCCGCTTTCCCGGCACCCAGCAATACCGGCTTGAAGTCGAGACGTTCGCGCGCGCGGCACAAGGCGGCAAGGAGCGCGTCTTCACTCTGGAAGAATCCGTACTCAACCAGAAGGTCATCGACGCCATCTTCCGCGCTGGCGATACGGGCGGCTGGGAGAACGTCTAATATTTAGCTGGCTAACTGGAGCAAAAGATGGCTGACGATGCGGATGTGATCATTGTCGGTGCCGGCCTTGCCGGTCTGGTTGCCGCGGCTGAGCTTGCCGAGGCCGGCAAGAAGGTCATCATCGTCGAGCAGGAGCCCGAACAGTCACTCGGCGGCCAGGCGTTCTGGTCGCTTGGTGGCCTTTTCCTTGTCGATTCGCCCGAACAGCGGCGCATGCGCATTCGCGACTCGCACGATCTGGCGCTGCAGGACTGGATGGGCACCGCCGCCTTCGATCGGCCTGAGGATTTCTGGCCACGAAAGTGGGCGGAAGCCTATGTCGGTTTCGCCGCCGGCGAAAAACGCGCCTGGCTGATGCAGCGCGGCATGAAGTTCTTTCCCGTGGTTGGCTGGGCCGAGCGTGGCGGCGGCAATGCCATTGGCCACGGCAACTCGGTGCCGCGTTTCCACATCACCTGGGGCACCGGACCCGGCGTGCTCGAGCCTTTCGTCCAGCGTGTCCGCGAGGCGGAGAAGCAAGGCTTGATCCGCTTCAAGTTCCGCCACCGCGTCAACGAACTGACCCGTACCGGAGCCACCGTCGACGGCGTGCGCGGCGACATCCTGCAGCCAAGCACTATCGAACGCGGCCAAAAGAGCTCGCGCGACATTTCAAGTGATTTCGAACTGAAAGCGCAAGCGGTGATCGTCGCCTCCGGCGGTATAGGCGCCAACCCGGAGCTGGTGCGCAAAAACTGGCCGCAGCGGCTGGGTGCGCCGCCCCAGAACATGATCACCGGCGTTCCCGACCATGTCGATGGCCGCATGCTGGCGATCTCGGAACAGGCGGGCGGCTCGATCATCAACCGCGACCGCATGTGGCACTATGTCGAAGGCATCAAGAACTGGGCGCCGATCTGGACCAGGCATGGCATCCGCATCCTTCCCGGCCCATCGTCGCTATGGCTCGATGCGCGCGGCAACCGCCTGCCGGTGCCGCTCTATCCGGGCTTCGACACGCTGAGCACGCTCAGCCACATCATGCGCACCGGCTTCGACTATTCCTGGTTCATCCTGACCAAAAAAATCATCCAGAAGGAGTTCGCGCTGTCGGGCTCCGAGCAGAACCCTGATCTGACCGGCAAGAGCTGGCGCCAGGTGCTCGGCCGCGCCACATCGGGCATTCCCGGTCCTGTCAAAGCGTTCATGGAGAAGGGCGAGGATTTCATCGTCGAGGCCAATCTGCCTGATCTGGTTGCCCGCATGAATGCCCTGGCGGGTGGCGAACCGCTGCTCGAGCTGGAACAGGTCGAGCGCGAAATCCGCGCCCGTGACCGGCAACTTGACAATCCCTTCTCCAAGGACATGCAGATCACCGCCTTGCGCGGGGCCCGCGCCTATCTCGGCGACCGGCTGATCCGCACCGCCAAGCCGCACAAGATGCTCGACCCCGCCAACGGCCCGCTGATCGCGGTACGGCTCAACATCCTGACGCGCAAGACGCTTGGCGGCCTGCATACCGATCTCGACAGCCGCGTTCTGGACGCCAAGGGCCAGCCGGTCCCGGGCCTCTACGCCGTTGGCGAAGCCGCTGGCTTCGGCGGCGGTGGCGTGCACGGCTATGCCGCCCTGGAAGGCACATTTCTTGGCGGTTGTATCTTCTCGGGTCGCGGCGCCGGGAGGGCGGCGTCCCGTTCGGTGGCGTAGCACGAGGGCTGGCTGGCTAACTCTCGTTACGGATCCAGCCGCCGTGGACGGCGCGGCTCTATACAATCGGGCGAGGGCGTTGTCGCCGGTCCGCCAAGACAATCCGGCCCACCCGGTTGCGTGTCCGGCCGGGGCGCACAATCGATTGCAGGTCCACCACACCCGGGACGATCCGGCCTATCCGGCCGATCAGGCCAGTCTGGGCGATCGGGTCTGTCCGGACGCCATGGTCTATCAGGCCGCCACGGCCTGTCCGGGCGGTGGTCACGATCTCGCCAGTCGCGCTCGTGCCGCGGACGATCGCGATAGTCATCCGTGTCGACGCACGCACTGAGCGTGCCGGCGCAAAGAAGGAGCGCCAATGCGCTTCCAAACCTGTTCATGATGACAGCTGTTTCCCTGTACTGGTTCCCGCTCCAACCTGCTCTGCGTGCTTTGCATTGCGCCTGCATTACACGGCTTGCGATTTGGGGCTGGAATCTTCCGGGCGCCTTCTTGTCGAAGACGGATCGCAATGACCGACACCACAGAGATCAGAACTGTTCTCTGGCTTTGTGGTTGGCCGGCGATGCATAGGCACCGCATTCTTCCGTTATTGTTTCATGCGGCGGGAGAAGGCCCTACCAGACCCAATCGCCCTTTCCGAGAGCGGTCACCGCATCGACAATGCGGGTGAAGCTGGCGCGGGCGCGGTTAACGGTATGCCGGGCCCTGAGATAGCCATGCACCAGTCCTGGCTCCTCGTGCCAGGTCGCCCGGCCGCCGGCAGCGGAGAGGCGGTCGCGATAGGTCTCGCCGTCCGATGACAGCGGGTCGCATTGCGCGGTGATCAGCACGGTCGGCGGCAGACCGGCGAAATTCGTGTCGGCGAGCGGGGCCAGCGTCGCGTCGCTATTCCACTCCTGGCCGCCGGTGCGGATGTGCTTGTAGAATTCGAGGTCGCGCATCGTCAGCATCGGCGCCTCGGCATGCGTCACGTACGAACCCTGGGTGCGGTCACCGCCAAGGCCGGGGTAGATAAGCACCTGGCCGATGGGCTTGCGCGCATGGCCGCGTGCCGCGTGGCTGACGGCGGCGGCCAGATTGCCGCCGGCACTGTCGCCGCAGAGCAGGATCGGGCATTCATAAGTTTTCGTAGCCCATTCGAAAGCGCTCATCACATCATCGAAGGCGGCAGGATGGAGGTGTTCCGGCGCCAGCCGGTAGTCGACGGAGACCACCTCATGGCCGGTGCGGGCGCAAAGCTCGGCGCAGACATCGTCATGGCTGTCCAGCCCACCGAGAATGAAGCCGCCACCATGAAAATAGAGCACTATCACGGCAGCTTGCGGCACACTTCGATAGATACGGATCGGGATGTCGTGCGTGGGCGTTGCAATGGCCGTGGTCTGCGCCGTCACGCCATTTGGGTAGCCGGCAAAGAATTCCCGGCACATACGGTCATAGATGCCGCGCTGCTGCTCGATCGTGTAGTCGATCGTGTCGGGCGGGTAGTAGGAATTGGTCCGCTCGATGAAGGCCCAGGTCTCGGCATCGATCAGCTTCGTGTAGTCGGTCATGGGCGAGCCGCTCACTTGCCCTTCCACACCGGATCGCGCTTCTCGGCAAAAGCGCGAAAACCTTCCATATTGTCCTCGGAGCCGTAGAGCGCGTCGACCGTCGGCAGTTGCCGGCGCGTCACCTTGTTCATGGCATCCTGGAAGGTCAGGGATTCAGCCACCCGCGCCGTCTCCTTGATTGCGGCAAACACCAGCGGCGGGCCGCCAGCCAGCAGCCGGGCAATCTCCCAGACGCGGTCCTCTAGCTTCTCCTTGGGCAGCACTTCGTTGACCAGGCCCCAGCGATGCGCCTCGGCGACATCCATCCAGCGGCCGGTCAGCAGAAGGTCCATCGCGACATGGTAGGGAATGCGCTTCGGCAGCTTGATCGTCGCCGCGTCGGCCAGCGTGCCGGCGCGGATTTCAGGCAGCGCGAAGGAGGAATGATCCGAGGCGTAGATGAGGTCGCAGGACAGCGCCAGTTCGAAGCCGCCACCCACCGCCATGCCGTTGACGCAGGCGATGACAGGTTTGTTCAGGTCGCGCAGTTCCTGCAGCCCCGCGAAGCCGCCGACGCCATAGTCGCCGTCAACCGCGTCGCCGCCGGCTGCCGCTTTCAGGTCCCAGCCGGCACAGAAGAACTTGTCGCCGGCGGTCTTGACGATACAGACGCGTAGCTCGGGGTTGTCTCGGAATGCCTTGAAGGTTTCGCCCAGCAGCCGCGACGTCTTGAGGTCAATGGCGTTGGCCTTCGGCCGGTCGAGCGTGACCTCGAGGATAGAACCCTCGGTGCGGGTCGAAATGACATCAGACATTCTTCTTCTCCCCAAGCACCAGCAGCGCGTCGGCAATCCAGGCGCCCTTGCCCTCGCTGCAGACGATCAGCGGGTTGATATCGAGTTCCTCGATCTCGCCGGCATTTGCCTGCACGAAAGCGGCAATGCCTGATATTGCCTCGATGGCGGCAGCAACGTCGGCTTTCGGCCGGCCGCGATAGCCTTCGAGAAGCGGGAACAGTTTGAGACCACGCAATGCCGCCTCGATGTCGTCGCGCGTTGCCGGCAGCATCAGCGTGACGCTGTCGCGCAAAAGCTCGACCAGCACGCCGCCGGTACCCAGTGTCATCACGGCGCCGAACATCGGGTCGCGGGTGAAGCCGACGATCAGCTCGGCGACACCGTCGCGCACCATGCGCTCGACGTAAAGGCCGCTGCCGAGCGGCAGCAGATCATGCGCTGCCGTGCTGACGGATTCGGCGTCCCTGAGATTGAGCCTGACAGCACCGACCTCGGATTTATGGGTGACGCCGAGCGCCTTGAGCGCCACGGGAAAGCCGAGCGCCATTGACGAAATCACAGCCTCGACAGCATTGCCGGCACGCTCGCCTTTCGGCACCGGCAGGCCGGCCTTGATGAGCCTTGCCTTCGCTTCGGCCTCATCAGGGGTGATGTGGTTGCCATCGGGCGCGCCGGAAGCGGACGTGTCGACCGGTTGCGCCTGCGGTTCAGCCCACGCCCAGCCGATGAAGGCTGCCGCCCCGGCGGCATCCATTGCCTCGGAAATGCCGAATAACGGTACCATGCCGCGCGCCATCAGCCCGGCGGTGTATTCCTCCGGCAGGTTTTCCGGCAGCGAGGACACGATAGCGCCCTGCGCCTTGTTGGTCTTCAGCGCCGACTCGAAGGCGCGCAGCGTCGCCCACCAGTCGGTGTCCGAGCAGCGGTCGGGCCGCGGGAAGTCGAGCACCAGCATGTTGAGGTCGAAGCCGCCCGACACCATGGCGGTGAAGGTCGCGGTCATCGCCGGTTCGTTGTTCCAGATGAACGTGTGGTAGTCGAGCGGGTTGGCGACCGCGACCAGCGGCCCGAGTGTCGATTTGACATGCGCGCGGTGCGTGTCGGTCAGCACAGGGAAATTGACCCAACGGCCTTCGGCGCTATCGGCCATCACGGAGGCTTCGCCGCCTGAACAGCTCATCGATGACAGGCGGTAGCCGGGCAAGGGTCCGGTGATATGCAAAAGCTTCAGCGCCTCGATGAACGCCGGAATGGAATCGACACGGGCAATGCCCAGCCGCCTCAGGAAAGCCCCTGACGCCGCGTCCGAGCCGGCGAGCGAAGCCGTGTGCGAAACGGTGGCTTGCCGCGCCTGTTCGGAGCGGCCGACCTTCATGGCGATGATCGGTTTCTTCAATTCGCGCGCGCGGGCCGCCAGCTTCTCGAAGCCGGCTACCGAATCGAAGGCTTCGATATGCAGGCCAAGCGAGGTGACGCGTTCGTCTTCGATCAGGCCAAGCGCCATTTCCGACAGGCCGGTCTGCGCCTGGTTTCCGGCGGTCATCAGGTAGGCGATCGGCAGGCCGCGCTTCTGCATCGTCATGTTGATGGCGATGTTGGACGACTGGGTGATGATGGCGACGCCGCGGCCACCCTCGGCCAGCCGGATGCCGCCATGCTGGTCGGGCCACAACAGCGCGCCATCGGCATAGTTGATCAGGCCATAGCAGTTTGGCCCGATGATCGGCATCGCGCCGGCCGCTGCAACCAGTTCGGCCTGCAGCCGTTCGCCGTCGTCGTCATAGGCTTCGGTTTCCAGGAAGCCGGCGGCAAAGCACACCGCGCCGCCGGCGCCGCGCTCGGCAAGGGCCTTGATCACCTCGATGGTCAAATGCCGGTTGACGCCGACAAAGGCGGCGTCGGGCGCGCCGGGCAGGTCGGCCACCGACCGATAGGCCTTGCGTCCGGCAACCTCGTCCTTGGTCGGGTGCACCGGCCAGATATCGCCGGCAAAGCCCATCTTGATCGACTGCGCGACAACGGCGGCGGCCTGTGCGCCACCGAACACGGCGATCGATTTTGGCCTCAGAAGGCGCTCAAGCTTGTGCATTATCAGGCTCCGAACGGGCGCAGCAGCGCCCGTGAAATGATGTGGCGCTGGATTTCCGACGTGCCTTCCCAGATGCGCTCGACGCGGGCGTCTCTCCAGATGCGCTCCAGCGGCAGGTCGTCCATCAGGCCCATGCCGCCATGGATCTGGATCGCCTCATCGGCGACGAAAGCGAGCATTTCGGTGGCCTTCAGCTTGGCCATGGCCATGTCCTGATCGGTGACGGTGCCTTGATCGTACTTCCACCCGGCTTCGAACACCATCAGGTCGGCGGCCTTCAGTTCTGTCGCCATATCGGCGAGCTTGAACGACACGCCCTGGAACTTGCCGATCTGCTGGCCGAACTGCTGGCGCTGCGCGGCGTATTCGACCGCATGGCCAAGCGCGCGCTCGGCGCGGCCCAGACAGGTGGCGCCGACCTGCAGGCGGGTGGCGCCGAGCCACGAATTGGCGACGTCAAAACCCTTGTGAACCTCGCCCAGAACCTGGCTTGAAGGCAGCCGGCAATCATCGAACTCGAGAATGGCGTTGGTATAGCCGCGATGCGAGACGTTGCGGTAGCCGTCGCGCACCGTGAAACCCTTGGTGCCCTTGTCGACGAAGAAGGCGGTGATCTTCTTGCGCTTGCCGCGCGGAGCCTCCTCTTCGCCTGAGGCCATGAAGACGATGGCGAAGTCGGCAAGGTCGGCATGGCTGATGAAATGCTTGGTGCCGTTCAGCACCCAGTCGTCGCCGTCCTGAACCGCGGTCGCCTTCATGCCGCGCAGGTCGGAGCCGGCGCCTGGCTCGGTCATCGCCAGGCAGTCCCATTTCTCGCCGCGAATGCAGGGGAACAGATACTTCTCGCGCTGCTCCGGTGTGCCGGCCAGCAGGATGTTGGAAGGCCGCGCCACGCAGGTCCAGTGCAGCGCGTAGTTGGCGCGGCCAAGCTCCTTCTCGTAGAGCAGCCAGGTCACCGTATCGAGGCCCGCGCCACCGACATCGGCCGGCATGTTGGCGGCATAGAGCCCGGCCACGATCGCCTTGGCCTTGATCTCCTCGATCAGCTCGCGGCGCAGCACGCCGGTGCGCTCCACCTCGCGCTCATGCGGGTAAAGCTCGTTCTCGACGAACGCCCGCGTTGTCTCGACGATAAGCTTCTGTTCCTCCGAAAGACCGAAATCCATCGCCTCAGCCCTTCTTCTTGCCGCTCTTTTTCTTCTCGGCTTTCTTCACTGGCTTGCCGGCCTTAGCCTTCTCAGCCGACTTGGAAGCGGTCGGCTTCTTCGCCGCCAGCTTGGCCAGCTGCCTGGTATAGTCCTTGTGCAAGGCGCCGGCGCCCCAACCCTTGCCTTTGTTCTGCTTCGACAGCGCGTCCATGATGGCGACCAGATTGTCGTCGCGGATCTTTTCCAACTCGCGGATCGACAGGCCATGCGCCTGGTCATCCGACTGCGTGGCGATCAGGTCGACCAGCTCGTCATTGAATTCCGGCACGTCGGTCAGCTTGGTCCACGGCCATTGCAGGCAAGGCCCGAACTGCGCCATGAAGTGGCGCATGCCGGCTTCGCCGCCGGCGACGCGGTAAACCTGGAACATGCCCATCTGCGCCCAGCGCAGGCCGAAGCCGTAGCGCATGATGTCGTCGAGCTCCTCGACCGTGCAGATGCCGTCCTTGATCAGCCACAGTGCCTCGCGCCAGGCCGCTTCGAGCAGGCGGTCGCCGACGAAAGCCTCGATCTCCTTGCGGATGACAACCGGCTTCATGCCGATCGAGGCATAGATTTCCTTGGCGACCTCGATTGCCTCGGGGAAGGTCTGGTCGCCGCCGACAATCTCGACCAACGGCAGGAGATAGACGGGATTGAATGGATGGCCGACGACCAGCCGCTCCGGATGCTTCTTCATCGCCACCTGCATGTCGGTCGGCTTGATGCCGGAGGTGGACGAACCGATAATGGCGTTCGCCGGTGCGTGTGTATCGATCTCGGCCAGCACGCGATGCTTGAGGTCGAGCCGTTCCGGCACGCTCTCCTGGATGAAATCGGCGTCCACCACGGCCTCGGCGATGGTCTTGGCAAAGGTGAGCTTGCCTTCCTTCGGCAGGCCACCCGGAACCATTTGCTTGTAAGCGCGGCGCGCGCCCTTCATCACTTCGCTGACTTTGCGCGACGCCTCCGGATCGGGATCGAAGATCGACACGTCGATGCCGTTCAGCAGAAGCCGCGCGACCCAGCCGGCGCCGATGACACCGCCACCAATGGCGGCAGCCTTGTTGATGATGCTCATGCGGACGCTCCGGTTCTTGCTTTGGCTGTTTGGGGATCGATGAGAGGCACGCGCTCGCCGGCGCGGATCACCTGTGGGTCGTAGGCCTTGCGGGCAAAGACGTCGATGACGAAGGGCCTGAAGAATTCGATCGGCAGCGTGTCGTAGTCCGGGTCGAAGCTCGACTGGTCCCAGCGTTCGCAGAACTGGTCGCAGTCGTCGAAATAGGCGTGGCCGGCGAAGCGGTCGCGCGCGTGCCGGTTGCCGCCGAGATGATGCGCATAATAGAGGCGCTGGAAGTCGCCATGCTTCTCCACCACCCAGGTGCATTGCTCGCGCACGAAGGGCTTCAGGATCGAAGCGGCGTATTCGTCGTGATTGTAGGGTGCGTAGATGTCGCCGATGTCATGCAGCACGGCGCAAGCGATCCAGTCGGCGTCGGCGCCATCGCGCCAGGCACGCGTCGCCGCCTGCAGCGAATGGCCGAGCCGGGTGATCTTGTAGCCGGACAGGCCTTCGTCGAGCTGCACCAGCGCATTGAGCAGCCGTTCGCCGGTCCTGGCGGCATAGTCGGTCTCATGGGCGGTCAGAAACGCGTAGTCGTCCCTGTCGCCATCTTTCATCGCGGTGAACTTGACCGTTGTCATGCCGACCTCCCGGACTGTGTTCAGTTCATGCCGCGATTGGCGCGCGTTTCGTCAGGTTGAGCTTCTTGCGCACTTCTTCCGGCCCGATGATCCGGGCGCCCAGATTGGTGACGATGCTGGCGGCGCGTTCGACCAACTGCGCGTTGGTCGCCAGCACGCCCTTGTCCAGCCAGAGATTGTCTTCCAGCCCGACGCGGACGTTGCCGCCGGCCAGCACGGCTGCAGCCGCGTAGGCCATCTGGTTGCGGCCGATGGCAAAGGCCGACCAGTTCCATGTCGACGGCACATTGTTGACCATGGCCATGAAGGTGTTGAGGTCGTCGGGCGCACCCCACGGCACGCCCATGCAGAGCTGCACCAATGCGTCCGGGTTCAGCACCTTCTCCTCGACCAGTTGCTTGGCGAACCACAAATGGCCGGTGTCGAAGGCCTCGATCTCCGGCTTGACGCCCAGTGCCGTCATCATGCCGCCCATGGCGCGCAGCATGCCGGGCGTGTTGGTCATGACATAGTCGGCTTCGGCGAAATTCATCGTACCGCAATCGAGCGTGCAGATTTCCGGCAGGCACTGGCGCACATGTTCCATGCGGTTGGTGGCACCGCCCATGTCGGTGCCCCTTTCGTTGAGCGGCAGCGGCGTCTCGGGCGAACCGAACACCATGTCGCCACCCATGCCGGCGGTCAGGTTCAGGATGACGTCGACTTCCGCCTCGCGGATACGCTCGGTCACCTCGCGGTAGAGGTGCACGTCGCGCCTGGGCTTGCCGGTTTCGGGGTCGCGCACATGGCAGTGGACGATGGCGGCACCCGCCTTGGCCGCATCGATGGCCGAATCGGCGATCTGCTTGGGCGAGCGCGGCACATGCGGGCTGCGATCCTGCGATCCGCCCGAGCCGGTCACGGCACAGGTAATGAAAACCTCACGGTTCATCGCTAGCGGCATCGAAATCCTCCCAGAACAGACTGTGGGCCAAGAATGCCTGACTTGCCGGAAACTGTTTTGCGTTTTACGAAGGTGATATGATAAAAAGCGAAAAACTGACAATCTTTCGTTCTGAACGTGCGCCGCTGAAGGTCACACTGCTGGTGTTTTCCGGCTCATCGATCATGTGCGTGGCCTCGGCCGTCGATCCCTTGCGTGCCGCCAACCGCATTTCTGGCGAGACCTTGTTCGACTTCAAGCTGGTCTCGGTCACCGGGGACGCGGCGGTCACCACCTGCGGCCTGCCGGTGGCGGTGAGCGGCCGCTTCGATCCAGATGATCAGACCGACGTTCTGGTTGTCGTCGCCGGTTTCGGTACCCAGAACTATGCCACATCGGCGCTGCTTTCCGGCCTGCGTCGCGCTGCGCGGACGGCGCGCGCCTGCGGCGGTGTCGAGGCCGGCACCTGGCTGGTGGCGCGCGCGGGCTTGCTGGAAGGGCGCAGCGCCACCACCCATTGGGAAGACATGGAGGATTTCTCTTCCGCCTTTCCCGGCGTCGACGTTCGTCCGGACCGCTATGTCATCGACGGGCCGGTCTTCACCTCGGGCGGCGCTTCGCCGACGTTCGATCTGATGTTGCACCTGATTCGCACGCGCCTCGGCATGGCGGTGGCGCTCGATGTGGCGAGCGTGTTCATCTACGACCAGGCGCGCGCCGCCACCGACGCGCAACCGCTGGTCTCGCTTGGCCGGCTTGACGGCTTCGATCCGCGCCTGGCGCAAGCCATCCGCTTGATGGAATCGCATGTCGACCAGCCGCTGACCATCGCCGCCGTCGCCAAACGCGCCGGCGTGACGGCGCGAACGCTGGAGAGCATCTTTCGCAAATCGATCGGCGAGACGCCGGGCGCCTATTATCTCAGGCTGCGTCTGGGCGCGGCACGCCGGCTGGTTGTCGATACCAGGGTGGCGATGGCTGATATCGCCGGGCGGACGGGATTTTCGTCCGCCGCGGCATTTTCGAGAGCTTTTTCCCGAGCTTTTGGCGAAGCGCCGGTCAGGCTGCGCCGGGGATAGAGCAATTCCAGGAAAAGTGTGACACGGTTTTCCGGCCGGAATTGCGTAAAAACAAAGGTATAGAGCGTGTCGGCGTTTCCGTGAAACGATGAACCGCTCTAGTTTTCAGGGTCGAATCAAGCCGCGTCTTGACGGTCGCCGCCGTCGATCTGCGAGCGCATCTGTTTGACCAGCCGGAGTTCGAAGCGGTTGCTGACCGCGCGATCCCACTCGTTCAGGACTTTCGCATCGTCGGATTTCCTCGGCAGCGCCATCAGCCTGTCGATGATCGATCCGGTCTCGCCGAGTGAGAGCAGGGCGTCGATTTCACGTTCGTGCTGCATATCGGTTCGCCTCCTTATTCCTACCCGCCACGTGCCCTTCTTATACGAGCTACGTGACGGCTGTTTGAAGGCAAGAGCGAGGTCATTGAGGGGCGATCAAGGGCAAAACCGTGTCGTTGGAGCCGGCTTTGAGCGTAAGCGATTCCCCACGCCAGATCGGACTGTTTACAGCCGCTTCTCGAACAGCACGGTGGTGAAGCCGCTGTCCCATTCGTCATCGGGATAGCGGTCTTTTTCGACATAGCCGAGTGCCTTGTAGACATGCTGTGCGCGCTCGTTGAACGTGTCGGTTTCGAGCCGCGCCTGCGGGAAGCCGGCGGCACCGATGGCCTGTTCGGCATACGACAGCAGCCTGCGGCCGACACCCTGGCCTTGATGCCCGGCACTGATATGCAGCGCCTCGATGAAATCATCGCGCCAGTGGATCAGGCCGGCGATGCCGCCGTCGATCTCGGCCACGAAGAAATCCGGCCAGCTTTCATCGGCATAGCGACCGCCAATGCTGGTTTCGACGTAGCGCCGTGCCGCCGCCGCAGTGATGTGGGGAAGCCAGGTCCCTTCGAACGTCTCCTGCAGCACCTTTTTCAGGGCCGCGACATCGCTCTGCCGGGCCTTGCGCACCGTGATCTCCGTCATGGCCGTCTCCTCTCGCTTGGGAGAGCTGACTAGCAAACGGCGATCACGGCGGCTTTCAGCCAAGCGCGGCGGATGTCGGTCCAGCGATCTGCTTCAGACGTAGCGGTTGACGATGTTCTCCAGCAATTCCTGGCGGCCGGAGCGCGGTTGCGGCTCGATCTTCTTCTTCACCACGCGCTCGGCAATGTCCTCGAGCGTGCGCTTGCCCGAGAGCATCGCCTTGCCTTCAGCTGTGCTCCAGCCGGCGTAGCGCTCGGCCAGCGGCGCGGACAGCGCCTTGTCCTCGACCATGCGGGCTGCCGCCTTCAGGCCGCGAGCGCAGCAATCCATGCCGCCGATATGGCCGATCAGCAGATCCTGCGGATCGAGCGACTGGCGGCGCAGCTTGGCATCGAAATTGGTGCCGCCTGTCTTGAACCCGCCGGCCTGCAGAACCTGATAATAGGCCAGCGCCATTTCAGGCACGTTGTTGGGGAACTGGTCGGTGTCCCAGCCCGACTGGTAGTCGTTTCGGTTCATGTCGATCGAACCGAAAATGCCGAGCGCATTGGCCAGCGCCAGTTCATGCTCGAAGGAATGGCCGGCGAGGATCGCGTGGCCCTGCTCGATGTTGAGCTTGACCTCCTTTTCCAGCCCGAAGCGCTTGAGGAAGCCATAGACCGTGGCGACATCGTAATCGTATTGGTGCTTGGTCGGCTCCTGCGGCTTCGGCTCGATCAGGATCGTGCCTTTGAAGCCGATCCTGTGCTTGTAGTCGACCACCATGTTGAGGAAGCGGCCGGCTTGCTCCTGCTCGCGGGCAAGATCGGTGTTGAGAAGTGTTTCATAACCCTCGCGGCCGCCCCACAGCACATAATTCTCGCCTTTCAGCCGCTTGGTGACGTCCAGGCAGCTCTTCACCGTCGCCGCCGCATAGGCGAACACATCCGGATCGGGATTGGTGGCCGCGCCTGACATGAAGCGGCGGTTGGAGAAGAGGTTGGCGGTCCCCCAGAGCAGCTTGACGCCGGTCTTCTTCATCTTGGCGGCGAAATAGTCCGCGATCTCATCAAGGCGCGCGGCGCTCTCGGAAAAATCCTTGCCTTCGGGGCGTACATCGGCGTCGTGGAAGCAGAAATAGGGCGCGCCGAGCAGGGAAAACATCTCGAAGGCGACATCGGCCTTGAGCTTGGCCAGCTCCATCGTGTCGGTGCCGCCCGCCTTGGGAAACCATGGCCGGTCAAAGGTCTGGCCGCCGAATGGATCACCGCCCGGCCAGGCGAAGGAATGCCAGTAGGCGACGGCGAAGCGCAGGTGGTCTTCGAGCCGCTTGCCGGCCACCACTTCATCCGGATTGTAGAAGCGATAGGCGAGCGGATTGGTCGAATCCGGACCTTCATATTTGATCTTGCTGATGTCGCCGAAAAATCCGCTGCTCATGTTTTTTTCCTCTCGAAGTGTCGCGCTGATTACCTCAGGTAATTCGTCTTGATTACCTCAGGCGTAATTGGTTTCGTTCTTTCGCTGGTCGAAAAGGCTCATGTCAAAACCGCCCAACAAAGGAGACAGACCATGACCGACCTCAACAAGATCGCCGAAGGCTACATCACCGCCTGGAACGAGAGCGATGCGGACCGCCGCGCAGCCTTGCTCAAGGCGACCTTCACCGAAGACGTCAGCTACCGCGATCCGCTCATGCAGGGTGACGGCCATGCCGGCGTCGCCGCGCTCATCGATGGCGTGCAGCAGCGCTTTGCCGGCTTCCGGTTTTCGCTGAAGGGAACGCCGGACGGCTTCGCCGACACAATCCGCTTCTCTTGGAATCTGGGACCTGAAGGCACGGAGTCCGTCATCGAAGGCACCGATATCGGCACCATCGAAAACGGCCGCCTCAAGAGCGTTACCGGCTTTCTCGACAAGATCCCGGCACAATAGGGTAGTCGGCATGGCAGCCGGGCTGTGCACGCCCGGCTGTCTGATGCCGTGCGGCGGAAGGAGCGTCACGCCGTGGCGCCCTTGATCGCCGGATAGAGCGCCCGGTAGCGCTGATAGGCATCGGCATAGGCATCGCCAAGTGCTGTATCCGGTTCGATTGTCGCGTCGGTCCTGGGCGCGGTGCAGACGCTGAGTGGATCGGCGCCGGTCGCCGCGATCAGGCCAAGCCTTGCAGCGCCGAAGGCGGCACCGAAATCGCCATCGGCGGGAATGTCGACAGGCAATTGCAGCGCGGTGGCGATCGACTTCAACCAATAGCGCGAACGCGAACCGCCGCCGATCGCGGTCACCCGCGTCAAAACAGTGCCGGCCAAGGCCAAGGCTTCGAGACTGTCGCGGAAGGCAAATGCAACACCCTCGAGCACGGCCTGGGTCAACACCGCGCGGCTCGATTCATGCGCCAGACCGGTGAACGAGCCGCGAATGGCGGAGTCGTTGTAGGGCGTGCGCTCGCCCGAGAGATAGGGCAGGAAGGAAACGCCGCTCGGTGCCTTGAGCGTGTCGCCGAGTTCCGTGGTCAACTCGCCGGCACTTTTGCCGGTAATCTCGCAAAGCCAGTTCAGCGAATCGGTCGCCGACAGGACGACACCCATCTGGTGCCAGGTGTCGGGCAGGGCGTGACAGAACGTGTGGACAGCACTTGCCGGATTGGGCAGATAGCTGGCATTGGCCGCAAACAGCACGCCCGAGGTGCCAAGCGAAACAAAGGCATGTCCAGCTCCCACCGTGCCCATGCCGCAGGCCGAGGCCGCATTGTCGCCCGCGCCGCCCGCGATCGGAATGCCAGCCTGCATGCCCCACTTCGACGCAAGCTCACCGCGCAATGCGCCAGCCTTGTCGGTGCCTTCGACCAGCGACGGCATCTGTCTGTCGTCGAGAGAGGTCGCGGCCAGCAATTCGGAAGACCAGCGCCGCTGGCCGACATCGAGCCAGGCGGTGCCGGCCGAATCCGACATTTCCGACATGTGCTCGCCGGACAGCCAGAGCCGCAGGAAATCCTTGGGCAGGAGCACCTTCGCCACTCTGGCGAAGATGCCGGGTTCGTTGTTCTTCACCCAGGCGAGTTTTGGCGCGGTGAAGCCGGGAAAGACGATGTTGCCGGTCAAGCTGCGGAAGCGTGGGTCGGCGTCGAGCCTGGCTGCCTCGGCATGGCTGCGTGTATCGTTCCACAGGATGCAAGGCCGCAGCACCTGGTCGGCGGCATCGAGCAAGGTGGCGCCATGCATGTGGCCGGATAGGCCGATGCCTTTCACCGCCGCGAGCTGCGCCGGATGAGACGACTTCAGCGCGGCGATCGCCTCTTCGCAGGCGCGGATCCAGTCGGCGGGGTTCTGTTCGGACCAGCCGGGGTGCAGCCGCGACACGTCGAGTGACGCATGGCCGGAGCCGACGACAGTCTGTCCGGCATCGATCAGCAGCGCCTTGACGCCTGACGTGCCCAGATCGAGGCCAAGATACATGCTTTCCTCCCTATACCAGTAATTTTTTCGAGTCCCGAAAAAATATGGCCAGCCAGTTTTTAGGGCAAGATCCGCTTCGGGTCAATTCTCAGACAAATCGAAAGCGCGCCGCGAGAACAATGCCGACAGCGGACTGTCCGGCCGCGCCAGCGCGCGTTCGGCCGCGAGCGCCCGCGCCAGGGGGTGGTCGCCGGAGCGAAACGCCGCCTCGATCAGCGTCAGGTCGATGACGTCGCGCTGGGCATGGCTGCCGCCGAAGCGGTGCGCAATCGCCCGAATGGGCCGGATAAGCCGCACCGTTTCCGCGTAGTTGCCGTCACCGAAGGCCTTGATCGCGAGCGTCAAGGGGTGGCCGACTTCCAGGGTGAAGGCGGCATTGTCGTCGCTGGCTCGCATTGCCTCGCGCTGCGCGTCGAGCAGGCCGCTTGCCTGTGCGTGGAGGCCGGCGCCGACAAAGGCCATCATCGCGTGCGCATCGTTGAAGGCATAGTTGCCGCCGCCGGCCTTCTGCCAGTTGTCCGCGAGTGTCGTCCAGCGGTCGCCGACATCGACGCCTCCGAGAAAGAGCCGCCACAGGATCGCCGAGGCGTCGACCATGTTGAGTGCCATCGTCGACGGCGTGCCGTAGATCGGGCCGTCATAGAGCGCCAGCACCTCGCCGGTCTCGCCGAGGTCGTAGTGGAAAAGTGACAGGTGCCACCAATTGTGCACCTGCAGGAAGCTCTCCCTGGTCCACGCATCCGGATTGGCGCGCATCCAGGCGATGCCATCCTTTTGCCGGCTCTGCATTTCCATGACGTGGGCAACCGCATGCTGGGCCCAGCCATCCCGAGGCTCGATGTCGATCGCCATCCGTCCGAGTTTCTCGGCCCTGATATAATCGCCTGTCTCCTCCAGCCCGAAGGCCTGCATGCCCAGAACGGCATGGTAACCCGGCATGCCGCTTTTCCAGGACGGCAAGGCGCGCCCGATGCGGTCTCGCAGCATGCGCGAATTGCCGGTGAAAAAGTCGACCTGATGCCCCGTCAGCAGCGCTACCAGGTCGAGCGGATGGTCGATGGTGATGTCCTCCAGGATACGGGAGGCTTCATGCCAGCGCCCCTCGGCAAGATGGCCGAGGGCGGCGACATGCGCCTGCTCGCGCGTGTTGGCAGCCAGCGGCAGCGCCGCCTCGTGACATGCCTTGGCCATGGCGCTTGCCTCGCGCTCGGTGGCGAGGCCGAACAGATAGCCCTTGAACACATGCGCCATGACGAAGCCGGGATCCGCCGCGATGGCGCGGTCGGCGGAACCGACAGGGTCACCGATGAAACACTGCAACTCCCGCACAGCCTGACTGTAGGGTGAAAAACCAGCTTGCGTGGCGCCCGAAAAGGTCAGTCCGAATTCGTCCCTGATTGACATGCCTCGTCCCCCGAAGCTGCGCGAAAACCGACCCTAAAGCATCGACAACGGGAACGCCAAGCAGAAGTCTGCGCAGGTGATAGGCAGCTGATACGCTCTCAGTTGCCTGAACGCATGGCCATCGTGGCTATACCGGCGCCGACAAGCAGCGTACCGCCGGTGCGGTTGAAGATGCGGATCGCCTTCGGGCTGCGCACGACATTGCGCGCCCGTGCCGCGATCAGCGCGTAGCCGAAGGCATTGGCGAAGGCGAGCGCCAGGAAGGTGGTCTCGAAGATCAGCATCTGCGTCCAGAAATCGGCGTGCCGGTCGAGAAACTGCGGCAGGAAGGCAACGAAGAAGGTGATGCTCTTCGGGTTGAGCGCGGTGACCAACCAGGCATGCGCCATCATCTTCACCGAGGACACCGCGTCGGTACGCGGTTCAGCCTTCAGTGAGCCGCCGGCGCGAAACAGCTTTATGCCGAGATAGATCAGATAACCGGCGCCGATCAGCTTCAAGATGGTGAAGACGGTGGCCGAAGCCGCCAGCAGCGCGCCGATGCCCAGCATCGACAGGGTCATTGCGGTGAAGTCGCCCAGCGCCACGCCGACCGCCATCGGCAGCGCGGTGCGCCAGCCCTGGCCCAGCGCATAGGATACGACCAGAAGGATGGTCGGGCCCGGAATGACAAGAAGAATGGTCGACGCGGCGGCAAAGGCGGCCCAGTTTTCGAAGGACATGCTCGTCTCCTTTGAGCGTAAAGAAGAGGATAAATCCTTGAGGTGGGGAGAATGTAAAGAGGCTGGGTTTTTCTTTTTTTGCGCAATTTCCTGAGGCAAGGCCAGGCGCGGTTTTCCTGGGGTTGCCCTCAATTCAATTGCGCCAAAGGCAGCTTGGTGTCAGTTCACGCCGCTGATCGTGCTCACGATGTCGGCGAGGCTGACATTGGCACCAAGCACCAGGGCGGCCGCGGCAATGGCAGCGGCAAAAAGCTTGATGTCGGTTTTTAAGCTGTTGCACATGGGTTCCCCTCGATCGCGGTCCGAGAGGTAGAAAGCCTCGATGCCGGTATTATGACCTGACCGAGGTCATTTTGTGCCCGATCCTCCCAACCCGACAGTGGTGGCCGGCCCATCGCCGCCCCAAACGCAGGCAGCACAAGGCCTTCACGCTTTATCAACCATGATTGTTGAAAATGCCTGCTATCCGGCCGGACCGTGCTTCCCGCCGACAGCGTAGGGTTTGGTATATGCGTGAGTTGCCGCAAGGTCTGACGCCGCCGCGAGATGGCGACGCAATCGAAACCGATATTCTTCTTTCCCGCCGTGCCATCCTGTCCGGGGCAGGCGCCCTGGCCCTGCTCGGTGTCGCGGGGTGCTCGACCTCGGGCGGTGGTGGTCTTCCGGCGCTCGAACTCGATGATACCGTCACGGGCTCGGTGCGGCCGATCCGGCCAAGCATCAGCGTCGACAAGCACGTCACCAGCCCCGACCTGATGTATGCTTCGCTGACGGATGGTGGCTTCAATGTGCCTGAGGTGCCCTATCTCAAGGTCAAGCCCGAGTTCCGCCGCCAGATCGTCGTCGACAAGACCGGCGAGGCGCCCGGCACCATTGTCGTTCACCTGCAGGAACGCATGCTCTATCTGGTGCAGCCGGGCGGTGACGCGATCCGCTACGGCGTCGGCATCGGCAAGGACGGCTTCCGCTGGTCAGGCCGCGCCAACATTCAGTACGGCAAGGAATGGCCGACCTGGACACCGCCGCCGGAAATGATCGCCCGCAAGCCGGAACTGGTTAAATGGCAGGCCGGCCAGCCCGGCGGCTTGTCCAATCCGCTCGGCGCGCGTGCGCTCTATATCTTTCAGGACGGCAGGGATACCGGCTACCGCATCCATGGCTCGCCCGAGTGGTGGAGCATCGGCCAGGCGATGTCGTCGGGCTGCGTACGCTTGATCAATCAGGACATCATCGACCTCTACAGCCGCGTCTCCAAGAAAAACCCGGTCGTCGTCGTCTGAGCCGCAAGCCGCCCAAGCGGTTTCCTTCTTCTGCTTGAGCATGATCTCTTCCGAAAACCGGTTGCCACTTTTCGGGATCATGCTCAGGTTCTCCCGTTGCGCGATGCCGCAAGACAGGCGAATGTGCCTGTAAATTCATCGCTCGGGAGACGTCAGGAATGGCCGGAACTTTTGTCATCGCACAGGGCGGCGGTCCGACCGCCGTCATCAACCAGACGATGGTCGGGGCGACGCTGGAGATCCGCAAGCGGCATCCCGGCGCCAAGGTTCTCGGCTCCATCCACGGCGTGCGCGGCATTCGTGACGGCAACTATGTCGACCTTTCGGCCATCCCCGAGGACCGCTTGCGGCTGATCGCGGGAACGCCAAGCGCGGCCCTTGGCTCGACGCGCGACAAGCCGGATGCGGCTTATTGCGACGTGATCCTCAACGGGCTGAAGAAAGCCGGCGCCGACGCCTTCATCTATATCGGTGGCAACGACACCTCAGGCACGCAGCAGATCCTGACCGATGCCGCCGCCGGCTCGATCGCCTTTGTCCATGCGCCGAAAACCATCGACAATGATCTCGAGGAAAACGACCACACGCCGGGTTTCATTTCGGCGGCCGAATTCGTCGCCGGCGCGTTTCTGTCCGTCGATCTCGATTTCCGCGCATTGCCCGGCATCTATGTCGGCATCGTCATGGGCCGCCATGCCGGCTTCCTCACCGCAGCGGCCGCGGCATGGCAGCTTGATCCCGACAGTGGCCCGCATCTTGTCTACGTGCCGGAGCGTCCGTTCTCGGCAGCAGGCTTCATCGATGATGTGCGCGCCTCGCTCGACCGCCACAAGCGTTGCATCGTCGCTGTGTCGGAGGGCGTCAGCACCGCCGACGGCAAGGCGCTGGTCGAAAGCCTGGTGCCGCCGGAAAAGCTGGAACGCGACGCGCATGGCAATGTCAAACTGTCGGGCAGCGATCTGACCGCGGCACTTGAGCATGCGCTGGCCGAAGGACTGCCGGGCAAGCGGGCCCGCGTCGACGCGCTAGGCTACATGCCGCGCGGCTATGTCGGCGCCATCAGTGCGGTTGACGCGCAGGAAGCTTTTGACGCTGGAGCTTTCGCGGTCGGCGTCGCCGAACAGGGCGGCGGTTCCGTGGCGCTGCAATATGATGGCACAAGAACGGTCCTGAAGAAGGTGCCGCTGAAAAACGTAGCCGGCAAAACGCGCCACATGCCGGACGATTTCATGAAGCCTGACGTCAACCAGTTGTCCGAGGCCGGCATGGCCTATCTGAAGCGGCTGGTTCCGGAGAAATACAGGGTCGGGAAGCCCTTCGTTTGATGCCGGCTCTCTGATGGACAGCTGGTTCAGCAAGAGCATCGTCGACGACAAGACGACGATGCTGACAGAGCCGTTCGTGCATGATTTCGTGCGCGCCAACATCTGGCATCTGCGCGGCCGCGATGCCGACCTGCTGGTCGACACCGGCATGGGCATCTGCCCGCTGGCGCCTGAGATCGAAACGGAGACGGGCAAGCCGCTGCTGGTCGTCGCCACCCATATCCATCTCGACCATGTCGGTTCGCTGCACGAATTTCCGCTGCGGGCAGGGCCGAGGCAAAGTGCGGCGCAATTCGAGACCATGGACGAGGCCGTCACCTACGCCTACATGTTTCACAATCTTGACGATGCCGTCTCGAAACTGCCGGCAGGGGGCTGGAAGGCCACGGATTACACCATTCCGCCGGCCCCATTGACGCGGATTCTGGACGAAGGCGACATCGTCGATCTCGGCGATCGCCAGTTCCAGGTGCTGCACTTGCCCGGCCATTCGCCGGACTCGATCGCCCTGTTCGATGAAGCGGACGGACTGTTCTTCAGCGGCGACGCCATCTACGACAGCTGGCTGATCGACGACCTGCCGGACTCCGACAAGTCGGCCTATTACACAACGATGCAGCGTTTGCTGAACCTGCCGATCCGCATCGGTCACGGCGGTCACGGGCCGAGCTTCGACGGCAATCGGATGCGCGAGCTGGCCAGCGCCTATCTCAGGCGAAACGGCAGGATTTGAGCTTCGCAGCGGTTCCAGTTGGGCTGAGGAAACCACCGCGAGGTCGGCCATGCTTGCGGCGCCGAAGAATTAAATCTTTGTAATATATCAGGAAAAACCTATTTCGCCCGCAACTGCGTCCTAGATGAAGGTTGTCGACCGGGTCGGCTGCCGCAAAAATGCGAGACCGGCGGTCCCGAAGGCCGATACGCCGAATGGGCTGTTTTGCACCCCGCGACAGCCACGGTGCCGGACCAATTTCTCGCATGGACAACGACCATGTCATCCCTCCAGATTCTTCGCGGACATCGCGTCGCCGCATTGCTGGGCGCCGCGCTCATCATCAGCCCTGTCGCGTTTTCGGTCGTCAGGGCAAATCACGCCCAGGCCGGCACGATGACGCCCGTTGCCGGGGTGACGGCGCCCAACGGCTCGTTTGCCCCGATCGTCGCCGCCGACAAGCCGGCCGTGGTGACGGTCACCACCATCATGAAAGCGCAGCCCGAAGCGACGAGCGACGCCACCCCTTTCTCGGGCAACTCGCCTTTCGATGACTATTTCCGCCAGTTCTTCGGCGACCAGGGCATGCCCGGCCCAAGGACACCGCCTCAACAACAACAACCGCAGCGCTCAGAGGCGCTTGGGTCGGGCTTTATTGTCGCTGCCGACGGCACCATCGTCACCAACAATCACGTCGTCGACGGCGCGCAGTCGATCAAGGTTACGCTCGACGACGGCACGGAACTTCCCGCCAAGCTGGTTGGCCGCGACGCCAAGAACGATCTCGCGGTTCTCAAGATTTCGGCCTCGAGGCCGTTGCCGACTGTCAAATGGGGCGATTCCGACAAGCTGATGACCGGCGACCAGGTTCTGGCGATCGGCAATCCGTTCGGCATCGGCACCACGGTTACGGCTGGCATCGTCTCGGCGCGTGGCCGCGATCTGCACAGCGGGCCGTTTGACGATTTCATCCAGATCGACGCGCCGATCAATCATGGCAATTCCGGCGGGCCGCTGGTCGATACCAACGGCGATGTGGTCGGCATCAACACGGCGATCTATTCGCCCAACGGCGGCAGTGTCGGTGTCGGCTTCGCCATCCCGTCGGACCAGGCTCAAAAAGTGGTCGCCAAGCTGATGAAGGACGGCTCCATCCAATACGGCTATCTCGGCGTCGAGATCCAGCCGGTGACGCCGGATGTGGCGAGCGCCATTGGGCTCGATCATCCTGGCGGCGCGCTGGTATCGCAGATCAATGACGGCTCGCCGGCCGCCAAGGCCGGTGTCGAAACCGGCGACGTCATCACCAGCTTCGCGGGCCAGGCGATCAAGGACCCCAAGGATCTGTCGCGGGCCGTTGCCGATGTCTCGCCCGGCGCCAAGGAGCCGCTTGGCGTCTGGCGCAAAGGCAAGGCTGTCGACATGTCCGTTGATGTCGGACGCAACGGCGATGACGTGAAGACGGCTTCGGTGACGGACGGCTCCGGTGCTCCTGCTACCGAGGAGGGCTCTCGTATTCCGGCGATCGGTCTCGGCCTGATGGATATCACCCCTGATGTGCGCGAGCAGATGAACCTTGCCGCCAATCAGCATGGCGCGCTGGTCGCCAGGGTCAATCCTGACAAGGCAGCGGCTGCTTCCGGCATCCAGCCCGGCGACATCATCGTTGGCGTCAATCAGGTACCGGTGAAGAGCGCCAGACAGGCGACGCAGGCGATCGCGCAAGCCGGCAAATCCGGCAAGAAGTCGGTGCTGCTGCTGGTCGAGCGTGGCAGCGGACAAATCTACGTCGCGGTGCCTTTCGCCAACGGTTGAACGGCGCCTGGATGAACAGGGAAGCGGCAAGCCAGCCATGAGTTTGCCGCTTCCGGCCAAAAATTCCTGTTGCCCGCCAGGGCATCTTCGAGAAGACTGGGTGAGGCCGACATGCGGCCTTGCACAGAGAGATTGTTCCGATGGTCACGCGCGGCTTCTCCGGACGACGACCGCCAACCGACAACGATGCCCGCATCCCGCCCGGGCAGTATCTGGAGCAGGGATTTCCCGTCCTGTCGGCGGGGCCTACCCCGCGTGTGCGCGCCGAGGATTGGTCGTTCACGCTCAAGCACGGGCCGCGCCCGATCAAGAAATGGAATTGGGCCGAGTTCAACGCCCTGCCGTTGAGCAAGATGACACGCGACATCCATTGCGTGACGGCTTGGACCAAGTTCGATACGCCCTGGCAAGGCGTCCTGGTCGACGACATTCTGGCTGATGCGGGCATCGAGCCGCCGACCGATTTCACGCTGGCGCATTCCTTCGACGGCTATTCCACCAATGTGCCGACGAAAGATCTCACCATCGGCAAGGCGATGGTGGCGCTGCTCTACGAAGGCAAGCCGATCACGGCGGACCATGGCGGACCCGCGCGGCTGCTGGTGCCGCATCTCTATTTCTGGAAATCGGCCAAGTGGCTTACCGGGCTGCAGTTCACCGCGCGCGATGAACCCGGCTTCTGGGAATTGCGCGGCTATCATATCTATGGCGATCCGTGGCGCGAGCAGCGCTACACGAACGATCCATGAGCGAGGCGGCGCAGTCGCCCTGGCAGACAGCGATCATCAGCCGTGTTGAAAAACGCACGCCGCGTGTCACCAGTTTCTTTTTCCAGCCCTCGCGCCCGTTCGCCTACCTGGCCGGGCAGCATGTCGATGTCAGGCTGACCGCGCCGGACGGCTATCAGGCGCGCCGCTCCTATTCCATCGCCTCCGCGCCGGAAGCCGGGGAGACGATCGAACTGGCCATCGAAAAACTCGAAGACGGCGAGGTTTCGCCGTTCTTCCATGACGTGGCGGCGGTCGGTGACGAGGTCGAGCTGCGCGGGCCGCTGGGCGGCCATTTCGTCTGGTCCAGCAGCGATGAAGGGCCGCTTTTGCTCGTTGGCGGCGGTTCGGGCGTGGTCCCCCTGATGTCCATGGTCCGCCATCGCGCCGCGCGGAAATCGGCGGTGGCGGTCGCATTGGTGTTTTCGGCGCGGATCTGGGATGAGGTGATCTTTCGCGACGAATTGATCGGTCTCGACGATCGCAAGGATGGCTTCAATCTGGTGCTGACGCTGACGCGTGAACCTGCCCGGCGTCCAAGCGATTATGCGCGGCGCGTCGATGTCGCCATGATGGTGCAGGCGATAGGGCGGCTGCCCGCACCGCCCAGGCTTGCCTTTGTCTGCGGGTCGAACGCCTTCGTCTCGGCCGCTGCCCAGGCGTTGATCGATGCGGGCATCGCCCCGGAGGTCATCCGCACGGAGCGCTACGGAGTCTGATCCCTAACATCACCGTGATCAACTGGCTGGCGAGAATTCCGCCGACAGCAACTGGAATGGCAGCGCCCCATAGGCGGCGACGGTCCCCGCATTGTCCCATTCGCGAAACTGGCGTGAAGGCCGCGCCTCAAGCACCAAAGGTCGTCCTGCGCCGCCCAGTGTCACCCTGCCGCGAAAGCGGAGCACCCTTTCCTTGCCGGACCGGCTGATGACCATGGCGCGCAGCCGGGCGATATGGTCGTCGCCGGCATTGATCTCCATCTCGATGCGGCGCCGGACCGGTGGAACATCGATCCTGACGGTGAGATCCAGCATCATGTCTCCGCTCGCCTGCGGGCAAGGGATGATTTGCGAGAACACCATTGATGCCGGTGAAACATCGGTCTTGCGCCTCGCCAATCTGCCGCGCCAGGCGCTCGCAGGCGGCGCTTGCCGTGGCCGGCCCCTCTTTCGCTTCAGGCGCAACTGCTTGGCAAATCCGCGCGACAGCCAGACAAGGTTGCCGAAATCCGTGCGCGGCTTTGCTTGCAACAGCGCGGACCAGCGCGACAGGCCGGCACGGTCCGCCATCTCGACTGTTCTTGCCAGCACAGCCTCCGGAACTGGAATTCCGATGTCCAGGCCGAGATAGGAAAGCGCCACCGCCGCGGCGACGGCAATGCCGCGCCTGCTGACGATATCGGTGAAAACATCCCAATCGACATCGCCGCCATGGATGGCGACCGCGCAATCGACCAGCCAATCGCTGTGTGTGTGGGCGTCAAGGCCGCCATGCGCGATTGCCAGGGTCATGCGGTCGGCCGGGGAGGGGACGAACACACTGACGCCACTGAATGCGGCTGGAATGGCCCGCGCCCAGATCGCCACGTCATCCTCCGCGCTCGGCTGCGACCCGTCATAGCCGAGCTGGTGCAGGTCGATGTCGCCGAAACTGCCTTTGAAGAAATTCATCGACCGCAGCGACGGCAGCCGGGTCCGCAAATATTGCGGGCTGACGCCGGAAGCGATCTGCCAGTCGCGGCCGCGCAAGATGTCGAAGACCGTGGTCATGTCTCGCGGCCGCACCAAGATGTCGATGTCATGCGCCACCCGGCCGCGCTGCGCCGATGCATTGACGGCAATGCGGCTGGCGCCCTTGATCAGCATGATGTCGGCGCCGCCGTCGACCATCGCCTTCAGTGCCGGCTCGGCTTCGCGCATGGCCATGCGCGACTTGGTCCAAAGCATCTTCTGCAGGCCGACAAGGCGAGGATAGGCGGAGTGGCCGGCGAGCCTGCGGCCAAACCGGTCGGAAATCGCCGCCAGCAGCCGGTGTTCGCGGAAGGAAACGAGGTCGATGTCGTTTTCATCGAGCCAACGCGCCGCGTATTGGCAGGCTGCGTCCTCATCAGGAAGCAGTGCCGCCTTGAGCAACTGGTCGAGCTTGCCCGTCGGCCACGACCAGCCATAGTCGGGAAAGCGTTTGCTGATGCGGCGAAGTCCCTTGGCCATCAGCCAGCGTCCAGTTTGTTTTGCGCCCGGCGCTGCATGGCCAGCCGAACGACCTCGAGATAGCCTCGGTCGCGTGCCGGGTCGCGGCCATATGACAGGCTGCCGGGCCTGATGCGGCGCAGAGCCAGGATGTCGTCCAGCATATCCAGCCTGAAGTTGGCCTCGCGCGCACGGGCGATCCAATCGACCATATCGCCGCGCCCGCCTTGCGGATCGATGATCGGGCCAACGGCCTCGGCGACCTCTCGGCGGATCATCATCGTTGTCCGCGACCAGCCGGCTACACTGTTCCCCTCCGGCAAATCAGGCCGGTCATCGCGAAAATTTTGCCAATGCGTGAAGACACCCGACGTCTGGGGATGATGGTCAAGATGGGCGAGCTGTTTTTCGATCTTGTTGGGCAGCCACAGATCGTCGGCGTCCAGCGTGGCTATGAACGGGGTGGACAGCGCCGCGAAGCCTCTGGTGGTGGCACTGCCGGGCCCCGCATTCTCCTGCCTGAGCACGGTCACCGGCAGGCTCAAGGCTCCGATTGCAGCAATCGTATCGTCGGTCGAGCCATCATCGACGACGATGATGGCGCTGGCTTTGACCGTCTGCGCCAGCACCGAATTCAATGTCGCGGCGATGGTCGCGGCAGCGTTGAAGGCGGGAATGACGACGCCATAACCAGCCATCAGAGGAAGCGCCAATGTGCGAGTTCCCTGAAATCGAAGATCCCCTCGACCTTGCGCAACGAAGGATCGGCCCTGCGCCGCTTTATCGATTTGTGGATGGCACGCATGAATTCACGAAAAGGCACTTCGGCTTCCTTGGTCATGTTGCCTGGATGGCGTCGGTAGTAGAGTCCCACCGTATCGGGCATGGCGTATTTCGGGCCGCTCTCGAACACACGGAGCAAAAAGTCGGTGTCTTCCGCTTGCCTGAAATCCTCATCAAAACCGCCACTGCGGTCGATGAGGTCGCGGGTAAAAATTCCCGCCGAAAGATGAATCCCCCGCACGGTGATGCAATTGCTGTCGACGGCCGGCTCAAGCGTCTCATTGTCGAGCTTGTCGACCAGCGTCATGCGTGAATAGGTCACTTCAAGGTCGGGGTCTTCGCTGAAGCAGGCGAGGTCCGCCTTGAAGCGGCCAATCGGGGAAATGTCGTCAGAATCGAGGAAGGATACGTATTGCGTCTGCGGCAGCAACTGTCTCAGCCCGGCGTTGCGCGCCTTGGTCACTCCGCTATTGGCTTGCTGGAACAGACGAATGCATGTGCTTTCTCCGATCAAGGACCGCACCACCGCCGCCGAGCCATCGGTTGAACCATCGTCGATGACGATGACGTCGAGGTCGACATCATCGCGCTGCCTGATCAGCGAGCGGAGCGCGGAGCCGACGAAATGCTCGCGGTTATAGACCGGCATGATGACGCTCAGTTTCACCGCGCACCTCCATGCCGCCATTGTGCTCCCGCACGAGAACCGGGCCAATCCGTGCAAATCATGTCAAGCAACCCGCCAGTCGGCGGGGCTCCTCATTTCGAAAACCCCTTCGACTGAGCGTAGCGACGGATCGGCCTTGCGCCGGCGCATCGATTTCTGGATCGCGCGCAGATATTCCCTGCGCTTGACGTCGCCCTGCTTGGTCATGTTGCCGGAGTGATGCCGGTAGTAAATCGCTATTGTATCGGGCAGGGCGAACCGGGGGCCACTTTCGAATACGCGCAGCAGATAGTCGATATCTTCCGCCTGGATAAGGGCGTCGTCAAAGCCGCCGGTGCGGTCAACAAGCCTTCGGCTGAAGATCCCTGCCCCCAGATAGACCCCGCGCGTGGTCACGGAACGGCAGTTGGCGGCGGGCTCCAGAGCGTCGTCGTCAATGGCGTCAACCTCGCTCATCAACGAATAGGTAAGCTCAAGCGCGGGGTCGTCCGCGAAACAGGGGAGGTCGGCCTTGAAGCGTCCAGCCGGGGAAATGTCGTCGGAATCGAGAAAAGACACGTATTGCGTGCCCGGCAGCAGCTGTTCCAGGCCCGCGTTGCGCGCCTTGGCCACCCCCTGATTGGCCTGCTGGAAAAGACGGATGCACGATGTCTCCCGTGCCAGCGCGCGCACGGCGTCATTGGTGCCATCTGTCGAGCCGTCATCGATGACGATGATGTCCAGGTCGGCATCGCCGCGCTGCCTGAGCAGGGACCGCAACGCGGAAACGACATAGTGTTCGCGGTTGTGGACAGGCATGATGACGCTCAGTGTCATGCATCGCCCCGAGCAAGGAAATCGGAAACCGTTGCGGCGATCTCAGCCGGCTGTGTCCCCAGCGACAGCCGGTAGCATGGCAACAGGCTGGTGAGCTGGCTGAAGAAGCGAAAGCCGCTTTCGCGTTCGCCGGGCATCTGTGAGATGCCGGACGGCGCCAGTGCGATCATGGCATCCTTGCGCGATACAGGCACGATTGAGCTCTCCAGGTTTCCACTGATATGTGGTACCATCAACGCAGCAATGTCCAGACTCGCAGGTATCGGCCGCGCCGCGATATCATCGACGCGAAATTGATGTTTCCCTTGCCAATTGAGCGGGTCGTAGGACTTCAGCCGCTGCTTCAATCCCAATCGGGCGAAACCTCGGGGATCCTGCTTGAGCGTGGCAAACAGCGGATACGCGGTCACGCCGTCGTTCAGATCGATCAGCACATAGTCATCGCCGACACTATCGAGTCCGTTGAGCAGGCCAGCGACAACGGTCCCTGATTTGCCGGCCCCGCCAGACCCGGCAAGAAGGATGCCTTTGCCATTCAGGCCCAGGGTGCCTGCATGGGTCAGCCGCATGCCGCGTGCCGCGTATTCCCAATGCAGGAAAGCGCGCAGGGGTGCGCCCGGCTCCCAGGGCGGGAAGCCGTCCGCCGACATCATCAGTTGCGCGCCGACATGGCGTTCGGGGTCGTAGAACTGCCAGAAATCGAGATCGTGGAAATAGCTGCCGCGCAGCCCGGCCTCCGCCAGCCTGGTGGCGAATGCATGCGGGATATAGAGCTGGTTGCCCCAGGTGGCAGGCGCGGGAATGCCCTCGATCCCGGCATGGGTGATGAAGACACCGCAGGCGCCGGCTTCCGCCTCGTCTGCCCGGACCGGAACAAAGGCATTGCCAATGGCATCCGCCAATGCGCCAGGCCCCAGATGCGCCGTCAGTTCCAGCCGAGGCAGCTTGATCTGGCTGGTTAGGGGGTAGCTTGCGGCGCGGCTTTCCGCCACCGCAAGCACGTGGCGTGCGTAGTCCGGCAGGCTCTCCAGGGTGATTTGCTGCCGTGGGGCGCCCAAGGTGCTCAGGTGGCCTGCTTCACGGCAGGCCAGCCGAGGGGTTCCTCGACATCATGGATGGGGTCGACCACGATAAGGTCGGCCAGGTCGTCATGGAGATCGACCTTGAGCGGCTCGCGTGCCTGGGCGAGTTGCGTCAGCAGTTCGCTCGAAAGCAGCGCCGGTGCACCGGATGCTGGCACCAGCAGCCCGAATTCGAGCAACTGCCCGATGAAGCTGTCGATCTCACCCGCGCCGACTGTTCCCACAGCAGTCGCGGCATCGATAAGCTCGGATGCCGGCACGCCGGATGACAGCGCCTCCCAGATCCTGCTGCCTGAATCTGAAAAGCCAAAATATTTCCCGGTTGCCAGATCGAGGACAACAGCCTCGCCATCGAAGGATTCGAAAACGATATCCTTGCTTGCAACCGCGTAGATGCCGGATTGCTGCATCATTGTTCCCCGCCCAAAGGTGGCCTCGGAAAACAATCGTCGGCCGTCACGGCCGCGCCCAGCCGTTGCAAGGCGTCTAACCATTTGCCGGCGTTTTGGCAAGATAGCGGGCAGCCGGGCGTACAGCACGATATCCGGAGGCAGTCGGGTGCTGGATGCGGCGTCTCCAGCCGCTACGCCTCGATTTCGAGTGCCGAAATCGGCTTTGAGCAACAGGCGAGGATGAAGCCATCCTCGATTTCGTGATCGAGGATGCCGCCATTGTGACTCATCTCGACTTCGCCGGCGATCTTCTTCACCTTGCAGGTTCCACACAGGCCAAACTCGCAGGCAGCCGGGATTCTCACGCCAGAGGCGCGCGCTGTCTGCAGCACTGTCTGGCCGGCGACGCATTCGGCGTCGACATCCGAAAGCGAGAAGCGGACCGGCGTCGCGGCTTCGACGGGAACCGTGGCACCGCCTTCCGGAGGTGATGCGAATGGCGCCGGGATTTCCTCGACGGCGGGCGCGGCAAAGCTCTCCTGATGGTAATTTTCCATGTCGAAACCGGAGGCTTCCAGCATGCCGCGCACCGCACGCATGAAAGGATCGGGGCCGCAGCAGAAGATCGCACGTTCGCGAAAATCAGGGGCCAGCAAAGGCAGCCGTATCGCGTCGATGCGGCCCATATGGCCGAACCAACCCTCGCGGCTGGACCGCTCCTCGATCATGAAGCCGAGGGAAAGGCCCGGCATGCGGCTGCCGAGGAGCTCGAGCTCCTTGCGGAAGATGATCTCTTCGGGCCGCCGTGCGCAGTTGACGAAGCCGACATCGGTCCATGGTGCGCAATCATTCAGCCAGCGCAGCATAGACATCATCGGCGTTACACCGGACCCGGCGGAGATGAACAGGTATTTGGCCGCCGGGTGGCTGTGCAGCGAGAAATCACCGGCCGGGCCATAGGCCTTGACGTGCACGCCCGGCACCAGATTGTCGAACATCCAGCGTGTACCGATGCTGCCGGCCTGCGCCTTCACGGTCACCGCGATCGAGAACGGCCGCGATGGCGAAGACGACAGCGTGTAGGTACGCATCAGCGGCCCGTCAGCCGTGGGCAATTCCAGTGTCACGAACTGCCCAGGCTGGTAGCGGAACCAGGTCTGGTTGTCGGAGCGGAAGGTGAATGTCTTGACGTCAGGCGCTTCGTCACTGACGCCGATCACTTCCAGCACCTGGAGCCGGTCGTTCCAGGGCGCCATCTGGTCGAGATGGCGATAGAGGCCAAGATCCGTCATTGAATTCATCCTCTTGTCCCTTTTACGCTAGAGCGGTTCAGCGTTTGATAGAATCGCTGACCCGCTCTAACTCATTGTTTTTACGCAATTCCGGACGGAAAACCGTTACACACTTTTCCTGGAATTGCTCTAGGCAACGCTACGCAATGCTGGTCGGCCGCCTTCGGCAAGGCGTGGGCCCATGAAACCCGCGTACCATTCGACGAACTGGATCACGCCGCCCTCATGCAGCTCCGAATAGGGGCCAGGCTCATAGGCTGGAGACAGGATGCCGAAAGCGTTTTCCTCGACGATGCGGCGGTCCTGGTCGTTGGTCTCGGTCCACACATGCGTAAGGCCGTCGATTGTATAGTCGACGCCTTCGACAGCGTCCTTGTGCACCAGCCACTTCGTTGTCACCGCCGTTTCAGTGGCGCTGATTGGCAGCACCCGGAACGTCACCGCGTGGTCGATAAGGATGTGGTTCCAGGTCGTCGGGTAGTGATAGTGCATCAAGGTGCCTATCCGGTCGGCGGAGACGGCGTCGGAGAGGTTCTTCTTCACCGCCAGTTTGCCGGTCATCGTGTAGCTGACAGCATCGCGAAGCAGCGGCGCACGGGTGGCGCGATACTGACCGGCCGGATCAATGCGGAACTTGCTCGGTAGGCCGGCTGCCTCGCACTTCGCCCAGTGCGCGACCATCTCCGGGTCGCTGTCGGCGCCATTGACGCCGGTCACGGTCGGCGCTTCCGGGAAGGTCTTGCAGAGCTCTGGATGATTGGCCGCGCAGTGGTAGCACTCGCGGTTGTTTTCCCAGACCAGCTTCCAGTTGCCCTTCTCGATAATGGTGCTCTCGAAGGCGACCTTTGCTTCACGTAGGCGATGCGGCAGAAGATAAGGCTCGATCATCGCCCGCATCGGCGCGAAATCCGCCGGCTCCCTGGCCAGGCAGATGAAGATGTAGCCGCCGACGCTCTCGCAAGCGACGGGTTTCAGCCCGAACTGGCTCTTGTCGAAACCGTCGGCCATCTGCCGGGCGAACAAAAGCCGGCCATCCAGCTCGTAGGTCCATTGGTGATAGGGGCAGACAAGCTTGGCCGCCGTGCCCTTTTCGGTGTTGCAGACACGGCTGCCGCGATGGCGGCAGGAATTGTGGAAGGCATTGATCTTGCCTTGCTGGTCGCGGACCAGCACCACCGGATAGTCGCCGATCTGCGCCGTGACAAAACTGCCCGGCTTCGGCAATTCGCAATCATGGCCGATGAACAGCCAGTCGCGATACCAGATCAGCTCCATGTCGAGCTTGAAGTAGTCGGGATCGGTGTAGAAGGGCTGCTCCAGCGAGAAACCGCTCTTGCGGCTTTGCAGCAGCCTCAGCATGTCGTTGCGTGCGTCCATGTCCTGTCCTCATATTCATCGCATCGGCCCGAAATTTTCGGAAAGCACGATGCGCCGGTTCAAAACCTAGAGCGTACGTTGTGCGTCCAAGCGGATACGCGTCGCTCTAATGACTGAACTGGTGGTGATGGAGGGAGGATCGACCGCAGGCCGGCGGTGCGCCGGACATGCACTATCCACCTCTTGAGCGCCCACCGCGATCAGTCGAGTCTAAACATCTCGGGCTGGTTTCCGGGCTCTGGAGTGTCCTTGCGGACGGTCGCGACACCTTCCCAGGCTTTCGCCCAGTGGTCTCCCGTTGCGACTTGAACTCCACCACCGTTGCGGGGGCAGCGCCGGACTTTGACCGGCTTCCCAATTCTCCACTTCGTCGTCACGAAGCGGCACCTGAGATGACGAGCATCTAATCATGATCGCGGGCGCGTCATCGGCATGAATGCGACATCGTATCCATGTGGGCGCGACACGCGCACGAAAGGGTGCGATTGGCGATTGCGCGGCGAACGCCCCATCTTTCCGACAGGTGCCGCCTGCCGTGATTCCTTCAAATCCGAGCCATCATGGGGTTAAAAAAGGTTAACAGTTTCGAAAAGTGACTATTAGCATCTTCTAAAATCGAACCGAACGGTTCGTTTCTGTTGACAGTGCGTGCAGGACGGTGTGAACGCCGGCGCATGAGTCCTTGGCAGGGTGGACCAGGCATTGGGGCATAACTGTCTGATAATACGAAGAAAATTTAGCGTGTGGGAAGCCCGTGACGCAATTTCAAGCAGCAAAATCACGCCCCAATGGAACAACTTCGTGATTGGAAAAGGCGGGATGGTTCTCCCACATCGGGGCTGTCCGAACGACGCGAATTCCTTCCAAGACACGCCGCTAGACGGACGGAAAACTAAGATACTGGAGTACAAAAAAATGAAAAAGATCATCCTCACTGCCGCCGCCCTTCTGGCCATTTCCGGCAGCGCCTTCGCTAATGGCAGCGACCACTACGGTTCCAACGGTGCAGCCACTGCTGTCGACAGCTCGTCCACCGCTTCTATTCAGAAGTCGGAGCCGGCTGCTCAGACGCCTGCCCAGGGTAGCGACCGTAACCTCTTCGGCAACCGTTAACAGCCGATCCCCAGCAGACGGCGGGCTCGCCCGCCGCCCTGGCGAAATTCAGAAATTCAGGAGTACTTAAAATGAACAAGTTCCTCATTGCTGCCGCCGCCGTTCTGGCCATTTCCGGCAGCGCTTTCGCAGCAAGCGACAACTATGGCTCCAACGGAGCCAACCAGCCGGCGGTGTCCGTGGACAAGTCGTACACGGCGTCCGTCCAGAAGTCGGAGCCGGTCGCTCAGACGCCTGTTCAGGGCAGCGATCGCAACCTCTTCGGCAACCGCTAACAGTTGATTTCCAGCGGCCGGCGGGCCCACCCGCCGCCCTGGCAAAATCCAGAAATTCAGGAGTACTTAAAATGAACAAGTTCCTTATTGCCGCCGCCGCCGTTCTGGCCATCACCGGCAGCGCCTTTGCCGGCAGCGACAACTTTGGCTCCAATGGCGCCAACCAGCCTGCTGCTTCGGTCGACAGCTCCTATACCGCTTCGATCGACAAGTCGGCTGCTGCCACTCAGACGCCTGCCCCGCAGGGCAGCGACCGTAACCTCTTCGGCCGCTAACAGGCCGATTGCCGAAGCGATGGCTGGTCTATTGCTTCGGCATCAAGACATACCGGAGTATCAAAAATGAAAAAGATTGTTCTCACTGCCGCCGCTCTTCTGATCGCCGCTGGCAGCGCCTATGCCCACAATGACAATGTTGGCGGGACCGACATCAACAAGCAGGCAACTGTCAACGTCGACACCACGCATACGGCGTCGGTCCGCTCCTCGTCGCCTGTCTACAAGCTGCTCAATTCGTCGGGCGACATTCAGTCGTCCGCCCCTCAGGGCAGCGACCGGAACCTGTTCGGCCGCTAAGCGCTGAACACCATTCCAAAACGAAAACGGCGGGCCATGCCCGCCGTTTTTGTTTTTGCGATCTGTGTCAGGCCGCCTTTGCTTCCGCCTCATACATCGCGAACGAACGTCCATCCGCGTCGAATATATGCAGGTCCTCCGCGTTGGCGCTCAGCCGCAATGTCGAACCACGCTTGACCTCGACATTGCCCGGCAGCTTGGTCACCAACGGCAGATCGGCACGGCCGATATCGACGTAGACCAGCTGGACCTCGCCAAGCTGTTCGACGTAATCCACCTTGCCTTCGAACAGATAGTCGGCGCCAGTGGCGATCATCAGATCCTCCGGCCGCACGCCGAAGCTTACCGCGGCACCTTTCGCCGAAGCCGGCGTTGCGATCGGAACGGTCGCCTTGCGGCCTCCGACGTGGCTGATGATGGTCGGATTGCCGGTCTTGTCGATAGTTCCCGGCAGGATGTTCATGGCCGGCGAGCCGATGAACTGGGCCACGAACAGATTGCCAGGCTTCTTGTAGAGGTCCATCGGCGTGCCGACCTGCTCGATATGACCCTCCTTGAGGACGACGATGCGGTCGGCCAGCGTCATCGCCTCGACCTGGTCGTGGGTGACGTAGATCATCGTTGTGGCGGGCATCGATTCCTTGAGCTTGGCGATCTCGATGCGAGTGGCAACGCGAAGTGCCGCGTCAAGGTTCGACAAGGGCTCGTCGAACAGAAACACCTTGGGGTTGCGCACAATGGCGCGGCCGATGGCGACGCGCTGACGCTGGCCGCCAGACATCGCCTTGGGCAAGCGGTCGAGATATTTGGTCAGCTGCAGGATTTCCGCCGCCTGCTTCACCCGCCGGTCGATCTCGGCCTTGTTCTCTTTGCCGATCTTCATCGAGAACGCCATGTTGTCGTAGACCGTCATGTGCGGATAGAGCGCGTAGGACTGGAACACCATGGCGATGCCGCGCTTCGATGGCGGCACGTCATTCACCACTTCGCCGGCTATCTTCAGTTCGCCGGAACTGATTTCCTCAAGCCCGGCGATCGAGCGCAGCAATGTCGACTTGCCGCATCCCGAGGGCCCGACAAAGACGATGAACTCACCCGACTTTATGTCGAGATCGATGCCGTGGAGAATGTGCAGATTGCCGTAGGATTTCTTCACTTGTCTTAGTGTGACATCGGCCATGATTACCTCCCAGTAAGTCTCAAAAATTAGTCGATACGTCCGAACCAGGCACCGTAGCCGCCGAGATGGACGGCGCCACCGCCGGTCTGTCCCGAAAATCCATGCCCCGGCAAAGGTTGTAGCGATTGGCCGCCAAGGTCAACCTCGGCGGGCTTGGCCCCAAGATTGAATACACAGATGATCTGTTCGTTGCCTTCGCGGCGCGTGAAGGCAACGGTATCGCCCTGGCTTTCGACAAATTTGATATCGCCCTTGGCCAGCGCCGGGTGATTGTGGCGGAAAGCAAGAAAGCGGCGGTAGTGTTCAAGCAGGGAACGGTCGTCGCCCTGCTGGACATTGACCGCTTGCGAGAGGTGCTTGCCGGGCACCGGCAGCCAGGGCTTCGCCGAGGAGAAGCCGCCATTCCTGGCGCTGCTGTCCCACACCATCGGTGTGCGGCAGCCATCTCGGCCCTTGAACTCCGGCCAGAAGCGAATGCCATAGGGATCCTGCAGGTCCTCGAACCGCAGGTCGGCTTCGCTGAGCCCAAGCTCCTCGCCCTGGTAGATGCAGACCGAGCCGCGCAAGGACATCAGCAGTGCCGAGATCACCTTCAGATAGGCCGTCTGATCGGCTTCGTCGGCGGCCCAGCGTGAGGCCGGGCGCATCACGTCATGGTTTGAAAAGGCCCAGCACGACCAGCCATCGCTAGCAACCTTGCCGAAGGCTTCCAGAACCGAGCGGACCTTGGCCGCGCTGATCTTCTCCGGCGCCAGGAAGTCGAAGGAATAGCACATGTGCACGCGCTTGCCGCCGGCGGTGTAGGCCGCCACCACTTCCAGCCCGCGCTGCGAATCGCCGACTTCTCCGACCGCCGCCGTTGCCGGATATTCGTCGAGCAAGGCGCGGAAGCGTTCGAGGAAGCCGAGGTTCTCGGGCCGGCTCTTGTCGTAGAGATGGTCCTGATAATTGTAGGGATTGACCGCCGGCGCGGTCTGGTCGTTGCGCTCCTCCGGCGGCAGGGCCGGGTTGTTCTCCAGGCCTTGGCTGTGGAAGTAGAAGTTGATCGTGTCGAGCCGGAACCCGTCGACGCCGCGCTCCAGCCAGAAGCGGGTGACATCGAGCAGCGCGTCCTGGACAGCGTGGCTGTGGAAGTTCAGGTCCGGCTGCTCGGCCAGGAAATTGTGCAGGTAATACTGCTGCCGGCTGGTGTCCCATTGCCAGGCCGAGCCGCCGAATATCGACAGCCAGTTGTTGGGCGGCGTGCCGTCCGGCCTGGCATCCGCCCACACATACCAGTCCGCCTTTGCATTGTTGCGGCTCGAACGGCTCTCCTTGAACCACGGATGGATGTCGGCGGTGTGCGAAAGCACCTCGTCGATCATCACCTTCAGCCCGAGCCGGTGTGCTTCGGCGGTCAGCGCATCGAAGTCGGCCAGCGTGCCGAACATCGGATCGACGTCGCAATAATCCGACACGTCGTAGCCGAAGTCCTTCATCGGCGATTTGAAGAAGGGCGAGATCCAGATCGCGTCGACGCCGAGCGACGCGATATAGGGGAGGCGGCTGACGATGCCTTTGAGGTCGCCGATGCCGTCGCCATTCGAGTCCTGGTAGCTGCGCGGATAGATCTGGTAGATCACCGCGCCTCGCCACCAGTCGCGATCGGCGGCAAGGTCTGGCTTCGAACTGGCCTTCAAAGCGGATTGCATCGTCTCAGCCTCCTTTCACCGAGCCGGCAAGCAGCCCGCGAACAAAGTAGCGCTGCAGCGAGAAGAAGACGATCAGCGGCACGATGATGGTCACGAAAGCCGAAGTCGTCAGGATTTCCCAGTCGCCGCCGCGTGAGCCGAGCAGCGCGTTGAGCTTCGCCGTCAGCACGATCTGGTCGGCTTCCGTGCCAAGAAAGACCATTGCCACCAGAAGGTCGTTCCACACCCACAGGAACTGGAAGATGGCGAAAGAAGCCAGCACCGGGAACGACAGCGGCAGCACGATCTTGACGAAAATCTCGAAGTCGCTGGCGCCGTCGATGCGCGCCGATTCCATGATTTCGCGCGGCAGGCCGGCAATGTAGCTGCGCAGGAGATAGATGGCGAAGGGCAGGCCGAAGCCGGTATGCGCCAGCCAGATGCCGAGATAGGTCTTCGACGGCACGCCGAAGAAGGTGCCGACACCATTGTAGAGCTTCAACAGCGGGATTAGCGACATCTGCAGCGGCACCACAAGCAGGCCGATGATGACCGCTATCAGCAATGCCCGGCCCGGGAAGCGCATCCAGGCCAATGCGTACGCGGCAAAGGCGGCGATCAGGATCGGGATGATGGTCGCCGGAATGGTGACGGTCAGCGAGTTCATGAAGGACCGCCCGATACCTTCGGAAAACAGCACCGTCTTGTAGTTGTCGGTGGTGAATTTCGGCGGCGCCGACGAGGCATAATAGACGCGCTGGCCGCGATCGCCTTCGAAAGCCTTCGGCGACGACATGACGAAGCTGCCGTCGGCGTTGAGCTGCAAGGTGACGCCGTCACCAAGATCGGCTGATGTGCCGGCTGGGTACTGGGTCGGTGCCGCCGACTTGACGCCGAAGGCGCTGATGTTGCGTGCGGCGCCGTCGCCGAAGATGTTGCCGGCGAGCACGAATTTGCCGTCCTTCTCGACCTGTGTCGAGGCAGCCGGCAGCCGGCCGGCCTCGGTCTGTGTGGAACTGGAGAAGGAGTTCCACCAGCCCGAAGCGATGATCTGGTCCTTGACGCGCAGCGACGACACCAGGATGCCGAGCGTCGGAATGGTCCAGATCGTGACGAAGATCAGCACGGCGATATGGACGCCGAAACGGCTGGCGAAGGAATTTCCGGTCGCGACGGCCATCTTAATGTCCTTCCGTTTCTTTGTTCGCCTGGCGAATATTCCAGACCATGATCGGAATGACCGCGATCATGATGATGATGGCTATGGTGGCGCCGCGGCCGAAATCACCGCCGCCGCGGAACATCCAGTCGAACATCAGATTGGCCAGCACCTGGCTGTTCCACTGTCCGTTGGTCATGGTCAGCACGATGTCGAAGACCTTGAGCACGAGGATGGTGATGGTGGTCCAGACGACAGCGATGGTGCCCCAGATCTGCGGCACCATGATTTTCCAGAAGATCTGGAAGGGATTGGCGCCATCGATGACCGCGGCTTCCAGGGTTTCCTCGGGAATGCCGCGTAAGGCCGAAGACAGGATGACCATGGCAAAGCCGGTCTGAATCCAGATCAGGATGATCATCAGGAAGAAGTTGTTCCAGAACGGCAGCGAGATCCAGACCTGCGGTTGGCCGCCAAAGTGCTGGATGATGGCGTTGAGGATGCCGATCTGCGTTTGGCCGTCGCCACGATACTCGTAGATGAACTTCCAGATCACGCTGGCGCCAACGAAGGAGATGGCCAGCGGCAGGAAGATCAGGCTCTTGGCGATGGTACCCCACCAGATCTTGTCGGTGAGCACGGCGATGATCAGCCCGAGGAATGTGCAGGCAGCGGGCACGACCGCCAGCCAGATGATGTTGTTGAGGATGGAGTTTCGGAACTCGCGGTCGCCGAATGCCCACTGATAGTTGGCGAAGCCGACGAAATTTGCCCCGCCGCGATCAAGGAAGGACAACCGCAGTGTCTCGACGACCGGGTAGATCAGATAGATGGTGAGGATGATCATCGCCGGGCCGACGAACAGCCAGGGACGGACCAGCCCTTGCCGGCGAAGGTTGTCGATAGCTGCGGCACCAGCAACGCCGCGCGACGGAAAGATCAGGTCGACGAGCTTGTTGGCGCCCCAGAAATAGGCGACGCAGCCGCCAACGCCGACGATGATGACGAATATGGCCGAGAAAATCTGAGCCGCCATGGGTTCCTCCCCCTGCGCATGACCCAACAAGGCCGAATGACCTTGGTGACGGGGCCGGGCGCCGATTAAGTTGTCTGGAGCGGGATCGGCTGCAAAACCTGTTTCACATGCCGATAGCGCTTCATGTCTATGCGCTCATGACGAAAGGCTGCGGCCCGGATGGGTGCGAGAGCGGCCGCTGTCGGATCCGGGCCGGCTAGGCCCGGATCCTCTGCGAAAGTGAAACTCGAACGGTGGCCGCCGGATGGGCGGGCTGCCTGTCGAGAACTACTTGATAGCGTCCCAGCTCTTCTGGATGTCGGTGGCGACATCCTGGGCCGACTTGCCGCCGACCAGGTCGACCATGCCGGTCCAGAAGGCGCCGGCGCCGATCTTGCCCGGCATCAGGTCGGATCCATCGAAGCGGAAGGTCGATGCATTTGCCAGGATTTCGCCCTGTCTCTTGAGCGCATCGCTGGCATAAGCGTCCTTGTTGACCGCCTTGAAGGGTGTCACGAAACCGCCTTGGGCCATCCAGATCTCGTGGGCGAGCGGCATTTTCAGGAACTCGATGAAGGCGCGCGCACCCTTGGAGTCCTTGGTGATCATGGCCAGCGTGCCGGCACCCTCTACAGGATTCCCAAGTTCGGGCTTTGAGGCATAGGGCGGGTAGTAGAAGAAGTCGGCATCCTGGCCAAGCTTGGTGCCTTCCGGAAAGAAGGTCGGGATGAATGATGCCTGCTTGTGCAGGTAGCACTTTGGCGGCACCGAGAAGAGACCTTTCGGGCTGTCACGGAAGTCGGTCGCCGCAACTGCCTTGGCACCGCCGTCGACCATCTTGTCGTCGGTCGCGATTTTGCCAAAGATATCGATCGCGTTGACCACAGCTGGATCATTGAACGGGATCTCGTTCTTCACCCATTTGTCGTAGATTTCGGGTGGTTGCGTGCGCAGCATGATATCCTCGACCCAATCGGTCGCCGGCCAGCCGGTGGCGCCGCCGGAGCCGAGTCCGATGCACCACGGCTTGGCGCCGTCGGCGATGATCTTCTGCTCAAGCGCGGTAAGCTCTTCCTGGGTCTTGGGAACCTTGTAGCCGGCTTCCTTGAAATTGTCCGGCGAGTACCAGACCAGCGACTTCACATCGGCCTTGTAGGGAAAGGCGAAGAAGCCGGGCTTGCCGTCCTTGTCCTTGAAGGTGCCGAGGTCGACCCAGGATTGCCCGGCGCCGTAATTGTCCTTGACCCATTTGGCGGTGTCGTCGCCGAGCGGCGTCAACAGGCCCTTGGATGCCAGATCCTGGATCAGGCCCGGCTGCGGCAGCACGGCGATGTTGGGCGGGCTGCCGGCCTGCGTGTCGATGACGATCTGTTGTTCGTAATTCTCGGACGAGGAGTATTTGATCTCGGCACCAGTGGCTTCCGAGAAATAGTCGAGAACGGTGCGGACAAGGGTCTCGTCCTCGCCGCGCCACGGTCCGAAGATCGTCAGCGTCTCGCCCTTGAGGTCGACTTTCTTGAGCTCTTCGTAATTCGCCCAGTTGAAACGGGGATCTTCGCCCGGCTTGAACTTGAGTTCAGCTTGCGCGGGCGCGCCGAGGGCAAGTGTGGCAAACGCGGCGCCCAGTAAAAGCATTTTCTTCATCGGTATTCCTCCCAGTGGGTCATATACACCGGACGGAACCTCCATTCCGCCCGCCGACGCCTCAGGACTGTGACTCAGTCAGAAAGGAACCGCAACCTTTCGGAGAGTCTTCCAAAGCGCTTTGGCTTTTTTGATCTCGCCACTGAATCGATCAGAAGTCAAGAGGGTGATGGGCTAATCGATTTAAATTCAGCATTTGAATGCCAAAAAAGTGCGCTGCAACATGCTTTATGGCGGTGCAGCAGCAATTTTTGTTTCAAACTCGGCCAAAGCGCGTCTATGGTTACGGCAGTCGGCGGGACCATTCGTGGTGTCAGGGCTAACGCAAATTTAAAAGCGCTTTGAGGCTTGGAGGCCTCCGGTGAATCTCAAGCAACTCTCCCATATGCTGGCGCTTTCGCAGACCACGGTAAGCCGCGCCCTGAACGGCTATCCCGAAGTCAACGAGGAGACCCGCCGGCGGGTGATGGATGCCGCCAAGCGGCATGGTTATCGCCCTAACCCCAGTGCGCGGCGGCTGGCCACCGGCAAGACCGGCATGATCGGCTATGTCTTGCCGACCGGTGCCACTGTCGACATCGATCCGCATTTCGTCGAGTTCCTGTCGGGTCTTGGCGACTATGCCCGCTCACACGAACTCGACCTCGTGCTTTCCCCCGCCGACGCTGACGACGAAGAGACGACCTACCGGCGCATTGTCGCCAACAAGCAGGTCGACGCCGTCTACATTTCCGCGCCGAGACCCGAGGACCGGCGCGTGGCGCTGGTCCACGCGCTTGGCATTCCCTTCATCGTCCACGGCCGCAGCGAAGGCCTGGATTTCGATTATCCCTTCACCGACATCGACAATGAGGGCGCCTTCCATGAGGCGGCTCGGCTGCTCATCCAGCTTGGCCACAGGCGTCTGGCGCTGATCAATGGCGACGATCGCGAGACCTTCGCCATTCATCGCGAGCGTGGTGTGCGTCGGGCGCTTGCCGCGAGCGGGCTGGCGCTTGGCGAACGCCATGTCTGTTCGCTGACCATGACCGAGGAAAACGGCTACCGCGCCGCAAGGCGCCTGCTGGAAGAAAGCGATGCGCCCACCGCGATCGCCTGCTCCAGCCTGATCATGGCGCTGGGCGTCGTACGCGCCGTGCGCGACCTCGGCCTGAGCATTCCGGGCGACGTATCGCTGATTGCCCATGATGATGTCTTCCCCTGGCTGAGGCCCGAAAACTTCTCCGTGCCGCTGTCGACGACGCGCTCGTCGATCCGCCTCGCCGGCGCGCGCGTCGCCGAGCGCCTGGCGGCGCGGATTTCAGGGGTGGAGGAAGGGCTCAGGGGCGAAGTCTGGCCGGTCGATCTGGTGGTCAGGGGATCGGTCGCTGGCGCGCCGGCTTAGGATCAAGGTCCGACTGCCTCATCTTGCGGCATGGGTCGTGGGACAATGGTCTGCCTTCACCTGCTCTTGATTTGGCTTTTGGAGGATGGCAACCAGTAAGGCAGAGCCGTCACTCAGTTCTTCAGGACCCGCCACTTGCCCGCATTCCCGTTCTCCGAAACGGATCCAATCCAGTATCCTGGTCCACCGCCGATGGCTTCGGAGGTGGTCATTGTTGGTGGCGGTATTATCGGCGTTACGACGGCTCTTTTCCTTGCGAAGCGGAACATTCCGGTAACGCTGCTGGAAAAGGGACGCGTTGCGGCGGAACAGTCCTCCCGGAATTGGGGCTGGATCAGAAAGCAGGGGCGAGACGCGGATGAACTGCCAATTGTTATCGAAGCTTGCCGCCTGTGGCGGCAACTGGCGGAGGAGGCTGGCGAAGACATCGGGCTAAACCAGACAGGTGTGACCTACCTGGCGAACTCCGACAAGGACATGGCCGGCTTCGAAGAGTTCATGAAGATCGCCGCGATCCATGAACTCGATACTCGCCTCCTGGACGCGGACGAAACGGCAAAGCTCATCAAAGGCATGTCGCGCAAGTTCAAGGGTGCGATGACGACCCCGTCCGATATGCGCGCGGAGCCTTGGCTGGCCGTGCCCGCCATTGCCCGGCTTGCCGTGCGGAAAGGCGTCAAAATCGTCGAGAATTGCGCGGCGCGAACCCTCGAAGTCTCGGGCGGCAAGATCAAGGGCGTGTGGACCGAGGCGGGCTATATAGAGACCTCCAGCGTGCTGGTCGCGGGCGGCGCCTGGTCATCGCTGTTCCTCAGAAACCAAGGCGTCTCGATTCCCCAACTCAGCGTAAGAGTAACCGTGGCCGCGACGGAGCCCTTGCCGGAAATCTATGCAGGCGCGGCGGCTGATGAACGCATTGCTTTCAGGCGCAGGCAGGATGGCGGATATACGCTCGCCCCGGGTGGCAGCCATTTGCTTTATGTCGGGCCGGATGCTTTCCGCCATGCCACGAAATACCTTCCCGCCCTCAGAAACAATCCGCTGGGAACACGCTATTTTCCGTTCGCGCCATCAGGCTATCCGGATGCTTGGTCGACACCGCGCGGTTGGGCGCCGGATATGCAGAGTCCTTTCGAGAGAATCCGGGTGCTCAACCCGGCGCCTGAACAGGCTGCTTTGCGTTCAATGGAACGCAATTTCCGAGGTCTTTTTCCAAAGTTCGAGGCCATTCGCTTGAAGGCAGGCTGGGGCGGCATGATCGACGCCATGCCCGACGTGGTTCCTGTCGTCGACAAGGTGCAGGCGATCGGTGGCCTGTTCGTCGCGACGGGAATGAGCGGTCATGGGTTTGGCATCGGACCTGGAATCGGACGGGTTGTTTCCGACCTGATCCAGGGAAACGAGACCGGGCACGATCTCAGCCGCTTTCGACTGGCGCGCTTTTCGGATGGAAGCCCTGTCCGGTTGGGTCCGGCGCTCTGAACCTTGGCTTAGTTCTTGGCCGCCTCAGCCGCCTTCGTGTCCAGCAGCCCATAGCCGAAATCATTGTCCCGCCCCTTGGGGCCGAGATCCCTGGCCGTTGCCGCCAGCGCCTTCTCGATGTCGTCGGCGGAACGGTCGGGCGCGGCGTGGATGAGGTTGGCGATGGCGCCGCTGACGATCGCTGCGGCGAACGATGTGCCGGTGACCACATCGGTGCCGGCGCCGCTCGGCGCCACCATCTCGACGCCGGGTGCGGAGATGAAAACATAGGCGCCGCGATTGGCCTGCGGCATCAACTGGTCCTTGGCATCGGTGGCGGTCACCGCGATGACGCCGTCGAAGGCGGCTGGATAGCCATAAGGCGCCTTCGGTCCATTGTTGCCGGCGGCAGCCACCAGCACGATGCCGAGGCCCCGGGCATTGCGGCAAGCGACGCCAAGCAGATCGTTCTTGGGGCCGACGAAACTCATGTTGATGATGCGGACATTCTGGTCCGCCGCCCAGTCCAGCGCCGCCAGGATGACATCCATCGTCGACTTGCCGCCTTCGAAGGCGCGCGCGTGGTAGATCTTCGCGCCTGGGGCCATGCCTTCGAGCGGACCGACGCCGGCGATCAGGCCGTCGATCGAGGTGCCGTGGTCGCGCTTCTCGATCGGCACGCCGGGCATGGCATCGAACTGATCCGCGATGACGCCGGCGAGCGCCGGATTGGTGTCGTCGATGCCGGTATCGATGACGGCGACGCGGACATTCTCGCCGTTGGCCTGTTTCGCATCGAGCGTGATGTGGTCGAAGGCGTAATTGACGATGCCAGCCGCCTGCTGCAGCGAATAGACATGGTTGGGTTCACGCCGCTGGGTGCGGCCGTCGGCGGCAAGCTGCGCCAGCACCACCCCAACCGGGCGGCCATCCGGGATGCCGAAACGCACCAATGTGCTGCCGAGCAGCCGTGACTGGCGCTGCGAGCGCACCTGCAGGCCGAAGGACGCGGCGATCTGCTGCACGGCATTCGCGTCGCCGTCGACGGTCACCAGCACCTCGTCGGGCACGAATTCGCCGGTTACGGCGCGCGGCGGCTCGGTCGTGATAAGGTCGGTCGGCGAGATGATTGGTCCACCGGGCGGCGTCGGCTCCGAGGGCGTCGTGCCGCCGGCCTGGTCGTTGCGCGGGTTGGGCGTTGGCAGTGGTGGCGGGGCTTCCGCCGGATTGGGGAACAGGTCGACAATCAGCGCCGGAAGAAAGACAGCTCCGGCTTGCGCCGCGCCATTGCCTGACGCTCCGCCGCCATCCTTGGCGCAGTCGGCGCCGGCAGCGTCCTTGCCATTGACGCAGTCTGTTCTCGGCTGATTGAGGCTGGGGTCGTTGGTCTGCGTGAAGCCGGGCGCTGCGGCAATTGTCATCGCCGCCGCCAGCAACACCGCAAATCGAATGACCGCCTTAGCCGCCATCAGCCGGTTTCCTTCCCTCGATCACAGTTTCAGAGAAAGGCTGGGCAGCAATAAGGCCGCGCAGCCTGTTGTAGTCGGCAAGGGTCGCCGCCGGAATGCCCAGCTTGAAGACGCCGTCGGCCGTCGGGCCGCCGATGATTTTCAGCTTGTTGTCGCCCAGGAAGGCGCTGATCTCGGACATCTTGGCATCCGGCTTGAACTTGACCAAAGCGAACGGCATTTTCGCCAGATCGTCTTCCGCGCCGGCAACCTCGAAGTCATTGCCCTTGCCGCCGGGTTGAACAAACGATTGCACCATGATCAACGCAAGCAGAACCGCTGCCGTTGCCCAGGCAACGCCTGCCGGCACCGCCATGAAGCGGCCCAGGACCTGCGACAGCCAGGACGGGCCTGCCTTGGCACGAACCGGTCCGGCCTTGGCATCGAGCGCCTTGGCGAAGCGGCTGAGCGCATCGGCTGGCGGACGGATCGCTTCATTGGCGGCCATGGTGCCGGAGAATTCGGCCTCGGCCCCGCCAAGGGCTGCCATTGCCGCCGGGTCGCTCGCCAGCCATTGCTCGACGGCTTCGAGGTCCGCGCCTTCCAGCGAGCCGTTCAGGTAGAACGGCAGCAGCGTTTCCATTTCGTCACGGCGCGACATCTTTTCAGAGCCACTCATGTTTTCGGGGACACTCATGGCCACCCCCTGTCGTAACCGGCGGCCTTGAGAGCCTCGCCGAGTTTCTTGCGGGCGTAGAACATTCGGGTCTTGACCGTGGCAACCGGGATATCGAGCACCTCGCCGATCTCGCTCACCGACTGTCCGTGATAATAGGCTAGGTCGATCACCACGCGGTGTTCCTCCGGCAAGGCGTCGACGAAGCGCCGCAAGGCAGCGCCCTTGTCTTCCTTCATGGTGACGACTTCCGGCGTGTCGGCGCTGTCGGGCACCGCTGCTGCGGCCTCGTCGTCGATCCAGTCTTCCTTTTTCTTGCGCAGCAGGGACAGCGCCTTGAAACGGGCGATGCCGAGCAGCCATGTCGAGACTTCAGAACGTCCCTCGAAGCCCGGGGCTTGTCGCCACAGTTCGAGAAACACCTCGTTCGCGATATCGTCGGCCATCATTTCCGATCCCGTCTGGCGCGCCACGAAGCGGTAGACCCGCGCGTGATGACGCATGAACAGGAGCCGAACGGCGGCCCGGTCGCCCTTCGCGACCCGGTCAACAAGCGCGCGATCGGTCTCCGTCGCTGCCGTCATGACCGGTCGAGCCGCCTGGCTCCTGCTTGTTCAGTCGCTGATCGATCCAAAAAGGTTCATCCTTCCGCCAAGGAATTTTTGGAAGCTAGCTGAAGAGCGCTGAGGTTGCCAGAGTGTCTCCTTCTCCTCGTCGCTATACGGGGAGAAGGTGCCGGCAGGCGGATAAGGGGCAGCGCCAGCCCGCGGTCTCATATTGCAACGTTCGCGCTGCCCCTCACCCTTACTTTCCCCCGTAAAGGGACGGGGAGAGGGGGCGCCAACGTCGTGGTCACTTTATCAGTCGAGGAAGGGCTTCGCCTTCATCGTCGCCGGCACCGGCACGCCAAGGCGGCTCAGGATGGTCGGCGCGAGCTGCAACTGGTCGAGCAGCGTGTCGGCCTGCGGTCCTTTGCCGGCGCCGAAATAGTAGAGCGCGAAATCCTGCATCTCGTCGTCATGGCCGCCATGATGGCCGCGATCGGTCTGCCCATGATCTGCGGTGACCATGACCTCGTAGCCGGCTTCGATCCAGCGCGGCAGGAAGGCCGCCAGCATGCCGTCCATGGCATAGACGGCATGGTCCATCTCATGACAGTCATGGCCGAAGCGGTGGCCCATCGAATCCAGCGTGCAGGTGTGCAGGATGCCGTAGTCGATGCGATGGCGGCTGGTCAGCATGGTCAGCGTCGCGAACAGGTCAACATCGCTCGGCGTCATCTGGTTGCGGGCATTGTAGCCGGTCATGGTGTGGAACCGGCCATGCGTGATCGGGCCGCCTGGCTCGTCATACTCCATGTCCTCGACCAGATCGAACGGATAGGAGCGGAAGAATTCCGACCAGTAGGAATGGGTCACCGCACCCGTCTTGCCGCCGGCCTTGCTGACCTCGGAGAAAATATCTGGCTGGCTGACGCGGAACCGGTTCTCGTTGGACAGGATGCCGTGCACCTGCGGCGGCACGCCGGTGTGGATCGAGGCATAGCAGCAGGCCGACGTCGATGGCAGCACCGAGCGCATCTTCCACACCCGCGCCTCGCCCGATTGCACCCAGCCTTCGAGATTGCCCATCAGTCGGCGCCAGTTCCGGTAAGGCACGCCATCGAGAATGATCAGCAGAAGCTTGGTCTTGAGCGCCACGGGCTGCTCCACAAAATTGTCGTTGCAAGGAAACGCCGCGCCTCCATGATGGTGCGCGGCGTTGGGTTTTCACTCAGGCGATGTTGGCCGGTTCCGCACAGATAGGACCGGCCAAGCTTCGTTTCGCCGGATGCTTACGCGTTCAGCCAGCACTCAGCCAGTGCGTAGCCGTCCATCATTTCGCCGATCGGGCTCTTGGCGAAGCCGCCGATCTTGTTGGTGGCGGCAGCGTCGATGAACTGGTTGAAGAAGGGCACGATCAGCCCGCCTTCATCGCGCATCATGACCGCCATGTCGTGATAGATCGCCTTGCGCTTGTCCTGGTCGAGTTCGGCGCGTGCCGTAAACAGCATCTTGTCGAATTCCGGCCGCTTGAAGCGCGTGTCATTCCAGTCGGCGGTCGAGACATAGCCGGTGGAATACATCTGGTCCTGCGTGGCACGTCCGCCCCAGTAGGAGAGCGAGAAGGGCTGCTTGTTCCAGACTTCCGACCAATAGCCGTCGCCTGGTTCGCGCTTGATCTCGATCTTGATCCCGGCCTTGGCGGCGCTTTGCTGGTAGAGCTGGGCCGCATCGACGGCGCCCGGGAAGGCAACGTCCGAGGTGCGCAGCACGACCGAGCCGCTATGGCCGGATTTCTTGTAGAGGGAGGCGGCCTTTTCCGGATCGAACTTGCGCTGTTCAATGGCGGTAAACAGCGGATAGGCCTCGTTGATCGGGAAGTCGTTGCCGACCGAGCCGTAGCCGCGCAGGATCTTTTCCAGCATCTCGTCGCGGTCCATGGCAAGCTTCAGTGCCATTCTGAGATCGCCGTTGTCGAAAGGCGCGGTGTCGCAGAACATGTTGAAAGGGTAGTACCCCTTGCCCGAGGCGTTCTCGATGGTGACGCCGGCAATGCGCTTCACTAGGTCCACCACCTTCGGCTCGACGCGGTTGATCATGTGCACCTGGCCACCCTGCAAGGCGGCAAGACGGGCCGTCGCGTCGTTGATGACGATGATCTCGACCTGGTCGGCGTGACCTGCCTTGTCGCCTTGCCAGTAATTGGCGAAGCGCTCGCCGCCATGGCGCACGCCCGGCTGGTTGACGGCGACCTTGTACGGGCCAGCGCTGATGCCGGCATTCGGATTGTCCTTGCCGCCATTTGGCTGGATGACGAGGTGGTAATCAGCCATCAGGAAGGGGAAGTCGGCATCGGCGTCGCCAAGCGTGACGATCACTTCCTTGCCGCTTGCCTTGACGCCCTTGATGTTCTTCAGGATGCCGAGCGCGCCCGACTTCGACTTTTCGTCGGCGTGGCGCTCGATGGTGGCCGCGACATCTTCCGCGCCGACTGTCTTGCCATTGTGGAACTCGATGCCGTCACGGATCTTGATCGTCCATGTCTTGGCGTCGGCCGAGGCGCCGATCTCTTCCGCGATCAGGTTGACCAGCTTGTTGTCGGGCGTCAGGCGGACAAGATACTCGCCCCACAGCTTGCCGAAGCTGAAGGTGACCTGGCTGAGGTTGAGCGCGGGGTCGAGGCTGTTGGTCGATTCACCACCCTGCAGGCCAGCCTTCAGCGTGCCGCCCTTTACCGCCGTCTGCGCGAAAGCCTTGCCGGCCAGCGCGGGGATCAGGGCCGCCGACACGCCGAGCGCGGCGGCACGGCCGAGGAAAGCACGGCGCGATATGCGGCCCTGGCCGGCGAGTTCAGCGAGATGGTCGAGTTCAGTCTTCATAGTCCAAGTCCCCTTTTTCACAACAAACACACTGCACGAGCCGCGCCCGTCCGGGCCGATCCTGATTGTTTCGCGTTGCACCCGGATGACGGCGGCGACGTTTGTGGCGTGATGCCACGTCTTATCGTCTAGTTCCCCGCGCTGGCCATGCGCCGTCCCTTGATCGCCTTTTCCAGCCAGCCGATTTCCATTTCCGGAACCGAGGACAGCAGGAGGTCGGTATAGGCGTCGAAGGGCGGGCTCAGCACCTTGCTCTTCGAGCCGTAGCGCACGACCTCGCCGCGATACATGACGGCGATGGAATCGGCGATCGACTTCACCGTGGCGAGGTCGTGGGTGATGAAGAGATAGGCGACATTTTCCTCCTGCTGCAGTTCCAGCAACAGCTTCAGGATGCCGTTGGCCACCAGCGGATCGAGTGCCGAGGTCACCTCGTCGCAGATGATCAGCTTGGGTTTGGCGGCCAGCGAGCGGGCGATGCAGACGCGCTGCTTCTGGCCGCCGGAAAGCTCGGCCGGATAGCGGTCGCTAAAACCCTTGCCCATTTCGATCTTGTCGAGCAGTTCGGCGACGCGGGCGTCACGCTCCCTGCCGCGCATGCCGAAATAGAACTCCAGCGGCCGGCCGATGATGGTGCCGACGGTCTGGCGCGGGTTCATCGCAACGTCCGCCATCTGGTAGATCATCTGCAACTGGCGCAGATCCTCCTTGGGCCGGTCGGCCAGCCGGTTGGCCAGCGGCCGTCCATCGAAGGTGACGCTGCCTTGTTCGGGCGGCAACAGCCCGGTGATGGCGCGTGCCAGCGTCGACTTGCCGGAACCGGATTCGCCAACCACGGCCAGCGTCTGGCCAGGATAGATATCGACCGAGACGTTCTTCAGCACTTTGACATCGCCGCCACCATAGGCTGCGGTGACGTTCTTTACCGACAGGAACGGCGTCGTGCCGGGCTTCTGCTCGGCATGTTCGATCTCGTGCACCGAGACCAGTGCGTTGGTATATTCCTGGCGCGGCTCCTTGATGATCTGGCGTGTGCCGCCCCATTCCACCAGCCGGCCGTGGCGCAGCACCATGATCTCGTCGGAGACCTGGGCAACGACGGCAAGGTCGTGAGTGATATAGAGTGCCGCGACATGCGTATCGCGGATGGCATCCTTGATCGCCGCCAGAACGTCGATCTGCGTCGTCACATCGAGCGCCGTCGTCGGCTCGTCGAAGACGATCAGGTCGGGTTCCGAACACAGCGCCATCGCAGTCATCACACGCTGCAGCTGACCGCCGGAGACCTGGTGCGGAAACCGCTCGCCGATGGTTTCAGGGTTCGGCAGGCTGAGCTTCCTGAACAGCGCGACGGCGCGCTTCTCGGCTTCGGCACGCGTTGCCGTGCCATGCAGCAAGGTGGCTTCCACCACCTGGTCCATCAGCCTGTGCGCCGGATTGAAGGCGGCCGCCGCCGACTGCGCGACATAGCAGACCTCGCGTCCGCGCAACTTGCGGAAACCGTCCTTGCCGCCCTTGAGGATGTCGCGGCCGTTCAGGATCACTTCACCGCCCGTGATGCGCACGCCGCCACGGCCATAACCCATGGAGGACAGGCCGATGGTCGACTTGCCGGCGCCGGATTCGCCGATCAGGCCAAGCACCTTGCCCTTCTGCAGCGTCAGCGAGACATCATGCACCAGCACGATGTCCTTTGGCGGTTCGCCGGGCGGGAAGACGGTCGCTTCGATGCGCAGATTGCGGATGTCGAGGAGCACGTCGGATTTTGGTCCCTGTTCAGCCATCACCCGCGCCCTCCCTTCAGGCTTGTCGTCCGGTTGAGCACCCAGTCGGCGACGAGGTTGACCGAAATCGCCAGCATGGCGATGGCCGCCGCCGGGATCAAAGCGGCCGCGATGCCGAAGACGATGCCGTCCTTGTTCTCCTTGACCATGCCGCCCCAGTCGGCATCCGGCGGTTGGACGCCGAGACCGAGGAACGACAGCGTCGACAGGAACAGCACGGCATAGATGAAGCGAAGCCCGAGTTCCGAAACCAGTGGCGACAGTGCATTGGGCAGGATCTCGCGGAAGATGATCCAGGCGCTGCCTTCGCCGCGCAGTTTCGCGGCCTCGACATAGTCCATGACGTTGATGTCGACGGCGACCGCCCGCGACAGGCGATAGACGCGGGTTGAGTCGAGTATGCCCATCACCAGGATCAGCGTCACCAGATTGGTGGGCAGCACGGACAGTACGACTAGGCCCATGATCAGTGTCGGGATCGACATCAAGAGATCGACAAGGCGCGACAGCAGCGTGTCGAACCAACCGCCGAAGACAGCGGCGGAGAAGCCGAGGATGGCGCCGAGCGAGAACGAGAGTGCTGTGGCCAGCACCGCGATGAACAAGGTGATGCGGGCGCCGTAGATCATGCGTGACAGCAGATCACGGCCAAGATTGTCGGTGCCCAGCCAATGGGTCGCCGACATCGGTTCCCAGACGTCGCCGACGATTTCGCCATTGCCATGGGGAGCGATCCACGGCGCGAAGATCGCCGCGAGCACGAACAATGTCGTCAGCACGATCCCGACAAGCGCGGGGATGGGTATGCGTTTGATATCGAGCATATCCGCCCCCTTACTTCGGATGTCTGAGACGCGGATTGGCGACGATCGCCGCAATGTCCGCGATAATGTTCAGGCTGATGTAGACGGCGGCGAAGATAAGTCCGACGGCCTGCACCACCGGCACGTCACGCTTGGTGACGTGGTCGACCAGATACTGGCCCATGCCTGGATAGACGAAGATCACTTCGACCACGACGACGCCGACGATGAGATAGGCGAGGTTGAGCATGACAACGTTGATGATCGGCGCGATGGCATTGGGGAAGGCATGCTTGCGGATGACGTTGAATGCCGAAAGGCCCTTGAGCTCCGCCGTCTCGACATAGGCCGACTGCATGACATTGAGGATCGCCGCCCGCGTCATGCGCATCATGTGCGCGAGCACGACCAGGGTCAGCGCGGTTGCCGGCAAGGCGATCGCCTGCATGCGCTCGAGGAACGGCATGCCGTCATAGACGGTCGAGATGCCCGGGAAGATCTGCCATTTCACCGCGAAGAAATAGACGAGCACGTAACCGATGAAGAACTCGGGGAAAGATGTCGAGGCGAGCGCCAGTCCTGAGATCAGCTTGTCGACCCAGCCATTGCGGTAACGGACCGCAATCAGGCCGAGAATGATCGCTAGCGGCACGGCAACGATTGCCGCCCAGAAGGCGAGGAACAGCGTGTTCCCGAGCCGTCCCTTGATCGACGTCGCGATATCCTGTCCGCTCGACATGGCGGTGCCGAGGTCTCCCGTCAGCACGCCGCCGAGCCAGTGGAAGTATCTGATATAGGCCGGCTGGTTGAGGCCGAGCTGCTCGCGCAGGTTGGCGAGCGACTCCGGTGTCGCCGACTGTCCGAGAATGGCTTGCGCGACGTCGCCGGGCAGGATCTGGGTGCCGGCGAAGATCAGGACCGAAACGGCCAACAAGAGGACGATGCCCAGCGCGATGCGCTGGGCAATAAGTTTCAGAATGGGTGATGACATGTCTGCAATGCCGGTCTCAGGCCTGCAGCCAGCACTTTGCCAAAGCGTAACCGTTCATCAGTTCCTGGTGCGGATCGTCGACCCAGCCGTCCACCTTGGCGCCGGTCGCGTCGATGAACTGGTTGAACATCGGCAGGATCAGGCCACCTTCGTCGCGCACCAGCATTCCCATGTCGTGGTACATTGCCTTGCGCTTGGTGTCGTCGAGCTCGGCACGGGCCGCCAGCACCATCTTGTCGAAATCCGGACGCATGAAGCGCGTGTCGTTCCAGTCGGCCGTCGACAGATAGGCGGTCGAGTACATCTGGTCCTGCGTCGAGCGGCCGCCCCAATAGGATGCGCAGAAGGGCTGCTTGTTCCAGACTTCCGACCAGTAGCCGTCGCCGGGCTCGCGCTTGATCTCAAGCGTGATGCCGGCCTTGGCGGCGCTCTGCTGGTAGAGCTGCGCGGCATCGACGGCGCCGGGGAAGGCGACATCCGAGGTGCGCAGCAGGACAGAGCCGTCATGGCCCGACTTCTTGAAGTGGAACTTCGCCTTGTCGGGATCGTATTTGCGCTGCTCGATCTCGGTGAACAGCGGGTAGGAAGCGTTGATCGGAAAGTCGTTGCCGAGCGAGCCATAGCCGCGCAGGATCTTGTCCAGCATTTCTTCGCGGTCAATGGCCAGCTTCAGCGCCATGCGCAGATCGGCATTGTCGAATGGCGCCGTGTTGCAATGCGCGATGAAGACATAGTGGCCGGGACCGGCGTGGTTGCGGATGGTGACACCCGGCAGGCGCTTGATCAGGTCGACGATCTTCGGCTCGACGCGGTTGATCATGTTGACCTGGCCGCCCTGCAAGGCCGCCGTGCGCGCCGTTGCATCGTTGATGACAATGATCTCGATCTGGTCGGCATGGCCCATCTTGTCGCCTTGCCAGTAGTTGGCAAACCGCTCGCCGCCATGGCGCACGCCTGGCTCGTTGGTGGTGACCTTGTACGGACCTGCCGAGATGCCGGCATCGGCCTTGTCCTTGCCGCCGTTGGGCTGGACGATCAGGTGATAGTCGCTGAGCAGGTAGGGAAGGTCGGCATTGGCTTCCTTCAGCGTCAGCACGACTTCCTTGCCACTGGCCTTGATGGTCTGGATACCCTTCATGTAGCCGAGCGCACCAGACTTCGACTTCTCGTCCGAATGGCGTTCGAGCGTGGCGGCAACGTCTTCGGCGGTCACCGTCTTGCCGTTGTGGAATTCGACGCCGTCGCGGATCTTCAGCGTCCAGGTCTTGGCGTCGGCCGAAGCGCCGATCTCCTCGGCGATGCGGTTCTCAAGCTTGCCTTCCGGCGACAGCTCGACGATCATCTCGCCCCACATCTTGCCGAAGGCGAAGGGCACCTGGGTCATCATCAGTGCCGGGTCGAGGCTGTTGGTGGATTCGCCGCCGACCAGGCCGGCCTTCAGCGTGCCGCCCTTGACCGGTCCCGCCGCGCGCGCCGCACTTGAAAGCAGTGCGTTGGCGAAGGGGGCGGTGATGCCGAGCGCTGCCGCCCGGCCGAGAAAATCACGACGGCTCAGCTTGCCCGATGCAACGCGCCGGCTAAGGAATTCCAGTTCGTTTGACATTTTGAGTTCCTCACTCTGTTGGTACGACTCTGCGGTCGTTTTTTCTTGCTTCTTGTGAGGAGAATAATGACCGCAAGGGAAAGCGGTAAGCAAGACGGAATGCGACATGCCGTGGCGTAAATCGCGCGTCGCTTTTGGACCAATCCAGCCGGCGTTCAAAGCAGCGTGCGGGGCACCTTTTCCTCGAATTTACGCTCGAAGACCAGCGTTTCACCTTCATAGGCTTGGATTCTGGCGCTAACGATGAAATTTCGCGCGTCCGACCGCATTTCGGCCGACGTCTCGGTGCGCACCGACCATCCATTTCGCGACAGGGTCTGTGTCCAATGCGTCTTTCCTGATGCCAACAGGGGATCATCGGGGTGGATCGTCCAGATTTCGCGGGCGATGCTGCCGTTTGCCAGGCCATGGTCGAGATCACGCACTTCGCCGAAGTCATCCGTTATGGAAAGCGTGACCATTCCGGTCTTCTCGTTGCGCTCGACATGGCGCTCGGAATTGGCGGCGCGGAGCGTTTCGGTTGCCCAGGGCGCGGCACCTTCCGGCTCGGCGAACGTCGCCTCATTGGCGGCCGCCAGCCGGCGCAGCGGCAGGCTGAGCGTTGCCTGGGACAGATCGAGCCGGACCGGCTCCGGCGAAGGCCAGATCATCGGCCAATAGGTGTTCGACACGGCAACCCGCAGGCGATGGCCGGCCGGTACGCGATAGGCACATTGATCGAGCACGATCTTCGCGGTGACAACCTGGCCGGGCACCAGCGCTTGCGGGAATTCGTGCGAGCTGTGATGCGTCAGGTTGAGCACGCCGTAAGAGATCAGTTCCGATGCGCCGTCAGGATGCACGTCGCACAGCCGGATCGCGATGTTGGCCTGAGGCCTGTCCGACGCGACTCGAACCAGGGCTTCCGGCGCGCCGACAATGTCGATTGCCTCGGCAAGCGGTGGTTGGTCGAAACACACCGACAGCGCGTCGTCGGGGCGTTGGTCGCCCGGCAGTTCCGGGCCGAAGGTGAAGGGAAAATACTCGCCGCCGGCAAGGCCGCAAGTCTGAGGTGAAGCGATGATGGCTGGCTTGCTGCCTTGCGGAAGGAGGTCGATCACCTGTGCCTTGATATCGCGCGAAGGCCACTGCGCCTCGGCCACCCAGCGCCCTGGCCGCTCCGGATGCCAGCGCGCCGGACGCACGCTGTCCATCACATAGGCGCGGTAGGCAGGGTCGGCCTCGACGCCGGTGTCGATGCCTTTCAGCCAGTGGTCCCACCAGCGCAAGGCCTCCTGCAGGAAGCCGATTGCCGGTTTTGGCGCGGCATAGTGCGGATATTTGTGGATCCACGGGCCGATAATGCCTTTGACCGGCGTCTCGATATTGGCCGCGAGATGGGAGACGGTGTTGCGGTAGCCGTCATGCCAGCCGCCGATCGACAGCACCGCAGCACGGATCGCGGAAAAATCCTCGCAGATCGAGCCGCGCTTCCAATAGGCGTCGCGATGCTGGTGCTTCAGCCAGAGCGGCGCCAGGAAAGCCTGGTTCTCAAGCCGGCTCAGCCACAGGTCGCGCCAGCGGTTGCCTCCGGCAATCAGCGGGTCCGGCGGCCGCGACGAATAGGACAGCATGGTGGAAGCCCAGCCGAAATTCTCGATCAGAAGGCAGCCGCCCTTGTAGTGGATGTCGTCGGCATAGCGGTCGACGGTCGAGCAGAGGCTGATCACGGCCTTCAGCGCCGGCGGCTGCTTGGCTGCCACCTGCAGGCAGTTGAAGCCGCCCCAGGAAATGCCCATCATGCCGACATTGCCGTTGCACCAGGGTTGGCCTGCCGCCCAGGCGATCACATCGCAGGCATCCTGCAATTCCTGCTCGGAATATTCGTCGTCCATCAGCCCCTCGGAATCGCCGTTGCCGCGCATGTCGACGCGGATCGAGGCGTAGCCGTGGCCGGCGAAATAGGGATGCGTCAGCTGATCGCGAAAGATCGTGCCGTCGCGCTTGCGGTAGGGCAGGTGCTCGAGGATCGCCGGCACCGGCCGGGCCTCGGCATCGGCCGGCATCCACACCCGCGCCGACAACCGGCAGCCATCCGGCATGACGATCGCCATATCCGCAAACTCGACGACCTGCCGGGGAAATTCAGTGACGGTTTTCATGCGGGCGGCTCCAGGACCGCCACATGATGGAGCCGGCATTGACGCGTCGTGGGCCAGCCAACGAATTCCGCTGGTCAATCCGCGTCAGTTCAGCGGAATGTCGTTCTCGGCCTTGCTGGACTGGTAGGCGCCGGACAGTTCGTCGTAGCGCGCCGAAATCTTGCCGATGCGCGCCTCCAGGCGCTGGCGTTCGGTCTCCGGCAGCGCGCTGACCAGCCTGCGGATCGAAAAGCTCTTCCAGTAGGCGTTCTCGGCATTGTAGCCGCCGGGGTCGAGGGTGAAGACCTCTTTCAGGATCTTCAGGTCATGCGGGATGGCGAAACTGTCGCGCGAATCCTCGTGGCTGAACAGGTAGTAGAAATTATCGAAACCGGTCCAGGTGATGGCTGAAAGACAAAGCGAGCACGGCTCGTGCGTGGCGACAAAGATGGCGTCTTTCGTCTCGACGCGCTCCGCTTTGGGCATTTCGTAGAAGCGCTTCAGGCAATGAACCTCACCGTGCCAGAGCGGGTTTTCCATCTCGTTGTTGGTCTCGGCCAGCACCAGCGAGCGGTCGTCCTTCCGCAGGATCGCCGCGCCGAACAGCTTGTTGCCCTCGGCAACGCCTTTGGCCGTCATCGGCACGATGTCGCCCTCGATGACGTCAAGCAGGCGATCGATCAGCGAAATGTCGGTCATCACAAGGTCCTGTCGGGAAGGCGGATTTCGTAGGCGTGCGAGAAATGGAATTCTTCGAGGTTGGAGCCGTCGCCGCCACGGTCGACGACCAGGAAGTCCTGCGTCTCGCCGATCGGCGTCAAAACCCCATGCCAGAGATTGCGCGAGTAATTGATGCCTTGCCCCGGCGCGGTGATGAAGGCGTGCGGTTCGCCCGGGCCGTCATCGCTGTCATGGCAGACGACAACCACGAATGGCCGCGGCGACAGCGGGATGAACGCCTGGCTGCCGAACGGATGGCGCTCGACCATGCTGAGCTTCAGCGGAAAATCGTAAGGCGTGCCGCGCACCATCGAAATCAGCACGCGAGCATTCGGGCCCGCGGCCTCGGCGGTGGCGAGGTCATGGTAGCGCTCGGCCTTGCCGCCATTGATCGGATAGTGATTGGTGCCGCCGGCATCGATGACATCGCCGAATTCGGCGAAGGCTTCGCGGGTCAGCGGCCGCGCGACAATGACGGTGCTCACGGCACCCGCCGTGCCACACCGGCACCGCCAAGCTTGGCATGCCGGTTGACGTCCTTGTAGAGCAGATAGCGGAACTTGCCTGGGCCGCCGGCATAACAGGCCTGCGGGCAGAAGGCGCGCAGCCACATATAGTCGCCGGCCTCGACCTCGACCCAGTCTTGGTTGAGGCGATAGACCGCCTTGCCTTCCAGCACATAGAGCCCGTGCTCCATGACATGGGTCTCGGCGAAGGGAATGACCGCGCCCGGCTCCAGCGTCACGATGGTCATATGCATGTCGTGGCGCATGTCGGCCGGATCGACAAAACGGGTCGTCGCCCAGCGGCCTTCGGTGCCGGGCATCGGCGTCGGCGCGACCGACTGTTCGTTGGTAAAGAAGGCTTCGGGCACATCAATGCCGTCGACGGCCTCGTAGGCCTTCCTGATCCAGTGGAAGCGCACCATCTCGCGGCTTTCGTTGTGAATTTTCCAGCCGCTTGCCGGCGGCAGGAAAGCAAAGCCTCCCGGCCGCATGACATGTTTCTTGCCGGCGAGCAGAACCGTCAATTCGCCCTCGACGACGAACAGGGCGCCCTCGGCGCCTTCATCCGGCTCAGGCCGGTCGCTGCCGCCGCCAGGCGCGACCTCGACGATATATTGCGAGAACGTCTCGGCAAAACCCGATAGCGGACGTGAAAGTATCCAGACCCGGGTCTTGTCCCAGAACGGCAAGGCGCTGGTCACGATGTCCTGCATCACGCCCTTGGGGATGACCGCGTAGGCTTCTGTGAAGACGGCCCGGCCGGTCAGCAGTTCGCTTTGTCCGGAATGGCCGCCAGAGGGTGCGTAATAGGTTCGCTCGGGCATCTTGATCGTATCCATGGGGTCAAACCTATTGCGGAAGCATGTCTTTGAGCCGAAGCAGCGCGATGCGTTCGACCTGTTTGCAGGCGGTTTCGAATTCGGTGGCGCGGCTATTGCCGATGCGCGTTTCGAACTCCGCCAGGATTTCCTCTTTCGTCTTGCCCTTCACCGCGATGATGAAGGGAAAGCCGAAGGTGGTGACGTAGGCGGCGTTGAGCTTGGAGAACAGTTCGCGCTCCTTGTCGGTCAGCGCGTCGAGGCCCGCGGAGGCCTGCTCCCTTGTCGATTCCGCCGTCAGCCGCTTGGCCTTCGCCAGCTTGCCGGCAAGGTCGGGGTGGGCGTTCAGCACGCCGAGCCGCTCAGTCTCGCTGGCTGCGCGGAAGATGCGGCAGAGTGCGTTATGCAGGCCGCCGGCACTGTCATGCGCCGGGCCGAGCTCCAGTTCATAGGCGCGTTCGGCAATCCAAGGCGAATGTTCGAACACGCCGCCGAATGCGTGGACGAACGTCTCGAATTCCATTTTCGTAGGCCTGAGCGCCGGCGCCTGAAACGGATGAGTCTCCTGCCAGTGGCGGGCAATATCGATGCGCCGCGCCAGCCAGACCTTGTCATGCGATTTTACGTAGTCGACAAAGCGCTTCAGCGCCGCCACCCGTCCTGGGCGGCCGACGAGCCGGCAATGCAGGCCGATGTTCATCATGCGCGGCCGGCCCTCCTGGCCCTCGGCATAGAGCGTGTCGAAACTGTCCTTGAGATAGGCGAAGAACTGGTCGCCCGAGTTGAACCCTTGCGGCGTGGCAAAGCGCATGTCGTTGGCATCGAGCGTGTAGGGAATGATCAGCTGCGGCTTGCCCGGGCCATTTGGCCCGTCATGCTCGAACCAATAGGGCAGTTCATCGTCATAGGTGTCCGAGACATAATCGAAACCGCCTTCTTCAGCGGCCAGCCGCACCGTGTTGATCGAACTGCGGCCGGTGTACCAGCCGGTCGGGCGCTGGCCCGTCACTTCAAAATGCAGGCGGATCGCCTCTTCCATGTCGCGGCGTTCGTCATCGGCGCCATGATCGCGATAGTCGATCCATTTCAACCCATGCGAGGCGATTTCCCAGCCGGCGTCCTGCATCGCGGCAACCTGGTCGGGTGAGCGGGCAAGTGCGGTGGCGACGCCGTAGCAGGTGATTGGCACCTCAGCCTCGGTGAACAGGCGATGGAGCCGCCAGAAGCCGGCACGGGCGCCATATTCGTAGATGGATTCCATGTTCCAGTGGCGCTGGCCAAGCCATGGCGCCGCGCCAACGATCTCGGACAGGAAGGCTTCCGAGGCCTTGTCGCCATGCAGGACGCAATTCTCGCCGCCCTCTTCATAGTTGACGACGAACTGCACCGCGATATGCGCACCCCCGGGCCATTTCGGATCCGGCGGATTGGCTCCGTAGCCGCGCATGTCTCTGGTGTAACGCATCGTCCCTCCCGCCGGGCATTGCCCGAAGTATGATCAGGATATCGAAAGGGCTGCTTGCGCATTCCCCTCAAAATTTTTGAAAGTGTTTTTGTCGCACTCCGCTCGACCGGGACTTATGCATCGCCTTTAATTGGCGCACAATTCACGAGCATGTTCGATTGTACCGGCCAGTGCGTTGGGAAGTGCATTGATACTGGAAAATGGGAGGCGGCCAATGGCAGAAACGTCGAAAGCCGATGGCGGTCGTTTGACAACACACGTCCTGGACACCGCCAGCGGCAAGCCGGCCGCGGGGATGTCGATCGCGTTCTATCGTCACGATGGCACGGCTCGGACCCATCTGAAGACTGTCGTTACCAATGCCGATGGCCGCTGCGATGCGCCGTTGCTGGCTGGCGCGGACTTCCGTACCGGCGAATATGAATTGGTTTTCGCCGCCGGCGACTACCTGCGCCGCCAGGGAACGGTGCTGCCCGAGCCGGCCTTCCTCGACAGCGTGCCGATCCGCTTCGGCATGGCGGAGGCCGTGCATTATCATGTGCCGCTGCTCGTCTCGCCTTACGGCTATTCGACGTATCGGGGGAGTTGAGCCGTGGCCAAAGTCAATATCCGCAACGAAATCCGTTTCATTCTGAATGGTCAGGACGTCGTGTTGTCCTCGGTCGCGCCTGACGAGACCCTGCTCGACTGGCTGCGGCTCAACCGCTCGCTGCGCGGCACCAAGGAAGGCTGCGCCGAAGGCGATTGCGGCGCCTGCACCGTGCTGGTTGGAAAGCTCGCGGCTGGCGGTCTTGTCTATGAAAGCGTCAACGCCTGCATCCGTTTCCTCGGTTCGCTGGATGGCACGCATGTCGTGACCGTGGAGCACCTGCACGGCGCGCCCGGCCATCTGCACCCGGTGCAGCAGGCGATGGTTGACTTCCATGGCTCACAATGCGGCTTCTGCACGCCGGGCTTCATCATGTCGCTCTATGGTCTCTGGATGAAGTCCCCCGACCCCTCGGATGCGGCAATAGAAAAGGCGCTGCAAGGCAATCTCTGCCGCTGCACCGGCTATGAAGCAATCATGCGCGCCGCCAGGGCCATCTCCAGCTATGGCAAGGTGGCCAAGGATCCGCTGGCGATCGAACGCAAGACGATCACCGCCAGGCTGAAAGCAATGCATGATGGCGCGCGCGTCGAGATCGGCGCCGGCAAGAAGCGGCTGATCGTGCCGGCCGATGCCGACGATTTCGCTGCTGTGCTCGACAAGGAGCCGGGTGCCACCGTCGTCGCCGGCTCGACCGATGTCGGGCTGTGGGTGACCAAGCATATGCGCGACATTTCACCGGTGGTGTTCATCGGCGCTCTCGATGGGCTGTGCGGCATTTCAGAGGACAAGGGCGTCATCACCATTGGCGCCGGCGTCACCTACACCGAGGCGTTCTCGAAGCTCTCCAGCCGTATTCCGGCCCTGGGGGCGCTGGTTGACCGCATCGGCGGCGAGCAGGTGCGCAACATGGGTACGATCGGCGGCAACATCGCCAACGGCTCGCCCATCGGCGACACGCCGCCGCCGCTGATCGCGCTCGGTGCCACGCTGACCCTGCGCAAGGGCGAGAAGCGGCGGACGATCTTGCTCGAGAAGTTCTTCATTGCCTATGGCAAGCAGGACCGGCAGCCTGGCGAATTCGTCGAGGCCGTGCATGTGCCGATCCCGGCAGCGACGACGAAGTTCGCCGTGCACAAGATCACCAAGCGCCGCGACGAGGACATCACGGCTGCCCTTGGCGCCTTCTTCCTGACGCTGGCCAGGGACGGCACTGTCTCTGACGTGCGCATCGCTTATGGCGGCATGGCGGCAACGCCGAAGCGGGCGTCCGCTGTCGAGGGCGCGCTGCTTGGCAAACCGTGGACCGAACAGACGGTGGAGGCCGCGATGGCTGAATATGTGAGGGATTTCACCCCGCTGACCGATATGCGGGCCTCGGCCGAATATCGCGCCCTGGCGGCGCGCAATCTTCTGTTGCGGTTCTTCGCCGAGACCAGCGGCACAGGCGCGCCGGTTCAGGTTACCCGTCACGAGGCGGCATGATGAACAAGCACGCCAGCCCCAACCTCAAGGCCGAGAAAATCTCGGGCGGTGTCGCGACCGACCAGCGCCACGATTCCGCGCACAAGCATGTCAGCGGCACAGCGGTCTACATCGACGACATGCCGGAGCCTGCCGGTACGCTGCATGTCGGGCTTGGCCTGTCGACTGTTGCACATGGCACGCTGAAAAGCGTCGACCTGTCGGCGGTGCGTGCGGCACCCGGCGTGGTTGATGTCCTGACTTATGCCGACGTGCCTGGCGAGAACGACGTTTCGCCAAGCAATATGCATGACGATCCCGTTCTTGCCGAAGGCAAAGTGCAGTTTTACGGCCAGCCGATCTTCGCGGTCATCGCCGAGACGCGCGAGCACGCGCGCCGCGCCGCACGGCTGGCAAAGATCGAATATGACGAGCTTCCGGCGGTAATCGATATCTGGAACCTCGACCCGCTCAAGGACAAGCAGGTGACGACGCCACTGACGCTCAGGCGCGGCGACGCTGCTGCCGCCATCCAAAGCGCGCCGCGCCGCGTAAAGGGGCGCATGTGGCTCGGCGGCCAGGACCATTTCTATCTCGAAGGCCAGATCTCGCTCGCGATCCCCGGTGAGGACGACGAAGTGATCGTCTATTGCTCGACACAGGGTCCGAGCGAGACGCAGCATCTGGTTGCGCATGCGCTCGGTGTTCCCAGCCACGCGGTAACGGTTGAGGTTCGCCGCATGGGCGGGGGCTTCGGCGGCAAGGAAACGCAAGCCAATCAAAGTGCGGCAATCGCCGCGATCGCGGCCAAGAAGCACAAGCGTGCGGTCAAGATCAGGCTCGACCGCGACGAGGACATGACCGCCACCGGCAAGCGTCACGATTTCGCCATCGACTACGAAGTTGGTTTCGATGACGAAGGCAACATTCTCGGCGTCGACTTCATGTTCGCCCTGCGCTGCGGCTTTTCCGCCGACCTCTCCGGCCCGGTCGGCGACCGCGCCCTATTCCACTGCGACAACGCCTATTTCTATCCGAACGTCCTGGCCAGGTCGGCGCCGCTCTACACCAACACCGTGTCCAACACGGCTTTCCGCGGCTTTGGCGGCCCGCAAGGCATGGTTGGCGCCGAGCGCATCATCGATGAAGTAGCCTTCGCGGTCGGCAAGGATCCGCTCGAAATCCGCAAGTTGAACTTCTATGACCCGATGGACGCGATCGGCACGCGCAACGTCACGCCCTATCACCAGAAGGTCGAGGACAATATCATCCACCGCATTGTCGCGGAACTGGAGGAAAGCGCCAACTATGCGCGGCGCCGGCGCGAAATACAGGCATTCAACGCCAACAGCCGCTTCATCAAGCGCGGCCTGGCGCTGACGCCGGTCAAGTTCGGCATTTCCTTCACCAAGACCGAGTCCAACCAGGCCGGTGCGCTGGTGCATGTCTATGCCGACGGCTCAGTGCACATGAACCATGGCGGCACGGAAATGGGGCAGGGCCTGCACCTCAAGGTGGCGCAGATCGTGGCGGAGGAATTCCAGATCGACCTCGACCGGGTGAAGATCACCGCTACCACCACCGCCAAAGTGCCCAACACCTCGCCGACGGCGGCATCTTCCGGAGCCGATCTCAACGGCATGGCGGCGCAGAACGCGGCCCACCAGATCCGCAAGCGGCTGACCGACTTCGCCGCCGAGAGATATCAGGTACCGGTCGACCAGGTGGTTTTCCTGCCCAACCGGGTGCGTGTCGGCAACCAGGAGGTCGCCTTCAACGATCTGGTCAAGCAGGCCTATATCGCGCGCGTTCAGCTCTCGGCCGCCGGTTTCTACAAGACGCCGAAAATCCACTGGGACCGCAGCAAGGGCCAGGGACATGCCTTCTATTACTACGCTTATGGCGCGGCCTGCTCTGAAGTCTCCGTCGACACGCTGACCGGGGAATATGTCGTCGAGCGTGCCGATATCCTCCACGACGCGGGACGCTCGCTGAACCGGGCGATCGATATCGGCCAGATCGAGGGCGGCTTCATCCAAGGCATGGGCTGGCTGACGACGGAAGAACTGTGGTGGGACGGCAAGGGCCGGCTGCGCACACATGCCCCGTCGACCTACAAGATCCCGCTGGCATCCGATCGGCCGAAGATCTTCAACGTCAAGCTGACCGACTGGTCGCAGGCCTACGAGCCGACGATCCATCGCTCCAAGGCTGTCGGCGAGCCGCCCTTGCCGCATGGCATGTCGGTGCTGCATGCGCTGTCCGACGCGGTGGCCAGCGTCGCTGACCACAAGATCTGTCCGCGTCTCGATGCTCCCGCAACGCCAGAGCGGGTGCTGATGGCCATCGAGCGGCTGAAGAACGAGATGAAAGCCGGCGCCTGAACGGGCAAAACGTGCATATCGCGCCGAAAAAGCCTATATTTCCCAACAGGGAATGCAGACGATGAACTCAAAAGTGCAGAGCCTGAAAGCTTTTCTCGGCGCGGCCGGCCGCGTCGCGCTGGTCGAAGTCGCCGGCACGAAGGGCTCGACGCCGCGTGAGAAGGGTGCCTTCATGCTCGTCTCGCGGGAGGCGATCTTCGGCACGATCGGCGGCGGCCAGCTCGAATACATGGCCATCGACAAGGCGCGCCAGATGGTGTCGCCGTCCACCCGGTCGGGATTGGCCAATCGCCTTCAATCGAGCTCCCGGATCGAAGTCGACGAAGTCTGCGCAACGCTCGATGTGCCGCTCGGGCCGGAGATCGGCCAATGCTGCGGCGGGCGTGTTGAAGTGCTGATCCGGCTTGTCGACGCGGCGCTGGAGGCTGAAATGGTTCTGGCGGCTGAAGCGGAAGAAGCGCATCTGCCGCATGTCTATCTTTTCGGTGGTGGCCATGTCGGTCAGGCCCTGGCGGCCGCCATGGCACTGTTGCCTGTCCACGCCGTCGTCATCGAGACACGGGCCGAGGCGCTGGAAGGCATGCCGGAAACGGTTGAGACGCGGCTTACGCCGATGCCGGAAGCACAGGTGCGCGACGCGCCGGCAGGCACCGCTTTCGCCATCCTGACCCATGATCATGCGCTCGATTTCCTGATTGTCGCCGAGGCGCTGAAGCGCGGCGACAGCGCCTATGTCGGCATGATCGGATCAAAGACCAAGAAGGCGACGTTCAAGAACTGGTTCCTGAAATCGGCGGAAGGCAGCGAGGCTGAGTTCGCCCGCCTCGTCTCGCCGATCGGTGGCGATGCCGTCAAGGACAAGCGCCCGACGGTTATCGCCGCGCTCGCCGCCGCCGAGATCATGACCGCGCTGGTTTTGCACGCTGCGCCACTAACGGACCCTGCCGAGGCTCCGCGCAACCGGGCGATGGCTGGCTGACGCGCACTTGCGCGCATGACCAATATTCAACCGGCTGTCGGTTTCTTCGTTTCCCAAATGGCTCAAGAAGATGTTTTCTGCATCCGCCTGATGCACAAGGTGGAGACATATGGCCGTATTGAAAATTGCAGCCTTTTCGGATGGCGACGTTGGCGGCAATCCGGCCGGGGTCCTGATAGGTGAAATTCTCCCCGATGCAGCCGAAATGCAGAGTATAGCGGCGGAGGTTGGTTTCTCGGAAACCGCTTTTGCCGCGCCGCTTGGCGATGGTTGGCGGGTCCGCTATTTCTCGCCGGAGTCCGAAGTTCCCTTCTGTGGCCATGCGACGATCGCGCTCGGGGCAGCGCTCGTCCGGCAATTTGGCGACGGCACCTTCGTGCTGACCCTCAACCAGGCCAGCATAACGGTCGAAGGGTTTCGCGATGGCGAGAATGTCGCTGCCGCGTTGCAGTCACCGCCAACCCGCAGCAAGCCAGCCTCGCCGGAGTTGATAGCAGAAGCGCTGGCGCTGTTTGGCTATGCGGCCAGAGATCTCGATCCCAAGATTCCGCCGGCGCTGATCCATGCTGGTGCCGACCATCTGGTCCTGGCCCTGAATTCCCGCAAGGCGCTGGCTGCTATGAGCTACGATCAGAAAGACGGCCAGGTTTTCATGCGTCGCGAGGGACTGGTTACGGTGGTGCTCGCCTATGCCGAAACGCCAAGGCTGTTCCACGCGCGCAACCCCTTTGCGTCGGGCGGCGTCTATGAAGACCCCGCGACCGGCGCGTCGACCGCGGCATTGGCAGGTTATCTCCGGGACATCGGTTGGCCGCATGGCAGCGCCATCGACATCGTTCAGGGTGAAGACATGGGCATGCGCTCGCGCTTGCATGCTGACATTCCGACGCAACCGGGCAGCTCGATCAGGGTGTCGGGCACCGCGCGGATGATGGAGTGAGGCTCTTAAGCGCCGCTCAGGTCCAGGCTGGCCGCTTCAAGCCGAGGTGCTCGCGCAAGGTGTGGCCTTCATAGTCGGTGCGGAAAAGGCCGCGCCGCTGCAGTTCCGGCACGACGAGCGCGGCAAAGGCATCGAGCTCGCCGGGGAAATAGGACGGCATGACGTTGAAGCCGTCAGCTGCTCCGCCCTCGAACCGCGCCTGCAACTCATCGGCGATCTGGACCGGCGTTCCGACAATGCGCCAATGGCCGCGCGCGCCGGCGAAATGCCGTGCCAGCTGGCGAATGGAGAGGTTGTCGCGGCGCGACTGCTCGATGACCAGCGCTTGCCGGCTTTTCATGCCTTCGCTTTCCGGCAGCTCCGGCAACGGCCCATCGATTGGATAGCGCCCGAGATCGGAGATGCTGAGATAGCTGGACAATAGCGCAACGCCGACATCGTCGGGGATCAGTTCCTGCAATTCCTCATATTTCGCCTGGGCCTCCGCTTCGGTTGCCGCGACCACCGGCGCCACGCCCGGCATGATCTTGATGTCGTCCGGCTCACGTCCATAGGCAGCCAGACGGCCCTTGAGATCGTCATAAAAGGCCTTCGCTTCCTCGAAGGTCTGGGCCGCCGTGAACACCACGTCGGCGGTTCGGGCGGCAAGGTCGCGTCCGACATCGGAAGCGCCGGCCTGCACCATGACAGGTGCGCCCTGGGGCGACGGCGGCAGGTCGAGCGGATCGCGCACCGAAAAGCTCTGGCCGTCGTGGCCTGATCCGGAAGCCTGGCCCGGCGTATCGCGCCAAAGTCCTGTAACCACCTCGGCGAACTCACGGGCCCGCTCGTAGCGGTCCGCATGGGGACGCAGGCCCGTTGCGCCGAAATTGGCGGCTTCGATATGGCTGGCCGAGGTGACCAGATTCCAGCCGGCGCGGCCGCCGCTCAGATGATCGAGCGACAGGAAAGTCCGCGCCAGGCCGTAAGGCTCGTTGTAACTCGTCGAGGCCGTGGAGACGAGACCGATGCGGCTGGTCTGCACGGCAAGCGCCGAAAGCAGGCTGATCGGCTCGAAGCCGATCGAACGCGAAGTCTGGCTGGCGATGCCGACATTGGCCTCACGCAATCCGGCGGCGTCCTCACAGAACAGCAGGTCGAATTTCGCCGCTTCCGCCGTCCGCGCCAGCTGGATGTAATGGTTGATGTCGATGCCGGCCGTCACATGTGCGTGCGGGTGCCGCCAGGCCGCGATATGGTGGCCTGTCGCCCACAGGAAGGCGCCGAGCTTCATCTGACGGCGGCTCACTGGTGGCCTCCACCGGCAAGCCCGAGATGCGAACGCAAGGTTGTGCCCTCATAGTCCAGCCGGAAGAGGCCGCGCCGCCTGAGTTCCGGCAGGACGCGATCCGAGAAATTGTCGACCGCGCCGGCTTGCGGCGGTATCAAAATGTTGAAGCCGTCGCAGCTTTTCGATCGGAACAACTCCTCCAGGCTGTCGGCGGATGCTGTTGGAGGGGTGGTGCCGTCGAGTGCTATCGTCATCAGCACCCTCGCAGAGTGAGCATCGCGCCCGCAAGCCGCGATGCGGCGCTTCAGATCCGAAAAGCGCGCCTTTGCTCGTTCCACGGAGGCCTCATCCACCAAAATGACGTCGGCCATACGGACGGCGATGTCCAGGTCGGGTTCCGGCAAGCCGGACAGGACCAGCACTGGCGCGTCCTGTGGCGAGCGTGCCACGTTCAGCGGCCCTCGCACGGAGAAATAAGCACCCTTGTGGTCGAGGACGCGCATCTTTTCCGGGTCGTGGAAGCGGCCGCCAGCTTGGTCGAACAGCAGGGCGTCGGCGTCCCAGCCCCGCCAAAGGCCTTGAACGATGCCGATATACTCTTCGGCGCGGCGGCGGAAATTTTCTGGCGAAAACCCTTCCGGCCGGCTGAAGTTGGCGGCTTCGCGGGAATTTGGAGCCATGGCCGCATGCCAGCCAATGCGGCCATGGCTGATGATGTCGAGCGAAGCGAAGCGGCGCGCCAGATTGTAGGGCTGGTGGGCGATTGTGGACGCCGCGGCAACGAGGCCGATCCTGCTTGTGACCGTTGCCAGCGCCGCCAGCAACGTTGTCGCTTCGAAGGGCATCTGTCCGTTGGGCCCGTCGCCGCCTGCTGCCGGCGCGGAATCGGCAACGAGCACCATATCCAGTCCGGCCGTTTCCGCCTTTTGCACGAGCCGCGCCAAACCGGCGAAATCAAGACCGGAGCCAGGCTGTGCCTCGGCGGCTGCCGAAAGCAGTGAAACGGCGAGATGCATCGTCTTGCCGCTGGCCATCAAGGGGACTTGCACGCAGGGAGTTTCATCGGGAACAATGTTTGCCGCCGGGCATGAAAAATCAACCAGCCAGTCTGGGCCACCGGACCACCACCTGCCGGCCAGTGGTTATTTGCCGGCCAGAAGATCGTTGATCAGCCGCTGACAGCGCTCGGCCATGAAGTCGAGCAGCAGCCGCACCTTCGGATCCTGCAGCTTCTTGTGCGGATAGACGGCGGCGAATTGCACGGGCGTCGGCGGCGTGTTGCTTAAAATCACCTTAAGCCGCCGGTCGCGGATGAACGGCTCGACCTCGAAACGCGGCTTGTTGATGATGCCGCGCCCGGACAATGCCCAGCCGGTCAGTACATCGCCGTCGTCGGTGTCGTACGGGCCGTGCACCTCGAATTTCTGCGGGCCGGCTGGTGTCTGCAGCGTCCAGACATATTCGCGCGCCCCGGAATAGCGCAGCATCAGGCAGTCGTGCTTCTTCCCGATCAGTTCCTGCGGCTCGACCGGCTCGCCACGTGCCTCCAGGTATTTCGGCGCCGCCACCAGCACACGCTCGCATTCCATGATGCCGCGCATGCGCAGGCTGGAATCCTCGATGATGCCCAGCCGGAAGGCGACGTCGATGCCTTCCTTCATGATATCGACATTGTGGTCGGAGAGGCGCAGCCGAACCTCGATATCAGGGTATTTGTCGTGAAAATCGGGAATGCCCGATGCCAGCAGCCGGCGGCCGAGGCCCAGCGGCGCCGTAACCTTGATGGTGCCGCGCGGCTGGCCGGAAAGCGCCGAGACGGCGGCTTCCGCCTCGGTGATCGACTCCAGCACCTGCTTGGCGCCGGCATAAAACACGGTGCCGTGCTCGGTTGGCATCAACTGGCGCGTGGTGCGGTTGAACAGCCTGACGCCGAGGTGTTTCTCAAGTTCCTTGATGCGGTTGGAGGCAACCGCCGGCGAGATGCGCATGTCGCGGCCCGCCGCCGACAGATTGCCGAGCTCGACGACGCGGACGAAGACGGCGATGTTGTCGAGATAGGCCATGCGGTTCCGTCGCTTTCATGCAGCTGCGTGATACTACCCTAGTATTTTCCATTTTTTTTTGAAAGTCATCGCACGCCTCGCCTCTTTCCGTTTGCGCTCCACACCGTAAAGTCACCCAACTGGCAGGGACGACTTCAATGATGGATTTCGCGATTTTCTGGGAATGGCTGAGTTTCGCCGTGCGGTGGCTGCATGTCATCACCGGCATCGCCTGGATCGGCTCGTCGTTCTATTTCGTCGCGCTCGATCTCGGCTTGCGCCAGCGCCCCGGCATGCCTGTCGGCGCCTTCGGCGAGGAGTGGCAGGTGCATGGCGGCGGGTTTTATCACATCCAGAAATATCTGGTGGCGCCGGCCGAGATGCCGGAGCACCTGACCTGGTTCAAGTGGGAATCCTATGCCACCTGGCTGTCGGGTTTCGCCATGCTGTGCGTTGTCTACTATGCCGGCGCGGACCTGTTCCTGATCGATCCGAATGTGTTGCCGATGTCGGTGCCGGTTGGCATCCTGCTGTCGATGGCGACGATCGGCGTCGGCTGGATCGTCTATGATCTGCTCTGCCGCTCGCCGCTGGGAAAAAGCGACACCGGCCTGATGCTGGTGCTCTACGGCGTGCTGGTGTTCATCGCCTGGGGTCTCACCCACCTGTTCACCGGCCGTGCCGCCTTCCTGCATCTGGGCGCCATCACCGCGACGATCATGTCGTGCAACGTCTTCATGATCATCATCCCCAACCAGAAGATCGTCGTTGCCGACCTCATCGCAGGCCGCAAGCCCGATCCGAAATATGGCAAGATCGCCAAGCAGCGCTCGCTGCACAACAATTACCTGACCTTGCCCGTGCTGTTCCTGATGCTGTCGAACCACTATCCGCTGGCGTTCGGCACGCAGTTCAACTGGGTCATTGCCTCGCTGGTGTTCATTATCGGCGTGCTGATCCGGCACTATTTCAACACGGTGCACGCGCGCAAAGGCAACCCGCACTGGACCTGGCTCGGCGCGCTCGTCCTGTTCATCATCATCATCTGGCTGTCGACAGTGCCGAAAGTGCTGACCGGCGAGGTCAAGGCGTCTTCGGCGGCTGAGGTCTATATCGCCTCGGCGCATTTCCCGGCGGTGCGCGATACGGTGCTCGGCCGCTGCTCGATGTGCCATGCGGCGGAGCCGGTCTACGAGGGCATCTACCACGCGCCGAAGGGCGTCATGCTGGACACGGATGCCAGCATTGCCGAGCACGCGCGCGAAATCTACCTGCAGGCCGGCGCCAGCCACGCCATGCCGCCCGCCAACGTCTCGCAGATATCGGACAAGGAGCGGGCGCTGCTCGTGGCCTGGTACGAAAGCGCTGGAAAATAAGCATGACATCAAAGCTTCTGCGCGGCCGCACGCTGTCCTTCGTGCGCTGGCCCGACACCATCGATGACGCGTCCGCGTGGCGCTACGAGGAAGACGGCGGCCTGCTGATCCGCGAAGGCAGGATCGTTGCGTCAGGCACCTATGCCGATGTCGAGAAGCAGGCAGACGCGGGAACCGAGAAGGTCGATCACCGGCCGCATCTGCTGCTGCCTGGCTTCATCGACGCGCATGTGCATTTCCCGCAGATGCAGATCATCGCGTCTTACGGCGCCGAACTGCTCGACTGGTTGAACACCTACACGTTCCCGGAAGAGACGAAGTTCGCCAACGCCCAGCATGGCCGCCGCATCGCGCGGCTGTTTCTCGATGAGATGGTCCGGCACGGCACCACCACGGTCGCGGCCTACTGCTCGGTGCACAAGGCATCGGCCGAGGCCTTCTTTGCCGAGTCGCACGACCGCAACATGCTCAACATCGCCGGCAAGGTGATGATGGACCGCAATGCGCCAGAAGGCGTGCTCGACACGCCGCAGTCGGGCTATGACGACACCAAGGCATTGATTGCCCAATGGCACGGCAAGGGGCGGCAGCACTATGCCATCACGCCGCGCTTCGCCATCACCTCGTCACCGGAACAGATGGAGATGGCCGGCGCGCTGTGCCGCGAGCATCCGGACTTGCACATGCAGACGCATCTGTCGGAAAACCACGCCGAGATCGCCTTCACGCAAAGTCTCTATCCCTGGTCGCGCGACTACACCGACGTCTATGAGCACTACGGCTTGCTGGGCAAGAAGAGCCTGTTCGGCCACTGCATCCATCTGTCGGAACGCGAAGCGGACGCGCTGTCGGCCTCGGGCTCGGTGGCGGTGTTCTGTCCAACGTCGAACCTCTTCCTGGGCTCCGGCCTATTCGACTATCAGCGCTTTCGCCAGCGTGAAAAGCCGCTGCGGATCGCCGCCGCCACCGATGTCGGCGGCGGCACCAACTATTCCATGCTGCGCACCATGGACGAGGGCTACAAGGTCATCGCACTGAATGGCGAGAAGCTGAACCCGTTCCAGTCGTTCTGGCAGATGACGCGCGGCAATGCCGAGGCGCTGTCCGTCTCGGAGAAAGTCGGTACGCTGGACGAAGGCACCGATGCCGACATCGTCGTGCTCGACGCCCGAGCCACGCCGGCGATGCGGCTCAGGATGGAAACCGTCGGGACACTGGCGGAAGAACTGTTCCTGCTGCAGACGCTGGGCGATGATCGCGCCGTGCGCGAGGTCTATGTAGCAGGTCGGCCAGCCAAGACAGATATGGCGATTTAGCCATTCCGATGTGTTCCTTGCTTGACCCCGCGGCAGCCATCGGTCAAAGCGTGCGGCGACGTTGACAGGGGAACGACATGGCCGTTGCCGAAGACATTGCCCGGATCAAGAAACAGGAAGAGGCGCTTGTCTTTTCCGCCTTCGATGAAGCCACGGCTTTCAAGCTTGGCTCGGCCATTCGCGAGCGGGCGCTGGCCGAGAACCTGCCGGTCATCGTCGACATCAGGACTTTCGACCGGCCGCTCTTCTACGCAGCCATGCCAGGCTCCAACGCCTCCAACCCGGACTGGGCGCGGCGCAAGGTCAATGTTGTCAAGCGTTTCCTGAAGAGCAGCTACCGCATGGTGCTGGAACAGCAGCGGCCAGACCGCACCTTCAAGGTCGGTGAAGCGCTCGACATCTCGGACTATGTGCTGGCCGGTGGCGGATTTCCAATCAAGGTCAAGGGCGCCGGCGTCATTGGCGTGATTGCGGTTTCCGGCCTGCCGGAGCGCGAAGACCACAACGTGGTCGTCGATGCGGTTTGCGCGCATCTCGGCATCGACCGCCAGAAGCTTGCCTTGCCACCGGAAACAGAATGACCGTGCTCGATCCAAAGTCCTTCCTGATCTCCATCTTCAACGCCGCCGTCGCCGCCGCCGATCCGGAACGAACCATCCGCGACCATCTGCCGGCGAAACCGAAAGGCCGCACCATCGTTATCGGCGCCGGCAAGGGCTCGGCTCAGATGGCCGCTGCCTTCGAAAGGGTCTGGGATGGCCCTATCGAAGGGCTGGTGGTCACCCGCTACGGCTATGGCGCGACATGCGAACGCATCGAGATTATCGAGGCGGCACATCCGGTTCCCGACGCCGCCGGGCTGGAAGCCTCGCGCCGGCTGCTGGCAAAGGTCCAGGGACTGACAGCGGACGATCTGGTCGTCGCGCTGATTTCGGGCGGCGGCTCCGCGCTGCTGCCGTCACCTGCCGGCAATTTGACACTGGCCGATGAGATCGCCGTCAACGAGGCGCTGCTTGCTTCCGGTGCGCCGATCGCCGCGATGAACACCATCCGCAAGCATCTTTCCACCATCAAGGGCGGCAGGCTGGCGGCCGCGGCCTGGCCGGCCAAGGTTGTCTCGCTGGTCGTCTCCGATATTCCGGGCGACAATCCGGCGCTGGTCGCCTCTGGTCCGACAGTGCCGGATACCGGCAGCCGCGCGGAGGCACTTGCCTCGATCGCAGCCTATGGCATGAAATTGCCGGCTTCCGTGATGGCGCATATCATGTCACGGGCTGCCGATGCGCCCAGCCCCGACGACCAGCGCTTTGCGCGAAATGAAGTGCATCTGATCGCTTCGGCGGGCGTCTCGCTGGAGGCGGCAGCGGAGGAAGCGAAGCGGCAAGGCATCGAGGCGGTTATCCTTTCCGATGCCATCGAGGGCGAAGCGCGCGAGGTTGGTGGCGTCCATGCCGCGATCGCGCGCGAGGTGGCGACGCGCAACCGGCCGTTCAAGAAGCCGGTGCTGATCCTCTCGGGCGGCGAGACCACCGTGACCTTGCGCGCCAAGGGCAAAGGTGGCCGCAACTCGGAATTCCTGCTTGCCTTTGCCATCGGCATCAACGGCGCTCAAGGCATCCACGCACTGGCCGCCGACACCGATGGCATAGACGGTTCTGAAAACAATGCAGGCGCCTTTGCCGATGGCTCGACCGTGTCGCGCATGCGGGCGGCGGACGTCGATGCCAAGGCGATGCTGGCGGGCAACAATGCCTGGACCGCGTTCAACGCCGTCGGTGATCTTTTCGTCCCAGGACCGACCGGCACGAATGTCAATGATCTCAGGGCAATTTTGATCAAGTAGGCCCCAACTTCGTTATCCCTGGGCGAAGCAGGGGCGAAGCTCCGTCGCGGAGACCCTGGGATCCATTCCGTGACCTTCTCCGTGGAGCGTCGCGAAGCAGAATTCCGCACCGTGGTGATACTCCGAAGTCGCGGCATGGATCCTCGGGTCTGCGCCGCGTCGCTTCGCTCCTTGCTTCGCCCGTGGATGACGAAGCGAAGGGTCTCGACCAATCATCAGGCTGCCATCAGCCGCTTGACCTGCTTCATGTCGTGAAGGAACCGTTCGCGCTCGGTCTCTTTTTCGGCAAGGTCCTGAATGCGCAGGATGAAAGACGGGTGGATGGTGATGAAAACCCGCAAGCCATCCTCGCGTTCGATCACCTGGCCGCGCATCTTCGTCACGGGGATAGCCTTGCCGAGCAGTGACAAGGCGGCGGTTGCACCCAGCGCAACTACCAGATCGGGCTTGATCATCTCCAACTCTTTGTCGACCCACCAGCGGCAGGCCTGAACCTCGCCGGCATTCGGCCTGGAATGGATACGCCGCTTGCCGCGTGGCTCGAACTTGAAATGTTTGACCGCGTTGGTGACGTAAACTTTCTGGCGATCCACCTGCGCATCCGCGAGTATGGAATCGAAAACCTTGCCCGCCGGGCCGACGAAAGGTTTGCCGGCGAGGTCTTCCTGATCTCCCGGTTGTTCGCCGACGAACACCACCCTGGCGTCGTCAGGGCCCTCGCCAAAAACGGTTTGCGTCGCATCGCGCCAAAGCGGGCAGCGGCGGCAGCCTTTCGCCGCTTCGCGCAACCCGGCAATCGTCCCGAATTCTTCAGGCTCGGCCGCCTCGGGTACCTTAGGCCAATGCCTGGCCTGCACCTTGGCATGGTGCGGCGCTGGCGTCGTCGGCATTTTGGCGATCATGTCGATAGCGGCCTTGTCCGCTCCTGCGATCAACTCTGGAATGAGCGAAGCCTCGGGAAGGTTCCGCCAATATTTTTTCGGCATTTCCTTCTGCATCGCCTTCACCTTCAACCGCGCCGGATTGAAGATGTTCTCGAAATAGGTGCGCCACAACGTCTCGGTATCGTCTTGCGCCGGCGCATCGCCCTTGGCGGCACCCGGCCCGATCGCCAGCCTCTCGCCATCCCAGTCGGCGGAGGCATGCGGCGTCAGGATCGTCCAGCGCATCCCGGTAAAGCGTCTGACGAAGAAATCGGCGTTGCGCTCGACAATGAAATGGTCGGGCTCGAACCAGGCGACATAGCGCTCGCCGGCGCCGTCGCCGATCTTCCGGAAGCGCACGAACGCATGCATCTTGTGGCTATCGCGCCGCACGGCTTTTTCCATGGTTTCGAGCCGCTTCGTGTCGACATCCGACGCTATTGCCAGCAAATTTGGCTCAGTGCGCAGCCGCCAGAGCAATCGGTAGAGGAAAGCGAACCGGCCGGGGTCGGAGTGGCAGAACACGGTCTCTGCATGCGCGATGAAGTCACGCGGCACGACGAGTTGGGCGCCTCCGGGCACGTTCGGCAAATCGGTACCATCGGAGCCGGGCTCCACCTGCCAGCCGATATCCTCCGGTCTGATCTCGTTGAGCGCCAGCCGTCGCGCCGCATCGCGCCAGCCGGCGAAATCTGTCTCGCTTGCCAGCCGGACACTGTGCCTGGTGAGGTTGAGTTGAGCCGGCTGCATGATCAGAACAGCGACAGCTGTTCGCAGGAGCGTACGATCTTGTCGCGCAGTCCTGCCTTGTCCGTCAGTGCGCCCGGTGACCAGCCTTCGGCGATGATGAACGGCCGCAGCTTGGTGATCGAGTGGCACAACCGGCCGACATCCTCGAGCCGCAGCCGCCGGTGTCGACGGGTCTCCAGGATTTTCGCGATCACCTTGGTGCCGAGGCCAGGCACGCGCAGCAAGGTTTCACGGTCGGCACGATTGATGTCGACCGGAAACCGCCCCCGGTTGCGCAGCGCCCAGGCCAGTTTGGGGTCGATGGCGAGATCGAGCATGCCGTCGCTGCTGCCGGCCAGGATCTCCGGCTGCGAAAACCCGTAGAAGCGCATCAGCCAGTCGGCCTGGTAAAGCCGGTGTTCGCGCATCAGCGGCGGCTTCTGCAGCGGCAATGATGACGATGCATCAGGGATCGGACTGAAGGCGGAGTAGTAGACGCGCCGCAGATGATAGCTGCCATAAAGCCGCGCGCTGGTGTGCAGGATGCCATCATCGGAGGTCTTGTCGGCGCCGATGATCATCTGCGTCGACTGTCCGCCCGGAGCAAAGCGTTCGCGCTTCTTCGTCCGCAGCGTCGGTTCGGCTTTTTCCTCGATCTTCCGCCGCAGGCTGGCCATCGAAAGCCGGATCGTCTCCGGCTTCTTTTCCGGCGCCAGCCTCTTCACGCCTTCATCGGTCGGCAACTCGACATTGATCGACAGCCGGTCGGCGTAAAGCCCGGCCTTCTCGACCAGTTCCGCCGAGCTTTCCGGAATGGTTTTCAGGTGAATGTAGCCGCCGAACTTTTCATCCAGCCGCAGCCGTCGGGCCACTTCCACCATTTCGCCCATGGTTTCGTCCGGTGAGCGGATGACGCCGGAAGACAGGAACAGGCCCTCGATGTAATTGCGCCGGTAGAAATCCATCGTCAGCTTCACCACCTCGTCGACGGTGAAGCGGGCGCGGCGCACATTCGAGGACGAGCGGTTGATGCAGTAGCTGCAGTCGTAGATGCAGAAATTGGTCAGCAGGATTTTCAGGAGCGAGATGCAGCGCCCATCCGGCGCATAGGAATGACAGATACCCATGCCTTCGGTGGAGCCAATACCGCCGGATTTCAGCGAATCGCGCTTGGCCGAACCCGACGAGGCGCAGGAGGCATCGTATTTGGCAGCATCGGAGAGAATCGCCAGCTTTTCGCGGACTGGAAGTGCGGACATGTGTTCATGATACGTTCTCTATCGTGAACACGCTATTACTTTTGATAGGGCGGACAGAAAAGTCGGCTGTCCGCCGCTTTCTCGTCCGGGGATCAGACCTCGTGCAGATAGAGGTGATAGTCCAGTTCGCTGACGGTGCGCGCGACCCGAAGATATTCGGACTGCTTGATCGCCACGAAGGTCCGGTGCAGGTCTTCGCCCAGCGCCCCTTTCAGGAAGGTCGATGCCCTGGCCGCCTCGATGGCCGCGCGCCAGTCGCCCGGCATGGTTGTGCGCGTGACCGCCGATTCATAGCCATTGCCCGTTGTTTCCGGGCCAGGATCGAGACCTTCGTCGAGACCCTTGATGATGCCGGCCAGCACGGTCGCGGCAATCAGGTAGGGGTTGGCATCGACGCCCGACGGCCGGTGCTCGATGCGCCGGTTCTTCGCATCGCCCGCCGGTACGCGCAGCGCCACGGAGCGATTGTTGACACCCCAGGTTGGCGCCACCGGCGCGTAGGATTGCGAGACGAAGCGCCGCCAGGAATTGGCGTGTGGCGCGAACACCAGCATCGATTCCGCCATCGTCTGGATCAGGCCGCCGAGCCCCTGCAGCAACGGCAGAGACCAGCTTTCGCCGCCGGCTTCGGCAAACACGTTCCTGCCGGCCTTGTCTTGCAGGGAGACGTGGAAATGCATGCCCGACCCGGCATATTTCTCGATCGGCTTGGCCATGAAACAGGCGGCGACGCCGTGCCGCCGCGCCTGCGCCCGCACCAGCCGTTTCAGCATGACGAGGTCATCGGCCGCCCGCATAACATCCTTGCGGTAGTTCAGCGTCAGCTCGTACTGGCCGGGCGCATATTCGGAAATGACGGTCTCGGCCGGAATGCCTTGCGCCTTGGCGGCGGCATAGATGTCGGAAAACAGCGGCTCCATGCCATGCAGATGGTCGACCGAGTAGACCTCGGTCTTGCCTGAAACGCGGCCGTCCAGCACGGCGCGCGCCGGCTGTACCTTGCCGTCGGCATCGCGGTCATTGGCGAGCAGGAAGAATTCGAGCTCAAAGGCGCCCGCCGGATAGAGGCCCTTGGCCGCCAGGATGTCCACCTGGCGAGCCAGCGCCAGCCGTGGGTCGGAGGCCATCGGTTGGCCATCAAGCTGATACATCGCCATCAACACCTGGCCGCGCGGCGGATTTGTCCCGTAGAGCGGCACCAGCGTGCCTGATATCGGCCATGCCCGGAGGTCACCATCGCCGGTGGTCCAGATCAGGCCGGTCTCGTGCACATCCTCGCCGGTGATGTCGAGGCCGAGGATCGAGATCGGCATGTGCCGGCCGCCCTCGAAAATGCTCATCAATTCGTGACGGCGCACAATCTTGCCGCGGCCGACGCCATTGGCATCGGTCAGCACGATATCGAAGGCTTCGATCTCGGGATGGGCGTCAAGAAAGGCTTTCGCCTCGGTGGGCGTCGAGCCCGAAGGTGAGGTCATGATTATACTCGGATCCTGCTTGGGGGCTTGTCTCATGCCGTAAGCTTTGCCGCAACCGCGCCGAAGGCGGTGATCAGCCGGTTCACCTGGGTCCCGGTGGTTGCCGGCGAGATCAGCATCATGTTGTGGAAGGGTGCGATCAAAACGCCACGATTGACCAGCGCGACATGGATGGCCGCCTCCAGTTCGGGCGCATGCGCCGTCTCGGCCTCGGCGCCATTGTGCAGCGGGCCGGGCGCGCAGATGAACTCGACACGGGCGCCGACTCGGGAAACATGCCAGGGCAGCGAATAGCGGTCGATGACGGCGGTTAGCCCGGCGTCAAGCCGCCGTGCCAGGTGGTCCATCCGGTCGTAGTTTTCCTGCGTCATCACCTCTTCGAGCGTGGCGCGCATTGCCGCGAACTGCAGCGGGTTGGCCGACAGCGTCGTGCCCATGCCGGAATAGCCTGGTTCCTTGGTTCTGTTGTAGGCGGCGTAGCGCGAGGCGAGGTCTTCGCTCATGCCCCAGATGCTTGCCGGGATGCCGCCGGCGATCGGCTTGCCGAGCACGAACAGGTCCGGCTCCAGGCCGTATTTCCTTGTGTAGCCCCCCGGGCCGGTCGAGATCGTGTGCGTTTCGTCGATCAGAAGCAGCGTCCCGGCCGCGCGCGTCAGCTTGCGCAGCGCGTCGTGATAACCTGCGTCGGCCAGCACCATGCACGAGTTGGTCAGCACCGGCTCGGCGATGACGCAGGCGACATCCTTGTCCTTCAATGCCGCTTCCAGAGCGGCGATGTCGTTGAACTCTATGACCTTCGTCGTGCGGGTCAGGTCGCGGAATTCGCCGGCAAGGCCCGGCCGGTTCACCGGGATGCCATCGATGAGCCGCACCATCGTCTCGTCGACCGAGCCGTGATAGCAGCCGTTGAAGACCAGAATCTTTTCCCGGCCGGTCACAGCGCGCGCGACGCGCAACGCGAAGCGGTTGGCATCGGTCGCCGTTGTCGCGATCTGCCAGAAAGGCAGGCTAAAGCGCTCCTGCAGCAGCGTGCCGATGACCAGTGCGTCCTCGCTTGGCAGCATATAGGTCAGGCCGCGCCCGGCCTGGCGGCGGATGGCACGCGCCACCGGTGGCGGCGAATGGCCGAACATCGAGCCGGTGTCGCCGAGGCAGAAGTCGTCGAGCCTGTTGCCGTCGACATCGGTGATCGTGGCGCCCTTGGCGCTGTCGACCAGGATCGGAAACGGCGTCGGCCAGTCGTTCATCCAGTGCATCGGCACGCCGCCAAAGAAGCCGGGCAAGCCGTTGCCGACTTTTGCCTGCGATTTCGGCCGAGCCCTGCGGAAGGCTTCGCCCTCGGTCTCGCGCAGATGCGCGATGCGGTCACGGCTGATGCCGCCGATGGACGTCTTCGAATTGTCGCTGCTGTGCATGGATGCCCCTCTCGTGCGTCACTCTTAGCCAATCCGCATCCGCGATCGCAATTGGCCGCCAGGCTTCCCTGCATTGGCTCAGCCGACTGCCGAGGCGCTTGACCCTGTCGGCGAAGTCGGCGCCAATGCATCTGTATGGGGCGAGGAGGGGTGAAGAAAGATGCGGATGATCATTTGTTTGGCGGCGCTGTTGTTGCCAGCGGAAGCAGCTTCTGCCTCCGGCGGCATCTGGTGCGATGTCGATGATGCCCAGGTGAAATTCGACGTCGGCGCCGGCGTCACCACAGGCATGGGCGGGCCGACTTTCAATTTTCGCGGCGATCTCGAAATCAAGGCAAGGCCTGAAGGTGACGATCTGCGAAAGACCGTGTTCGAGGATTCCAACCTGACCCAGTACTGGCTCGACAACAAGGAGTTGCGGCTGAACATCTATCATGAGCACGAGGTGGCCAAGACATTCAGTTCCGTCGAACTGACGATCCTGACCAAGGCCAGCGACGAAGGTGTCTATGATGGAGAGTACAAGCTTGCCATCTATGACAGCACGAAGGATGTCGACAGTGACGGCAAGCCAATGGAACTCACCGGCAAGATCTCCTGCGGTGCCGAGTAACCGTCTGCTCTTGGATTACGCGGTGATGTCGATGACGCCGCAATCGCCGGCGGCGCTGCCGAAAGCGACGCGGCGTTCTTCCTTGTCCCACATCATCGAGGTGATCGCGCCTTTGCCAGGCCGCCGCAACAGCACCTCCTTGGCATCAGTGAAGCGCACGGCCATGACCATGCCGTCGTCATAGCCGACGGCGACGACATCCTGGCTCGGATGGCAGGCGACCGCGGTCACCATGGCGTTGCCGCGCGTGCCAAGTTCCAGCGGTGCCTTGCCCATCGGGCCGTCCTTGCCCGAAAACGGCCAGACGATCGCCGCCGGCGCGCCGGAGCTTGCCAGCCACTTGCCCTTCGCGCTCCAGGACAGGCTTTTGACCTTGCCGGGATAGCCGGTCATGCGCATGTGCTTGCCATCGGCCAGTTTCCAGCCATGCAGCGCGTTTTCCTGCATGGAGGTGACAAGGAAGGCGCCGTCCGGCGAGAAGGTAATGCCGGTGTGAGCTCCCGCCCATTCGAGCTCGACCGGCTTGCCCTCGGCGGCCGGGAAATGCAGCGTCGCGCCATTGTAGCGGGCAACGCCGAAGCGCATGCCCTTGGGCGAAAAAGCCAGTCCTTCAACCGAGCGCGGATGGGCGAATTCCTTGGTCTTGCCGTCGGCGAAGCGCACGAAAGCGGTCTTGCCGGTGGCATAGGCGATAGCGCCTTGCGGTCCAGCGGCGACGCTGGTGATCCATTTTTTGCCGGCGCTTGCCAGATCCGTGGCCTCGCCGCCTGCCTTGACCGCAAACACCTTGCCGTCCTCGCCGCCGGTGATCAGCCGGTCGTTGGCCGCATCATGGAAAGCGGCGAGCAGTCCGTCATTGGCCTGTACGGTCTTGTGGCCATGATCGAGCCGGTGAATGGCGCCGTCAGCCAGCGCGAAATGCGGCACGTCGCCGAGAAAGACGGCGACGATGCAGTGGCCTTCAAGATCAAGCGGGGCGACGGTCGGCATGCGAGATTGCTTCCATTCGAGATTGGGTGCGGCCCTGCCTTCTCCCCTTGTGGGAGAAGGTGGATTGGCGCGCAGCGCCAAGACGGATGAGGGATGTCGGACGGAGTGCCGCCGGCTCCAAGCAGGAACGCCCCTCATCCGACCGAGCTTCGCTCGGCCACCTTCTCCCACAAGGGGAGAAGGAAAGAAGGGGCAGCGCTAGCGCTATAAAGCCCGGAAATCAAGCCGCCTGGCAGGCGTCAAAGCTCTTCTTCAGGCGGTCGGCGTCGAGTTCACGGCCGATGAACACCAGCCGGCTCTCATGCTTCTCGCCATCCTTCCAGGCACGCTGGTGGTCGCCTTCGATGATCATGTGCACGCCCTGGATGACATAGCGCTCGTCATCGCCCTTCAGGGCAATGATGCCCTTCAGCCGCAGGATGTTGGGACCTTCCATCTGGGTGATCTTCTCGATCCAGGGGAAGAATTTCTTCGGGTCCATCTCGCCGCCGCGCAGCGACACCGACTGCACCGTCACGTCATGAATGTCGGACGGATGGGCGTGATCGTGGTGATGATGGTGGTCGTGCCCATCATGGTCATGATGGTGGTGATCGTGTCCGTCGTGATCATGGTGGTCGTGATCATGATGATGGTGATCGTCATGCGCTTCAAGGAAATGCGGATCGTTCTCCAGCGCGCGGGAAAGATCGAAGGCGCCGCGATCGAGCACTTCCGACAGAGCCACGCCGGCCCGCGTCGTGCGGTGGATCTTCGCAGACGGGTTGATGGCACGGATGGTCGCTTCGACCTTGGCGAGCTCTTCCGGGGTGACGAGGTCGGTCTTGTTGAGCACGACGACATCGGCAAAGGCGATCTGGTCCTCGGCTTCCTTGGAGTCCTTGAGCCGCAGCGGCAAGTGCTTGGCATCGACCAGGGCCACCACGGCGTCGAGCTTGGTCTTGGAGCGCACGTCGTCGTCCATGAAGAAGGTCTGCGCCACCGGCACCGGATCGGCGAGCCCGGTGGTTTCGACCACGATGGCGTCAAAGCGGCCGGGACGGCGCATCAGGCCTTCGACAACGCGGATAAGGTCGCCACGCACCGTGCAACAGACGCAGCCATTGTTCATCTCGTAGATTTCCTCATCGGATTCCACGATCAGTTCATTGTCGATGCCGATCTCGCCGAACTCGTTGACGATGACGGCGTAGCGTTTGCCGTGGTTCTCCGACAGGATGCGGTTGAGCAGCGTTGTCTTGCCGGCGCCGAGATAGCCGGTGAGAACGGTTACGGGGATCTGCGTCGGTGCGTCGCTCATATCTGGCCTCGAAAAGGATTGAAGGCTGCATATAGGATGTGCGCGCCTCTTTTGCACGAACCAAACCACTAAACCACCGGCTTTGAGCGCAAACCATTTTTGGGAAACGGCGTCGGCGGGCACTGTTATTCAGTCAAATCGAAAGCAGCCGGCATGCCCCGGTATGAAAGAGCTGCGATTGTGCCCAAGGGCAGGCAGCCGATCGACGGGAATCGGTGCCCTTTTGCAAATCCACTGCAAACGTCATGGTGAAAAAGTCGTTTGTCATCTAACTGAAATAAACATCTGGCATTAGCCACGGCGGACACCGCAATGCTTGCCGGCAAAGCTGTTTAGATGCCGGATTCTTTTCGATCGTCGATTGCCAACCGTCCGGCTGCGTCTATGCTGCACGCACCCGGTACGGCCGAAGAGGGATGACCATGGCCAAGGCGGACAAGACTGCAACAATGAGCCGGCTGCATTCGGCAGCAAGGCTTGCAAGAACCGCGCTGGCGGCGCGGCTGCTGGCGCACGGCTTCTATGCCGGTCAGGACCAGATCATGCTGGCGCTTGACCGTGAAGACGGCCAGACGCCCGGCAATCTCGCCGGACGGCTCGGCGTGCGACCACCAACCATTACCAAGACCATCAATCGCTTGCAGGCGCAGGGCTTTCTGGACAAGCGCGCTTCCGAAGCCGATGCCCGCCAGGCGCATATCTTCCTCACCGATACCGGCCGCGAAACCATCCGCGCCATCGAGAAATCGGTGAAGAAGACCGAAAAGCAGGCCCTGAAGGGCTTGGACAAGAAAGACCAGAAATCGCTTTTCAAGCTGCTCGCCCGCATCGAGGCCAACCTTTTGAACGAGGAACTGGCGCTGGTCGATGACGACGCTGAAACCGACGATTGATCATCCGATGGCGTCAGGCCGCTCTCGCGGCCTGTCCATGGATCAGGCCTGACCAGCGGCCCGGTGTAACGCCGAACGCCTTCTTGAACTGCCTGTTGAAATGGCTTTGATCGCTGAACCCGGCCGCGATCGCGATCTGCGCCAGCGGCTCGCTGGCGGCGATCATGCGGCGCGCGCTCTGCAGCCGGCGCATCACCAGGAAGCGATGCGGGCTGGTTGAGAAGGCGGCGCGGAAATGCCGTGACAATGCATAGCGGTCCAGCCCGGTGACCGCCTCCAGCTCTTCGGAACGCACGGTGCGGGCAAAATTCTCCGCCAGGTAATCGCGTGCCAGGCTGGCGGCCCGCCATGCTGTCCTTGGCATTTGTTTCGCCGGCTGACCGGCATGCCGCGTCAGGTTTTGCATCAGTTGCGCGAGGAAATCGGCGACGAACAGCTCGTCCAGTTGCCGGTCGAGAGGTCCGAGCGCCGAAAGCAGCGTTGCGCAAAAATCCCGGTCGCTCACCACCGCGTCGCGCACAAATGGCAGTGACGTGCCGCCAAGGCAGTCGAGCATCAGCGATGGCTCCAGGTACAGCATCCTGTAGCGCAGGCCGTCCTCGGTGCCGGCGCCGCCATCATGCAATTCGTCGGGGTGCAGCACGATGACCTGGCCGGGCTGGCTGTGATGCGTCTTGCCGCGATAGCGGAAAGTCTGCACGCCATGCAGCGTCACGCCGATTGCGTAGGTGTCATGGCGGTGCAGGTCAAAGGCACTGCCGTGGAACCGCGCCTCGATGCGCTCCATTCCGGCGGGATCGGCGGCGGAGATGATGCAGTTTTCCGCCGCATCCACGCACAAACGTCCAAGACCCTCAAAGGCCTGGCTGTCTAAACCGTGCGACATCGTCTTCTTCATCCTCGAATGGGGCGCAACCCCGAATGGTCAATGTCTCATGTTCGATACGAAATTTGCAATCGTCCTCAAGGATGATCTGCCGGTCTGGCAGAAACTCAACGTCACCGCGTTCCTGACCAGCGGCATCATCGCCCAGTTTCCAGACATTATCGGCGAACCCTACCGCGACCGCGCCGGCAATCTCTACAATCCGCTTTCGGTCCAGCCGGTCATCGTGCTTTCCGCCGACCAGTCGGTGCTCGGCAGCATTCACCGGCGCGCGCTGGAGCGTGGCATCGAAACCTCGCTTTATGTCGAAGAGATGTTCTCGACCGGCCATGATGTAGCAAACCGGGCCGTCTTCGCCGAATTCGCGCCCGAGGACGCCAAGGTCGTCGGCATTGCCTTGCGCGCCGACAAGAAGCTCGTCGACAAGATCACCAAGGGCGCGCGCATGCATCCCTGATTGTCCTCGAGCCTGATCCTGGCGCTGTCTCTTGTTGTGCCAGCGCCTTTTGGCTTGCCGCAAGCCGGCAATTGCAGCAAAGGTGGGCCTCACCTTGCTTCCCGCCCGGCCTGAAATTGAACGCTCCTCAAAAACAAGACGAAAGCGCGACGCCTCCGGCGGCGATCCTCTGCATGCTTTCCGTCTACGTCTTCTTCACCTTTCTCGACACCAGCAGCAAATACCTCGTCCTTGCCGGCATCTCGGTTCTGGTTGTCGCCTGGGTGCGCTTTGCCGTGCATGTCGTGCTGGTCGGCACGCTGCTCCGCGGCTGGCGTGATCCGGCGCGGTTTCGTCCGGTCAACCTGCCGGCGCATGTGCTGCGTGGCCTGTTCCTGTTTGGCTCGACCATGTTCAACATCCAGGCGCTGCGAACGTTGCAATTGGCCGAGACCACGTCGATCTACTTCTTCGGGCCGATGGTGATCACGGCGCTGGCCGGTCCGCTGCTTGGCGAGTGGGCGGGCTGGCGGCGCTGGCTGGCGATCCTGTCCGGCTTTGTCGGCGTCCTCATCATCACCCGGCCAGGCGTCGGTGTTTTCGGCATTGGCCATCTCTTCGCGCTCGGCTCGATGCTGTCGAACACGTTCTACGTCATCATGACGCGCCGCATGTCGGCGACCGAGACATCGGAGAGCCTCATCCTCTTCTCGGCCCTGGCGCCGGCGGTGCTGCTTCTGCCCTTGCTGCCGTTTTCGTTCTCCTTGCCGCATGATGGCTGGCACTGGTTCGTCCTGCTCATGCTCGGTGTCTTCGGCGGCGTTGGCCACTGGCTGCTGGTGCAGGCCTATCGCATGGCCACGACCACCGCGCTGGCGCCCTATCCCTATTCGCAGATGGTGTGGATGATCCTTTCGGGCCTGATCGTCTTCCATCAGTTTCCCGACCGCTGGACGCTGGTTGGCGCCGCCATCATTGTCGCCAGCGGGCTCTACATCGTTCACCGCGAGCACCGGCTTCGGCTGCGCAACCGCGCCGTCCTCGATGTCGAGACCGAAGCGCTGGCAAAAAAACTTTGATTTGCCCGCGATCGATGGCATAAGGCCGCCTTTAAACAGTTTAAATACGCTGGGGAGCGCAGGTCACTGGCACAGAAGATCAAGCTTTCGACGATCGCGGACGCGCTCGGCGTGTCCACGGCCACGGTGTCCCTGGCGCTGCGCGACAGTCCGCTTGTCGCCGGCGCCACGCGCGACCGCATCAAGGAACATGCGCGCGCCATCGGTTATATCTACAACCGCCGTGCCGCCAGCCTGCGCACCTCGCGCTCGGGGATTGTCGGCGTCGTCGTGCACGACATCATGAACCCGTTCTTCGCCGAGATCCTGCGCTCGATCGAAAGCGAACTCGACCGCAGCCGGCAGACCTTCATCCTGTCCAATCACTACGATCAGCTGGAAAAACAGCGGACCTTCATCGACACGCTTCTGCAGCTCGGCGCCGACGGCGTCATCATGTCGCCGGCCATCGGCACGCCGCCCGAGGACATCCTCATGGCCGAGGAAAACGGCCTGCCGGCGGTGCTGATCGCACGTACCGTCGAGGGCGCCGACGTGCCGGTTTTTCGTGGCGACGATGCCTATGGCACCGGGCTTGCCACCAACCACCTGATTTCGCTTGGCCACAAGCGCATCGCCATGATCGGCGGCACCGACCAGACCTCGACCGGCCGCGACCGGTATCAGGGCTATGTCAACGCCATGGAGGCGGCCGGGCTGGAAGTCAGGCCGTCCTGGCGCATTGCCGGCCCGCGCACCAAGCAGGGTGGCTTTGAGGCCGCCGGCCAGTTCCTGGCATTGAAGGACAAGCCGACGGCTGCCTGCTGCTGGAACGATCTCGTCGCCATCGGCCTGATGAACGGCATTGCGCGCGCCGGCCTGGTGCCGGGCATCGACATTTCCGTCACCGGCTACGACGATCTCGAGGAGGCGGCGATCGCGACGCCGGCCTTGACCACCGTCTGGAACGGCCAGCGCGAGGTAGGCCGCCGCGCCGCCAGCGCCCTGCTGGACAAGCTCAACGGGCAGACGGTGCGGCCGTCGCAGGAACTCATCAAGCCGGAACTGCATGTGCGCCAGTCGACCGGCAAACCGGTGGAGCGTGCATGACCAAGGCCGAACATTTGCAGGCCGTCGCCACTCTGGTGCCGGGGCATTTCAACGACCATGCGGTTGAGCGCATCGACCGCACCTTCAACCTCGTCAGGATCGAGCGGGCCGATCCGGCGCTGGTCACCGACGAGATGCGCGGCAATGTGCGCGCCATTGCTTCCTTCGCCGGCATCAGCGCGGCAATGATGGATGCATTGCCCAATCTCGAACTCATCGCCTCTTTCGGCGTCGGCTACGATTCGGTCGATGCCGTCCATGCGGCCGCAAACAACATCATGGTCACCAACACACCCGATGTGCTGACCGAGGAGGTCGCCGACACCGCGATCGGCCTTCTGATCAACACGGTGCGCGAAATGTACGCCGCCGAGAAATGGCTGCGCGATGGCAGCTGGGTGAACAAGGGCAACTATCCACTGAGCCGGCTGACTTTGCGCGGCCGCCATGTCGGCATTTTCGGCATGGGCCGCATCGGGCAAGCGATTGCCAGGCGGCTGGAAGCGTTCGGCCTGACGGTCGCCTATCACAACCGGCGCCAGGTCGAAGGCCTGGCCTACGCTTACCACCCGACGTTGAAGGGCCTCGCCGAAGCGGTCGACACACTGATCTCCGTGGCGCCCGGCGGCGCCTCAACCGAAAAGGCGGTCAACGCTGAAATTCTGGCGGCGCTTGGCGCCAACGGCGTCTTCGTCAACATCGGTCGCGGCAGCACGGTGGACGAGGCGGCGCTGGGGGCAGCGCTCGCCAACGGCACCATCGCCGCAGCCGGGCTCGATGTCTTCGCCGACGAACCGAACGTGCCCAAGGCCTTGCTCGATGCGCCGCACACGTCGCTGCTGCCGCATGTCGGCTCGGCTTCGGACCATACCCGCCGCGCCATGGCCGACCTCTGCGTCGACAATCTGGTGTCCTGGTTCACCGAGCGCCGGCCACTGACGCCGGTGCCCGAGACAGTGAAGGTCGTGGCGCGAAGCTGAGCACTTCGCCACACTGATTAACGCCAGCTTAACCCTTTGGAATCATTCTTCATCCCATTCGTGCGCGTGTGGGTGAAACAGTATGAAGACGCTTTCCGTTTTGGTTGCCGCCGCTGTCCTGTTTGGCGGCTTTCAGCTGTTTCACGTCGGCAGTGGTGAAAGCGCTGCCGATGAGGCAACGCCGTCCAGCAGTTTCAGGCTGGTTGCCAATGGCGACGAGGGAGCCTGTGCGGTCACGCGCGGTGCCGCTGTTTCGGCTGGTGTGTCCTTGTTGACCGTTGACGCGAACTGCCGTGGGCTGATGCCGGGCATCGAGCGGGCAAAATTCTGGCGCGAGCGCGATGACGGCACGGTAGCGTTCAGTGCCAACGGTATCGACCCCATCGTCACCTTCAGCGTCGCCGATGGCGATGGCTACGAATCCTACGCACCGGCATCGCCGCTGCTGTCGCTGGCGGCGGCCAGCAACTGATTCCTGAAGGCGATATTTCGGTTGGACTATTCCGCTGCGGCGCGTGCGCCGGATTTCGCCGCCGCGTGCAGGCGCACCGCGTCACCGAAAGCCCGGAATATCTTGGCCGAAACGCTGTCCGACTTGACCCAGTATTCCGGATGCCACTGGACGCCGACGGCGAAGGCGCGTGAATCCTTCACCGAGACGGCTTCGACCGTGCCGTCCGAGGCGACAGCCTCGAGTTGCAGCTTCGGCCCAAGCCGGTCCACCGCCTGGCGATGCACGGAGTTGACCATGATGTCACCTTCGCCGAACACGCCTGCCAGACAGCTTCCGGGCGTGATCGTCACCTTCTGGCGGATGCCGAAACGTTCGTCCTGAATGTCGCTTGTCGGTGCGCGATGGTCGAGCGAACCCTCGCGTTCCTGGATTTCGGTGGCCAGCGTGCCGCCGAGCGCCACGTTCATCTCCTGGATGCCGCGGCAGATGGCCAGCAGCGGCACGCCGCGCTCCACCGCCCTGCGGATCAGGGGCAGCGTGGTCGCGTCGCGGGCCGGGTCGTAGGGGCCATTAGCCTCGCTGTCGTCGCCGCCATAGAGCGAGGGATGCACGTTGGATTTCGAGCCGGTCACCATGACGCCGTCGACCGACGACAAGAGTTCATCGAAGTCGAGCCGGTCGCCGAACGACGGCACCAGAACCGGGAACACACCGGCGCCAGCCAACGCTGCTTCCAGATACTGCTGCGGGGCGGCATGCCAGGTGTAATTGTCGAACTGACGGACGTCGGTCGATATGGCGACGAGCGGCTGATGCATTTTGGGTCCGGTTTCCATGTGGCAGGATCGTTCTGCCTGTAAAATAGGCGATCTGGCGTCACTTTTCCATGACAAGTTTAGCCTTGTCGAATGGGCCACGAAGCGGCCCGTTAGACTATAGTTGCAGGGTTGCGCGCCCGTGCCATCAAATCCGGCCACTGTGCTGGACTCGACTTCTTGCCCGTGTATTGTTTCGCCGAACCGATGCGGGCAACGAGGATTTCCCGAACGTCGGTCTGTTGGTCCAAAAGGGAGGAACTTCATGGATCGTCGTTCATTCATTCGCAAGGCGGGTGTTACCGGCGTGGGCGCCGCGGCGGCTGCCGCAACGCTTGCCGCACCGGCCATTGCCCAGTCCAACCCCAAGGTTACCTGGCGCCTGGCGTCATCCTTTCCGAAGTCGCTCGATACGATCTACGGCGGCGCCGAGGTCTTCTCCAAGATGCTGTCGGACGCTACAGACGGCAATTTCCAGATCCAGGTCTTTGCCGCCGGCGAACTCGTTCCCGGCCTGCAGGCCGCCGACGCCACCACCGCCGGCACCGTCGAAGCCTGTCACACGGTGGCATATTATTACTGGGGCAAGGATCCGACATGGGCGCTGGGCGCGGCGGTTCCGTTTTCGCTCAACGCGCGCGGCATGAATGCCTGGCATTACCACGGCGGCGGTATCGACCTGTTCAACGAGTTTCTCGCCACGCAAGGTCTTTTCGGCCTGCCGGGCGGCAACACTGGCGTGCAGATGGGTGGCTGGTTCCGCAAAGAGATCAACACCGTGGCCGACCTCTCCGGCCTCAAGATGCGCATCGGCGGCTTTGCCGGCAAGGTGGTGCAGAAGCTTGGCGTCGTGCCGCAGCAGATCGCCGGTGGCGATATCTATCCGGCGCTCGAAAAGGGCACGATCGACGCGGCCGAATGGGTCGGCCCCTATGACGATGAGAAGCTCGGCTTCTACAAGGTCGCGCCCTACTACTACTATCCCGGCTGGTGGGAGGGTGGCCCGACCGTCCATCTGATGTTCAACAAGGCGAAATACGAAGAGCTGACCCCGGCCTACAAGGCGTTGCTGCGCACCGCCGCCCAGGCCGCCGACGCCGACATGCTGCAGAAATACGACTACGTGAATCCGCCGGCGGTGAAGCGGCTGGTGGCTGGCGGTGCGAAGCTGCGTCCATTCAGCCAGGACATCATGGCCGCCTGTTTCGAAAAGGCCAATGAAGTCTACGCCGAGATGGAAGCCACCAACGCCCCGTTCAAGAAAATCTGGGAATCGATCAAGGGCTTCCGCAAGGAGCACTACCTGTGGACGCAGGTGGCCGAGTACAACTACGACACCTTCATTGATGGTCCAGCAGCGCCAGGGCAAACTGTAGGCTGCCTGGACTGCCGGAAATTCAAGGACCCCGGGCCGCTCGCCCGGGGTCCTTTTTTGTCAGTCCTGCGATGCGCTGACCTCGACAAGAATCCCGCCCGGCGCATGGCAATAGAAGGTCGTGGATTTGGCGCCGCCGCGTGTCAGTTCCTGGACATCACCCGGCGCAAGACTCGCACTGGCAAGCTCGGCATGTTTCTCATGGACGATGGCTGGGCTGCCGACAAAGAAGCCGATGTGAAAGCCGTCCGGATAGGTGGCGGTTTCATTCTTGCCGGGTTTCATCAGGTTGAGGATGAAGCCGTCGGTTCCAGACATAACGGCGAAGGCATCCTTGCCGCGCATGGCGAGAAGCTCAAAGCCGAAATGATTGACGAAGAAGCCGCTGAGGCCAGCGACCTCTGGTGTCACCAGGTTGGCGTGGTTCAATTTCATGATTTATGTCCTGTCACGGGTTGAGGTGCGGACAGGCTTGGACGTGGACCGTGAGTCGGCGGGACCGAGACGTCTGGAAATCCGGACATGGCCCAACCGGCCCGTGGGCTTTCGCCTCGCTTGCCGGCCGCGGGTTCTCCCGCAAATAATGCGGTGAACAGGCCCCCGTCTGAAAACGGAAGAAACCGGACTACCGAACCGGTCATGTCTTTTTCGGCAGGGATCGAATAGCCGATCGGCCAAGCGCGGGCAAGCCGCCCGGCCTCGAGAGGCCAAAGGCGGCTCAGCGCGGGCTGGGCACCACCAGCACCTTGACCTCGCCCGGGGCGGGCGGATTGGCGATTACCGCCGCCGCGTCTTCGAGCGTCACTTGCCTGGAGATCAGCCGGTCAATCTCGATCGCGCCCGAAGCGATGAGTTCGGCGGCCCGGCGATGGGTGAAGGGATTGAGGAAGGAGCCCAGGACTTTCAGCTCCCGAAACAGCAGGTCGAAGGGTTCGAACTCGGCTTTCAGGCCTTGCGGCGTCACGCCGATGATAACAACAGTGCCGCCGGCCCTGGCCAGCCGCATCGATTGCTCGACGGTCTCCCTGACACCGGCGCATTCGAGCACCACGTCGACGCCGCCAGGCGCCAGTCCCGACGGGCCTGTCACGGCGTCGATGAAATTGGCGGTGCCGGGGTCGATCGTTGCTGTCGCGCCCAGCTCTTCGGCAAGCGCGCGCCGCGAAGCCTGGCGCGTCGACAGGATGATGGTCGTCGCCCCCGCCAGCCTTGCCAGTTGCACGGTGAGCAGGCCGATCACGCCGCCGCCAAGCACAGCCACCGTTGAGCCGGGCCGGATCTGGGCCAGGTCGATGCCATGCAGGCAGCAGCCCAATGGTTCGCAAAAGGCACCATGCGTCGGCTTCAGATCGGTGGGCAGGAGGAAGGCCTGTTTCCAAGGCAAGGCCAAGTATTCGGCGAAGCCGCCATCGCGATGGATGCCGATGGCACGCAGATTGCTGCACAGGTTGACCCGGCCGGCGTGGCAATGCGCGCACCGCCCGCAGGCTATGTTGGGGTCGCCGGTGACGCGGTCGCCGATGGCAAAGCCCGAGACCGATGCTCCCATCGCCTCGACGATGCCGGAGAATTCATGCCCGGGTGTCACCGGCGGCGTGCAGGGAAACTCGCCATGGAACAGGTGCCGGTCCGTGCCGCAGACGCCGCACGCCTCAATGCGTAGCAGAAGGTCGTCCGGCCCGATGATCGGCCTGTCGACCTCGCGCAAGGCGATGCTGCCCACCGCCTCCAGACGCACCGCTTTCATGCCCGTCATCTCCTGGCTTCAATTGAAGCTTGGCGGTTGCGACAGGTCTGTCGGCGGCGCCGCTGGTTTTGCCGGTGGCGCATCGCCGAAGCTGGGCGGCTGCGACAGGTCGTTTGCAGGCGGCGTCGCACCATCTTTCGCAGGCGGCGGCTCGCCGAGCGGCGACAGGCCGGGCACATCGGGCACTTTGTAGTCGATGTTGCCGGGGTCCACGACCGTCCCCTTGTAATGCATCACCATCTGCGGGAAGGCGATGGTCAGCCCGATCATGATCACCTGGATGCAGACGAAAGGCACCGCTCCCCAATAGATCTGGCCGGTGGTGATCGGCTGGATGGTCTTGCCGGTGAGGCGGTCGAGATAGGGCACGCGGGCGGCCACCGAGCGCAGGTAGAACAGCGCGAAGCCGAAGGGCGGATGCATGAAGCTGGTCTGCATGTTGACGCCCAGAAGCACGCCGAACCAGATCAGGTCGATGCCGAGTTTGTCGGCGGCCGGCGCCAGCAGCGGCACGATGATGAAGGCGAGTTCGAAGAAGTCGAGGAAGAAGGCGAGCAGGAAGACAAGGAGGTTGACGCCGATCAGGAAGCCGACTTCGCCGCCGGGCAGGGATGTCAACAGATGTTCCACCCAGATCTGGCCGTTGACGCCATAGAAGGTGAGCGAGAACACCCGAGCGCCGATCAGGATGAACAGCACGAAGGATGACAGACGGGTGGTCGAGGTCAGCGCCTGCTTGATCACATCCAGCGACAGCCGTCCCTTGACCGCTGCCATGATCAAGGCGCCGACCGCGCCCATGGCGCCGCCTTCCGTCGGCGTGGCGATGCCGAGGAAGATGGTGCCGAGCACCAGGAAGATCAGCGCCAGCGGCGGAATGAGCACGATGATCACCTGCTGCGCCAGCCGCGACATCATGTTGATGTTGAGGCTCCGGTCGGCGATCGCGACGACATAGATGAAAATCACGCCCAGCGTGGCGCCGAGAATGTCGGCATTGTCGCCATGCGCCGGCGCAAGATAGCGGTACGCGGCGTAGGAGATGGCGACCGTTGCCACCAGCGCTACCAGCAGCGACATCACGCCGTGGCCGAGTGTGCGCGCCTCCAGCGGCAGCGCCGGCATCATCTTGGGCCGGAAGATCGACACGATCAGAATGTAGCCCGCATACAGGACGGTCAGAACCAAGCCGGGGATGAGTGCGCCGGCATACATGTCGCCGACGGAGCGGCCGAGCTGGTCGGCCAGGATGATCAGCACCAGCGATGGCGGAATTATCTGGGCAAGCGTGCCCGACGCGGCGATGACACCGGAGGCCAGCCGCCGGTCGTAGCCATAGCGCAGCATGATCGGCAGCGAGATCAGGCCCATGGCGATGACGGATGCCGCCACGACGCCTGTGGTCGCCGCCAGTAGCGCGCCGACGAAGATCACCGCATAGGCAAGGCCGCCTCGGATCGGTCCGAACAGCTGGCCAATCGTGTCGAGCAGGTCTTCGGCCATGCCCGAGCGCTCAAGCACGATGCCCATGAAGGTAAAGAACGGGATGGCGAGCAGCGTGTCGTTCGACATCACCCGGCTGCCATAGAAATTGTCCGGCAGCGCATAGAGCAGCGGCCAGGCGAGGTTGATGGCGCCGCCCGAGTAGGGCGTCAAAAACACGCCGATGCAGAAGAACATCAAGCCGTTGGCGGCTAGCGAGAAGGCGACGGGATAGCCGATCAGCATGAACAGGATCAGCGAGGCGAACATGATCGGCGCCATGTTCTGGGCGATGAACTCCATCACGAGCGCACCTCGTCAGCCAGCGCCTTGGCTTCGAGCTCGGCCTGCTCATGCACGGAGATGAACGGATTGGGGTCGTCCAGATCGCCGCGCATGATGGCGATCTTCTTGATGATCTCGGAAATGCCTTGCAGCGCCAGCAGGGAGAAACCGACCAGCAGGATAGCCTTGGCCGGCCAGACGATCAGTCCGCCGGCGTTGGTCGACATCTCGCCGCTGTGGAAGGACAGCGACACGTAGGGCACGAAATAGAACACCATCAGCGTCACGAACGGCATCAGGAAGAAGATATGGCCGAACAGGTCGATCCAGTGCTGAACGCGCCGTGAAAACAGGCCGTAGACGATGTCGATGCGGATATGCTCGTTCTGTTTCAGCGTATAGGCGGCGGCCAGCATGAAGGCGGCGCCGAACAGATACCATTGCAGTTCGAGCCAGGCGTTCGACGAGGTGTCGAACATTTTTCGGATGATGGCGTTGGCGGCGCTGACAAGGATCGCCAGCAGGATCAGCCACGACACCCATTTGCCGATGAACTCATTCAGGCGGTCGATGCCCCGCGACAGAGCGAGTGGCCCTTCCATGCAGTCCTCCCTTATGTCGGAGGCGTGCCGGCTCCCCTCCATTCCGTCACGCCGCTTGGTCCAACGGTATGCCGCGCGTGGACTGAGGGGTCAACAAGCATAGAGGCAGCAAAATCATCACATGGGACGGCCGGGCCGGATACCGGCGGTCTGCCCCCGCGTCATGCAACCAAAGTCTGATGGGATCAGGCGATCTTCGCGGTGTCGCGGCCGGCGCCGATCAGCACCAGTGTGGCGACCAGGAACAGATACATCCAGGCGTCGCGCCACTCGAGTGGGAAATAGCCGGCCCACAGCGATTCAGCCATGCCGAAGGCGGCGGCACCCAAGGCCGCGCGCGGCGGCGAGAGATAGCCGCCCACGGCGGTCACGAACAGGATTTTCAGCCCATAGACGAGGCCGGAGCCGAAGCCGACATTGCCGTAGTAGAGGCCAGCGATAACGCCGGCCATGGCGGCGCAGAACCCGCCGAACAGCACCGCGTGCCGGAATACCGCGCGCACGTCGACGCCGCACATCGCCGCCGCCTTCGGATCATCAGAGACCGCGCGCCAGCGCCGGCCGAAACTGGAACTGGTAAAGGCCCAGGTGGCCAGTGCGATAGTGGCCAGCACGAAGGCGCAATCAAGCAGCTGGATAAGCGTCAGTGTGGCCTTGAAACCTGCGTCTTGTACGAAAACGATGGGCTCGGACAGCATTGGCGGCAGCCAAAGGTCATGTGTGTCGGCCGCGATGCGGCTCGCCTCCGACAAGACAAGCAAAATGCCGAGCGTGGTGACGACGATCGCGTTGGGCGAACGGTCGGCCAGCGGTTCGAACACACTCCGCGACAGGACATGGCTGATCAGCGCGGCGTAGAGCAGTGCGGAGACAATTCCGAGCGCCACCGCGGCCAGCAGCGTCAGCCACAGCACCTGATAGCCGAAAGCGGCGGTCATGATCATCGTCTGCCCGCAGAAGGCGAACAGCGCGCCATAGGCAAGGTTGGTGCGGTGCAGGATGCCGTTGGTTAGTACATAGCCGAAGGCAAGCAGCGCATAGAGCGCGCCCGAATGCAGTCCGTTCAGCACCTGCTGGAAGAAATACAGCATGCAAAACCCTCAGGGCATGGCGCCCAAAAGTGCACGGCGGTCTCGGGACAACAGCTTGCTCCCAATAAAAGGCGCCGGCCGGCATGCCTGTCCGGACATTTGCATTGCAGAATCTAACTTGTCAAACGCGATTTATCGGTTAGATTTCCGATATGACGGTATCCTGGACCCCGCACCGCTTCACCGGCGGCCTGCTCGCGCTCGACACGGCGAACACAGTTGTGCTGCGCTGTGATCCAGAGAAAACCTTCGACCGTTTTGACAATCCGGCGGAGATCGCCCGCTTTGCGGATGCGGCGAGTGGTTTTCGTTCCGCCGAGCTTGGCGGCAGGCCGTTGACCGCTCCGTCACCAGACGCGATCGCGCCAGTTGTGCTGTCGATCCGCGAGGCGACGGACCGGTTGTTTCGCGGTGCTGTGTCTAAAGGCGCGGTCGCCACCGCCGATCTGCCCGGCTTCCTTGGCGCCTGCGCCGATGGTCTGGCCGGTAGCCGCACCGAAATTGGTGCGGCTGGAAAACCATTCGGCGATCCGGCGACGCCGATCGCGTTCGAGGCAGCGCTGGCCGTTTCCGCCCTGTCGCTGTTGCGGGAGGATACCGTCGCCAGGCTCAGGATCTGTCCCAACTGCACCTGGCTGTTCGTCGACAGAAGCCGCAATTCCAGCCGCCTTTGGTGCGACATGGCTGTGTGCGGCAACCGTCAGAAAGCAAGCCGTCACTATCGCCGCCGCCGGATGGCGGACAATGAGGTCAAGGATGCTTAAACAATTTTCCCGAGCGGCTGTTGTTGGCGCCGCACTGGTCGCGGCCATTGCGCTCGGCGCCTGCCGCGACACCGGCAAGGACACGGAAGGCAAGCTGTTCGAGATTTCCGGCAAGATATTCGTCTTCAACTATCGGCTGGCGAGGGCAACCTATGTCGTGACATTGCGGCCCCTGCAGCCGATGGGCGACGGCCAGGTCGCGGTCGCCAGTTTCCAGGACCCGGCCGGCGGCGCGCCGCTGGTCGTCGAGCAAAAGGTCTGGCCGAAGCTCGACAAGGTGTCCCTGGAGAGCCCGGCGCTCACCTGCGTCGTCAAGAACAAGCCATACGCGATCGCCATCAGCATCAAGGGCTCGGACGGCACAATCCTGCAGAAGATCGACACCACGCTGATGTCGACGGAAGACCAGTCCGTGCTGCCCGACCGGCCGCTGGTCATCGACCAGCTTTACACGGCCAATCCCGACCTCGTTGGCCATCCCGACGGCAAGCTGCCGGGCGAGCAGAAGCCGGATTGCTCGAAGGCTATCTGACGCGTCGCTGCCAGCCCTGGTTGCGGTGGAAATTTTCGTGCGCCGGGATGACATTGCCTGAACGGTTTCATACCTAGGCAGTGGGCCGGCCGGCCTGTTCATTGCGCTTTGCCTGGCGCCTGCGATTTTGTTTGACCTGCCCGGCAAGGGGATAAACACTGCGCCATCCGACCCCGACGTTGGCTGCCTGCCCTGGCGCGGCCTCCGCAGAGGAAATACCTGATGACGCTGCATGAAGTCGCGCTCGACGACAAGTTCGACCTCGGAAAGGAGCGCATCTTCCTTTCCGGCGCGCAAGCGGTCATCCGCATGCTTTTGATGCAGCGCGAGCGCGACCGCCGCGCCGGCCTCAACACGGCGGGCTTCGTCTCCGGCTATCGCGGTTCGCCGCTCGGTGGCCTCGACATGCAGCTGTGGAAGGCAAAGAAGCAGCTTTCTCACGCCGACATCGTTTTTCAGCCCGGCCTCAACGAGGAGCTTGCCGCCACAGCTTGCTGGGGCACCCAGCAGGCTGAAATGATGGGCGAGGGCACGCATGACGGTGTCTTCTCGGTCTGGTACGGCAAGGGGCCGGGCGTGGACCGCTCGGGCGACGTGTTCCGCCACGCCAACCTCGCCGGTTCGTCCAGACATGGCGGCGTGCTCGCCCTCATGGGCGACGACCACATGGCCGAATCCTCGACTAATGCGCACGCGACCGAATTCCTCTTTGTCGACACCATGGTGCCGATCCTCAACCCGGCCGGCGTCCAGGAGATCATCGACTACGGGCTCTACGGCTTTGCCATGTCGCGCTTCGCCGGCACCTGGGCGGCGATCAAATGCGTCAAGGACAACATCGAATCGACCGCGTCCGTCGATGCTTCGCTTGAGCGGCTGAACATCGTCATCCCGGATTTCGAGATGCCTCCTGGCGGCCTCAACATCCGCAACGAGATCGACATGCTCGGCCAGGAAGCGCGGCTGCATGAGCACAAGCGCGCAGCGGCGTCCGCCTTCATCCATGCCAACGGCTTGAACAGGACCATCTATTCGGGCGGCCGCAACCCGAAGCTCGGCATCATCACACTGGGCAAGAGCTATCTCGATGTCCGCCAGGCGCTGGAAGACATCGGCATCGACGAGGCCGCCGCCAACCGCATCGGCGTGCGGTTGTTCAAGGTCGGCTGTCCATGGCCGCTCGACCTGCAGCACATCGCCGAATTCGCCCGCGGCCTCGAAACCATCGTCGTCGTCGAGGAAAAGCGTTCGCTGATCGAGGTGCAACTGCGTGAAAGCCTCTACGGCACCGCCACGCAGCCGGTCATCGTCGGCAAGAAGGACGAGCGCAACGACTGGCTGTTCCCGGCCAAGGGTGCGCTTGATCCCAACGAGATCGCCATCGCGTTGGGCGAGCGGATTGTCAGGACGATTGGGCCGTCGGAAGAAATTTCGGCCCGCGTCGCGAAGCTGCGCCAGTTCCAGGCCATGCTTGCCGATACGACGGACATCGCCTCGCGCACGCCCTTCTTCTGCTCCGGCTGCCCGCACAATTCCTCGACCAAGGTTCCAGAGGGTTCGATCGCAGCCGCCGGCATCGGCTGCCATTTCATGGCGCTCTGGATGGACCGCAACACGGTTGGCTTCACGGCGATGGGCGGCGAGGGCGCGCAATGGGTCGGCCAGGCGCCGTTCTCGAAGCGCGGGCACATTTTCCAGAATCTCGGTGACGGCACCTACAATCATTCCGGCACACTGGCGATCCGCTTCGCGCTGTCGACCGATGCCAACATCACCTACAAGATCCTCTACAACGACGCCGTCGCCATGACCGGCGGCCAGCCGCATGAAGGCGGGCTGACGGTCGACATGATCGCCAGGCAGGTGCGGGCCGAAGGCATCGACCGCATCGCCATCGTCACCGATGAACCGGATAAATATGCCGGCAAGGCCGAATTCCCGGCCGGCGCCACGATCCATCACCGCGACGATCTCGATCTCGTCCAGCGCGAGCTGCGTGACGTCAAGGGCGTTTCGGTGCTGCTCTACGACCAGACCTGCGCCGCCGAAAAGCGCCGCCGCCGCAAGCGCGGCACTTTCCCCGATCCCGACAAGCGCGTCTTCATCAACGAACTGGTCTGCGAAGGCTGCGGCGATTGCGGCGTGCAGTCTAACTGCGTCTCGATCCAGCCGGTCGAAACCGAATTCGGCCGCAAGCGCAAGATCGACCAGTCGAGCTGCAACAAGGATTTCTCCTGCGTCAACGGCTTCTGCCCGTCCTTCGTCACCGTGCATGGCGCCAAGATCAGGAAGGCCGAAGGCATCGCCGGTAAAAGCGATCCGCTCGACGGCGTGCCGGCGCCGGCGGAATTCCCGCTTGGCGAACATGGCTGGGCCGCGATCATCGACGGCGTCGGCGGCACCGGTGTCGTCACCATCGGCGCGGTGCTCGGCATGGCCGCCCACCTTGAGGACAAGGGCTGCGGCATGATCGACATGGCCGGCCTTGCCCAGAAGGGCGGCTCGGTGTTCACCCATGTCCGCATCGCCCGCACCCCGGAAGACATCCACGCCATCCGCGTGTCAGCCGGCAAGGCCGATCTGGTGCTGGGCTGCGACCTTGTGGTGTCGGGCGCCAAGAAGGTGCTGGGTGCGGTGCGCGAAGGTCATACCATCTTCCTCGCCAACACCGCCGAGATCATGCCGGGCGAGTTTGCCCGTTCGGCCGACTTCTCGCTGCCGGTCGAGCGCCTGAAGAAAGCGATCCGCACCGCCGCCGGCGACGACAAGGCACATTTCTTTGATGCCACCCGCACCGCCACAACGTTGTTCGGCAACTCGCTCGGCGCCAACATGTTCATGCTCGGCTTTGCCTTCCAGCACGGCGGCCTGCCGCTGTCGGCCGAGGCGGTCGAGAAGGCGATCGAACTCAACGGCGAAGCGGTGGCGATGAACATCGCGGCGTTCCGCTGGGGCCGCCGCGCCGCGCACCAGCCGGATTTTGTGCGCGGCCTGCTGACCCAGCCGGGCAAGGCCACGCAAGCCACCGCGATTGCCGAGACGCTGGACGATATGATTGCCCGCCGCGTCGCCTTCCTGACGGCTTATCAGAATGCCGCCTATGCCAAGCGCTATGCTGAAAGGCTGGCGGCGTTACGCCTCGCCGAGGCGAAGGCCATGCCCGGTTCGACCGTAGTGAGCGAGGCCGCGGCGAAAAATCTGTTCAAGCTGATGGCAATCAAGGACGAATACGAGGTGGCGCGGCTCTATACGGATGGCTCCTTCGCCGCTGAGCTTGGAAAACAGTTTCAGAGCTATGAAAAACTGGAATTCCACCTGGCGCCGCCGATCATGGGCCGGCGCGGCAATGACGGCAAGCCGAGGAAGTCGAGCTTCGGCCCCTGGATGATGAAGGGGTTTCGTGTGCTGGCGGCGATGAAAGGCCTGCGCGGCGGCGCCTTCGATCTGTTCGGCTACAGCGCCGAGCGGCGCATGGAACGTCAGCTGCTTGCGCGATACGAGGGCGATCTGGAACTCGTCGGCAAGGTGCTCGCACCTGGCAGGATCGAGGCGGCCACGGCCCTTGTCTCGGTACCGGCGCTCATTCGCGGCTATGGCCATGTCCGGCAGGCCAGTGCCGAAAAAGCAGCAGGCGAACGCAAAAGGCTTGTCGAGCACCTGGCAAACGCGCCCGCCCGGCCAGAGTTGCAAGCAGCGGAATAATCGATACGTCTTGTTTACCTGAAGAAAAGTTTCCTCACTTTCCGTTACGGCAGTGGGCTTGACGGTGAGGACGCGACCGGCTCTCTAAATCTTTCTTAAGGCGGATGTGACACTGCTTGGATCCCAAGGGTTGGGATTCAGGCGTGAATCTGAGAAAAAAGAACGAGATCCCGGTCGACGTCTACATACCGTTCGTGGAAACCCTGTTCCGCGACGGCCTGACGCTCTCCATCGGATTCTTTGCCCAGACCTTGCTGGTGATGCTGGTTTACTGGAAAACCAGGGATCCGGCCTATCTGGCGGTTACCTTTGGGTTTCTGACGGTCGCTTTCCTGCGCCTGCGCAACATCCGGAAGTATCGCCACGCGCCAACGCCCAGGAATTGGGAGGAAGCGCGGCGCCGGGAGAATGACTATATTTTCTACGGTTCCATGCATGGCTTCATGCTTGGCACCTTCTGCTTTGTCGGCATCTATCTCGCCTATGATAGCTTTGCCGAGATCGCGGCGGTCTGCGTGACGCTGGCCTCGGCCACCTCGATTGCTGGCCGCAACTATGGTTCGCCGAGGATGGTCATGATTTTCATCATGACCATGACCTGGCCGATTTCGCTGGGCTTCATCCTGCGCGGCGATCCCTATCATTTCATTCTCGGCCTGCTTTCAGCGCCATTCCTGTTCGCCATCAAGCGCTTCGCCGATCTGGTCCGCGAGGTGCTTTTCGCGGCTCTGTCGGAGGAAAAGAAGGCAAACCGCATTGCCCAGCGCTTCAACCGGGCGCTCAACACGATGTCACACGGCCTCGTCATGCTTGGCCCTGACGGCCGGGTGGCGGTGGCCAATGCCGAGGCCGCGCACCTGATGTCCCTGAAGACGCCGGACGCGCTGCTCGGCCGCTCGATCCATGGCCTTTTGATGCGTGGTGTTGCCGGCGGCATGCTGGCGCCGAAGGACTGCCGCTACATCGAGGCACAGCTGACGAGGGCGCTGCGTGAGGGCCGCGACCGCAAGGTGCTGGTGTCGCTGGCCAATGGCCAGCATTACGAGTTTTCCGCGCGTGAAGGCAGCCAGGAACTGGGCGTCATCACCTTCGAGGACGTCACCGCGCGCGTCGAGGCGGAAGACAAGATCCGCTTCATGGCGCGCTATGACAGCCTCACCGGCCTGCCCAACCGCGCTTATTTCCATGAGCTGGTCGGCGAGGCCATGGCATCTGGCGACCGCGATCGTCTCTGCGGGCTGGCCGTGCTCGATCTCGATGATTTCAAGAGCGTCAACGACACGCTCGGTCATCCGGTTGGCGACGGCCTGATCTATGCCGTTGCCGAACGGCTTGCCGCGATCGCCGGCCAAGGCATCAATGTCAGCCGTTTCGGCGGCGACGAGTTCATGATCTTCTTTGATCGCGTCGAGGATGAAAGCCATCTCGCTGGCCAGCTCGACGAGATCTTCGTCAACCTGCAGGGCGAGGTCGATGTCGCCGGTCATGGCCTGCGCATCCAGGCCAGCGGCGGAGCGGTGCTGTCGCGCGTCAAGGACACCGATGTCGATGCCATGATCGTCAAGGCCGACCTTGCGCTCTACAAGGCCAAGGAGCTTGGCAAGAATGGCTGGCGGCTCTTCGAGGCGGCGATGGATGCCGCCTTCCGCAATCGTCAGCTGATGAAGGCGGATCTGCGCACTGCTGTGGAAAGCAAGAGCCTGCGCGTCGTCTATCAGCCGATCGTGGCGATGAACACGATGCGCATCGCCAGTTGCGAGGCCCTGTGCCGCTGGGATCATCCCGATCTTGGCCCGATTTCGCCCAGTATCTTCATCCCGCTGGCCGAGGAAATGGGCATCATTTCCGAGATCAGCACTTTCGTGCTCCAGGCGGCTTGCACCGAATGCGCCAAATGGCCCGACCAGACCAGCGTCTCGGTCAACCTTTCGGCCAAGGATTTTCGCAGCCGCGAAGTCATCCAGAAGGTTCGTGACGCGCTTGCCTCGTCCGGTCTCTCCGCCGGCCGTCTGGAGATCGAAGTCACCGAGACGGCGTTGCTCGACGACAAGTCGCTGACGCGCCAGTATATCGAGGAATTGAAGCAGCTCGGCGTGCGCATAGCGCTCGATGATTTCGGCACCGGCTATTCAAGCCTGAGCTACCTGCACAAGTTGCCGCTCGACAAGATCAAGATTGACCGTTCGTTCCTGATGGACGTTACCCAGAGCCCTCGCTCGCTGGAACTGCTCAAGGGCATCGTGAATATGTCGCGGCCGCTCGGACTTTCGGTGACCGTCGAAGGTGTCGAAACTTTTGAACAACTGAAGATCCTCGCCTTGCAGGTCAAACCTGACCTTGTGCAGGGCTTCCTGTTCGGATCGGCCCTCAGCGCCTCCGGCATTGAGACCATGTCGAACACAGTCTGGCCCTTCGCCAAGGACATTAAAACAGCCAAGAGGGCGGCGCGCCCCTGATCTTCTGCCAGAAAAACATCGGGTTTTCGTAAAATTTTACGGTTTGTTAACGTTAACGATCGGTAAACAGCGCCTGTCCCATTTTCATCTTTACATCTCGGGGGCCTGTCGTAGGGTTGAACCGCGGCGGCAATTTACGGGGATGCATGATGGATGCGCAATTGACAGCGCTTCGCCAAGCGGCGGGCGTGGGCGAAGAAAACTCGTCCGATAACATGTCGAGCTTTGCCAGGAACATCTCGGCAATGCTGGAACGCACCGAGTACCGCCGCTGTGACAAGGGGGAAGACCTCGAAGACATCTACAGGCTGCGCTACAAGTCCTATCGGCTGAGCGATATGGTGCCTGAAAACCCAGCGCATATTGTCCATGACGAGCTTGATGAAGCGGTCAATTGCTCCAAGTTCGGCATCTATATCGACGGCATCCTGGTCTCGACGCTGCGCATTCACCACGCCTGCGCCGACACGCCGCAATCGCCGTCCACGACCGTCTATGGCGACATTTTGCGTCCGATGCTGTCCGCCGGTGCGCATTTCGCCGACCCGAGCCGTTTTGCAGCCGACCCAGACTGGTCCAAGGTCTATCCGCAGATCCCCTATCTGACGCTGCGCCTTGCCGGCATGGCCTGCTTCTATTTCGACGCGCCCTACTGCCTTTCCACCATCCGTCCAGAACATGCGGGGTTCTATCGCCGCATCTACTGTTCGGAACAGATCGGCGAACTGCGCGACTATCCCGGCCTGAACTACAAGGTCGTGCTCTATCGCGCCAACGTCGCAGCCATCCGCGAGCGGTCCTTCTCCCGCTTCCCGTTCTTCCGCTCGACACCGATGGAACAGCGCATGCTGTTCGAGACACCCGGTGCCGGCGAACTGGCGCCGCTGACCATCCTACCAACCGCGAAGTATTTCCGCGAAGCCGCCTGACGTAGCGCGTTTATTTGCAGATACCTGGAGCTTTCCGGCCGGGTCCACGTTGATGACGGCGAGGCAATAGTGCCTCGCGGCATCACCTCGATGGATCTGCCAGAAGGAAACCGGCATGCATATTTCACAGCTTGCGCTCACTCCGCTGATTTCGCTGATCGCCGGCGTGCTGATCCTCGTGATGCCAAGGCTGCTCAACTACATCGTCGCGCTATATCTGATCGTCGTTGGCCTGCTCGGTCTGTTTCCGCATCTCGCCGGCTGAACATCGGTCTTGGGCGGCCCACGCCTCAATCCGCGAAGCGCCTCAACCAGCGAAAAAGCGCAACGCCGCGGCCACGATCGCCTCGGGGGCGTCCTCTTGCATGAGGTGCCCGGAGCGAGGGATGAGGGTTAGGGCGCAATCCGGAAGCAAGGCCGCGAGCTGGTGGCCGCGCTCCGGCGGGATCCATTGGTCCTCCTCACCCCATAGAAGAGATGTGCGGCAGCGGACTTCGCGATAGCGGCCCTCGACGTCGTCGGTGAAGCGCTGGTCCATCTGGGCGATCTGGCGATAGAAGGCCGGTTGGCCAATTGGCCCCAACCACGGCGCGACATACGGCTCCAACTCGCTTTCTGACAGCGGCCTGTGCGCCGCGCCAGAAACATAGGCTTTTAGAATCGCTCTTTGAATGTAGTCCGGCACGCCGGCGAAGGCGGCTTCGTGCTGGCGGATATGCTGGACGAAGGGCGAGCCCCATGGCCGCACCGCCACCGGATCGATCAGCAGCAGCCGGTCATATTCGCAACCATCGATCAGATGCGCGCGCAAGGCGGTGGCGCCGCCGAAATCATGGGCGATCACTCCAGGCCGATCGAGGTTCCAGAAAGCCAGCAGTGCTGCCAGCGCCTTGTTCTGGATGCCCAGCGAAACATCCTGGCCTTGCCGCATCTCCGAACGCCCATATCCAGGAAGGTCATGGAAATAGACGGTATGATTGCGAGCCAGCTCGGGAGCGACCCGATGCCAGACATGCGAGGAAAACGGCGTTCCATGGACGAGAACCAGCGGCGGACCCGAGCCGACCGTGCCCCAGGCGATGCTGGTGCCGTTCCAATCAAATGTCTGTGTCGGCGAGATCATTGCGCTTCACCGGGTTGGTTCGTGTCGGCAACAATAGTTGTTCCCGGTGCCACCCTACATCGCGAAATTATCACAGGACGTTCAACGCCGCTGACTGATGCCTCAACGCCAGCTTCAACATTCCTTTGAGGCAGTTCCCACCAGCGATGCGGCAATCGCGCCATTGCTCTTGGCCCGGCTTTTCGCTATGTGCCTGAAAGATGTCTTCGAAGGGGTATTCCTATGGCTGATCACACGCCGACCGGTCCTATCGAACTGGGCGCGAAGATGGACTATGCCGAGCATGACCGCACCTATGCGGGCTTCCTCGCGCTGGCCAAATACGGGTCGCTCTTCTGCGGTGGCCTCCTTCTGGCGATGGCTTTCGGCTTTTTCGCGGGCGGCTTTTTCTCGGCGACCATCCTGTTCGTCCTGATCCTGGCTGTCGGCGCTTTCATTCTCCGGTAGTTTTCCAACTCCTTTATCCAAGGCGCAGCCGGATTTCCGGCCGATGCCTCACGGGAAACAAGGTTCCAACCGAAAGGATCATGCGGTGGGACAGACGGTTTTCATTCCACGTGAACTTGATGCCAATGAGCCTCGGGTCGCGGCGTCGCCGGACACGGTAAAGCGGCTGGCCGCGCTTGGCTTCGGCGTGGTTGTCGAAACAGGCGCCGGCACACGATCGCGCATCCCAGACGACGAATTCGCCAAGGCGGGTGCGACGATCGGCAAGGCGGCCGATGCCGGCAAGGCCGATGTGGTGCTGAAAGTTCGCCGGCCAAGCGAGGCAGAGCTGAAGGGCTACAAATCGGGCTCGGCCGTTATCGCCATCATGGATCCCTACGGCAACGATGCCGCGGTGGCCGCATTGGCAAAGGCTGGCGTCACCGCCTTCTCGATGGAATTCATGCCGCGCATCACCCGCGCCCAGTCGATGGACGTTCTGTCCTCGCAGGCCAATCTCGCCGGCTATCAGGCGGTGATCGACGGCGCTTCGGAATATGACCGCGCGCTGCCGATGATGATGACGGCGGCGGGCACGGTGCCGGCCGCGAAAGTCTTCATCATGGGTGTTGGCGTTGCCGGCCTGCAGGCGATCGCCACCGCGCGCCGCCTCGGCGCGGTCGTCACCGCCACCGACGTTCGTCCCGCCGCCAAGGAGCAGGTCGCTTCGCTCGGCGCGAAATTCCTGGCTGTCGAGGACGAGGAGTTCAAGGCCGCCGAGACCGCCGGCGGCTACGCCAAGGAAATGTCCAAGGAGTATCAGGCCAAGCAGGCGGCACTCACCGCCGAGCACATCGCCAAGCAGGACATCGTCATCACCACGGCGCTGATCCCCGGCCGGCCGGCGCCGAAGCTGGTGTCGGCGGCGATGGTCGCCTCGATGAAGCCGGGTTCTGTGCTTGTCGACCTCGCGGTCGAGCGCGGCGGCAATGTCGAGGGCGCCGAGGCCGGCAAGGTCGTGACCACGGCCAACAACGTCAAGATCGTCGGCCATCTCAATGTGCCCGGCCGCGTCGCGGCTTCGGCCTCGCTGCTCTATGCCAGGAACCTTTACGCCTTTCTGGAGACACTGGTCGACAAGGCGACAAAGACACTTGCCATCAACCGCGAAGACGACCTGGTCAAGGCGACGATGCTGACGGATGGCGGCAAGGTGGTTCATCCCGCCTTCGCCAAGGCCGAGCAGCAGCCTCATGTCGAGCCGGCGGCGATCCCGGCCACGACCATGGTCGCCGATGGTTCCTCGACGGCCGCGCCGAAAAAGGCCGCGTCGAAAAAGCCGGCAACACCCAAGTCGCCCTCGTCGAAGTCGAAAGGCATTGCGTGATGGATCAGACCTTGCAGAAAGCCCTCGACCAGCTCGATCAGGCGTCCGCCGCCGTTCGTCTCGCTGTCCACAACATGGCAGCCGCTCCCGGCGGTGCTGATGCCGCCGGCGATGCCGCGCATGCGCTATCGGGTGGTGCCATCGATCCCTTCGTCTTCCGCTTCGCCATCTTCATCCTGGCGATCTTCGTCGGCTACTACGTTGTCTGGTCGGTGACGCCGGCGCTGCACACACCGCTGATGGCCGTCACCAACGCCATCTCCTCGGTTATCGTGGTTGGCGCCTTGCTTGCCGTCGGCATCGCGGCTTCCGGCGTCGCGGCGGGCTTCGGCTTCGTCGCGCTGATGCTGGTCTCGGTCAACATCTTCGGCGGCTTCCTCGTCACCCAGCGCATGCTGGCGATGTACAAGAAGAAGGACAAGTAGAGCGACATGAACGCCAACTTCGCTTCCTTCCTCTATCTGGTCTCCGGCGTCCTGTTCATCATGGCGCTGCGCGGCCTGTCGCATCCGACCACCAGCCGCCAGGGCAACCTCTACGGCATGATCGGCATGGGCATCGCCATTGCCACCACCCTGGCGCTGGCGACCCCGTCAGCCGGACGCTTCGGCCTGATCGTGCTTGGCTTGGCCATTGGTGGCTCGGTCGGCGCGGTCACCGCGCGCCGCATCGCCATGACCTCGATGCCACAGCTGGTCGCGGCCTTCCACTCGCTCGTCGGCCTTGCCGCCGTCATGGTGGCGGCTGCCGCCATCTACGCGCCGGAAAGCTTCGGCATCGGTACGGATGGCGACATCCATGCCCAGGCGCTGATCGAAATGAGCCTTGGCGTTGCCATCGGCGCCATCACTTTCACCGGTTCGGTCATCGCCTTCCTCAAGCTTGATGGCCGCATGTCGGGCAAGCCGATCATGATCGGCGGCCGCCACTTCATCAACGCAGCCCTCGGCATCGCATTGATCGTGCTGATTGTGCTTCTGGTCACCACCGAGGCCAAGCTGGTGTTCTGGCTGATCGTCGCCGCTTCGCTGCTGCTCGGCGTGCTGCTGATCATCCCGATCGGCGGCGCCGACATGCCGGTCGTCGTCTCGATGCTCAATTCCTATTCGGGCTGGGCGGCAGCGGCGCTTGGCTTCACGCTTGGCAACCTGGCGCTGATCATCACCGGCGCGCTGGTTGGCTCGTCCGGCGCCATCCTGTCCTACATCATGTGCAAGGGCATGAACCGAAGCTTCATCTCGGTCATTCTCGGCGGTTTTGGCGGCGAAACCGCCGCTGCGGCTGATGATGGCATCGAGCGCACCGTGAAGCAGGGTTCGGCCGACGACGCCGCCTACCTGATGATGAACGCGCAGAAGGTCATCATCGTGCCGGGCTACGGCATGGCGGTTGCCCAGGCGCAGCATGCGTTGCGCGAGCTGGCCGACAAGCTCAAGGCCAACGGCGTCGACGTCAAATACGCCATCCATCCGGTTGCCGGCCGCATGCCTGGCCACATGAACGTGCTGCTCGCCGAAGCCAATGTGCCTTACGACGAGGTCTTCGAACTCGAGGATATCAACTCCGAGTTCGCGCAAGCCGATGTCGCCTATGTCATCGGCGCCAACGACGTCACCAACCCGTCGGCACGTGACGACAAGTCGTCGCCGATCTATGGCATGCCGATCCTCGACGTCGACAAGGCCCGCACCTGCCTATTCGTCAAGCGCTCGCTCGGCTCCGGCTATGCCGGCATCGACAACACGCTGTTCTACAAGGACGGCACCATGATGCTGCTTGGCGATGCCAAGAAGATGACCGAAGAGATCGTCAAGGCGATGGATCACTAAGCCAGCTACGACTGGAACAGAAAAAGCCCGGCTTTCGAAAGCCGGGCTTTTTTGGTTTTCAGGGCTGAGAGCCGCTCAGCGGTTGGTCAGGAAGATCGCCTCTTCGTCATCGCGCTGCCGGCCGCCAAGGGCCGCCGCCGCACTGGCGATGAAAGCGCCGATGACCAAGGACAGGGCTCCCAGAAGTGCGAAAGTTGCACTCGCCTTCCTGGCCGTATCCGCCGCTTGCTGGGCCTTGACCTTGGCATCCTGGGCCTTTGCCACCAGCGCATCGACACGCGTCTTGGCATCGGCTTCCGACAGCCCGGTGCGGGCAGCCACAAGCTGCGACAGGTAGGCCTTGTCATCGGCGGAAACCTCGCCGGCCGCCGCGCTGGCGAGCAGGATACGCGAAGCCTGCGCTGCTGCTGCCGCGTCGTTTTCCGGATTGGCTGCCGCGAGCTTGCTGGCATCGGCCGGCCGAAACAGCGAATCCACCAGATAAGACGTTGCGTTATCGGCCGATGCGCCGGACGCATTCGAGGAGGCTCCTGCCGAAGCTCCCATGGCCGCGCCTGACGCCACGGTCGACACAGCCTGCACGCCGGAGCCGAGCAGGGATGTCAGCGCCGAACCGAGCACGCCGACAACAAGCAGGGTGGCGAGCGCCCAGGCCAGGAAGCCATGGGCCGTGTCACGGAAATAGACCTCGTCCGTATGCACCCCGACCCATTTGGTGCGCAACCGGCCGGCGAGGTAGCCGCCAACGCCGGAAGACAGCCATTGCACGATGACCAGCCAGATCGCCGTGGATACCGCGAACGTCGCGGCCGATGCGCCGGAGCCCGACCAGGGCGAGACCGCGCTCAGCCCCAGTCCCGAGCCGAGAAGCATCAGGATCAAGGTCAGCGTCGAGGCCGCGAAGGCGCCGGCGATGATCGGCCCCCAACTGACGGCGGTGGAAGAGGATTCCGTCGAAGCGGAAACGTCGACAGCCGATAGGGTGGACTGCATAAACGCCCCCTATCGTACGAAAAGCATGATGAGAATGATGATTGGAATCGGAATACCGAGCAACCAGAGCAAAATGCCGCGTCCCATGAAGGCCTCCTGTGAGAAATTGTGATCGATGCTGTCACAATGTCTCGGAGGGGCTTCTGTTCCCGGCGGATCTCAATTGATTTGCTGCGGCGAGAAACGAAGTTGGCGCGCCGGGGCGCGCCAACGCTTCAAAATCCCGGTGGATTCTAGATATCCAGATTGGCGACCGAGAGCGCGTTTTCCTGGATGAACTCGCGCCGTGGTTCGACCTCGTCGCCCATCAGCCGCGAGAACAGCGAGTCGGCGTCGGTCGCGTCATGCACCTTGACCTGCAGCAGTGAGCGCACATTCGGGTCGAGCGTGGTTTCCCAGAGCTGCTCGGCATTCATCTCGCCGAGACCCTTGTAGCGCTGCATGGTCAGGCCCTTGCGGCCGGTGGCGAAAACCGCGTTGAGCAGCGCCAGCGGTCCCGAAATAGGTTCGGAAACCTCCTTGCGGCGCAAAACCGGCGGTGCGCCATAAACCTCGGTCAGGCGCGGCGCATATCGGTCGAGCTGGCGTGCATCGGCCGAGTTGATCAGCCCGAGATCGAGATGCGCGTATTCCTTGACGCTGCGCACCGTGCGCTCGAACACATAGCCGCCAGTCCCCTCGTTTGAGGTCGACATGCGGCCGGTCCAGCCGCGCTCGGTGTCTTCGGCAATGATGTCGAGGCGCTTGGCAACGCGCTCGGCCATGGCGTTGGCGCTTCCGAGATCGCCAAATACATCCGGGTTGAGCCCGCCGGCGATCGCGGCTTGTTCGACCACGCCCCTGTTGTAGCGGGTGTGCAGGCCGTTGATCAGCTGGCGCACCGCCAGCGCGTCGTCGATGGCACTGCGCAGATCCTGGCCGGTGCGGACTTCGCCGGAACCGAGCGTCAGCGACGCTTCGTCCAGGCCTGATCCGATCAGGAATTCCTCGAAGGCGCTTTCGTCCTTGATGTATTGCGAGCTCTTGCCGCGCGTCACTTTGTAGAGTGGCGGCTGCGCGATGTAGAGATGGCCGCGCTCGATCAGTTCCGGCATCTGCCGGAAGAAGAAGGTGAGCAGCAAAGTGCGAATGTGCGCGCCATCGACATCGGCGTCGGTCATCAGGATGATCTTGTGGTAGCGCAGCTTGTCGGCGTTGAACTCGTCCTTGCCGATCGAGGTGCCGAGCGCCGTGATCAGTGTACCAATCATTTCGGAGCCAAGCATGCGGTCGAAGCGTGCCCGCTCGACATTGAGAATCTTGCCGCGCAACGGCAGAATGGCCTGATTCTGGCGCGAGCGCCCGCCTTTGGCAGAGCCGCCGGCGGAGTCACCCTCGACGATGAAAATCTCGGATTTCGCCGGATCGCGTTCCTGGCAGTCGGCCAGCTTGCCGGGCAGCGAAGTGATGCCGAGCGAGCTCTTGCGGGTGATATCGCGCGCCTTGCGCGCGGCTTCACGCGCTGCCGCCGCCTGGATCACCTTGTCGATGACCACCTTGCCTTCGCTAGGATGCTCTTCCAGCCAGGTACCGAGCGCTTCGTTGACCAGCCCTTCCACGACCGGACGAACTTCTGATGAGACCAGCTTGTCCTTGGTCTGCGAGGAGAATTTCGGGTCGGGAACCTTGACCGAAAGCACGGCCGTCAGTCCCTCGCGGCAGTCGTCGCCGATCAGCCCGACCTTTTCCTTCTTGGTCAGGCCGGAGGATTCGCCATAGCCGGTGATCTGGCGCGTCAGCGCGCCACGGAAACCGGCAAGGTGGGTGCCGCCATCGCGCTGCGGAATGTTGTTGGTGAAGGCCAGCACATTCTCGTGGTAGCTGTCGTTCCACCACATCGCCACTTCGACGGTGATGCCGTCGCGCTCGGCCTTGATGGCGATCGGCTTGTCGATCAGCGGTTTCTTGACCCGGTCGAGATATTTCACGAATTCCTCGAGACCGCCGTCATAGTGCAGCTCGTGGCGAACGATGTCGGCGTGGCGAGCATCCGTCAAAACGATGCGCACGCCGGAATTCAGGAAGGCGAGTTCGCGCAACCGGTGTTCCAGGGTGCCGAAGTCGAATTCGACCATGGTGAACGTTTCGGAAGAGGGAAAGAAGCTGATCTCGCTGCCGCTGCGCCCCTCATAGGTGCCGGGCAGCTTCTGCTGTTCGTAGCTGCCTGTGGCCTTCAGTGGCGCGTCGGCATTGCCATGGGTGAAGCTCATCTCGAAAATCTGGCCATTGCGGCGGATTTTCAATTTCAGCCATGCGGACAGCGCATTGACCACTGACACGCCGACGCCGTGCAGTCCCCCGGACACCTTGTAGGAATTCTGGTCGAATTTGCCGCCGGCATGCAGCTGCGTCATGATCACTTCGGCCGCCGAGATGCCTTCTCCGGTGTGGATATCGGTCGGAATGCCGCGGCCATTGTCGATAACTGTCACCGAACCATCGGGATTGAGCGTTACCGTGACGAGGTCGGCATGGCCGGCCAGCGCTTCGTCAATGGCGTTGTCAACCACCTCATAGACCATGTGGTGCAGGCCGGAGCCGTCGTCGGTATCGCCGATATACATGCCTGGGCGTTTGCGGACAGCATCCAACCCCTTCAAAACCTTGATGGAATCGGCGCCGTATTCGGCCTCCGCGCCGTCGGTGTTGTCTATCTGGTCGCTCATGAAAACCTGTTGTCTAGATGCCGCTTGTACAGCGCGAAAAATCGGCCCCGAATCGCACTCTGATAAGGCCTAGATATAGGCGCAAAAGGCGGTTTTTCCAAGGTTTGCGCCGGTCAGGGCGCCTTTGGAGCCCCAGGCAGTTTCCGAACCCCGTCGATCTTGGCAAGGACGTGTTCCCGGCTGGCGGTGTACAACGTCTCTGATGGCTTCAGCGCGACCGCCTTTTCGATGGTTGCGAGGCTTGCCTCATGGGCTGCGAGTGCCTCGGCGTTTTCACCTAGCTCCTCGAGGACATAGGCGGTCTTGAGCCGCGCATTATAGGCGCTGTAGAGGAATTCCGGATTTTTCGGATCAAGCGCTACCGCCTGTTCGGCTTTTGTGGCGCGAGCAAGCCAAGCCGCGCGCGGAAAGTGCGCTTCAGACAGCGCTAATCTTTCCGCTATTGATGGCCGGCTTTAACCTTCGCCAACCGGTCCCGCAGGAACTTGATCATGAATTTGTATCGCGGCGCCAGTTGCCCGTTACGGTCGAGTTCCAGCGTCATGTCCAGGGCCTTGGTCAACACGGCTTTCGGGTCCTTCGCCACCTGGGCGTAATCGATATAGGCAACCACCAGGTCGCGTTGCCAGGTCGCGTTGTTCGGGTCGGATTGAGACAGTTGCTGGCGGATATCGAGACTGTCCTGGAAGGCTTGCCGGGAACCGCTGATATCGCGCTGCTTGAGCCGCAGCATGGCAATCTCTGAGAGCGTGATCGACAGGTCGCGCTGCCAGTCGGCATTGGCGGGGTCGAGCTTCGCCAGCCGGTCGGCGATGATGAAGCTGTCCATGTAGGTCTTGAGGGCGCTGCTCCGGTCGCCCTGAATCGCGAGCACGCCGGCGACCTTTTCGAGAGATACGGAGAGATCGCGCTGCCAGTCGGTGTTGGCGGGATCGCCTGCCGCGAGCGCACGGGCTTGTGACAACGCCTGCTGGTAGGCTTCAAGCGCCTCCGGCCAGTTCTCCTGGTCGCTTAACGCATTGCCGATCTTGGCGTTGCCAACCGACAGGTCGCGCTGCAACTCAGTATCGTTGGGATCGCGGCCCACCAGTTGCTCGACGATCACCTGGCCCTTTCTGTAAGCCACGAGCGCACCGGCCGCATCGCCGCGTTCGCGCTTGATGTCGCCGATCCTGTCATGGCTCACAGAGACGGCACGCTGGCGCTCGGGGTCATCCGGCTTGTTCTCGGCCAGCGCCAGCCGAATTCTCAGGCTCTCCTCAAAGGCCGTCTCCGCGCCGTCCAACTGGCCGGCGGTGTGGGCAAGTTGGCCGATCTCGTCATAGGTGATGGTCAGGTCGCGCAGCAGGTCGGCGCGGTTTGGCTCCGCATCGGCCAGCTGCTGCTTGATCGACAGGCTTTGCTGATAGGCCTGCGCTGCGCCGCCGACATCGCCCTGCGTTGCCAGAACATCACCGATCTTGTCATTGGCCATCGCAAGATCGCCCAGCCAGGTTTTCTTGTCCGGCACGGTCGCCGTCAGATCCTGCAGCATGCCCCTGGCCGTCTCATAATTTTCCAGGGCGGCGGGCAGGTCGCCTTGTGCCATCCGTATGTTGGCGAGCTTGACGTGGCTGATGGCTAGGTCGCGCTTGACGCTTGGATCGGTCTGCAGATCCGGCCGCTGTTCGATATTGGACTGCAGTGCTTCAAAGGCGTGGCCGGCCGCTCCGATATTGCCGGTCGTGGTGTAGAGTATGCCAAGCTCTTCCAACGTGCGGATCAGCCGGTCGGCATCCTCGAGCTCCAGCGGAGACCGCCCGATTTCGCCATAAAGCGCCACCACCGATTCATAATCCTTGATCGCCGTGGCGTAGTCGAGGGTGGCGCGCGCCGCGCCTCCTGAGAGGTAACGGGTCGCCGCTTCGGAAAGCGTGCGGCGGACGAAATTGGCTTTCAGTGCGTTACGCGAGAGATTGTCGATGCCGGCGGCGTCGGCGAGCTTCTGGCGCGCCGCATCGAACGCGCCAAGCGAAAGCTGGTCCTCGGCCTGCTGGCGCAAGGCGGTCACCTGCGGGTCGTCGGAGGCCAGTGTCCTGGTCTCGGCCCGCACCTTGACGAAGGCGTCGGCGGCCTCGCGAAGCCTGGCGTTGAGGCTGTCCGCTGACAGATGGCTGGTGTCGGAGCTGATCAGCGCGCCATAGAGTGGTGCCAGCGGCATGTCGGCATCGCTGGCGATCTGCTCAACCTGGCCACGCATTTCGGGCGTCACGTCGGCCATGGCGAGCAACAGGCGCTCGCGCTCCGGCAACTGTTCCTTGGCCGAGGTCGCGAAGAAAAGCCGCGGCAGGCCGCTCTCGACATAGGGCAGCTGCTTGCCCTTGGAGAGGTCATAGACTTCCTGCTGCACCAAGGTCAGCACCGAGCGGATTTCGAGCCCTTCGGTACCGAGATATTTGCTCAAGGCGGCGGTGAATGGTGAGTTCTGGCCGGTGCCGTCCGAAGCGGTTTCGCCCGGCGCCGCCGAAAAGGCGAACAGGATGTTCTCGGCCCGTCCGATCCGGCCAAGACCGGGGCGTACTTTGTCTGCAACGTCTTTGGCCAGCGACGTCGCGCCCCGCCCTTCGCCCACTGGGCCCGAGAAGGGATCGCTGCGGCAGGCGTCGAGCATGATCAGCCCGACCTTGGCGGTGGCGGCGACAGCATCGCGCACCTCTTCAAGCGGCAGGCTGGTCTTCTCCAAAGTGTCGAGCGAGGATGCGTCGGCGTCGACCGGCAGCAGCCGGTTGTCGCCTGAAATCTCGACGCCGTGGCCGGAGAAGAACACCAGCGCCACATCAGCGCCCTTGGCGTCCTCGCGAAAATCATCAAGGGCGCGGCGCATGCGCCGCAGATCGCGGTTGGTTTCGAGCACCACCTCGAAGCCAAGCTTCTTCAGGGCTGCTTCCATAGCCTCGCCGTCATTGACGGGATTGGTGAGCGGCCGGATCAGGCGATAGTCATCCTCTGCCATGACCAGCGCCACGCGCCGTTCGGCCACCGCCGTGGCGGTGGTCGTCAGCATCAGTAGCAAGGCAAACAGCAAACGCAAATCGAACCGCCCCCGGCTCAGTCGTCCGCCGAACATTCCATCTCTTTATGGCGCGAGCAAGCCGGGGTCTTGGCCGAAAGCCGGCTGTTCAATGTATGTCGCCCAAAAGTGCTCGGCGGTTTTGGGAACAACGAAATGCACCCAACACAGGGGCTCAATGCGCGTGTCGCGCATTAGGCGGGTCGCATTGGTTTCAGTGCAGCACTCCAGCGCTCCAATTCATCCAGCATGGTTTTGGCACCGCCCCGCACCTGCTCGCTGGCATTGAAAGCTCCCTTGTCGTCGAGCAGCTTCTGGTACATCGGCAGCGCGACCCCTTCGGGGATCGGCATGATGCCTACCGAGGTCAGCAGTGGCTTGAGCGCCTGCGCCGCGCGCAAGCCGCCCGAGACACCGCCATAGGCGAGGATCGCCGCCGGCTTGTATTTCCACTCGCGCGCCAGATAGTCGATCGCGTTGATGATCGCCGGCGCCGCGAAATAATTGTATTCCGGCGCCACGAAGACGAATGCATCGGCGGCATCGATTGCCTTCGACCAGGCCTTGGTGTGATCGTTCTGGTAGTTGCCAAGCCGTGGGTGATGCGGTTCGTCCAGCACCGGCAGGTTGAACGCGGCGATATCGGTCAGCACCGGCTCGAACTTGCCGTGCTCGCGGGCGAAAATCTCCAGCCATTGCGCGAAAACCGGTCCGGTGCGGCCGGGCCTGGTGCTGCCGATGATGATGTTCAACTGGTGCTTCAAGGCGGGCTCCTTTGACTGGCGGTATCTGTTGGTGACTGTCACCTACGGCACGGCATCCTTGCCGACAAGGCGGCGCCTTGTGAGGTGCGGTCACAATCAGATGAACAGACTGTTTGCCAAGTCGTTCCGGATCGGACCCCGCGCGCTGCCGTCCGGTCACATGGACGCCTGCTTTGCAAGCCACTACATTCCCCAGGATATGTCCTCCCGAAGCGCGTAGCGGTTTTGGAGCAAGGATATGCACCAGCGGAGCACGCCATGGATATCCAGCCCGCCCCTTTCGTCCCTCCGGCGCCGAAGCCGCGCACGACGCCGCCTTCGACCCTGGAGATGATCCGCATTGTCTACCGCAATCCGCTCGAACTGTGGGGCGAGCAGACCTACAATGAGCCGTGGATCTCGGCGACTGGCGTCGGTGGCGCCCTGATCGTCGCCAATGATCCCGGCCTGATCCGTCATGTGCTGGTCGACAATGCCAAGAACTATAAGATGGCGACGGTGCGCCAGAAAATTCTGCGCCCGATCCTGCGCGACGGCCTGCTGACCGCCGAAGGCGATGTCTGGAAGCGCTCGCGCAAGGCGATGGCGCCGGTGTTCACGCCACGCCACATCTTCGGTTTTGCCCAGCCGATGTTGAAGCGCACGTTGGAATTCGTCACCCGTTACGAAGACGGCGGCACCTCCGACATCGCCCATGACATGACGCTGCTCACCTATGACATCCTGGCAGAGACGCTGTTTTCCGGTGAGATCGCTGGTGAACCGGGCAGTTTTGCCCATGAGATCGACCGGCTGTTCGAGACCATGGGCCGTGTCGATCCGCTCGACCTGCTGCGCGCGCCCGATTGGCTGCCGCGCCTGACCCGCATTCGTGGCCGCAAGACCATGGCCTATTTCCGCAAGATCGTCACCGACACGGTCAAGATGCGCGAGGAGAAGTTCAAGCGCGATCCAGACGCCGTGCCGCAGGATTTCCTGACGCTTCTGCTCAAGGCCGAAGGGCCGGACGGGCTGACCCGGGCCGAGGTCGAGGACAACATCATCACCTTCATCGGTGCTGGCCATGAGACCACGGCGCGTGCGCTCGGCTGGACGCTTTATTGCCTCGCCGAAGCACCATGGGAACGCGACCGGGTCGAGCAGGAGATAGACCAGGTGCTGGCGCGCGAGCCCGATCCCACCAAATGGCTGGATGCCATGCCATTTACCCGTGCCGCCTTCGACGAGGCGCTCAGGCTCTATCCGCCGGCGCCGTCGATCAACCGCGAGCCGATCGAACCGGAAACCTGGGGCGATCTTCGTATCCCCAGGCATGCGGCCGTGCTGGTCATGCCATGGGTCGTGCATCGTCACAGAAAGCTATGGGACAGGCCGGATGCCTACATGCCGGAGCGGTTCCATCCGGGAAACCGCGAAAAGATTGACCGTTTCCAGTATCTGCCGTTCGGCGCCGGACCGCGCGTCTGCATCGGTGCCAGCTTCGCCATGCAGGAGGCGATCATCGCGCTGGCCATCCTGCTGTCGCGCTTCCGCTTCGACACGACCGCCGAGACCAAGCCTTGGCCGGTGCAGAAACTGACCACGCAGCCGCAAGGTGGTCTGCCGATGAAGGTCACGCCGAGGGTGCTGATGTTCAGGTGATGCCGGCGCGGCCTGACCTGAATCTCAGCACACCCTGAGAGGACCAATGTCAAACCGCCGGCTTGCGCTGCTGGAACTGGCCGGCCGCGCGATAGCGCCAGAGATAGCTTGGCAGGATCGTCGCGATCGATTGCGGCTGGATGCCGAGGCCAGCAAGGGTCCGATTGGCCTTGGCGGCAGCGTCCGACACGATGTTGTGCTCGCGCAGTTGCATCACCTGGTCCTTGGTCAAAAGCGGGTTGGGCAGCAGGCCGAGGACCGAAGCCTGCAAGTTCGCCACCCACCACGGCACCGGAACCAGCAGCCGCTTGCGCTCGATCACAGCAAGCAATTCCTGCATGCATTCCTTGAAGGTCAGCACTTTCGGCCCGCCAAGCTCGTAGATCTGGCCGCCTTCGACCTTGCCTTCGACCGAGCGCGCCACCGCTTCGGCGACATCGCCGACATAGACCGGCTGGAACTTTGTCGCGCCGCCGCCGATCAGCGGCAGCACTGGTGAGAAGCGCGCCATGTTGGCAAAGCGGTTGAAGAATTCGTCCTCCGGCCCGAAATTGACTGACGGGCGGAAGATGACGGCGTCGGCGATCGTCTCCAGCACGGCCTTTTCGCCGAGCGCCTTGGTGCGCGCATAGTCCGATTCGGAATTGAGATCGGCCCCCAGCGCCGAGACGTGGGTGAGGCCGGCGCCGACGGAGCGCGCCGCCTCGGCAATGGCGCGCGCGCCGAATTCGTGCACGGAGACGAATTTCTGCCGGCCGCTTTCATGCAGGATGGCAACCAGGTTGATGACGTGGTCCGCACCCTGGACGGCGCGGTCGACCGACCAGCGCATGCGCACATTGGCCTGCACCGGCTGGATCTGGCCAACATTGCCGAGCGGCTGCAGATGGCCGGCAAGATCGGGCCTGCGGCAGGCGACCCTGATGCGGTAACCGCGCTTGGCCAACGCGCGCACGACATGGCGGCCGACAAAGCCCGAGCCGCCAAAGACGACGACAAGCTTGGGGGTTTGCAGGATTTCGGTCATGGCTGGCTCCGGCGCTCGAAAGCATGGCTGAAGCCGTTTCATAGTCCGTTTCGCGCCAAAGGCAAAGGGCGACGCGTCGTCGCTGTCGCCCTTTGTTTCCGAGTGATTGGGGAAAATATGAAGCGGTTTTCCAAGGAAAAGCGCACAGCGCTTTCCCCTGGGAATTGCACCAGGCAAGAGCGTTTCAGAATGCCTTGCCGATGCGCGCGTCGACCGAATGGCGGTTACCGCCGCGGATGACGAAGAAGAGCAGGATTGCTGCCCACAGAAGCGACTTTTCCGCCCCTGAGAAGCCCTGATCCATGGTCACCCAGTGGAACCAGACGGTAACCAGCAACACGAACATTCCGGCGACGGCGGCTGGCCGCGTCAGCAGGCCGATGACGATGAGAATACCGCCGAGGAATTCCGTGCAGGCAAGCAGCGGCGACCAGAAGACGCCGGGATAGAAACCGAGACCTTCGACCATTTCGGCGGCGCCAAGGGGATTGGTTATCTTTTGCGAACCGTGGATGGCGAGAAACGCGCCGGCGACGACGCGAAGCATGGTTTCGCCGGCATCGTGCAGCGACGAATACAGGCGGCCAAGCGCCGGAACGATCAGCTTGCCGCGGGAAGCGTCGGTGGTTGAGGACATTGGAACTCCTGTTGTGTGGTCGTCCTTGCAAACGCCCGCTGGGTCCCATCAAGTCAAGTTAACAAAAGTTAACTATTGAAGTCAGGTTTTGTTGCGCGCAGGACAAACGCAGAAAACCCCGCCGAAGCGGGGTTTTCCGGGTGACATCCATGCGAAGTCAGGGGCCGACGGAGCGGCCTGACCTGAGACGGTATCAGGAGGGCGTGAAGCAAGTACGCCCACCCCAGCCCTGAACATCCGACATGGTGCCGCCGACCTTCTTGCAAGCCGCGACGAAATCGGCGCTGCAGCTGGCGAATTTCGCGTGACCGTTCTTGCAATAGTGATCCTCGGTGGCGCCGCCGCCTGGCGCGGTTACGACGCCGGGGCTGGACGGTTTCACCGGGGCGGCCTTCAAGCTGGCGGCCTGGGTGGCGCCCATGAAAGAGCCGAGAAGCAAGATCGCGGTCAGCATGGTGATCTTGGTGTTGGTCATGGTGATTTTCCGTTGATTGGGGTTGAATTTCCGAGGCGCGAAGGGACGCCCCCCGTGAAACAGGCATTTGCTTTCGGTTTGCTGTTCCCCCGGTGTGGTTCGGCAAGCTCACCTTGCCCTGGACAACGATTGGTCGCCGCGGCACGCGGAAAGGTTCAGCGGTGCAACGAAAAAAATCGTGCCGCACGGCGCTGGAGACCGGCAGATTTATCTAACTGTTTGATAGAGAGTAATTTTTAGGAGGAATAGCGCGAAGCGAATTCCGAGATGCGCTGGACAACAGCCTTGGACGTGGTGATGCCTCGCGCCACCGCCTTCTCCGCTGCTTCGGCGCGCGAGCGGCCGGGCACATGCACGCCAAAGCGCCGACGCAGACGGTCGAGCTGGTCCTTCATCCGCTGTTCGAAGTCGGGATCGAGCAGCTTAGGCTCGACCGCTAGCACGAAGAGGCCGGTTCCCGGGCTGTCCGGGCCGCCGGTGAACCAGGGCGCATCGAGCGACCAGTTGGCGCCCGACAGCCCGGCCGCCAGCACTTCGACCATCAGCGCGATGTTGGCGCCACGGCCGCCGCCGAAGGCGAGCATAGCGCCTTTCATGGCAGCCGCGGGATCAGTGGTCGGATTGCCGCTGGCGTCGAGCGCCCAGCCTTCCGGGATCGTCTCGCCATTCTCCGCCGCCTTGCGGATGTTGACGAAGGCGGTGGCGCTTGACGACTGGTCGATGACCAGCGGCGCGCCGTCGGCGGCGGGTGCGGCGAACGACATCGGGTTGGTGCAGTAGACCGGCTTGACCGAGCCCGAACCGGCGAGCACCGCCGGACCGTTGGTCGCGGCAAATGAGACGAGACCTTGCGCCGCCAGCCGCCCGGTGAAATAGCCGAGCGCGCCGCAGGTATACGCATTCTTCTGCGAGAAGATGGCGACGCCGAACAGCTTCGCCGCCTTTGCAAGATCGTCGATGGTGCGGTCGAAACCGGTATGCGCCAGGCCGCCGCGCGCGTCGGAGAGATAGACGGCCAGCGCCGGCCGGGTGATCACCGGATCGGCGTTGCCGTCGATGCGACCAGCCTCCAGAGCTTCGAGATAATCAATGAAATGCGACAGGCCGACGGTCGAAAGCCCTTCCGCTTCGGCGGCGATGATGGAAGCGGTGAGCGATTGCGCGGCCTCTTCGTTGGCGCCGGCGCCGAGCGCCGCCATCCGGCACAATCCTGTCGCCTGGTCGAGACTGAGTTGCATCGTGGCCGTCCTGAGATCGCTTTAACCGGTTGCGTTGTCTTCGAGTAGCAGCACATGAGGCGGTGTTTGTGTTGAAAATCGTCCGCCACTACCAGAAAAGCGGCGAAGCCATCGCCGTCGCCACCTTTGGCACAAGCCGGGCTGCTTCTAGCCGATCTTGTTTGGAATCCTTGCCTCGATCCTGCCGAACGCGAAGACGAGGATACCGGTGATCGCCATATAGATCAGTGCCAGCAGCAGCAAGGGTTCGTAGGTGAGGTAAGTATCCTGCCGTACCTTCGAGGAGACGGCGAATATGTCGATGACGCTGATCGTTGCCACCAGTGGCGTTGACTTCAGCTGCAGGACGGTTTCGCCGGTCAGCGTCGGCAGCGCACGGTAGAAGGCCTGCGGCAGCCAGATCCGTCGAAAAATCTTCCAGCGGCTCATGCCGAAGGCGCGGGCGGCCTCCAGCTGGCCTCGCGGCACACCGGCAAAGGCGCCGCGCATCACTTCGCCCTCATAGCCGGCGAAGGACAGCGTCAGCGCCAGGACGCCGTAAGGCCACGCCTGCCTCAGATACGGCCACATCCAGGATTCGCGAATCCACGGATACTGTGGAAACAGCGAGCCGAGCCCGTAATAGAGCAGCCACAGCTGCAGCAGCAGTGGCGTTCCACGGATAATGGTGCAGAAGACCTTGGCCGGGGCCGCAACCCAGAGCGAGCCCGCGGCCTGCGCCAGTCCGACCGGGACCGCGATGAGGAAACCCAGCACACAGGTTACCGCCAGTATCCAGAGCGAGCGCCAGATTCCGACCAGTCCCATCATGTAATATTGCGGTAGCCAGTCCCAGCGCATGAAATAGGCGGCCGACAGGACCAGGCCGAAGGCGATCAGGATCAGCACGATGCGATGCGGCTGCAGCCAGAGCGAAGCGCGGGCCGCCGTATTGATGATGGCTGCTTCGCCCGCCATCAGCGTGCCTCCTTGACAGAAGGCATGCCCCGCCGGGCCCAGGCCTCGAGGCGGCCAAGCAGCAGGTTCGAAAACAGCGACACGGCCAGATAGAGCACGCCCGCCGCGAGGTAGAAGATGAGGTAGGCCTTGGTGACGCCCGCCGCCTGCCGGGTCGCCAGCGTCAGCTCAAAGAACCCGACGACGGCAAGCAGCGCGGTGTCCTTGGTGGCGATCAGCCAGAGATTGGCGAGGCCGGGTATGGCGAAAGGCAGCATTGCCGGCAATGTGATACGCCGCAGCAACAAGCTTGGCGACATGCCATAGGCGCGAGCGGCCTCGATCTGCCCTTGCGGGATGGCCAGGATCGCGCCGCGCATGACCTCGGTGGAATAGGCGCCCTGGACAAAGCCGAGCACGGCGATACCGGCCACCAGCCCGCTGATGTCGACGCGCTGGTAGCCCATTGCCGTCAGCACCTGGTTTATCAGGTCGGTGCCGGCGTAGTAGAGCAGCAGGATCAGCACCAGTTCGGGCACGGCGCGCACGATCGTCGTGTAGACAGCCAGGAGATCGCGCACCACAGGGCCGCCATAGAGCTTGCCATAGGCGCCGCAGATGCCGATCAGAAGCCCGACGCAGGTGGCGCCGACCGCGATCTCGATCGAATGCAGAAGGCCAAGCAAAAGCGTTCCGCCCCAGCCGACGGGCGCCGGCGAGAGCAACTCGATGATGCCGGCCGCGGAGGCCGGAAGGAATGCTTCGATCAGCTTCGCCCCCGAATTGCTGGGCGATCGCTGACGCTATCCGTCAGCGATCGCGCGTGCAGGGTTTCGACGAAACCACACGGCGCCGAACGCTGCCCCGTGTGATTGTCTGCTTACCTGTGCGGGGCGTCAGTTCGACTGGGCTTCCGCACCGTAGATATCGAAGTCGAAGTATTTCTTGGAGATTTCGTCATATTTTCCGTTGGCGCGGATAGCCTTGATGCCGGCGTTGATCTTGTCCTTCAACCCAGTATCGTCCTTGCGCACGCCGGCGCCCACGCCAGGTCCGAGCACCTCGATATCAGGGGCAACCATGCCTTTCAGGTCGCAGCAGGCTTTGCCCTGGTCGGACTTGAGAAATTCGCCAAGCGCTATGGAATCGGCCTGCACCGCGTCAAGCCGACCGGCGGCGAGATCCTGGTTGGCCTCGTCCTGGGTCTGGTATTCCTTGATTTCCTGCGCGTCGGTGAAGTGCTTCTTGGCATAGACGGCATGGATGGTCGAAACCTGCACGCCGATGACCTTGCCTTTCAGATCCGCCGGCGCGGCGCCGAACTTCTGGTCCTTCGGTCCGATGATGGCGGTCGGTGTGTTGTAATATTTGTCGGAGAAGTCGATCGTCTTCTTGCGCTCGTCGGTGATCGACATCGAACTGGCAATGACGTCGATTTTCTTGGTCGTCAGCGCGGGAATGATACCGTCCCAGGCGACGGGCGTGATGACGCAGTCGAGTTTCTCTTCGGCGCAGACGGCATCGATGAAGTCGATCTCCCAGCCGATCCACTTGCCCGAGGCATCCGGCGAGGTGAAGGGCGGATAGGGTTCGGCGGCAACGCCGATCTTGACCGGATCGGCCTTGGCTACACCCATCGCGGCGACGCCGAGCAACAGCGCTGCGGCGAATGTCTTCAGAACGGTCTTCATTTTCACGACTCCCAGTTTGTTGTTGGTTCCCGTTTTTTCGTCCGCCCCCGGCCTGTTCCTAGCCGATGTTGCGGATGAATTGCTTGAGCCTTTCGGATCTGGGCGCGCCGAAGATCTGCTCCGGCGGTCCCTCCTCCTCGACCAGCCCGTTGTAGAGGTAGACGACATGCGTCGCGACCTCGCGGGCGAACTTCATTTCGTGCGTAACCAGCACCATGGTGCGGCCCTCGCGGGCGAGGTCGCCAATCACCTTCAGCACCTCACCAACCAATTCCGGGTCAAGCGCCGACGTCGGTTCATCGAACAGCATGACGCGCGGATTGATGGCAAGCGCCCGGGCGATCGCTGCGCGCTGCTGTTGTCCGCCCGACAGATAGGCCGGATAGACATCGCGCTTTTCGGCGAGGCCGACGCGGGCAAGCAGCTTCTCGGCTTCGGCGATGGCCAGGTCGCGCTTTGTGCCCAGCACATGGACCGGAACCTCGATGACGTTCTCGATCAACGTCATGTGGCTCCACAGGTTGAAGTTCTGGAACACCATGCCGAGTTTGGAGCGGATGCGCTCGATTTGCTTGCGGTCGGCGGGAACGGTGTGGCCGTGGCTGTCGGCCTTGAGGCGGATTTCCTCGCCATTGACGCGGATGATGCCGCTGGTCGGATTCTCCAGGCAGTTGATGCAGCGCAGCAGTGTCGACTTGCCGGAGCCGCTGCCGCCGATGATGGCAATGACCTCGCCGTCGCGCGCCGACAGCGAAACGCCCTTCAGCACGTGCAGTTCGCCGAATTTCTTGTGCAGGTTCTCGACATGGATGGCTTCGGCGGCACCGTCCTGCGCCGTGCCGGATTGGACTGCGGCAGCTTCCACCGCGCTCACCGGGTGACCTCTGTATGGTCGGCGACAATTCGTCGAACGTGCATTCGGCTAATCAACATATACGCTGTACTGCCCCGCTCCAGACTTCAGCATGGACCCAACGTCGCGAGCCCGTCAATCCCACTCATTACGGCACTTGCGAGCTTGTTGTGCAAGTGTATAAGTAGCCTTCCATGAAATTTTATCGGTTTTTTTCAGCTAAAAAAGGGCTTCGATGAGCGCTTTCGGATCACAGTCCATGGCCGCGCCGCTGCGGCGCGTGCTGATGCGGTCGGCGGCCAATGCGATGCGCGACGCCGACGGAGTTGCCTGGCACTATGGCCCAGGATTCAATCCGGCGAAAGCAGCATCGCAGCACGCGCTCCTTGCCGAACTGGTGGCGGCTTCCGGCGCCGAAATCGAATGGATCGAGGACAAGGCCGATGGACTTTCGGATTCGGTGTTCACGCACGACCCATCGCTGATGACTGATCGTGGTGCGCTGATTCTGTCCATGGGCAAACCCTTGCGCGCCAGAGAGCCCTCGCTGCATGAGGAAACCTACAGAAGGCTGGGCATTCCGATCCTCGGCCGCGTCGAGGCTCCTGGCCAGATCGAAGGTGGTGATTGTGTATGGCTGGATGCCCGTACGCTGGTGATCGGGCGTGGTGTCCGCTCCAACCAGGAAGGCATCCAGCAGGTTTCCAACCTGCTGGCGCCGCTGGGCATTTCCGTCTACGGCTTTGACCTGCCGCTGTGGCAGGGCGAAGAGGCCTGCCTGCATCTGATGTCGGTGATCAGCCCGCTGGCCGACGACCTCGCTTTGGTCTATTCACCGCTTTTGCCGGCCCCGTTCTACCAGATGCTGAAGGCGCGAAACATCCGGTTGGTCGAAGGCGACGCCGAAGAGTTCGCGGCTTCCAACGGCCTCAGCCTGAACGTACTGCCGACCAGCCCATTCAAGGTCATTGCCGTTGCAGGCTTTCCAAAGACCAAGGCCGCGATGGAAGCCGCCGGCTGCACGGTCGAAATCTTCGAGGCGGATGCGCTGTGCATCGCCTGCGAGGGCGGGCCGACATGCCTGACGCGGCCGATCCTGCGCCGATGAATGCGCCATCCCGCCGCAGGTTCCGTCGCGAGGGCGAGGACCGGCGGCGGCAGGATCTGATCGAAGCCACTCTGGACAGCGTGGCGGAGCATGGCCTGCAGGGCGCTACCTTGCGCACCATTGCATTGCGCGCCGGCGTCACCGCTGGGCTGATCCGGCACTATTTTCCCGGCAAGGAAGAATTGCTGCAGGAAGCCTATGCTGCGCTGATGGGCCGCATGACCGAGCAGGCGAAAGCGGCGTTGGTCATGGAAGGCGCCTCGCCGCGCCAGCGCCTTGCGGCTTTCGTCACCGCCAACCTCAACGCGCCGATCATCGACGCGCGGGTGTTCTCCCTCTGGGCAACCTTCATCGGCCGCGCCGGTGCGGATCCTGCCCTGGCTCGTGCTCACCGCGAAGGATACCTTGGCTTTCGCAACGAGGTGGAAGCCGTTGTGGCCGAGGTGCTCGCTGCAGAACAGCGCGAGCCGGACGCAAACCAGTTGCGCCACCATGCCATCGCGATCAACGCGATCATCGACGGGCTCTGGGTAGAAGGCTGCCTGGCCGGCGAGATCTTCTCGCCTGGCGAATTGGCGGCGATTGGCATCAAGACTGTCGAGGCCGAACTCGGCCTCGCGCCGCTAAAGCAATTCCAGGAAAAGTGAGATGCGGTTTTGCGTCTGGAATTGCGTTGAAAACGAAGGGACCGAGCCGGTCACTGTTTCCGAACAGTGATCGGCTCTAAAGGGAAGAAAACCAATGACAACACTCGGCGAAGCCCTCATCTCGCTGCTCGAGGCCCACGGGGTCGATACGGTCTTCGGCATTCCCGGCGTGCACACGGTCGAACTCTATCGCGGCCTGGCGCGTTCGAAGATCCGCCATGTCACACCGCGTCACGAACAGGGCGCCGGCTTCATGGCCGACGGCTATGCCCGCGCCAGCGGCAGGCCAGGCGTCGCCTTCGTCATCACCGGGCCGGGGCTGACCAACACCATCACCGCCATGGGCCAGGCGCGCGCCGATTCCGTGCCCATGCTGGTCATCTCGGGCGTCAACGCCACCGCGACGCTTGGCAAGGGACTCGGCCATCTGCACGAAATGCCCGATCAGCGCGGCATGATGGAAAAGGTGGCGCTGTTCTCATACCGCGTCACCGAGGCTGGTGAGTTGCCCGGTGCCCTGGCGCGCGCCTTCGCCCTGTTTTCTTCTTCGCGGCCAGGCCCGGTGCATATCGAGATCCCAACCGACGTCATGGTCAAGCCAGCCGACACCATCGCCGCCCTGCTAAGCAATGTCGCGCCACCCAATCCGGATGGTGCGGCTATCGCCAGCGCGGCAAAACTCATCGCGGCCAGCCGGCGTCCCCTGATTTTGGCTGGTGGCGGTGCCAAGCAGGCGGGGGTGCAGTTGAAGCACCTGGCCGAGCGCCTAGGTGCACCCGTCGTTCAGACCGCGAATGCGCGCGGCTTGCTGCACGGCCACCCGCTTTGCGTACCGGCCAGCCCAAGCTTGAAGGCGGTCCGCGCGCTGATGGCTGACGCCGATCTTGTCATTGCCGCCGGCACCGAATTCGGGCCGACCGATTATGACGGATACAGTGACGGCGGCTTCGTCCTGCCCGCCAATCTGATCCGGATCGACATCGGCGCCGACCAGCTGGCGCGTCGGCCGGCAACGGTTTTAATCCATGCCGATTGTGCCGCGGCGCTCGACGCGCTGGTGCTTGAAGTCGGCGGGACCTCGCTGGTATCGGATGGCGGTCAGGCTCGCGCTGCCTCCGCCAGGCAAGCAGCCTTTGCCGAGATCAGCCCAGCGCTTCAGGCGCAGGTCCGTGTCGTCGAAACGATACGCGACACGCTGCCAAGCGCGATCATCGTCGGCGATTCGACGCAACCGATCTATGCGGCCAACCTCTATTATGATCACGATCGGCCGGGTGGCTGGTTTAACGCCGCCACGGGCTTTGGCGCGCTCGGCTATGGTCCGCCGGCGGCGATCGGAGCCGCCCTGGCCGTGCCCGACGCGACCGTCGTCTGCCTGACCGGCGATGGCGGGTTCCAGTTCACGCTGCCGGAACTGGGCGCGGCACTCGATGCCCAGGCGCCCGTCATCTTCGTCGTCTGGAACAACAGGGGCTACCGCGAGATCGAGACCTCGATGCTTGATGTCGGTGTCGAGCCGGTTGGCGTGTCGCCGGCGCCGCCGGATTTCTGCAAGCTGGCCGAGGCCTATGGCATAGGGGCCGAACGGCTTGCCGACATTGGCCTCCTGCCGCAAGCGCTCGAGCGTGCCCGGGCAACGGCAATGCCGTGCGTCATCGAAATTACTGTTGACTGAGCAATGCAAGGGCGATGGAAGCGCAATTCGAAACCGCTTCCGTTTTTGCACCGTTGCATTAGACCCTGACGGTATGCATCAACGGTCGGCCAGATAATGTCGTTTTTCGAAGAACAGACGCCAATCCGTGATCCGCTGACATTTCCGCATCTCGGGCCGTTGCGTTGGGCGGCGTCCTCGCGTGTCTTGCCTTGGCCGTTACGAAGGCGCGCGGCGCAATATTGCATGTCGATGTCGCGAAAGAGTCTTCGGCAGGCGCGCCAGATCGCCATCGACCATTCGCGATGGCGCTCAACAAGCCGGCCGAGTGGTGGCGTTGGTCCGATCTGGCAATATTGGGCGCAGGGCGCCGATCACGCTCCGCCGTTGGTCAGAGCCTGCCTGCGTTCGGTGGAACGGCACAAAGGCAGCCGTCAACTGATCGTGCTCGACGACAAGACGCTCGAAGGCCATATCGAACTGCCTGGCCATGTCTGGGACAAGCGTGGTCTGATGACCCGTCAGCACTTTTCCAATCTCATCCGTTTGAGTCTGCTTCATCGGCATGGCGGGACGTGGCTCGACGCCACAATCCTGCTGCGGCAGCCTGTTCCAGCCGAGATCGAGCGCGAGGATTTCTACATGCTTCGCGAGATCACCCGGCACCCTAGGCTCGTGGAAACATGGTTCATGCACGCCCGCAAGGGACATCCGCTGATCGAGACAGTGCTTCACGGCCTGGCGGATTATTGGAAGAAGTATGACGCGCTGCATGACTATTTCATGTTTCCGTATCACTTCGAAGCCTCACTTCTGCTGCACCGGCAGCTTCGGCGCGACTTCCTGCGCATGCCGCAGGTTGGCGCGGATCGGCCGCATGAATTGCAATGGCAGCTCCTCCAGCCTTTCGACGGGTCCATCCATCGCGCTATCTTCGATAGTTTCTGGCTGCACAAGCTCAGCCATAAGATTGAACGGCCCGCAACGACGGACCGCCTCCTCTGTGACGCGATCGTTGACGGTTGGCCGGATGCCTGATGCGCCAAGGCAAAAACGCAATACAGCGTCATCGATATTTCATTTGAGTGACGGCGCGAAAGGCGCGACGCTCTGCGTCGGCGCGGCACAAGAAACGGCATAATCATAAAAAATGACAGGAGCGGTCGAAGATGACGCAAACACTTGATGGCAAGCATATCGTGGTGACCGGTGGAACCGGAGCACTCGGTGGCGCGGTCGTCGGCAAGCTGCTGGGTGAGGGCGCGATCTGCCATGTCCCCAATGCTCACGCCGCCGCGCCTACGCACTTTCCCTTCAGCACGGATGACCGCGTCAAGCTGGTGCACAATGTCGATCTCTCGGACCCCGCCAAGGTCGAGGCATTTTACAGCCAGGTTCCCGGCCTTTGGGGTTCCATTCATCTGGCCGGCGGCTTCGCCATGGCGCCGGTGGAGAAGATCGAATCCGCCTCCTTCGCCGAGATGATGGACACCAATGCACGCACGGCCTTCCTGTGCTGCCGCGCCGCCGTACGCTCGATGCTGGCGTCGGATACCGCGGGGCGCGTTGTCAATGTCACCGCGCGTGCCGGGCTCGACCCGAGGCGCGGCGCCGGCATGGTCGCTTACGCCGCCAGCAAGGCGGCGGTCGCCGCGATGACGGTGGCGATGGCCGAGGAGTTGAAAGGCAAAGGCATCCTGGTCAACGCCGTCGCCCCGTCGACGCTCGACACGCCCGCCAACCGGGCAGAGATGCCGGATGCCGATTTCACCAAATGGGTCAGCCTCGATGCGGCCGCCGAGGCCATCGCCTATCTCGCTTCACCAGCCAATCAGGCGATGAGCGGCACGCTGGTGCCGCTCTACGGCAGGGCCTGAGTTTATCGCAACGAGGCGGCGTGGCGAAGCCCGCTGCCTCATTTGCAGACGAGCTTGCCCGTTTGTAGCTTGAACTTGCGCGGTCCCGGCATCTGTTCCGCGCTCGCGTCGTCGACGACAAACACATCGAGCGTGCAGCCGCCGGCCCCCACTTGATAGTGCTCGTCTCCCATATGCGCGATCATATCGATAGGCCCATGTTGTTCCAGCCTTCGCGCAACATCGCTGCTGTCGGTGATAGCGTCGATCTCGGCCTTGCGTTGCCAGTAGGGCGGCAACGCCGCCGCAGCTGCCACCGTGCCAATCAGCAGGATTGCAGCGGCAAGACCGATGCGGATCATAGGACAGTAGCTCCAGGAAAAGTGCGGACGATTTTTTCTCCAGCAATTGCGCCAAAACGATGCGTTGGATCAGGTCGTGAAACCGTGAACTGATCTATGCCAGGTTCGAGGCGCCCGCTTCTATCACCTCGACGGCGTCGCCGATGACGATTGTACCGGCATTGTTCGGAATCGCGTTCTGACCGAAAATGATGCCACCCTTGGCGGCGCGGTGGAGTTTTCCGAGCGTTCGCAGTGGCTCGCGCGGGTCCGGCTGCTCGCCGCTGAGAGGATCGCGGGTGGTGATGACACAGCGCGCGCAGGGCTTGGCGATACGCAACTCCACAGAGCCGATGCGGATCGTCTTCCAATTGTCTTCAGGCCATGCCCCCGATGCATCGAGAACGATATTTGGTCGAAACCGCGCCATCCCGATGGGCTTGGCAAGATGGCTGTTCAGGTGGTCCAGCGAGCCTGTCGTGGCCACCAGAAGCGGAAACCCGTCGGCAAAGCCGACAGAGTCGCCTGGCACGCCGAATTCCGGGTCGACCGGCCGGTTACGCGGGTCATCGAAAAAGACCAGATCGACGGGTCGGCCAAGAATGGCGGAAAGATAGGCGCCCGCCGCTGGATCGCTCGGTCGCGCGGCAACCACGTCCTTCCAGACCTTGACCTGACGCGGCGCGATGCCAGGGCCTGGCGCCTCGACGGCGTGTTCGCCATGCCTGTCGTGTTTCAGCAGGATGCCCGCGCCGCGATGCTCGACGTCGATCGTCGTCATTGCCGGTATCTGGCGAATGGTGAGGAAGTGTCCATTCTTGTCGACGACCATCCAGCGGCGGTCCCCGGCCATGCCCATGGTTTCGATATCGGCGCTCTGCACGGCGTGGCCACGCAGGCTCTTGACCGGATAGCGATAGAGTTCAACGACCTTCATGGACAATGCTTCCCTGACATGCGCGGGAGACTACAGGCGGGACTGTGGAATTGAAGGGGTTGCACGGTCTTTGTCTTGTGCCAACCGAACATGAAAAACCCGCGAGCCTTGCGGCCCGCGGGTTTGCTTTCAGCCCGCGCGATGCGCGGAGATGCTTACGCGATACGCGAAGCGGCTTAGCTGCCCTGCTTCTTCAGCGCGGCACCCAGGATATCACCCAGCGAAGCGCCGGAGTCGGTCGAGCCGTACTGGGCAACCGCTTCCTTCTCTTCGGCGATTTCCAGCGCCTTGATCGAGACCTGCAGCTTGCGGGTCTTCTTGTCGAAGGCGATGACACGGGCGTCCAGCTTCTGGCCGACGGAGAAGCGCTCGGGGCGCTGCTCGTCACGGTCACGGCTCAAGTCGTTGCGCTTGATGAAGGTCTCGATGCCGCTGTCAACCAGCCGCACTTCCAGACCGCCATCCTTGATGCCGGTGACTTCGCAGGTGACGACCGCGTTCTTGCGCAGTTCGCCTGAAGTCGCTGCTTCGCCGACCGTATCCTTGGCCAGTTGCTTGATGCCGAGCGAGATGCGCTCCTTGTCGATGTCGACGTCGAGCACCTGCGCCTTGACCATGTCGCCGCGATTGTACTCTTCGATGACCTGCTCGCCTGGACGGGTCCAGTCGAGGTCGGAGAGGTGCACCATGCCGTCCACATCGCCTTCGAGGCCGATGAACAGGCCGAACTCGGTCTTGTTCTTGACCTCGCCTTCGACCTGGCTGCCGACCGGATGGCTGCTGGCGAAAGCCTGCCACGGGTTCTCAAGCGTCTGCTTGAGGCCGAGCGAGATGCGGCGCTTGGCCGGATCGACTTCGAGCACCACCACGTCGACTTCCTGGGTTGTCGACAGGATCTTGCCGGGATGCACGTTCTTCTTCGTCCACGACATTTCCGAAACGTGGATGAGGCCTTCGATGCCCGGCTCCAGCTCGACGAACGCGCCGTAGTCGGTGATGTTGGTGACGGTACCCTTGATCTTCTTGCCGATCGGGAACTTGGTGCCGATCTCGGACCACGGATCGCTCTCAAGCTGCTTCATGCCGAGCGAGATGCGGTGGGTTTCCTGGTTGATGCGGATGATCTGCACCTTGACCGTCTGACCGATGTTGAGGATTTCGGTCGGATGGTTGACGCGGCGCCATGCCATGTCGGTGACATGCAGCAGGCCGTCGATGCCGCCGAGGTCGACGAACGCACCGTAATCGGTGATGTTCTTGACGACGCCTTCGACAACCTGGCCTTCTTCGAGGTTCTGCACGATTTCCGAACGCTGTTCGGCACGGCTTTCCTCGAGCACGGTGCGGCGCGACACGACGATGTTGCCGCGGCGGCGATCCATCTTGAGGATCTCGAAGGGCTGCGGGTTGTGCATCAGCGGGGAAACGTCGCGGATCGGGCGGATATCGACCTGGCTGCGCGGCAGGAAGGCCACGGCGCCGTCGAGGTCGACGGTGAAGCCGCCCTTGACCTGGTTGAAGATGACGCCTTCGACGCGCTCACCCTTGGTGAACTTCTCTTCGAGACGGACCCAGCTCTCTTCGCGGCGGGCCTTCTCACGCGACAGCATGGCTTCGCCAAGCGCGTTCTCGATGCGCTCGACATAGACTTCGACAGTGTCACCAACCTTGAGGGTGGTGTCCTTGCCCTTGACGCCGAATTCCTTCAGCGGCACGCGGCCTTCGACCTTGAGGCCGACGTCGATGATGGCCATGTCCTTTTCGATAGCCGTGATCGTACCCTTGACGACCTGGCCTTCGCCGGAGTGACCGGTGGTGAATGATTCTTCGAGCAGGCTCGCGAAATCATCGCGAGTGGGATTTGCAGCAGACATTGTTTCTCCTGGAGTGCCCCGCGTATTGAGCGGGACGGGCGCCGTGGGTTAGCGTTGCGTTGGCCTGCCGGCGTTCCGGGTCAAAAGACCCTGGGCCGCTGTTCAGGCGGCAATTCCGGCGCATGAAGAATGCTGGCAGGCTGGTTCGTGCCCGATATGGGTATCTCTTTCGCCACCGGCAATCGGCGGCACGGAAAAACCCGGTTCAGGCTTTGTCTCTTTTGGCCATGACGTCATCAATGATCGACTTGGCTGCTAGAAACGCGGCTTCTATAGCCATTTCGCTGGTATCAAGCAAGTGCGCGTCGGCGGCGGGCTTCAAAGGCGAGTCGGCGCGGCCCATGTCGCGCTCGTCGCGGCGCACGATGTCGGCGAGAATCTCGGAGAGATTGGCGGTGCCGCCGATGCTTTCGATCTCGGCCAGCCGGCGCTGTGCCCGCACCTCGGCGCTGGCCGTCACATAGAGTTTGATGTCGGCGTCGGGACAGACGACGGTGCCTATGTCACGCCCGTCAAGCACAGCGCCCGGCGGGCTTTTGGCGAAGTCGCGCTGCTTCTCAACGAGAATGCGCCGCACACTCGGAAACACCGCGACTTTCGAGGCGGCCTCGCCCACTGCATGAGCGGACAAGACAGTACGGTCAAGCTTTGCCAGGTCGACCTGTCGGGCAGCGGTCTCGGCGGCCGAGACATTGTCGAGCGGCAGGCCGACCCGCAGCAGGGCATGGGCAACCGCGCGATAGGTGAGGCCGGTGTCGAGCAGGTTCAGCCGGTAGTGGTCGGCCAATCGCCGCGCCAGCGTGCCCTTGCCGGCGCCGGCGGGTCCGTCGATGGCGATGGTGAGATATCCGACTTCGCCTATGTTACCCACCACGGTCCTCGACGTTGGTTTTCTCGGTGAAGCGGCCAAGCCACATGTAGCTGATCAGCAGAACCAGCATTGGAACAAAGATCAGAAGACCGAGGGCAGCTGCTACCGGATGAATAGGGTTCACCGAACCCAAGGAGATACCCCAAAAGCTCTGGGAAAGCGAAAATAGGCTGCCAATAACGACGCAAAGAACGACTAAGAAAAGGCGCCTTTTCTGCCAAACGTTCAAACCCGAAAACGCCCTTGAAACGACGTGAGACGGTGAAAGAAAGACCACAGGTTCGTTTGCCAAGCCCGAACCACGCAGGATCTGCTGGCGACGTTGCCAGCAAACCACGCTGAATACCGAGTTCACGATGCAATAGCCAACGAGGCAATAGACAAAAATACTGATCGCAGTGAAATCCTGCCACCATGCAAAGAATGCAACTGCGGGAACAACGATTGTCGACCAGGCCAATATCCATTCGGAGTTTGTATGCGATCGAAGGCGGTCGAACTGCTTCTGGCTCACAACATAGGTCGGTGACCAACGGCTCATTCGATAGAATATTCTGCCGCCGTCCCCTTTTGTCCAACCTGGCCCACGTTCAGCCTCAGGCATCGATCTCCGCTCCAAGCCCCTTCATCAGGCCCATGAACTCCGGAAAGCTCGTCGCGATCATCGCCTGGTCATCAATGGTCACCGGCTTTTCAGTCGCCAGTCCCATCACCAGGAAGCTCATCGCTATGCGATGGTCGAGATGGGTCTGCACCGTTGTATCCCGTCCATTCGGATGACCGCCGAGGCCCTTGCCACCCGGCTTGCCGCGTACGGCGAGAGACGCTTCGCCCTCGGTACAGTCGACGCCATTGAGCTTCAGTCCATTGGCGACAGCAGAGAGACGGTCGGATTCTTTCACCCGTAGTTCCTCAAGACCCTGCATCAACGTCTCGCCCTCGGCGAAGCTGGCCGCGACGGCCAGCACCGGATATTCGTCGATCATCGACGGCGCGCGTTCGGGCGGCAAGGTGACGCCTTTCAGTTCGGAGAAGCGAACATGCAGGTCGGCGACATCCTCGCCACCGGCGTTGCGCGGGTTCAGGATGTCGATCTTGCCGCCCATTTCCTGCAAGGTCAGCAGAAGCCCGGTGCGGGTCGGGTTCATCAGCACGTTTTCGATGATAATGTCCGAGCCGGGCACGATGAGTGCGGCCACCAGCGGGAAGCCGGCCGAGGAGGGGTCGCCCGGCACCGCGATGGTCTGTCCCGTCAGCTTGCCCTGGCCTTCGATGAAAATGTGACGCACGCCGCGCTCGTCGGTTTCCACCGACAGGTTGGCGCCAAAGCCCTTCAGCATCTTCTCGGTATGGTCACGCGTCATCACCGGCTCGATGACTGTGGTGATACCAGGCGTGTTGAGGCCGGCGAGCAGCACCGCTGACTTGACCTGCGCCGAGGCCATCGGCACGCGGTAGGTGATCGGTGCGGCATGTTTGGGACCACGCAGCGTGATCGGCATGCGGTCGCCCGGCGTTGCCTTCAGCACCTGCACGCCCATCTGGCGCAAGGGTTCGAGCACCCGGCCCATCGGCCGGCCCGACAACGAGGCGTCGCCAATGAAGGTCGTTTCCATGTCATATGTGCCGACGAGGCCCATGGTCAGGCGCGAGCCGGTGCCGGCATTGCCGAAATCGAGCGGGCCTTCCGGTTGCAGCAGCGCGCCATTGCCGGTGCCGCGGATGACCCATTCGGCGCCGTGTTTCTCGATATGCGCGCCCATTGCCTTCATCGCGGCGCCCGTACGCATCACGTCTTCGCCTTCCAAGAGCCCGGTGATGCGGGTCTCGCCGGAGGCCAGGCCGCCAAACATGAAGGAGCGGTGCGAGATCGACTTGTCGCCCGGCACGCGTGCCGTTCCGGAAAGGGCTGGCGACTTGCGGGCGGTGGCCGGCTTGGAGGCGGCGGAGTGCGACATGGCTATTCCCTGAGCGAACGGTAGTGGACGGCATCTTCGTCTGGCTTCGGGCGGTCTCGTATCACGGCGGGCCGAAATGGTCATCCCCTCGCGCGAGGCCTTCGAACGCAAGGTTTTGTGGCATTGGCCCGAAGCCGGCTTTTCGCTTTGACAGCGCTGCAAACTGTGGTTAAGGGGACCACTCTTTTATCGACGAGGCTTGCCGTGGCAAAAACCGAACTTGGCACAAAACGTATCGACCCGGAGACGGGCCGGAAATTCTACGACCTGAACAAGGACCCGATCGTCTCGCCTTACACGGGCAAGGCTTATCCGCGTTCCTATTTCGACGAAGGCAAGATCGCTGCCGTCGAAGAGGAAGAGGAAGTTGCCGAGAAGGAAGTTGACGGCGAGGAAGAAGAAAGCGCCGAAGTCGTTTCGCTTGAAGAGGCGGACGAGGAGGTCAAGGGCGACGATCTTCCCGATCTCGGCGACGATGATGACGATGTCGACCTTGGCGACGACGAGGACGACACGTTCCTCGCCGACGAAGAGGAAGAAGACGACGACGTTGCCGACATGATCGGCGTGGGCGACGACGACGACGAGGTCTGATCGACCCCGGAAAGCGGGCATTTGCCGGCTTTCTCAGCCTGTGAAGAAAAAGCGCTTCTCGAAGGCTTGATATTGACGAAAGGCGGGGTTAGAAGCCGCCTGCACTAACGGCGCGGTTTCCACCCGCGCCGGATCTCTCGCCGGAAACGGCGCCGGTTGACTGCCGGAAGTGGGGCCATAGCTCAGTTGGGAGAGCGCTTGAATGGCATTCAAGAGGTCGTCGGTTCGATCCCGATTGGCTCCACCAAACAGTCCTAAGCAACCAGCCTGACATTGGCGATCGCCGGAAGACTCATCCAGGCTGCCTGATGCCGTCGCAATCCGTTTGCTTCTGGCGTGGCCGTGCAATTCCCGGCAACGCGCGCCTGATTCCGCGGCTCAACGTTCACGCCGGCATATCAGTTGAGATCGTGGTCTTCGGCGTCCCGGGCGCCAACTGCCCCCGGGACAGCCTGAAATGATGTGTTACTGCTGGACGTAGCAGCGCTTCTGGGCACCGGGAGCGGGATCCTCACCGAACGTATCGTTGTCGCATTGGACACCGTTGCGGAACACGTCCTGGGTGAAGCGGCCCCGCGCGCCGTACCTGACCACCGCGCGGCCACGGAAATCACAGAAGTCGCCTTCGCTGGCGCAGGGTACAAAGCTGTCGCGGCGGGGCTGGTCCTGATCATCATTGTAGCCGCCGCGATCGCGCGTCACGATGTAGCAGGCCTTTTCCCGGCCGGGCGCCGGGTCACCAAAGACACGATTCGTGCAAGGCACCGCGTTGCGGTCGAAAAAACGCGACGTCGTGCGGCCCTGGGCGCCAAAAACGACTTCAGCGGGATACGGCAGTCGGCAAATGCCGCCCTCTCGCGCGCATCGCTGCAGCCGATCCGCCGAAGCGGTGGCGGGGAAAAGCGTGGAAGCGGCCATTGTCAGGCCGCCGAGATACATCAATGTGAACATTATACGCATCGATATTTTTGGGGCGATTGGCACTCTATGTCCTCCATGCGGTTCAAGCTGCATCCTATGCCAGCCCGGTGATGTTCGCAACGAATCGAGCGTTTTCTAGGCGGATACATCAACCGTACTTCACTTACTGTGTCGCTGTTGTGTTAGAGCCAGCTCGGGCCGCTCATAGGCGTTGGAATGCCGATCCGCCGATTGTGATTCAATACGCGCATTGACTTGACTCTTTGCCGGTTATGTATTTAGTTCGTCAACAGCACGAACTAAATAGGCATCTTGATGAACGCCGACCGGTCACTGCTCACCAGACGTGTTTCGCGCCACACAGTGGCCGAGGTCATGTTGCGTCAGGGGCCGATCTCGCGCGCCGACCTCGCCAAGATCACCGGCCTGTCCAAGCAGACCATGTCCGAAGTGGTGGCCGAACTCGAAGCCGGCGGCCTGGTCGCTCCCGTAGGCGTCAATCGCGGCGCGGTCGGGCGCACCTCCGTCACCTATGAAATCGCGCGCGGCGCCGCCTATTCGCTGGGCGTTGACCTCGGCGGCACCAAGATGATCGCCGCGCTTGCCAATCTCGCCGGCGAGGTCGTCGCCGAACAACAAGAAGCCACCGACCCGCGCGGCGGACTGCATGTCCTGACGCAGGTGCGGCGGATGGCAACCAGCCTGGCGGCATCCGCGAAGGTGCCGGCCGAACGGATTCGCAGCGTCGTGCTGGGCACGCCTGGCGTGGTCAGCCCGGCCAGCGGCGCCATTGCCCTTGTGCCCAACATCTCCGGCCTTTCGGAAATCGATGTTGGCAAGACATTGAGCGGCCTGTTTGGCTTCGCCGTCAGCATCGAGAATGACGTCAATCTGGCGATGCTCGGCGAAGCCTGGCAAGGCTGCGCGCAGGGCTGCGAGGACGCCGCTTTCCTGGCGCTCGGCACCGGCATCGGTCTTGGTCTCATCGTCAACGGCAAGCTGGCGCGTGGTGCGACGGGGGCTGCCGGCGAAATCTCCTACCTGCCGATCGGTGGCGACGTTGCTTCGCGTGAGGCGCTGCATGCTGGCGCGTTCGAACTGGAAGTCGGGGCGCAAGGCATCGTGCGCCGCTATCGCGCGGCGGGCGGTGCGGATGCCGCCACGGTGCGCGAGGTGTTCGCGCGGCTGGAAGCGGGCGACGCCGTCGCCGCGACAGTGGTTGACGAGACCGCGCGCATGCTGGCGCTGGCCATCACCGCGCTCTACTCCATAGTCGACCCTCAGATCATCGTGCTGGGCGGCAATATCGGTATCCGCCCTGAACTGATCGAGCGCGTGCGCCGTGAAATGCCCGCGGTGTTCGCCCGCCCCGCTAACATCGTGCCGAGCACGCTCGGCAATCGCGCGGCACTGGTCGGCGCTGTCTCATCCGCCGTCAACCGCTTGCACAACGAGCTGTTTGGCGTTGCCGATCTGCCCGGCGAACTGTCGCTGCCGGGCTCACTTTCGAGGGCCGCCGAATGACCATCGATCCTGATGTCATCACCCGCCTGAAGACGGCGCTTGACGCCGACGCCGCGCTGGACCTGTTGCGCCGCGCCGTGGGCACGCCAAGCGTCACCGGCACCGAGGCGGCCTTTGCTTCGCTGCTCGCCGGCGAATTGACGGCGCTCGGCTGCGAGGATGTCGTGCTCAAGGAATTCGCGCCCGGCCGCCCGAATGTGCGCGGCCTGCTGCGCGGCGAGGGCAAGGCCTCGCGCCTGCTGGTCACCGGCCACACCGACACCGTGCATGTGCGCGGATGGGAAGAGCGCTGGGCCGGCACCGAGCGCGAAAGCCCGTTCGGCGGCGCCATTGTCGACGGCTCGATCTGGGGGCGCGGCACCGGCGACCTCAAGGCCGGCATCTGCACCACCATCGCCGCCGCGAAGCTTCTCGCCAGCGCTGGCATCACCCCGCCATCCGCCATCCAGTTCGCTTTCATCGGCGACGAGGAGAGCGGCGAGCCGGATACCGGCGTCAGCGCCGGCATCAAGGCCTTCGTTGCCGAGATCGAGGCCGGCGCCGTGGCAAGGCCGGATTTCGCCGTCTATGTCGAGCCGACCCGGCTCAACATCTACGCCGCGCAGATGGGGTTCCTGATCTGCGACATCACCATCACCGGCCGTTCCGCCTATTTCGGCGTGCCGGAACTCGGCGTCGACGCGCTGAAGGCAACGCACGGCATCCTGAGCGCGCTGTGGGCGCATTCGGCTGTTCTCGAGGCACGCGCACCGCATGCGCTGGTCGGCCATCCCTTCGTGCTGGTCACGGGGCTCGAAGGCGGCGGCTATATCGCCGTGCCCGGCGAATGCCGCGTCAGCCTGATCCTGAAGCTGATGCCGGGCGAGAACCTCGACACGGCGGTGCGTGACCTGGAAAGTGCGGTACGCGGCGCCAGGGTCGATCCTGAGATTTCGATCGCCTTCGCCTATCCGGCGGGCCGCGACCATGCGGTCGGCGGCACGCCGACGGAAGTCTCGCAGCAACTGCCGGGCGTTACCTTGCTGCGGCAGGCGGTGCAAGCGGTGAGACCCGATCGCGGCGCCATCGAAGGCGCGCCCTACTGGTCGGAAGCGCCGTTCCTGGTCAACCGGCTTGATGTGCCCACCGTCTATTGCGCACCGGGGGACATCCGCAACTGCCACACGCTGGAAGAGCATGTCGTCGTGCAGGAATATCTCGATGGCATCGTCGCCATGGCAGCCTTTTTCGCAAGCTTCGACACCACCGCATCTTGAAACAACCGGGCCGCAGCGGCCCCAATGGAGGAGTAGATCATGTCAATAAGAGCAAGCATCCTGACCACCGCGCTGTGCGGGCTTCTGGCCTTCGCCGCTCCCGCCTTCGCCGGCGGCGCCACTGTCGGTCCCAACGGCGAGAAGCCGACGCCGTCAAGCGACCTGAAGCTGACCGACGCCGAAGTCGCCAAGTTGAAGGAAGGCAAGTTCACCGCCGCGCTGCTCTGGCACACGTCGTCGGATTTCGTCACCGCCGTCAGCGCCGGCGCCACCGATGAGTTCACGCGCCTCGGCATCAAGGTGGTCGCCACCACCGACGCCGGCTTCGATTCGGCCAAGCAGCTGAGCGACGTCGAGACGGTGATGGCCAAGTCGCCAAGCGCGATCCTGGCGCTGCCGCTTGACCCGGTCGGCTCGGCCAAGGCCTTCCAGGCCGCGAAGGAGAAGGGCATCAAGCTGGTGTTCCTGTCCAACGTGCCGGCCGGCTACAAGCAGGGCACCGACTATGTGTCGATCGTCACCGACGATCTGTTCCAGATGGGCAAGCAGGCAGCCGACCAGCTGGCCAAGGCACTGGGCAACAAGGGCAAGGTCGCCTGGATATTCCACGACGCCCAGTATTACGTCACCAACCAGCGCGACAACGCCTTCAAGTCGACCATCGAGAACGACTACAAGGACATCAAGATCGTCGACAGCAAGGGTATCGCCGATCCGGCCCGCGCCGAGGAAATCGCTCAAGGCCTGCTCACCAAGACGCCTGATCTCGACGGTATCTACGTGACCTGGGCGGAGCCGGCGGAAGGCGTTCTGGCGGCCTTGCGTTCGGCCGGCAACACCAAGACCAAGATCGTGACGCTCGACCTGTCGGAGCCGGTGGCCCTCGACATGGTCAAGGGTGGCAATGTCACCGGCATCGTTGCCGACAAGGCCTATGAGCTGGGCCGCGCCATGGCCACCGACGCCGCCTATGGCTTGCTCGGCAAGGAGGCGCCTGCCTTCGTCGTGGCGCCCGCCATCACCATCACCAAGGAAAACGTCGCCGACGGCTACAAGCAGTCGCTGAACCGCGACGCGCCGAAGTCGGTGATCGACGCCGCCAAGTAACGAATGACAACACCAGAGGGAACCGGCCCTGCCGGTTTCCTCGCCACCTGGAGGAGAAACGCAATGTCACGGACCTATTCGACGCGAACACTGCTGATCGCGACCGCCATCACCCTGGCCGCGCTGCCGGCGCTTGCCGCCGAGACCAAGGGACCGCATGGCGAGGCGGCGACGCCGGCCGCTTCGGTGACGCTGACGCCGGACCAGGAAGCCAAGGTCAAGGCCGCGCATTTCAGCGCCGCGATGTCCTGGCACACCACCTCCGACTGGTCGGCCGCCGTCAACAAGGGCGCCGAGGATGAATTCGCCCGCCTCGGCATCAACGTCGTCGCCGAGACCGATGCCGGCTTCGATGCGGCGCGCCAGAAGAACGATATCGAGACGATCCTCGCCAAAAAGCCGAGCGTCATCGTCTCGCTGCCGGTCGACCCGGACACGGCGGCGGAAGTCTACCGCCCGGCGCTCGCCGCCGGCACCAAGCTGATGTTCGTCGACAACGCGCCCAAGGGCTATGTGCAGGGCAAGGATTACATCGCCATCTCGTCCGCCGATCTCGTGCAGATGGGCGCCAAGGCGGGCGAGGCGATGGCGGCAAGCCTCGGCAACAAGGGCAAGGTCGGCTACATCTTCCACGATGCCGCCTTCTACGTCACCAATCAGCGTGACCAGTCGTTCAAGGCCGTCATCGAGAGCAAGCCGGAGATGAAGATCGTCGCCGAGCAGGGCCTCGCTGATCCGGCCCGGGCCGAGGACATCGGCAACGCCTTTGTCGCGCAGCATCCCGACCTGGATGCCATCTACGTCACCTGGGCCGAGCCCGCTGAACTGGTGCTGGCGGCGCTGCGCAACGCCGGCAACAAGCACACCAAGATCGTCACCCTCGACCTGTCGGAACCGCTGGCGCTCGACATGGTCAAGGACGGCAATGTCGCCGCGATTGTCGCCGACGAGGCCTATGCGATCGGGGTCACCGCCGCGCGCGCCGCCGCCCTTGGCCTGCTTGGCGAAAAGGTAGCACCCTTCCTGGCGGTCGACGCTATTGCCGTCACCAAGGATACGGTCAAGCAGGGCTGGAACCAGTCGCTGCACCGCGATCCGCCGGCATCCCTTGGAGCAAACTGATGTCCCTGCAATCGTCGCTGCGCCGGGTGCCGTTCTTCGGCAAGCTCGATCCCAGCGCCTATGTCGTCTATGTCGGTTTCCTGCTGATCTTCGCGGTGTTCGCCGTGGTGCTCCGGGATGACGGCTTCCTGACCTCGACCAACCTGCTCAACATCGTGCAGCAGACGGCGCCGATCACCGTCATGGCGATCGGCATGGTCTATGTGCTGACCGCTGGCGAAATCGACCTTTCGATCGGCTCGGTGGTCGCCATCTCGGCGCTGCTGGCAGCGGTGGTGATGCGCGAGCATCACTGGCTGCTCGGCGTCGCGGCGGGGTTGGCGGCAGGCGCGGTCATCGGCACCATCAACGGCGTGCTGGTCGCCTATATCAGGCTGCCCTCCTTCCTGGTGACGCTGGCGACGATGGGACTTCTGGCCGGCGTCGCCCGCTGGCTGACCAACCTGCAGTCGGTGCCGGTCACCGACCCCACCTTCACCGGCCTGTTCGGTTCCGGCTCACTTGGTGGCATTCCCTCGCTGGTGATCTGGACGGCGCTGGCCATCGTCATCGGCCACTATGTCTACCGCCAGACGCCGTTCGGGGCGCATGTGCTGGCCACCGGCGACAGCCCGCGCGCCGCCCGCGCCGCTGGCATCAAGGTCGACCGGTTGCGGTTGAAGGTGCTGATCCTCGGTTCGATGTGCGCCGCGCTTGCCGGGCTGCTCTATCTCGGCCGCATCCAGGGCGCCCGCTACACTTTGGGCGAAACCGATCTGCTGACGGTGATCGCGGCGGTCATCGTTGGCGGCACGCGCCTCAATGGCGGCGCCGGCACGGTGGTCGGCGCGCTGGTCGGCTCGCTGCTGATGGGCATGCTCAACAACGGGCTGATCCTGATGGGGCTTGCCGTTTCCGAACAGATGATCGTGCGCGGCCTGATCATTCTCGCAGCCGTCGCGCTGACGTTGCGCGAACCGCAGCGCTAACCATTACCCACGGGGAAGAGCCATGTTTCTCGACGTCCTGCGCCGCCGCAATCCGGGCCTGATCGAAGCCGCCATCCGGCTGCATCAGGACAATCTCCTGCCGGCCAACACCTATGTCATCGACACCGACGCGGCCGAGCACAATGCCCGCATCATCCGCGAGGCCGCCGACCGGGCCGGACTGAAAGTGTTCGGCATGACCAAGCAGATGAGCCGCAACGCCGCGTTCTGCGCGGCGCTGATGCGCGGCGGCATAAGTGAATCCGTCGCTGTCGACATGGAGTGCGCCCGCGCCACGCACCGCGCCGGCATGGGCCTTGGCCATCTCGGCCATCTGGTGCAGGTGCCGCGCGCCGAGGCCAATGCGGCCGCTGCCATGATGCCGCGCTACTGGACCGTCTTCAACGACGAGAAGGCGCGGGAAGCCGGTGCGGCCATGCAGCAGGCCGGCCATGAGGGGCAATTGCTGGCCCGCATCTTCGCCAGCGGCGACACGTTCTACAATGGTCATGAGGGCGGCTTTCCCGCCGAAGACATCGTCGCGGTCGCCGACCGTATCGATGCCATTGGCGGCGCGCGTTTTGCCGGCATCACCACCTTCCCGGCGCAACTGTTCGACGCCAGGAGCCGCCGCATCGTGCCGACGCACAACACCGAGACGCTGCGCCGTGCCGCCGAGGCATTGGCCCGTGCGGGCCGCAAGGACATCGAGATCAATGCACCGGGGACGACATCGTCAGTCATCATCGAGGCGCTGAAGGATGTTGGCGCGACACAGTGCGAGCCCGGCCATGGCTTGACCGGCACGACGCCGCTGCATGCGCTGGAGGACCTGCCGGAACTTCCCGCCGTCGCCTATGTCTCAGAGGTTTCGCATATCCACCAGCAGCGCGCTTATTGCTTCGGCGGCGGCCTCTATATCGATCCGGTTTTCCCCGATTATGCGCTGAAAGCCATCGTCTCACGCGAGCCGACCACCGATGCGTCGGCGCTGCGTGGCGTCGAGATCCCGCCGCCGGCGGCCATTGACTATTACGGCATGATCGATGCGTCGGGGCCGGCCAGCCCCCGTGTCGGCGACAGCGTGGTGTTCGGCTTTCGCCCACAGGCCTTCGTCACCCGCGCCTATGTCGCCGGCATTTCAGGTATCTCGCGTGGCGCGCCGAAGCTGGAGGCGATCCACGATAGTTATGGCCACCCGATCAACTGGCCGGCATGGTGATGATGATGGAAAACACCTCAGCCTCTTCCTCAACGCCTGCCTTGGCTCTCAAGGATGTTCGCAAGGAGTTCGGCGGCATCGTCGCCATCGAGAATTTCAATCTCGACATCGCGCGCGGCGAAGTGGTGGCGCTGGTCGGCGACAATGGCGCCGGCAAGTCGACACTGATCAAGATCATCGCCGGCATGTACCAGCCGACATCAGGTGAGATCCGGCTCGGCGGCGAGCCCGTGCATTTCACTGACGCCAGCCAGTCGCAGGCCAAGGGCGTGCAGGTCGTCTACCAGGACCTGGCGCTGGCCGACAGCCAGAGCGTCTACATGAACCTGTTCCTCGGCCGCGAGAAGACGCGCGGGCCGTTCGGCATGCTCGACCGTTCGGGCATGATCGCCGAGACCGAGAAGCTGGTGCGCGACCTCGACGTGCGCATCCCTTCGGCGAGTTCGGTGATCCGCGATTTGTCTGGCGGCCAGCGGCAGGGCGTCGCCATCGCGCGCGCCACCCACTGGGCGAAGAACCTGGTGCTGATGGACGAGCCGACAGCGGCGCTTGGCGTCGCCGAGACCGCCAAGGTCGAGGACATCATCCAGGGGCTCAAGGCGCGCAACCTGGCGATCCTGATCATCAGCCACAGCCTCGACCAGGTCTTCCGGCTCTCGGACCGCATCTGCGTGCTCAGGCGCGGCAAGCAGATTGGCGTGCGTGAGACGAAGAACACCGACAAGAACGAGATCGTCTCGATGATCACGGGCTTGAGCAACTAGAGCATGATCCCGAAAAGTGGGTGCCGGTTTTCGGAAAAGATCATGCTCAAACAAACAGATAGAGCCCCATTCCGATTCCATCGGAATGGGGCTCTAGTTCAATTGGAGCCGCTGTCCTCAGGCGTGGAAAAACACCGGCTCCATTGACGCCCACCACTCACCGGCGGCGCGGGTGTCGAGCGGCTGTTGCAAGGGGTCGCAGATCGTCCACCATTCCTGCATGGCGGGATTGAGCTTCATCAGCGTCATATCCAGGCTGAAATCCTCGCCCCCGTATTCCCAATAGGCAAACAGCAGATTCTCCGGCTCCCGGAGGAAGATCGAGTAATTCCGGATGTTCGCGGCCGTGATCGCCGCAAGCACGTCCGGCCAGACGGCGGCATGAAGCTCCTTGTACCTGGCGATCACATCCGGCTTCAGCCGGATGCACAGCCCCATCCGGGTCATGCTCAACCTCCCGTCCAGACGGAGCCGCGCTGCGTGAGCAGGCGAGGTCCGCCTCTTTCCATCTTGATTGCCAGTGCCTGTTATATTAGTATTCCTTTCCAAATCGCGTTGGCAAGAGGACCTTGCCGCGCCTCCTCTCGAACATCGATGGACCATGGCTCGCACCATCAGACTTACCGACGCCGACAACATTGTCCTGGCGATCGATCCCCTCAACGCTGGCGATGACGTGGATGCGGTAAAGGCGGCGCAACGCGTCCCGCGCGGCCACAAGATGGCCATCAGGCCGATCGCGAAGGATGCTTCCGTCGTCAAATACGGCCAGGTCATCGGCTTCGCCAGGGAAGACATCGCGCCCGGCATGTGGGTGCATGAGCACAATGTCTATGTCCATGCCTTCGACCGCGACTATCAATTCGGTGTCGACGCCAGGCCGACGCCTTACGTTGCGCCTGAGCGGCGGCGTACGTTTCAGGGGTTCAAGCGGGCCAGCGGCAAATACGGCACGCGCAATTACATCGCGGTGCTGACCTCGGTGAACTGCTCGGCGACAGCGTCGAGATTCATCGCCGATCAGGTCAACCGCTCCGGCATCCTGGATGACTATCCCAACATCGACGGCGTCATCTCCCTGGTCCACGGCACGGGGTGTGGGCTCGACATCCATGGCGAGGCCTATGAGTTGCTCAAGCGCACGCAATGGGGCTTTGCCACCAACCCGAATGTCGGCGGGGTGCTCATGGTCGGGCTGGGCTGCGAGTCGTTTCAGATTCCGCGCTGGATGCAATCCTACGGCATCAGGGAAGAGACGACCTTTCGCACCTTGACGATCCAGGAGGTCGGCGGCACGCGCAAGACCGTGGAGGCAGGCGTCGCGGCCATCCACGACATGCTTGCCGTCGTCAACGAGGCAAGGCGCACGCAAGCGCCTGCGTCGGAACTGATGCTGGCGCTCCAGTGCGGTGGCTCCGACGGCTATTCCGGCATTACAGCCAATCCCGCCCTGGGCGTCGCGGTCGATCTGCTGGTTGCAGAAGGCGGCACCGCCATTCTCTCGGAAACGCCCGAGATTTACGGCGCCGAGCATCTGCTGATGCGGCGCGCCGAGAACGCCGAAATCGGTGAAAGGCTGGCTGAGCGAATCCGATGGTGGGAAGGCTACACCGAACGGCACAACATGGAGATGAACAACAATCCGTCCCCCGGCAACAAGGCGGGCGGCTTGACAACCATTCTCGAAAAGTCGCTGGGCGCGGCGGCCAAAGGTGGCTCGACCAACCTCACCGGTGTCTTCAACTATGCCGAGCCGGTCACGGCCAGCGGCCTGGTGTTCATGGACACGCCCGGCTACGATCCGGTCTCGGCGACCGGGCAGGTGGCCGGCGGCGCCAACGTGCTTTGCTTCACGACCGGCCGCGGTTCCGCCTTCGGCTGCAAGCCGACGCCGTCGATCAAGCTCGCATCCAATTCGCTCATCTATGAAAAGATGACCGAGGACATGGATATCAATTGCGGCGACATCCTCGACGGCGCCACGTTGCCGGAAAAAGGCGAGGAAATCCTTCGGAAGATCCTTGCGGTGGCTTCCGGCGAGCGCACCAAATCGGAACTGCTGGGCTATGGCGACAGCGAGTTCGTGCCGTGGTCGATTGGCGCGACCATGTAGGTCTACCGAGCCGTAGGCTCAGGCGATCAGCAGGGAACCATGGGGCTCCGCGTCCAGCAGGGCGATCGTGTTGCGCAGCGATGTTTCCAGATGCGCCTGCAGCGCTTTCATGGCGCCGGCCTGGTCGCGTTTGGCCAGTGCCTTCAGGATCGCGCGGTGCTGGGCGATGGTTTCCTGCCCGGCGCCCGGGGAGGGCAGCGACAACAACCGGCACCGATCCATCTGCGCTTTCGAAATGTCGACGACCTTCCACAGCATGGTCAGGCCGTTCACCTCGGCGATGTAGCGGTGAAAGTCGTCATCCCTGGCGATGGCCTCATCGAAGCGCGAGCGTTTCACCGCGGTCTCATGCGCGTTGATGATGTCTTCCAAGTCCTGGACGTGGTTGGTTTCGATGGCGACCGCCGCCCGCTTGATGCTTTCGAGCTCTAGCGCGATCCGGATGATATAGGCCTCTTCGACCTGCTTGCGGCTGATGTCGGCAACGAATGTTCCGTTCTGGGCGAAGACCTCGATCAGGCCCTCATCGCTGACTTTCTTGACCGCCTCACGCACCGGCGTGCGCGAAATGCCGAGCCTGTGCGCGATCTCGATTTCGTTGATGGGTGCTCCCGGCGCGAGCTTCCCAGTGACGATCGCCTTGCGCACCAGTCCATAGATTTGGTCACGCAGCGGGATGGCGCGGTTGAGCGAAGCGCCTTGCAGGAACTCGGTCAAGCTGCTCTCGGCGCTCTGCGTCGCCCCTGACTTGCCTGCCGTATCCGATGTTCTCGCAGCCATGACCTTTGCCCCTGCCGTGCTCCTGCCGCATGTTGTGCGCCAGGAGTCGCACATAACATTGGGCTCTAAGCCGACACAATTCAATCGGCGCGCTCTGCGCGCGATTCAAGCTTGCATTATACTAGTGTAACATGCGAGAGCAATCCCGGCTGGGAGAGCATTACCGAAACCAGGATGGGCGTTTGGGCGCGCAACCGGTAGGGTCGAGCGCCGGCTCAAATCAGTCTCCAGGGAGAACCAGACGATGAACAGGATTGATCTCGATGGTCAGGTGGCTGTCGTCACCGGTGGGGCTCAGGGACTGGGTTTTGCCTTCGCAAAGCGGATGCTGGCATCGGGCGCCAAGGTCTGCCTGTGGGATGTCAACGCTGATCGGCTCGAAACTGCCACGCAGGAACTGGGCGGTTCGGTACGTTCCGTTGTCGTGGACATTGTCGACCCCGATGCTGTTGTCGCCGCGCATGGCCAGACCGAGGCCGCGTTCGGTGCGGTATCGATCCTGGTGAATTCGGCCGGCATTGCCGGTCCCAACCACACGCTGGAAGCCTATCCGGTCGCCGAGTGGAAGCGGGTGATCGACATCAACCTGCACGGCACCTTTCACGTCAACCGTGCGGTCGTGCCGTCGATGAAGGCGCATGGCTATGGCCGCATCGTCAATGTTGCCTCGATCGCCGGCAAGGAAGGCAATCCGAACGCGTCTGCCTATTCCGCATCGAAAGCGGCGGTCATCGGCATGACCAAGTCGCTGGGCAAGGAACTGGCCGGACTGGATATCGCGGTGAACTGCATCACGCCGGCGGCGGCCCGCACGCCGATCTTCGACCAGATGAAGCAGGAGCATATCGACTACATGCTGTCGAAGATTCCGCGTGCCCGGTTCCTCGAAGTCGACGAGGCCGCGAACATGGTTGCCTGGCTGGTGTCGAAGGAAAACAGCTTCACCACGGCCGCCGTATTCGATCTCTCGGGTGGCCGCGCCACCTACTGATGCCCACAGAAGTTGGCGCCTGGCCGCTTGATTGTGGGCGCCTCCAAAACCGCGTCGGGCGATCCTTGCAGCAGCTATTATATTAGTGTAATAAAACAACGAGGCTTCGAAAAAGGCCGGTAAACATCTGAAACTGGAAACGGGTGAGGGCAGGGATGTCGGCCGCGACAAGCGCTCTTCGCATGCAAGGGATCAGCAAGATTTTCCCTGGCGTGAAGGCGCTCTCCAACGTCAGCCTCAGCGTCGATTTCGGCCGTGTCCATGCCATCGTCGGCGAGAATGGGGCCGGCAAATCCACACTGATGAAGGTGCTCAGCGGCGCCTACCTTCCCACCACCGGAACCACTGAGGTCGGCGGGGTCGAGGTGCGCATGCGCAAGCCCGCCGATGCCCAGAAACTCGGCATCAGGATGGTTCACCAGGAGCTGAACCTGGTTCCCGATCTGACCGTCGCCGAGAATGTCTATCTCGGCCGGATGCCGCGAAAATGGTCGCTGGTCGACAAGGCGGCGATGCTGCGCAATGCAGCGGCGATTCTGCGGGAACTGGGCGCCGACATCGATCCCAGAGCGCGGCTCGGCGATCTCTCGATCAGCCAGCAGCAACTGGTGGAGATCGCCAAGGCCTACGCCGCCAATCCGCGCATCATCGTCCTGGACGAGCCGACGTCGAGCCTGAGCGAACATGAGACGGCGGCGCTGTTCAAGATCCTGCGCAAGATGAAGCAGTCGGGCATCGCCATCGTCTACATCAGCCACCGGCTCAAGGAAGTGCTTGAGATCGCCGATGACATCACGATCCTGCGCGACGGCAGCATGATCGAGACCCGGCCGGCCAGCGGCATCACGGCCGCCGAAATGATCAGGCTGATGGTCGGCCGCGAGGTGACCAACGTTTTCCCGAAAACGCCGTCAACGATCGGAGCCCCGGTGCTGAAAGTAAGCGGCCTCGGCGACGGGTTCAGTTTTGAAGATGTCAGCTTCGAGGTCAGGGCTGGCGAGATACTCGGCCTGACCGGGTTGGTCGGAGCAGGCCGGACCGAGGTCGCGAAAGCTATCTTCGGCCTGTCTGCCGTGACTGCCGGCAGCATCGAGACCCACGGCAAGCCGGTGACGATCCGCTCGCCGTCGGCGGCGATGAAGGCCGGCATCGCCTATGTGCCGGAAGACCGCAAGGGCGACGGCATCATTCCGTCGATGACCGTGCGCGAGAACATCAGCCTGCCGATCCTGCGCCGGCTCACCCGTTTCGGCCGCGTCAGCATGGGCGCCGACCGCAAGCTCGCGGCGAAATACGCCAGGGATCTTTCGATTGTCCCGCCTGATCCGGAGCGCCGCATCAACCTCCTGTCGGGCGGAAACCAGCAGAAGGCTGTCATCTCCAAGTGGCTGTCTGCAAACCCGTCGGTGCTGATCCTCGACGAGCCGACCCGTGGCGTCGATGTCGGCGCCAAGGCCGAAATCCACAGGATCATCGGCGAACTGGTCGCGGCCGGAATGGCGGTGGTGATGATCTCGTCCGAGCTTCCGGAAGTGCTCGGCGTCTGCGACCGCGTCGTGGTCATGCGCGATGGCCATGCCTCTCCGGCGATCGAGCGCAGGCACCTGACGGAAGAACGCATCATGGCGCTCGCCACGGGCGAAGAAACGGCATGACGGACATCGCCCTCACCATGCAAGACGATCTCGGCAACCCGCGCTTCAACCGTGGCAACAGGCTCGCCGAGCTCCTGTCGCGCAACGGCCTCATCATCGCCATCCTGGCGATCGTGATCTACGGGTCGCTAGCCAGCCCGGTCTTCTTCACAGCCGGAAACATGGTCAATGTCCTGACATCGATGGCCATCGTCGGCATCGTCGTCGTGGGCATGACCTTCGTCCTGGTGGTTGGCGGACTGGCCGACCTTTCGGTGCCGGCCACCATCGCCTGTGGCGCCATCCTTTCGCTCGCCCTTCAGCCCATGATCGGGCCGATTCCCGCCTTCGTCCTGGCCATTGCCCTTGCTGGAGCCTGCGGCCTCGTAAACGGCCTGCTCGTTGGCTACATCGGCATCAATCCCATCATCGCCACGCTGGGCGTGGGCACGATCGTGCTTGGCATTGTCCAGGCAGCGGTCGGTGGCGTCATTGTCTACGGCGCGGACCCGGCCTCGGCGGCCCTGGTGAAGAGCCGTGTGCTGGGCATCCCGACCATTGCCCTGATTTTCCTGGTCATCGCCATCGTCGGCAACTTCGTGCTGTCGCGATCCTTCTGGGGCCGATGGACGATCGCCACCGGCGGCAACTACAACGCCGCGCAAGCGAGTGCCGTGCCGGTTCGCGCCGTCAAGGCCGGCGCCTTCGTCATCACCGCTCTGTGCTCGGGTCTCAGCGGCGCCTTGCTCGGGTTGACCTTGCAAAGCGCACGGCCGCTTGTCGGCACCGGCTATGAATTCAGCGCCATCACGGCTGTCGTGGTCGGCGGCATCTCGATCATGGGCGGCTTCGGCTCGGTCCCGCGTGCGATCGCCGGCCTGGTCTTCGTCCAGCTGCTCACCAACATCATGGTGCTGCAAGGCGTCCGCACACCGGTCCAGGGCTTTGTCCTTGGCCTCCTCATCGCCGGCGCCGTCGCCCTTGATGTCGCGCTTCGCAAACGCGGAGCGGCATGATGGCCATGCTCTCTGGGGTCGCCCGCTATCGGGTCGGGCTTATTCTCGGCCTCACGCTGCTGGTGGCCTCGATCCTGGTACCCGGCTTTTTCGGCATGACGACGCTCGGCCTCGGTCTTGATCGAGGCGCTTCGATCGGCATCATCGCCATCGGCCTGACGGCGCTGCTGATCGCCGGCCAGATCGACCTTTCCGGCGGCGCGGTCTTCGCCCTGTCGGGGATCGTTTCGATCGTGCTGCAGCCGAGCCTCGGAATCTGGCCGGCGGCGTGCGTCGGCGTGGCGGCGGGCGCAGCCGCAGGCGTGCTCAACGGCATCCTCTCCGTGGTGTTCAGGGTCAATTCGCTGGTGGCAACGCTTGCCACGATGCTGATCTTCCGGTCGGTCGCCCATTGGGTCACGGCAAGCCAGCCCGTCGCCGGCATCGACATCATGTTCTCCCTGGCGTTGGCCAAGGTCTATTTCGACATCTTCACCGTGCGCAGTGCGCTGTTCCTCGCCGCGATCCTGCTTCTGCATTTCTGGCTGACCCGCACGGTCCCGGGGCGCAACCTGTTCGCCGTGGGGTCGAACGCGAGTGCGGCCGAGGCGAGCGGCATTTCTACCGACAGGATGATGTTTCTGGGCTTCGTCTTCGCCAGCACTTTGGCTGGTGTCGCCGGTGTGCTGCAAAGCCTCGCCACCAACACCGGCTCGCCGGTCTTCGGTTCGGAACTGACCGTCGCGGTGATCGCCGCCGTGGTTGTCGGCGGCACGCGCCTGGAGGGCGGCCGGGGTTCGGCGCTGGGCACCCTTGGCGGTGTGCTCACCATCGCCGCACTCACCACCGCGATGGAGTTCCAGTCGGTGCCCGCATACGTCCAGCAGGTCGTTGCCGGCTTCATTCTCATTCTGCTTGTCGTCCTCGACCGAACGGTTCGGACGGGCACGCCGACGCATGCCGCGGCGGTCGCCTCGGCCTAACTCGACCACAAAGGGAGGAAATGATGACTACCAGGAAAAGTGCTTTGCTTGCGGGCGCCTTGGCGCTTCTGGCCTCGGCCGGTTGGGCCGAAGCCAAGACGGTCTGCTATGTGACCGCCGCGGACTCTCATGCCTATGCGACGCCGGCCAACAAGGCGCTTGAAGCGCGAGCCAAGGAACTTGGCATCGACGTGCTGAGCCTGAGCCAGAACTTCGATGTCCAGACCGGCACCGAGCAGCTCAAGACCTGTATCGCGCGCAAGGCGGACGGCATCATCCTGTGGCCGCTCGATCCGCAGGCTTACATTCCGGGTCTCGCGGGTGCGCAGGCGGCCAACATTCCGGCCATCCTCATCAACTCGCCGATGAGCGACCAGGCCAAGCCCTTCATCAAGTCGTTCACGGGTCCCGACGTCTATGCCGAAGGCAAGATGGCGGCGGACTCGCTGAATGCCGCGCTCAAGGGAGAAGGCGCCGTCGTCATCATTGCCGGCCAGGCCGGCAATGGCACCACGATCGGCCGCGTCGGCGGTTTCGTCGACCACCTCAAGGAACTGGGCAGCAAGATCGAAGTCCTCGACACCGTGAACGCCGACTTCGACCAGCAGAAGGCCCTGGTTGCCAGCCGCGATCTGATCACCCGCTTCGGCGACAAGATCAGCGGCGTCTACGCCAATGACGACACCATGGCGCGGGGCTTCATCGATGCCTGGAAGGAAGCCAATCCGGGCAAGCCGACACCGCCGATCGTCGGCATCAACGGTCAGAAGGATGCCTTTGCCTCGATCAAATCCGGCGAGATGTATTCGACCATCGTTCAGTCGCCTGACGAAGACGGCAAGCTCGCCATCAACACCATGGCCGAGATCCTCGACGGCAAGGAGGTCAAGGATCGCATTCCGATCCCGTTGACGGTCGTTACCAAGGACAATGTCGACACCACGCAGCCGGCCTTTTGATTTTCAAAACGGCTTGCACGCATGAAGACGGGCCCGGCTTTTGCCGGGCCTTTCAGCTCGTTCAGTCGCCTGTCCGTCGACACGGCCATGGGCAAAAGTATCGGCAACTAATCCCGGCGCTTCAACCAGGCAAGCAATCTGTGGAATGAGGGCGAACTGTTGAGGTCGCGTGCCGCCGTAATGGCAAACATCACCACGAACACCACCAGCAGTGCCGCTGAGAGCCCCAACACAAACGCCATTCCACGTCCTCGCCAGACATAGGAACGCGCGCCGCACCTCAAGGTTTCAAGGCAGGTCTAAGCCAATCCCATCTCGGCCATGTCCTGGAATCGGTCGGCGATCCGTGCATGTGGCCGGCCGCCGTCAGCGGCGCCGATCGCCACAACGATTTCATCGGCGGCAGGCCCGTCGCAGATCTGAACATTGGCGGTCAGGAAATGCGACCGCCTGCCGTTTTCGCTCTTGTGCATCATCGGCACCGAGATCGACGCGCCCGGTGCGATGCGGGTGTTGGTGAATTCGAGATAGGTGGTGCCGCCGACGGCATCACGGAAAAGATTGCCGAAGCGCAGCGTATGGATCAGCGCCGAGGCGTGTTCGATCTCGCCGTTGACGCCGGTGGCGGCGGCCTTGCCGTAGGCTTCGATCTTCTCGGCCGGCATCAGGGCAATCAGGCGGTTGGTCAGTTCGCTGCCCAGCCGGGGCGCAAGGCGCAGAATATCGGGCCGCAGGTTCTCGACGAAGCCCTGGCCAGCCCAGGGGTTCCTAAGCACCGCCGCGACGACAATCATGGTCACCGGCTTCGGCGCCGCCTTGCAGCCTTCCACGAAGGTTTCCTCGATGAATGTGGAAATCTTCCTGATATCGAAATCCATGCCGGCTGTTCCCTTCGCAATGCATTGCCAAAGGCGACCCTAGAGACCACAAGCGATAGGTGTCTTCCTCCGTTTCAGAGGAAAACAGGCGTGCGCCGCGCTCGGAAGCGGTGTAGCGTCGACGCCGGTCAAATGGCTTTATTACCGGATCTGCATATTCCCAGGAGACGAGCCCCGGACTTGGATCACCAGTCGCAAATCCTGTCCTTGCGTGACGCCGCCAGCCTGATCAATTCGGGCGGCGACCTCAGCACCGTGCTGCGCGATCTGGTGCTTGCCGCCTGCAGGCACGCCAAGTGGACCATGGGCTCGATCATGAGCATCGACGCGCCGCATGGCCACGCCTTCGTCATCGTCCGACACGACCCGACCTTGATCCAGCGGCCCTTGCCCGACCGCTGGGAGCTCGCGACCAGCCCGTCGATCATCGCCCTGCAGCGCAACGAGCCTGTCTATATCAGGGATGCCCGCGTCTCCGAGGAGTTCTCGGGCTACAGGCGTGAAGCCTTCGAGCGCGACTATCGCAGTGTCCTCGTCATGCCGATGAACTGCAGGGATGATGAAGGGCGGCCGATGGTGCTCAGCGTCGTCTCGCGCGAAATCATGGAGGTGACGGCGCACGATCTGGCCTTCATCGGCATGATCGTCCATCTGGGAGAAATCGCGGTCGAGAAGCAGCACAAGCTGCGCGAGGAAAAGCACGCCGCCGAGCGCCTGCAGCAGGCGTTGCAGGCGCATACGTCCTTGCTGCAGCAGGCGCTGGCCGAAGCCTCGGTTCCGTCGCTTGCAGGAAAGATCAGCGATCTGCTGCCCAACCCCATCGTAGTCGTGGACTTTACCGCCAACCTGATTGTCGCCGGCCACACGCCAAGCGAGGCGCATTTCGATGATGCCGCGTGGCAGCTCGCGGCAACCTCCAGCCTGCACCGGCAGATCATCAAGGCCGCGCGCGCAGCGGTCGACCAGGCGCAGCGCGAAGCCCATACACTGTTCCTGGACGACGGCGTGCGCCGGTTGCGCCTGACCGCCAAGATCGAGCCGCTGAGCGTCGATGCGGAGGCCGTCGGCGCACTGGTGATCTTCACCGCGCAACGGCCCTTCAGCCAGCTGGAGTTGCTGTTGCTGGACAGCGCCAAATTCGCGCTCAGCGTGCAGATGATGCGCAGCTTCATCCGCTTCCGCTTCGAGACCCGCACGCTCACCGACCTGTTCCTGGAGATCGTCGAGCAACGCTGGCATGACGCCAACGATGTCCTGCAAAGGGCGCAGCGCCTCGACATCGACCTGCGCTCGCCCCGGCAGATGATCGTCATCGACCTGCCGGCGCAGAGCAAGCGCGGCGCCGGCTATTCGCTCGACCCGCACCATGCGGTGATCCGGCTGATGCAGCAGAATTCAGTGCCGGCCGGCATTGTCGCTGTGGAGAATGGCCTCGTATGCCTGATCCCCGCCGAGTTGGGCGGCGATCCCGAGCGCGTCAACAAGTTGTTGCACAAGATCGCCGAGGAACTGGGCCGCTACTTCGATCAGGAACCTTTCGTCGTCCTTTCCGGTGTCTGTGCCATGCTTTCGGACTATCCGGCGGCCTGGGATCGTTGCCGGCGCATGATCCGCATCGGCCGCTCATTCGGCCGCACCGGCGTCTTCGCCAGCCAGGATTTCGGCCCGCTGCCGATGCTGGTGGCCGCCGCCGAAGTCGAGGATGTGCGCGGTTTCGTGCATGAGAGCATCGGCGCGATTGCCGAGCACGATCGCGAGCATGGCACGCCCTATATGGATACGCTGTTCGCCTACCTGCGGGAGGGCTGCCGCAGCCAGGCATGCGCCGATTCCATCGGCCTGCATGTCACCACCTTGCGCTACCGGCTGTCGCGGATCCAGGAACTGTTCGGCATCGATCTCGACACGCCAGAGCGGCGCTTCGCGGTTGAACTGGCCATCCGCTTGCGCGGCGTGATCGACAGCCGCGCCTGATCCAAAACCAGATTTGACCACAAGCCATTGCTGTTCGTCCGCGACGGTCACCCGGCAGCTTGCGCCTGCTGTCCGTTTGCTCTGAAACACAGCATCGCCCCGGCCCTACATTCCTCGCAACAGGAGGAAGCGGCGCCCCTGGCGAGCGGCTAGCTTCGTCCCATGATCGCCGCCACAGAAACGTCATCGTCAACCCCGCAGTCGCCGGTTCCGCAGGCGATCGATCCGATCGCGTTGCGGCGGGCCTTCGGAACGTTCGTCACCGGCGTCACGGTCATCACCACCCGCGACGGCGATGGCACGCCGCGCGGCATGACCGCCAACTCATTCACCTCCGTGTCGCTCGATCCGCCGCTGCTTCTGGTCTGCGTCGGCAAGGCCGCCGCCAGCTTCGCCGCCTTCAACACATCGGATTGTTTCGCCGTCAATCTCCTGCATGAAGGCCAGACCGATGTTTCGTCGGTCTTCGCCTCGAAGTCGCCGGACAAGTTTCAATCGATCGTCCATGACCGCGTCCATACCGGGGCGCCGATCCTCAACGAATGCCTGACCTGGTTCGACTGCACCGTCCATGACCGTATCGAGGCCGGCGATCATGTCGTGCTGATCGGCGCCGTGCAGGCCTTCGGCACAAGCCCGTCGGCGCCGCTCGGCTTCTGCCGTGGCCGTTATGCCGCGATCAAGGATCCGCTGCCGCCAGGCTGGCTGGCATCGCACAGCATGATCGTCGGCTATCTCATCGAGGCCGATGGTCAGATCCTGCTGCGCTCCGACGGCAAGGGTGGCTGGGTGCTGCCCAGCGCCAAGAGCCGGAAAGCCGAAAACGAGCTAAAGCTTGAAGGCGGCGACGCGCTGACGCTGCTGCCGGAGGAAACATTTCTCTATTCGGTGTTCGATGTCGCTGACAGCGACCCCGGCTATCTCATCTATCGGGCCCGTCTGGCCGGGATTTCGGCGGCCATTCCGATGCCGCCGGGCTTTCGCTTCTTCCCGATTGCCAATCTGCCATATGACGAGATTCCGGCGCGTGAGATCTGCTCGCTGCTGCGCCGCTACAGCCGTGAACGTCGCGACGAGTCCTTCAGCATCTACATGGATTCCAACGACGGCGGCCGCCTGGCCAGGCTGGATGGAACAACGCTGCCCTGGGCGCAAAGCGCGCAGGAATAGCACCCGAAAAGAATAGAACCTGACAGGACCGACATGAAAACCACAGTCAAGGCGCTCAAGAACTCCCGTCAGGACCTGTTTATCGGCGGCGCTTTCGTTGCGCCTGCCGGGGGAAATTACATCCCGAGCTTTGACCCGACGACCGGCGAGCCCTGGTACGAATTGGCCGAAGCCGATGCCGCCGATGTCGATGCCGCCGTGCGTTCCGCGCAGGCAGCCTTTGTCGATCCGGCCTGGCGCCGCATGACGCAGACCGATCGCGGCAAGCTGCTTCAAAGACTGGCACAGCTGGTTCTGGAACATGCCGACGAACTGGCGTTGATCGAGACCCGCGACAACGGCAAGCTGATCAAGGAAATGCGCGCGCAGATGCGCGCCATGCCTGATGCCTACGGCTATTTCGCCGGCATGGCCGACAAGCTGCTGGGCGACACGATCCCAGTCAACAAGCTCGACATGCTCAACTTCAACCTGCGCGAGGCGATCGGCGTCGTCGCCATGATCACGCCCTGGAATTCGCCGCTGATGCTGCTGACCGGCACGCTGGCGCCTTGCCTGGCGATCGGCAACACGGTGGTGATCAAGCCATCGGAGCATGCCAGCGCATCGACGCTGGCGCTCGCCGAACTCATTGTAGCGGCCGGCTTTCCACCGGGCGTGGTCAACGTTGTCACCGGCACCGGCGCTTCGGCCGGCGAGGCGCTCACCCGTCATCCCGGCATCGCCAAGATCGTCTTCACCGGCAGCACGGCGACCGGGCGCAGGATTGCCCAGAACGCCGCCGGCAACCTCATTCCGTGTCAAATGGAACTCGGCGGCAAGTCGCCGCATGTGGTCTTCGCCGATGTCGAGATGGAGCATGCCGTCAACGGCGTCGTCTCGGGCATTTTCGCGGCTGCCGGCCAGAGTTGCGTCGCCGGCTCGCGCTGTTTCGTCGAAGCCAGCATCTATGATCGCTTCATCGAGGCGCTGGTCGAACGCACGCGGCGGGTCAGGGTTGGCCATCCCATGCAGGAGGACACCGACATCGGCCCGCTGGCGCTGTCGGCGCAGCTGTCCAAAGTTGAATCCTATGTTGCCTCGGGGGTGCGCCAGGGCGCCCGGATTGCCGTTGGCGGCAGGCGGCCACAGGCATCGGACCTGGCTGGCGGCTGGTATTTCGAACCGACTGTCATGACCGACGCCCGCAACGACATGGACTTCATGCGCGATGAGATTTTCGGCCCGGTGGTCGGGGTCATACCCTTCTCGTCCGAGGAGGAGATGACCGCGCTCGCCAACGACACTCACTATGGGCTGGCATCCGGAATCTGGACCAAGGACATCGACCGCGCGCTGCGCTTCGCCCGCAATGTCGATGCCGGCACCGTGTGGATCAACACCTACCGGGCATCGTCCTTCATGTCCGCCAATGGCGGTTTCAAGGAAAGCGGCTACGGCCGGCGCGGCGGCTTCGACGTCATGCAGGAATTCTCAAGGGTGAAGAACGTGGTCGTCGACTATTCCGGAGCCATGCAGGACCCGTTCGTCATCCGCTTGCGCTGATCGCGACACCATTCATCCAGACGCCTAGCGAGGAAACATGAAATTCGCCGTTTCGCTGACCATGGAGCGCTTTTCGCCAGACACGCCAATGTCGGCGGTGAAGGGCAATCTTCTCGAACTGGCCCGCATGGCCGATGAGGGCGGGTTCGAAACATTGTGGACCGCCGAGCACCACACGATCGAATGCACCATCTCGCCAAACCCGCTGATGACGCTGACATGGCTTGCCCAGCACACGCAACAGATCCGGTTGGGAACCTCGACGCTGGTCGCGCCCTACTGGAGCCCGATCCGGCTCGCCGGTGAAGCAGCGCTTTGCGACCACCTGACTGGCGGACGGCTGGAGTTCGGCATTGCCCGTGGCTCCTACCAGTATGAGTTCGACCGCATGGCCGGCGGCATGCCGCAGCAGGAAGGCGTCGCCTATCTCAAGGAACTGGTGCCGGCAGTGAGGAAATTATGGGCCGGCGACTATGCTCATGACGGCCACTACTGGAAGTTCCCGATGGCGACGTCGGTGCCGAAACCGTTGCAGCAGCCGCATCCGCCAATCTGGGTGGCAGCGCGTGACCCCGGCACGTTCGACTGGGCGATCGCCGCCGGCGCCAACATCCTGTCGACGCCGCTCTCCGCTCCGGCGGCCGAGATCGCGGTGCTGGGCGAGAAGTTCCGCGCGGCGGTCGCCAATCATCCCGAGGTGCCACGCCCGCGCTTCATGATGCAGCGCCGCACTTGCATCTATGAGCGCGCCGACGACTGGCAGGTCGCTGTGCGCCACAGCAGCGACTATGGCCGCATGTTCGAGAACTTGTTCCAGAACATCGGTACGGTGGCGAATGGCTTTCCCGAGGCGGTCTCCTACGAAAGCGTCAAGGGCAAGGACAATTACAACCCGGAAAACATTCGCCGCAACCTGATGTTCGGCACGCCCGACGAGATCATCGAGAAGCTGGAGGACTACGAGGCCGCCGGTGTCGACCAGTATTGCCTCGGCCTGACCTTCAACCTGCCATTCGCCCTGCAGGCGAGGACACTGAAACTGTTCGTCGACGAGGTGATGCCACATTTCGCCGCCCGCGAACGTGATCGGCGTGCGGCTGCCGGGCACTGATGGCTGTGGAAAATCGGCTGTTCAACACGGGCGAGGTGACGCTCAATTACCGGGTCGATGGCTCTGGTGCGGAGCCGCTCGTCTGTATCCATGGCGTCGGTTCGTATCTGGAGGCCTGGAGTGGCGTCGTCAGCCGGCTTGCGGACCGCTTCACCGTGCTCACGTTCGACCTGCGTGGTCATGGCCATTCGAGCCGCATCGGCGGCCGCTACGAGATCGATGATTTCGTCACCGAGGCGCTGGCTCTCGCCGATCATGCCGGGTTCGGGACGTTTCATCTCGCCGGCTTCTCGCTGGGCGGACTGATTGCCCAGCGTCTTGCATTGACTCATGCGGAGCGGCTGAGAAAACTGGTTTTGCTGTCGACGGTCGCCGGCCGCACACCGCAGGAACGTCAGGCCGTGCTTGGTCGCCTCGCCGCACTGATGGCGAACGAGCCGGGCACGCATCATGCCCAATCCCTGTCGCGCTGGCTGACCGAGGCGTTTCAGGAGCAGAATCCTGAGGTGATCGCCCGGTTGCGCGGCAGGGACGCCGAAAACGATCCCAGATGCTACGCGGCGGCCTATCGTGTCCTGGCCGAAACGGATTTCGGCGGCATCCTGGACCAGATCCGCGCGCCGACGCTGGTTGTCACCGGCGCCGATGATCTCGGCTCCAGCCCCCGCATGGCGCATCATATGCACGAGCACATCCCGGGTTCGAAACTGGCGATCCTGCCAGGGCTGCGCCACTCCATCCTCATCGAGGCACCGGCGCTGGTCGCCGGATTGATGTCGGACTTCCTCGACGACAATGCGCCAAAGCGAGAGACATCCAGCCATGGATAGCAAGTTGCGCTCCGCCGGGGAGCACGTCCGCCGCACAGTCCTTGGCGACAATTATGTCGATCGGGCGCGGGATAATGCCGACGACTTCTCACGTCCGTTCCAGGATATCCTCAACGAATATTGCTGGGGCATGTGCTGGACGGACGAGGCACTCGATCTCAAGCAGCGCAGTCTGCTCAATCTGGGCATGCTGGCAGCACTTGGCCGGATGCATGAATTTGGCGTGCATGTTCGTGGCGCCGTCCGAAACGGACTGAGCGAAAGCGAGCTTCGCGCCGCCCTGATCCAGATCTCGGTCTATTGCGGCATTCCCGCCGGCGTCGAAAGCTTTCGCGTCGCCAGCGCCGTGCTCAATGAAACAAAGGCAGAAGGCCAATGATCGCATTGGTTCGCGGCCTTCCGGCTTCCCATCGTTCCGAGCAAGCGGCGGCGGAAACGTCCTCCGTGTCACCGGAAGACGCGGGCAGCCGGCTTGCTGCTAAATGGCCAACAATTGGGACTATCACGCGGACAAACAGGCAGTTGGGAGGCCGGTGTCCGGCGCGATGAAGAGGTTGCGGAGCCGTCGCCGGTAAGGGGCGTCGCCGTGGGGACTGAACGACAACAAAGGGAACAGACAATATGAAGACGATTCTCAAACTGGCCGCACTGTCGCTGGCGCTTTCGCTGGGCGCCTTGCCGGCCAAGGCCGGGGCTGTGCTTGACCGCGTCAAGGCGGCGGGCGATCTCAAGGTCGCGACCGACGCCAACTGGGCGCCGCAGTCTTTCGTCAATGCCAACAACGAGCTCGATGGTTTCGATGTCGATGTCGCCAAGGACATCGGCAAGCGCATCGGGGTCAAGGTCGAGTTCGTCACCCCCGGCTGGGACATCATCACCGCTGGCAATTGGGTCGGACGCTGGGACATGCATGTCGGCTCGATGACGCCGACGAAGAAGCGCGCCGAGATTTTCGATTTCCCGGCGGTGTATTACTACACGCCGGCGGCAGTCGCCGTTCATAAGGACAGCAAGGCGACCTCGCTTGGCGATCTCGACGGCAAGGTCATCGGCGCCACCACGACCTCTACCTTCGAAGCCTACGCCAAGAAGGACCTGACGCTCGACGCTGCCGGCGCACCGGCCTTCGAGTACAAGCTCAACCCGAAAGAGGTGCATTCCTACGAGAACTCCACCACGGCGTTCGATGATCTGCGCCTCGGTGATGGTGTGCGCGTCGATGCGGTCGTCTCGTCGCTGCCGAGCATCAACGATGCGATCAAGGCCGGCTACCCGATCAAGCAGGTTGGCGATCCGGTGTTCTACGAACCTCTGGCCGTCGCCATCGAACATGGCGACCCGGAATTCTCAGCCAGGATCGCCGATGCCGTGAAAGCGATGAAGGAAGACGGCACGCTCAGCACGCTCTCCAAGAAGTGGTACGGTGTGGACTATTCGGTCACGAAATAATCAAGTCCGCCCGGTGGCCGCGTGAACGGTCGCCGGGCGATTGACCGTCCACAAACCTCGCGGGGCAAGCGATGCTTTATCCGGATACCGTCGAATCCGAGGTACTCGTGCACAAACCCTGGTTTGTCGCGGCGATGTTCGGTGCGATCTTTCTGATCTTCCTCACCTTCAATCTCACCGGCACCAGCTTCGGCGAACTGATGCGCCCGATCATCGGCGAACCGGCCGATAGTGGTCTCTACGGCCGCTTCGCGATCGCCCTGACCATTGCGCTGCTGTTCTCGCTCAACGTCGTGCTGATCGGTTTTGCATCGCTGCGTGTGCAGATCGGTATCGTCTGGCTCGAACTGCTGGTGCTTTTCCTTGCCTTCTTCGCGACCTTCCATCTCAGCCTGCCTTTCATCTGGCAAAAGCTGCCTTTCCTTATTTCGCAGGGTGTCGTCACCACGCTTTATGTGTCGGCGATTTCCATCGTCATCGCTTCGCTGATCGCCATTCTCGGCGCCGTTGCCAAACTGTCGACCAATGGCTTTGCCTATGCCATCGCCAGTTTCTACACCTCGTTCTTTCGCGGTCTGCCGCTGCTGATGCAGGTCTATCTGATCTATCTGGGCCTGCCGCAGTTCGGCTTCGTCGTCGGCGCGGTGCCTGCCGGCATCCTGGCATTGTCGCTGTGCTATGGCGCCTACATGACCGAGATTTTCCGCTCCGGCATCCAGAGCATCGATCGCGGCCAGTGGGAGGCCTCACGCTCGATGGGCTTCGGCTTTTCGCTGACGATGCGCCGCATCATCCTGCCGCAGGCCTTGCCGGTGATCATCCCACCGACCGGGAATCAGTTCATTTCGATGCTCAAGGACAGTTCGCTTGTGTCGGTCATCGGCGTCTGGGAGCTGATGTTCCTGGCCCGCACGCTCGGTCAGAAAACCTTCCAGCACATGGAGATGCTGATCTCCGCCTCGCTCATCTACTGGATGATGTCGATCTGCCTTGAACTCATCCAGTCACGCATCGAACGCCATTATGGCCGGAGCAAGATCCGATGAATGCCGAGCCGATCATCAAGGCCGAGGCGGTCAACAAATGGTATGGTTCCTACCAGGCGCTGAAGGATATCAACCTGACCGTCCACAAGGGCGAGCGCATCGTCATTTGCGGCCCGTCGGGCTCCGGCAAGTCGACGTTGATCCGCTGTTTCAACCGCCTCGAAGCCCATCAGAATGGCGAGATCACGGTGAACGGCGTGCATCTGCATGCACGCATGAAAAACGTCGCCGACGTGCGCAGCAAGGTCGGCATGGTATTCCAGCACTTCAACCTTTTTCCGCACATGACGGTGCTGATGAACTGCATGGCCGGCCCGATGTGGGTCAACGGCGTATCGGCGGAGGAGGCGCGCAAGACCGCGCTCGGTTTCCTTGAGCGGGTGCGCATTCCAGAACAGGCCAACAAATATCCGGTGCAACTCTCGGGCGGCCAGCAGCAGCGCGTCGCGATAGCCCGCAGCCTGTGCATGAAGCCGGCCGTCATGCTGTTCGATGAGCCGACCTCGGCGCTCGACCCGGAAATGGTATCGGAAGTGCTTGATACCATGACGGGACTGGCTCGCGACGGCATGACCATGGTCTGCGTCACGCATGAGATGGGTTTTGCCCGCGCGGTGGCCGACCGGGTGATCTTCATGGATGCCGGCCAGATCGTCGAGGAAGGCAAGCCGGACAGCTTCTTCGCCAATCCGCAGCACAGCCGCACCAAGCTTTTCCTGAGCCAGATCCTCAAGCACTAGCGACCAGCGCGGGCGCACCAGGTCGGTGGCGTCGTTGAAGCCGCTGTCTTGGCACACAATCGTGTTGTGTGGCGACCAATCGCAAATTGGCGACAGATTGGATAGAAGCTGGTGTGCCGGCGGTCTTGACTGCAGGCAACCATGCCCGGCGGCCGCCGAGCTCCCGCGATCGACAGGAAAGCCACCACGATGACCAGCAGGATCTACGCATTTGAACCGGCTGCCATCCCCGCCTTGCCGATCGACGGAACCAAGGAGCTGTTTCCGGTCCGGCGCATCTATTGTGTGGGGCGCAACTACGCGGCTCACGCGGTGGAGATGGGTCACGATCCCAACAAGGAGCCGCCTTTCTTCTTCCAGAAGAGCCCAGGCAACGTCAGCCTTGTCGATGGGAAATTCCCCTATCCGCCGCAGTCCCAGGATGTGCATTTCGAGATCGAGATGGTCGTCGCGCTTGGCAAGGGTGGCCGTGACATCGCGGCTGAAAGCGCGCTTGAGCATGTCTTCGGTTACGCGGTCGGCCTCGACATGACCCGCCGAGACCTGCAGAACGAAGCCAAGGAGCTTCGCCGGCCCTGGGAAGTCTCCAAGGCATTCGAGCATTCAGCGCCTTGCGGGCCGATCCTCCCGGTGGCCGTCGTCGGCCATCCAAACACCGGAACCATCGCCGTCGACGTCAATGGCGAGCGCCGGCAGACCGGTGACCTCAGCCAGATGATCTGGAAGGTGCCTGAAATTATCTCCTACCTGTCCAGGTTCTTTGAACTCGGTGCCGGCGACCTGATTTTCTCGGGTACGCCTGCTGGTGTGGGCAGTGTTTCGCGGGGAGACGTCATGGTCGGCCATGTCGATGGCCTCGGCGACCTTACGGTTGCCGTTGTCTGACGCTGCGTAGCCAGCTGCTCTGGTAGCAGCATCGCTGCCGGGCAGCATTGCACGAAGTTGAAATCCGCAAGATATGCGTCCCGCTTACGCGCAATTTACAACCCTTGGCTAAACCTGTTCCTGACTGATTCGTCCGGGACAGGAACATCATGAGCAGAGCCCTCACATCCTTCGCACTCGTCGCCGTGCTGACCGCCTTGCTCATGGCGCTCAGCCTTGCCGTGGCAAGGCACGGCTATCCCTATGGTGCGATCGGTGTGAGACGGCTCGACGGCATCGCCGATGCCGCGACCTTCATTCCGCTCGCCGCCGTCTATTCCTTCAGTGCACTGCTGATGATGATCCTGCCGATCAGGGCGGCCAGCATCGTGCTGACCAATGCCGCCGATGCGCTCTTCTGGACGGTGATCGTTCTGTTGGCGGCGATCGTCGGTTGTCTCGTCGCCAGATGGGCTTTCGGCCAGAGGGACGCCCTCTGGGCGCTGCTGAACCGGCGGTTCCTGTTTGCCGTGGCGATCATTGGCTGCCATTTCGTCATCAACGAACTTCGCCGCAACGTGCTGCTGCGCAGCCTGTTCTTCGTCGTGTTCGCCGCCGCGACCCTGGCTTGCCTGTTCTGGTCGTTCACGCTCTGAGAGGCTGGGAACCCCGCCTATCCCGCTGACATATTGCCGGCCGCCGTTTCCATCCACGTCCAGAGATAGGCCGCCAGACCGCGATCGACATGGATGCGCAGCCTGTCCTCATGACGATAAACGATGGCGCTGATGCCGGCGAAGGAAAGTGCCGCGCTTGCGCCGGCCTGCCGTGGATCGAGTGTCGTCCCCCGCGCCACAAAAGCGTCGATCGCAGTGCCTTCGGCCTCGAATACGTGCAGTCCGGCGCTGATGGCGGTCACCGCGAAACCTTCCGCGTGCCAGCCCGCCGTGACGGCAAAAGGTGCCGTGGACACCGCAAGCAGCCGGTCGCGGGCCAACCGCGCCGCGTAGCTGTCGCCCTGAACCACGCCAAAGGCGCCGACACCGGCTCCATTCAAGCCGGAAACCCGCGCCCAGGCATCGAGATCGCCGCTGACCAGGATCTGGTTGAGGCCGGTTACGGTTCGTATCGTCAGGCCGGGCGCCTCGATGACGGCCGCCTGCCAGTCCGGTGCGACAGTCCACTTTTCCGCGAGATTACGCATGCAGCCGGTCTCCTGCCGGATCGAAGGCACAGGGTTCCGCGATCGTCGCTTTCCTGACCTTGCCGAGATGCTGGATTTCGATCGTCTCGCCATGGCGTGCGGCGCCGCGCTCGATCAGGCCGAGCGCCACGGCGCGGCCGAGCGTCGGGCTCTGGTAGCTGGACGTGACGAACCCCAGGCTTTTCAGCCTGCCGTCGCGGCGCTCGATGCCATGCGCGCCGGTGGGCAGCGGCGCTTCGCCTTGCGGCACCGTCAGCCCGACAAGCTGCATGCGGTTGTCGCGCGACGCTTCCTCGGTGAACAGCGAGCGGCGGCCGACGAATTCGGTCTTGCGCTTGGCGCGCGGACCATCGACGCCGAGATCATGCGGCAGCGTGGTGCCGTCGGTGTCCTTGCCGATGACGATAAAGCCCTTCTCAGCGCGCAGGATCATCAGTGCCTCAAGGCCGATGACAACCGCATCGAAGACCTGGCCGGCTTTACGCATATGCGCCCACAGCCGTTCGGCGCGATCCGCCCGGATGGAGACTTCATAGCTCCTGTCGCCGGTGAAGCTGACGCGGGCAATACGAACCACATCGCCGGCATAGACGCCATGGCTGACCGCCATATGCGGCAGGTCGGCATCGTCGAGCGACGTGCCGAGATCAACCGCTTCGAGCAGCTTCCTCGCGTTCGGGCCGGAGACGGTCAGCGTCGCCATGTCCGAGGTGGCATTGTGGATATAGATGGCGCTGCGGCCAAAGCGGTCCTGGCGCCATTCCTCCAGCCGCGCGTGCACGGCGGCGACATGCGACGAGGAACATGAGACGACGAAGCGGTGTTCGTCCAGCCGGACCAGAACGCCGTCGTCGAAGACCACGCCGTTTTCCGACAGCATGAAACCATAGCGGCAGCGGCCGGGTTTCAGCGTCGACATGGTGTTGTAGCAGAGGAAATCGACGAATTCGCCCGCTTGCGGTCCGATCACCTCGATCTTGCCAAGCGTCGAGCCATCGAACAGCGCGGCCGATTGGCGGGCACGCCGTGCCTCGTCCTGGATCGACCGTTCCGCGTCGCCGTTGCCATAGTAGGCTGGGCGCAGCCAGCCGCCATATTCCTGGAAGACAGCGCCGCCGGCACGGTGGACATTCTCCAGCGGCAGCCGGCGCACCGGCGCCATCAGTTCGCCGACGCTCGCGCCGGCAAAGCTTGCCAGCGGCACTGGGGTGAATGGCGGACGATAGGTCGTGGTGCCGACTTCGGGAACCGTGCGGCCAGTGATCCCGGCCATCAGCGCCAGGCCCGGCAGATTGGAGGTCTTGCCCTGGTCGGTCGCCATGCCGAGCGTGGTGTAGCGCTTCAGGTGCTCGACCGAGACGATATTCTCGCGTGCCGCCAATTCCACGTCTTTCGCGGTCACGTCATTCTGATAATCGATCCAGATACGCCCTTTCGAGCCCGGCATCGGCCATGCCGGCGAAATACCGGCCGTTGCCTCCGGGCCGGTGCTGCGTGGCGCGGCTGCTTTCGTCGGGCCAAGCGAGGCAACGGCCTTCGCCGAACTGGCGAACACGTCCGACAGCGAGACCGTGCCGGCCGCCGCGCCTGCGACGCTGATGCCGTCAACCGGGTCACCCGGCAGGAAGGCCGCGCGCGCCTCGCTCCAGGCAAGCTTGCCCTTGGCCTGGCCGAACAGATGAATGGTCGGTGTCCAGCCGCCGGAGACCAGCACGCAATCGGCGTTGAGCCGGGTGCCGTCATCGAGGGTCACGCCGTCGACGCGCAACTTGCCGTTGGCGGAAGCGAGGCTGCGTCCCTTGACCAGCCGCACATTGGCCGGTGTCGCGGGCATGCCCTCGCTCCTGATGTCGACAAGCGTGACTTCGGCGCCCACCCGCGAGATGGCCTCCGCCGCCTCGTAGGCACTGTCGTTGTTGGTGGCGACGACAATGCGGCTGCCGACCAGCACGGCATGCCGCTTGAGATAGGAGAGCGCGGCGTCCGCCGACATGATGCCGGGCAGATCATTGTTGGCGAAAGGCAGCGGCCGCTCGATGGCGCCGGTCGCCAGCACGATATGGCGCGGCCTGACCCGCCACAGCGTGTCCGGCCGCCCATCGGGATGACGTTGATTGAGCCCGACCAGATTGTGGTCATAGATGCCGAAGGCGGTCGTCGAGGGCAGGATCAGATGACCTGCCGCTGCAAGTCCCGCGACTGTCTCGTCGACCCAGTTCTTCGCCGGCCCATCGACTTCCCCGTCACGGTGTCCAAGCGAACCGCCCGGCCGGAACTGATCGTCGACAAGCACCACGGATTGGCCGGCGCCCGCCGCCAGCCTGGCTGCCGCCAACCCAGCTGGGCCCGCGCCCACGACGAGCACGTCGCAGTGATGGTTGATCTGGTCGGCGGATCCAGCCGATGTCCAGTCTTTATCAACCTTGCCTAACCCCGCCATGGCACGGATGCGTGGCTCGAACATATGCCAGTCCGGCCACATGAAGGTCTTGTAGTAGAAGGCCGCCGGAATGAAGCGCGAGAAACGATCCATGAAAGCGTTGCGGTCGGCCAGCGCGCTTGGCGAGGCATTGACGCTTTTCGCCTCGAGCCCGTCGCGCGCCGGCTCGGTCGTGGCGCGTGAGTTCGGCGTCGCCGCCGTGCTGCCGCGGATATCGACCAGCGCGTTCGGCTCTTCGACGCCGGCGCCCCAGATGCCGCGTGGCCGGTGGTATTTGAAGCTGCGCCCGACAATCGCGACATCGTTCGCCAGCAATGCCGAGGCGATCGTGTCGCCGGCAAAACCGTGCACGGTCTTACCATCGAAGCTGAAGCGGATCGGGCGGGAGCGGTCGATGACACATCCACCCGTGGCAAGACGCGAAGCGGTCACGCTGCGTGCTCCCCACCAAGAGCAGTCGACGACAGCACCTTGTGGGTGACGGTGTCGCGCTCCATGACGAAGAACTCGCTGCACGTCATATGCACCCAGACCTCGCGTGCCGAGCCTTTAGGGTTGGAGCGCAGATAGAGGTACTCGGCCCAACGCTCGGTCGGCACCTCGGTGCCGTCCGGCCTGGCGTTTCCGGCATCGCCGCCATAGTGGAATTCGGTCTCGTCGCGCGGGCCGCAGAACGGGCAAGGAAAAAGCTGCATGAAAGACTTGTCCTGGTTTTATGCGTGTCGTCGTCCCAAAACCGCTGCGCACTTTTGGGCGACATGCATTAATGCGCGATGCCGGAGCCGGCCGCTTCGTCGATCAGCCGTCCGCTGGCAAAGCGATCAAGGTCGAAGGGGCGGCTGATGTCGTTGTGTTTGCCTGAGGCCAGCAACTGCGCCAGCAGCGTGCCGCCGGCGGGGATGGCCTTGAAGCCGCCCGTGCCCCAGCCGCAATTGAGGAACAGGCCGGGCAAAGGCGATTCACCGATGATCGGCGAGGAGTCCGGTACGACATCGACGATGCCGGCCCATTGCCGCATCAGCTTCAACTGGCCGAAGATCGGGAACATCTCCAGCACGCCGGCAATCACCGTCTCCAGCGTCGGCAGGTTGCCGCGCTGCGCATAGGACGGGATGCGGTCGAGCCCGCCGCCGATGACGATCTCGCCCTTGTCAGACTGGCTGACATAGACGCCGGTGCCCGGCGACAGTACCACCGTGTCGAGGATGGGCTTTACCGGCTCGGAAACGCAGGCCTGCAGCGCATAGGAATTGATAGGCAGCCGGAACCCGGCCTTGGCTGCCAGCACCGAGGAATGCCCGGCCACCGCCATGCCGATGCGGTCGGCACGGATGGCGCCGCGCGAGGTCTGGACGCCCCGGCAGCGGCCGCCCTCGATGATGAAATCGGTGATTTCGCAATTCTGGATGATGTCGACGCCGAGCCGGCTCGCCGCCCTCGCATAGCCCCAGGCAACCGCGTCGTGCCGAGCCGTGCCGGCCCGGCCTTGCCAGATGCCGCCGAAAACGGGAAAGCGCGCATCGGCTGAAAAATTGTAGATCGGCGCGACGCGGCGCACATCGTCGGGCGAAAGCAGTTCGGCGTCGATGCCGTTGATCTGCATGGCGTTGACGGTGCGCGCGCCGATCTCCATTTCGCCGGTGCTGTGGCACAGATTGACCATGCCGCGCTGCGACAGCATGACGTTGTAGTTCAGGTCCTTTGACAGGCCCTCGTACAGCCGGTGCGCCAGCCCGTAGAGCGCTACACTTTCCGGATAGTAGTAGTTGGAGCGCACCACTGTCGTGTTGCGGCCGGTGTTGCCGCCGCCGATCCAGCCCTTTTCCAGCACCGCGACCCGGGTGATGTTGTGGTTCTTGGCCAGGTAATAGGCCGTTGCCAGCCCATGTCCGCCGCCGCCGATGACGATCGCGTCATAGGCTGGCTTTGCCTCGGGCGAACGCCACGCCGGCTTCCAGCCTGTCTGGCCGGCCAGGCCCTCCTTGAAGAGCGATAGAGCGGAGTAGCTTCTGGTCATGGATCGCTGGACCGGCCTGGTTGATGGGAATTGAAGAAGGTCATCGCGTGGTCTTTTGTTCGAATGCCGCGACCACACGCACATCTCTTTCGACGCCGGCGAGGTGGCTTGTCAATCGCGTATCAATGTCGTCGTCACGCTGAAGCGTATTGGCATTGTACATTAATGTCTAGTTTGGGTTGAAACCTCGGGCAAGGCTGCAATCGTTTCATGTCATTGGTCCGGAGCCCGCCATCGGCCTCAAAGGCCGCGGCATTGCCTAGCGGCTGCGCGAAATCGTCTCTTCGACGTAACGCGAAAAGTCCTCAACGTCCTGCACTGATGGCTCCTGGCCGGTAAAGCTGCGCAGATACGACGCGACATGCGGCAAGCGGCTGCTCATCGGCTCGTTGAGCTCAAGGGAATAATAGCCGATCTGCATGAAATAGAGCACGCGCGCCCGTACGAAGGCATCTTCCTGGTCATAGCCATGGCGTAAGAACATGTCGCGGATCGCGTTGACGCGCTGATCGTCGGCCTCGTCGAGAACACGCCTTGTGGCGGGTGAGCGGCGGGCCCAGGCTCTGATCGCGAAATCCAGGCGTGGATCGAAGAGCTTTTCGTCGACCCAGCACTCGAAGATATTCATGACCGCGCGAACCACGGACGGGGCCGGCCGCTCGGCCCGTTCGACGATGAACCGTGTGTTGGTCTGCCGCCAATATTCAAGCAACTGGTCGAGCAGATCCTGCCGGCTCTTGAAATACCAGTAGAAGCTTGAGCGCGACACATCGAGGCTCTGGCCGAGTATCTGCACCCGCACGCGTTCGACGCCATCGGATATCAAGGTCTCAAGCGCGAGCTTGAGCCAGTCTTCGCGTGTGGCCTTGACGTTGCCGGTGACGCCGGCGCGCTGGGTGGGCGATTCCATGGCTGCCATCATCATGACGCATGACATGGCACAGCCGGCAAATCAAGGATGGACATAAGTGTACAGGCGGCGAATGGCTGGCTGAAGCGATACGCTGAGCCCTTTCGCCGGCCCAAATCTCAAATCGCACCGACGCGGTGCCATGCCTGCCGCAAGGGGGGCGGCGCGATTGGTCAAGAGCAACCTTTCCCAAAACGCAATTGTCTGTCAAATACAGCCAAACGGCGGCCCCGCCCCGCATCACCAGGGAAAGACAACGATATGACAGCGTTTCGACAGAACCTCATCGACGGCGAATGGGTGGGCGAGGCCGGATCGCGCAACATCAATCCTTCCGACACCGGCGACGTTGTCGGCGAGTATGCCTCCGCCGGACCTGAGCAGGCCGGGCAAGCCATCGCAGCGGCGAAAGCGGCCTTTCCGGCCTGGTCCCGATCCGGCCCGCTGGCGCGCCATGCGGTGTTGAAAAAGGCGTCCGACGAGATCATCGCCCGCAAGGACGAGATCGGCCGCTCGCTGGCGCGTGAGGAAGGCAAGACATTGGCCGAGGGCATCGGCGAGACCCTTCGCGCCGCACAGATATTCGATTTCTTTGCCGGCGAAACATTGCGCTTGTCCGGAGAGATGGTTCCAAGCGTGCGGCCCGGTGTCGGCGTTGAAATCACGCGTGAAGCGGCCGGCGTGGTCGGTATCATCACGCCCTGGAACTTCCCGATCGCCATTCCAGCCTGGAAGATCGCGCCGGCGCTCGCCCATGGCAACACCATCGTCTTCAAGCCGGCCGAACTGGTTCCTGAGAGCGCCTGGACGATTGTCGATATCCTGCACCGCGCCGGATTGCCGAAGGGCGTGCTCAATCTGGTCATGGGCAAGGGCTCGGTGGTCGGCCAGGCTATGCTCGACAGCCCGGACATCAACGCCATCACCTTCACCGGTTCGGTCGGTACCGGCAAGCGCGTGGCGGCGGCGAGTGTCGAACACATGCGCAAGTTCCAGCTCGAAATGGGCGGCAAGAACCCGCTCGTCGTGCTCGACGATGCCGATCTTGGCACGGCTGTCGAGTGCGCGCTCAATGGCGCATTCTTTTCGACCGGCCAGCGTTGCACGGCGTCGTCCCGGCTGATCGTAACGCAGGGCATCCATGACCGCTTTGTCGAGGCGCTCAAGGAGCGCATGGGCAAACTGGTCATCGGTGACGCGCTCGATGCGCGGACCCAGATCGGTCCGGTCGTCGACGCCAGCCAGTTGAAGCAGGATGAGGACTATATCGCCATCGGTGTCAGGGAAGGCGCCACGCTGGCCTTCGGCGGCGAGCGGCTCGACCGCAAGACCCCAGGCTTCTACCTGCAGCCGGCGCTGTTGACCGAGGCCACCAATGCCATGCGTTCCTCGCGCGAGGAGATCTTCGGACCGGTCGCCAGCGTCATCCGCGTCAAGGATTATGACGAGGCCCTGGCCGTTGCCAACGATACGCCTTTCGGCCTGACTTCAGGCATCTGCACGTCGAGCCTCAAGCACGCGACGCATTTCAAGCGCAACTCCGAAGCCGGCATGGTGATGGTCAATCTTCCAACGGCCGGCGTCGATTTCCATGTTCCGTTCGGCGGCCGCAAGGGATCAAGCTTCGGTCCGCGCGAGCAGGGCCGCTATGCCGCCGAATTCTACACCACGGTGAAGACCGCCTATACATTCGCCGGCTGATCGGGCCGGCGATATTCGACGCGTATGGAACCAGTGCGGCGGGCAGAGCGATGACAGTGCAAGACAAGGACCTGACCTGGCTCAACCCGCCGCCTTTTCACTCAGTCGACGGCAATGCCGTCCATGTGCGGACCGGCAAGGAAACTGATTTCTGGCGCGAGACCTTCTACGATTTCTGGCGTGACAATGGTCATTTCCTCTACCGGCCGGTCGAAGGTGACTTCTCCGTCGAAGTCACCGTAAAGGGCGACTATCAGGTGCTTTATGACCAGGCCGGATTGATGATCCGGCTGAGCGAAACCCACTGGATCAAGACCGGTATCGAATACACCGACGGGCTGATGTATTTCTCCGTCGTCGTCACCAACGATGCCTCCGACTGGTCCCTGGCCAATATCCCCGCAAATCCCGACGGCATCAGGATCCGTTTGACCCGTCACGCCGAGACGATCCGCGTCCAGTACCTGAATGCCTCGGACGGTCACTGGAAGCCGGTCCGGCTGGCCTATTTCCCGCCTTCGAAAACCGTCGATGTCGGCATGATGTGCTGCTCGCCGCAGCGCGAGGGTTTTGAGGTCACCTTCACGGATTTTGAGATCGGCCCGCCGATCTCAAGGGAACTGCACGACTGAAGCAGCCGTTTTGCCGCTGAGGGCGCACCCTCCTCAAGCCCCATCTCTTCCTGGCTAGATAGCGCGCCGCCATGGCGCGAGTGCTCGGCCGCGCCAGTGTTCGGTCGTACCCAAGTCGCGACCGCGAGCAGATTTGCTCTGGATTCCATATTTTGCATATTGTAAGATTGGATCCAATATTACGACGGCGACCCAGGGATGAAGGAAGGCACGAGAATGACGCATTGGAAGGGGGTGTTCCCGGCGGTTACGACCAAACTGAGCCATGACGGCTCGGTCGACATCGGCGCGACGCAGGCGAGTATCAATCGCCTGATCGACAATGGCGTTTCCGGCATCATCGTTCTGCCGATGCTGGGTGAGAATGCGTCGCTGCAGCCGCATGAGCGTGAAGCCGTTGTCCGTGCCGCCAGGGACGTTGTTGCCGGACGTGTCCCGCTTCTGTCCGGCCTCGCCGAGATATCGACCGCCAACGCCATCGAGGCTGCCCGCAAATACCAGGATTTTGGCGCCGAGGGCCTGATGGTTTTCCCAAGCCTTGGCTACAAGACCGATCCGCGCGAAACGGCCGAATGGTACAAGGCGATTGCTGGCGCCAGCGACCTGCCGATCATGATCTACAACAATCCGATCGCCTATGGCGTTGATGTCACCCCTGCCATCCTCAAGGTGCTGGCGGATTGCCCGACGATCGTCGCGGTGAAGGAAGAGACCGGCGACGTGCGCCGGGTCACCGACATGTTCATCGAACTGGGTAGCCGTTTCGACATTTTCTGTGGCGTCGACGACCAGATCGTCGAAAGCATGGCGCTTGGCGCCACCGGCTGGGTCTCGGGGATGACCAATGCCTGGCCGAAGGAGTGTGTGCGGATTTTCAACCTGTGCGCGGGCGGCAATTTCGCCAAGGCGCGCGAAATTTACCGCATCATGACGCCGTCCTTTCACCTCGACACGCATGTCAAGCTGGTTCAGTACATCAAGATGGCCGAGCATCTCGTCTACGGCGCGCCGGAATGGACCCGAGCGCCACGCCTGCCGCTGGTCGGCGAGGAACGCGCGCGCGTCACCGCCGTCATCGAGACGGCGATCGAACGGCTCAAGCAGCAGGATTGAACACGGGACGCGCCATGGCCACGACGAACAAGCCGCTGCTGCAACGCCAGACCGTGACGGCGATGGTGGCCGAGTACATCGCTGGCCGGATCATTGCCGGGGACTATCCCGGTGGGCATCAGATACGTCAGGAGGCCATCGCCGCGGAGCTCGGCGTCAGCCGGATTCCGGTGCGCGAGGCGCTTCTGCAACTGGAGGCGGACGGCCTCGTTGTCATCAGGACGCACCGTGGCGCGGTGGTGGCGGAGCTGTCGTCCGACGACGCCATCGACCTGTTCGACGCCAGGATTCAGCTCGAGCCCTTCCTGGCCGAGAAGGCGATCGCGCGCGCATCGGAGGATGACATTGCCACGGTCGAGACATCGATGCGTGCCTATGAGGTCGCCATCAGCCGGGGCGAGGCTCCCAAGGAACTCAGCCGTCTCAACTGGGCGTTTCACACCGCCTTGCTCGAGCCGGCGATGCGGCCACGTTCGATGGCTGTCGTGCGGACGCTCTACAGCTCCGCCGACCGCTATTTGCGCCTGCAGATCGAGCCAGCCAAGGCACAGGCAAAAGCCTTGCGGGAGCATCGGGATCTCTTCGACGCCTATCGCCGCAAGGACGCCGCGCAAACCGCGCGGCTGCTAAGGAAACACATTGCCGACGCGGCCGACGAGATCGTCAGCCAGCTGCGAAAGACCGAAGCCGTCGCCTGATGCCGGTTACTCCCACCGCTCACGGACTCCGGTCCCGTCGAGGCGATAACGGCTCCGATGTGGTGGTTTCAGAGCTCCTGCTGTATGGATCGCCTCTGCGTCGGGCGCTCTTGCCCGTTGGACTAGGTAACTGCCTGTTTATGCCCTCAAACGATCCGCTTATCCTGTTTTACACGTCCTCCTTCGGCAGGCCCGTCGACCTCGCCAAGATGTTGCAAACCGAATTGCCGCTGCAATGGACCAATGACCGCCGGCGTCTCTCCGAGGCCGCGGCGGTAATCTTTCACATTCCGGATTTCCGCGAGATGGGCGACGCCCGCAAATATCCTGGCCAACTCTGGGTAGGCCGGTCGATGGAGAGCAAAGAGAACTACCACCGCATGGCCGATCCTCATTTCATGAGGCATTTTGATGTCACCATGACCTATGAAGCCGGCTCGGATGTCTGGTGGCCCTACCTGCCGGGAGCCGTCTGGTGGGAAAAGACGAGGGCAAGGGCGATCCCGCCGAAAACGCAAACGGCTCCAGTCGCGCTTTTTCAGTCCTCAGGGATCAACCGTAGTGGCCGCGAGGAATTCGCGACGGAGCTTGCCCGCCATATCGGGATTGATTCCTACGGCAGTTTCATGCGCAATCGATCGATAGAAGGGCCTGATCTGGGCGCGGAAACCAAGATTGATACCATCGGCCGCTACAAGTTCTGCCTTGGCCTGGAGAATTCGGTCGCTCCGGACTATGTGACCGAGAAGATGTTCCAGCCGCTAAGCGCCGGCACTATACCCGTCTATCTCGGTGCGCAGAATGTCGATGAATTCGTTCCGCCGAATTCGTACATCAATGCCGCCGACTTCAGCGGTCCAGCGGATCTTGCCGCTTACCTTCACTATCTTGCAGCGACGCCACAGGCGTATGAGGCCTACTTTGCCTGGCGGTCGATGCCATTGCCCGAATCGCTCGCCCTGCGGCTGCAAGGCCTCGACAAATCCTCGGAATACCGTCTGATGGCGCACTTGCATGAACGCCTGAAGGGGTTGCCGAAGCAACCATCTGGCCCGTCATCCTTGCCATTTGGCTATAGCTCTTTTGTACGGGCCCGCCTGCGTCGCTGGCGAAAAGGCCCGAGGTAAGTCTCGCGACCTCCGCATATGGATGTTGCGGCGGCGTCTGCGGCTCGAAACCCATCTGAAGGCCATCCGCCGGGAGCTTGGGCAAGTGGGCCGCCAGCCCCGCCTGTGATCACCATGGGACATGCAGGATTTCGAGTTTGGGCAGTCCGACCGGCCGGATGCCGAGGTCGTTGGCGAGTGCGCCAAAGCCTTCGGTTTCGATAAGGTCGCGATAGGGAATCTCTGGAAATCGAAGACCGCCACGGTGCAGTGCGGCATCGACCAGAAGCATGGTGCCGCCGACCGCATCAAGGCCGATACTGTCGAGATGTCGGACATCGCTGAGATACAGGCGACCTTGCCCACTCGCGGGGGGCTGGTAAAGGCCGCCACGTATGTCGCGATAATAGCGATAGTCTTTAGCGTGCCGGGTCGTGACGAAACTGTTGAGATCAAGGCTGCCTTCGCCGGCAACTTTCAGGCAGTTCGGAACAACGATGCGGTGGCCTGTGCCGATCAGGCGCTTCAGGGAATCCTCGGGGAATCGCCAGACGTCGATATCCATCCACAACGCCCAGTCGTCGGTTGCATCGAGCCCATGATCGATAAGGTGATTGCGTACCTTGGCAATCGCGCCGCGCCTGACGCGCTGCAATCGTGGCCTGGCCCGTTTGGCTCGGTCGATATCAACGCCGACCTGCTTTTGCAGCAGAAGGGCATCACGATATTTGCCGGCTAATGGGAGCGTCGCCGCCCGCAATGTTTCCCAGCTCTCGTCCCGGCTATCGCCTTCGCAGAAAACCAGCTTGATCTTCTCCTTGGGGTAATCGAGGGCTCCGAGGGCCTCCAGGAACGGCTGGATGTGCTGGGCAGCGTCCCGAAGCGGCACCAGGATGGCGACATTCTGGCCCGAAGGCGGCGGGCTCGAGAGTACCGCCTGGTCAACACTTGCTTTCGCCGCCGCTTCATCAAGGTGCTCACCGCGCGTCAGGTGGTGCCATCTCCTGTAGGCGCTGCTCCGGAGCTTGGAACGCCATCCTGCCGCTGGCTCCGGCGTCCACCATGTCCCCGCCCAATGATGAATGGAGAGTGTCGGCCCCCTGGCGTCGTCGTCCCGGTTGCCAGCCGAATCCATCGGCGTGAACAAGGCGGGGGGATGAATGGCGAAAGCGCTCTGATCGCCATACCCGAGCTGCGCGGATGTCAGCACGCAAGGGCCGGTCGCGTCGATCGCCTGCTTGGCATGGACCAGTCCCGGCAACAGGGAGATGAGATGCAGCCAAAACGGATGCTTGGGCGGGCTAGCGATCGTGCCATTGAACAGGAGATAGGGCAGGCCGCGAAACCCGGCCTGAACACGGGCGTGCGAAGCGGGTTCGGTGCTGATCACGATCCGGTCTTGGTTCATGATGGGGTCGAACCGCGCCACGCATTCGCAATCAATATCGGCGTAGACCCCGCCAAAATGATGCAGCAGCAGATAACGTCCCGCGTCGGCGCGCAGCACGCCGCTTGCATAATTGCAAAAGGTCGGCAGAAAATCCGGATAATGCTCGGCCACGAATTCGAGCAGCATCCGGTCGTTCCAGAACATCATGGTCCAGTCTGGATGGTGCCGTCTCCAACTCGCCACATAGTCCTGGAAGCGGGCAGGGACGCTGTCTGTCTTCCAAGTCTGATGCAGGATTGGCGGGATCATGGGCGGCTCATGGATTGGCGGCGGGACGAGGCACAGCAGTCATTTGCCGGCACCGTCCGGCCCAAGTCCACTGCGAATGGCGCTTCGAACGGCTAGCGGTCCGAACCTGGACCACACGGCTTCGTGGCCGCGCGCGCGCTGCCGGGCCATGCGTTCGGGGTCCATGCAGAGCTCGATCGCCAGGTCGGCGAGCCGTTCGTCCGAATCCGACAGCAGCACCTCTTGTTCCAGGTCCAGGCCCTCGACCGCCAAAGGCGTCGCAACCACCGGAACGCCCCACGCCATGGCTTCGAGAACCTTGATGCGCGTGCCGCCGCCAGCCGCAAGCGGCACGATGCTGAGATGCGCGGCGGACAGCAGCGGCGCCAGGTCGCCAGGATTCTCGACCAGTTCGACGCCGGGCAGCGTGGCAAGCCCTATCACTGCCGGTTTGGGGTATCGCCCGGCAAGAACCAGTTTCGCATCCGGCAATTTCCGCCGGATACGGGGCAATATGACGCTGGCCAACCGCTGGGCAGCATCGATGTTTGGGCCGTAACCAAGGTGGCCGACAAAGAGGATGATCGGGAAACCGCCGGCCGCCGCCGGCTTTACCGGCAGTTCCATTGGAATGCTCTCGGCACGGGGGATGCCATTCGGGATAATATCGATCGGCACCGCGCGCCGGGACAGAGCTTTCAGCCTGTCATGATCCCGGCGCGAACAGACCCAGACCCTGTCGACAACGGCAATCGCGTTTCTCTCAAGCCGCCTGAGACCGAGGCCGGCGGCGATCATGGCGGCTGTCGATTGCGCCTTGTCGGCGCTGTGCGGCTGCCCTGCCAGATCGGATTCGACATTGTGCATGTCAAGGATGAGCTGTTTCGCCAACGGCCGTAAAGGCCGAAGCAGTTTGAACAGGCCTATGCCTTCGATGACGATGGTGTCCGGACGAAATTCGCGGACAAGCGTCTTGAGGCGCGCCAGGGCGGAACGCGAGATCCGGTTCTCGGCCCGAAGACGCCACCACCCGACTGAAGCCGAGCCGTCCTCTCCGGCGATCGACAGGGCCCCGGTGCGGATCATGGGATCGGATGGACGTGGTGGACTCGCCTGTGGCTGAACCGACACGAGGCAGACCGGACCAAGTGCCGCCGCGCCCGCCGCGTTGCCGTAATTTCTCAGGTCCGCCCCGGACGCGGGTGGAAAGGCCGGATCATGAGATACGACCAGCGTGCGCCACTCGGACTTGGGGGGTGGTCTGGCGTCGGCGACGTCCAGTTGTGTGCCCACGAAACTCATTGCCCTCCGGAGGCAGCAAGTTTCCCCGGGCAGCCGCAACTCCGCGCCGGGTTTATGCCTGTGTATTCCGGTCTTGGACGAGGCTGCATTCAGGAGTTTTCCAAGGCTCTCATATTCACTTCAACTTGTTTAGCTGAACGGCGCTCTCGTCAAGCGCTGATGCCTGTTTTCGCGGAGATCATCGCCGCGACCAAGCCAGCCAGCGATCGGCCAGCCGCTTGCGCAGCGGCGTCAGCCTTGCCTGTCGGTAGGCGTCCGCAGCCATCTTGATGCCTGCCGCCTGCGTTGGGAAAGGATGGATGACATCGGCCAGTGCGCTCAATCCCATGCCCGAGGCGATGGCGAGCGAGACGGCATTGATCATTTCACCGGCATGGCTGGCAACCACCGTCGCGCCGAGGATGCGGTCGGATCCTTCCTTGACGTGGATCTTGACGAACCCCTCCTCCTCGCCATCCATCACCGCGCGGGCGACATCGTGCATCAGTATCGTATAGGTCTTGACCGGTACGGCGTTCTTGCGCGCCTCGGCGGGATAAAGGCCAACGTGAGCGATCTCCGGATCCGTGTAAGTGCACCACGGAACCACCAGTTCGCTCAGCTTTTTTCGTCCACGAAACAAGGCGTTCCGCACCACGATGCGGGCGCTGGCCTCCGCCGTATGGGTGAATTTGTGCTCCAAGCAGACATCGCCCGCGGCATAGATCAGATCATTGGTCGTCCTGAGATGGTCGTCCACCTTGATGCCAGCGGCATCATAGGCGACTCCGGCGAGTTCCAGATCGAGACCGTCGACATTTGCCGAACGGCCGATGCCGGTGAGGATTTCGTCGACGGCGACTGTCGTCGTCTCGTCATCCCGGACCATGTCGGCAAACTTCTTGCCGTCCTTCGTCCGCACCGCCACCACTTCCGTGTTCAGGCGCACCTCGACGCCTTCGCGCGCCAGGGCGTCCGAGAGGATCTGGGCGGCATCGCGCTCCTCGCCCGGCAGGAACATCGGCTCTCTCTGTGCGAGGACGACCTTGGCGCCCAGCAGGCAAAACGCCTGCGCCGCCTCGCAACCGAGCGGTCCGCCGCCGATGACCAGCAGTCGTTCGGGGCAAGCGACGAGGTCGAACATGTTCTCGTTGCTGAGATAGCCGGCTTCCACCAGGCCGGGGATCGAAGGCAGGTTGGGGCGGGCACCCGTGGCGATCATCGCCTTCTTGAAACGCAGGATCTTTCCCGCGACCGCGATGGTGTCGCGGCTGGCAAAACGCGCTTCGCCGAAATAGAGGTCGATGCCGCCGGAGGCGACGGCTTCGGCGGCGTCGGCATGGCTGATGCGCTGCCGGATTTGACGCATCCTTGTCATCGCGCGCTGAAAGTCGACGCGCAGGTTTTTGGGCGTGTCACCGCCGAACTGCTCGGCATCGCGCATGTCGGCATAGAGCCTGGATGTACGGATGAGTGCCTTTGACGGAATGCAGCCGACATTGACGCAGGCGCCTCCGATCAGGCCGCGTTCGACCAGCGCCACTTTGGCGCCGAGACTTGCTGCCTCACGCGCGGCCGTGAGACCGGCCGGCCCGGCCCCGATAACCACCAGATTGTAGGGACCGTCCGGCTCCGGGTTTCGCCAGTGTGGCGGATGCGCGCCGCGGATCAACTCCGCGTCGTTGCGGTCGACCGGGAAGGCAGCGGCCTTGGTCCGCTCATGCGACATCGCGGCCGCCTTTCGAGGGACCGGCCGGTTGCTCCAGCCAACCGCCTGTGAACCCGGCCTTTTGCAGGCCGCGCCGCATATGTTGACTTGAACGCATCAGGTCCCAGATCAGGCGCGAGCGGTGGTTCTCGATCATCATGACGACGATACCTTGGTCCAGACCGTAATGCCCCTCCGACACCCAGCCATCCCGCCCGAATTTTCGCCGGTTCGCCAGTGTCGGATTGAAGCCGCTCGGCAGCCGGAAATTGTCGATCACTTCGGGATAGCGTTCACCCAGATGGCGCAGCGCGGACAGGCAGATGTCAGGGGCGAAGGGCAGCGACGCCGGATAGGACCAGGGCGCGATCGTTCCGTCATCTGGCCCGAAGGGCGCGCCCCTCGCGGCGTAGCCCGAAAACCTGTGCCGTCGCCGCTCTACACTGGTGCGGAACCCGCCGGGGCCATCACCCGCCGAAAGACCCCAGAAATTTTCGCTGTAGCCCACATAGCCATAGGGGTTACGCCGCGCATATTCCCGGTGAAGGTAGGTGGAGCGCCGGCTGTTTTCGAAATAGTCCGAGTCCTTCTCGCGCATGAAGGCATCGCGGATCCCTTCGAGATCGAGCCAGGCATGTGAGAACTGATGCATGAACAGCGGGCCGCCATAGAGCACGTCGTAGCCGTAGATATTTTCCCACTGATAGGTCGCTGTCCAACCGGCGTAGCTATCGTCCGAGGTCGGGCTGTCGGGCGAGGCCATCGACAGCACGTAGAGGATCGTCGCCTCGTTGTAGCCCTCCCAGCCATAGTGCAGAAAGCCGCTTTTCGGCTTCCAGCCCTGACGCAACGTGGGGCTGCTGCCTTGCGCCCAGCGCCAGTCGACGCGCCGATAGAGCGCCTCGGACAGTTCGCGGATTTCGGCGTCTTCCTCCGTGTCCTGCGAGAAATAGGCGCCAGCCACCAGCACGCCGGCAATCAGCAGCGCCGTGTCGACCATCGACAATTCGCAGCGCCAGACGCGAAGGCCTGTCCGCATGTCGAGGAAATGGTAGTAGAAACCCTTATGACCGGTGACCTCGTCGCCGCTGCCTTGCGGACTGGTCCAGAAGAAGCGCAGCGCGGCAAGGGTCAGTTTCGCCGCCGCCGCGCGTGTCATCCAGCCGCGCTCGACGCCGATAGGGTAACAGGACAGTGCAAAGCCGACGACGGCGATGCTGGCCGGCGAATTGGGGCGCGATGTGTCGGCGACCAGACCATTCCGAGGGTTCACGTTTTCCAGGAAATAGCCAAAAGCGGCACGCTGATAGCGGTCCAGAAGGTCATCATCGGACAATGCGGCAGGCTCTGCTCTAGGCAAATGAAGCAAACTCCAGCCTGATGGCCGCTACCCCCAGCGGTGGGACGATCACGTCGAATTCGACAGTGCTGCCGTGCCTGGAGACAGGCTGGCGTTCTTCGCGCATGGCCGAGGCCGCGTGAAGCTGATCGACCATTGCCGGGCTCAGATAGTCGGGACTTCCCATGGTCACCCAGTGCGCCTTGGCATTGGCGTTGAGGGCATCGACGCGGCGGACCGTGGTCATGATGGGCTCCGGGGCATTGCGCAGTTCGACATGCACGGTCTCGTCCTCGATCGGGTGGCGTGGCAGCGCGAAGTTCGACAGAAGAACAGTCACCGAATTGCCATCGCGCAGGCACCAGGTATCGACCGTTGGATGGTTGCTGTCCACGGCCAGGAATTCCGTTCCAAGGCCATGCAGAAGTTCGAAGGCACGATAGGCCGGTTTGGCGACGCCGTGAAGGTTCATCAGGCCAAAGCCGCCGTGAAAGGGCACGGAGGGAAAATAGTTCTCCTCGAAAATATCGGAGAAGGTCCAATAGCTGTAGCCCTGCACCAGGCCTCTCGCTTCCATCACTGTCTTGACGATGAAGGCGGCGGCATAGGGCTCGTCATGCATCGGATCGCGCGGGTTCGAGGAGGTGCACCATTCAGTATAGTAGAGCGGGCGGCCGCCTGCCTGGCCGTGCGCGATCCGTGCCTGGTCGCGCAGCACGCTCCTCGTGCTTTGCGAGAGCTGGGTTTCAGTGTCGTCGCCCGGCTTGCCGAAAGCATCGGTCGGATAGTGGTGGGTGCTGATGAAGTCGGCGGAGAGATCGTTCTGGGTGCAGAAGGTGATGAAATCGCCGATCCAGGCATTGGCGGCCGTCGCTGGGCCGCCAACCCGCAATTGCCTGTCGACGGATTTGATCGCCTTTGCCGTAGCGGCATAAAGCTTGAAATAGTCCCCTTGCCTGCCGCTGCCGAAGGCCTCGAGATTGGGCTCGTTCCAGACCTCGAAGAACCATTGGCGGACTTCTTCCAGGCCGTAGCGGTCGACCCAATGCGAGACGAGCCTTGCGATCAGCGCCGACCATTGGTCATAATCTTTCGGCGCGCTGACATTGGCGCGGTAGCGGAAGATGATCTGGCCGGTCGACGACAGCATCGTCGGCATGAAGCTGAGCTCGACAAAGGGCCGCATGCCGATCGAGAGCAGGAAATCGAAAATCTGGTCGGCGTTGAAGAACGAGTAGAGCGGCTGGTCGTTCTGATCGATGAGCGTGCCCATGTCGTCATCGAGCAACCCGTGAAATCGGACATGGCGAAAACCGAGTTCATCATGCGCGCGCCGCATCCGCGCCTGCCAGTCGGCGCGCAGCGCCAGCGTGGCGTGGCCGCTGCCGACCGTATGTTCCCAGAAATGGGGAAACTCTTCGCCCTGGCTGCCGAGATCGCAGCGAAAGATGACAGCCATGCGCGTTGATCCGGAGGCACTGCACTTCACTGCGGACTATAAGCCTGTCGTGCGCTCTTCGTTGCCTGGTCACGCGGATTTGTAGTTGGCTGTATGCCCGCCCTTGCCGGCCCGGTCAGATTGACGCCGGATTTCCCTCCAACTGGTTGCCCAGCGCTTCGACCATGGCCACCAAAGCAGGGCCGATCTCTGCATGGGCACGTTCCTCTGTGATGATCTCGCCGATGCCGCCGCAAGTGATGGCGACCAGGGGCGAGCCGTCGCGAGGACGGAACGGCACGCCGACCGCGTGGATATAGCTGTGCCAGGCGCCGAAGGAAGTCACGTAGCCGAGCCGCGCATGTTGTACGACGGCATCCTCGATCGCCGCCTTGATCTTTGCCGCGTTCGCCGGCTCCGCTGTCTGCAGCGCTTGCAGAAGCCCGTCGCGTTCTTCGTTCGAGAGGCCCGCCGCATAGGCCAGCCCCATCGAGGTCTTCCAGATCGGCAGGTAGGAGCCCGGGTTCAGCCGCAGCGTGACCAGGCTCTCTGAGCGGCAATTGGCGAGGTAGACCATGTTGAGGCTGTCGCGCGTGCCAAGGGCAACGGCGGCACCGGTGATAAGGGACCAGTCAACACCCGGCGGCGATCACAATCAGGGCGAAAGGGGCGGGCCTTTGTGATGGCGGTCAGTAGCCGAAAAGCCCGACGGCGACAGCCAGAGGCGCCTATGCCCCCGGCCGGTGCTGGAAGAACTGCAGGAACAGCTCCCGTTCGGTGGTGATGTCGAGCTTCTCGTAGATGCGCCGGCGATGGTTCTTGACCGTGCCGACGGTGATGCCGAGACGCTCGGCGATGTTCGCTGTCGGGTGGCCGGCCAGGATAAGCTGGACAAGCTCGCGCTCCCGCAACGACAGCTCCGGCCACAGGCTGGGCGGAATGCTTGGCTGCTGCCGGGGTGAGGCGCCGGGACTTGTCGGCGCCGAGGTGCGAGAAAAATCGGATCCTCGTGCCATGACATCGCGCTCATGCAGCGCTTCGAACACCGGCAGCCTCTCGTTCAGCAGGTCGATTTCGCCGTCCTTGAATGACGACGTCGAGCGGTCGAGGAAGATGCCGAGGCACCAGTCGCCGCCATCGGCCAGCATGATGCCGACTTCGTCGCAGATCTCCGACTGCGCGAGAAAGCCGGCTATGTACTGGCCGCGCTTGGCCTGGTCATCGGCGAACCGCTTCAAGGGCATGATGCCCAGCCGCCGCTCGCGCCGCCAGGAGGCATAGAACGGGTCGAAGACATAGTAGCTGGCGAGGTAGCGCTGGACCATCTCGTCGGAAAAGCGCCGGTGCTTGATGAATTCGGGCGTCTGCGTCGCCGAATAGCGGGTCACGGTGACGAGGTCATGCGCAATGTCGGCGCCGATCAGGTCGATCAGGCAGTCGACATGGCGCTCCGTGCCGGTGGCGGCGATCGCCCTGGCGAGCGGCGCCCAGATAGTGCTCATGCGCATGCCCTTTTCTCGGCGATGTCAGCCCGACCGTCATTGTGTCTTTAGGCATATGGCGCGAGGCCACCGGTCGAATCTAGCCTGTGGCCATCCTAGACCACATTCCGAGGCGACCGTGACCCAGCCCAACCCCGCCGGCCCCATCATTGGCAATCCAATTGTCATCGGCATCGACGCCGGCGGCACCATGACCGACACGATCCTTGTCGATCAGGACGGCCACTTCAAGATCGGCAAGTCGGCAACCACGCCGAAGAACGAGGCCGAGGGTTTTCTCGCTTCCGCCGAGGACGCGGCGGATGCCTGGGGCATCTCGCTGGAGCAGCTGTTCTCCGGCGTCAACGTCGTGCTCTATTCCGGCACCGGCATGCTCAATACGCTTCTGTCGCGCACCGGACGCAGGCTTGGCCTGATCACCACCAAGGGCCTCGAGGACATGATCCTGATGGGCCGGGGGTTGCAGGCCTGGGCCGACTATTCCTATGCCGACCGGCTCCACGCGGTGACCCATCACCATCCCGATCCGCTGGTGCCGCGCCGCCGCACGCATGGCGTCACCGAGCGCATCGACCAGTTCGGCGACATCGTGCTACCGCTCTACGAACATGAGGTTGCCGCTGCCGCCAGGAAGCTGATCGCCGACAAGGTCGAGGGGATCTGCATCATGACGATCTTCTCGCACGTCAATCCGGTGCACGAGAAGCGCATCGCCGAGATCTGCCGTGAGGAGATCGAAAAAGCCGGCGCCGAGATCACCGTCTACACCAGCCACGAAGTGCGTCCGGTCATCCGCGAACAGTCGCGGCTGAACTCGGTGCTGATCGAGGCTTACGCCACCTCGCGCGGCCGCAAGCAGCTCAAGGGTATCGAGGACGTCTCGAAGAAGTATGGCTTCAAATATGGCGTGCAGACGCTGCTCTCCTTCGGCGGCCTGACCTCGATCAACCATCCGCGCCTGCACGAGACCATGATCTCCGGCCCGATCGGCGGCATTCTGGGCGCTGCCTATGTCGGCAAGTTGATCGGCAACGACTCGCTGATCTGCTCGGACATGGGCGGTACCTCCTTTGACATGGGTGTCATTTCGCGCGGCCAGACGCGGATCGAGAACGAGCCGCTGATGGATCGTTTCAAGCTCAACGTGCCGACGCTGCATCTCGACACGATCGGCGCTGGGGCCGGCATGATCCTCAAGGTCGATCCCTTGACCAAGAAAGTCAGCCTCGGGCCGGAAAGTGCTGGCTCCGACCCCGGCCCGATCTGCTTCGCCAAGGGCGGAACCGAACCCACCATCGCCGATTGCGACGCCATTCTCGGCCGGTTGAACCCTCACTACTTCCTTGGCGGCAAGGTCATCCTGCAGGTCGAGAAAGCGCGTAAAGCCTTCGAGGAGAAATGCTCCAGCCTGCTCGGTGTCGGCGTCGAGGAAGCTGCTGAAGGCATGATCGACATGCTGGAAGCCGACGCCAACAACGCGCTGCGCCGGGTCATCTCCGGCCAGGGCATCCATCCCTCCGAGTTCACGCTGCTGTCCTATGGCGGTTCGGGTCCGCTGCACCTTGCCGGCTGCTCGCGCGGCATCGGCTTCAAGGACATCATTACCTTCCAGTTCGCCGCCGCCTTTTCCGCCTTCGGTTGCACCACGGCCGACTTCATGCGCCGGCATTCGGTGTCGACGCAGCACGACATCCCGTCTCGTGCCGATGAGGCGACGCTGGCCGGCTTCGGTGCCAAGGTCACCACGGTGTGGAACGATCTGACCAAGGCCGCGGTCGACGAGATGATCGCCGATGGCCATGCACGCGAGAAGATCAAGACCGTGCCGTTCCTGATGATGCGCTACACCGGCCAGCTCGAGGACGTCGAAGTCATGGCGCCGCTGGCCGAGGTCAACTCAGCCGACGACATGCGCAAGGTTCTCGACGAGTTCGAGGCGGTCTATGCCAAGGTCAATCACCGCGTCTCGCGTTATGGCGAGGCCGGCTTCACGATCACCGAGCTCGGCCTGATCGCCACCGCCGACAAGGTCAAGCCGGTGCTCTTGAAGCGCCCGCTGGGCAAGTCCGATCCTATCTCCGCTCACAAGGGTGTCCGCGAGGCCTATATCGGCGGGCGCTGGCACAAGGCCAATCTCTACGAGATGGACCTGTTGCAGCCCGGCCATGAAGTGATCGGCCCGGCCATCATCGAACATCCTGCCACGACGCTCGTCGTTCACCCGCAAGACCGTGTCCATGTCGATGAATGGACGCTGCTGCACTACACCCACGCTTGAGAGGGCGACCGCCATGTTGGACAAACCTGCCTCGGCCCTGCGCCTGCGCGAAAGGCTGCTCGATTCCGAACGGCTGATGGAAGAGACCGGCTGCTATGACGGCATCACCGAACTGTCGCTACGCAACCAGGACCCGCTGAAATTCGAGACGCTGCATACCAAGCTGCGCGCCTATTGCGTCTCGGCCCGCGAAATGGCCCGCCGCATCTCGGCCTCGCCTGGCGTGCGCGAGGTCGGCGAGATGGTGGTCGCCATCTACACGCCCGAAGGTGACGCCATCGCGCTCTCCAACGGCATCATGGTCCACGTCCACACGATGAGCCGTTTCATCAAGTGGATGATCAAGAACAATTACGAGGAAAACCCGCGCATCCGCGAAGGCGATATTTTTGCCAACAACGACGCCTTCATCGGTACGGTGCAGGTACCCGACGTGATGGACGTCGTGCCGATCTTCCATGAAGGCACCCTTGTCGGCTGGGCCGGTGCGGTCTGCCATGAACTGGAAGCCGGCGGCATCACGCCCGGCGGCGATGTCTGTCTTGCGCAGGAGCGCTTCACCGAAGGGCTGTTCGTCTGCGCCGAGAAGATCGGCGAGAATGACGAAATCCGCCGCGACTACGTCATCCGTTGCGAGCGCAATCTGCGCATGCCGATCTACTGGGTGCTGGACGAAAAGGCCAAGGTCGCCTCCTGCATCGACATGCGCGAAAGCGTCAAGCAGCTGATCTCCGAGATCGGCCTCGACTACTGGATGAAAGTGTCGAAGGAATTCATCGAGGAGGGCCGCCGCGCCCAGCTCGCCCGCACCCGCCAGCTCACCGTTCCCGGCATCTATCGCGGCCATACGTTCTATGGCCACGTCACGGCGGGCAAGCCCGGTTTCCAGCTGCTTGGCGATCCCGACTGGCTCTACAACATCCCGATCGAGATGGAGATCACCACCGACGGCAAGATCACCATGGACTTCGAGGGTACGCAGCCCTGGGGCTACCATTCGATGAACTGCACGCCGGCCGGGATGGATGGCGGCATGTTCGTGACGCTGACCCAGCACATGAATTTCGAAGGGCTGGTCAATGACGGCGCCTGGATGGCGACCGAGCTGAAACTTCCGCACGGCACCTGGACCAATCCTGACAACGAGATGGTGGCGACGGCGACCTCATGGGCCTTGCTGCTGCCGGCCTATGGCGTGTTCCAGCGGCTGTTGTCGCGAGGCTTCATCGCCCGGGGATTCGTCGAGGAAGCGTTCGTCGGTCAGGTCAACAGCCCGATGATCGAGATGGGCGGCGAAAGCCAGTACGGCACGCCCTTCGGTATGGCGCATTTCGAGTGTGCCGCCGCTGGCTCCGGTGCGCTCGCCATCGCGGATGGCCTCGACACTGCCTATGTCGGCTGGAACCCCGAATCCGACATGGGCAACATCGAGGTCTGGGAACAATCGATGCCGATGGTCTATATCGGCCGTTCGATCGTGCCGAATTCAGGCGGCGCCGGCAAATATCGCGGCGGCTGTTCCTTCGTCTCGACCTGGCTGATCAACAAGACCTCGCATCTCAGGCTCCACACCTCCGAACACTCCTCACGTGTGTTCGACAATGGCGGCTTGTGTGGCGGCTATCCGGCACCGACCTGTCAGAAGCATCGCGCGGTGCGCAACTCCAACATCCACGAACTTGCCGCGAAGGGAGCTCCTCTGGCGCATGCGCCAGGCATCGACCCACATGTCTCGGACTATGAGAAAAACATCGGCGGCGATCATGTCGTGGTCGAAGGCCCCTACATCACCTCGCCGCACAAGTCCGGCGACATCTTCAGCCATTCCTACAACGGCGGTGGCGGTTACGGCGATGTGCTGGAGCGCGATCCGATCAAGACGGCCTGGGATGTCGAGAACGGTTTTCTCACCCGCGAGGCGTCGGAAAACGTCTTCGGCATCATTCTCAAGGACGATGCCGACGGCTATCCGCTGGCCGACATCGACGCCACGGTCAAGCGCCGCGCCGAGATGCGCAAGGCGCGCCTGGCCAAGGCCATTCCGGTCGCGGACTGGATTGCCGCCGAGCGCGGCCGCGTCGAGCAGGCCGACTTCGCGCCGGAAGTGAAGAAAATGTATGCCAGCGCGATCAAGCTGTCGCAGCGCTTCACCAGGGATTTCAGCGATTTTTGGAACGTCGATGCCAGATCGATCTTCATGCCGGGAGCAAAACCATGACCGCATACAGCAAGGAAGTTCTCCGCGATCTGGCTGCCGGCCAGCTGCCCTGGCCGCAGACAAGGCGGATCATGAGCGCCTACAAGGACGATGACCGCTTCTTCAAGATGGTCGCCGTCTATCAGGATCGCGTTGCCTGGAAGGATCCGATCCTGCTGCCGGTTTCCGATCACCTCTTCATCTGCCAGAGCGGCGATGAGCGGATCACAAGATGCGAGTGCGGTCACTCCTTTGGCGACTACCGCAAGAACTGGAAGCTCAAGGCAGCGATCCATGTCCGCAACACCGAGGAGGCGCTGCGCGAGATCTATCCGAACAGCGACATTCCCGACCCGCAATGGATGGAGATCCGTGAATTCATCTGCCCGCGATGCGGCACCTTGCATGAGGTCGAGGCCGCCGCGCCCGGCTATCCCATCGTGCACGATTTCGAGCCTGATCTCGAAGGGTTCTATCGCGACTGGCTGGGCAAGCCGCTTTAAGGGGGCGTTGATGTCGTGGGTCGCGTCGACAAATCCTCGCGGACCTGATTGCTTGTCTCAACCGAGCGGAGAATGCGCGCGATGACAAACCTTGCTGGCCGTGGCGCGATCGTCACCGGCGGCTTTTCGGGCATGGGCTTCGCCATTGCCACGGCGCTGGCGCAAGCCGGCGCCAATGTCGCCGTCGGCTCCTACATCGCGCCCGCCGGTGCGAATAAATCCGACGCCGCCTACTATCCCGGCGCCGATGAAGTCGAGCGCGTGCAGGCGGCCCTGGCTGCTCATGGAACCAGGGTGCATGCCGCTCATCTCGATGTTCGCGACAGCGATATCACCAACCGTTTCATGACCGAAGCCGAAGCCGTCATCGGGCCCGCGGACATCCTGGTCAACGCCGCCGGCACCACCGCCGAGCAGCCGGTATGCGGCCATCCCGACGCGCTGTGGGACAAGATCGTCGACACCAATCTCACCGGCGCCTTCCGCGCCACCCGCGCCGTGCTTCCCGGCATGATCGGGCGCGGCTGGGGCCGTATCGTCAACATCGGCTCGACCGCCGCCTCGGTCGGCTGGAAGGACAATCCGGCCTATTGTGCCTCCAAGGCCGGCCTGCTCGGCCTGACCCGCTGCGTGGCCCTGGAAGGTGCTCCCCACGGCGTTACCTGCGTCATGATCAGCCCGACCTGGGTCGAAACAGAACTGATGCGCCGCAACGTGGCGCAGGTGGTCGAGCGCGAGGGCAAGGGCCGGACAGCCGAAGACGCGATGGCCGAGATCGCGCGCGGCAACCCGCAGCAGCGCATGCTGCAGCCGCGGGAGATTGCCGCACTTGCGGTCTTCCTCTGCTCCGATCTGGCCAAAGGCATCACCATGGAGAACATCCAGGTTACCGGCGGAGCGCTGTGGTAGGCGAGCTGTCCGCCGCGAGCCTCATTCGGGAGGGCACGCCCTGCGATCGGCTGTAAGACAAGTTGACCGGATTTGCCATTGAGCGGCAGGCGCGATAGGTTATATTGCACTGCACAATGGAGACGCCTTCGATTGCACACCCTTGTTCGCGGATATGCCTGCTGGTCCGCATTGCGCTCGGTATACGAGCTGCATTGAGCCGAATCTGACATGAAGATTCCAAAAGCGCTGCTGATCGATCCGGAGAGAAACACGGTTTACGGTGGTTTTGCCGTCGCCGTCTCCATCTGGGCGTTTTCCTACTCGGTTGTTTTCGGCCAGGTTCTCATCCTTGCCTACTATGCCGTCTGGCTGCCGCTCATCCTTGTCGACTACCGGCGCTTCCTGCGGCAACTGTCCAGCGCTTGGCTGCCGCTGCTGCTCGCCGCCTATGTCTGTTTCTCGGTCTTCTGGTCGGCGGCGCCGAGCGTCACGGCTAGGACAGCAGTCCAGTATTTTTCGCATATCGCCTGTGCCTATATCGCGGCGCGAACGATCAGCGTGCGCACCTTGACGATAGGCGCCCTGGCCGGGATTTTTGTCGTCCTGCTCTACTCGCTCAGGGTTGGCCACTATTCCGCTGATGTCCTGGACGGGACCTTTAATTTCGTTGGCGCTTTCGCCTCGAAGAACCAGATCGGCTTTGTCGCCTCGCTCGGCATCTATTTCTGCGTCGTCTTCCTGGCCTTTCTCCGGCGCGGCCGGCTAAGTCTCATCCTCACAGCGCCGATCATGCTTTTGTCGGCCTATCTGTTGGCCATCTCGCATTCCGCGACCTCCATCGCCTCGGTGCCAGCGGTCCTGGCACTGGTGGCGCTGCTTGCCATCAGCAAGCAACTGCCAAGCCGCTACCGCCGGGTGATTTTCGTGGTCGGTGCGGGCCTGCTGGTCGTGGTCGCCTTTGTCGCCATGAACCTGGGGTTGATGGATTTCGTCCTCGGCATATTCGGCAAGGATTCCACTCTCACCGGCCGCACCTATCTCTGGGAGCAGGGCTGGGACGCGGCGCAGCAATCGCCGATCCTCGGTGTCGGCTACGCCGCCTACTGGGTGCAGGGGTTTTCCGAGGCCGAGCGGCTGTGGAATGAATTCTACATCTCTGCCCGCAGCGGCTTCCATTTCCACAACACCTATATCGAAGCCCTGGTCGAACTCGGCTTTGTCGGCGCTGGGCTGATCTCGCTGATCATCCTGCGCACACTCCATGGCCACGTCTCCGCGGTGGTTTTCAGGACGTGGCAGGCCGAACCGGTGATCCTGGCAGGCGTGATGGTGCTGCTGCTGATCCGCTCATTCGTCGAGGTCGACATTCTCAACCCCTACATCATGGGGTCGTTCCTGTTGTACTACAGCTACTTCCGGCTGACGCCCGTGCCGGTCTCGCGCCCTCGTTGGACTCCAGCCGGTCTCGTAGAGCCAAACCTGGCAAAGGGCTAGGCGGGCCAGAGGCCCGGCTTGCTAGGAGCGGATGTAGTCAGCTGACGCCACGATCTCGCGAATCAGCTTGGCGGGATTGCCGGCAATCAGGCTGCGCGGAGGAACACTTTTCGTGACCACCGAACCGGCTCCAACCACGCTGTGATCTCCAATTTCGACCCCAGGCAGAATTATGGAATTGCGGCCGATCCATACATTGTCGCCGATCACGACGGCCTTCGTCTTGACGCCGGAGCCTTCGTCGATCTCGTGATAATTTGAATCCTGAATGACAACGCAATCGCCGATAAGGCAGTTCTTCCCAATGCTTACCGCAGCGGAAACATCGATCATGACGCCGCTGTTTATGAATGATCTGGAGCCTATCGACAGGCTGGCGTTACCAAGCACATGGAACCATGATCGCGATCCAAAGCCGCGGAAGGAAACAAGGGAGCCAAGTTTAATGGTGCCCTTGCCCGCGATGTGAGGTGGCACGCCAAGCACTGAAACGCGGTCGGCTATTCCTATGCCCCTGGCTCTCCAGATGGCGGTGAAAATCGTACCTTTGAGATACCTTCGGACCCGATAGATATTCACACGACACCCGCCTTTCGCGCCGCATTGACACGATGGAATATCCGCCCGGGACTTACTGGCTGGCCAGCGGCGCCAGTTTCACCTTGATGACGTCGCCGGGCAGCACGGGCGTATCCTCGCGCGCCGGAATCTCGCTGGTCTTGCCGTCAACGATCCGCACCAGCGCGAAGGATATGGCAGGCTGGTCATTGGCTAGCTGCTGCGAGCCGGGATTGCCCGACAGGGCTTCGGTCATCAGGCCCTTGTTCATACCAAGCTTCAGCGTTGCCTCGTTGAGGTCCGCCTCCGCCTGCTGCCGGTCGGTGGCGAGGGTTGCATTCTGCGTGTTCTCGGCGTCGATCCCGTCCTGCGTCGCCTTGCTGATCGACTGCCTGGCGGTGAGGATGGCCGTGTCATAATCGAGGATCTGACCTTCCAGATCGGCGATCGACCGCTCGGAATTCAAAACCCGCGTGTTGGCGACCAGGCCCTTCTGCGCCAGTGAACCGATGCCGGTAAGCTCCTGCTTTGCCAGTTCGACCTGCCGCTGCTGGTTGACGACCTTTTTCTGCAGCGATTCGATCTCGCTTTGCAGCAGGTTCTTCAGGTCGTCGAGCGACTGCAGTTGCAGCTTCAGCTTCTTCTGGTCCGCGGCCAGGATCGCCATCTCGTCGGCAACGATGCTTGGCAGTTTTGGGTCGTCGGCGACTTCCTTCGGGACGTCGAACGTCGATTTGTCAGCCATTTCCGCTTCGATGCGGGCGCGCTTGACGATCAGGCGGACCCGCTGGTCCTCAAGAACGTCATAATTGCCCTTGGCATTGATCAGGTCACGATCATAGCGCTGGCCCGTATCGGCGCTGTGGCGCAGCCCGCCGGCAACGCTGATGGCTTTCAGCACCGTAAGTTCGGGCACGCATGGATATTGCCCAGGGGTCTGAACCTCGCCCGAAATGTAGAATGGCCGGTAGAGCGCCATCTCCACCGAGGCTTCTGGTCTGTCCGAAAGGGCGAGTTTGCGCTGCAGCCCCTCGCTTATCGCGGCGGCGACCTCGGTGGTGGTTTTGCCGGAGGCTGGAAGCTCGCCGACGAAGGGCACCGACAGCGTACCCGCCGGGCCGACCGTGTATTCGCCGTTTACCGCCGACCAATCCCGGAATGTGCCTTCGACGGTCTGCCATTCGGCAATTCGAATGGTGAGCTTGTCCTGCGATCCGAGATGGTAGTCTCCAGCCGAGGCGACATGGGGAACAGCAAGCGACAAGGCAACACAGGCCGCCGCAAGCCGGGCCGTACGGCTCTTGAGAATGCCGCCGCGAAAGGCTTCAAACATATCTGTTTTCAACTGAACGTTCCGATCCGCTTAGCCCCATCGCCCGATGAGCTTGCCGCCGAAGGTCTGGGTCGGCGGCCGGTCAGTAAGAGCCGCGTGACATCCAGACGGCAGGGACGGTCTTGATGATGATGCGGACATCTTCGAACAGCGACCAGTTTTCGACATAGTGACGATCAAAGGCAACGCGGCTGTCATAGGAGACATCGTTGCGTCCGCTGACCTGCCAAAGGCCAGTCAGGCCGGGGCGTGACTTCAGATAGTAGACGGCGGCGCTGCCGTAGATTTCCAACTCGTCACGCACCACGGGGCGTGGTCCGACGAGGCTCATGTCGCCCTGCAGGATGTTGATGATCTGCGGCAGTTCATCAAGGCTGAGCTTCCGCAAGACAGCCCCGACACGCGTGACGCGTGGGTCGTTCTTCAGCTTGCGGGTCGAAATCCACTCGGCGTTGGCGTCCGGATTGGCGGCCAGATAGGCGGCTAGCACCATTTCACCGTTCGGAACCATGGTGCGGAACTTGAGGCAGGGGAATACCCGCCCTCCACGCCCGATTCGCCGGTGGCCGTAAAAAATCGAACCGCCGTCGGAGAATTTGACGAGCAATGCGACCATCACAAACAGTGGGCTGAGTGCAATCAGGCCGACCAGTGAACCAGCAATATCAAAGCTTCGCTTGAGCAGGCCGCCGATCGGCGGCGGAAAATCAATGCCAGCTTGCGGAAAATCCGCAGTGGCTGACTTGGCGACGTCCCTCATACCGAACTCCATCGTTGAACGAATGGTTTACGGCACGGTATCAAAAAAATGCTGCAGCGCAACACACAATTTCCCAACCCGTTGAAATAGTCACGTCATGAATTGACTAAATAATAAGCTCGTGCTGCACAAGATTCGCATTCCTTAGCGCATTTGTGACGATTGGTGGGCATCGCGAGAAAAATCAGGGCAATTTTTGGGCGAATATGGGGCAGGGCGTTCTCTATTTCGCAGTCTTGAGCACCATAGTGCTTTAGAACGGCGCGATATACGTGTGAATTCGAGTAAAATACTACTCAATGTTGTGTATCTTACCAAAACACGGTGATGCTGAGAGATCGGGATGAAGCCGTAGCGTGCATTGCAACATGGCAGAGTCCATCGGCGAAGCTCAAACAAAAATATGTGTGGTTGCCCTTGCCGCCTATTGCTCGCCTTAATAGAGTTGCAAACAGTTTCTGTCAGACTATCGACAGGTCGGAAAGGTCGGAAGCAACCGGCCGAAATAGGGCGAATCTAACAAGCCCGCATGACAAGGGTTGGGCGCTCGGGTGGGGCAATCGTTTATTGTACCCGGGCCGGTTAACGGGCTGTTGGGTATGTCGCTGCCAAAATTCATCATTGGGATGATTTTCGCTCTGGCGATCGTCGTTGCCTGGTCTTACCTGGGCGGCGCTTCGATCGGCACGACGCTGATGCGTGTCATCATCTGCGCCGTGATCATTCAGGCCGGTTACTTCGTAATCATCTATGCCATGATTGCCAGAAGCGCGCCGACACCGGCTGACACGCTTCGTGACGCCGAGAGAAAGCTGAACACGCCAGACGCGGTCGAGGGCGAGAAGCTGAGCGCAAGGCGAAGCCTTCACTAGTTTTATGATGCCGGCCTGGTTTCAGGTCGCATCCGCCGATTCCCGGTTGGATTGCTCGCCCGACAGCATCCTCGACAATCGGCTCTCGGATTTTTCCTTCAGTCGCCGATATTGCCCGACCTCGACGATACGGCCGTTTTCCATCGCCACCACCCAGTCGGCGAAGGCGATCATCGACGGCCGGTGCGCAATGGTCAGGATCGTCATCACCCCACGCAGCCCTTCGATCGACTTGGCGATCAGCGACTGGTTCTGCCAGTCAAGCGCGCTGGTCGCTTCATCAAGGATCAGCAGCGATGGCTTGCGCAACAACGCGCGGGCCAACGCGATCCGTTGGCGCTCTCCGCCCGAAAGCCGGACGCCACGGTCGCCGACCACCGTCTCCAGCCGATGGTCGAGCCGCTCGACAAAGTCACTTGCATGCGCGGAATGCAATGCTGCCCAAAGGTCTCCCTCGCTGGCCTGTGGAGCGGCAAGCCGCAGGTTCGCGGCAATGGTGTCGTGCAACAAAAACACATCTTGCGGCACATAGGCGACCTGATCGCGCCAGCGCCTGCGGTTCGTCGAATTGATCTCGACGCCGTCGGCGAGGATATTGCCGGCTGTCGGTTCGAGCAGGCCGAGCAACATATCAGCGATCGTGCTCTTGCCAGATCCCGAAGGGCCGATCAGGGCGGTGACCTTGCCAGCGGGAAGGCCGAAAGTGATGTCGCTCACGGCCGGCCTGCCGGAATTCTCGCCATAGCCGAAGGAGACGTTGCGTATGTTCAGCCCGGTTGCGAGCGAGAGTTTCTCGCCTCCACGGGCCTCTGTGTCGTCCATCTCGCGCTCGGCGTTGAAACGTGTCTGCAGGCTGCGCATCGCGGCATAGGCGGGCAGGTTGATGAGCACCTGCTGGATCTGTGTCTGCATGTCCATGAAGCGTGGTGCGATGCGCATGAACACCAGTAGCAAGACAACGATTTCGGCAAGCGACAGGTTGAAGCGCACCAGCGCGACATAGATGAACAGGCTGAGCCCAACGACACTCGCCACCTGAAACAAGGCGGTGCCGATGGTACTGTTTCGCACATAGTTGAGATTGTCGGCCTTCATCCTTTCAAGGATCGAGCGAAGCTGCGTGAAATAGGTGGCTTCGACATTCAAGCTCTTGGCCACTTTGATGCCGCCGAGGAATTCCGAAACCGTGCGGTACTGGTCCTGCCGATTGGTGGTCATCAACTGGCCGAATGCGGCGGCGCGCGCACGAAAAGGCCGAAGCACCGCGAACATGACGATGCCGACCACGCCGGCAAAAACCGTCATGACCGGCGAAATGAACAGTGAAACCAGGAGATAGCCCGCCAAAAGCACGGCGGCCTGTATCAGCATCAGCAGTGAGAAGGCCGTCGTCTGCACGCGGTCTATGTCACCGGTCAAGGCGTGGTCGATGTCGGAGCTTCGCATGCGCGTGAAGATGCCCCATCGCGCTTTTCCGATGCTCTCGAACAGATCTATGCGCAGGCGGTTGACAAAGTCGTAGAGCAGCCCGGCCATGTACAGGGCCCTGAAGCGGTTGAAACCTGCCTGCAGGGCGACAAGCCCGACGAGGGCGCAGAGCATCGTCGTCAGCTGCACGGTGCCATCGGGCGCCAGCCAGCGCATCACCTCATTGTTTGGCAGCTTGATCGCGTAGTTCTGGTCGGAGCGGCCAACCAACTGCAGCAAAGGGACGAGAAGAAGGATCGAAACGCCTTCGGTCAGGCTGCCGAGGATGAGGAAGGCCAAAGCCGCCCACGTTCTGCGCCCGCCGATTCGTGCCATGACAGAACCAAACCCGGCGATTTCCCGAAACAGCGACAGACGAAGGATCGTGGGCTTCGACATCCTTGCTCTCATCGCCGCCTATGAAGGCGCGGCACATTCCCCGACATGCGCAGCGGCTGCTCTGGCACATTGAATCTACGCATCGGAACTCAGGTCCTTCTCGATCAGATCGAGGGCTTCACCGATCCGTCCAAGCCCTGTCGGCACTTCGAGCCGGCACACGCCGACATGGTCGGCCAACTGTGCGCATTGGCGAAGATGCAGCGCCGCGAAATCACCGGCCAGGGCAGAACGGCCGAAGCGCGTCACGTAGGAGAATTTGATGATCGCCGGCAGGGCGGCGATGCCGGGCAACGGCGAAATACCCGCTTTTTCGCCGCGCTCGAGAATATAGATCCGGGTTGCCGGAACCCTGTCCCGCGAAAAGCCGTCATGCAGGCGATGCTGGGCCTTGTCGATTGCCGGATGCACCCGCGGACGCACTTCCGTCTGTCCCAGGGACAGTTCCGAGGCGGCATCGGCGGCCAGCTTGAGTTGTGGAAAGCCGGGCACGATCATTGGCCGCCGTGGGTCGGACAGATCCAGGGCAACGACGTCGTCGGTCAGCAACCGATGCCCGGCCCGGATCATCGCGCCTGCCGTCGTCGATTTGCCGGCGCCCTTGTCGCCCATGAAAACGGCGCTCCTGCCGCCAATGGCGACGGCGCTGGCGTGCAGGACAAGCAAGCCGCGCCGATGCAGCAGAAGTGCCAGAACCGGCCCAAGCAGCGGGAAGGCGATAAGCCGTCCGTCGATATCAGCCGAAGGGTCGATGTCGATCTCGCTCGTCCCCCTGATCAGGAAGCGTCCAACCGCAGGCCAGAACAAATGTTGATGGTCATCGCTGAACCTGAAGGCCGTGACAGTCTGGTCAGCGTCGATGGGTTCGACCGGCCGGAGCCGGATGGTCAGATCCGGAATGGCGGGTTCGGTCCTGTCCAGTTCATCAAGCTCCAATTCCGAGGCAATCACCAGCCCGTAGGCACGGTAGAAGTGCTGGGCCCCGTCCCGGGCATTGGCCGCGAAGGTCAAGCGATCCGAGCGAGATTCGCTGCCGTCCGAGCGCGTTGCGCGTATCGTCATGACTGATAGACCACGGTTGGATGCGCCTGCCTCAGCCAGTGCGCCAGCGAGACAACCCGCCACAGGAATTGCGCCTGGTAGCCATGCGAGGCCTGGGGGTCCGCGACCATTTGCTGAAAAACTTCAGCCACGGCATCGACCTTGACGTAGCTCGCCAGTCCATGCGTGTCGGTCAGCATCCCCTCTATCAAGCGCCTCTGGTTGGTCATGCCGCGGACCAGGTTTGCCATGAAATCGGTTTTGTCGTGCCGCCACTGCACCTCGGCAGGCAGGATGCCCTCCATCGCACGGCGCAGGACAAGACGCGACCAGCCATCGCTGAGCTTCTGGTCTGAAGGCAGCGCAAGGCAGAATTCGACGAGCCGCTTGTCCCAAAACGGATATCTCGGTTCGATGCCTACGGCGGCGGCGGACTTTCCAAGCACCTCGAAAGCGTGCGAAACCAGTGGCGCGGAGAGTTTCCAGCGATGGTAGTTTGCTTCGTTCGACCGGGCTCCCGGGGGGATGCGGATCGAGGCCGAGAAACGCTCGAGCAATCCAGTCCTCGAGACGAAATCGGGTTTCAGATACGTCCGCCAAGTATCTATCCCCTGCGTATTTCGCCGCCCGTGATGCCGGAAAATCCTGGCGCTGCCGCGAAAGCGGGTGATGCTCTCGGACAGCGCATAGTGATTGAACAGCTTTAGATAGGGTTTCAGGCTCGGCCCGCCGTAGAGCCGCGAAAGTCCGCGCAGTTCCTGCCAGAGCGTCAGCCACTGCCCGTCGACCGCGAGTTCATGGATACGGCGGTCGCCATGCGAGACCACCTCGTCGCCGCCATGGCCGTCGAGCAGAACGCGAATGCCTTTGTCCGCGGCGGCGCGGTAGACGCGCCGGATCACTGCCAGGCCAGGCGCGTTAAAGGTGCCTTCCTGTTCGGCCAGCACCCTGTCGAAGCCTTCGAACGAGGCCTCTTCGTCAATGGTTACGAAGTGCGGCCGATATCCGCCCCCGTCCAACACAGCGTCAATGTAGCGGCGCTCGTCCAGTTCCTTCAGTTTAGGAAACACGGCCGAGAATGTCCGCAGCCCAGGCCCGCTGTCTCTGGCGATATGTGCGCCGGCGACGCAGCAAATCGAGGACGAATCCAGGCCGCCGCTCAACATCGAGCCCAGCGCGGTTGACCCCCGCATTCTGTTCTCGACCGATACCTGGAACAGATGCCTGAATTCCTCCGGGTGATCATTGCCGGCCCGGGGCCTGCCAGGCTCGACTTTCCAATAACGGCCGACGCGAAAGCCGTGGCGCGTTACTGTCAGGGTGTGGCCTGGGGGGAGGCGCCGGACGTTGGAATAAGCGGTGTCCTGAACATCCTGGGCCATGCCGGCGAGGAAAGCAGAGACGTGTGAATCGTCGACGGCGAATTCCACACTGCCCACTGCAACAAGAGCCTTTATCTCCGAGGCGAAGGAGAAGCCCGAGTTGTCACGCACATAGTAGAACGGTTTCGCGCCGAAATGGTCTCGCGCGCAAAACAGCAAGCGTCTTTCGCTGTCCCATATGCCGAAAGCGAAGTCGCCGAGCAGACGGCTTGCACAGTCCTCGCCCCATTTCAGATAGCTCTTCATGATCAAAAGCGCGTCGGGCGTGCCCTGGTCCCTGATCCCCAGGCTGGCCAGAAGTTCGTCACGGTTGTCCAGGCGCACGTCAGCCACGATCGCCAGATCGGCATTGGCGAATTTGAGAACAGCAAGACCGTTTTCGCCAGTTGTGTCCAGCCACGCATGTCCGATGGCGACATTGTCGTCATGCCATTGAAAGAACCCGTCGGGCCCCCGGTGCGCGATCGCGGCAAGCATGCGTCCGGTTGCGGCCGAGAGACCGGGCCGCCCAGCTTCATTGGCCAAAATACCCACGATGCCACTCATGCATCGCTTCCGAATTCGGCGAGCGGAATGTAGCGCTGAAGGCTCTGTTGCGTCCCGCCAAGCACGATGTGGTCGCCGCTCACAAGCCAGGCATGAGCTTCGATCTGGCCCGGGCTGCTGCTGTGCACGCCGACACGCAGTTGCGATGCTTTGCCAAGGCGCGACAGCAGGATCTGTCCTGAGAGAGCCTGGGTGAGACAGGTGGCCATGGGTACAACGCGGGAAGCCTGTCGAACCCCCCAAGCCAGGCGGGCAAGCTCTTCGGCGGAAGCCGGTTCCTGGCCGGTTGTCCTGATCAGCCAACGGCGGACGAATTTATAGGACGATACAGTCAGGCCAAGCCGAACGATGCCGACCGTGATCAAACACCCTGCCAGGAACAGGCGGTCAGCCTTTTTCAGCCGCAGGAATTTAATGATTTTCCGCATGGGAGCATACTACAAGCCCAGCATCGGACAATTTTGACAAAAGCGCCGCTAGATCGGCGTCGCATCGGTCCTGCTGCACTGCGTATTTCTTGAGGATTTCCTGTCGTAGGAATGACACCGATCTTGGCTGCTGCATCAATTCCCAGACAAAGGCGCCAACGCCATTGAGGCTGTAATAGATGTTGGAACGCAGATCCAGCAGCGCCAAGCCGCCCGCCAATTCGCATGACACGGCATCCGCCCGGACGAGGTAGATTGCCTGGTTGTCAGATTGTGCCATCACACGCTCAACTTGCACGCTAGAAACCGCTCTGATCAAACGCGTTGACATTGTGTCCCGCCCGGCGGGGTGGGCGGGCCAACGGATGTCGCCCCGCCCGTGCCGACCTGATAGTCCGGTCGAAGCTTGAGCCAAGGATCAAGAGAAGGTCACGTCACCGATGGGAGTTCCCGCGGCAAAGGCCGCGTCGGTGGCTGATCCAACGCTCGCATGTTGGGTGATGGTTTCAATCGAACCATGCACCGTCAGGCTTGGTGTTTCGTATTCATGCTTTTCAACATTCTGTTCCATTTTACTCTCCAATAAGGACTGGAAACGGCCTGTCGAGTGCCGTCAGCACTTTCATGCTGCAACGCAATAGCTGCATGGCAACATTTATGAGTCAAGTCTGATTTACCAATGGTTAATCAGTTTTGGGTTGCGGACGTCACCTCGCGGCGAGATGATCCTCGAAGTGTGGCTTTTTGCCGGGCTGAATTCGTGATCGTCGAGCCTGTATCGGGAGGAATTCTGTAACCTTTTGATTTAATTTGCATAAATAGCATGCCGAGGCAGGCGAAGCTTGCAGCCGTGCCAAAGCAAAGGTTTCGGCAGGTGGGAATATCAGGTTGCTGGTTCGCCAAAATACCCTCACAGGCAGGTATTGCAGATGCATTTTCCGCCGCTGCTAAGGCGTCAGGTTGTAGGCGCCCTGGTCGCGGATTTTGCACTGCAAAAGGAAAAACTGGACGCCGCCGCGGAATTTGGCGATGCTTTGCTTCGCACTGCAGCATGGGCGCCCCCCGTGCGGAATTTTGGAGAGTTTGTACGCAATGGCCTTGCCGGAGAGTTCATACGAGCGCCTACGCGCCGCCGGCTGCGCTGACGAAATCGCCTATGTACAGGCCTGCCTGAGACTGTTCTTTTCAGCGGACAGGGATGCCGCCGGCGACATGTCGATGTCCGGCCCGCCCGTCGATCCAACCCTGTCCATCGTCAACGTGACCGACATCGCCAGGCTGAACAAGATTGGCACCTTCGTCCTGAAGGCGCTTTCGCATGTTCCGCCGCGCGATGGGGCGCCGGAACTTTTCCAGTGGCTGGACAGCTATCGCAGGCGGACGGTTTCGATGAATTCGTCCTGCATCATGGATTCGATGACGATCCGCGACGTGCTGAACGGCAAGCAAATCGATTTTGTCTTTCTGAAGGGGCCGTTCCAGCAACATCAGCTCTATGGCGATCATTTCATGAAGCCGTCGGGGGATGTCGACATCCTGGTTTCGCCGGCAGGCTTCTCCAAGGCGCGCGATGCGCTCCGCTCGATTGGCTATGAGGTCGCCGGCAAGTCACGCTCGGTCTGGTGGGTCCGCTTTCTCGGCGAACAGCATATGAACCGCGGCGAGGGGCCGAAGCCATCGACTGTCGATCTTCACTACCGGCTCCAGCAGCCCGGCTCGCCGAGCCCGCGCGACACCGATGGGTTTCTGCGGCGCAAGCGGCAGCTTGAAATTGCCGGCGCGGACGTGCCGTTCACGTCCGCCGCCGACACTCTGCTGCTCTCCTGCATCAGTGTCGCCAAGGCACTGTTCAATCGCGAGCCTTGTGCCGGCTATGTCTGCGATGTCCGCGCCAGCGCAAGCCGTTTGAGCGCCGCGGATCAGCAAGCCGTGCTTGAGCACGCAACGGCACTGGGGCTGGATGATACGCTGCTGCTTGGCCTGCGCGCGGCGGATGTGCTGCTCGGTGGCGCCGGCACGCCGCTGTCGGAGCGAGCCACGCGGATTCTGGCGCGCATCGGCAATGAGGACCTGCTCAGCATGGTCATCGCCCCCTGGCTGTCATCCTTGCGGTGGCCGCAGCGGCGAACGGTGCTATGGGAACTCTGCGGCCGCGAGCCGGTCCGCTATTTGGCCGAGGCAGGCTGGGCAGCATCCGCCGATCTCAGCCGGCGCATTTTCGAACGGCCTGGAAGTCAGTGATGGCAAGCGTATCGGGCAAGCAATGGGGCGAGGGAAACCGGAACAACCCATGCAAGCGAGAGGCAAACCCATGACCATCACGAGTTCGGACGTCTGCGTGATCATCGCGGCACGAAACGCCGCGCGGACCATCGCGGTTGCCATTGCGTCGGCTTTGCGCGAACCGGAGGTGGCCGAGATCGTCGTCGTCGATGATGCATCCACCGACGATACCGCCGACGTGGCCCGGGCCGCCGATGACGGCAGCGGCAGACTTTCGGTCATGCGCCTCGACATCAATCGCGGTCCATCCTTCGCCCGCAACGCGGCGATTGCCGCATCGAAGTCGCCCTTCATCAGCATCCTCGATGCCGATGATTTTTTCCTCGAGGGCAGATTTCGCAATCTGTTCGCCGTCGCCGATTGGGATTTCGCCGCCGACAACATCATGCTGATCAGGGATGATACAACCACGGATCCGGCGAAGGTCGTCGCTCCGCGATTCCAGGCGGAGCCTGAATCCCTCGGCTTCGAACAGTTCATTGAAGGCAACATCTCCAGACGCCGCGTGCAGAGAGGTGAGTTGGGTTTCCTCAAGCCGGTCATCAGCCGGGCTTTTCTCGACCGGCACGGGCTGCGCTATGACGAGAAGCTGAGGCTGGGTGAAGACTATGAGCTTTATGCGCGCGCTGTCGCCCTTGGGGCGCGGTTCAAGGTGATCCGCTCGTGCGGTTACGGCGCCATCGTGCGTGCCGATTCGCTCAGTGGCCGGCACAAGACACAGGACCTGAAGCGCCTGGCCGATGCCGATCTTGCGCTTTTGGCGCTCGATAGCTTGCCGGAGAGGTCGAAGGCGGTGCTGCGGCGGCATGAGCGGCATGTACGCGACAAATACCGGCTGCGGAACTTCCTCGATGTGAAGGCCGAACGGGGGCTGGCATCAGCCGCGGCCTATGCCTTCGCCAGTCAGTCCAACCTGGTTCCCATCTTGCAGGGGGTGGCGTCCGACAAGCTGGAGGCGCTGTTTCGTCATGCCGGTTTTGCCCCCAGGCGCGCGCCGCCGTTGCGCTTTCTCATGGATGGCACCAGGGTCGAAAAGGACTTGTAGACGTGCTGGCCCGTTGCACCACGCGGACCAGGCCGTGGCTCAAACCATTTCCGCTGGATTTATGAGTTTACAAACTCGATGGTTGCCTCGCGGCTCCGAGGATGGCAGTCTATGTTGCGGTGCAGCAATTTGACGACCATCCGAACTGGCCCCCGATCGGATTGGTCTGATACACTCTCTTTTAGCCAAAAAGAGCTGGACCGTGCGACGCGTGTTTGAACTCCCGGTTGCGGGATTGGCCAGAAATCCGGCGCGGAAGTCGGCGATGACAGGAACCTGAGCCCCATGGCCTCGATATTCGGTTTCAAATCAAGGAACCCGGCACGCGACCGGCAGACCGACGTCTCGCGTCTTGATCGCCTGGCAAAGCTGTTCGAGCAGATCGGCGCCGAGATCGAGGCCGAGCGAGGCGGGCTTGAGAACCGCTACCGGACAAAAGCGACGAACGCGGCCTTCCTGGTCGAGGAGATGGAGAACGGCTCTGCCTCCGACCGCCGCTTGTCCGAGGTCACCTCGCTGACGAAATCGATCCTGAATTGTGAGCAACGCATCGCCGCGCTGTCACGCCAGAACGGCTTGATCAAGGAGCTCCGTCATTCGCTCGATATGGTCTTCGACGAGGATGGGGCGCCCGATTCGGCGGTCCACTCTGAATTTGCGAGGCCGGCAGGTGCCGGCAGACGGTGAAATCGAAGGCTCGGGGATTGCAACACCGATTGGCCGCGAGGCGAGAAAGGGAATTCGGGAGGGGCAGGCAGAAGGTCAAGGTTGGCCCGTTCAGCCACGGTTCGAACGTCGACTTTGGGTTGGGGACACAGCACAAAGGTGAGTTTGGTATGAATTCCGATCCGAAAACAATGTCCACGATCGCAACCGGCGCAATACCGCGCCGGATCAGGCAAACCGGCATCATTGGCGCATTGCTGCTGACCGCTCTTGGCGGCTTGTTGACGTCGCAGACTGCTTCGCGCGCCCAGGACATTCCGACATCGCCATCCTTCGTAGATGACTTCACCAGCTTTGACCGCGCACGCTGGTACGTTTCCGATGGCTGGTCGAACGGGGCGCATCAAAACTGCACCTGGTCGAAGGGCCTGGTCGAGCTTTCCGACGGCGTATTGTCGCTTGGTTTCGAAAAGCAGAAACTGAAGGATCGCGACTTTGCCTGCGGCGAGATCCAGACCAAGCAGCGCTTCGGCTACGGCACTTACGAGGCGCGGATGAAGACCGGCAGCGGCTCGGGCCTCAACGCGGCCTTCTTCACCTATATCGGGCCTACCGACAAACAACCCTGGGATGAGATCGATTTCGAGATCCTGACCAAGGATACCTCCAAGGTGCAGGTCAATGCCTATATCGCCGGCAACGGCAAGAACGAGAAGCTGGTCGACGTCGCGGGTGGCACGGAAAACGCCTTCAACGACTACGCCTTCGTCTGGGAAAAGGACCGGCTGCGCTGGTATCTCAACGGCCAGCTGGTGAACACGATCACCGATCCGGCGAAGTTGCCTTCCCATGCGCAGAAGATATTCTTCAGCCTTTGGGGCAGCGATACCATGACTGGCTGGTTGGGCGCGTTTTCAGATCCGGGCCGCAAGGTTACGCTGCAAATCGACCGCGTCGCCTTCACCGCGCTGGGCCAGCCCTGCCAGTTTCCGGAATCGCTGGCATGCAGCGTAAAGTAGGACCAGTCGCGAAAGTCGATTTGAACTGGCCGGATCGCAAGCGATCCGTTGCCTCAAGCAGGAATGAAACCGAATGAATTTGACCGTCTTTGGAATTGGCTACGTCGGTCTCGTGCAGGCGGCTGTGCTTGCCGAGGTGGGGCACGAAGTGGTGTGCGTCGACATCGACGCCGCCAAGGTCGAGCGGCTCAACCAGGGCCTGGTTCCGATCTTCGAGCCTGGTCTCGAAAGCCTCGTCAAGGAGAACCATGCCGCCGGCCGTATCAAGTTCACCACTGACGCCGCGGCTGGCGTCAAGCATGGCGAGATCCAGATGATCGCGGTCGGCACGCCGCCGGGCGAGGACGGCTCGGCCGACCTCAAATACGTGCTGGCTGTCGCCGAGGCCATCGGCCGGGAGATGGACTCGCCCAAGATCGTTGTCGGCAAGTCCACCGTGCCGGTGGGAACCTGCGAGAAAATCAAGGCGAGGATCGCCGAAACGCTGAAGGCGCGGGGCCGCGAGGACCTGACCTTCGACGTCGCCTCCAATCCTGAATTCCTCAAGGAGGGCTCGGCTGTCGCCGACTGCATGAAGCCCGACCGCATCATCGTCGGTACCTCGAGCGAGGACACCGAGGCGGTGATGCGCGAGCTCTACGCGCCGTTCAACCGCAACCACGAGAAGATGATCGTGATGGATGTGCGCAGCGCCGAATTCACCAAATACGCCGCCAATTGCATGCTGGCGACCAAGATCAGCTTCATGAACGAGATGGCCAACCTGGCCGAGCAGCTCGGCGCCGATATCGAGGAGGTCCGCAAGGGCATCGGCAGCGATCCGCGCATCGGCTACCACTTCATCTATCCCGGCCTTGGCTATGGCGGTTCCTGCTTCCCCAAGGATGTGCGGGCGCTGATCAAGACCGCCGAGGGTGTCAAGTTCGATGCCAAGCTGCTGCGTGCCGTCGAGGAGCGCAACAATGAGCAGAAGTCGGTGCTGTTCGACAAGGTGAACCGCTATTTCAAGGGCGACCTGAAGGGCAAGACCTTTGCCTTGTGGGGCCTGGCCTTCAAGCCAAACACCGACGATATGCGCGAGGCGCCGGCGCGCATCCTGATGGAAGCGTTGTGGCAGGCCGGCGCCATCGTTCAGGCCTATGATCCCGAGGCGATGCAGGAATGCCAGGCCATCTACGGGCTGCGTGACGATCTGCTTCTGTGCGGCACCAAGGAGGCGGCATTGCGCGGCGCCGATGCCCTGTTGATCGCCACCGAGTGGAAGAACTTCCGCGCTCCATCCTTCGATGCACTGAAGGTCGCGCTGACCACGCCGGTCATTTTCGACGGCCGCAACCTCTATGACCCGAAGGTCGTCGCGCGCCATGGCATCGAATATCATTCGATCGGCAGGATGGCCGCGTGACAGCGTGGATGGATTGACCGGTTCCAAGAGGGACGACGTCAGGGAGCACGAGGCGAGCCTCTTCGCCATGCCGCTTTTGGGTACGATGCGAGAATGCGACAAGGAGCCGGTTTCATGAAAGTTCTCTTTGCCAGCGGCAATGGCTATCCGCCCGAATTCGGCGGCGGCGTTCAGTCCAGCACCCACCATCTGGCGCAGCAGTTGATCGAGCACGGCCATGAGGCATCGGTGCTGGCCGCTCTTTTCGGCGACGGCATGTTCGGGCTCAAGGCACGCGCCAAGATGAAGCTCCTGCGCCAGCCGGCGGTCGTCGACAGCCACCCGGGCTATCCCGTGGTTCGTGCCTGGTTCCCCTGGGAAGCGGCGGGCTTCGCGGTCGAGAAACTGAAGCCGGATGTGGCCGTGGTCCAGTGCCACAAATCCGTTCCGATCGGCAAGGCGCTGCAGGCGCAGCGCGTGCCCTTGGTCATCTATCTCCGCAATGTCGAGTTCCATGAACTGGATGGTGATCCGCGCGAGCTGCATTCGGCGCTCTACATCGCCAATTCGGAATTCACCGCGCGCACCTACAAGGAGGAATTCGGCATCGAGGCGACGGTGATCCCGCCGACCATCAATCCGATGCACTACAGCACGCCGACGACCGGCCAGTTCGTCACGCTGATCAACCCCTACGAGGAAAAGGGGTTTGAGCTTGCCGTGCGCATCGCCAGTGTCTGCCAGGAAATCCCGTTCCTTTTCGTCGAAAGCTGGAAACTGGAGGATGATCATCGGGCGCGCATCGAGGAAACGATCGCGCCGCTTGGCAATGTCACGTTGGAAAACCGCACCAATGACATGAAGACGGTCTACGGCCGCACCAGGATCCTGCTTGCGCCGAGCAAATGGGAAGAGGCCTGGGGCCGGGTGGCGTCCGAAGCCCATTGCAGCGGCATTCCTGTCGTCGGCTCGCGCCGCGGCGGCCTGCCCGAGGCGATTGGCCCCGGTGGCACGGTGCTGGACTATGACGCTCCGCTGGCCGACTGGGTGGCCGTGGTCAGGCAGCTATGGAATGACAGCCGGGAATACGAACGGCTTTCGACGGCCGCGCGCACCTTTGCCGGGCGTCCGGAACTCGATCCCGACCGCCAGTTCGCCACCTTTTTCTCGATCCTCGACAGAGCGGTGCAGCAGCGCGCGCGGCAAGCTGCATAAAGTTCTGACGGCGTTGGTCAGGCCCGGCGCTTGAACGGCTCTTAGGTATTCACTGCCAGGAGCGACGTATCGATTCCGCAGGCGCGTCTCATTTGGCCTCGCTTGGCGCCGCGTGGGCAGGCGGCCTTGCCGGCAGCATCTTGATGGCCTCGCGCAAGGCTTCACGGCCGGAGGCGAACGCCAGTGCGATGATAAGCGTGATCAGGTAGGCGAGAACGGCGCCACAGGCCAAGGCAATGACATGTTGCTGCGGCAGCCACGGCTTGATGAACCAGATGACCGCCAGCGCCAAATGGCCGCCAAGCACGAAGGGTGCGGCGGCGCGAAGCACATGCCTGGCCTGCACCGGTCCGCTCCTGCCGATATAGAGCCACAGGAAGGGCGTCCTCAGATACTCGCTGATTGCGTAGGCTATGGCGACGCCGAGCGCGCCATAGGGCAGGCCGAGCATGAAGGCCAGCACCGAGGTCACGGCGGTGACGATGCCCCAGCGCATGAATTCGCCGGAGCGGCCCTGACTGACGAAAAGCCATCCCGCCGGATTGTTGAGCGGCTGCAGCAGTCCGGCAAAGCCGAGTGCCAGGAAGATGCTGGCACTCTCGCGCCATTGTTCGCCGAGCACGAAGGGGATGAGCACATCGGACATCGCTGTCGCGAAGGCAACGCCCGGAAGCGCCACCAGCAGGATCAGCGGCATGACGCGCAGATAGGCGCTGCGGTATCGGTCCGGCTCGTCCTTCAACCGGGAAAGCGCCGGCACCATGACTTTCGACAGCGGATTGGTGATCTGGCTGAGCGGAAACAGCAGTAATTTGTAGGCGCGGTCATAGAGGCCAAGCTGCGCCTCGCCCCAGTATTTGCCGATCAGCACATTATCGAGGTTGCGGGCAAAGAAATTGGCGAAGTTGAAGCCGGTGATGCCGGCGCCGAAATTGATCAGCTCGCTGATTCCCTCGACCTTGCGCGGCAGGCTCGGACGCCAGCGCGAGCTTGCCCAATAGCAGAGCGTCGGCAGCACGGCTCCGGTCAGCGTGCCGGCAAACAGCGCCCAATAGGAGCGGTCTATGAAGGTCCAGGCGATCGACACCGCGAGGCCGGCGACGGCGCTGGCGACGTCGATGATGGCCAGGCGGCCGAACTGCATGCGGCGCGTCAGCAGCGCCAGATGCTGGGCTCCGAGCCCATAGGCCATGATCTGCAGGCCGAACGCGGCGACGAGGCCCGTTACGCGCGGCTCGCCATAAAAAGTCGCGACCAGGGGGGCGGCACCCGCAAGCACGCAAGCCAGAAACGCGCTGACCGCGACATTGACCCAGAAGAGGTAATTCACCTCGTCATGCCGGATGCCGCTCTTCTGGATTGTCGCCTGCGTCAGGCCAAAATCCTGGAACAGCGCGATGAAAGCGAGCACCGGGGCGCACATCGCCACGACACCAAAATCCCGCGGTGACAGAAGCCGCGACAGGACGATGACGGACACGATTTGTGTCGCGACCCGCACCGCTTGCGCCATGGCCGTGACAACAGCGCCACGCCCGACCGATCTGCGCAGAGAGCGTTCCGGCGGATCGAATGCATTGGCTTCCAAATTCAGGATTCCTGATTTTTGCACAGATTCCAGCCCGGAAATCTGCGACCGCCGCCGTGGTCAAACTACGGCAATAATTTTGCAGTGCAACAAAAAATGTGGATATTTGCTACGTCGCACCAAAAATGTTGCGGTGCAGCAAGAGCTGTACTAGCATCCCTGTGGGTGGGCCAACAGCAGGCGAGTTTTCATGCTGCATGTCTTGTACCTTGTGCACGATGTTTCCGATCCGGCGGTACGCCGGCGGATCATAATGCTCAGGGCAGGTGGGGCCCGGGTCACGTTGGCCGGCTTCCGCCGCACCGCCAATCCGATTGCGGATGTCGAAGGCTTGCAGCCGATCGATCTCGGCGCGACGCGTGATGGCCGATTCGCCCAGCGTATGGCAGCTGTCGCCAAGGCGGCGGTTTCGATCGGCGCGAAACTGGGCGGCATGGCCCGGCCGGACCTAATCATCGCGCGCAATCTCGAGATGCTGGTGCTGGCGCGGCGTGCCAAGTCTGCTTTCGGCGCGAAGGTTCCAATCGTCTACGAGTGCCTCGACATCCACCGCCTTGTGCTTCGCGACGATTTGCTGGGCAAGGCATTGCGTGGCACGGAGCGTTATCTGGCCCGCGACGTGAAATTGCTGGTGACCAGTTCGCCTGCTTTCATCGCGAACTATTTCAAGCCGTTCGGTCAGATCGCGGCACCTGTCGAATTGCTCGAGAACAAATATTTCGACGCAGCGGCGGTTCTGCCGGGGGAAGCTCTCCAAACGGAAAACCCACTGCCTCCGCCGTGGCGGATCGGCTGGTTCGGCGCCCTGCGCTGCCGCCGCTCGCTTGAGCTTCTGGCCGATTTCTCGCGCCGCGCCAACGGCCGGTTCGAGGTCGTGCTGAGGGGCCGTCCGGCACTGTCCGAATTCCCGGATTTTCACGCTTTCGTAGAAGCCGAGCCGTGGTTGTCGTTTCGTGGGCCCTATCGCAATCCCGAGGATATGGCGGCGATCTACCGCGAGGTCCATTTCTCCTGGGCGATCGATTTCTTCGAGGCGGGACAGAACTCTGAATGGCTGCTGCCCAATCGTCTCTATGAAGGCGGTCGCTTTGGCGCCGTGCCGATCTCGATGGGCAACACCGAGACCGGGCGGTTCCTCAACCAGCAGGACATCGGCATCCTGTTGCCCGAGGCCTCGCCGCAGGCGCTGGAAGCCGCGCTCGGCAACATGGACGAGCATCGCTTCGCCAAATTGAAGGCCCGCGTCCTGGCGCGCAATCCGCGCACCTGGAGCCATGATCGCAATGACTGCCGGGTGCTGGTCGAAAAGCTTCGCGGACTGGCCACCGCACCCGATCCCTATGCCGCCGAAGCGCTGGCATAGGATGGCTGGAGATGGAAAAGGGCTGATGACGCAGAACGAAAAAACTTCATCCAGCCTGATCGTTATTCCGTGCCTGAACGAAGCGGCCCATATCGGTGCGCTGCTCGATCAATTGCGGCCCGCGGCCGAAAGGCTCGGCGCCAGGATCGTCGTCGCCGATGGCGGCAGCACCGATGGCACGCTGGCCATCGTCAAGGATGTCGCCGGCAAGGACCCGCGCGTTATCCTGCTGCACAACAAGAGACGCATTCAGAGCGCCGCGATCAATCTCGCCGTAGGCACGTTCGGCAAGGGTACCGACTATCTCATCCGCATCGACGCGCACGGCGGCTATCCCGACGATTATTGCGACCGGCTGGTCGAGGAGGCGCTGGCCACCGGCGCCGATTCGGTTGTCGTCTCCATGCTGACCAGCGGCAGCGGCACCGTGCAGCAGGCCGCTGCCGCCGCACAGAATTCCAAGCTCGGCACGGGTGGTTCCAAGCACCGGCACCTTTCGGCCGGCGAATGGATCGATCATGGCCATCATGCGTTGATGCGCATATCGGCCTTCGGTGCCGTTGGCGGCTATGACGAGAGCTTCAGCCACAACGAGGATGCCGAGCTTGACTACCGGCTGCGCAAGGCTGGCTACCGCATCTGGATGAGCGGCAAGACGCAGATGACCTACTATCCGCGTGCTTCCCTAGCCGGCCTCTATTTCCAATACCTCGGCTATGGCCGTGGCCGCGCCAAGAACGTCCTCAAGCATCGTGTCATCCCGAAAGTCCGGCAGATGGTGCCGCTTCTGGTGTTTCCGGTCGTGCTGCTCGCCGGGTTCTCCTTCGTCCATTGGCTGGCGGCCGTGCCGCTTCTTTTGTGGGCATCGGTCTGCCTCGGCTATGGCATGTTGACCGCCATTCGCCAGCGCAACCCGAACATCGCCCTTGCCGGGGTCTCGGCAATGATCATGCATTTCGGCTGGTCTCTCGGCTTCTGGCTGCAGCTTCTCGGCCTTGGCTCACGGCGCCGGGTGGCCTGATGGCGGCGATAGGAAAAAAACCCGGCATCGACATCTGCGTCTGCACATTCCGGCGGCCGGAACTGGCCGACACGCTGCGTTCGCTGGCCGCTCTTGCCATGCCGGCGGGCTACGATATCCGCGTTATCGTCGCCGACAATGACGACACTCCGAGCGCGCGGAAGCTGGTGGCTTCGCTGCAGCAGGAATTGACGCTGCCGATCGACTATGTGCACTGCCCGGCGCGCAACATTTCGATCGCCCGCAACGCCGGCCTCGATGCCAGCAACGCGGATTTCGTCGCCTTCATCGACGACGATGAGACGGCCACGCCCCGCTGGCTTGCCGAACTTATCGCGACGGCCGAGACGAGCGGCGCGGCCGCCGTGCTCGGCCCGGTGCGGGCGCTTTATGGAACAGATGCGCCCGAATGGATGCGGCGCGGAGATTTCCACTCGACCTTGCCGGTCTGGGTGCGCGGGGAGATACAGACCGGCTACACCTGCAACGTCCTGCTTAGGATGGGCACGCGGAGCCTGCATGGCCGCCGTTTCAGCCTCGCTCGCGGCCAGACAGGCGGCGAAGACACTGAATTCTTCGACGGCATGCACAAGGCCGGCGGCCGCATCGCCTTTTCGCCGGAGGCCTGGGTCGACGAGGTGGTGCCGCGCTCGCGAGCCGCGTTCGCCTGGCTCGGCCGCCGCCGTTTCCGCGTCGGCCAGACCCATGGCCACCTTCTGGGCCGGAGCGCGCGCGGCATCGGCCTGATCAAGCAGGTTGGCCTGGCCACGGCAAAGGCCGCCTATTGCTTCGCGGCGGCGCTTGCCGTGGTCATCAGCCCGATGCGCAGGAACCGCAGCGCGTTGCGCGGCATCATGCATGTCGGCGTCGTCAGCGGCCTCGTCGGCGTGCGCGAACTGCGCCTCTATGGCCAGCCTTCGCCACAGGAAGGGGGCAAGCGTGCAGCCTGACGTCAGCTTTGTCATTGCCGCCTACAACGCCGAGGCAACCCTAGACCGGGCGATCGCCAGCGCCATCGCCCAGAAGTGTGTCAGCGTCGAGGTCGTCGTCGTCGACGACAAGTCGCGCGACGCGACTCTCGATGTGGCGCGGTCCTATCCGCAGGATGTCGTGCGCGTCGTCGCGCTGGCGCAGAACCGAGGCCCCGGCGGCGCCAGGAATGCCGGTCTCGATGCCGCGCGCGGCCGCTGGATCGCGGTTCTCGATTCCGACGATGAAGTCTATCCGGAGCGGATATGCGCGATGATTGCCCGCGCCGAGCAGGCCGGTGCTGAAATCGCGGTCGACAACATCCAGGTCGTGCGCGAGGACGGCGTTGCCGAGGCAACCATGTTTCCGGCCACCTATCTTGAAGGCCTGCGGGAAATCTCGCTGGCCAGCTTCATCGACGGCAATCTGGTTTTCGAATCGCGGTTCAATTTCGGCTACCTCAAGCCGATCTTCCTGCGCCGGTTCCTGAACGAAAACCGGCTTCGCTATGATGAAAAATTGATCATCGGCGAGGATTATATCCTGCTGGCCAATGCCTTGGCCAAGGGCGGCCGATGCGTGGTCGAGCCGGCGACGGGCTATGCCTATCACATCCGCACGGGCTCGATCTCGCGGGTGCTGGAACTTCATCATGTCGAGGCGATGCGCGAGGCCGATGCGGTTTTCGCGCAGGCGCATTCCATGGACGGCGCCGCACGGGCGGCATTCGCCAGGCGCGGCCGCAGCCTGCGCAAGGCGGCGTCATTCCTGTCGCTGGTTCAACACATCAAGACGCGGTCCCCGCTCAAGGCGATCCGGACCGCGCTCAGTGATCCGGCGGCGGTCAGGCATATGGGCATGCCGATCGCCGTCCGGCTGCGAAAGGTCGCGGCACAGTTTGCCGTGGGGGTGGGGAGGTGAAGTTGCGGGCACATGAAAGGGTTTTTCGTGACCTGCGAATGGTTGAAGTCGATCTCCTCAAAAGGAATTTGCAATGAAGAAAATTAGGAAAGCAGTCATACCGGTGGCGGGGCTTGGAACACGGTTCCTGCCGGCGACCAAGTCCATGCCGAAGGAGATGCTGCCGGTCGTCGACCGGCCAGTGGTGCAATATGCGGTGGACGAGGCCTTCGAAGCCGGCATCGAGCACATTGTCTTCGTCACCGGCCGCAACAAGGCGGTCATCGAGGACTATTTCGACCTGCATCCTGAATTGATCGGAACGCTCGAGCAGACCGGCAAGAAAACCCAACTGGAGGCGCTGGAAAGCCTGCTTCCGGTCGCTGGTGCCACCAGCTTCATCCGCCAGCAGTCGCCGCAAGGCCTCGGCCATGCGGTGTGGTGCGCGCGCGAGGTCATCGGCGACGAGCCCTTCGCCTTACTGTTGCCGGACATGGTGTCGTTTGGCGGCCGTGGCTGTCTTGCGGAAATCACCGACCTTTACGCCCAGACGGGCGGGAACGTCATCGCCGTCGAGCGTTGCGAGCCCAGCGAAACCAGCAAATATGGCATCGTTGGCCGTGGCGCTGATGTCGGTGCCGGCTTCGAGGTGACCGCCATGGTCGAAAAGCCGGCGCCGGCCAACGCGCCTTCGAATTTCTACATCAATGGCCGCTACATCCTGCAGCCCGAGATTTTCGCATTGCTGGGCAATCAGCAGCGCGGCGCTGGCAATGAGATCCAGTTGACCGACGCGATGGTACGGCTGTCGCAAAGCCAGGCGTTCTTTGCCCAGCCTTTCAACGGCCGCATGTTCGACTGCGGCTCGAAGGAAGGTTTCATCCAGGCCAATGTCGCGTTTGCCTTGTCGCGCGATGATATGAAGGGGCCGGTCTTCGCCATGCTTCAGGAGTTCGTGCGGTCGCATGAGCGCCAGGAAGAGGCCGCATAATGCCCATGTTTCGGGTGCATTTTCCTGCCGTTGACGGGGCGAGGCCAATGGCTATCGCGTTGCCTGGCATGAAGCTTGCGTAGCTTTCGACAACGCCCCCGATCTTCGAGGCCACGGAGCAGATAGGCCCCCAACCCCATCTGCTCCAGCGCCTGCAACCTAGAATTGGACCGAAGATGAACTATGCCAACTTTCCTCTCGACAAGAGGATGCCATTGCCGAATTCGGACGCGGGAAGCGGCGAGGACTTCATCGATATCGAGCGCCTGCTTGGCATGGCCGCGCGGCAAGCCAAAGTGGTTGCCGTGTGCGCCATCATCGGTCTTTTTCTCGGCGTGCTCTATCTGCAGACCACGCCGCCCAAATACACGTCGGTCAGCAGTGTGCTGATCGACGAGGGATTGAACAAGATCGTCGATGATATCTCCGCCGCGTCGGTGAGCATGCAGACTGATTCCGCGATCCTCAGCCAGATCGAGATTCTGACATCGACGCGTCTGGCGTCCGTCGTCGTCGACAAGCTGAAGCTCGACCAGAACAGCGACTTCATGAACCCGCCTACGTCGGCCCTGTCGAAGGGCATGGGTTTTGTCCGTGGCCTGATCCAGTATGTCCACCCCAGCGGTTCCGACACGGGCGTCGCGGACATCACCAAGGTCGACGCGGCAACGCGCGACGCGATGATTGCCACGGCCCGCCGTGACTATGCGATCCTCAAGCTGCAAAGCGAAGTGCGGGCGCTGCGCATCGGGCGAAGCTACGTGATCGCGCTTGGATATCAGGCGACCGATCCCGCACTGGCGACAGCCATTACCAAAGCCTATGCCGAGGCCTATCTAGCCGACCAGCTCGATGCGAGCTTCGACGCCACCGAGCGGGCGGCTGTCTGGCTGCAGGGCAGGCTGACGGAACTTCGCGAAAGCTCGCAGCAGGCTTCGCTCGCCGTCGAGAAATTCCGCGCCGAACACGGCTTGGCCGCCAACAGCGATGGTCAGTTGATGAGCGACAAGCAGCTCTCCGACCTCAACGCCCAGCTCATTGTCGCGCAGGCTGATACCGCACGCGCCAGCGCCCGCTACCAGCAGTATAAATCGATCATCGAAAGCGGCTCGGACAATGCTTTCAACGATGCCGCAATATCGGCCGACCAGCCTGGCAGCTCGGTGATCGCGACACTCAAGACACGGTATCTCGCCGTCGCCAAACGGCAGCAGGATGTCGAAGCCAATTTCGGCCCCGAGCATCCGCAGGCGGTAGCGCTCGCCAAGGAAAAGGCGGACATTTCGAAGCAGATTTTTGGTGAACTGAAGCAACTGACCGAAAACTACCGCAACGAATACGAGGTCGCCCTGGCGCGCGAGACCGCGCTCCGCGCGAATGTCGCATCCGCGGCCGGCAAGAGCTCGATCGACAACCAGTCGCAGGTGCAATTGCGCGATCTTGACCAGAAGGCGACGGCGCTCACCACGCTCTACCAGACATTCCTCGGCCGCTACGAGGAGGCCGCCCAGCAGCAATCCTTCCCGGTCGGCAAGATCCGCATCATCTCGGACGCGTCAAAGCCGCAGTCTCCCACAACACCGCGTACGACCGTGGTGCTTGGGCTTTCGCTGTTGCTGGGCCTGTTGCTGGGGGCTGGATTCGGCGGGCTGAACGAGTTCAACGAACGCTTCTTCAGAACCGGCGAGGAGGTTCGCGATCGCGTCGGCCTCAAATTCCTCGGCTATCTGCCGATGATTGGCGGCAAGCTCAGCAAGGACGAAAAGCCGGACAATGGGCAGGTGGATGCCAAGGCCGCGAAGTCTTTGTCGGCTGCCGAAAAGCGGGCGCGGATGCGGGTGAGCATCGATTCCCCGGCATCGATGTTCTCCGAAACGCTACGCAGCGCCAAGATCGCTTTTGACGTCGTGATGGAAGGGCAAGGCTGCCGGGTCATCGGCGTGATCTCGGTGCTGCCCGGTGAAGGCAAGTCGACGGTCGCGGCCAACCTCGCCGGATTGCTGGCCGCCAACGGCGCCAAGACATTGCTCATCGACGGCGATCTTCGCAATCCAGGCCTCAGCCGCGGCCTCGGCATGGAGGCTGAGCAGGGGTTGATGGAAGCCGTGGTAGGCGGCCAGACCTGGCAATCAGTCGGCAAGATCGACCGGCAGACGAAGCTGGCGATCATCCCTGCCGTGTCGCGTGGTCATTTCTCGCATACCAGCGAACTGCTGTCGTCGGCTGGGATGCGGCGCTTCATCGAGAACGCCAAGGAGACGTTTGAATACATTGTCGTCGACCTGCCGCCGCTCGGCCCGGTGGTCGATGCCAAGGCCTTCGCGCCGCTTGCCGACGGTTTTGTGCTCGTCACCGAATGGGGCCGCACGCCGCGCGCCATGGTGCAATCGCTGCTGAACGCGGAGCCTTATATCGCCAACAAGATCATCGGGGCGGTGTTGAACAAGGTCGACCTGAAGAAGTTGGCCAAATACGGCTCGTTCGGCGGCTCGGAGAAATTCTTCGACAGATATTCGACCTATTATCTGGAGAAGTCCGAAGTACGGAGCAAGGCGAACGCCTAGGAGCCCGTCCAGTTAGCGTTCCGGTCGGGTTCATTTCATTAAGATAGTCTGATTGCGACAGGCTCTCGGGTGACGATAGCCTAGTCAGGAGGCCCTGAGGAGGCTTCCCAGCTTCACGAGGTTGTGGGCGGTGCAGATAATCGCCCATTCGGCGCGCACGTTTGCCAGTCCCCGCAACAGGAACTGGCGGAAGCCGCGTGCCTGCTTGATCTGTCCGAACACCGCCTCCACGATCTGCTTTCGCAGTCGGTAGGGGGTCTCGAAGCCGCCGTCGGCGATCTTTTTTCTCATTGCCTGTGTCAACGGTCCGCCAACCTTGCCGTTGTCGGCGGTGGGGTGTTTGGCGCGTCCGGTGGCGATGTAGCCATCGATCCCGCGTTGGTCGAGGCTGGCGAGGTTGACTTCGCTCAGATAGCCGCTGTCGGCGGACGCTTGCTCCGGTTTGCGGCCGAGATTGGCTTGGATGCCATCGACCAGCGGCACCAACTGGCCCTGGTCGCTCGTGCTCGGCGTCAACCCGTGTGCAACGATGATCTGCGCTTTGCCGTCGACGGCCGCCTGCGCGTTATAGCCCTGGATGAAACCATCCTTGGTTTTGAGAATGCGGCTTTCAGGATCGGTGAAGTTGCGCTGGGCCTTCGCGGCGGGCTCGTCGGATGGCGCAGCCGCGGGCTTGCCGGTCTTCTTGCGGCCCTCGGCCTCGCGGCTCTTCTGCTTCTCGGCCTCGATGCGGCGCTCCTCGTCGGCCGCGGCCTTCGCCTCGGCCTCCAGTTCAGCCTTGGCCTGGGCGATCCTGGCGATCCGCCTCTGTTTGTCGGCGACCCAGCCGGGCAGTTCGTCACCTCGTTTGTTGCCGTGCAGATTGTCCTCTTCGGCATCCGCCGCCTCAGCGGCGGCCAGCCAGCGATCGACCTCCGCCTGCAACTCGGCTTGGCGCTTCTTCATGTGCTGATAGCTCATCGCCTTGTGTTTGGACGCGTTCGCCTTGATCTTGGTGCCGTCGAGCGCGACATGCCCGAGCCGCACCAGCCCGGCCTTCTCGGCCAGCTTCAACACCTGCACGAACAGCCCGGCCAGCTGTTTGAGGTGCCGCTTGCGGAACTCGGAAATGGTACGGAAATCCGGCGCATCCAGCGCCGCGATCATCATGAAGTCGGCGCGCTCGACGCACGCCTTGGCGATGCGCCGGGAGGAATAGAGGCCGCTCGCATAGCCGTTGAGCAGCAGCGCAACCATCAGCCGCGGATCGAACGGCGGCTGGCCAAGCGCACTCCTATAGCTGCTGGTAATCTCGCTCAAATCGAGGCTCTCCCGCACCAGATCCACGATGAACCGTGACAGGTGGTCCCTCGGCACAAAATCCTGCACGCTCGGCGGCAACAACTGCGGCTGATCAATCTTCCACGCGCGAAAATGCTTGCTCATGGTCGCAATTAGAATCAGACTCGTGCCAAATTGAACAGCGACTACTCGGACAGGCTCCTAGAGCAATTCCAGGAAAAGTGTGTAACGGTTTCCATCCGGAATTGCGTAAAAACAAAGAGTTAGAGTGGTTCAGCGATTCAATAAAACGCTGAACCGCTCTGAGGCGCGTCGCGTCCAAACGAATTGACACGGCGCGCGCCAGGCCAGCCCTGGGCGCGCCGTGCATCGGTCAGGCGCCTCACAAGCCTATTCCGCGCTCCTTCAGCGCGTCGGCGATTTCGTCGAGAATGACCGGGTCGTCGATGGTCGCCGGCATGGTCCATTGTTCCTTGTCGGCGATCTTTTGCATTGTGCCGCGCAGGACCTTGCCTGAACGCGTCTTGGGCAAGCGCTTGATCGTAACCACCGTCTTGAAAGCGGCGATCGGGCCAATCCGTTCGCGCACCAGGCTGACCACTTCGGTCTCGATGAGGCTGGTGTCGCGGGTCACGCCTGCGTTCAGCACCACGAAGCCGAGCGGAACTTGCCCCTTCATGGCGTCGGCGATGCCGATGACGGCGCATTCGGCAACATCGGGGTGCGCCGCAAGCACTTCTTCCATGGCGCCTGTCGACAACCGATGACCGGCGACATTGATGATGTCGTCGGTGCGGGCCATGACGAAGAGATAGCCGTCTTCGTCGATGATGCCGGCATCCGCTGTCTTGTAGAAGCCGGGGAATTCTTCGAGATAGGCTTGGCGAAACCGCGCGTCGGCGTTCCACAGCGTTGGCAGGCAGCCGGCTGGCAACGGCAGTTTGACCACCACATTACCCAATGTGCCGCGCGTCACCTCATGGCCGGCATCGTCGAGCACCCGAATGTCGTAGCCAGGCATCGGCAAGCCTGGCGAGCCGTATTTCACCGGCAGAAGGCCCAAGCCGGCGGGGTTTATGGTCATCGGTGAGCCAGACTCGGTCTGCCACCAATTGTCGATCACCGGTACATTGAGTTTCTGTTCCGCCCATTTGATGGTTTCCGGGTCGGCGCGCTCGCCGGCAAGGAACAGCATGCGGAATTTCGACAGGTCGTATTTCGGGATGAATTCGCCCTTGGGATCCTGTCCCTTGATGGCGCGAAAGGCGGTCGGCGCGGTGAACAAGGCGACAACGCCATGCTCCGCGATCACCCGCCAGTAAGTGCCGGCATCGGGCGTGCCGACAGGCTTGCCCTCGAACATGACGCTGGTGCAGCCATGCAGCAGCGGTGCGTAGACGATATAGGAGTGGCCGACCGCCCAGCCGAGATCCGAAGCCGCCCAGAACACTTCGCCCGGCTTGATGCCGTATTCGTTTTCCATCGACCATTTCAGCGCGACCATATGGCCGCCATTGTCGCGCACGATGCCCTTGGGCTGGCCGGTCGTGCCGGAGGTGTAGATGATGTAGAGCGGGTCGGTGGCGAGCACCGGGACGCAGTCGACATTGGCGCCGGCCGCCCGCTCGCGCGCAACGGCGTCGGCATAGTCGATGTCGAAATGATCCTTCAACTCACAGCGCAATTGGTCGCGCTGCAGGATCAGGCAGGCATCGGGCTTGTGCCGGGAAATCTCGATGGCCTTGTCGAGCAGCGGCTTGTAGGCAACGACCCGCCCTGGCTCTAGGCCGCAGGATGCGGAAATGATCAGCTTCGGCTTGGCGTCATCAATTCGGGTGGCGAGTTCATGTGAGGCAAAGCCGCCGAAGACGACCGAATGCACTGCGCCGATGCGGGCACAGGCCAGCACGGCAAAGGCCGCTTCCGCCACCATCGGCATGTAGATGATGACGCGGTCACCCTTGCGGATGCCACGGTTCTTCAGCACCGAGGTCAGCGCGACCACTTCGCGCTTCAATTCGGCATAGGTGAATTTCCGCACCGTGCCGGTAATGGCGCTGTCATGGATCAGCGCGGTCTGGTCGGCTCGACCTCCAGCTACATGGCGGTCGACGGCGTTGAAGCAGGTGTTGCAGGTCGCCCCGGTAAACCAGCGGCCATAGATGCCGGCATCGGCATCGAACACCTTGTCATAGGGTGAATACCAGTCGATGGCGCCGGCCGCGTCCGCCCAGAATTTCTCCGGATCGCGTTTCCAGCCGTCATAGACCTCGTGATAGCGTGAAGCCATCCGACTCCTCCCAGGAACGATTTTCTCCCTCCAGATAGCGCGCTCTAACCTTGGCCGCAAATCCACGCCGTTGTAGCGTGGGATCGATGGTGCTTGGGGGCAAGCCGCAATGAGAATGCGATACTGGATCGGAGCGACGGCGGTGGCGCTCTCCGTCAATGTGGCGCAGGCCGGTGACGCCGCCGCACGGCGGATCATCGGCTTTTCGCCTGACGGCAATTACTTTGCCTTCGAACAATACGGCACGCTCGACGCAGGCGCCTCGGCTTCCGGCTGGTCGGAAATCGACATTATCGATACGCGCACGGATGCGTTCGTCGGCGGCAAGCCGATCCTGGTCGTTGACCAGTCCGAGGAATCGACGCTGACCCTGGAACAGGCGAGAGCCCAGGCAGCCGCCAAAGCGGCCCCAATTCTAGCCCAATATGCCATCGCTGCGCGGGGCGAGCGTACGGCTTTCGACAAGTTCACCTTTCCCGACGAGCTGGTTGCCTACAGCGACATTTCCCGCCTTGAGCAGGTGTCACAGAAATGGCTTTCGCCGATCTATGACGAACTGGAAATTTCGACGATCCAGCTCGACCAGATCCTGGCCGGCAGCACCGCCGATTGCTCCACGAGTTTCGAGGCCGCGCAGCAAGGCGATACATCGGGCAAGGCGCTCGGCTTTCGCCTGTCATTGCAGGGACAGGATGGCAAACCGTTCAAGATGCTACATGAGGACAAGGCCGTACCAGCATCGAGGAACTGCCCAACGTCCTATAGTCTCTCGGAATCCTACGCATTCACTCCGGCCGGCAAACCGGCGGTGCTTGCCGTCTTGGTACAGCGCTTCAGCCAAGGCTTCGAAGGCCGTGACCGACGCTTCATCGCGGTAACCGGACAGGCGCGCTGACAAATCAACAGCCACCGATTGCCACCCCAAAGGCGGCATCCATTCGATGACCGTCGATTGATTCTAGATTGGCAAAGCCACAAGCATGAGGCCAACGCCACCGGCAATCAGTATGGCCGCAGCCAAGGCTTTCCTGTGCCGTTCGAAGCTCGTCGGAGCCCGATCCCAATTGTAACGCATACTGTATCTCCCCAAGACCCATGGATTCCATATCTTACTCTAGGGAAGGAAAGCAACGGCCAGGCTGGCTCGATTCACCGCCTGTCACGTGGTGTTGAAGACTATTTCTGGGATGATTCCCGTTGGGCTTCGGACGGCGAAGCGATCTTGGACAAGCGGCGCGAATAGCCAGCCGTGGCGCTTGGGACACTGTCACCAGCCTTGCGTGGCGGCCCAATGGACAGCGCCGCATCACCGCGCTATCTGCTTTCATGCTAATCTTCACGGCTTGGAGCGGGGCCCATGGCTGAAATTGCATCTGAAATGATTCTGCGGCTGGCGGACGACGCCTCGGTCCAGAATGTCGGCGACGGCGCCGTCGTGCTTTTGGCGCGCAGCGGCCAGCTCTACACGTGCAACGGCACCACCGAGGCGTTCCTGGAAAAGGTCGATGGCGAGCGCAGTCTCGACCAGATCGTTGCCCTGTTGTCCGAAGAGTTCGAGGTCGACAAGGGTACACTCGGCCAGGACATGACGGCATTGGCGACTGATCTTGTCTCGGAAGGTATTCTCGCCGCCCCGGGCGCGTGATGGCTGACGGTTCTCTCCTGCGCGCCCTGTTTCGTTGCCATCTCTGGGCAAGCGCGCGGCTGATGCCGCTCCTGATCGGCAGTCGGAGTTTCGAAGCAGTGCTCAAATGGGCGCCGCTCACGTCACCCACACCGTATCGCGGCTTGCCGTCCTCATACATCATATCCCGGGTCAACCACACGGTCCGGCATCCCTGGCTGATGCGCGATCGCCGATGCCTGAGAGAGGGCTTGCTCGGCCATCGGTTCCTGCGTCTTGCCGGCTTCGATCCGGACCTGCGCTTTGGTGTTGACCCGAAGTCCATGCAGGCGCCCCGCATGTCGGCGCATTGCTGGGTCTGCCTCGACGGCAGGCCGGTCGTCAGTGACAGCCTGCCCGGCATGGTGGAAATCTATCGCCATCACGCCGATGCCCGGAAGGTGCGTGCCGCTTGACTGAACCTGCTGTCTGCTATGCCCTCAATGGCCAGGTTCTGGGCATTTATGCCGAACGCGCCGACCTCTGGCAGGACTATGACGCCATGCTTGGCAGCCTGCGGGTAACCGGCGCGGCCGAACCGGATTTTCGGATCAACATCGTCGAGACCGAATTGCTGGACGAGGCGCCGGACGGATCGCTCACCTTCGACGGCGAGATCCCAGAAGATGGCCATTGCCGAATGCTCGAGGACGGACAGATCGTGCATCTGATCTTTCCTGGCCGTCAGACAGCGTCGATCAACGGCGCGGAAGGCTGGGCGGAAATTCGGATCCGGCCTGACACGAAACCCGTCTGGACGCTGTCGATGCTGGTGCTTGATGCCGCACTCGACGCCGACGATCAGCATATGCTGCATACTGCCGGCCTGACGCTGCCGGACCGCGATGCCGTCGTCCTGATCCACGCTCCGAGCGGCACCGGCAAGAGCACCACATCGCTGGCATTGGCGACGCAAGGGTTCGGCCTTTGCTCCGATGACGCGATGGTCCTCAAGCTTGCGCCGGGCAAGGCGGAGGCCTGGGGCCTGCCGCGCCACGTCAAGATCCATCGCATCACCGCCGAAATGATACCAGTCGTAGCGCCGTGCCTGGGCCTCCAATGGGACCGCAATGGCGAGCAGGCGGTGTCGCTTGAGCGCTTGCGCGAGATCCTGCGTGTTGAAGGTTCAGGTCTGAAGCCCGTCGCGGCACTTCTCCATCTTGCCCGCTCGCCCGACAGCCAGACCAGGCTTGTTGCCATGACCAGGACGGATGCGATGGCGGCGCTGGCAGCCGACAACGTTCGAATAGGCAAGACCGGATTGATGCCGCTGCAAAAGCGCCGCATGGGTGCCATCGCGAAGCTGGTCATGGCGGTCCCGACCTTCACGCTGGAGGTGGGGGCAAGCCCGGCGGATGCGGCACAGCTTATTCGCCAGGCGCTGGCGCAGCAGGACTGATTGTCTTCAGGTGGCGCGAGGTTGGGCTTTCGCCAATCTCTGGATCCATCGGAAGGCATCACGGCGCAGCCGCGAGCCGATCTTGTTGCGGGAATTCACGCTGAGCAGCGTGCTGGTTGTGATCAGCCGTTTGGCAAGCCTGATCGAGAGACCGGGCTTGATCCGGCCCGCCAGTTCAAGCGCGCGTTCTTCATTGAACAACTGGCCGGTGACATTGAGCACGATCGCCAGTTCGAGCTCGATACCCGTCATGCGGGCGGCTTCGAGCAATCTTTGTTCCGACTGAGATGATTGCATCATCCGCACGCCTTGCAACACATCCACGCAAAGCTGCAGGCGGTGAAATTTGTGGCCGCCGGCTGCATGGACGATGGCGATGGTCAAAAGCGCCGCAGGCGTGTCGGTGGCCTGGCCATCGATCGTCTGCAGTTCCTGAAAACCCAGCGACAGCCGCCGCCGCATTCCCGTGTCATGCACCAGATTGCCATGCAACTCGATCAGCAGGCTCGAATTCTCCTTTTCGAGCCATTTGAATTCCTGCAGGGCGTAGGACTCGGCCTCGTTGCTGCCGAGTTCGAAACCGCATGTCGCGATGACGCGGTTTGCCGCGGGCAAATTGACCGGATCGACAAGGATGTCGATGTCTGTGAATGGCCGGTCGTTGACATGATGGTAGAGTCTTCGCGCGAAGACAGGGCCCTTGACGATCCGCGCCGGGATCCCGTCGGCCGCGAGCGCCTTCATGATGCGGTCGCCGTGATATTGCAGCAGCATCGACTGGCCGGTGACCATCGTCGCTTGTTGTCGAAGCTCAAAGAGCTGTTCCTGAACCATCGCGTCCCGAGGCAAATGCTGGTCGCCGCGTTCCCTAAGCTTGCGCAGCATGATCGGCAGGACGCCGTGGAATTCTGCATTGGCGAGCAGGGCGGAGAGCGTCGCGGCGCCGAAAACGTCCGCGCCCGTGACCGTCGCCTCGGGGTCCGCGAAGGTCAAAAGCAGTTTTTCTTCGGAAGGTGTAAGCTGTGGCAGCATCGGTCCCGGCGGCGTCGCAAAGTTGCGATATGTCACTAAAGCCTCTGCGCCTCGTTCCGCAACTGCCAAAACATCCTTGCCGGCTACATGCCCCAGCGCAGCCCTGCGGTGTGCACCGGTGCGTCCCAGTAGCCGGAGATCTCGTCGTCAAGCATGGTCAGTGTGATCGAACAGCCGGCCATGTCGAGTGAAGTCACGTAGGAGCCGACCAGTGAGCGGGCGATCGTCACGCCATGCTTTTCAAAAATCCGGCGTGCGCTGTTGTACATCAGATAGAGCTCCATCAGCGGCGTGCCGCCGAAGCCGTTGACGAACAACAGGGCAGGTCCTTTCGCGCGCTTGTCGAGATCCCCTGCTATCGCCGCGCATATCTCCTCGGCGATGGCATCGGCGCTCTTCAACCTGTCGCGGCGTCGTCCGGGTTCGCCATGAATGCCGACGCCGAATTCCATCTCGCCATCACCAATGTCGAAGGTCGGCTTGCCTGCCGCCGGCACCGTGCAGCTGGTCAGCGCCACGCCCATCGAGCGCGTCAATCCGTTGACACGCTCGCCCAGGGCTTTCAGCTGTTTCAGCGCCATGCCTTGCTCGGCGGCGGCGCCGAGGACCTTCTCAACCACCAGCGTGCCGGCAACGCCACGCCGTCCCGTGGTGTATGATGAATTCTCGACGGCGACATCGTCATTGGTCACCACCTGCAGGATGCCGTCCGACATTTCGGCCGCCATCTCGAAGTTCATCACATCGCCTTCGTAATTCTTGACGATGAACAGGCACCCGGCGCCGGTGTCGACGGCTTCCGCCGCGGCCAGCATCTGATCCGGCGTCGGCGAGGTGAAGACCTGGCCGGGGCAGGCGGCATCCAGCATGCCGTGGCCGACCAGCCCGCCATGCAACGGTTCATGGCCGGAACCGCCGCCGGAGATCAACGCCACCTTGCCCGGCTTCAATGTCCTGCGGCGGACAAACTTGTGGCCGTCACCCAGCACCAGGATGTCGGCATGGGCGGCGACGAATCCATCGAGGCTTTCGGTCAGCACCGTGTCCACGGAATTCAGGAACTTCTTCACGGCTGTCTCCTCCGAAATAGCTTGGCATTATTGCATGTCGCCCAAAAGTGACCTCGGTTTTGGGCGAACGACATGCATCAAAACAAAGGGTCAGCCACCCTTGCCGGTAATGCTGGTGATCTTCTGGATGAAGTCGTTCACCGCCTTGTCGAGCGCTGCATTCTGCTTGTCGTCGCCGAAATCGGGAACGATGAGGGACACATGCCGGGTCTTGCGCAGGCCGGCTGCCATCGACATTTTTCCTGGATGCGCCTGATGGTAGGCGGCGAGGAAATGATCGCGCTCGGCCGGGCTGAAATGGCAGACGGAAAAAATAGCCGGCAAATGTTTTGAAGGGATCGGGATCGAATAGGCCGGGCTGGAGATCTGGGTGACGAAGCTGCGGTGCTTGCCGAGCGCATCGGCGAGGCGCTGGCGCATCCCGGACGGGCGCTGGTCGATAACCTGCGACAGGATCGTCTTGTAGGCGCGGATTGCCGCTTCGGAACCCGCTTCGGGTGTCTTGTCGGTCATGGACGTCTAGACCGAAACGTCCGCGATGGCCGCCTTGGCCATGGCGAGTTGAGCTGGCGCCACGGAGACATCGCGCAGGCCGGCCCCGATCAATGTGGGAATGGCGGCTGGATCGCCGCCGGCATCGCCGCACAGGCTGACCGGAATATCGCGCACCCTGCCAAAGGCAGCGACCGATGCGATCAGCCGCAGCACCGCCGGATGGCGAACCGAATTGAGGTGCGCCACCGACGCATTGTCGCGAGCGGCGGCCATCACATACTGGGTGAGGTCGTTGGATCCGATCGACAGGAAGGCGACATGCGCGAAGGCTTCGGGTGCGATCGCCACGGAAGGCACCTCGACCATGATGCCGAGCGGCGGCATTTTCTGTGCGATGCCACGCGCGGCAAGCGCGGCCTGCTCCTCATGGAACAAGGCTGCGGCACGCTCATATTCGTCCGGCACGGCGATCATTGGAAACATGACCTTCAGATTGCCGTGCATGGACGCGCGCAGCAAGGCGCGAATCTGCGCCCGGAAGATTTCCGGCCGTGCCAGCGACAGTCTTATGCCGCGCAGTCCGAGGAACGGGTTGCTTTCCTCGACGGTGAAGCCGGGGACCGGCTTGTCGCCGCCGGCGTCGACGGTGCGGATCGTCACCGGCTTGTCGCCGGCCCATTCCAGCACCTTTCGATAGGCGCGATATTGCGTCTCCTCATCAGGCAGCATCTTGCCGAACAGGAACTCGGTGCGCATCAGCCCGACACCGTCGCAGGTCTCGACATCGATGCCGTCGACTTCAAGCGGATCGGCGATGTTGACTTGCACGCGCACCGCCGTGCCGGCTTTGGTCACCGCTGGCCCCGCCAGAAAAGTCGCGGCCTGATCGCGCCGGGCGGAGAATGATGACGATGATCGCCGGAAAGCATCGATCTCGGCTTTCGACGGTGAAAGCACAACACTGCCATGTTCCGCGTCGAGCAGCGCAATGCCGGCGAGATTGCCGGGCGAGACGTCAGGGCCAACCACGCCAAGGCCTACGATCATCGGCACGCCGCGTGAGCGTGCCAGCATGGCGACATGGCTGGCAGCACTTCCCGCCTTCAGCGCGATGCCGCCGCCGCGACGCCAGTCGGTATCGAGAAAGCGCGTCGGCGCGATGTCCTCGCCATAGAAAATGGCGCCTGGAGGTGCGGTGACCTCGCCATCCTCGGTCAGCGCCCGCAGCACCTGATCGCGAATGTCCTTGATATCGGCGGCCCTGGCCCTGAAATAGTCCTGATCCGAAGCCTCGTAGCCGGCGGCTTCGGCGTCGAGCCCCTGCCGCCAGGCAACATCCGCCGGCTGGCCAGAGGCGATCGACGCAAAGGCCGGACCGGTCAGCGCGTCATCCTCCAGCATGGCGATCTGGAATTCGAGTATGTCCGCCGCGTCGCCATCGCTTGTTCCGATCAGCGCCGCCAGCCGGTCCTTGGCGATGCCGATTGACGTTTCGAGCGCCGCCTTCTCATCGGCGGCCGATCCCTTGGCGGTGTAGGCTGACGCAACCCGGTCGAACTCGAACAGCGGTCCTTCGGCATAGCCGGCCGAGGCTGAAATGCCCTGGAGCCTAAGCGGTTCGGGCATGATCCTCGCCCTCGTCGAAATCGCGCAGCACCAGTTCGATCAGCGCCTCGACCGCTTCGCCGGCGCCATCGCCCCTGGCGCGGATGTGCAGCATCGTGCCTTTCGGCGCCTTCGCCGCCATCACCTTGACGATGCTCTTGGCGTCGAACCATGGCCCATTAGCGGCAAGCGCCACCTCCACCACGGCGGCAAAGGTCTTGGCGAGCTTAGTGAACTTCACCGAAGGGCGCGCATGCAGACCCACATCGTGGGTTATCAGAACGGTTGCTTCGGCGGAGGCGGACATTCGGTCAAGATTCCTGTTCGTTCACGACGGCGACAACTCATGCGCTGTCGCCACCACTTCTTTCAACGAGGCGCCGCCGGACGCCTCCGTCGCCGCCATCACGGCACCTTCCACGATCGGCGCGTTGCAGACGATGATCTTGTGCGCGCGCGGCTCGCCTATCATCTCGACGGCCATTTCGCTGTTGGTCTCGGCGCCGCCAAGATCAACCAGGATGGCGACGCCGGCCTCCGACCAGGCCTTGTCGATGGCGCCCATGATCGCTTCGACGCTGGTGCCGAGCCCGCCATGGCCGTTTCCGCCGCACCATGCAAGCGGCACTTCGTCGCCGACCATCTGACGAACCATGTCGGCGGTACCTTCCGCGACCAGCGGTGAATGCGAGACGATGACGATGCCGACATTGCTCACGGGCGTCCCCCGACAGTTTCAATCACGGTCCGCACCAGCAGTGCGACCGATCGCGCACCGGCATCCATATGACCGATCGAGCGGTCGCCGAGGAATGAGGCGCGGCCCCGGGATGCTTTCATGGGAATGGTGGCGTCAGCCGCCCGATCGGCGATCTCGGCGATTTCCGAGGCCGGCTTGCCTTGCAGCAGAGCGTCATGCACCGGCTGCAGCACATCAAGCATGGTCTTTTGCCCGACCTGCGACTTGCCTCTGGCGGCCACCGCCTCGATCGCCTTGCCGAAAGCCGCCGCCAGATTGGCGCGGTCGGGTTCGGCGGCAATATCCTTGCCGAGCGCCATGAACAGCGTTCCAAACAGGGGTCCTGAAGCGCCACCCACCGTCATCACCAGTTTGGTGCCGATCGCCTTCAATGCCTCGGGCAGCGGCTGTGCGGCAAATGCATCGGCTTCCGCGCGTACCGCCTCGAAGCCGCGCTTCATGTTCAGGCCGTGGTCGCCGTCGCCGATCGCCTGGTCGAGCGTGGTCAGTTCTTCGGCATGAGCGCTGATCGTGTCGGCCGTGGCCGTGATCAGCCTGGAAAGATCGAGCGATGTTATCATCTCACCCATGTCGTCGGTATCCGCCGGTTCATCCGGAATCGCTCGTCTGAAAGCCGCTGCACCCTCCATCATCAAGCCGTCGCAAGCAACTCGGCCATTGCGGCGAACACTTCAGCCACCGCAAAAGCGCCGGGATCGGCAATGCCTTCGAGCTGATCGCCGAGATAGGCGGAGCGGCCGGCCTTGGCCTTGCGCATGGTGGCGGTTGCCGCCGCGCCCTTGCGGGCCGCCGACGCGGCCTGGCCGATACCGCCGTTGTCCAATGCCTTGAGCGCGGGCTCGAGGGCGTCGATCATGGTCCGGTCGCCGGCTCGCGCGCCGCCATAGAAGGTCATGCGGTCGAGGCCGGCAAGCAGCGCCTTGGGCAGGGTTGCGCCAAGGCTCGAAGCCTGTGCGGCAGCCGTGAAGAAGATCGACAGCAACACGCCGCTGGAGCCGCCCATGGCGGTGCCCAGAATGTCGCCGATACCGGCCAGGCTTTTGGTGGTATCAGCGAGCGGCAATGCGGCAAGCCCATCCATCACGGCGCGCGCACCGACAGTCACCGTCGAGCCGGTGTCGCCATCGCCCGTTTTGGCGTCAAGGCGGTTCAATTCGGTTTCGAGCGAGATCAGCCGTTTGCACACGGCGGTGATCAGCCGCTCGGCGGCAACATTGTGGCTGGCACGGACGGCCGCGGCCGCCGGGACCTTGGGCATCGGCACGATCTGCACGGGCTGCACTGTCCTTGCCGGAGGCCAGGCATGCGGGCTGGCCGGCGCGAGCAAAGCCGCTTCCCGCTCGCGGTCGAGCGGCATCAGCGACAGCGAAAAGCCGTTCATGTTGAGTGCCGTCATCAGCGCTGCCGGACCGACGGTGAACTTCACCATCCCAGCCAGTGGCGATGCCATAACAGCCTTGGCGATGAGTGCCATCTCGAGTGGCGGCACGGCGCCGAGATTGTTGATCAAAAGGACATGGTCCCTGGCTTCGTCGAGCTTTGGGGCAAGGCGCTCCGTCATCAGTGCGACCAGCGCGTCGGCACTCCGCAATGTGATGCGTTCGATGCCGGGTTCGCCATGAATGCCGAGGCCGAGCTCGCCGTCGTTCTCCCCCAGCCGTTCTTCGTGCTCCTGGCCCGGGATGGAGCAGGATGACAGCGACAGGCCGAGCGAAATGATGTCCCTGGCGGCGGCTCTTGCCGCGGCGGTTACCGTGCCGAGGTCCTTGCCGGCTTCGGAGAGATGTCCTGATATCTTGTGCACGAACAAAGTGCCGGCGACACCGCGGGGCTGCGCGATGTCGGGCAGGGCGATATCGTCACCGACGATCGCCATCTCGACTGCAAAGCCCTCGATGCGCGCCTTCTCGGCGGCAAGGCCGAAGTTCAGGCGGTCACCGGTGTAGTTCTTGACGACAAGCAAACAACCGGCCGGACCGGTGGCGGCGCGAATGGCGGCCAGCACGGCTTCAACGCTTGGTGAGGCAAAGATGTCGCCGGACACGGCTGCTGTCAGCATCCCTTTGCCGACGAAGCCGGCATGGGAAGGCTCATGTCCGGCACCGCCGCCGGATATGACGGCCACACGCGTCTTGTCCCAGTCGGCACGCAGCACGACCTTGATGGCTGGATAGCCGTCAAGACGAACGAGGTCGCCGGACGCCGAGGTGCGCAACAGGCCGTCCAGGGCCTCGGTGACGATTGATTCGCGACGGTTGAAGAAATGCTTCATGGGATCATTCCAATTCTGTGCCCGCGATTGTCGATGCGGACGAGATCGATGCGGTGCAGCCGAGGAACCATGGTCACGTCAGCCGCTGGCCATCCTGACCAAAATACAGCGGCGCCCGGTATCGGATCGTCACCTTGTCGCCCTTGGCCAGCGAAGTGTCGGGATCGGTCAGCGTCACCAGTTTCTTCTCGCCCACCGTCAGATGCAGATGGTTCTGGTCGCCCAGATGTTCGACCCAGTCGACGATGCCGTCGGCATGGCCATTCGTTGCCTTGTCGATCGACAGATGCTCGGTGCGTGCGCCGATCGTCTTCGTCCCGGTCGGCGCGCCACCGTCCGGAAGCAGGCCGGCCGGCAAGAGGTTGATCGCGGGTTGTCCGAGCCGGGCCGCGACATGCAGGTTTGCCGGCTCGGAATAGATCGTTCGTGGCGAGCCGATCTGCACCAGCTCGCCGTCGGCGAGGATGCCGATGCGATCGGCCATGGTCATCGCCTCGATCTGGTCGTGCGTGACATAGAGCATGGTGGCACCCAGTTCGGACTGGATGCGTTTCAGCTCCAGCCTCAGATCGGCGCGCAGCTTGGCGTCGAGCGACGACAGCGGCTCGTCCATCAGGTAGATCGACGGCTTGCGCACCAGGGCGCGGCCAATGGCAACGCGCTGCATCTCGCCGCCGGACAGCTTGGTCGAGCGGTTGGTCAGCTTGTGGTCGATACGCACCATCTTCGCCACCTCCTCGACCCGGCGGCGGATCGCGTCCGCGCTCAGCCGGCGTGCCGGCGAGCGCAGCGGGAAGGCCAGGTTGTCGAACACCGACAGATGCGGATAGAGCGAATATTGCTGGAAGACGAAGGCGGTGTCCCGCTCGGCGGGTGACAGCGTGGTCGCGTCATGGCCGCCGATGTGGATGCTCCCGCTATCTGGCCGTTCGAGCCCGGCAATCAGCCGAAGCGTGGTCGTCTTGCCGGCGCCGGTCGGTCCTAGCAGCACGACGAATTCGCCATCCTGGATATGCAGGTCGAGATTGTTGACCGCGACATGCTCGCCGAAGCTCTTGGTCACGCCCTGGATGTTGACGTCAGCCATGACGGGCCTCCACTGCCTTGTCGTGAACCGCCGTTCGCACCGCACGGCCGGATCTCTTGTCGAACAGTGACAGCCGCGCACTGTTCAGTGTCAGGCCGACATGGTCGCCCGGGTTGAGGCGGATCTCGGCGGGCACGCGCGCCTTGATGATGCCGTCCGATGTCTCCACCGCCACGATCTGCGTGGTGCCGAGATACTCGGTGCCGTAGATCGCGCCACGCAGTTTCGAACTGTCATCGAAACGGATGTGCTCCGGGCGGATGCCAAGTGCCATGTCGGCCGGTGCGATATCCTCGCGCACTTCCGGCACCGCCAACGTCGCGCCTTGCACGACGATCTCTTTCGCGCCCTTGGCCAGCCCACCGCCGAATTTCAGGAAATTCATCGGTGGCGAACCGATGAATTCGGCAACGAACATTGTCGCCGGGCGGTCATAGATCTCGCGTGGGGTGCCGAACTGTTCGATGACGCCATGGTTCATCACCGCGATCTTGTCGGCCATCGACATGGCCTCCATCTGATCATGCGTGACATAGACGGTCGTGGCGCGGATGCGGTTGTGCAGTTCGCGCAGCTCATGGACCATCAGATCGCGGAATTCGGTGTCGAGCGTGCCCAGCGGCTCGTCCATCAGGAAGCATTTCGGCCGCCGCACGATGGCGCGGCCAAGCGCGACTCGCTGGCGGTCGCCGCCGGCAAGGCCGGATACGGATTTGTTGAGCAGGTGGTCGATGCGCAACAGCTTCGCGGTCTCTTCGACTCTGCTGCGAATCTCGGCCGAAGGCATGCCTTGCGCCAGAAGCGGGAAGCCGATGTTCTTGCGCACATTCATGTGCGGATAGAGGGCGAACAGCTGGAAGACGAAGGCGATGTCGCGCTCGCGTGCCCTGAGCATGGTGACGTCCTCGCCACCCAGCAGGATCTGGCCGCCAGTCGGCAGTTCGAGCCCGGCGATCATGCGCAGCGTCGTCGTCTTGCCGCAGCCCGACGGCCCGAGCATGACAAAGAACTCGCCGTCCTCGACGACGAAATTGGAATCCTGCACGGCGACGAAATCGCCGAACGCTTTTCTCAGGTTCTGGACGCGGATTTCGGCCATGACCTACTCCGGAAATTTCGAGACAATGATGAACATCACGGTGCCGGCCAGCATGGTGATGAAGGAGTAGGTGTAGAGCGACAGCGCGAAGGGCTGGAACAGCATCAGGAAGCCGATGGCGATGAGCGCGGTGGCGATGTTTTCCATCAAGCCGCGCCGTGCCCAGCTGGGCCAGCGTGACTTACGTTTCGTGGGTCGGGTCACGCTCATTTGCGCACCGCGCCGAAGGTGATGCCACGCAGCAGCTGCTTGCGCAGAAGGATGGTGAAGACCAGGATCGGAACCAGGAAGATCGTCGTGCCGGCCGCCACTGCCGGCCAGTCCTGGCCGCCTTCGCCGATGATCGTCGGGATGAAGGGTGGTGCGGTCTGCGCCGTGCCGGAGGTCAGAAGGGCGGCGAAGGCGTATTCGTTCCAGGCGAAGATCAGGCAGAAAATGGCGGTCGCCGCGATGCCGGTGGTCGCTTGCGGCAACACGGTGCGCCAGAAGGCCTGCAGCCTTGTATAGCCGTCGATCATCGCCGCCTCTTCATACTCGCGCGGGATCTCGTCGATGAAGCCTTTCAGCAGCCAGACCGCCAGCGACACGTTGACCGCGGTGTAGAGCAGGATCATGCCGAGCGCTGTGTCCGACAGGCCAAGCTCGCGATACATAAGGTAGATCGGAATGGCGACGGCGATCGGCGGCATGAAGCGCGTCGACAGGATGAAGAACAGAAGGTCGTCGGCCAGCGGCACCTTGAAGCGCGAGAAACCATAGGCCGACAGTGTACCGAGGAACACGGCGCAGAAGGTCGAGCCGAAGGCGATGATCAGTGAGTTGATGAAGCGCGGCAGGAAGTTGGACGGGCCGGCGATCACCATGTTGCGCTTGCGCGTGGTCTCGTCGCAGAAACCGGTCGCCGGACCGAGCGAGTTGATATATTCCGGCGTCTGCCGCGTCCGCGTCGTGAACAGGTTGCAATAGCCTTCAAGGCTGGGCTGGAACAGGACCTTCGGTGGATATGCGATCGAGTCCGGCGGCGTCTTGAAGCTGGTGGCGAAGATCCACAGCAGCGGCACGATCGAGATCAGCGCGTAAAGCACGATGATCGTGCCGGCGATGCGCTTCGAATTCGATGACGGCGCGACGACGGAATGGGCTGTTGTCAGGCTCATCTCTGCTTCACCTTGTTGAGCGCCTTGACGTAGATGTTGGCGAGGCCGAACACCGCGACGAACAGGATGATGGCGAAGGCCGAGGAATAGCCGGTGCGCCAGCTTTCGAAAGCCTGCCGTTTCAGCGTGATCGAGGCGACTTCCGTGGTCGAGCCGGGTCCGCCGCCGGTCAGGAGAGTGACCATGTCGAACATCTTGAAGTTCTCGATGCCGCGAAACAGCACCGCCAGCATGATGAAGGGCAGCGCCATCGGCAGCGTGATCGACCAGAACTGCCGCCAGTTGGAGGCGCGGTCGACCTCTGCCGCCTCATAGATGTATTCGGGGATGGAACGTAAGCCGGCTAGGCAGATCAGCATCACGTAAGGCGTCCACATCCAGGTATCGACGATGATGATCGACCATGGCGCCAGCGACACATTGGACAGCATCTGGATGTCGGTTGGCGGGATGCGGGTGACGAACGAGACGGCGTAGGAGAACAGCCCGATCTGCGGCTCGTAGAGGAAGCGCCAGAAATTGCCGACCACCGCCGGCGACAGCATCATCGGCACCAGGATGAGGGTGGTCCAGAAGGCGTGGCCACGAAACTTCCGGTCGATCAGCCAGGCCAGCGTGAAGCCGATCAGCGTCTGCAGCAGGATGGTCCAGAACACGAAATGCGCCGTGGTCTGCATGGCGATCCAGATATCCTTGTCGCCAAGAATGCGCTGGTAGTTGGCAAAGCCGAGGTTTTTCACCACTTCGTTTGGCCGGTTGGCGCGATAGTTGGTGAAGGACAGATAGATCGCCCAGAACAGGGGGAAGATGTTGATGGCGAGCAGCAGCAGGATCGTTGGCGAGATAAACAGCCAGGCGAGGCCCTTGTCGCTGATACCGCGGACCTTGCGGGCCAACGGCTCCGGGGTCGCCCGGGCAACGTTGTCCGCAGTCCGATTGAGCATGGTCAGTCCCGCTTCGGTCACTTTGGTCGTCTCGATGATGGAATTTATCTGAACTGCGTCCCGTGCCAAGGGCGGCACGGGACGCTTCGATCCAGCTCGGGAGGAGCCTTACATCTTGCCGTCGTCCTGGAAGACCTGGGTCCAGTCCTTGACCAGACCGTCCAACGCATCCTTGGCGGAACCCTGGCCGGCCACGACATAATCATGGAAGCGCTTCTGCGAGGCCTGCAGCAGCGGTGCGTAGCTGGGCTCGGCCCAGAAGTCCTTCACGATGGCCATCGAGTCTAGGAAGGCCTGCGCATAAGGCTGGCTGGCCGGGAATTTCGGATCCTTGACCACCGCGTTCAGGCAAGAGTAGCCGCCGAGCGACCACCACTTGGCCTGCACGTCCTTGTTGGCGAACCACTTGATGTACTTAAGCGCCGATTCCTGCTTGTCGGAATAGGACACCACCGAAATGCCCTGGCCGCCGAGCTGCGCGAACTGGGCGCCGCCGGGACCCTTCGGATTGACGAAATAGCCGATCTTGTCGCCGCCGACATTCTCGTCCTTCTGCAGGCCGGGCCACGTGAAGGTGAAGTTCATGTGCATCGCCACCTGGCCGGATTTGAAGGCATCGACGCCTTCACCCATGTAGCTGTTGGAGGCACCCGGAGGGGTACAGCAGTCGTAAAGTGCCTTGTAGAACTCCAGCCCTTTGACCGCGTCGGGCGAATTGACGAAGCCTTCCATGTCGTAAGGCTTCTTCGGGTTCTCATACTGGAAGCCATAGCTGTAGAGCACGTCCATGGCGCCCATGGTGATGCCTTCCGAACCACGCTCGGTATAGATCGATGCGCCGTAGACCGTCTTGCCGTCGATCTGTCGCTTCTGGAAGAACTCGGCGATCTGCTTCAGCTGGTCGAAGGTGGCCGGCGGACCGAGATCCCAGCCGTACTTCTCCTTGAATTCCTTCTGCAGCTCAGGCTTGGAGAACCAGTCCTTGCGGTAGGTCCAGCCGACGACGTCGCCCATGGCCGGCATCGCCCAGTAATTCGGGGTGTTCTTCGGCCATTCCGAGTAGCCGACGACGGTCGCCGGGACAAAGTCGTCCATGCTGATCTTCTCCTTGTCGAAGAAGTCGTTCAGCTTGACGTAATGGCCATTCTCGGCCGCGCCGCCGATCCACTGGCTGTCGCCGATGATCAGGTCGCACAGCTTGCCGTGCGAGTTGAGCTCGTTGAGGAAGCGGTCGGCGTAATTGGTCCACGGCACGAATTCGAATTTCATGCCGATGCCGGTCTGCTTGGTGAAATCCTTGGACAGTTCGACAAGCGCGTTTGCCGGGTCCCAGGCTGCCCAGCAAAGCGTCAGATCTTCAGCGTGTGCAACGCTGGTAACGGCCGTCGACGTCAACATCGCCGAAGCCAGTCCCAACGCCAGTTTCAGAGTCGATTTCATGCCTTCCTCCCATTTGCGAAACGCGCCCGGATGACGGTTTCAAGAGCCCTAAACCCCTCTCCTCAGGGGCCCAAACATGGCGGCGCCAGGGCGCGGCAGATGTTTAGTAATTTGTTTAGTGATGCAATTTTTACTAAACAAGGCAAGCGAATTCGTTGCTGCGCCGCAACATGTCCGCACCGGTCTCTGAAAACGTTGGAAAAAGTGCGCGCCACGGCTCGCCGGAGAAAGCCGCCTGACCGGCTTTTATGCCGTCCGAAGCGGCTACAGCCTCAGCCGATCCGTTTCGTGCTCACGACAACGGGCCGGATCGCCGGCGCCGGCGGCAACAGCGCACGGATGTCGGCGAAGGGGAACGTCGGCTCGAAGCGGAACGCTTCGGCGAGCGCGCCGGCGGCGCCATTGCACTGGCCGGCCCGAAACAGGTTCTGCGTCCGCGCACCATCGACGAAGTGCTCGGGGTCTTGCGACTGATGCGCACGGATCGCCTTTGCCTTGATTTCCGAATGCGCCGAAATATCGACATAGTGGGTTGGCGAGAAGCCGGTGCCGCCCATCGTGTCGGCATGCAGAACCGGGACAGCGAAGGACGCCGCGATGCGCACGCCATCCGACAGCGCACGGTGGTCGCCGTGATAGTCGTTCGGCGCATGGGTGATCGCCAGGTCCGGCCTCGTCTCCTTGATGAGAGCCTTCAAGGTGGCGACCAGCGCGGCATCGGCAACCAGTGCGCCATCGGGAAAATCGAGGAAGCGCGGTGTTGCGCCGAGCAGTCCCGCTGCCGCCGTTGCTTCCCCACGGCGCACACGGGCGAGCGCGCCGGGATCGCCGTGCCCGCCCTTGGCCCCATCCGTGGCTATGGCAAAAATGAGCTCTGCGCCTTGCGCCGCATAGGCGGCCATCGTACCGAACATGAAGATCTCGATGTCGTCCGGATGCGCACCGAGCGCCAAGATTTTCAAAGTGACTCTCTCCCGGAAATGGAAAAACGTGACGAACGGAATCCTGCTCGCCCTCATCGCCTACGCAAGCTATTCGTGCAGCGATGCCGTTGTCAAAAGCCTGGGCGGGCAGTTCACCGTATTCGAGATCGGTTTTTTCTCGACCCTGTTTGCCGGCTTTTTTCTCTTGTTCACCAGGCCGGCCGACGAGCGCTGGCGTGATTTCTGGCGCACCAAGCGGCCTTGGGCCGTGCAAGCCCGCGCCTGGGCCGGCATCGCGTCCGGCGTGCTCAGCGTCTACGCCTTCACCACCATTCCGCTGGCGGAAGTCTATGCGCTGATCTTCCTGGCGCCGCTGTTCGTCACCATCCTCTCGACCGTGATCCTGAAGGAGCACGTAGGCCCGTGGCGCTGGCTGGCGGTGGTTGCCGGTTTTGCCGGTGTCATGCTTGTGGTGCGGCCGGGCTTTCGCGAGTTGCATCTTGGCCACCTCGCGGCCTTCACCATCGCCTTCCTGGCCGCGGCCAGCGTCATCCTGATGCGCTCGCTGGCGCAGCAGGAAAAGCGAACGACGATGCTCGGCGTTCTGATCGGCTATGGTCTGCTCTTCAATGGAGTTGGGGCCGCGGCGACCTCGTTCACCTTGCCGGACGGCAAGCAGCTGATCTGGCTGGTTGTGGCCGGCGCCTTCACCGCTTGCGGCCAGCTGCTGCAGCTTCTGGCCGTCAAATACGCACCTGCCAACCGGATCGCGCCGACGCACTATTCGCAGATCATCTGGGCGGTGATTTTGGGCGCGCTGTTCTTCCAGGAATATCCGGACTGGCTGTCACTGGTCGGCCTCGCGGTCGTCGGTGGTTCCGGCCTGCTGACCATGGTGCGCGAGGAGGCGAGGCTGGGCACGGTGCGCTGGAACCCGTTCTCCCGGACCCGGCTCTGATCCGACCCATAAAGTTGCGCGGCGACCGCCACCGCTGATATGCGGACGGTGCGGGCCAACCGCGATCGAATGAGCGTATTCTCGAGACGATGACCACGAAATCCCTACCGGAGCTTCCGGTCTCCGTCGTGCTGCCGGCGCTTGTTGAAGCGCTGGAGCGCGGCAACAGCGCCGTGCTGGTGGCGCCGCCCGGCGCCGGCAAGACGACGCTGGTGCCGTTGGCGCTACTCGATGCCGCATGGCTTGGCACCGGCAAGATCGTTCTGCTCGAGCCGCGCCGGCTCGCCGCCCGTGCTGCTGCCCGCCGCATGGCCGAACTGCTTGGCGAGGAGCCTGGCGCGACCGTCGGCTATGCCATGCGCATGGAGAACCGCACTTCGGCAAGGACAAGAATTCTCGTCGTCACCGAAGGCGTGCTGGCGCGGATGATCCTCGATGATCCCGAGCTGCCTGGGATTTCCTCGGTGATTTTCGACGAATTCCACGAGCGTTCGCTGGACGGTGATTTCGGCCTGGCACTGGCGCTTGACGTGCAGGGCGCGCTGAGGCCCGACCTCCGGCTTGTCGTCATGTCGGCGACGCTCGATGGCGCGCGTGTATCCCGGCTTCTGGAAAATGCTCCGGTGATTGAAAGCGAAGGCCGCGCCTTCCCTGTCGACATTAGGTATGACGAGCGGCCTGCCGGCATTCCGGTAGAGGACGCCATGGCCAAGGCGATCCGCTCTGCCCTTGCCGACGAGAGCGGCAGCGTGCTTGCCTTCCTGCCTGGCCAGCGCGAGATCGAACGCACCGCCGAACGTCTGACGGGCAAGGTCGGCGGCGACACCGACATCGTGCCGCTCTACGGCATGCTGGATGGCAAGGCGCAGGATGCCGCGATCAAGCCGGCCCCTGGGGGCCGCCGTAAGGTGGTGCTGGCGACATCGATCGCCGAGACATCGATTACCATAGATGGCGTGCGCGTCGTCATCGATTCCGGCCTGTCGCGCCTGCCGCGCTATGAGCCGGCCAGCGGCCTGACGCGGTTGGAAACCGTGCGCGTCAGCAAGGCCTCGGCGGACCAGCGCGCCGGCCGCGCGGGGCGCACGCAACCGGGTGTTGCCATCCGGCTGTGGCGAGCCGAGCAGACGGCGGCGCTGCCCGCCTTCACGCCGCCGGAGATCCTCGAAGCCGATCTGTCCGGATTGATGCTCGACTGCGCCGCGTTCGGCGTCGCTGACCCGACGAGCCTCGCCTTCCTCGATCCGCCGCCGGCCCCGGCGCTCAACGAGGCGAGGACACTTTTGCGGGCGCTCGACGCCGTCGACGAGGCGGGGCGCCTGACTGGATCCGGCATGGCGATGCGCAAGCTCGCGCTGCCGGTGCGGCTCGCTCACATGGTCGCCGAGGCGGCGAAGACAGGTGAGGCGCAGGAAGCGGCCATGCTGGCCGTGCTGCTGACCGAGCGCGGCCTGGGCGGCGATGGCGCCGACCTTGAGCGCAGGCTGATGCGGTTTCGCACTGACAGAGCGCCGCGCGCCACCGCTGCGCGGCAACTGGCCGAGCGGCTGGCGAAACAGGCTGGCGGTTCGAAGACGGGTGAACGGTCTTCGGCGGGCGGTCTGCTGATCCATGCCTGGCCGGATCGCGTCGCCAGGGCGCGGGGCGAGCGGGGCCGGTTCGTGCTGGCTAACGGCTCGGGCGCCATGGTCGACGCCGCTGACCCGCTGGCGGGCGAGGCCTGGCTCGTCGTCGCCGATCTGCAGGGCAAGGCGCAGAATGCACGCATCACGGCGGCGGCTGCCATTGGTGAGGATGATATTCGCACAGTGCTCGCGGACAGGATCGAGACGCGGCGCGAAACGAGCTTCGACCGCGACAAGCGCGCGGTCCGGGTGCGCGAAACCGTGCGCCTCGGCGCCATCACCTTGTCCGAACGCATGCTGCCGGCGCCAACCGGCGCTGACGCCGATCGCGCCATTCTCGACGCTTTGCGCCAGCACGGGCTGTCGCTGCTGCCATGGAGCAAGGAGGCGGAGATGCTGCGCCAGCGCCTGTCTTGGCTGCATCGTGGCCTTGGTGCGCCTTGGCCCGATATGTCTGACGCAGCGCTCACCGAGCGTCTCGATGACTGGCTCTTGCCCTTCCTGAGCGGCGCGGCGTCCTTCGCCACGATCAATTCAGGTATCCTGTCTTCCGCTCTCACCGCCCTTGTGCCGCATGATTTGCAACGGCGGATCGATGCCCTGTCGCCGACCCATTTCGAAGCGCCGTCCGGCAGCCGTGTGCCGATCCGTTATGAGGGCGAATGGCCGGTGCTGGCGGTTCGCGTGCAGGAGCTTTTCGGCCTCGACCAGCATCCTTCGATTGCTGGTGGCACGGTACCGCTGACGCTCGAATTGCTGTCGCCCGCGCACCGGCCGATCCAGACGACGCGCGACCTCCCCGGTTTCTGGCGCGGGTCCTGGGCCGATGTGCGTACCGACATGCGCGGACGCTATCCGCGCCATGTCTGGCCGGAAAATCCGCTTCTGGCGACGGCCACCAGCCGCGCCAAACCGCGCGGCACCTAGCGCTTGCCGCCTTGCGCCTGTAATCCATGACCATGATCAACGTTCTGCGTTCACCTGATTTCCAGCAAAGCCAGCGGCTGCGCCTCAACACGCTGATCCGCCTGCGCTGGCTGGCCATCGTCGGCCAGAGCCTGACGGTGCTCGTCGTCGCCTATGGTTTGAAATTCCCGCTGCCGGTCAGCCTCTGCTTCGCGCTGATTGCCTGCTCGGCCTGGATGAACCTGTTCCTCGCCTTCCGGTTTCCGGCGGCGCACCGGCTCACGCCATTGGCGGCTTTCGGCATCCTGATCTTCGACAGCCTGCAACTGGCTGGCCTGCTCTACATGACCGGCGGCCTCACCAATCCGTTCTCGCTGCTGATGACCGTGCCGGTCGTCATCTCGGCGACATCGCTGCCCTTGCGCCTCACCGCCATTCTCGGCGGGCTGGTCATGTCGGCGGCAACCCTGCTGGTTTTCCTGCACTTGCCTTTGCCCTGGTATGAAGGGGCGCCGCTGGCCATGCCGTTCATCTATGTCGCCGGCATGTGGATGGCGGTGTTGTCCTCGATCGCCTTCACCGCGATGTACGCCTTCCGCGTGGCTGCCGAGGCGCGGCTGCTGGCCAATGCGCTGGCCGCCACTGAACTGGTGCTGCAGCGCGAGCAGCATCTGTCGGCGCTGGACGGTCTGGCGGCTGCCGCCGCGCATGAGCTGGGCACGCCGCTCGCCACCATCACGCTGGTCGCCAAGGAGATGGAAAAGGCACTCGGCAACGATCCCAAATACGGGGAAGACGTGAAGTTACTGCGCTCGCAGAGCGAACGCTGCCGCGAGATCCTCAAGCGCCTGACCAGCCTGTCGTCGGAGGGTGAGGCGCATCTGTCCCGCCTGCCGCTGACCTCGCTGGTCGAGGAGGTTACCGCCCCGCATCGTGACTTCGGCATTTCGATCAAGCTGCGGCCAGGCGAGCGCATCGGCCCCGAACCGGTTGGGCGCCGCAACCCGGGTGTCATCTACGGCCTCGGCAACCTGGTCGAGAACGCCGTCGACTTCGCGCGCAAGAGTGTCACCGTGCGCTGGAGCTGGGACGAGGCCGTCGTTACCTTCTCGATCATCGATGATGGACCTGGCTTTCCAGCCGAGATCATCGACCGCATCGGCGAGCCTTACATGTCGACGCGCCAGGGCAACGAGGCCGGCGGCGGCCTCGGCCTTGGCCTGTTCATCGCCAAGACCTTGCTCGAACGCTCCGGCGCCAGCCTCGATTTCCGCAATTCGAGCGGGCTGGGCGAGGGCGCCGTGGTGCAGATTTCGTGGCCGCGCGGCGTTTTCCTGAATCCGGAACTCACAGCCGTCACGATGTTTGACACTGCGTAAATTGGACAATGGCGCCGCAGGCCTATATCTGCGTAAAATTAAGGCAGCAGGACATAGAAACGATGACAGGCGACGAACCGATTGGCGCAATGGTTGAAGGCGAGGACACCTCGCTGCTGCTCGTCGATGACGACAAGCCGTTCCTCACGCGCCTTGCCCGGGCCATGGAAACCAGGGGCTTCGTCGTCGAGACGGCGGAGAGCGTCGAGGAGGCGGTTGCCAAGGCGCGCAGCAATCCGCCCGCCTATGCCGTGGTCGACATGCGGCTCGGCGACGGCAATGGTCTCGACGTCGTCGCGGCGATCCGCGAAAAGCGCGACGACTCCCGCACCATCATCCTGACCGGCTATGGCAACATCGCCACCGCGGTGACGGCGGTGAAGCTCGGCGCCGTCGACTATCTCTCCAAGCCGGCCGACGCCGACGATATCTTCGCCGCGCTGACCCGCACCGCCGGCGAGCGCGCCGCGCCGCCGGAAAATCCGATGTCGGCCGACCGCGTGCGCTGGGAACACATCCAGCGCGTCTATGAAATGTGCGACCGCAACGTGTCGGAGACCGCGCGCCGCCTCAACATGCATCGCCGCACCTTGCAGCGGATACTGGCCAAGCGCGCGCCGCGCTGAGATTCTTGTCCGGTAGGCTGAATTTGCTCTAGTTGCGAATGACGCTGGCCGGCAGGCGATATGACGGGGGCGATATGCAGGACACCAAGCAGCGGCCGGTTTCCATCTTCCGCGAATTCCTTGATGGCGAGGCGGCCGGCGGCATCATCCTGATGGTGGCTGCGGCGCTGGCGCTGATCGTCGCCAACTCGCCCCTGGCGGAAACCTACTTCGCCGCCCTGCACGCCTATGTCGGCCCGCTCAGCGTCTCGCACTGGGTCAATGACGGCCTGATGGCCATTTTCTTCCTGCTCGTCGGCCTGGAGATCAAGCGCGAGGTTCTGGACGGCCAGCTGTCGACATGGCCGCGCCGCGTCCTGCCCGGCATCGCCGCCGCCGGCGGCATGCTGGTTCCGGCGCTCGTCTATGTCGCCATCAATCGCAACAACGCCGCTGCCCTGTCCGGCTGGGCCATCCCGACCGCCACCGACATTGCCTTCGCGCTCGGCGTGCTGTCGCTGCTCGGCAACCGCGTGCCGGCGTCGCTGAAGATCTTCCTGACCGCGCTCGCCATCATCGACGACCTTGGCGCCGTCATCATCATCGCGGTGTTTTATACGAGCGGCCTGTCGCTCGCCTATCTTGGCGCTGCCTTCGCCGTCATCGCCTTGCTTGTCGTGCTCAATCGCATGCGCGTGCTGACGCTGGTGCCCTATCTGGTGCTGGGCGCCATCCTGTGGGTGCTGGTGCTGAAATCGGGTGTCCATGCCACGCTTGCCGGCGTGGCGCTGGCGCTGACCATTCCGCTAAAGGTTTCTCCGGGCAGCGGCCATGATCTCGACCATTCGCCGCTGCATCGGCTCGAACATGGCCTGCACAAGATAGTCCCCTTCGTCGTCATCCCGATCTTCGGCTTTGCCAATGCCGGCGTTTCGCTTGCCGGCCTGAGCGCGGCTGCTTTGGTCGAGCCGCTGACACTGGGCGTCGCTGCTGGGCTGGTTCTGGGCAAGCTGGTCGGCGTGTTCGGTTCCTCGGCGCTTGCCATCCGGCTCGGCTTCGCCGATCTGCCGGCCAATGCCAGCTGGCTGCACATGATCGGCATTTCGCTGCTCTGCGGCATCGGCTTCACCATGAGCCTGTTCATCGGCCTGCTCGCTTTCGCCAGCGACGTGGGGCTGCAGGACGCCGTCAAGGTCGGTATACTTGCCGGCTCCTTCATCGCTGCTTTGCTGGGCGCCGCCGTGCTGCTCATGGCGCCAGCCGCAGGTGGGGCGGAAGTGGACGAGAGCTAGAAGCCGACTTTGGTACGAGCGCCAGAGACTACTCGCTCTCACCTTCCAGCGCCGGCACCGACACCCCCGCGAGTTCCGCCGCCAGCAGCCGCGAGGCCCCGGCCCGCGCGATCCGCAGCATCAGCGCCTTGCGCGTCGCCGCCGCCATGCGGTGCTCCGGCGCGTCGCGCAGGATCTCGGCGCCGTAGCCGTCGGAAAGAATGAAACCGCATTCCTGCGGAAATATCTCCTGCGGCACGCCGGGATGGGTGGCGAAGAAAAAACGGTCGGAGTGGAGCCGATAGTCCGGCCATTTGCGGTCGACCCGGAAGTCCTCGATCGAGGATTTGACCTCGATGATCCAGATGTCGCCCTGGCGGGTCAGCGCGACGAGATCGGCGCGCCGGCCGGTCGCCAGCGACAGTTCAGGCAGCACATGCGCGCCCATCTGCATTAACAGCCGCTGCACGCCGCGCCGCACCAGCATGGCGCGATCGGACTGGCGGCCGTCAATCAGGGGATTTTGCAGAATCGGTGAAATGATTGGCATGGCCACACCATGCCAGATTTTGTTCACGGTTTGAACCCGTATTTAGAAGACGATTATCCCTTTGACAAACCGCGTGTCGGCCAACCTACGCAGGCGCCGAAGCGCCTTTATCACCTGATAGCACCGCTCCCGCCATATCATCCAGGATCGGACAATCCGGCCGGTGGTCGCCATGGCAGGCATGGATCAGCTTCTGCAAGGTAACGCGCATCGACTGCAGCTCGCGCACTTTTTCCTCGATCGCGGTGACATGCGCGGCGGCGATTTCGCGCACGTCATGGCTAGCGCGGCTGCGGTCTTGATAGAGCGCCATCAACTGGCGGCAATCATCGATGGAGAAGCCGAGGTTGCGCGCGCGGCGCAGAAACGTCAGCCGGTGGATGTCATCGCCTGAATAGTCGCGGTAGCCATTGCTGGCCCGCTGGGGGCTGATCAGCCCGATCTCCTCATAGTATCGGATGGTCTTGGCCGGCAGGCCGGACCGGTGGGCTGCGTCACCGACATTCATGAGGGTTTCCTCGACTTTTGGCGGGCCTTGCGGTCTTGCCCATTGAATTTCCTTCACAATCCTGTGAAGGCTGTTGCCGAAATGCCATAGTGATGTGCTTACCAGCACGTCAACTCCCGCATATAGGCATCGCGCGCTTGGCAAGCAAAGCAAATGCCAGCATGAATGACAGTGAGAAAGCGGTCGACTCGTGCCGCTGGTTTGGGCGGGGCATCGGATCACCTCATGCGCATGAAATCATTTGCAATCATCGCCGCATTGGCGCTGTCCACCGCTATCGCTGGTTGCAGCACCATCGGCTCGCAGATGTTTTCCAACGACTATGGCGCGGTGAGCGATGCTGGCTACCAACTGCCGCGCATCCCGATCGAGAAAGTGCCGAGGCAGTTCCATCGGCAGGAAGTGAATTACGATACCCCGGAAAAGCCGGGCACGATCATTGTCGATACGCAAAACAAGTTCCTCTACTTCGTCGAGCCTGAAGGCCGGGCCATTCGCTACGGCATCGGCGTTGGCCGCGAGGGCTTCGAGTGGCACGGCACCGCTCACATCGCGCTGAAGCGCGAATGGCCGACCTGGACGCCTCCTGGTGAGATGGTCAAGCGCCAGCCGGAACTCGCCAAGTTCGCGGGTGGCATGGAGCCGGGCCTGAAGAACCCGCTAGGCGCGCGCGCCATGTATCTGTTCAACAAGGGCGGCGACTCGGGCTATCGCCTGCACGGCAGCCCGGAATGGAATTCGATCGGCAAGGCGATGTCGTCTGGCTGCATCCGCTTGATGAACCAGGACATCATCGATCTCTATGACCGCGCCGAAGTCGGCGCCAAGGTCATCGTGATGTAGGACAACGATCCCGTTTCGGGATCAGGAATTGCTTTCGTACGCGGACCGTCTAGGCAACAACGGACGTCCCAAACAGAAAACCGGGCAATTTGGCCCGGTTTTTTGTTATGTGCGTTTGTTCAATATTGCGCGCCAGGCGGCCTGGAGGAACGGTCAGGAGACCTGTTCGACCTGCTGAACCTCAGGCACGAAATGGCGCAGAAGGTTCTGGATGCCGTGCTTCAGCGTCGCGGTTGACGACGGGCAGCCGGCGCAGGCGCCCTTCATGTGCAGGAACACGGTGCCGTTCTCGAAGCCACGGAAAGTGATGTCGCCACCATCCTGGGCAACCGCAGGACGCACGCGCGTGTCGAGCAGTTCCTTGATGGTGATGACGAGCTCTTCGTCGGCCTTATCGTAGAACTCACCGGTCTGGCTGGTTTCAGCGGCGGGGCCGGCATTAACCATCACCGGCGCGCCGGACATGAAATGCTCCATGATGGCGCCGAGGATCGCCGGCTTCAGGTGCTGCCAGTCGGGGCCGTCCTTGGTTACGGTGATGAAGTCGTAGCCAAAGAAAACGCCGGTGACGCCAGGGATCTCGAACAGCCGGCCGGCCAGCGGCGAAGCGGTCGCGGCACTATCGGCATCGCGGAAATCGGCGGTGCCTTCCACAAGCACTTCCTTGCCGGGCAGGAATTTCAGCGTCGCCGGGTTCGGCGTCGATTCGGTCTGGATGAACATGGCAATCTCCACGCCCCGTCTGGGCGGCCAGTTTGGAATAATTCTAAATAGGCTCTATTGGCTGGACATTCAAGCGAAACGCGTCGCCGGAACAGCTGGCTGGCGGAATGTTTTTTCGGACTTCGTGCCCAAACTCCGAGATGTGCCGAGATTCAGCCGAAGCGGCAGCACCGGCAGAATATCAGCATACTTTACGCCAGGCTGTCGATCTCCTCGTCCGACAGGTTCTGCGGCACCACGGTCACCGGGATCGGGAAAGCAGCACCCTTGCCGGCCACGGCGCCAACCAGCGGTCCGGGGCCTTCCTTGCCGGCGCCGGCCGCCAGCACGAGAATGGCAATATCCTGGTCGTCCTCGATCAGTTTGTGGATTTCTTCGGTCGGCTTGCCCTCGCGCACCACCATTTCCGGTTCGATGCCGAGCTTCTGGCGCACCTTGTTGGCATAGCTGTCGAGCGCGCTGCGCGCCGTGGCGGTGGCTTCCTCGCGCATGATCTTCTCGACGCCCAGCCAGTGCTGGAAATCATCGGGCTCGATGACGTAGAGCAGAACCAGCGTGCCATTGGTGCTCTGCGCCCGCTTCGAGGCGTAGGCGACGGCGCGCTCGCATTCGGGCGTATCGTCGATAATGGTCAGGAACTTGCGGCGATGGCCGGCTTCGCGACTGAGGCGTTTGGAGACCATGTCTATCTACTCGGTGGTTTTTCGACCGCAATCTGCCACCCGCGCGGGCCGGCGGCAAGCCGCCGGTCTGCGTGGCTGTGTTGGTGCGGATCAGTCCTGCAGCAGTCCGATGATGTCGCGCACCGTCTTCATCGTCTTTTCGGCCAGGGCGCCGGCCCGTTCGCCGCCATCTTTCAGCACCGCGTCGACATAGGCGCGGTCATCGGAAATGCGGCGCATCTCGCTGGCGATCGGCGCCAGCCTTTCCACGGCAAGGTCGGCCAGTGCCGGCTTGAACACCGAGAACTGCTGCCCGCCATATTCCTTCAGCACGGCTTCCTTGGAAATCTCGGCCAGTCCGGCATAGATGCCGACGAGGTTCTCCGCTTCCGGCCGGCCGGCGAGGCCGTCCAGTTCGCCCGGCAAGGCTTCCGGATCTGTCTTGGCCTTGCGGATCTTCTTCGAGATGGCATCGGCATCGTCGGTCAGGTTGATGCGCGACAGATCGGACGGGTCCGACTTCGACATCTTCTTGGAGCCGTCGCGCAGCGACATGATGCGCGCGGCCGGGCCACCGATGACCGGTTCGGTCAGCGGGAAGTAGCCGTTCACCGTCTCCTCGCCGACTTGCATCTCGACGCCGACGCCAATGGCAGCGATCCGGTCGGAGAAGTCGTTGTTGAACTTCTGCGCGATGTCGCGGGTCAGTTCCAGGTGCTGCTTCTGGTCCTCGCCCACCGGCACATGCGTGGCGCGGTAGAGCAGGATATCGGCGGCCATCAGGGAGGGATAGGCGAGCAGGCCGAGCGAAGCGTTCTCGCGGTCCTTGCCGGCCTTGTCCTTGAACTGCGTCATGCGGTTCATCCAGCCGATGCGGGCGACGCAATTGAAGATCCAGGCGAGTTCGGCGTGCTGCATCACCCGCGACTGGTTGAAGACGATGTGCTTCGTCGGGTCGATGCCGGAAGCCAGGAACGCCGCGGTGATCGAGCGGGTCTGATCCCTAAGGTCGTCATGAACGAGTTGCGCGGTCAGCGAATGCAGGTCGACGACGCAGTAGATGCAGTCGGACGTGTCCTGCAGCGCTACGAATTTCTTGATGGCGCCGAGATAGTTGCCGAGATGCAGGTTGCCGGTCGGCTGGACACCGGAGAAGACGAGTGGCTTGAAGGCGGTCATGTTGTCCCCTTTGGCTTGTGGAGGGCCGTATAAGCATGATTCCGAAAAGTTGCGGATTTTCCGGAGCCGATCATGCGGCTGGAAACCGCGCGCGGCGAAAGTTTTTCGACGGCGCGCTTATGGACGAGAGCAAGCTGCGGATCAAGAGGTTGCCAGGTGTGTTGACACTATCATGTAGGTAGCTACATAATTCTATGTACATCGAGGGCACTCAGATGACTATCAACATCAACAACAAAGAGGCGGACAGCCTGACGCGCGCTTTCGCCAAGGTCGAGGGCGTCGGTATCACCGAAGCGATTGTGATCGCCATGCGTGAAGCCCTGGAGCGTCGGCGCAACCGCGAGACGCCGCTGCAGACAGCGGCGCGGCTTCGGGCCGAGTTTGGGATTCAACTGAGCGAGCAGGCGCGCAAACCATTGCCGCGTTCGGTCTACGATGAACTGTCCGGCGACGAATAATGTTTGTCGATGCCGCCGCCATTGTCGCGATATTGAGCCTTGAGGCCGAAGCCGATCGTTGTGCGAAGGCAATCATGGAGGCGGCGGCTCCATTCACGTCGTCAATAGCTGTCTGGGAAGCAGCGATGGCACTTTCGCGATCGGAAAAGCTGGCCATACCGGTTGCCAGGAGCCTGGAAATAGTCGGTCGCTTTCTTGAGGATCGGGCGATTGCGCTGCGTGAGCTTCCGCCCGCCTCGGAAGCGGCTGCGCTGTCTGTCGAGGCGGCATCCCGGTTTCGAAACAACGCAATCCGCCTGAACATGGCTGACTGCTTCCACTACGCCTGCGCACGTTACTACGCTGTTCCAATCCTATCCACGGACGACGAGTTCAGGCTCACGGATCTGGAGACTGTTCCTTGATTGGCGAAGGTCCTTTTCGCGTCGCATTGCGGCGGATCATGCCGAAATCGGCGCCGCCGGTGGCGAAGGCGGTGACGAAGTAAAGCATCGCTCCGCCGGCGACCAGCGACAGCACGGTCGTCGCCTTGATGATGAGCGGCGAGCCGGGGCCAAGCCTCACCTCGAACCAGTGTTCGGCGAAATAGAGCGCGATACCCATCACCACCGCCGAGAGGACCAGCCGAGGAATGCGCTTCAGCAGGGGCACGTCGCGGCCCCAGTGGCCGCGCCGGATCAGCACGGCAAGCAGCATCACGGCGTTGACCCAGCCGGCGACGGCCGAGGCGACGGCGATGCCGGGCGCACCCATGGTGGGAAACAGCGACAGCGCGATAGTGACGTTGACCGCCACCGAGATGGCGGCAAAGATCATCGGCGTGCGCGTGTCTTCGCGGGCGAAATAGCCTGGCGTGAACGCCTTGATCAGAACGAAGGCCGGCAGCCCGAGCCCGAAGATCGCCAGGATCGCCGCGACGGTCGGCGTCGAATGATTGGCGGCGAAGGCGCCGCGCTCATAGACCAGCCGCACGATCGGCTCCGACATGACCCAGAGTGCGACTGCCGCCGGCAAGGTCAGAAACAGCGTGAACTCGACCGAGCGGTTCTGCAGGTTGGCCGCCTCGATCAGGTTGCCGGACTTCAGAGCCCGTGACAGTTCGGGCAACAGCACAATGGCGACGGCGACGCCGACGACACCGAGCGGCAGCTGGTAGACGCGGTCCGCATAGGCCAGTGACGACACCGCGCTGTTTTGCGCAGAGGCGATCGCCGTGCCGATCAGCTGGTTGATTTGGGTGATGCCGCCGGTGATCGCCGCCGGCAGCGCCAGGATCAGCAGGCGCTTGACGTTGGGTGTCATCTTCGGCCGGCGAAAACCGAGCACAATGCCGGCATTGCGCACCGCCACCCAGACGATCGCGAGCTGCACGATGCCCGCCGCCAGCACGCCCCAGGACAGGCTAAAGCCAACCGCGCGCGCATCCAGCCCATGGTACCATGCATAGCCAAGCACGCTGATCAGGATGATGTTCAAAAAAGCGGGTGCGATGGCAGCCGCGAAATAGCGGCGCAGCGAGTTCAGCATGCCCGCCATCATCGCTGCGAGCGACATGCAGATCAGGTAGGGGAACATGATGGTGGCCAGCGCCACCGTGGTATCGAATTTTCCAGGCGTGCCGGCAAAGCCCGGCGCCACGAGGTAGCGCACGATCAGCGGCATCGCCAGTTCCATGGCAATGGTCAGCGCCAGCAGCGCCGTGAACAGTACGCCGAAAACTTCTTCGGAAAAGCGCTTGGCGCCATCGGTGCCGTGGGTTTCGATCTCCTTGGCGAAGAGCGGCACGAAGGCGGCGTTGAAGGCGCCTTCGGCGAACAGCCGGCGAAAGGTGTTGGGAAACTGGAAGGCGGCGTTGAAGGCATCGGCGATCGGCCCGGTGCCAAGGGCGGCGGCCATCAGCATCTCACGGCCGAAACCGAGAGCGCGGCTCATCAGTGTGCCGGAAGCGACCGTGGCGAATTTTTTGACAAGGCTCATGCGTTTGGAGACTGCCTGTGGGATTGGGACAAAGTGATGGTCACTCGGCGGCGGCCTTGGACTTGCCGCCGCGTTCCGGGGCAATGCCTTCGAGTGCCGCGATCAGCCGGTTGCGGATGGTGGTCGTGCGCGCCGGGCTGTCGATCTTCTGGCCGGTGAGGTCGGTGATGTAGAACGTATCGATGACCTTCTCGCCAAAGGTGGTGATGTGGGCCGATGCGATATCGAGCGACAGGTCCGACAGCGTTCCGGTGATCTCCGACAGCAGGCCCGGCCGGTCCAGCCCCTCGACCTCGATGACAGAGAAACGGTTTGACAGCGTGTTGCGGATTTCGGCGCGCGGCTGGATACGAAACACCTTGGCGCCACGTTTTGGTTTGGTGCGCTTTTCGATCATCTCCGGCAGCCAGCTCTTGCCCGACAGGACGTCCTCGATCAGGCGGCCGACGCGCTCGGCGCGGCGCCGTTCGTCTTCGTCGCGGTCGAATTCCCTGGAGATCAAGATGGTGTCCAGCGCGCGGCCATCGGATGTGGTGAAGATCTGCGCATCGACGATGTTGCCGCCGGCGGCCGCACAGGCGCCTGCGATCACCGACAGCAGGCGCGGATGATCCTGCGCCAGCACGGTAATCTCGGTCACTGCCTCGAACTGATAGGTCTTGACCATCGTAGCGAGCTTGTTGCCGGCATCGTCCGCGTCGCGGACGAACTCGGCATGGCGCAACTGATCGGCGAGGTCGACGGTCAGCAGATAATTTTCGTAATGCAGGCCGACATAACGCTTGCGGGCCTTTTCCGGCCATTCGGCAAGCGCTTCCGCCAGCCGCTCGCGCGCCGCCGCCGTGCGCTCGGCACGCGACACCTCCGAAAACCCGCCGGTGAGCAGCAGTTCGGTTTCGAAGTAGAGCGTGCGCAGCAACTGGCCCTTCCAGCCGTTCCAGACGCCCGGCCCAACGCCCCTGATATCGCAGACGGTCAGGATCAAAAGCAGCTTCAGCCGCTCGACCGACTGCACGATCGAGGCAAAGTCCTCGATCGTCTTGCGGTCGTTGAGGTCGCGGGTCTGCGCCGTCATCGACATGACGAGGTGGTGCTCCACCAGCCAGGCGACGGTTTCGGTGTCGGCGGGCGACAGGCCCATATGCGGGCAGATGCGCCGCGCGATCCTGGCGCCGGCCTCGGAATGGTCCTCCGGCCTGCCCTTGGCGATGTCGTGCAGCAGCACCGCGACATAGAGCGCCTCGCGGCTCTTCTTCAACCCCGGCATCAGCGTGTGCGACAGCGGGTGGATTTTCTCACCGTCGCCGCGCTCGATCTCGGCCAGCACCCCGATGCAGCGGATCAGGTGCTCGTCCACCGTATAGTGGTGGTACATCGAGAATTGCATCATGGCGACGATCTTGCCGAAATCCGGGATCAGCTTGCCCAGCAGTCCGGCCTCGTTCATCCGCCGCAGATTGAGTTCGGCATTGCGGTCGGAGGTTAGGATGTCGAGGAACAGCCGGTTGGCCTCCTCGTCGCGCCGCAGCGACTTGTTGACGAGGCCGAGCGACCGGGTCAGCAGTTTCAGCGCATCGGGATGGAATTCCAGCCCGTGCTTGTCGGCGAACCAGAACAGCCTGAGCAGATTGACCGGATCGCGCTCGAACACCTGGTCGTCGGCGATGTTGATACGGTGATTGTCGACGATGAAGTCAGAGGTGCCGGCCAGCTTGCGCTTGCGGCGCGAGAAGGTCAGGAAGATGCGGTTGAAGCCCGGCACATGCTTGGCCTGCTCTTCCTCGAGCGCGGCGCAGAAGATGCGGGTCAGGTCGCCGACATCCTTGGCGACAAGGAAGTAGTGCTTCATGAAGCGCTCGACCGCCGAAAGCCCCGGATGGCTGGTGTAGCCCAGCCGTTCTGCGATCTCGCGCTGGATGTCGAAATGCAGCCGCTCCTCGGCCTTGCCGGTGAGGAAATGCATGTGGCAGCGCACCGCCCACAAGAAGTCCTCGGTCTTCAGGAATTCGCGATACTCGCCCTCGGTGAAGACGCCTTTCTCGATCAGTTCCTCGCCGGTGCGCACCCGGTAGAAATATTTGGCGATCCAGAACAGCGTCTGCAGGTCGCGCAGGCCGCCCTTGCCGTCCTTGACGTTCGGCTCGACCAGATAGCGGCTTTCGCCGGCCTTGGCGTGGCGCTCGTCGCGTTCGGCCAGCTTGGCCTGCACATATTCAGGTCCGGTGGTGCGCACCACTTCGTGGTCGAAGCGCAGCATGAGTTCGTCATAGAGCTTCTGCTCACCCCACAGGAAGCGCGCTTCCAGGATCGAGGTGCGGATGGTGATGTCGGCGCGCGACAGCCGCAGGCATTCGTCGATGTTGCGGGTGGCGTGACCGACCTTCAGTCCCAGGTCCCACAGCATGTAGAGCATGTATTCGACTGTCTGTTCGCCCCATGGCGTCTGCTTGTAGGGCAGCAGGAACAGCAGGTCGATGTCGGATCCCGGCGCCAGCGTGCCACGGCCATAGCCGCCGACGGCGACCACCGCCATGCGTTCGGCCGACGACGGATTTTTCACGCGGTAGACGTGGGTGGTGGCGAAATCATAGAGCGCACGGATGATCTCATCCATGAGGTGCGACAGCCGCGCGGCGCACACTGAGCCGCCGCCGTCGTCCATCAGCATGCGCTCGGCTGTCTTGCGGCCCTCGGCTAGCCTGGCCTTGAGAAGCTGGAGAACACCCGTGCGCGCAACCTGCCCGGAGCCGTCGCCGGCCGTGGCGGCGGTCAGCGCCGTCATGTCGCGGCGCAAGGCTTCGCCGTCGATCAGTTCATCGAGCTTCAGGGAGATTTTCGCCATAGGTACCGGTTGGCCTTGCCTTTTCGGCGGCGTCTATAGCGCGTTTTCACGGCTCTGGGTATGGGGCGGGCGGACACGCGCGCGGCGATGGCCGATTGGAACAGAAAAACGAAATTAGCCTCTTGACCTTCCAGTTACTGGAAGCACTACCTCCGGCCAATAGAGAGAACCGAGGCTTATCAGAATGACGCATTCCGACCACGACCATCACGCCCATAGCGGCTGCTGTGCACCGAAACCCAACGCCACGGCTGCCGGCTCGGTTACCCGCGACCCGGTCTGCGGCATGACCGTCGATCCGGCGGCCGGCAAGCCGACGGCCGATCATGACGGTCATCTCTATCATTTCTGCAGCCAGGGCTGCCGTACGAAATTCGTCGCCGAGCCTGGGAAATTCCTGACCGCGACGGACCCGGTCTGCGGCATGAATGTCGACCGTGCGACGGCAAAGCACTTTTCCCGCCACGAGGGCCAGGGTTTCTATTTCTGCTCAGCCGGCTGCAAGGCCAAGTTCGAGGCGGAGCCGCAGAAATATCTTGGCGATCGGCCATTGCCGCAGGCCATGCCCAAGGGCACGCAATACACCTGCCCGATGCACCCGGAGATCATCCGCGACAAACCCGGCTCCTGCCCGAAATGCGGCATGGCGCTGGAGTCGATGGGCGTACCGACCGGCGACGAAGGCCCGAACCCCGAACTGGTCGATTTCACCAGGCGGCTCTGGGTCAGCGCGGCGCTGTCGGTGCCATTGTTCATCATCGCCATGGCGCCGATGCTTGGCCTGACATTTTCTCGCTTTGTCGATGAACGGGCGATGATCTGGCTGGAACTGGCGCTGGCGAGCCCGGTCGTATTGTGGGCGGCATTGCCGTTCTTCCATCGTGGTTGGGAGTCGGTGATCAACCGCAGCCCCAACATGTGGACCTTGATTTCGCTCGGCGTCGGCGCGGCCTATCTCTACAGCGTCATCGCCACGCTGTTTCCGGACATCTTCCCGCATCAGTTCCGTGGCCATGACGGCGCGGTGCCGGTCTATTTCGAAGCGGCCGCCGTCATCGTCGCGCTGGTGTTCCTCGGCCAGGTGCTGGAACTGCGCGCCCGTGAAAAGACCGGTTCGGCGATCCGCGCCTTGCTCGACCTCGCGCCGAAAACCGCGCGGCTGATTGGCGCCGACGGCTCCGACAGCGACGTGCCGCTGGACACGGTCAAGGCCGGCGACCGCCTGCGCATCCGCCCAGGCGATGCGGTTCCGGTCGACGGCACCGTGCTGGAAGGCCGCTCGTCGATCGACGAATCGATGATTACGGGCGAGCCGCTGCCGGTGGAAAAAACGCAAGGCGATGCCCTCACCGGCGGCACGCTGAACAAGAACGGCTCGCTGATCATGCGTGCCGAAAAGATTGGCGCTGAAACCACCCTGGCGCGCATCGTCGAACTGGTCGCCAAGGCGCAGCGTTCGCGTGCCCCGATCCAAGGCTTGGCCGACCGCGTTTCTTTCTATTTCGTGCCGGCTGTCGTTCTGGTCGCGATCGCCGCTTTCATCGCCTGGGCGGCCTTCGGGCCGCAGCCCAGCCTGATCTTCGCCATCGTCTCGGCGGTGTCGGTGCTGATCATCGCTTGCCCCTGCGCGCTGGGGCTGGCCACGCCGATGTCGATCATGACCGCCACCGGTCGCGGCGCCCATGCTGGCGTGCTGATCAAGGAAGCCGCGGCACTTGAGCGCTTTGCCTCTGTCGACACACTCATCGTCGACAAGACCGGGACACTGACCGAAGGCAAGCCGAAGCTGACGGATGTCGTCGCGGTCGGCAGCCTTTCCGAGGACGAACTGCTGGCCTTTGCCGCCGGTCTGGAAAAGGGCTCCGAGCATCCGCTGCCGAAGCCATCGTCGAAGGCGCTGGCGCGCGTGGTGTGAGCATTGCCGAGGCTAGCGGCTTCGAGGCGGCCACCGGCAAGGGTGTTTCCGGCACGGTGTCGGGCAGGCATGTCGCGCTCGGCAATGCCGCGATGATGGCAGACCTCGACATCGAGATCGCCTCGCTCGGCGAGCGGGCAAAGGCGCTGCAGGGTGAAGGCAAGACGGCGATGTTCGTTGCCGTGGACAAGAAGCTCGCGGGCCTCGTTGCCGTCGCCGACCCGATCAAGGCTACCACGGCGGAAGCAATCAGGGCGCTGCATGCCAGCGGCCTCAGGATCGTCATGGCGACGGGCGACAATGAGCGCACGGCCAAGACGATCGCCAGGAGCCTCGGCATCGACGATGTGCGGGCCGGTCTCCTGCCGGAGCAGAAAGCCGCGCTGGTCGAGGAACTCCGCGCCAAGGGCGCGGGCGTTGCCATGGCCGGCGATGGTGTCAACGATGCGCCGGCGCTCGCCGCTTCCGATGTCGGCATTGCCATGGGCACAGGCGCGGATGTCGCCGTCGAAAGTGCGGGGATCACGCTGGTCAAGGGTGACCTCAACGGCATCGTGCGGGCGCGGACACTGGCCCAGGCGACGATCCGCAACATCCGCCAGAACCTGTTCTTCGCCTTCCTCTACAACGTGCTTGGCGTGCCGGTTGCGGCCGGCGTGCTCTACCCGCTCACCGGCACGCTTCTGTCGCCGATGCTGGCGGCGGCGGCAATGAGCCTGTCCTCGGTGTCGGTCATCGCCAACGCATTGCGGCTCAGGACGTTGAAACTCTGAGATCAGCCCCCAAATACGAAACCCTGGAACTGGAGACCATGAATGACCTTCGCTAAAAAGATCGTGCTGTTGCTGATGGCTGCCGGAATGCTGCTGGCCGTCTTCCTTGAAAGCGTTCCCGCGCAGGCCGAAGAGGCCAAACACGACATGGCCGGCATGGCGATGGATGCGGTGGGCCCCTCGACCGAAGGCTACAAAGCCGCGATGGACAAGATGCATGCCGACATGATGGGCTTCAATTACACCGGCGATGCCGATGTCGACTTCGTCCGTGGCATGATCCCGCATCATCAGGGTGCGATCGACATGGCCAAGGTCGAGCTTGCCAACGGCAAGGACCCGGAAATCCGCAAATTGGCCGAGGGCGTCATCGCCGCACAGGAAGCCGAGATCAAGCAGATGCAGGATTGGCTTGCCGCTCACCCGGTGAAGTGACCGCGCCGGCGAAAAGCAACTTCACCTTGTTCTCCCGGCGGTTATGATGCGACGCAGATCGACGACGTCGGGAGCCTCAAAATGCCGTCAGCCATGAGAACCACCACAATGCCCTCGGGCGAGGCCATCCCGGTGCTCGGCCAGGGCACGTGGAAGATGGGCGAGGACAGGCGCCGCCATGCCGAGGAAGTGGCGGCGCTGAAGTTCGGGCTCGACCTTGGCATCACCCTTATCGATACGGCCGAAATGTATGCCAGCGGCGGTGCCGAGGACGTTGTGGCCGAGGCGATCGCCGGGCGGCGCGACGAGGTCTTTCTCGTCAGCAAGGTCCTGCCGTCCAACGCCTCGCGAACCGGCGTCCCGCAGGCCTGCGAACAAAGCCTGAAGCGCCTGCGCACCGACCGCCTCGATCTCTATCTGCTGCACTGGCGCGGCGGCGTCCCGTTGGCCGAAACCGTCGAGGCGCTTGAAGCCTTGCGCAAGGCGGGCAAGATCCGCCATTGGGGTGTCAGCAATTTCGACACCGACGACATGCAGGAACTGGCGCTGCTGCCCGATGGAAACCAGGTCCAGACCAATCAGGTTCTCTACAACCTTTCACGGCGCGGCATCGAGTTCGATCTCATGCCATGGAGTCTCCAGCGCGGCATTCCAACGATGGCCTATTCGCCGGTCGAGCAAGGCGTGCTGGCGCGCAATGGCAAGCTTGACGCCATCGCTGCCCGCCACGCCGTGACGCCGGCGCAAGTGGCGCTGGCCTTCGTGATGCATCAGCAGGGCGTCATTGCCATTCCCAAGGCAAGCAAGCAGGAACATGTCCGGCAAAATTTCGAAGCGCTCGACATCAAACTTACCGGCGAGGACATAGCCGATCTCGACCGCGCTTTTCCGCCGCCGACCCGCAAGCGCGGGCTGGAGATGATCTGACTATTTGCCCGCCAGCCCCTTCAGCCGGTACAGCGCTTCCAGCGCCTCCCTTGGCGTCATCTCATCGGGATTGATGTCGCCGAGCGCGGCACCCAGCGCATCGCTCTTCGCCGGCTTCGGCGCCTCGCGCTTCACCGCCACGGAAAACAGCGGCAGGTCGTCGACAAGGCGATTGGTCTTGCCCGAGACTTCGCCCTCCTCCAACTGGTGCAGCACTTCCTTGGCCCGGTCGACCACGGCTTCCGGCAGGCCGGCCAGGCGCGCCACCTGCACACCGTAGGAGCGGTCCGCCGCGCCCTTGCCGACCTCGTGCAGGAAGACGACGTCGTTTTCCCATTCCTTGACCCGCATGGTGACGTTGGAGAGCCGCGCCAGCTTGCCGGCCAGCGAGGTCATCTCGTGGAAATGGGTGGCGAAGATCGCCCTGCAGCGGTTCTTCTCGTGCAGATATTCCACCGCCGCCCAGGCGATCGACAGGCCGTCGAACGTCGCCGTGCCGCGGCCGATCTCATCGAGGATCACCAGCGCCCGTTCGCCGGCCTGGTTGAGGATCGCTGCCGTTTCGACCATCTCGACCATGAAGGTCGAGCGGCCGCGCGCCAGATCGTCCGAAGCGCCGACCCGCGAGAACAGCCGGTCGACGACGCCGATATGGGCGGATGCCGCCGGCACGAACGATCCGGTCTGGGCAAGGATGGCGATCAGCGCGTTCTGCCGCAGGAACGTCGACTTACCACCCATGTTGGGGCCGGTCAGCAGCCAGATCGCGCCGTTCTTGGCGCCATTCTCCGGCGACAGGTCGCAGTCATTGGCAACGAATGGTCCTTCACCCGAGCGGCGCAAAGCCTGCTCGACCACCGGATGGCGGCCGCCGGAAATCTCGAAGGCCAGGCTGGAATCCACCACCGGCCGGCACCAGGCTTCGCTTTCCGACAGCAGGGCAAGTGCCGCCGATACGTCGATTGCGGCGAGCGCATCGGCGCCGGCGCGGATCTTTTCAGCTTCGCCAACGGCCTCCGTCGTCAGCGCCTCGAAGGCGGCGAGCTCTATGCTCAGCGCCCGGTCGGCGGCATTGGCGATCTTCGTCTCGAGTTCGGCGAGTTCGGTCGTGGTGAAGCGCATGGCGTTGGCCATGGTCTGGCGATGGATGAAGCGTGCCTTGGCGCCATCGCTGCCGGTCATGATCGCGTGATGGTTGGCGGTCACCTCGATGTAGTAGCCAAGCACATTGTTGTGCCGGATTTTCAATGAGCGAATGCCGGTCTCGTCGATCAGCGAGCGCTCCAGCCCGGCGATCACCTTGCGTGATTCGTCGCGCAGCGCCCGCATCTCGTCGAGCTCCGGGTGGTAGCCGCCACGAACGAAGCCACCGTCACGCTTGAGCAAGGGCAATTCGTCGCCCAGCGCCTGCGTCAAATGCCGCGCAAGGGCTTCGGGCAGCGCCTTGATGGTGGCCAGTGCCGCTGTCAATTCGCCGGGCAGGGCGGTCGCGGCGAAAATCTCGGCGATCGCGCCTGCTGCCTCGAAACCGGCACGCAGCGCGCCAAGGTCGCGCGGGCCGCCTCGGTTGAGCGCCAGGCGCGACAGGGCGCGCGGCATATCGGCGACGCTCTTCAGGCATGACCGGACCGCCTGGCACAGCCGCGTTTCGGAACGGAAGAAAGACACCGAATCCAGCCGGGCGATGATCGCCGCCGGATTGGTCAGCGGCGCCATCAGCCGGTCGGCGAGCAGCCGCGCGCCGCCGCCTGTCACCGTGCGGTCGATCGCCTTGAACAGCGAGCCTTCGCGGCTGCCGGACAGCGTGCGCAAGAGTTCCAGATTGCCGCGCGTCGCCGGATCGATGAACAGCGTCGAACCGGCTTCTTCGCGCTCAGGCCGAGACAGCGGCGGACGCTCGGCCTTCTGGGTCTTCTCGACATAGGCAATGGCGCCGGAGATCGCCGACAATTCGGCGCGCGAAAACGCCCCAAAACTGTCCGGTGTCGCCACATCGAAGAAGCGGGCAACGCGGCCGGCGGCGGAAGCCGAATCGAACAGGCTCGGTGGCTGCGGGTTGGCGACGCGGCCAAGAACATCGAACACCGGTTTCAGCTCGGGATCGTAAAACACCGGCTCGGCGACGATCAGCTCGCGCGGGTCGACGCGGAAGACATCGGCCAGCAGGCGGTCGGCGGTCGTTTCGGCGACACGGAAGGCGCCGGTCGAAATGTCGATCCAGGCCAGCGCGAAGGCATGATCGCTGCTGCCGCCCTTCACCCGTCCCAGCGCCATCAGGAAGCTTGATTCCGACGGCGCCAGCAATTTGTCCTCGGTGATGGTGCCGGGCGTCACCAGCCGCACCACGTCGCGGCGCACAACGGATTTCGAGCCGCGCTTCCTGGCTTCAGCCGGATCCTCGATCTGCTCGCAGACGGCAACGCGGAACCCCTGGCCGATCAGTTTCTGCAGATAGTCGTCCGCCGCATGCACCGGCACGCCGCACATCGGAATATCGTGGCCCTGGTGCTTGCCGCGCTTGGTCAAAACGATGCCCAGCGCCCGGCTCGCCTTCTCGGCATCGTCGAAGAACAGCTCGTAGAAATCGCCCATGCGGTAGAACAGCAGCGAATCCGGGTTCGCCGCCTTGATCTCGATGAACTGTTCCATCATCGGCGTGACGGCGCTGGCCACAGGTTGCGTCGGCGTCATCGCCTCTGGGGCGTCCGGCTCGTTCGAAATATGCATGTTCATGCCGTCACGCTAGCAGATGTGACGGCGCGGTTTAATGCCGGCGGCTCTGAAAACAGGGGAAGACCACAGCATAGTGCGTCCTCTTACATGCCTGGCCGCAAGGCCTAGCGCCAGGGCCATGTTGCGTCGATCTGGTGCCCGGCATAATGATTGTCCTGGGTCAGCGGCGGGATGACGGTTCATGGACAAGGACAAGCACGAATCGTTCGAAGAGCTGGTCGGTCCGATCGGCTCGCCGTTGCAGCGACTGTTGCTCAAGGCCGCGCGCCGCATCGATCGAAACAGGAACAAGCTGAGGATTTCGGCGCGCAAACGGTTTCCTTTCATCCTTCCGACCGATGGGCCGCTGTCGGATCTCGACGGCGGCATTGACGTTTCCGTCTATGTATTCAGCTCCGATCCGCTGGTTCTTTACATGCCCGTCGGCGGTCCGCGCCCGCTTTACCCATTCGTCGCGCTCGGGCGGCGCCTGGCATCGCAACAGGTTACTTTCCTGCTGATGCCGAGCTGGACAATGGAGAGGCCGGCTGTCGTGGCCCAGATGGGCCGTGATCTCGCTTGGTATGCCAGGCATTTTCCTCGCCACGAAGCCATCTTCCTGTGCAACACCGAGGAAGAGCGCCGCCTGATCGAGGCAGTCGGCGGCAACGCCATTTTTTCCAACCACAACCTGATGATATCAGAGGATGTTTTTAGGCCGCTTCCGGATGTTCCCGTCGAATTCGACGCCGTCTACAATGGCCGCATATCCGATACCAAGCGGCACCACCTTGCCTTCGACATAGAGAGCCTGGTTCACATCGTCTATTCCATAGGCGAATTGCCGCCGGCCGGCGCGCGCGCTTTCGTTCGGCGCCTGCAGGCGCAGTCGCCCCGCCATCGCATCGCCAACCCGGTTGTCGATGACGTGACCGGCCGGCTGTCGCCGCAAGAGGTCAACCATGTCTACAACCAGGCCGCTGTCGGGCTTTGCCTGTCGGCGGTGGAAGGCGCGATGTATTCCTCGATGGAGTATCTGATGGCGGGCCTGCCGATCGTCAGCACGCCAAGCCTCGGCGGCCGCGATGTCTATTTCGATCCGGACTATTGCATCATCGCCGACCCGGAGCCGGCGGCCATCCGGCGCGCGGTCGAGACATTGCGGGACAAAAACATTCCACGTGAGGAAATTCGCGGCCGCACGCTGGAAAAAGTGCTGCCACAGCGGCTGGAACTGATGGCCTTCCTGTCGGCGCTGCTGAAGCGCAAGGGCGGCACCCAGCCGCCGTTGTCGCAATGGCCATTCCCCGGAACGAAGATGCTGATGAACTGGGCCCCTGCGCGCGACCATGCGCGCAAGATCAAGGCGCTGGCTTCGCCTAGCCGGGACTGATCGACGCGGCAGGCACACGAACCGGCTTTCTCGGGCGCTCGGTGGTTTACACGCGGCGGCGCGTAGTCTTAATTCGCAGCAGACAAGGCACCCGCTTCAAGGAGGTGCTGCATCGGTGAGGAAATCAAAAGCATCATGGCCAGGAAAACCGAAAACAACGGTCCGTCCGTCAGCGCGCAGGAAGCGCTCGAATTCCATGCCATGGGCCGCCCGGGCAAGCTGGAGGTTGTCGCCACCAAGCCGATGGCGACGCAGCGCGACCTCAGCCTCGCCTATTCGCCTGGCGTCGCGGTGCCGGTCCTGGCCATTGCCGAGGATCCGTCACGCGCCTTTGACTACACGACGCGCGGCAACATGGTCGCTGTCATCTCCAACGGCACGGCCATCCTTGGCCTCGGCAATCTCGGCGCGCTGGCTTCCAAGCCGGTGATGGAAGGCAAGGCGGTGCTGTTCAAGCGCTTCGCCGATGTCGATTCCATCGACCTTGAGGTCGACACCGAGGACGCCGACGAGTTCATCAACTGCGTGCGCTTCCTCGGGCCTTCCTTCGGCGGCATCAATCTCGAGGACATCAAGGCGCCGGAATGCTTCATCATCGAGCAGCGGCTGCGCGAACTGATGGACATCCCCGTCTTTCACGACGACCAGCACGGCACCGCCATCATCTCGGCCGCCGGGCTGATCAACGCGCTGGAAATCACCGGCCGCGACATGAAGACCACGAAAATGGTCTGCAACGGCGCCGGCGCGGCCGGCATCGCCTGTATCGAACTGATGAAGGCGATGGGCTTTGCCCCTGAGAACATCATTCTTTGCGACACCAAGGGTGTGGTCTACCAGGGCCGCACCGAAGGCATGAACCAGTGGAAGTCGGCGCATGCGGTCAAGACCGACACGCGGTCGCTGGCCGAAGCGCTGGATGGCGCCGATGTCTTCCTCGGCCTGTCGGCCAAGGGCGCGCTGACCACGGCTATGGTGCAGTCCATGGCCAAGAACCCGATCATCTTCGCCATGGCCAACCCCGATCCGGAAATCACGCCGGAGGAAGTGGCCGAAATCCGCACCGACGCGATCATGGCCACCGGCCGGTCTGATTACCCAAATCAGGTCAACAACGTGCTTGGCTTCCCCTACATCTTCCGTGGCGCGCTGGATGTGCGCGCCACCACCATCAACGATGACATGAAGATCGCCGCCGCCCGCGCGCTGGCAGCCCTTGCCCGCCAGGACGTGCCCGACGATGTCGCCGCCGCCTATCAGGGCAACCGGCCGAAATTCGGCCCCAACTACATCATCCCAGTGCCGTTCGACCCGCGCCTGATCTCAGCCATCCCGCTGGCGGTGGCCAAGGCGGCGATGGAGAGCGGCGTCGCGCGCAAGCCGATCCTCGACCTCGACCGCTATGCGCAGGAACTGTCCGCCCGCCGCGACCCGATCGCCTCGACCTTGCAGCGCATCTATGACCGCGTGCGCCGCCAGCCCAAGCGCATCGTCTTCGCCGAGGGCGAGGAAGAGCAGGTCATGCGCGCCGCCGTGTCCTATGTGAACCAGCGCCTCGGCACAGCCATCCTGCTTGGCCGCGACGATGTCATCAAGGAAAACGCCAAGCACGCCGGCATCGACCTCAACAAGCAAGGCATCGAGATCATCAATGCCCGCCTGTCGCGCCGCAACGGCATCTACACCGACTATCTCTACGAGCGCATGCAGCGCAAAGGCTTCCTCTTCCGCGACTGCCAGCGCCTGATAAACAACGACCGCAACCATTTCGCCGCCTGCATGGTGGCGCTGGGCGATGCCGACGGCATCGTCACCGGCGTGACCCGCAATTATTCCACCGCGCTCGACGACATCCGCCGCGTCATCGACGCCAAGCCCGGCCACCGCGTCATCGGCGTGTCGATCGTGCTGGCGCGCGGCAAAACCGTGCTCGTCGCCGACACCGCCGTGCACGACATGCCCAATGCCGAGCAGATCGCCGACATCGCCGAGGAAGCCGCCGGCTTCGCGCGGCGCATGGGCTACGAGCCAAGGCTCGCCATGCTCGCCTATTCCACCTTCGGCCATCCGCAAGGCGAGCGCTCCGAGCGTGTCCAGGAGGCCGTGCGCATCCTCGACAAGCGCCGTGTCGATTTCGAATATGATGGCGAAATGGCCGCCGACGTCGCGCTCAACGCCCGCGCCATGGCGCAGTACCCGTTCATCAGGCTGACCGGCCCGGCCAATGTACTGATCATGCCGGCGTTCCACTCGGCCTCGATCTCGACCAAGATGCTGCAGGAACTCGGCGGCTCCACTGTCATCGGCCCGCTGCTGGTCGGCCTGAATAAGCCGGTTCAGATCGTGTCGCTCAACGCCAAGGACTCAGACATCGTCAACATGGCGGCGATCGCGGCCTACACGGCGGGGACGTGACGAACGGTGCAGGGGACGAAAAGCCATTGATTTGGCTTTTCGAGTGAGGCAAGGCCCGAAGCCTTAGCGAAGGCCGCCTACCGCACGCGGCCTTCACGCCAGCCCCATCACCTGCCTGTGCTTGCCAATCTCCGCAAGCAGCCATTCCCGAAACAGCCTGATATTGGCGGCGTTCCGGTTGCCCGGCCTCTGCTGCAAATAATAGCTCTGCGGGATCGCGTGCCGAACCGCGAATGGCGCCACCAGCTGGCCGCTGGCCAAAAGATCCTCGACCATGATGTTGTCGGCCAGCGCCACGCCGCCGCCATTGACGGCTTCGCGGATGGCCAGCGTCGGGTCGTGGAAGATCGGGCCGGGTTTGGCGTCGGCTCCGTTCAAGCCTTCCTTCTCGAACCATTCCTCCCACCACACGGTGGAGTTCTCATGCAGCAGCCGGCATCTCACGAGATCGGCGGGTTGCCTTGGTGCATTCGCGCCCTTGAGCAGGGCCGGCGAACAGACCGGAAAGATGACCAGCGAGACGATCGGCACCAGTGAGGCATCGCCGGTCTCGACCGTGAACAGCACCCGCAGGTCGGCGCTCGGATTGCCGCCCCGGCTCTCGTCGTCATGGATCGACACGTCGAGTTCGCAGTCGGGATGCAGGTCGCGAAAGCGCGGCAGGCGGTCGGCGAGCCACAGGTTCATGAAGGTGGCATTGATCGACAGCGAAGCGCGCTTTGCCCGGCGGCTGTTCGCGTGCGTCCCGGTCTCCTCGGTCGCACTTTCGATCTCCCGGAACGCCGAGGAAAGCCGGCGGGCATAATGCGTCGCCTTGGGCGTCAAGGTGACCTGCCGGAAGCCGCGCTCGAACAGCTCGATGCCCAGCGCCTGTTCCAGCGTGCGGATGTGCCGGCTGACCGCCGAGGGTGTCAGGCTGAGCTCATCGGCCGCCTCCTTGAAGCTGCGCAGCCGTGCCGCTGCCTCGAAAGCCCTGATCGCGTTGAGTGAAGGAAGCTGCATGCCGCCATGAGAAGGATGAGGTGAGTTTTTGTCAACTCAGTCGAGTGAAAATGCCGTTTGTCGGCTCATGCCGTGTCAGGCAGTTTTCAGTTATCGCCCTCTGCTGGAAAGCCGCCCCATGCGCCGTCTTGCCCTGCTTGCCGCTTCGATGCTTTGCCTGGCTGTGTCCCCGCTTTGCAGCGCGGCTTCCGCCGCCGAGGACAAGACCGTCAACATTCTGTTCTGGTACGATTACGTGCCGGCCGACACGATCGCGGAGTTCGAAAAGCAGACCGGCATCAAGGTCGTCTACGACACGTTCGATTCCGTCGACATGCTGACGACCAAGGCACTGACCGGAGGCTCGGGCTACGACATCATCATGCCGGGCGCCTCGCTGGTCGGGCAATACGCCAAGGCCGGCGCCATCCAGAAGCTCGACAAGACCAAGCTTCCCAATGCCGGCGGCCTCAACCCTGACATCATGGCCTTCCTCGCGAGGCAGGATCCCGGCGCCGCCTACGCGGTTCCCTATGCCTATGGCACCACCGGCATCATGTACAATCCGGCCAAGATCACCGAGCGCATGAAGGATGCGCCGGTCGACAGTCTCGACATGATCTTCAAGCCGGAAATCGCCGCGAAATTCCAGGATTGCGGCATCGCCATGGTCGATTCGCCGGAAGGCGTCATGTCGGTGGCGCTGAATTATCTCGGCTTCGATCCGTTCTCCACTGACGAGGCCGAGCTGCGCAAGGCCGGCGCGCTGCTTGCCGCCATCAAGCCGTACATCAGACATTTCAAGTCAGGCTCGATCATGAACGAGCTGGCGGCAGGCGACCTTTGCCTGGCGCTCGGCTGGAGCGGTGATGCGATCGGCGCCAATGCCAGGGCGGCGGACGCCAAGAACGGCGTCGAAGTGCGCTATTTTGTACCAAGGGAAGGCACCGAGATTTTCTTCGACGTCATGACCGTCCCGGTCGATGCGCCGCATCCCGACAACGCCCATGCGCTGATGAATTTCCTGCTGTCACCGCAGGCCAGCGCGCGGTTCACCAACGCCACGCTCTACCCCAACGCCATCGGGGCGGCGACGCCGATGGTCGACGAAATCGTGCGCGACAACCCGAACATCTATTTCTCGAAAGAAACCCTGAAGCACCTGTTCGCCGCCCAGCCGCGCGATGCGAAATCGCTGCGCATGGTGACCCGCCTGTGGACGAGTTTCGTCACCGGCACGAATTGAACCCACCCTTACCTGACCAAACTTCCCCCAAATGGATCTCAGCAAAATGTTGCAGCCTCTGCCGCGTACCCGTGAAACCGACGATGCCGTGTTCGGCAACAACATCCATGGCGGCTCGCATGAGCCGGTCTACAGCGGCGTCCTGTCCTTCATGCGCCGCCGGCTGAGCCGCAACCTGGCTGGCGTCGATGTCGCCATCTGGGGCATCCCCTTCGACGCCGCCGTGTCCAACCGCCCGGGCGCCCGTTTCGGGCCGCAGGGCGTGCGGCGCGCGTCCGCCATCCTTGAAGGCGATCCGCAGTACCCGTTCCGCGCCGATCCGTTCGAAAAGCTCGCGGTGATCGACTATGGCGACTGCGGGCTCGACTTCGGCCGTCACGACGAAGCGCCGGCGCAGATCGAAAGGCAGGCGAGCGAGGTCGTCGATGCCGGCGTCACGCTGCTCTCCATCGGCGGCGATCACTATGTGACATGGCCGCTGCTGCGGGCGCACGCCAAGAAACATGGCCCGATGGCTCTGGTCCAGTTCGATGCGCATCAGGACACCTGGTTCGACGAAGACAGGCGCATCGACCATGGCTCGTTTGTTGCCCGCGCCGTGCGCGAAGGCATCGTCCGGCCGGACCGTTCGATCCAGGTCGGCATCCGGACCCATGCGCCGGACACTTGCGGCCTCGAAATTCTCTATGGCGAAGACGTCGCTGAACTCGGCGTCGCGGGTGTCGTCGAACGCATCAAGGCCCGCGTCGGCGATGCCAAGACCTATCTGACCTTCGACATCGACTGCCTCGACCCGGCCTATGCACCCGGCACCGGCACGCCTGTCTCCGGCGGGCTGTCGTCGCGCGAGGCGCTGATGATCCTGCGCCGCCTCGGCTCGCTGGATATCGTTGGCGCCGATGTCGTGGAAGTGGCGCCCGCCTACGACCATGCCGATGTCACCTCGATCGCCGGCGCGGCCGTGCTGCAGCACTATCTTGGCCTGCTGGCTGAACGGAAAGGCTAGTCTCTCGACGATCGCGCCGGGCTCAGCCCGGCGCGAACACGCGCGCGGCCTCGACCACATCCTGGATTTGATCCTGGCGGAGCAAGTCGATGGGCACGCGGCCGTCGAGATGAGCCGAAGGCCGCGTCAGCCACAGCCAGGCCAGCCTCGGATTGCTGATCAGCGACAGCACGTCGCGTATGCCGGCGACCGGCCTGCCGTCGACGAACTGCGCCAGCGGGAAGACATGTTTGCGGCCGCCCTTGCGCAGGGCAATGACCTCGTTGCGCCTTTGCCAGCGGTGCAATGTCGAGCGCGCGATGTGCAGGTTTTCTTCCAGATAGGTCGATCCGGCGACGCGCCCCGCCCAATCCTCGATCAGCATCGATTCGAGATCGTCGGCCTTGTTGCTTGGGTTTGACATTCCCTCGACGGCTGCCGGCAAGATCACCGGCAGGCCTACAGCATCGCTGGTCCCTGCCTCGCTGCGGCGCGCGGCCTCGGCCGCCAGCGCGCGAACGAATTTCGAGGCAAGGCCCGGAAGGTCCGCATGGATGCTGTCGATGGCGCGCTGGTGTTTGGGCGAAAGCAAAGTGACGGCGGACGCGATGCTGCCGGCAATCTTGCCGACCGAGACCATGGTGGGCTTGTTGATGGCTTCGTCATACTGCGCGAGCGCGCGTTCGACTTCCTCCGCGACCATTTCGGCGAAGTCGTCCTGTCTCATTCCCTGGATTGGAAATCTGTTCATGCGTCTGTCTTCTGGCCGCGCGCTGCTCCCTCAGCCGCCGCCGATTGGGGAATGTCTAAAGCGGAAAACGGAAATCGCAGCGGCAACAGATGCGGCTGCCGGACAGCTTGCTGTCTTGCATTTTTAACACCCCGACTGACTGTGGGCGCCCCGAAATGTCAGTCGCGGAACGCCTCGGTTGCGGTGTAGGTGCGATGTGTGACAGTCGCGCGACGGTGTTTCCTTCTCCCCTTGTGGGAGAAGGTGGATCGGCGCGCAGCGTCGAGGCGGATGAGGGGTGCTGGAAGGGATGAGACGTTGGTGTTTTCTGGAAAACCCCTCATCCGTCGCCTTCGGCGACACCTTCTCCCACAAGGGGAGAAGGCAAGGTTTACCCCTACAGCAGCCCCGCCTGCTCAGCCTCGCGTTTCAGGTTCTGCCGTGGTCTTGGGCCGAGTTGCTGGATCACCAGTCCGGCCGCCAGTGAGCCAAGATCGCCGCAGGTCTGCAGGTCGCGGCCTTGCGTGTAGCCGTGCAGGAAGCCGGCGGCATAAAGGTCGCCAGCGCCTGTCGTGTCGACCAGTTCCCGGATCGTTGTCGCCTTGATGACCACGGTCTCGTCGCCGCGCACAATGACGGAGCCCTTCTCCGAACGGGTCACGGCGGCGATCTTGCAGTCCTTGCGGATCTGCGCCAGCGCCTCTTCGAACGACGTCGTCTGGTAGAGCGATTTGATCTCGTGGCTGTTGGCAAAGACGATATCGACAGTGCCCGAGCGCATCAGGTCGAGGAACTCGTCGCGGTAGCGGCCGACGCAGAACGAATCCGACAATGTCATCGACACTTCGCGGCCGGCGGCGTGCGCCAGCTTCGCCGTCTGGCGGATGGCTTCCTTGGCCCGTGGCGGATCCCAGAGATAGCCCTCGAAATAGGTGACCTTGGCGCCCGAGGCCTTGTCGGCCTCGACATCCTCGGGTCCGAGTTCGACGCAGGCGCCGAGATAGGTGTTCATCGAGCGTTCGCCGTCGGGCGTCACGAAGATCATCGAGCGCGCGGTTGGCGGCTCACCGGTCAGCGGCTTGGTGTCGAAGGCGACGCCCTGCGCGTGAATGTCATGGGCGTAGATTTCACCAAGCGCGTCGTTGGAAACCTTGCCGAAGAAAGCGGCGCGGCCACCGAAACTGGCGACGCCGGCCGCCGTGTTGCCGGCGCTGCCGCCGGAGGCCTCGATTGCCGGGCCCATGCGGCTGTAAAGCAGCTCGGCGCGCTCGGTATCGATGAGATTCATCGCGCCTTTGATGATGCCATTGGTCTCGAGGAATTCCTCGTCGCACTGGGCGATGATGTCGACAATGGCATTGCCGATGCAAAGCACGTCATAGTCCGGCATCAATGTCTCCGCCAAAAACTCAAAGCAATTCCAGGAAAAGTGTGTAGCGGTTTTCCGTCCGGAATTGCGTGCAAATAGAGAGCCAGCTTCTTGCCATGCTGGCCGGGCGCGGGTCTAGCGGCTCGTGCAGGCTTTGCCTACCCCGAAAATCGGCGCTTGTTTGCGTGGCGTCGGCATCCATGTCCGCTCTGTTGCAGCCGTCAGGCGCAACTGGACCATGCCCGCCGGCCGATGCACGGCTACCATTAGATCGCGATCGAAGCATCCCCTCTCCGCTTCGGGGTACAAGTGCCACCTGTCCCATCACTCCCAACGGCGCGAGCAGACAATGCCTGCAAGAAGCGAAATGACGATCGACCTGATGCTGCTCGGCGTGCTGGCGGTGCTTTGGGGCGCGTCCTACACGTTCATCAAGATCGGCGTCGAGACGATCCCGCCGGTCACGTTTATTGCCGCCCGGACCTTGATCGCCGGTGGCATTCTGTTTGCCATCATCCGTTGGCGCGGGCTTGCCATGCCGCGCGATGCGGCAACCTGGCGGCGCTTCGCCTTCCAGGCCTGCCTCAACAGCGTGATACCTTTCACCCTGATTGCCGCGGCCGAGCGTTCCGTCGACGCCGGCCTCGCCACCATCCTCAATTCCACCTCGCCGATCTTCACCTTCCTGCTGACGGCGCTCATCACCCGCCACGAGCCGGTGACGGCGCGCAAGCTGGTCGGCGTCAGCGCCGGCATCATCGGCATCTGCCTTGTCATCGGCACCGAGGCGCTGGGCGGGCTTGGCCACGAATTGTGGGCGCAGCTGGCGATTGTCATCGCGACAGTCTCCTATGCCGGCGCCGCCATCTTTGGACGTGGCTTCAAAGGCCTCGATCCGATGCTGCCCGCCGCCGGCTCGATGCTTTGCGGAGCGGTCATACTGGTGCCGCTCAGCCTCGTGGTCGACCGGCCGTGGATGCTCTCGCCATCGACGGCGTCGATCCTGGCCTTGCTCGGCCTGTCGATCTTCTCGACCGCGCTGGCCTTCGTCATCTATTTTCGCCTGATCCACACGCTGGGCTCGGTCGGCACGACGTCGCAGGCCTATCTGCGCGTGCCGATCGGCGTCGGCATCGGCGCTGTCTTCCTGGGCGAAAGCCTGGGGCCGACAGCCTGGGTCGGAATGGCCTTTGTCGTGGCAGGTGTCGCCGCCATGACCATCCCGGTTCGCAAGCCGGCGCTGGCCCGATAGGCTGCACGCGCTTGTGCTTGGGGCTTGCGCTGCCTATCTCGGGAACGTCCGCCTCGTGGCGGCCCGTTCGTTCGCCTGGGATTTGACCATCGTGATCTTCAATGCCGCCCGTGCCGCTGCCCTTGAGCTGCTCTCGCCGCCGTTTCGCGCGGTTTTCATCAAGACACTGGGGTTGACCTTGCTGGCGCTGGTGGCGCTGTGGTTCGGCCTGACCAGCCTTGTCGAATGGGCGGCCTGGCCATGGCTCCACGGTTTCTTGCCCGGCCTTCCATCCTGGGCCGGATGGCTGGGCGGCATCATCGCCGCCATTGGCCTTGCCTTTGGCATGGCGCTGCTCATCGCGCCGGTGACGGCGGTTGTCGCCGGCCTGTTCCTTGACGATATCGCCGAGGTGGTCGAGCGCACGGATTATCCCGGCGATCGGCCCGGGCGTGCGATGCCGGCACTGCGCTCGCTGGTGCTGTCGATCCGGTTCCTTGGCATTGTCATCGTCGGCAACATCGTCGCGCTGCTGCTCCTGCTGGTGCCGGGCATCAACATTGCCGCCTTCTTCCTCGTCAACGGCTACCTGCTCGGACGTGAGTTCTTCGAATTCGCGGCCATGCGCTTTCGCTCCGAGGAAGAGGCCAGGGCTCTGCGCAGGGCATATGCCGGGACGGTGTTTCTCGCCGGGCTGCTGATTGCTGCCTGCCTCGCCGTGCCGCTGCTCAACCTTCTGACGCCGTTGTTCGCCGCAGCCATGATGGTGCATCTGCACAAGGCGATCTCGGCGCGTGACAAAGCCGGATTGCGTTCAGTGTAGCAGAAACCCCCGGCCCAGTTCGTCGTCTGGCTCGACGATGAATTCGGAACGCCCGGAATAATAGGCGCGGCCGCCGACGCGGGCGATGATCGCATTATGCCGGCCGGCTTTCGCCGTTGCTGCCACCGCACCGGAAAAGCGCGAGCCGGCGATGCTCTCGAATGTCCTTGTCTGGCCTGCCGCGATTTCGCCTTTGGCAAACATCGCCGCCAGCCGCGCGGTGACACCGGATCCGGTTGGTGATCGATCGACTTCTGCCTCGGCGAAGACGCAGACGTTCTTCGTCACCTCGCCGGAAAAGGCGTCGCGGCCATCGGTCAGGATCGTGCCGTAGAGAAAGGCAAGGTCGGCGTGATCGGGATGCGACAGCGGCAACTCAGCCTTGAGCCTGTCAGTCAGTGCAGTCGCCGCATCAACGAAATCGCGCACGCGGTCGCGTCCGAATTCCAGCCCGAATTGATGGCAATCGGCCAGCGCGTAGAAGGCGCCGCCATAGGCGACGTCGAAGCCGATCGTGCCATAGCCAGGCAGTTCGATTGTCTGGTCGCGGGCAAACAGGAACGCCGGCACGCTCTCGAACGACACGCCTCCTGCCTTGCCATCCCGAACCTCTACCGAGGCAACCACCAGTCCGCACGGCGCCTCGATGTTGACGATGGTGATTGGCTCCTGTTTTGTCACCAGCCCCTCGTCGACGGCATAGCGGCCGAGCGCGACGATGGCGTGGCCGCACATGGTCGAATAGCCCTCATTGTGCATGAACAGCACAGCAAGGTCGGCGCCTGGCAAGTCGGGTTCCACCAGCAGCGCGCCATACATGTCGTAATGGCCGCGCGGCTCGAACATCAGGATTTTTCGCAGGTGATCGAGATGGTCGCGCACATAAGCGCGCTTTTCCAGGATGGTCCCCTTGGGAATATCTGGATAGCCGCTGGTGACGATCCTCAGCGGCTCGCCACCGGTGTGCATGTCGGTGACGGTCAGCGTCATGCGACGGGCTTACCAAAGAGCGCCTGCAGCTTGCCGAAAGGCATCGCGGCGCGGGTGAAGCCGAAAGTGCCGTCCTGCTGGATTTCGCGGGCGGCAGTCTCCAGCATGCCGTAGGCGAAATTGGTCAGCCACGGTCCAAGCGAGATGCGCTTGACGCCGGCCATGGCAAGATCGGCGATGGTGAAGCCGGGCCTTGCCATGACATTGACCGGCTTGCTGACCGCCGAACAGATGGCGCGCACCATTTCGACATCGCCGATGCCTGGCGCATAGAGCACGTCGGCGCCGGCCTTATCGAAGGCCTGCAGCCGCTTGATCGTGTCGTCGAGGTCGGACTTGCCCCAGAGAAAATTCTCGGCTCGTGCGGTGAAGACGAAATCGCGCTTCAACGCCCGCGCCGCCTCGACCGCTGCCGCCACCCGCTCGACCGCATGCGAAAAATCATAGATCGGCTTGTCCGGGTCGCCGGTGTGATCCTCGATCGAACAGCCGGCAAGGCCGGCCGCTTCCGCCGCGAAAATGGTCTCGGCGGCACTTGCGGCGCTGTCGCCCTTGCCGCGCTCGAGATCGGCCGAGACCGGCAGGCTGGTCGCTCCGGTCAAATCGCGGCAATGATGGATCATCGCCTCGAAGGTCACCGCGCCATCGGGCAGGCCGCGCGAAAAGGCAAAGCCGGCGCTGGTCGTCGCCAATGCCGTGAAGCCGAAGGAAGCCAGCAGCTTGGCCGTGCCGATGTCCCAGGGATTGGGCATGACGAAGGTCGAGGCATGCAGGTCGCGAAAGATCTTGCCCTTGTCCATGGTAGTTCCCCCATCATGTGCACAGTGGTTGAGCGGATGCTACCGTGCCGCCCGATCTCGGGCAAACGAATGCGGTTGGCTCAGAAGCGTTTCGCGTTCTCTACTGCCAATTTTTCGAAGGCGTCTGAATCCGCGACGTAACGCGCCGCCGTCTTGTCCCAACGATAGGTGACGGAAATGTCGTTCGACACTGCTTGCGGGCGTGGTTCGTCGCATTGCTCTTCGCCCGGAACGGTCTTGTCGGTTATCGTCGCCTTGATCGCCGCATGCGGCAGGCCGTCGCTCAGAGGCTCGAAGTTCAGGTCCTGGGAGCGCCGGTAGGAACAGACATTTTCGTCGAATGTATTGATGAGGTCTATCATTTCATAACGGTCGTCGCGAGCCAGGATGAGCGGGGTCGACATGTAACCCTGGCTCGAATTGAAATGCGTGCTCGAGATCATGAGCGCGTCGTTGTCGCCAAGGGAAAGCTTGGCCGGATGACGAAAAAAAGTGAAGCGGTCCGTCGCGACATTGACGGCGTCGAGCAGTTTCGGCTTGCCGGTGAGATCGTAGAGCGCCAGCACGGCGTAACCTTCGACACTGTCGGGCGATTCGCCGAGGTCGAACAGCATGGCCAGCCGGTCCTTGCCGCCAGCCCTGACGTCGAGAACGCCGGCACTGAAAACGCTCGATGCCTCAGGCGGCGAGCTGTCATAGTCGGCACCTGCGATGTGCCGCATTTCGACCGGCGAGCCGCCTTTGTAGTAACCCTCACTGTCCGCCTTGAGGTCTGGAACGACCAGCCTGATGAGATCGGCATAGGTGGTCTTCGCGTGGCCGGTGATGGCTTCGCCGAGATCGGGCGAAACAGCGTCTTCGGCACTGGCCCCAGCCCACAGAAATGGCAACAGCAGGCAAGCAGCGACGAAGCGGCGGATAGGATTCATCTGCATGGCGCCTTTCGCTGTCGGGCGCGGGGAAAGTAGCATGCCGGCACAAGGCGTCCAGCCTGTATCGAGGCCGCAGACCCGCCTCCTGGATCAGTGGATCGGCACCAGCCCGGCCAGCTCGCGCATATCATCGAACAGGATGCCGCCGGCCTCTAGCAGGCCGTCGCGGTCGGAATTCGGATCGGCATGGTAGGAAAACACCCGCATGCCGGCGGCAACGCCTGCTTGCGTTCCGGCCACACTGTCCTCGATGACGATGCAGTCGTCCGGCGCGAAACCCATGGTTTTCGCCGCATGCAGGAACAGGTCGGGAAACGGCTTGCCGCGCCCGACCATGGTCGCGCTGAACATGGCGTGTTCGAACAGCGGCAGCAGCCCGGTCTGGCCAAGCGTGATGTGCATCTTCGAGATTCTGGCCGAGGTGGCGACGCAATAGGGGATGCCGGCTGCTCGAACGGCTTCGATGAAGTCGCGGACGTAGGGAATGGCCTCGACGCCGTGCGCGAACAGATCCGGCAGGCCGGCATTCCAGCGCTCGACGAAATCGGCGCCGAGCCTGACGTCGGTCTTTTCCTCGATTTCCTTCTGCACCGAAACCATGCTGCGGCCGGAAAAGTGCTTGCGGCAATATTCGAAGCTTGTGGGGTAACCGGCAGCGCTCAGCCATTCGGCAAGGCGCTTGTTGGCAAGGTTCTCGGTGTCGACCAGGATCCCGTCGCAGTCGAAGATCACGAGCTTTGGAAGGGACATCAGGCCGTGCCGGTCGATCCGAAGCCGCCGGAGCCGCGCGTCGTGCTGCCGGCCAATGTGCGTTCCTCGACGGTCGCCTGTGTCACCGGAGCGAACACGATCTGGGCGATCCGCATGCCGCGTGTCACCGCGAAATCCTCGTCGCCGAGATTGACGAGAAGCACCTTCACCTCGCCGCGATAGTCGCTGTCGATGGTGCCGGGTGTGTTGAGAACGGTAAGCCCATGTTTGAAGGCGAGGCCGGAGCGTGGCCGCACCTGGCCTTCCATGCCTTCGGGAATTTCCAGGATCAGGCCGGTCGGAACCAAAGCCCGTTTGCCGGGCAGGATCAGCAAGGGCCGATCGTCAGGCACCGCTGCCCGCAGGTCCATGCCGGCGGCACCGGTGCTTTCATAGGCGGGGAGGGGAAGTCCGTCTCCATGCGGCAACCTGACGAAGCCGACAGTCGGACCGATGACGGAGGAAATTTGAAGGGCTGCGCGCATAAAATCGATCCTATCGGCGCGAACGTCGATTCGGTCAACTCGGCTGCATTGCTATCAACGATTTTCTTTTGCGCCGCGCCGCCGCGCTAGCGCAGTTCCATCGGAACGACCGTAGTCTCCTTGATCTCCTCCATGACGAAGGACGCAGAGACATCCGACAGCGCCACCTTGGCGATCAGCCGCTGGTAGAGCCGGTCATAGGCCTTCACATCGGCGACGCGGGCGCGCAGCACATAGTCGAGATCGCCCGACATGCGATAGACGCCGGTGATCTCGGGAAAGCCGGTCACCGCTGCCCGGAATCTCTGCAGCCACTCCGGATCATGGTTGGACGTGCGGATCAGGATGAACACCGAGAGGCCAAGCCCGAGCTTTTCCGGGTTGACCAGCGCCACACGGCCAGTGATGACGCCATCTTCCTCGAGCCGCTTGACCCGCCGCCAGCAGGCATTGCGCGACAGCGCCACCCGCTCGGACAGCTGGTCGACCGACAGCGTGCCGTCGCGTTGCAATTCCGTCAGCAATCTCCGGTCGATTTCATCGATATCTTGCGCCATTTGGGATGTTTGTCCCACCAAAGCCCGGAACACAAGGATATTTTGAGATCGATGAACCGGCGAAGCGTGTCAGGATACTCACTATCGGAGCTTCAAGCGTTGAAGGGGACCAGCATGTCGATTTTCACCTCGCACCCAGCCAAGGTCGGTGAGACCTATTTCGGCCACATGGCCTTTGCCGCCTGGTTCTCGTCGCGGCTGCTGATGGCGGCGTCCGCCGCGCTTGTTCACGCTTTCTTGCCATTTCTGTTTGAAACTACCGCCAGCCGAATCGTTCGCGAACTCTACGAGCGGACGCACAACAGAGGCACACACACGACCCAGGGGCCCGCGGCTCTTCCGGATCGTGCCTAAGGGACGACAGAGCAATGTGCCGGTGGGCGGCCTATCTCGGTGAAGCGGTCTTTCTGGAAGACATCGTCACGGCGCCCTGTCATTCGCTGATCGCCCAGAGCCATTGCGCCCAGGAAGCGAAGTCGCCGACCAATGGCGATGGCTTCGGTCTTGCCTGGTACGGCGACCGGCCTGAGCCCGGCCTCTATCGCGATATCCTGCCGGCCTGGTCCGATCCCAATCTGAAGAGCCTGTGCCGGCAGATCAAATCCGGCCTGTTCCTTGCCCATGTCAGGGCATCGACCGGCGGTGCCACCAGCCGCATGAACTGCCACCCGTTCATTTCAGGCAACTGGTCGTTCATGCACAATGGCCAGATCGGCGGCTTCGAAAAGATCCGCCGTGCCCTGGAGAATTCGCTGTCAGACGCCGTCTTCGATCAACGCGAAGGCACCACGGATTCCGAACTGTTTTTCCTCCTGATGATCGACGAGGGCCTGGCCACCGATCCGCAAGGCGCGGTATCCCGCGCCACCAGCCGGGTGCTCGATGCCTCGCGCCGCGCCGGCCTTGATCCCGCCTTGAAACTCACTGCCGCCTTCTCGGACGGGCAGGCGCTCCATGCGGTCCGCTACGCAACAGACAACCAGGCGCCGACGCTCTACACATCCGTGTTCCGTAAGGGCGGCGGCCGCTGCATCGTCTCCGAGCCGTTCGACCGCGATGGCGGCGACTGGCAAGCCATCCCGCCGTCGAGTTTCGTCACCATGACCAAGACCGGGATGACCATCCGCCCATTCGTTCCGGCGCCGGCCAAGCTCGCGCTGGTTGGGTAGCGCTTCAGCTTCTTCCAATCTTGCGGCAAGGTCGCGTTCCTTCGCCCCCTCTGTCCTGCCGGACCTCTCCCCCCACAAGGAGTGAGATCGGATGGCGCGACGGGTTTCGCCAATCTCGGACGCTGAAAGAAATAGCGCGGCTGGTGATGCGGCCGATCTCCCCAAGTGGGGAGATGTCCGGCAGGACAGAGGGGGGCGCCGTAGGGCGCAGGCCTCAATCGGCTCCGCCGCAATTTCGATCAAGCACCGCCGTGCTTTCGATGGTGATCTTGGCTTGAAGCCGCGCGGCAATTGTCCATGTCCATCGATATGCGCGGCGTTGCGGAGTATTGATCATGGATATCGCGTTTTCCTCCATCGCCGAAATCGCGGCAGCAATTGCCAAGCGCAAGATTTCAGCAATGGAAGCACTGGATGCTCACCTTGCCCAGGTCGATGCGCATAACGACACGGTCAACGCCGTCATCTCGCTCGACCGTGAAGGAGCCCGCGATCGCGCGAGAAAGGCTGACGCGGCCCAGGCGCGCGGTGATGTTCTGGGGCCGCTGCATGGCGTGCCGTTCACGCTCAAGGATATGCATGATACGGCGGGCATGAAGACCACGGTCGGCTTCCCACCTTTCGCCGACTATGCCGCCAGGCAGGACAGTCCGGTGGTTGCAAGGTTGAAGGCCGCCGGCGGCCTGCTGTTCGCCAAGACCAATGTCGCCACCATGTTGGGCGACTGGCAGTCCAGCAATCCGCTGTTCGGCCGAACCAGCAATCCATGGAACCTTCAGCGCACGCCGGGTGGCTCCAGTGGCGGCGCGGCGGCGGCGTTATGCGCGGGCATGACGCCCTTCGAGGTCGGTACCGATATGCAGGATTCGATCCGCCTGCCTGCCGCCTTCTGTGGCGTCTACGGTCTCAAGCCAACCGAACATCGGATATCGCTGGCTGGCGCTTTTCCCGATCCGGGCGGTGCCGCGCGCAGCGTGCGGCTGATGTCCTGCCTCGGTCCGCTGGCGCGTAACGTGGAGGATCTGGCGCTTGTCTACGGGATTATCGCCGGGCCAGACGACAGCGATACCGACCTTGCGGCGGTGCCGGTCGAGAAGATGCCGAAGGTGGACCTCAAGACGTTGCGGATCGCTTTCGCCGCTTCCATCCCGGGATTCCCGGTGGCGGGCGAGATCAGTGCTGCCGTTGAAAACCTCGCCCGGCAGTTGCAGGAGGCAGGTGCGATCGTCGAACAGGCCAAACTGCCAAAACTCGATCCGCATGATGACCTGGAGCAGGGCGGTGTGCTGATCGGCATGATGATGGAGGCAGCGCAGCCCGAGGCGCCCAGGCAGCCGACCTCCGTTTCCCGTTGGTTCGAGGCGCTGGCTCGCCGCGACACGTCCATTCTTGCGTGGGACCGGTTTCTCGACGCCTATGACGCCCTGCTGTGTCCGGTTGCCATGACCACTGCCTTTCCGCATTGCGAGCCGGGAACGCCGATCAGGGTCGACGGCAAGGATGAGAGCTACCGGATGCTGCCGGCCTACGGCGCGGTGTTCAACTACAGCGGCAATCCCGCGCTTTCGATGCCATGCGGGCAGGACCGCGAAGGCCTGCCGATCGGCTTGCAGCTTGTCGGCAAGCGCTGGTCGGAATCCCGGCTTCTCGCTATCGCCCAGGCAATGGCGCCTCTGACCGGCGGCTTTGCCAGGCCTCCCGGCTATTGAGCGAAACGCGCCAGCCCATAGGGCTTGAGCAGCGGATCGCGTTCGCCATCGAGAATTTCCCTGGCGGCGAACAAGCCGACAGCCGGTGCCAGCGTGATGCCCGAATGCATGACCGCGACGTAAAGGCCGTCGGCACCCTCGGCGCGGCCGATGATCGGAAAACCGTCGATCGGCGTTGGCCGGTAGCCGACCGTGTGGAAATCCAGCTCCAGTCCGTCGGCATCGCGCAGCATGGCTTTCATCGCCGCGAACAGTGCGCCGGCTGTTGCATCGGCGTCGTCACCGGGATCGGCGCCGCCGAAATCCGCACCGGCAATGATCCGGCCTTCGGCGGTCTGGCGCATGTGGAGCCGCTCGGCCAGCACCAGTCCGTTGAGCAGTTTCTTGTAGGGGCGCGAGTGGACGATCAGGCCGGGCGGCGTCTCGATCGGCAGCTTGATCCCGGCTGTGGCGGCAATGTCGGGTGAGCCGACGCCGGCCGCGATAACCACCTCATCGGCGGACAGCAACCCATGCGAGGTGTCGACGCCGCTGATCCTGCCATCGGTCTCGACCAGCGCGGTGACTGTTGCGGCGGTGATACGCGCACCATGGCGCTCGGCATCCGCCAGCAGCGCGCGCGTCGCCGACACGGGCTCGGCAACGCCTTCTTCTGCGACATGCAATGCGAAGCCGGGAAGCCCGACGAGATTGGGTTCGATGCGCGCCGCCTGCTCGCGGTCGACACGGCTGATGCCATAACCCCATGAGGAATGCTCAGCGGCATAGGCTTCCAATTCCGCCGCCGGCATGTCCCAGCACAGGCTGCCGCACCAGGTCAGGGGAATGCCTGGCAGGTCCTTTGCCAGGCGGTTCCATTCGGCCATGGCACGCTTTCGCAATCGGAAATACGGCTCGGGATTGCCAAAGCTCGCATTGATCCAGGCAAACGAGTTCGGCGTGGCGATGCCGCCGGTCTCGCTGTCCGTGATGACGGTCACCCGTGCGCCGGCCTTGACCAGGTGCCAGGCAATCGAGGCACCGATGATGCCGGCGCCGATGACGATGACTTGCTTGGGTGTGCTCATGCTAACCTCTGCCGAATGGTGTTCACTGGTGCCACCACAGCGGACCTGTGACAAGTTCGGGCAAGGCCAATCACCCCAAAACCGTTCGACAGACCGAAAACGCGCTGCTAGAAGCCCGCGCCACAGATAGGATTTCGCAAATTGGCTGAAGACATCGAACAGGAAGTGGCGCGCCGCCGCACCTTCGCGATCATCGCGCACCCTGACGCCGGCAAGACCACGCTCACCGAAAAGCTGCTGCTGTTCGGCGGCGCCATCCAGCTTGCCGGTGAGGTCAAGGCCAAGAAGGACCGCATCCAGACCCGGTCCGACTGGATGAAGATCGAGCGCGAGCGCGGCATCTCGGTCGTCACCTCGGTGATGACTTTCGAATATGAAGGCAACGTCTTCAACCTGCTCGACACGCCCGGCCACGAGGATTTCGCCGACGATACCTACCGCACGCTGTCGGCCGTCGACTCGGCGGTGATGGTCATCGACGCCGCCAAGGGCATCGAGCCGCGCACGCTGAAACTGTTCGAGGTTTGCCGCCTGCGCGACATCCCGATCATCACCTTCATCAACAAGATGGACCGCGAAAGCCGCGATCCGTTCGAGATATTGGATGAGATCGAGCAAAAGCTGGCGCTCGACACCGCGCCCATCACCTGGCCGATCGGCCGTGGCAAGACCTTTTCCGGCACCTATCATCTCTCGCAGAACGCGGTGCGCAAGGGCGACGGCGAAAAGGAGCGCACGCCGGTCAACGGTCCCGATTCCAACCGCGTCGCCGGCCTGTTGCCGGAGAACGAGCGCGAAGCCTTCATCGAGGAGCTGGAGCTCGCGCGAGAAGCGTGCAGACCCCTTGATTTGGAAGCCTTCCGGGAAGGCCATCTGACGCCCGTCTATTTCGGTTCGGCGCTGCGTAACTATGGCGTTCGCGACCTGATCGAGGCGCTTGGCGCCTTCGGCCCGCCGCCGCGCGCGCAGGAGGCCGACACCCGCAAGGTCGAGGCGACCGAGGACAAGATGACCTCCTTCGTCTTCAAGATCCAGGCCAACATGGACCCCAACCACCGCGACCGCATTGCCTTTGTCCGCGTCTGCTCCGGCAAGCTCGAGCGCGGCATGAAGGCGAAGCTTGTGCGCACCGGCAAGCCAATGAGCCTGTCGGCGCCGCAATTCTTCTTTGCCCGCACCCGCGTGACCGCCGATGAAGCTTTCGCCGGCGACGTCGTCGGCATCCCCAACCACGGCACGCTGCGCATCGGCGACACGCTGACCGAAGGCGAGGAAATCCTGTTTCGCGGCGTGCCGAATTTCGCACCGGAAATCCTGCGCCGCGTCCGCCTTGGCGATGCCATGAAGGCCAAGAAGCTGAAGGAGGCACTGCACCAGATGGCCGAGGAAGGCGTCGTGCAGCTGTTCTCGCCGGAGGATGGCTCACCAGCCATCGTCGGTGTCGTTGGCGCGCTGCAACTCGATGTGCTGAAGGAACGGCTGAATTTCGAATATACGCTGCCGGTCGAATTCGAGATGTCGCGCTTTTCTATCTGCCGCTGGATTTCGGCCGACGACAAGCTGGAAGTCCACCGCTTCATCGAAGCGCATCGCGGCGACATCGCCCGCGATCTCGACAACGACCCGGTGTTCCTCGCCCAGCATGCCTTTTCGCTCAACTACGAAGCGGAGCGCTGGAAGGCGATCAAGTTTGCTACCATCAAGGACTATCAAGTTCGCGACCAGGCGGCCTGAGCGTCTTTCCTTCTCCCCCTGTGGGAGCAGGTGGATCGGCGCGAGCGCCGAGACGGTTGAGGGGTGCTGGAAGGAATGAGATTTTGGTGCTTTTTGGAGCACCCCTCATCCGACCGAGCTTCGCTCGGCCACCTTCTCCCACAAGGGGAGAAGGAATGGCGCCTAGAATTACCCCGTCGCGGCCTCTTCCAAATTAGCGATCTCGATCTTTTTCATCTGCATCATCGCGTTCATCACCCGTCCGGCCTTGGCTCGGTCTGGGTCCTGAAGCAGTCGTGGCAACTGTTCCGGCACGACCTGCCAGGAAACGCCGAACTTGTCCTTCAGCCATCCACAAGGTCCCGGCTCGCCGCCGCCTTCGGTCAGTTTGTTCCAGAAATGATCCACCTCGGCCTGCGTCTTGCAGTCGATCGAGAGCGACATGGCCTCGGTGAACTTGTATTGCGGGCCGCCGTTGAGCGCCTGGAACCGCACGCCGTCGAGCTCGAACGAGGCCACAAGCACTTTGCCTTCTTGAGGGTGGCCTTGCGGCCAGCGGGCGACGCTCAGCACCTTCGAGTTCTTGAAGATGGAGACATAGTGGTTCATGGCCTCTTCGGCCTCGCCGTCGAACCACAGGAAGGTGGTGATCTTTTGCATCGTCATGTCCTTATTTTCTCTGGGGTTAAGAAGGTCAGGCCGCGCCTTTTGCGGCGGCCCGCAGGGAAGCAAGATGGGCATCGAGCTGGGCGTAGCTCTCGGCCATGCCGCCCGTCATGCCGGTGCCAAGCGCACCATCGCGGGCAGCCCGCGAGGCGTAGAGCACGGTCTGTGTCAGCAAGGTCTTTCCGGTCTGTTCGGTGAAGACCACGGTTCCCACCGTCTCGCCGCCGGTCCAGTCCTCGTCGAACAGTTCGGTGGCCACGAGCCGGCTCGGACGCACGATCTCGCGGTAGGCGCCGCTCATGCCCATGACCTGGCCATCGCGGTGCTGCCACACGTAGCGCGTGGCGCCGCCCACCCTGAGGTCGATTTCACAGACGGCCAGCCGCCAGCCGTCCGGGCCATGCAGCCAGCCTTTCAGCAATTCCGGGATCGTCCAGCAGTCGAACACCATGGGGCGAGGCGCATCGAACACGCGGGTGATCTGGACCTCACGGTCGCTGGGTGTGGTCACGGTCAATGTGGCGACGGTCGAGCCGGGCAAGCTGGTGGTGCTCAAGATGATCCTCCTGATGTTTGTCCAAGGACGTTCGGCCATTTGGCGATCCGACATGGGCCGGATCTTTTTGGGCTATTGCTCGCTGGCGCCGGGATTTTTCTCGGCCTTCAAGGCGCCCAGCAAGGCGTCGAGGCGGGTAAAATTGCCTTCCCAGATCTTGCGGTAGCGCTCCAGCCAGTCATTGGCTTCGGCCAGCGGCTTCGCTTCCAGCCGGCACGGCCGGCGCTGCGCATCGCGGCCGCGCGAAATCAATCCGGCATTTTCCAGCACCTTGAGATGCTTGGAGATCGAGGGCTGGCTCATCGCGAAAGGCTCCGCCAGTTCCATCACCGAGGCATCCCCCTGGATGAGACGGGCTAGAATGGCGCGCCGCGTCGGATCGGCAAGTGCTGCGAAAGTAGCGTCCAGTTGGTTCATCGGAGTTCCATAGCCAATAAGGTATATACCCATTTGGCTATATATTGGATGACCACTCTCGTCAACCGGCGTCGCGGATTCCCTGGCGCAGTGTAAAATTGTGGCCAGACCACGCCGTGGCGTCTATAACGCCTGCGGTTCGAATTCAGCGCCGCCACGCTCCCTTGAGTGCAGCCAGCCAGCTAAGGAAAATTCATGCCTGCCTATCGCTCCCGCACCACCACCCATGGCCGCAACATGGCCGGCGCCCGCGGCCTGTGGCGCGCCACCGGCATGAAGGACAGCGACTTCGGCAAGCCGATTATCGCGGTGGTCAATTCCTTCACCCAGTTCGTGCCGGGTCACGTCCACCTGAAGGACCTTGGCCAGCTGGTCGCGCGCGAGATTGAGAAGGCCGGCGGCGTCGCCAAGGAGTTCAACACCATCGCTGTCGATGACGGCATCGCCATGGGCCACGACGGCATGCTCTATTCACTGCCGTCGCGCGAACTGATCGCCGATTCCGTCGAATACATGGTCAACGCGCATTGCGCCGACGCCATGGTCTGCATCTCCAATTGCGACAAGATCACCCCCGGCATGCTGATGGCCTCGCTGCGCCTCAACATCCCGACCGTGTTCGTTTCCGGCGGGCCGATGGAAGCCGGCAAGGTGGTGCTGGGTGGCAAGACCCAGGCGCTCGACCTGGTCGATGCCATGGTCGCCGCCGCCGATGACAAGATTTCCGACGAGGACGTCAAGATCATCGAGCGTTCGGCTTGCCCAACCTGTGGCTCCTGCTCGGGCATGTTCACCGCCAATTCGATGAACTGCCTGACCGAAGCGCTCGGCCTGTCTCTGCCCGGCAACGGCTCGACGCTGGCCACTCATGCCGACCGCAAGCGGCTGTTCGTTGAGGCAGGTCACCTGATCGTCGATCTCGCCCAGCGCTACTACGAGCAGGATGACGAGACCGCGCTGCCGCGCAACATCGCTTCCAAGGGTGCGTTCGAGAACGCCATGACGCTCGACATCGCCATGGGCGGCTCGACAAACACCGTGCTGCATATCCTGGCTGCCGCGCATGAGGGCGAGATCGACTTTGACCAGGACGACATCGACATGCTGTCGCGGCGCGTCCCTGTTCTGTGCAAGGTCGCGCCCGCCAAGTCGGACGTGCATATGGAGGACGTCCATCGTGCCGGCGGCATCATGGCGATCCTTGGCCAGCTCGACAATGCCGGGCTGCTCAACCGCGACCTGCCAACGGTTCATACCGCGACGCTGGGCGAAGCGCTCGATCATTGGGACATTTCCCGCACCACCAGCCAGAGTGTCCGCGATTTCTTCCTGGCTGCCCCCGGTGGCGTGCCGACACAGGTGGCCTTCAGCCAGGACCGCCGCTGGGACGAACTCGATCTCGACCGCGAGACCGGCGTCATCCGCTCGGCCAAGCATCCCTTCTCCAAGGATGGCGGGCTTGCCGTGCTGAAAGGCAATCTGGCGCTCGACGGCTGTATCGTGAAGACCGCCGGCGTCGATGAATCGATCCTGAAGTTCACCGGGCCGGCGCGGGTCTTCGAAAGCCAGGACGCCAGCGTCAAGGCGATCCTCTCCAACGAGATCAAGGCCGGCGACGTCGTCGTCATCCGCTACGAGGGACCGCGCGGCGGCCCCGGCATGCAGGAAATGCTCTACCCCACCAGCTATCTGAAGTCGAAAGGCCTCGGCAAAGCCTGCGCTTTGGTCACCGACGGCCGCTTCTCCGGCGGCACCTCGGGCCTGTCGATCGGCCATGCCTCGCCGGAAGCGGCGGAAGGCGGGCTGATCGGACTGGTGCAGGAAGGCGACACGATCGAGATCGATATCCCCAACCGCACCATCAACCTCGCCGTCGGTGACGCTGAACTGGCTGCTCGCCGCGTGGCGATGGAGGCCAGGGGAGCGGCCGCCTGGAAGCCCGAGGAAAAGCGCAAGCGCAAGGTGACGACGGCACTGCGCGCCTATGCCTCGATGGCAACCAGCGCCGCCAAGGGCGCGGTAAGGTACGTGCCGGAATAGGATCTTACTTCCCTTCTCCCACAGGGGGAGAAGGGAGGCACTCACGGCATCAGCTGATATTCATAAAGCTTCTGATACAGCCCGCCCTGATTGAGCAGGGTTCGGTGCGCGCCGCTCTCCACCACCTTGCCGGCTTCCAGCACCACGATCGTGTCGGCCTGGTGAACGGTCGACAGGCGGTGCGCGATGACGATGGTGGTGCGCCCGACCGTCAACTGCTGCAGGGCTTCGCGGAACAGCGCTTCCGATTCGGCATCGAGCGCGCTGGTTGCTTCATCCAGCAGCAGGATTTCGGCATTGCGCAGCATGGCGCGCGCGATCGAGATGCGCTGGCGCTGGCCGCCTGACAACAGGCCGCCGTTCTCGCCGACATCCGTCTCATAGCCCTTCGGCATGCTGCTGATGAAGGCATGCGCGTTTGCGGCCTTGGCGGCAGCGATCACTTCAGCGTCCGTCGCATCCTCGCGCCCGAGGCGGATGTTGTGCATCACCGTGCCGGCGAACAGGAACGTATCCTGGCTGACATAGGCGATCTTTGCCCGCAGCGAAGCCAGCGTCACCTGCGAAATGTCCTGGCCGTCGAACAGAACCTTGCCGCCTTGCGGGTCGTACATGCGCATGATCAGGTTCAGCATCGTCGACTTGCCACTGCCCGAAGGGCCAACCAGCGCTGTCATCTTGCCCGGCTCGATGGTCAGATCGAACTGATCCAGGACCGGGGGTCCGTCCTGGTAGGCGAAGTTGACATGGTCAAAACGGATCTCGCCCGGTCCGGCCTTGAGTGGCTCGGCGTCCGGCTTTTCGGCCAGCGTCAGCGGCCGGTCGGCCAATTGGAACATCATCCGTACGCCAACAATGCCGGTTTCCAGCGCGATACGGACACGCGCGAGGCGCTTTGCCGGTTCGTAAGCAAGCAGCAACGCGGTGATGAAGGCCATGATCCGGCCGGGGGTCTGGCCACCTTCGACAACAAGGAAACCGCTGACCAGGATGACGCCGGCAATGGCAAAGCCGGCCAGCGTTTCCATGATCGGGCTTGTACCGGCCTCCAGTGTCGCAATGCTGTTGGCACGGTTCTCGACATCGGTAACCGCCTTGTCCATGCGCTTGCGCATGGAGGCTTCCAGATTGAACGATTTGACCACCCGCACGCCGATCGCCGTTTCCTGCATGACCTGCACGATCTGGCCGATCGAGCGGAATTCCATTTCGGAAATCTTGCGGACACGTTTCAGGATGCGGTTGACGCTGTAGATGGCGATCGGTCCGACAATGAACGACACCAGCGACAGCACCGGTTGCTGGACGAACATGACGAGCAGCAATCCGATCAGGGTAACCAGATCGCGCACATAGGATGTGACCACCAGATCGAGAACATTGCGCGCGGCCTGCGCATTGTTGGTCATGCGGTTGATCAGGTCCGACGATGACGTCGAGTGGTAGAACTCGATGCCTTGCGCCAGGATGTGATCATAGATCTTGCGCTGGCGCTCGGCGATGATGGCGTTGCCGACCCGGCTCATGAAATAGCTCTGGACGAAGGTCGCAAGGCCTTTGATGGTGAAGATGGCGGCGACTGCGGCGGCGATCAGGTTGATCTGCGTGATCCGTTTCGAGATCACGAACTCATTGGTAATGTCGCGCATGACCAGGGCGCTGGCCGCCGTCATTCCGGCCACCACCAGCATCGACAGGATGGCGATACCGTAGCCGAACCTATGCTTGCGGAAGGATTCCTGAAGCAGCCTCATGACAAGGCGCTGGTTCTCCGTCGAGCGGAAAAAACGAAACAAACGGCTGATCCTTGAAAAAACGGGACAACGAAAGGCGGCTTATAGAGTGAGTTGCAACGAGATGGAACCGTTTGCCGATAACGGAAAGAAACCGCTGCGGCAGGCTGTCTTTTGCGCCACGATGAGGGAATAGATGATTCTTCGAACGGGATGACGACAGATGAGTTTCGACCTTGTTGTACGCGGCGGCACCTTGCCCGACGGCACCATCGCCGACATCGGCATCATCGGTGAGACAATCGCGGCGATAGAGCCTGTTCTCGAAGCCAGCGCTGGCACGGTGATCGACGCGCACGGCAATCTGGTCTCGCCGCCTTTCATTGACCCACATTTCCATATGGACGCGACGCTGTCCTATGGCATCCCGCGCATCAATGCTTCGGGTACCCTCCTGGAAGGCATTTCGCTATGGGGCGAACTGAAACCGCTTCTGACGCATGAAGCGGTGCGTGACCGCGCGCTTGCCTATTGCGATTGGGCGGTGTCGATGGGCCTGCTTGCCATCCGTACCCATGTCGATGTCTGCGATGACAGGCTGCTGGCGGTGGAAGCCTTGCTCGACGTCAAGAAGACGATCGCCCCTTATATCGACTTGCAGCTTGTCGCCTTTCCGCAGGACGGGTTCTATCGCTCGCCGACAGCACGCGACAACACCATCCGTGCGCTCGACATGGGTGTCGACATCGTCGGCGGCATCCCGCATTTCGAGCGCACCATGGCCGACGGCACGCGCTCGGTCACCGAGCTTTGCGAGATCGCCGCCAGGCGCGGCCTGATGGTCGACCTGCATTGCGACGAGACCGATGACCCGTTGTCGCGCCATATCGAGCAACTGGCCTATGAAACGCAGCGGCTCGGCTTGCAGGGCAAGGTCGCCGGCTCGCATCTCACCTCGATGCATTCGATGGACAATTACTATGTCTCGAAGCTGTTGCCGCTGATCGCCGAGGCCGGGGTGTCGGCAATCCCCAACCCGCTGATCAACATCATGCTGCAGGGCCGCCACGACACATTCCCCAAGCGTCGCGGCATGACCCGGGTCAAGGAGATGCTCGCCATGGGCATCCGCGTCGGCTGGGGCCAGGATTGCGTGCTCGACCCCTGGTATTCGCTGGGCACCGCCGACATGCTCGACGTCGCCTTCATGGGGCTTCACGTTGCCCAGATGTCGAGCCCGGCCGACATGGCGCGCTGCTTCGACATGGTCACCAACGTCAACGCGTCGATCATGGGTCTCGATCATCTTGGCCTGGCGGTTGGCAAGCGCGCCAGCCTCGTGGTGCTGGATGCCGGCAACCCGATCGAAGCTCTGCGTCTGCGTCCAGAACGCCTTTGCGTCATCGCACGAGGCAAGGTTGTTGCCGAGCGGACCAGGCAGGATACGCGCCTTTCTATCACGGGGCGGCCTGCCGCCGTGAACCGCAGGCATAGCCCTTCCGGACAGGCACAATAGGACGCCTCCGGAACTGAGGAACACCTCGCCGTTCGATCGGTGTGACAGGCCAGTCATTCGACTATTTTGCGGCCGCAACCGGCTGAGCCCGGGCAGACCGTTCAGATACAGCCGATTCCCGACGCTGGCCTTGCCATTTTCCGGATTTCTCCTCGTCAAGGCAGCCGCTTCCGTCTACGACGCGGCTTGTTGAGCACATACGAGGGAATGCGGGACCAGCATGGAGCAGCCTGCGGCGCAGAATTCTGCAATCAAGAACGTGTTGCTGGCCGGCATTCTGCTGATGTTGGCCGGCGATTTCCTGTTTGCGCTGAACGACGCGATGGGCAAATGGCTGGTCGCCAGCTTTTCCGTCGGCCAGGTCGTGCTGATTCGCTCCATCGGCGCCTTTTTCGTGCTCGGCCCGATGATCGCGCATCAGGGGCCTGCCAAGCTGTTTCGCATGGAGCGTCTCGAGCTTCAGCTGCTGCGCGTTGTCATGACCACGCTCGACACCGCGTTTTTCTACGCGGCGGTTGTCTATTTGCCGCTCGCCGATGTCATGAGTTTCTACATGGCCGGCCCGATCTATGTCGCCGCCCTGTCGCATCTGCTGCTCGGCGAGAAAGTCGGCTGGCGCCGCTGGGTGGCGATCCTGCTTGGCTTCTGCGGCGTGCTGATCATGCTGAAACCGTCCTCGGCGGCTTTCTCGCTGTCGTCGAGCTTCGCGCTCGCCGGAAGCATCGCCTTCGCCTTCGCCATTATCCTCAACCGGCGGCTTCGCGGCACCAGCGACACCAACCTTGTGACCTGGCAGACCATCGGCACCATGGTGGTGGGCGGCGTGCTGACCATTGGTGCCTGGCAGACGCCGTCATCGCTCGATTTCGGCGCCATGTTGCTGCTCGGCATTGTTTCCTGTGGCGCGCATCTGATGATTACCCGGGCGCTCAAGCTGGCGCCGGCCTCGACACTGGCGCCGCTGCACTACACGCTGCTTCTGTGGGCGGTGGTCTTCGGGCTGGTCTTCTTCGGCGATGTCCCAGGCCCGCGCATCCTGATCGGTTCCGGCATCATCGTGCTGGCCGGCCTGTTCATCTTCCACCGCCAGAAGGTGGTTGACACCACGGTGCCGCCTGAAAACGTGCCGAAGGGTGTGAACTAGGTTTCTGGCATCTAGCCGTTGCGCACAGCCGCCAGATGCCGCGAAAACTCCGGCGTCTCCATCAGCGCCTTGCAGCGTGCGAAGCGGCCATCGGCATAGGCGCGGAAATCGTCGACCGGATTGTTGTTGGCGAGCTGGATCAGCCCCCACAACGTCCACAGCAGGTCGCACATCGCCTTGTAGATGACGACGCGGCCGCGCTCGGCGGCTTTGGGCTCGCCGCCGAAATAGGCGCGCATCATCTCTTCGTCCTGCGCGGTGTCGAATTTGCCTTCGACACTGAGGTCGCCGAGGTCCCAGAGCGGATCGTTCATTCCCGAATATTCCCAGTCGACGATCCACATCCTGCCGCCGGCATCGAGGAAATTCTCGCATAGCGGATCGCAATGGCAGGCGACAAGCGGAAGCGAGTGGGCGGCGAGCGCGGAGCGTACGGTGCCAGCCTCGCGCACCACGTCATGATAGCCGGCGGGCAAGGCGACATCCTTGGTCGACAGCACCTTGAGATAATCGTCGATCATCGCGAACAGTTCGAAGCGGAAGGGAAACACGGCACCCGATCCGTGCAGCTTGCGGAAGGCCTCGCCAGCCCGCGCCGTGCTGCCTGCCCTGGTCTTGAATGTCTCCGGCGACATGGTCTGCGCGCCGGCGATGAAGCGCGTCACCATGACACCGGTCTTGCCGTCGGCATGCAGCACTTCAGGGCTGACGCCGGCCTTGGCGGCTTCCTGTGCGGCCACCGCCTCATTGGCGCGGTTGATATATTCCTCCGTGCCCTTGCCGGGGATGCGCAGGCAGAAGTCGCCAGCCTTGAACACCAGGTTGGTAAGGCCGCCGAGCCGCTCTATCTTGCCGCTGAAATCCCCGAACAGCGGGATCGCCGCCATCGCTTGCCGGGCAAGTGCGAGATCGTCGCTCATGCCCTCAGCCTTTCCATTTTCGGGTCATAGAGCGTGCGCGGCCCGCGCGTCGCCTTGTAGGTCTTGCCGAATGCCTCGATCTCGAATGCCGCTTCGCCGGCCAGCTCTGCCGGGAGGTAGCCGAAGGCAATGGTCTGGCCCAGCGTATAGCCATAGCCGGTCGACGAGGTCGAGCCGACGACCTTGCCGCCGAACAGGATCGCCTCGCCGCCGTGGAATGGCGCGAAGCCGTCGACGGTGAAGGAGCAGAGCTTGCGCTTGACGCCTTCCGCCTTGATCTTCGCCAGCGCCGCACGGCCGATGAAATCGCCCTTGCCCAGCGCCACCGCGAAGCCGAGCCCGGCTTCGTAGGGATTGTAGTCGGGCGTGATGTCGCCGGACCAGTAGAGATAGCCTTTCTCCATGCGGCAGGCATCGACGGCGCGATAGCCGGCATCGGCGATGCCATGCGGCGCGCCCGCCTCGCGCAGCGTCTCATAGACATGCACGGCATATTCCTGCGGCACGTAAAGTTCGTAGCCGAGTTCGCCGACATAGCCGATACGCACGGCGAGTGCGGTGGCATTGCCAAGCTCGATACTGCGCACAGCCAGGAAGGGCAGGGCGTCATTGGAAACATCATCGTCACTGACCGATTGCAGGATGTCCCGGGCGCGCGGTCCGCACAGGTTGATCGTGGCATATTGATTGGTCACGTCGCGCAAGGTGATGCCGTCAGGCAGATGTCTCGACACCCAGTGCTGGTCATGCACGCCGAAGCCGGAGCCGGTGACCAGTAGGAAACGATCCTCGCCGGTATGGATGATGGTCACGTCGGCCTCGATGCCACCCCTCTCGTTGCAGAGCTGGGTGTAGACGGCCTTGCCCGGCGCACCGGAAAGGTCGTTGGCGGCGATGCGCTGCAGTGCTGTCTGCGCGCCTTTGCCCGTGATTTCAAACTTGGAGAATGAGGTCTGGTCGATCAGGGCCGCCCGTTCGCGGATTGCCCGCACCTCGCCGCCAACAGCATCGAACCAGCCGGGTTTGCCTTCGAAACTGCCCAGTTCGACCGACTTGCCGTCATCGACGGAGAACCAGTTGGGCCGCTCCCAGCCGAATTTTGAGCCGAACACCGCGCCATTGTCGCGCAGAGTGTCGTGCAGCGGCGAAAGTCGCAGCCCGCGCCCTGCATGCGATTCTTCCGCCGGCCAGTGGATCTTGTAGTAGGCGCCATAGGCCTCGATGGCGCGTGTCTCGAGATAGCGGCCCTGCGCCTGCACCGCGCCAAAGCGGCGCACGTCGAACGGCCACAGATCCATGCCGGCGTCGCCGTGCAGGATCATGTTGGACAGCGCCAGGCCAGCACCGCCCGATGCCGCGATGCCGGCGGTGAAGCCGCAGGCGACGAAGAAATTGTCGAGTTGCGGCGCCAGCCCCATGATCGGCTCGCCGTCGAAGGACACCGGGATCGGCCCGTTGATGACAGTCTGGATGCCGATCTCGTTGAGCACCGGCAGCCGCTCCGCCGCTGGCAGCGCGAACAGCTCCAGCCGTTCCATATTGGGTGCGAATAGCTCGCGACCGAAATCGAGCGGCGGCATGCCGCGCCAGCAACCCTTCGTGCCATCCTCCCAGCCGCCGATGGCAAAGCTGCCGGTGTCCGGCTTGAGATAGAAATTGTGGTCGGGGTCACGCAGCGTGGTCAGGTTCGGGTCGAGCTTCAGCGTCTTTTCAGTCAGGAAATACTGGTGCTCGACAACGCCTGCTGCCAGCGGCACGCCGGCCATCTTCCCGACGCGCTTGGCCCACAGGCCGGCGCAGTTCACCAGGATATCGCAGGAAATCGAGCCGCCATTGGTGACGACGCCAACCGCGCGCCTGCCCTCCAGAACAATCTCCTCGACCGTGACGCCCTCTTCGATGCGGGCGCCGTTCTGCCTGGCGCCCTTGGCATAGGCCATGGTCAGCGAATAGGGATCGATATAACCGTCGCCGGGAATGTAGGCGGCGCCTTCGATGCCGTCCTTGACGATATAGGGAAAATGCCTGGCCGCCTCATCGGCCGAAAGCGAATGGCATTCGACGCCGAAACTCTTGGCCTGCGTCATCGAGCGGCGGATTTCGCTCCAGCGCGCGGAACTGCCGGCAAGGCGCAGCGAGCCGACCTTCTTCCAGGAAATCGCCTGTCCGGTCTCGGCTTCCAGCCGGTCGAAAACGGCAACCGAATTCTGCATCAGCCGGGTCAGGTTTCTCTTGCCGCGAAGCTGCCCGACCAGCCCGGCGGCATGCCATGTGCAGCCATGGGTGAGCAGCGATTTCTCGACCAGCAGCACATCCTTGGCGCCGTCGCGGGCAAGGTGGTAGGCAACCGACGTGCCGATGGCGCCGCCGCCGATGATCAGGATATGGACGTGACGATCCGCGTGGAAATTCATGGCTGCACCGTCACGCTTTGATCTTGCTCATGGATGGGTCGTATAGCGGCTCAAGGTGGATTCTTGCCGGCGTCCTTTCCATCGCCACAACCAGTTCGTAATCGCCGGAGTTGAGAAAATCGTCGCTCACCCCGTCAGCATTGCGAACGTAGCCGTAGCCGATGTTCTTGCCCAGCGTGTAGCCATAGCCGCCGCTGGTGAGATAGCCGACCGGTTCACCATTGCGCAGGATTGTCTCGCGCCCGACCAGTACAATTTCGGAGTCATCGACAGTGAAGCCGGCAAAGCGTTTCTTCAGCGCCATGCCGCTGACCTTCTCAAGCGCGCGCATGCCAACGAAATCGGTGTTCTTGCGCAGCTTGACCGCCCAGCCCAGGCCTGCCTCCTGCGGTGTGTCATTGGGCGTGATGTCAGAACCCCAGGCGCGATAGCCTTTCTCCAGCCGCAGCGATTCCAGCGCCCGGTAGCCGACGGGGCGGATGCCGTGCTTTTCGCCCGCTGCCATCAAGACGTCGAAGATTTCGCCGGTGGCCGTGATCGGCACATGCAGTTCCCAGCCAAGCTCGCCGACATAGGTGACGCGAAGTGCCCGCACCGTGTGGCTTGCGATGGCGATTTCGCGTGCGTGGCCGAACGGGAAGCCGGTGTTGGATACATCCGCGCCGGTCACCTCAGCCAGCACATCGCGTGCGCGCGGCCCCATCAACGACAGCGTACCGAAATCCTCGGTGACATCCTTGAGGGGGGCATCGAGGCCGTCACCGATGTGGTCGCTGAACCAGGACAGATCATGGGTGCGGAAACCCGTGCCGGTAACGATGTAGAATTTGTCGTCGCCCAGCCGCGCCACCGTCAAGTCGGCTTCGATGCCGCCGCGTGTGTTGAGAAGCTGGGTGTAGGTCAGCCGGCCAACGGGTTTGTTGACATCGTTGGCGCAAATCCAGTCCAGCGCCTTCAAGGCGTCCGCGCCGCTCAGCTCATATTTGGCGAAGGACGACTGGTCGAAAATGCCGACCTTTTCGCGCACATGCCGGTGCTCGTCGCCGACAGCCGCGAACCAGTTCTGCCGCCCCATCGAATAGACGTCCTTGGGTTCGACGCCTTCTGGTGCGAACCAGTTGGGCCGCTCCCATCCGAGCTTGGAGCCGAACACGGCTTGGTATTTCTTCAGCCGGTCGTACAAAGGCGAAACGATGCGCGGCCGGCCGCTCGTATATTCCTCGTGCGGGAAGCCGATCGTGTAGTGTTTGCCGTAGGCTTCCAGTGTGCGGTCGCATACCCATTGCCTGTCGCGGTGCAGGTTGGAAAAACGCCTGATGTCGACCACCCAGAGGTCGAGCGGTGCTTCGCCATCGACCACCCATTGCGCCAGCACCCAGCCGGCGCCGCCGCCCGACGCGATGCCGAAGGCATTGAAGCCTGCACCGACGAACATGTTGGCGCATTCCGGTGCCACGCCAAGGATGAAATTGCCGTCCGGCGTAAAGCTCTCCGGTCCGTTGATCATCTGCTTGACACCGACGGTTTCGAGCGCAGGAACCCGCGCGATCGCCTGGCTCATATGCTGTTCGAAATGATCGTAGTCGTCGTCGAACAGCCGGAACTCCCAGTCGTTCGGCACGTCGCCGCCAGGAAGATTGGTTGCCCATGCCTGCGGGTTCGGCTCATAGCCGCCCATCACCAGTCCGCCGACCTCTTCCTTGAAATAAGTGCGGCGGTCGGGGTCACGGATGGTCGGCGCATCGGTCGACAGGCCGTCGATCTTCTCGGTGATGATGTATTGATGCTTTACCGGCTGCAGCGGGACGTTGATGCCGGCCATGGCGCCGACCTGCCGTGCCCATTGTCCGGCGCAGTTCACCACCTTGTCGCAGGCAATGTCGCCCTTGCTGGTCTTCACCACGGTGATGCGCCCGTCCTTCATCTCGAAGCCGGTGACGCGGACATCCTCGAACAGCTTGGCGCCGTGCATGCGGGCGCCCTTGGCCAGCGACTGCGTGATGTCGGAGGGGCTGGCCTGCCCGTCGGTCGGCAGCCAGGAGGCGCCGACGAGATCGCTGGTCTCCATCAGCGGCCACATGGTCTTCACTTCGGCGGGCAACAGCAACTGCATGTCCATGCCGAAGCTCTTGGCGGTCGTCGCCAGCCTTTTGTACTCGGTCCAGCGGTCGGCATTGGTCGCGAGCCGCAGGCAGCCGGTCATCTTCCAGCCTGTGGCAAGACCGGTCTCAGCCTCGAGCCCCTTGTAGAGATCGACCGAATATTTGAGCACGCGGGTGATCGAGGCCGATGAACGCAACTGACCGACCAGGCCTGCGGCATGCCAGGTCGAACCCGATGTCAGTTTGCCCTGTTCGAGCAGGATGACGTCGGCCTTGTGGTCGCGCGCCAGATGGTAGGCTGTCGAACAGCCGATGATGCCGCCGCCAATGACGACGATCCCGGCCTGCGTTGGCAATGTCATGATTTTTTCCCGTATTTCGTTCTGTAGCTGTCCAGCGCGACGTCCAGCCGCGACAGGTTCTCAGCCGTGTAGGCGACATAGTCGGCGCCCGGCGCATCGAGATGCAGTTCCGAAACCATGCTCCACATCGCCTCGCGCAACAGCGAGGCGCATTGCATGGCGGCATGCGAGCGAAGGATCTTCTCGTCGGGGGCGCGGCTGAGATAGGCGGTCAGCAGCTTGTTCGATTCGTCCTCGGACATACCCGCATTGGAGGCGACACCGGCAAGATCGAACATCGCGGTGTTGAAGCCGGCATATTCGAAATCGATCAGCCACAGCTTGTCGCCGTCGTCGAGCAGGTTGGCCGGCAACAGATCATTGTGGCCGAAGACGATCGGCAGCAGCGCCTGTGCACGCTCCAACTCATCGGCAAGCGCGAGATAGCGCGGCAACTCACTGGCCATGCGGCTGCCGTCAAGCGTGCGGGCATAGTCGCGGATGACATGGAAGACCCAGAACATGAATCCGGGACCGGAGACGTGGTTGGGCATTTCGCGGTGAAAGCCGCGCATCAGCGCGGCGACACGGCCGATGTTGGCGCGTACGTTTTCGGCGGTATAGGTTTTGGCGCCGAGAAATTCCGTTACCATAATCCCTGGCTCGGCATAACGGACGGCCGGCGCGAAACCCGCGGCATGCGCCGCCCGCGCGGTCATCAGCTCGCGGTCGCGGAAGACATGGTGGAATGGATAGTCCTTGCCGAAGCGCACCACATGTCGTCCGGCGGCGTCCTTGACCAGATAGTTGGCGTTGCTCAATCCACCCGTAAGCGGCTCGATATCGATACTGCCCGCCCAACAGGGCAGGGCACGGATGCGGTCTTCTGCGGTCACGAACTCATCCCTGGTTTTGTGATGGGGTGCCAAGGCGCCGGCCCGGTGGCACCGGATTGCCGTGGCAGCGCAGGCCCGCGATGGCGAAGATCTCGTCGGTGCGGAGTGCGGGATCGGTATCCCGTGCCGCACCGACGAGCCCCATGTGCCGGGCTCTTCGAGACCGGCATCCGCCCCCGCGGATTCGAAAGACTCTGTTGCCTTGGCGCCGGGCGCGTCGCCGACGTTTCGGCACATATGTTTGGGTGCGGCTCAGCCATCATTCTCCCGTGGCAGTCCGAGCCTGTCACAATGCCAATGTCACGCCAGATGGCCAGGCTTGTCAACGGAAACCTGTGGCTTTATCTGTTTTTTTGCCCGAAAATATGTCACCGTTCTTGTCATAAGCGGTGGCTTTACCATAAAAACAGTCACAATCGTAACGATCCAGGCGGATGACGACAGATGAACCACTCGAAACGGCATGGCGAAATCCTGCGCCTCCTGCAGGAGGAGGGCACCGTCACCATCGCGAGCCTTGCCGACCGGCTGGGCGTCTCGCTGGAGACGGTCCGCCGCGACGTCAAGCCGCTCACCAGCGATGGGTCGATCCTGAAAATGCATGGCGCCATCGGCCTGCCGTCGATGGTCGGGGAAGCGCCGTTCGAGCGGCGCATGCGCGACAATGCCGATGCCAAGCGCGTCATTGCCCGCATGGTCGCCGCCACGATCCGCGATGGCGAATCGATCATGCTCGACACCGGCACGACGACCTCGTTTCTTGCCCGCGAATTGCTCGGCCATCGTCGGCTGACGGTGGTTACCAATTCGTCCGACATCGCGCGCACGCTGGCCACCGTCAACGGCAACAAGGTCTACATGGCCGGCGGCGAGCTACGCAGCGATTCAGGGGCTGCCTTCGGCGCCTCGGCGATCGACTTCGTCAGCCGCTTTTCGGTCAGCCACGCGGTGATCTCCACCGGCGCGGTCGACGCCGTCATGGGCGTGATGGACTACGATCTGGAAGAGGCGGAATTTGCCCGCATGGTGCTGTCGCGCGGCCAGCGTTCCCTCGTCATCACCGACCACAGCAAATTCGGCCGCCAGGGCCTGGTCCAGGTCTGCGGTTTCGATGGTTTTTCCGAGCTCGCCACCGATAGGCCACCGACGCGCGACATCGCCGCCGCGCTGGCGCAGGCCGGCACGCGGCTCAGCATCGCCGGCGGTGAAACCGGGTTCTGATCGGGTGTGCTGACTTAGAGAGGTTCAGTGATTGGTAGAATCGCTGAACCGCTCTAACTCTTTGTTTTCACGCAATTCCGGACGGAAAACCGCTACGCGCTTTTCCTGGAATTGCTTTAGCCGAACACCAGCGATTGGTGGGCGCACACGCCCGCGAAAGTGCCACCTGATACGGCAAAAGCGATGTTGTGCATGGCGCGCGCGGCATCGCCGGCGGCATAAACCCCAGGCACGGTTGTCTGCTGTCTGTCGTCGACGGTGATCACAGGGCCGAGGAAGCCTTCGGTGAAGCCGCAGCCGAGCTGTTCGGCCAGCGGACTGGCCATGGTGTTGCGCGGCGCGGTGAACATCGCCCTGACGCCGATGTTCCGGCCGTCGTCGAGGCGGACAATCAATCCGTCGGTCGCGTCCTTTGCCAGTTCGGCCACACCGGTGGGCTCAAAGCGGATATTGTGCTTTTGCAGGGCCAGCATCTGTTCCGGGTCAGGCTCAAGTTGGCCGTTGCCGAAAAGCGTGACGTCGCCCCAATCGGCGATCAGTTGCGCCTGATGCAAGGACAACGGGCCGGTTGCGAGCACGCCGAGCGGTCCGCCGGAAACCTCGTAGCCGTGGCAATAGGGGCAGTGCAGAACACTCCTCCCCCACAGCTCGGCCAGCCCGGGCACTTCCGGCAGGATGTCGCGTACACCGGTTGCGAGCACCAGCCGCGCGGCGCCGAATGTCTCGCCACTGTCGGTGGTGACTTCGAAACCCTCGCCGGCGGCGGTCGCCTTGTCCGCGCGCGCGTTGACAACCCTGGCTGTTGGATAGGCCAGCAACTGTTTGCGGGCTTCCTCGAGAATTGCGCCGGGAGAGCGCCCATCCTGGCCAAGGAAGCCGTGCGAATGTTCGGCGAACCGGTTGCGCGGCTGGCCGGCGTCGATCACCAGCACATTGCGCCGTGCACGCGCCGCCTGGACGGCGGCGGACAAGCCGGCAAAGCTGCCGCCCACGACAGCAAGATCATACTGCATGGCTGGATACTCCAATCAGGTCATAGCGGCGGCGGAAATCAGCGGTCAGGTCGGCCAGCGTGATGTGGCTGAGCTTTTCCGCCATCAGCCTCTCGGCTTCGATGCGAAAATCGTCGAGCACCGCGATCACCGCTTGTTCGACCAGGCAGCCGGGGCTCTCCGGCTTGGTGCTGAACGGCAGCAGGCTCTCGCCAAGCGCCGCGCTGATCTCGGCCAGGGATATGTTTTCCGGTGCACGGCCGAGCAGCCAGCCGCCGCCGTGCCCGCGCGACGAGGTGACGATGCCGGCATCGCGCAGCCCGGCGATGGTGCGGCGGACCACGACCGGATTGGTGTGGATGAAAGTGGCAAGCTGCTCGGAGGTCAGCGCCTGTTCCTGCTTCTCGGCCATGTGGACCAGAATGTGCAGTGTTGAGGAAAGTCGGCTGTTGCGTTTCATGTAACTTATCTAGTTACGATAATGCGCGATGTCAAACACAACCCAACCTGCCGATGCGGCGGCTTGCTTGGGTCTCTAAGCCGGCATGGCGGCCGGTGGGAAAGTCATGCGGAAGCAGGTGCCCGTTGGCTCGCCTTCGAGAATCTCGATGCGGCCGCCGTGCAGTTGCATGATCTCCTGCACCAGATTGAGGCCGAGCCCGGCTCCGTGATCCTGCGGGCGCAGGCGGTAGAAAGGCTCGAAGATACGCTCCCGCTCGGCTGGCGGAACACCCCCGCCTTCGTCATGAACCTCGATGATGGCAGGCGCGATCACCTTGACCGTGATCTTGCCGGTCTGGCCGCCGTGCTCGATGGCGTTCTGGACGAGGTTGGTCACGGCGCGCTCGATCGCTGTCCGGTCGCCGTTAGCGATCAGCGTCTCTCTTTCCGGTTCGAAGGACATCTCGTAGCCGGCTGAAAACGCCATCGGCGCGAGATCGACAATAACGCTGTGAGCGATCGCTACCAGGTCGATCGGTTCGAACAGCACGGCCTGCCGGTCGAGGCGCTGCAGGTCGAGAAGCTGATCGGTCAGCGTCGACAGCCGGGCGGCATCCTGCAGCAGCCGTGCCCGCTCCGGTGTCGCCGGCAGCGAGGCGAGGCGCGTGTTGAGGATGGCGACAGGTGTTCGCAACTCGTGCGCGGCGTCGGTCAGGAAGCGCTTGTGGCGCTCATAGCCCCTGTCGAGGCGCGCAAGGGCGGCATTCACCGCCTTGACCAACGGGGTGACTTCCAGCGGCACGTCTTTCAACGGCAGTTGCACGCCGCGCTTGTCGATATCGATGCGTTTGGCCTCCTCCGCCGCATGCCCGAGACCGGAGAGCGCGCCGCGCACGACCCAAGGGGTGGCGAACAGCGTGGCCAGTCCCATCAGCCCGGCGAGCGGCAGTATGCCTTGCAGGAAAAACAGCGGCGCCTGCGACACAATCCGCAGCAGCGAAAGCCCACCCTTGGTGCCGCTCATTATCTGGACATTGCCCGCGGCCGTGTCGGTCCAGCGGATCTTTCCATCCGGCGGCGCGGCCTGGCCGATATCGTGATCGATGCGGGCGTCGGCGATAGTGTCCAGCAGCCCGACAAAAGGTTGGAACGCCGCTGGCACCGTACCTTCCTGAAGCCGGTGTCCCTGCTTGTCGCGGATGATGTACCAGAGATCGGGAACGCCAGCGCGTAGCATCTCGAGGTCAGGCGTTTCGTTGAGGACAAGCACGCCTTTCGCGTCGCGCGCCACGGCGTCGGCCAGCACGTCCATCGTACCGTCTTCATAGTCATGCGGGATAAGACCCGTGGCCAGCAAGGCAGCGATAATACCGACAATAATCAGCGTCAGCATTGCGCATTGCAGCAGGGCGATGCGCAGCACCAGGCTCCATTTCAACGATCGCGGGCGTCTTAGGGTCATGCGGTCTCGCGCAGGAGATAGCCGACGCCACGGATACCATTGATCGTCACGCCGCTGTCGGCGTCGGTCAGCTTGCGGCGCAGGCGCGAGACATGGGTGTCGAGCGCGTTCGACTGGATTTCGTCATCGAGGCCGAACACCGCTTCCATCAGCGTCGAACGCTGCACCATGCGGCCCATCCGTCGCATCAGCGCCTCCAGCACCAGGAGTTCGCGGCGCGGCAGGCTGATTGGCTCGCCGCGGATCGATGCCTCGCGATGCCCGACATCGAGGACCAGATGGCCGGAGCGGATGAATTGCGGCTGCATCGGCGCCGGACGCCTGAGCAGAGCGCGCAAGCGGGCCAGCAGTTCCTCGAAGGCGAAGGGCTTCGCCAGGTAGTCATCCGCGCCCATGTCCAGCCCGTCCACCTTGTCCGAGGTGTCGCCTCTCGCCGTCAGCACCAGCACCGGCGTAACGTTCTTCTTGGCGCGCAGTTTGGGCACCAGCGTCAGTCCGTCGCCATCCGGCAACTGGCGGTCGAGCAGGATGGCGTCATAGCTGTCGGCACCAACGAAGTCCTCTGCCTCAAGCAGGGTGCCGGCATGGTCGACAACCATGTCATGCCGCTTCAACGCGGCACGCAGGGCGGAAACCATTTCAGGCTCGTCTTCGACCAGCAAGATCCGCATCCATCATTCCTCGGCGACGTAGTTGTTTCAGGCGCTACAGCGCCAACATTGCGCAAGCATGGCAAACATCCCGGCCGGCGCGGCAGGTCTTTTCTTTGTCTCTACGGCTTAGCGCAATGTCTATGCAATCCAGTTGCAGCAAACACCACCCGTCGAGTGTCGGCGAGCGATTCGCCCCGTATGCCGACACCAAGGCGTCGGGTCCGAATACTGAACCGATCTCGGGCCCGACGCTGAAAGGAAGTTGAGCGGCCACCGATCCGTCGGATCGCCGCGAAGGAATTGAGGGTCGTTATGCCTGCAAGTGATGCCTTGTCTTTTCTCATGGCCTGGACCGTCGCGCCGTTCAAGATCGGCTCCGTTACGCCATCCGGTTCCACCCTGGCGGCGATGATGACGCGTGACATTGGTCCCGACACCGGGCCGGTGCTGGAGCTTGGCCCTGGCACCGGGCCATTTACCCGCGCCCTGGTGGAGCGCGGAGTGAGGGAGCAGGATTTGACGCTGATCGAATCCGATCCGGATTTTGTCGCCTTGCTCAAGCGCCGTTTCCCGGCGGCCCGTATCTTCGAGATGGATGCCGTCGGGCTGCGGCATCTGCCGCTTTACGAGGGGCCAATGCTCGGCGCCGCTGTCAGCGGCCTGCCTTTCCGGTTGATCTCGCCGCGCCAGACGCTCTCCATACTGGAAGGCGTCTTTGCCAACCTTCGCCCCGGCGGAGCGCTTTATCAGTTCACGCTTGGCGGCCGCTGCCCGTTCGACCAGGCCCTGCTTGACCGGCTGGACCTGGAAGCAACGCGGGTTGGCCGCACCTTTCGCAATTTTCCGCCAGCCACCGTCTATCGCATCGCCAGGATCAAGACCGTCAAGATCTACGACTGGCGTTTCGCGTGACAGGCCCGCTGGCGACCATTCTCGGTCTCGGTCTGTTTGGCGTCTTTTGCCTCGCCTTCACCGAAAAGATCCTGCCGGTGCCGCCGTCGCACGTGATGCTGCTGTTCCTCGGAATGACCGCGGCGCCGGATGGCAGGACACTGGCGGTCCTGCTGCTGGTGACGACGCTTGCCTCCACCGCCGGCTGTCTGTTCTGGTACACGGTAGGCCGCCGGATTGGATTTGACCGAGCCGACAGGCTGGTCGAACGTTTCGGCAAATATGTCTGGCTGCGCCACGCAACCTACCAAAGGCTTGGCCACGCCTACCGCCGCCGTCATGTCAGGGTCTCGTTGCTGGCGCAGTTCATCCCCACGGTACGCAATTATCTGCCGATAGCCGCCGGCGCCCTGTATCTGCCCGCGCTGCCTTTCGCCGGCGCGACGATGGTCGGCGCCATGGTGTGGAATGCAAGCTTCCTGAGCACTGGCTATCTGCTGCACGGCAGCGGCCAGGATTCGCTGACGATAGGCTTCCGCATCATCGTCATTGTTGTTGCCCTTGAGACCGCATTCATGGCCGCCCTTCGCTACGGTCCGGAATGGCGGCGGCGCATCAGTCTGGTGTTCGGTTGATCCAGCGCCTTGTCTCCAGTCCATGGGATAAGTCCGCCGTCCGCTTTCCTTCGCTTCCATGCCGGTGTTTAGTCCGGCCATGGCCTTCACCATTCGCCAGCTGCAGTTCTTCATCGCGGTCGCCGAGCAAGGCACGGTGTCGCGTGCGGCGCAGAACCTCTCCATCTCGCAGTCCTCCGTCACCGAAGCGATCAAGGAGCTCGAGAGCGACCTCGGCGTCGAGCTGTTCGAACGCCATCCTCGCGGCCTGAACATCACTCACAAGGGTCATCAGTTCCTCCGCCACGCCACCAAGATCCTCGCCGACGTTTCCGACGCGCGCCGCGCCTTCTCCGGCGAGCAGGTGGTGACCGGAGGCCGGCTGCAACTCGGCGTCACCTCACTGGTCGCCGGTTATGTCCTGTCGGACCTTCTTGCCCGCTACCGCCGCGCCTATCCAGGCGTCGAGGTCTCGGCCATCGAGGACAATGGCGACTATCTCGAACACTTGTTGATTGGCGGCAAGCTCGACATCGCCGTCATGGTCACCTCGAACCTGCGCGACCGCACCGCGCTGCAGTCGGAAATCCTTGAAGTCTCGGCCTACCGCCTCTGGCTGCCGCTTGGCCATTCGCTGGCCGGCGCCGATATTATCGGCATTGGCGATATCGCCGGCGAGCCGCTGATCATGCTGACCGTCGACGAGATCGAGGAGAATACCGGCAAGCTGCTGACGGCGATCGGCGCCAAGCCGCATGTAGCCTTCCGCACCCGCTCGGTCGAAGCGGTGCGCAGCCTGGTGGCCACCGGCGCCGGCGTGGCGCTGCTGCCGGATCTTGTCTACCGGCCGTGGTCGCTGGAAGGCGACCGCATCGAATCGCGCGATGTTTCGGGCTCCTTGCCGGTGGTGCAGGTCGGCATGGTCTGGAGGCGCGGATCCGGCTTGCCGCAGGCGGCGCGCGACTTCATCGGCCTTGCCCAGTCGCAGCGAACGGTCCGTCAGCGTCCTTGAGAGCGCAATGGTCTATCTATCGGTAAAACCGATATCGCCCTTCTGATAAATGAATTTGCGAAACCGGAATTTTCAAAGCACCTTCCCTGTCAGGGACGCCAAGCCGCCGTCAGAGCGACATGTGTCCATTGGACGAACTGATATTTTTTCAGTCCGCGCGTGACCTCTGGCGAAGACCGAGACCGGCTTCGAAGTCAGGCGCCAAAAATGGGAGATTGACGATGAATTCATTCCTCAAGTCATGCACCGCCTTGACGGTCGCGCTGACCTTCTCGGGTCAGGCCGTCGCTCAGGTCAAGGAACTCGGCAAGGGCGAAGGCCAGGTCAACATCGTTGCCTGGCCGGGCTATATCGAGCGCGGCGAAACCGACAAAGGCTATGACTGGGTCACGTCCTTCGAGAAGGAGAGCGGCTGCAAGGTCAACGTCAAGACCGCCAACACATCGGACGAGATGGTCTCGCTGATGAACGAAGGCGGCTTCGACCTCGTCACCGCTTCGGGTGATGCGTCGCTACGCCTCGTGGCCGGCAAGCGCGTCCAGCCCATCAACACGGATCTCATCCCGAGCTGGAAGACGGTTGATGATCGGCTGAAGGATGCGCCGTGGTTCACCGTCGGCGGCGTCCACTATGGCGTGCCCTATCAGTGGGGCCCCAACATCCTGATGTACAACACCGACGTCTTCAAGGAAGCGCCGAAGAGCTGGAATGTCGTTTTCGAGGAAATGAAGCTGCCGGACGGCAAGTCCAACAAGGGCCGCGTCCAGGCCTATGACGGCCCGATCCACATTGCCGACGCCGCCAATTATCTGATGTTCCACAAGCCGGAGCTCGGCATCAAGGACCCCTACGAACTGAACGAAGACCAGTACAAGGCGGCGCTTGAATTGCTGCGCGTCCAGCGCACGCTGGTCGGCCGCTACTGGCACGATGCCGCCATTCAGGTTGATGATTTCCAGAACGAAGGCGTTGTCGCTTCCGGTTCATGGCCATTCCAGGTCAACACGCTGGTCGCCGCCAAGAAGCCGATCGCGTCCACCATCCCGCAGGAGGGCGCTACCGGCTGGGCCGACACCACGATGATGGAGGCGGACTCGGCCAATCCCAACTGCGCCTATATGTGGATGGAACATTCGCTGTCGCCGAAAGTGCAGGGCGATGTCTCGGCCTGGTTCGGCTCGCTGCCGGTCGTGCCGGCAGCCTGCAAGGGCAACGAACTGTTGACCGACGAAGGCTGCAAGACCAACGGCTACGAGAATTTCGACAAGATCAAGTTCTGGAAGACGCCGGTGTCGAAGTGCACGACCCAGAACAACCAGTGCGTGCCCTATTACCGCTGGGTGTCGGACTATATCGGTGTCATCGGCGGACGGTGATTTCGCGACGCATTTACTGACAGCTTGACGCTGCCCCTCACCCTTACCCTCTCCCCGTGAAGAACGGGGAGAGGGGGATCGCTTGCGCTGGAGCGCTTCCTTCTCCCTGTCCTATACGGGGAGAAGGTGCCGGCAGGCAGATGAGGGGCGGCGCGTACGCCCGAACTTTATGCGCCCTGACAGATCAGGACTGCCCATGACCTCCGCCGTCTCCTTCAAACAGGTCTCCCGCCATTTCGGCAGCGTTCGCGCTGTCGATGCGGTCGATCTCGACATCGTGCCGGGCGAATTCTTCGCCATGCTTGGCCCCTCCGGGTCAGGCAAGACGACCTGTCTGCGCCTCATCGCCGGCTTCGAGCAGCCGACATCGGGTTCGATCTCGATCTTTGGCGAGCGCGCCGAAGGCGTTCCCCCCTACCGCCGCAACGTCAACACCGTGTTCCAGGATTACGCGCTGTTCCCGCATCTGAGCGTGCTCGACAACGTCGCCTACGGGTTGATGGTGAAGGGCGTCGGCAAGCCGGAACGGCACAAAGCCGCTGAAGACGCGCTGGCACTGGTGAGGCTTCCCGGCTACGGCGCGCGCCGCCCCGGCCAGCTTTCCGGCGGCCAGCGCCAGCGCGTCGCGCTCGCCCGCGCGCTGGTCAACCAGCCAAAAGTGCTATTGCTCGACGAGCCGCTTGGCGCGCTCGACCTCAAATTGCGCGAAAACATGCAGGAAGAGCTGAAGTCGCTGCAGAAGGCGCTCGGCATCACCTTCGTCTTCGTCACCCATGACCAGGGCGAGGCGCTATCCATGGCCGACCGTGTCGCCGTCTTCAACGACGGCAAGATCATGCAGATCGGCACGCCGGAGGACATCTACCAGCGGCCGAAGACCCGTTTCGTCGCCGACTTTGTCGGCTCCTCCAATGTCTTGCCGCCCGACTTCGTCCAGCGTTACTCCGGCCAGCACCGCTGGGGCAGCCTGCGGCCCGAATCCATTCGCGTTGGCCGAGCAGCACAAGGCGAGGGCGTCTCCGCCCGCCTGGTCTCCACCAACTATCTCGGCGCCACGACCAAACTGGCGCTCGATGCCGATGGGCTGCGGCTGCATGCGATCGTGCCCTCAGGCACCGCCTTGCCTGCCGAAGGCGAAGCGGTCGTGCTCACCTTCAACCGCGAGCACCTGCATTTGATGGAAGAGCCGGCATGAGCGTCGACGCTGCCATGCCGCGAGCGACGACCCCGGCCATCCTGCCGGGCAGCGGCGGTCTGCGCGGCGCGCTGTCGGACCTTTTCTGGCGCAAGCCCAAGGTCCTGCTGCTGCTGATGCTGCTGCCACCGGTGCTGTGGCTTGGCATCGTCTATATCGGCTCGCTGTTCGCACTGCTGGCACAGAGCTTTTTCTCGATCGACGAGTTCTCCGGCCTGATCAACCGCGAATTCACGCTGAAGACCTATGGCGACCTGTTCCAGGCCGCCAATCTCGACATCATCCTGCGCACGGTGACGATGGCGGCGCTGGTCACGCTGGCTTCAGCGGTTGTCGCCTTTCCCATCGCCTACTACGCGGCGCGCTATGCACGCGGCCGCTGGAAGGCGCTCTTCTATCTCGGCATCATGCTGCCGCTGTGGTCGAGCTATCTTGTCAAGATCTACGCCTGGAAGCTGATCCTCGCCAAGGAGGGCATCCTCACCTGGCTGCTGGCCAAGCTGCATCTGCTGTGGGTGCTCGACGCCTGGCTGTCGCTGCCGATCGTCGGCGGCAACTCACTGTCGGTGTCCTTCACCGGCACGTTCATCGTCTTCGTCTATGTCTGGCTGCCGTTCATGATCCTGCCGGTACAGGCGGCACTTGAGCGCGTGCCCGGCAATCTGGTCGAGGCCTCGTCCGATCTCGGCGCCTCGCCCGGCCAGACCTTCCGCAATGTCCTGTTCCCGTTGGCGCTGCCCGGCATTGTCGCCGGTTCGATCTTCACCTTCTCGCTGACATTGGGCGACTACATCATCCCGCAGATCATCGGCACGTCACGCCTGTTCATCGGCCAGGCCGTCTATGCCCAGCAAGGCACTGCCGGCAACATCCCGCTCGCTGCTGCCTTCACCGTGGTGCCGATCATCATCATGGGCTTCTATCTCTGGGGCGCCAAGCGCATGGGGGCTTTCGATGCGCTCTGATGGTTCCCAGTCGGCTCCTCTGCGCCTCAAGATCGCCGCCGCCTGCGGGCTGCTCTTCCTGCACCTGCCGATCCTGCTTATCTTCGTCTACGCCTTCACGACCGAAGAGAAGAGTTTTGTCTGGCCGCCGCCCGGGCTGACGACGCAATGGTTCGCCGTCACCTGGAACCGGCCTGATGTCTGGCAGGCGCTGTCGCTGTCGGTGCGCGTCGCGGCCATCTCGACAGCGATCGCGCTCGTCCTCGGCACGCTCTGTTCCGCAGCGGTGTCGCGGACAAAATTCTTCGGCCGCGAAACCATCTCGCTGCTGGTCATCCTGCCGATCGCTCTGCCCGGCATCATCACCGGCATCGCGCTGCGCTCGGCTTTCTCGCTCGCCGATATCCCGTTCTCGTTCTGGACGATCGTGCTTGGCCACGCGACATTCTGCGTCGTCGTTGTCTACAACAATGCGGTTGCCCGCTTCCGCCGCACCTCGGGCTCGATGATCGAGGCATCGATGGATCTCGGCGCCGACGGTTTCCAGACCTTCCGTCATGTCGTGCTGCCCAACATCGCCACCGCGCTGCTTGCCGGCGGCATGCTGGCCTTCGCGCTGTCCTTCGACGAAGTCATCGTCACCACCTTCACCGCCGGCCAGCAGCAGACGCTGCCGATATGGATGCTGGAAGAGCTGATCCGTCCGCGCCAGCGCCCGGTCACCAATGTCGTGGCCATGGTCGTCATGCTGGTGACGCTGCTGCCAATTCTCGCCGCCTATTACCTGACCCGTGACGGCGACCAGATCGCCGGTTCGGGCAAATAACCCACGCGTTCCCAAGGGAGAGACTTCCATGGACACCCAGATGCTGATCGGCTCGAAATTCGAGAAGGGCACCGAAACCGAGGAACCAATCCTCAACCCAAAGACAGGCGCGACCATCCTCAATCTGCCCGAGGCCAGCCAGGCACAGATCGAGGAGGCGGTGCTGGCGGCCGAGAAGGCTTTCGTCACGTGGTCGCGAACGACGCCGGCGCAGCGCTCCGGCTATCTGCTCAAGATCGCCGACCGTATCGAGGCCGATGCACAGGAGTTCGCGACACTCGAGGCGCTCAACTGCGGCAAGCCGATCAATGCCGTACTCAATGACGAGATCCCGGCGATCGTCGATTGCTACCGCTTCTTTGCCGGCGCCGTCCGCTCGATGCCGGGCGTCGTCGCGGGAGAGTACATTCCCGGTCACACCTCGATGGTGCGCCGCGACGCCATCGGCATCGTCGCCTCCATTGCGCCGTGGAACTATCCGCTGATGATGATGGCCTGGAAACTCGCTCCGGCCATTGCCGGCGGTAACACGGTTGTCTTCAAGCCGTCGGAGCAGACGCCGCTGACAGCGCTGAAGCTCGCCAGAATCCTGGCCGATGTGCTGCCGGAAGGCGTGGTCAATGTCGTGCTTGGCCGTGGCGACAGCGTCGGTAACACATTGATCAATCACCCGAAGGTCAACATGATTTCGATCACCGGTGACGTCGCCACCGGCAAGAAGGTGCTGCAGGCCGCCGCCAAGTCGGTCAAGCGCACGCATCTCGAACTCGGCGGCAAGGCGCCGGTCATCGTCTTCGACGACGCCGACCTCGGCGCCGTGGTCAACGGCCTGCGCGCCTTTGGCTATTACAATGCCGGCCAGGATTGCACCGCCGCCTGCCGCATCTATGCCGGCAAGAAGATCTACGACAAGCTGGTCGCCGACTTGTCCTCGGCCGTCTCGACCATCAAGTACGATCGCCCCGACGATACCGAGAACGAGATCGGCCCGCTGATCTCGCGCCGCCAGCGCGACCGCGTCTCGAGCTTCGTCGAGCGTGCCTCGGAACTGAAGCACATCGAGATCACCACCGGCGGCAAGCCGGGCGAGGGCTCCGGCTTCTACTATCAGCCGACTGTCGTTGCCGGCGCCTTGCAGGAAGACGAGATCGTGCGCCGCGAGGTGTTCGGCCCGGTCGTTTCCATCACCCGCTTCTCCGAGGTCGATGAAGCCGTCAACTGGGCCAATGACAGCGACTATGGCCTCGCGTCCTCGGTGTGGACCAAGGACGTCTCGCGCGCCATGGCAACGGCAGCCCGCCTGCAATATGGCTGCACCTGGATCAACACCCATTTCATGCTGACCAACGAGATGCCGCATGGCGGGCTGAAACAGTCCGGCTACGGCAAGGACATGTCGCTCTACGCGCTGGAGGACTACACCGCCGTGCGTCACGTCATGGTTGCGCATGGGTGAGAAACGGTCCGCGTAGCGGACGAAAGGCCAATTGATTGTTTACGAAGGGCCGGGAGTCATAGCGGATGACTGGGCGCGGCAATTTCCCTTCTCCCCTTGTGGGAGAAGGTGGATCGGCGCATAGCGCCGAGCCGGATGAGGGGTGTTCCAGCTGGACGCAATCTTACCCCTCACCCGGATTGCCAGCCGATTTGTGAAGGACAAATCGAGGCAATCCGACCTCTCCCACAAGGGGAGAGGTAAGATCGTTGCGCAGCCGCTACTCGACGATGCGATAGATGTTCCACAGGCTGGTGCCCGACACGACATAGGGCTCCATCTCCTTGCCCCATTTGGCATGCGCGTCGATCTTGCCGATCTTGGCAAACATGGCCTCCAACTGGGCCAGGCTTTCGACCTGATGATGCGACTCGACCGTCGCTTCGCGGGCGCCGATCGACCCGGTCATGATCTGGAACTTCAGCTCGGAAATTCCGATCTGCGAGCCGATCTCGCGCTCCCATTTTTTCAACAGCTCAAGCACGGTCTGCTTGTGCCCGAACTTGGCGTCGATCTGCCATCTGGCGCTGAACATGTTGGTTCTCCTCCAAGATTTCGGTTGATCTACTCGTCCCAGGCCTGCACGACGGTCTGCCGTGCGATCCGCCCGTTCTTCAGCTCCAGCATCGCCGCGGCGAACACTTTCGTGCCGTCCGGATAGGCGCAGGCCTGAGTGAAGGCCAGGCTGTCGCCCTCGGCGATGGTGGTGTCGACCTTGTGGGTCATCGCCCGGCTGCAGATGTCGTCCCAGAACGTGGCGATCGCCGCGCGCCCGCGGACTTCGCGCGGCTTGCTCGGTGGGTTGTTGCGGTCGATCACCCGCACCAGAGCGTCGTCGGCATAGAAGCTCGACAGCATTTTTCCGTCACGGCCTTCGATCGCCTTCTTGATTGCAGCGCCATCCACGGCTTGTGTCTTGGTCAGCATTTTAATCTCCATGGCCCGTCGTCTCGATCGGGCGTTTGATTAAGAGTACTGCCCGGCGCCCATCGCCGGGCAGGGCTTTCTCACTGCGACTTCGCCTTCACGGCGGCGAACACATCGTCGGTCTGCTTCTTGAATGTGGCGAGGTCGACCTGGCTGCCGTTGAGCATCGTCGACCAGTGGCGCACGATTGCCGCCATCGTCACCGCCTCCTTGATCTCCTCGTCGCTGGCGCCGTTGAGCTTGGCCGCCTCGGTGTGGAAATAGATGCAATACTGGCAAGGGATCTGCGAAGCGACCGCGAGCCCCATCAACTCCTTGGTCTTGCCATCGAGTGCGGTTTTCGGGTTGAGCTGAACGCCCTTGATCTCGGCCCAGGCGCCGGCGACAGCGACATCAGGCAGCGTCCTGAACATGTCCGGCACCGAGCCGAGCGTCGCCTGGATATCCTTGTAGGCAGCCGTGGCCGAAGCGTCTTCTGCCTTGGCGGGGGTGATAGCGAGCAGCGCGCCGATGCCCGCCGCTATTGTCAGCGATCTGATGGTCCGGTTCGATTTCAGCATGTCATCCTCCTTCGCAGTGCCTTTCCAGCGACATCCGCCCGGCCTGCATGGAAGAATTGATAGCGCCTATGATCCCGTGGCCGCTTCGCCCGAAAGCGCCATGGCTCCTATGGCCCATCCGAGCCAGCGTGCCTGGCGGAAAACGCCGCCGCCGCCGCCCGCGACGGCAGGTCGAGCTTGAGCAGTATGTTGGCGACGTGGCGTTTGACGGTATGTTCGCTAAGCCGCAATTCGGCAGCGATCGCGGCGTTGCTCTTGCCGTCGGCCACCAGGCTCACCACTTCGCTCTCGCGTGCCGTCAAAGCCAAAGGTTCAGCTGTCTTCAGCTTGCTGCGGCAGGCGGGTTCCAGATGCTGTTCGGAAACCACCTGAACCAGCGCCAGCGGTTCGTCCAGTTCGTCGAGAGCAAGCCGTCCGGCGTCGGTGAAATGAAGTCCCGACCCCGTCGCCAGTTCAGCAACCAGCCGCGAGGCCAGGATGTCGCCGCGATTGGCGTGAGCAGCGAGCTGCAGCGTCACGCGCCCTGTCAGCCCCACCGGCGGGCCACGCAGTTCGATTTCGCCGACATGGGCGCCTTGCGCACTGGCCACGCCGATCTCCTGCGCTGCCTCGCGCAGCGCCGCCGCGCAGCGAATGGCCCGCGCCGGCCCGTCAAACCGCGAAATCATCATCTCGCCATGAATATCCACACCGCGCCCGCCATGGCGCCCGACGATTTGCCGCCATGTCTCCTGGAAGCGCCGGCTGCGGTCGCCCCACATGCGGTCGCCCAGCCGTGCCGTGTCGTAGATTCGCGTCGCCAGGAGTGCTGCCAGCACGCGCTCCGTCTCCGCCACGGCGCGCTCTCCGGTCAGGAATTCCTCAATGAGGTCGGCGACACGGTCGACATCGCCAGTCCACACCGGGTGATCGCGCCCGGGTATCTCCACCAGCCTGGCATTTCGGATTTTCCTGGCGAGAAAACGGCTGGCATCGGGGTCAACGCGGGCATCGTTGCGGCGATGGATCAGCAGCGTCGGCGCGCTGATCGCGCCCAGAATGCCACGCACGTCGATTGCGGCATTCATGCGCGCCAGTGCCGCCGCCGCCGTCGGACTGGCCGACAGTCGCTCGAAGCGCGCCCACCATGTGGAGAAGCGGGCATCCTCGACGCGCCCCGGCGCGAAATGCGGCAAGGTGGCGCCGGTACCCCATGCCGTTTCCGCCGTGTCGATGAAAGCCTGCAGCGCTTCCGGCGGCATGACCCATTTGTGGAAATGTGCATAGCCGCCATAGAGCGCCAGCGCGCGCGTCCGCTCCGGATAGGTGGCGGCAAACAGCATCGCCATCGGCGCGCCTTCCGAGGCACCGAGCAATGCCGCGCGGCCACTGCCGGCGGCATCCATCACCGCACGCACATCGTCCATACGCGTTTCGAGGCTGGGCAGATGATGCGCATCGACACGGTCGGACAGGCCGGTGCCGCGCTTGTCGAACAGAATCAGCCGCGAGAAAGCGGCAAGCCGCTTCAGCAACCGGCTGTAGCCCTCGTCCTCCCAGTGCAGATCGAGATTGGAAATAAAGCCCGGCACGAAGACAAGATCAAAGGAACCTTGGCCGATCACCTGATAGGCGATCCGCACATCGCCGCTACGGGCGTATCGGGTCTCGATCGGCCTCACGCGTGTATTCCACCGGGCCAGGCGACTTCTGATCGCCTAACCATAGCAGAGGCGGGCTGTTTGCGGCAGCTTAAACTTTAGCGATCGCGAATGTAGGCAGGGGCGCCACCGAACGCCTATTTTCGCGCGTCGGCGGCCTCAACGTTGGCGTTGGCGACAAAGCCCGCACCTTCCGGCGGCTTGGGTCGCGTAATCTTCCGCGAAGCCGCCACGACCAGTTCATTGAAGCCTTCGCTGCCGCTGTCCAGCATTTCGAAGAACTGACGCCGCATCCTTGGCTCCCAGAACTTGTTGATATGCTCCGCGATGCCGGCAATGCCTTCCTCGCGCGGCTTGGAGTGGAAGAAGGCCGCGATCTGGTTGGCCATACGGACCAGCTTCTCGCTGGTGCTCATGATGTGCTCTTCGTCATGCGACATGCTGGGCAACTCCGCAAACCACCCGGTCGGGGTGGGTGAAAACATCGAAATCATCGCCCCGCACCAGCGCCACCAGCGTCATGCCGGCCTCTTGCGCCGTGCGGATGGCCAGCGCTGTCGGCGCCGAAACGGCGATGATGAAGGCAGCACCGATCGCCGCCGTCTTCTGCACCATCTCTACCGAAACGCGTGATGTGACAACGACCGCGCCCGACGCGCCGTCGATGCCGGCCTTGGCCAAGGCACCAGCGAGTTTATCCAGCGCATTGTGGCGGCCGACATCCTCGCGCGCCATGACGATGCCTTTGCCGGGCACATAGAAGCCGGCGGCGTGCACCGCACCGGTCTCGGTGTGCAGCGGCTGCACCTTGGACAGCAGCTTGACCGAGCGGGTGATATCGTCGGCGTCAAGCGTAAGTTTTGACGCACCGACGGCATCAACCGAGCGCATGGCTTCTTCTATGGATTCGATGCCGCACAGTCCGCAGCCGACCGGCCCGGCCAGCCGCCGTCGCCGTGCCTCGAAGCGCGTGTTGGCCTGGTCCTTCAGCCGGATCTGGATGTCGATCCCGGCGCCATGATCCTCGACCTCGATGGTGTCGATCTCGTCAGGCAAGGCAATGATGCCTTCGGTCAGCGAGAAGCCGAGCGCGAAATCCTCGAAATCGGCGGGGCTGGCCATCATCACCGCATGGGTGGTGCCGGCGAAGGAGAACGCCACCGGTGTCTCCTCCGGCACCATGCGGTTGGCTGTGGCCGTGCCGCCGGCGCGGTGCGCCAGGCGGGAGATCTGTGTCGTCGCTTTGGGGCGCGCGCTCAAAGACTATTCCGCCGCCTGCAGCGTGCCGATGCGGCGGCTGTTGCGGGCCTGCTCGTCATATTCACGCTGCCATTCCGACGGGCCGTTGGAAGCGCCGACCTGTACAGCCGTCACCTTGTACTCCGGGCAATTGGTCGCCCAGTCGGAGAAGTCCGTGGTGATGACGTTGGCCTGGGTGTCTGGATGGTGGAACGTCGTATAGACCACGCCAGGCGAAACCTTGTCGGTGATCAGCGCACGCAGCGTCGTCTCGCCGGAGCGGCTGGTCAGGCGCACCCAGTCGCCGTCGCGCAGGCCGCGATTTTCCGCGTCATGCGGATGGATCTCCAGCCGGTCCTCGGAGTGCCACATGATATTGTCGGTACGCCGGGTCTGTGCGCCGACATTGTACTGGCTGAGAATACGGCCTGTGGTGAGCAGCAGCGGGAAGCGCGGCCCGGTTCTTTCGTCGGTGGCGACATATTCGGTGCGGATGAACTTGCCTTTGCCGCGCACGAAGCCATCGATATGCATGATCGGCGTGCCTTCCGGCGCCTTGTCGTTGCAGGGCCACTGCACCGAGCCCATCTTATCCAGATACGCGTAGGAAACCTTGGCGAAGCTCGGCGTTGTCTGGGCGATCTCGTCCATGATTTCGGACGGATGCTGATAGTTCCAGTTCAGCCCCATCGCCTTGGCGAGGTCCTGCGTCACTTCCCAGTCGGCCAAACCGTTCTTCGGCGCCATCACCTTGCGCACGCGGTTGATGCGGCGTTCGGCGTTGGTGAAGGTGCCATCCTTTTCGAGGAAGGTCGAACCCGGCAGGAAGACATGCGCGTAGTTGGCGGTCTCGTTGAGGAACAGGTCGTGCACGACGACGCATTCCATAGCGGCCAGGCCGGCGGCGACATGCTTGGTGTCGGGGTCCGACTGCAGGATGTCTTCGCCTTGTACATAGAGGCCCTTGAACGAGCCATCGACAGCTGCGTCCAGCATGTTGGGGATGCGCAGACCCGGTTCTTCGTCGAGCTTGACGCCCCACAGGGTCTCATAGATGTCGCGCACCGCCTCGCCCGACACGTGCCGATAGCCCGGCAGTTCGTGCGGGAACGAGCCCATGTCGCAGGAGCCCTGCACATTGTTCTGGCCGCGCAGCGGGTTCACGCCGACGCCCGGGCGGCCGACATTGCCGGTCGCCATGGCAAGGTTGGCGATCGCGATGACGGTGGTCGAACCCTGGCTGTGCTCGGTCACGCCGAGGCCGTAGTAGATCGCGCCATTGCCGCCGCGAGCGAACAGGCGCGCGGCGCCACGAATCTCTTCCGGGTCGACATTGGCCAACTGGCCGACGACTTCCGGGCTGTTTTCCGGCAGCGCCACGAACGATGCCCAGTCCTGGAATTCATCCCAGTCGCAGCGTTCGCGGATGAAGGCCTCGTCGAACAGGCCTTCGGTGACGATGACATGCGCCAGCGAGGTGATCACGGCCACGTTGGTGCCCGGCTTCAGCGGCAGATGATGCGCCGCCTCGACATGGGGCGACTTGACCATCTCGGTGCGGCGTGGGTCGAGCACGATCAGCTTGGCGCCCTTGCGCAGCCGCTTCTTCAGCCGCGAGGCGAACACCGGATGCGCTGCTGCCGGATTGGCGCCGATCACCATGACCACGTCGGTGTGTTCGACGGAGTCGAAATCCTGGGTGCCAGCCGAGGTACCGAAGGTCTGGCCGAGGCCATAGCCGGTCGGCGAGTGGCAGACACGGGCGCAGGTGTCGACATTGTTGTTGCGGAAACCCTGGCGGATCAGCTTCTGAACCAGATAGGTTTCCTCATTCGTGCAACGCGAAGAGGTGATGCCGCCAATCGAGGTACGGCCATACTGATACTGAATGCGGCGGAATTCATTGGCGGTGTGGGTCAGCGCCTCTTCCCATGACACTTCGCGCCAGGGGTCGGTGATCTTCTCGCGGATCATCGGGTTGAGGATGCGGTCCTTGTGGGTCGAATAGCCATAAGCGAAGCGGCCCTTGACGCAGGAATGGCCGCGATTGGCCTTGCCGTCCTTGTACGGCACCATGCGCACCAGCTCGTCGCCGCGCATTTCCGCCTTGAACTGGCAGCCGACGCCGCAATAGGCGCAAGTGGTGACCACGGAATGCTCGGGCTGGCCGATCTGGATGACCGACTTTTCCGACAGCGTCGCCGTCGGGCAGGCCTGCACGCAGGCGCCGCAGGACACGCATTCCGAGTCGATGAACAGTTCATGCATGCCGGGCGACACGCGGCTGCCGAAGCCACGGCCTTCGATGGTCAGCGCGAAAGTGCCTTGCACTTCTTCGCAGGCGCGCACGCAGCGCGAGCAGACGATGCATTTCGAGGGGTCATAGGTGAAGTATGGGTTGGATTCGTCCTTCGCCATCCATTTGAAGTTCTCGGCGCCGTCATTCTTCTTGAAGACGTGGTTGTCGCCTTCATAACCGTAACGGACATCGCGCAGGCCAACGACACCGGCCTGCGTCTGCAACTCGCAGTCGCCATTGGCTGCGCAGGTCAGGCAGTCGAGCGGGTGGTCGGAAATATAGAGCTCCATCACGCCACGGCGGATGTCCTTCAGCCTTCCGGTCTGGGTGTGAACGACCATGCCTGGCGCCACCGGCGTCGTGCAGGAAGAGGGCGTGCCGTTGCGGCCGTCGATCTCGACAAGACAGAGCCGGCAGGAGCCGAACGCGTCGACCATGTCGGTGGCGCAGAGCTTTGGAATGGCGATGCCGGCCTCCATCGAGGCGCGCATGATCGAGGTGCCTTCCGGCACCGTGACCGAGAAGCCGTCGACGGTCAGCGTCACCTGCTTCGCGGACGACGAGGCCGGTGTGCCAAAGTCGATTTCCTGAACGAGACCCATGGTGTGGTTCCTATTCTGCAGCTGTTGCGACGGGCGACAGGGACTTCCGCGCCGATCTGCCGAAATACTCTATCAGTTCAAAAGGCAAGTCCTTTACGAAGGCCGTAAAAGTCATTGATCCGTCGTCTTCCAAATACCGGATCTCAAGAACGATCTCGGGCTTTCCCTCGCGAATTTCTGTCACTTCCAGATACATGCTATCCGGTTCGTTATCGCTACATAGAGTTACGTCAAACCGTCGGTCTTGGTACTCAAGTGTCATCCGTCTTATTCCGCTGCTTCGGCGACCGGCGCCGGCTTGAAATCTTCGCGGAAATGATTGAGCGCGCTCATGACAGGGTAGGGCGTGAAGCCGCCCAGGGCGCAGAGCGAACCAAATTTCATCGTGTTGCAGAGGTCGGTGACCAAAGCGATCTGCTTCTCCGGCTCGATGCCGGCGGCAAGCTTGTCGATGGTCTCGACGCCCCGCGTCGAGCCGATGCGGCAAGGCGTGCACTTGCCGCAGCTTTCGATGGCGCAGAATTCCATGGCGAAGCGCGCCTGCTTCAGCATGTCGGCGGTGTCGTCGAACACGGTGATGCCTGCATGGCCGATCAGTCCGTCCTTGGCCGCGAAAGCCTCATAGTCGAATGCCGTATCGAACAGGGCGCGCGGAAAATAAGCGCCGAGCGGCCCGCCGACCTGCACCGCCTTCACCGGCCGGCCGGTAGAGGTGCCGCCGCCGATCTCGTCAACGATCTCGCCCAGCGTCAAGCCGAAGGCCGTCTCGAACAGGCCGCCATATTTGACGTTGCCGGCGATCTGGATCGGGATCGTGCCGCGTGAGCGGCCCATGCCGAAATCCTTGTAGAAAGCGGCACCCTTGTCCATGATCACAGGCACGGAGGCCAGGCTGATGACATTGTTGATCACCGTCGGCTTGCCGAACAGGCCTTGAATGGCCGGCAGCGGCGGCTTGGCGCGCACCACGCCGCGCTTGCCTTCCAGGCTGTTCAACAGCGAGGTTTCCTCGCCGCAGACGTAGGCGCCCGCGCCGACACGGATTTCCATGTCGAACGCATTGGGCGAACCCAGCACGTTGACGCCGAGAACGCCGGCCTTGCGGGCGACTTCGACAGCCTTGTTCATCATTGCCACCGCATGCGGATATTCCGAGCGGATATAGACGAAACCCTTGGTCGCCCCTGTTGCGACGCCGGCGATCGCCATGCCTTCGATCAGCACGAAGGGGTCGCCTTCCATGATCATGCGGTCGGCGAACGTGGCGCTGTCGCCTTCGTCGGCATTGCAGACGATGTATTTCTTGTCAGCGGTGGCGTCGAGCACCGTCTTCCACTTGATACCGGTTGGGAAGCCGGCGCCGCCGCGTCCACGCAGGCCGGACTCCGTCACCTGTTTGACGATGTCGGCTGGCGCCATGGCAACTGCGTTCTGCAGGCCCTTCAATCCGCCGAGCGACTTGTAGGCGTCGAGCGACAGCGGATCGTTGATGCCGCAGCGGGCGAAAGTCAGCCGCGTCTGCCTGGCAAGGAACGGGATCTTGTCCGGGGCACCCAGCCAGCGCTTGTGGTGGCCACCGGTGAGGAAGCCGCTGTCGAACATGCTCTTGACGTCGGCGGGCTTCACCGGCCCGTAAGCGACGCGGCCCTGGGCGGTAGCCACTTCGACCATCGGTTCAAGGAAGTAGGCGCCACGCGACCCGTTGCGCACGATCTTTGCTTCGATGCCGCGCTCGGCGAGCTCGGCTGCGATCGCCTTGGCGACCTTTTCGGCACCCAGTGCCAGCGCGCCGGAATCGCCCGGTATGTAGATGCGTGGGATCATGAGCGCACCTCGGCAATGATTTCGTCGAGCTTCTCGTCGTCGAGCCGCCCGATCACTTCGCCGTCGAGCATCGCCGATGGCGCGCAGGCGCAAAGGCCGAGGCAATAGACCGGCTCCAGTGTCACCGCGCCGTCGCGGGTGGTTTCGTGAAAGCCGATGCCCAGCAGTTGCTTCAGCTTGGCCGCCACGGCATCCGAGCCCATCGACTGGCAGGCCTCGGCCTGACAGACTTTCAGCACGTGTCGCCCGGCTGGATGGCTGCGGTAGTCGTGATAAAAGGTGACCACGCCATGCACTTCGGCCCTCGAAATGTTCAGCGCTTCGGCAATCACCGGCAAGGAGTCTTGCGGCACATGGCCGAACTCTTCCTGGATCTCATGGAGTATGGGCAGCAGCGGCCCTTCGAGGCCTTTCAGCTCCTGAATGATCGCCGCCGTGCGCGACGCGATCTCGGTACTTGCAGGCTGCATTGTCATGCAGCGCCCTCCCTGGTCGGTGGCGTTCCAATGCATGTCGCCCAAAAGTGTCGAGCGGTTTTGGGACGACGACATGCACAAGAAATCGCTAAGTGTTTACAAAATCAGAGGAAACCCCTGAAATCAATAAAGCTGTTTCGTTGCTCGATAGAAATTTTCTATCGAGATCCTTCAGCCAACATTCTCTAGCCTAGCGATGAGCGTGGAAATCGTCCGCCAGCGCCATTGCCTCGTCCAGCAGCGCCGAAACGAGCGGCGTGTGCGGCTCGCGCGGTGCCGCCACCAGGCCGACCGTGTGGCTGGCATCCGGCTCGACGATCGGAATGGCGCGGATTGGTTCGGAAAAGCCGAAGGTTTCCGCGAGGTTAAGCGGCATGATCGACGACCATTTGCCGGTCCGGATGTGCGAAAACAGCACGATCATCGAATTGGATTCCAGCGTCGGCCGCACCTGCACGCCGGCCTCGGCCAGATGCTGGTCGATGATGCGGCGATTCTGCATATCCGGCGTCAACAGGCAGAGCGGCAGGCTGCTGAGCTCGGCCCATGTCACTTTGTCGCGATCGGAATAGGGATTTCCCATGGCGGTGATCAACTGGTAGCGCTCGTCATAGAGCGGCACGCTGGTCACCCGCCCGAGCGGCTCGTTGTCGAGATAAGTTATGCCGGCATCGATGTCGAAATTGCCGAGCAGCGACAACACCTCGATCGAGGTGCGCGACAGAACCGAGAACGTGACGCCGGGGTGCTTTTCGCGAAACGGTGTCGTCAGGCGCGGCAGCATGGCGAGCGCCGTCGGAATGGCGGCGATGCGGATGCGGCCGGAAAGGCCGTGGCGCGCCGCGCGCATCTCCTCGCGCATCGTCCTGGTGTCGCCGACGATGCGGCGTGCCCACACAAGCACCTGCTTGCCCTCGGGCGTCAGCCCCTGGAAGCGCGAGCCGCGCAGAACCAGCATGACACCGAGCTGGCCCTCCAACTGCTTGATGCCTGCTGACAGCGTTGGCTGCGTCACGCCGCACACTTCGGCCGCCCGGCCGAAATGCTCTTCCCTGGCCAGTGCGATGAAGAATTCGAGCTTGTCGATCATGATTGTGAGGCTGCCATAGCCGCAGGCGCCTGTCAGCGCCAAAGCGATCACTTGGTTCTGTTCTGAAACTGCATTATCTCAGACGCCGAAAGCCTGAGGAAAAAATATGCCTGTCACCAAAGAAATCGTCACCAAGGAAATCGTCACCGAGCGTCTGAAAACGGTCAACGGACCGGATTTCACCAGCAATATCGTCGACCTCGGCATGGTCTCGGAGATTTTCATTGCCGACGGCAAGGTTTTCTTCTCGATTACCGTTCCTGCCGCCCGCGCCCAGGAGATGGAGCCGCTGCGTGCCGCTGCCGAGCGCGTCGTCAAGGCGATACCCGGTGTCACCGGCGCGGTCGTTGCGCTGACCGCTGAGAAAAAGGGCGGCGGCATGGAAGCGCCGGTTCCGTCGCGCCCGGTTCCAAGGCCCGCGCCGCCGGCTCCGCCCGCCGCGCCACGCGCTGCCGCACATGCACCCGCTCCGCATGCTCCTGCCTCGCACAGCCAGGGCAAGCGCGGCGTACCGGGCATCGAGGCGATCATCGCCGTCGCTTCCGGCAAGGGCGGCGTCGGCAAGTCGACCACCGCCGTCAACATCGCGCTTGGCCTCGCCGCTAACGGCTTGCGGGTCGGCGTGCTTGACGCCGACATCTACGGTCCCTCCATGCCACGGCTCCTGAACATCCATGGCCGGCCCGAGACCGTCGATGGCAAGATCTTGAAACCCATGCAGAATTACGGCCTCAAGGTGATGTCGATGGGCTTCCTCGTCGATGAGGAGACGCCGATGATCTGGCGCGGACCCATGGTCATGTCGGCGCTGACGCAGATGTTGCGCGAGGTCGAATGGGGTCCGCTCGACGTGCTCGTCGTCGACATGCCGCCCGGCACCGGCGACGCACAATTGACCATGGCCCAGCAAGTGCCATTGGCCGGCGCGGTTATTGTCTCAACGCCGCAGGATCTCGCCCTGATCGATGCGCGCAAGGGCCTCAACATGTTCAAGAAAGTCGATGTGCCGCTGCTCGGCATTGTCGAGAACATGAGCTATTTCGTCGCTCCCGACACCGGCAAACGTTATGACATTTTCGGTCATGGCGGCGCCCGCCGCGAAGCCGAGCGTCTCGAAGTGACCTTTCTAGGCGAAGTGCCGCTCGAAATGGGTATCCGCGAAAGCTCGGACGCCGGCACGCCGGTGGTCGTTTCGAAGCCCGATGGCGCCGAAGCCAAAATCTATCGGGATATCGCCGGAAAGGTCTGGGACCGGGTCAATGAAGAGCGCGCCGCCGCCGCAGCCGCCGTGCCGAACATTGTTTTCGAGTAGCGGAGCGGAATTACGCCGCGCCAACCTTCTCGCCAAAGGTCGAGAAGAACTGGCCGGCGAGCTTCTTCGAGGTTGATTCGATCAGCCGGCTGCCCAACTGGGCGATCTTGCCGCCGACATCGGCCTTCGCGGCATATCTGAGGATCGTCGCATCCGGCCCGTCTGATGTCAGCGTCACGTCGGCGCCGCCCTTGGCAAAGCCGGCGATGCCACCCTTGCCTTCACCTTGGATGGTGTAGGAATTGGGCGGATTGAGGTTCTTCAACGTCACCTCGCCATTGAATGTCGCCTTGATTGGCCCGATCTTCACCACAACGGTCGCCGCCATCTCGGTCGGCGACTTCCTCTCGAGACTCTGGCAGCCGGGAATGGTGGCCTTCAGCACCGCCGGATCGTTCAGCGCTTCCCACACCTTCTGGATGGGAGCCGCGATGCGTTCCTCGCCTTCGATCACCAAAGCCATCAAGATCCTCCCAGGCGCTATTCAGAAAAGGACTAACGCACAGTCTGGCACCTGTCTATCACACCAAAGTCCGGTTGCGGCGGTGCGCCCTCTTGCCTGCTCTCGCGCGTTGCCATATCGATTTGTCTTACAAATACGGAGATCATGATGGCAGGCGCCCCCACCAGAAAGAAAAAATTCCGCTCGCAGGAGTGGTTCGACAATCCCGACAATCCGGGAATGACGGCGCTTTATCTCGAGCGTTACCTCAATTACGGGCTGACGCGCGCCGAGTTGATGTCGGGCAAGCCGCTGATCGGCATTGCCCAGACGGGGTCGGATCTTTCGCCATGCAACCGCCATCACATCGAACTCGCCAAGCGGGTGCGTGAGGGCATTGTGTCGATGGGCGGCATTCCATTCGAGTTCCCATGCCATCCGATCCAGGAAACCGGCAAGCGCCCGACCGCGGCACTTGACCGCAACCTCGCTTATCTCAGCCTGGTCGAGGTACTCTACGGCTATCCGCTCGATGGCGTCGTGCTGACCATCGGCTGCGACAAGACCACGCCGGCGCTGCTGATGGCCGCCGCCACCGTCAACATTCCCGCCATCGCCCTGTCGGTCGGCCCGATGCTCAATGGCTGGCACAAGGGCAAGCGCACCGGTTCCGGCACCATCGTCTGGGAATCGCGCCAGCGCCTCTCGGCCGGCGAGATCGGCTATGAAGAGTTCATGGACATCGTCGCGTCCTCGGCGCCGTCGACCGGCTATTGCAACACCATGGGCACCGCCACCACGATGAATTCGCTGGCCGAAGCGCTCGGCATGCAACTGCCCGGTTCCGCCGCCATTCCAGCACCCTATCGCGAGCGCGGCCAGATTTCCTACGAGACGGGCAAGCGAATCGTCGAGATGGTGCATGAGGACCTGAAGCCGTCCGACATCATGACCCGCAAGGCTTTCGAGAACGCCATCGTCGTCAATTCAGCCATTGGCGGTTCGACCAACGCACCGATCCATCTCAACGCCATCGCCCGCCATCTCGGCGTGCCGCTCGACAACGACGACTGGCAGAAGATCGGCCACAAGGTGCCGCTCATCGTCAACCTGCAGCCGTCGGGCGAATACCTCGGCGAGGACTACCACCATGCCGGCGGCGTGCCAGCTGTCGTGGCGGAACTGATGAAGGCAGGCTTGCTGCCCTATCCCGAAGCCATGACCGTCAATGGCAAGTCGATGGGCGACAATTGCCGCGATGCCGTCAATGAAAACACCGACGTCATCCGCACCGTCGCCGAGCCGCTGAAGGCCAATGCCGGCTTCATCAATCTCCGGGGCAACCTGTTTGATTCCGCGATCATGAAGACCAGCGGCATCTCGCCGGAATTCCGCGAGCGCTATCTGTCCAATCCGAAAGACCCCGAGGCTTTCGAAGGTAATGCCATGGTCTTCGACGGGCCTGAGGACTACCACGCCCGCATCGACGATCCCGCGCAAGGCATCGACGAACACACGATCCTGTTCATGCGCGGCGCCGGCCCGATCGGCTATCCCGGCGGTGCCGAGGTGGTCAACATGCAGCCGCCGGCCTACCTGATCAAGAAGGGCATCCATGCACTGGCCTGCATTGGTGACGGCCGCCAGTCAGGCACGTCAGGCTCGCCATCGATCCTCAATGCTTCGCCCGAAGCCGCTATTGGTGGTGGATTGGCATTGCTCAAGACAGGCGATCGCGTCCGCATCGATCTGCGCAAGGGCACCGCCGACATCCTTGTCACCGATGACGAGATTACGCGGCGCCGCGCCGAACTGCAGAATGATGGCGGCTATCACTATCCAAAGCATCAGACGCCCTGGCAGGAGATCCAGCGCGGCATGGTCGCCCAGTTCTCGGAGGGCATGGTGCTGAAACCGGCGGTGAAGTACCAGGACGTGGCGCATACCAGCGGTGTTCCAAGGGACAATCACTGAGCGCTGTTTCACGACTGCCAGACAAATCGCAAACGGCGGCTTCAAGCCGCCGTTTGATCAGGCATGGGCGGGGTTAGGGCAGGAGCACCAGGTTCAGTTCTTGCGCCCATCCGGGTCGCCCTTGCTCTGGATTTCCTTGAGATAGTCGGCCATGCGGTCGAAGCTGCCTTCCCAGAACTGACGATAGTGCTCCAGCCAACCGGCCACATCCTTGAGCGGGCCGGCTTCGAGCCGGCATGGCCGCCACTGCGCCTCGCGGCCGCGCGTGATGAGGCCGGCATTTTCCAGCACCTTGAGGTGCTTGGAGACAGCCGGCAGGCTCATGTCGAAAGGCGCCGCCAGCTCGTTCACTGTCGCTTCGCCTAACGTAAGTCTTGCCAATATGGCGCGCCGAGTGGGATCGGCCAGCGTGGCGAAAGTCTTGGAAAGGTGGTCTGTCGGCATTGCGGTCATCCTTTGACCAGCGCCTTGCGTAAGTCGCCGGTTACATATTTATTTCATTCTGTTGCGCCCTTCACCAAGCCGCCGGAGGTGGGGCGCACGAGCATCTGGCCCGCCGGCGATCTTGCGCAGCACAATGGTAGATTGTTCGCTCTTTTTGATTAACTTATTAGTTAAATAAATCTAGAACATTTCCCTGTCAACTCACTCGGCAGTTGCCGAAGAGCGTGCTTGCCCGCGCGTTAAACGCGTCTCGCGGCAGCCGCTGAAGCACAGGATTGCCCTTGACAGGCGAGGGCGGGAAATCCACCATCAGGCCAAGGGGTGCATCGCGACGACCCCGTGAGGCGTCAGCCCAACGTTCGCGTCCAAGCTTCTCACTTCAGGAGGTGGACGCCATGCCGTCAACAACCGCTATAACCGTACCGCAGCTGAGCCGCCTGATCGGCTTGCCGGGCGCGCCCACGCTCGTCGATGTTCGCATAGACGACGATTACGATGCCGACCCGCGCCTGCTGCCGGCCTCGCTGCGCCGTGACTTCAAGACCGTCTCGGCCTGGGCGGCCGAATTCACTGGCCGCCGGGTGGCGGTTGTTTGCCAGAAAGGCCAGAAACTTTCGCAAGGCGTGGCCGCGTGGCTGCGCAATGAAGGAGTTCTGGCCGAATCCCTTGAGGGCGGCTTTGAGGCATGGCGCGACGCCAAGGGACTTTTGCTCCATGCCCGCAAGCTGCCGCCTCGCGATGACAAGGGCCGCACCGTGTGGGTGACGCGGGCCCGCCCGAAAGTCGATCGCATTGCCTGTCCGTGGCTGATCCGGCGTTTCGTCGATCCGCGCGCCGTATTTCTCTTCGTCGAGGCGAGCGAGGTGCCGGCGGTTGCCGATCGGTTTCAGGCGGTTCCGTTTGATATCGATGCCGTGTTCTGGAGTCACCGTGGCGAGCGCTGCACTTTCGATACGATGATCGAGGAGTTTGGCCTCGAATCCGAAGCGCTCGATCGTCTCGCCACCATTGTGCGGGCGGCCGATACCGCCAGCCTTGACCTGGTTCCTCAGGCGGCTGGGTTTCTGGCAGCCTCGCTTGGCCTGTCGCGGATGTTTCGCGATGATCTGGAGCAACTGGAGGCTGGCATGTTGCTCTACGATGCGTTTTTCCGCTGGTGCCGCGACGCCAGCGAAGAAACGCACAACTGGCCGTCCGGGAGCAAGGTATTATGAGCGTGGCGGCTTCGGAAACGCGGGCGCCTGCGTTTGACATGCCGGCGGTGCCGACATTCGGCGAAGCCGTGAAAGTCTGGGCCCGGATCGGGTTGCTCAGCTTCGGCGGGCCGGCCGGGCAGATCGCACTCATGCACAAGGAACTGGTCGAGGAGCGGCGCTGGATAGGCGAGCAGCGTTTTCTACATGCCTTGAATTACTGCATGCTGTTGCCGGGTCCGGAAGCCCAGCAGCTCGCCATCTACATCGGCTGGCTGTTGCACCGAACGAAAGGCGGTCTGGTCGCCGGCATTCTCTTCGTCGTGCCCGGCGCACTTGTCATGCTCACCTTGAGTATCCTCTACGCGTTGTATGGCAACGCACCGCTGGTCGAGTCGCTGTTTTTCGGGGTGAAGGCGGCGGTGCTCGCCGTTGTCGTCGAGGCGGTGATCCGCATCGGCCGCCGTGCCCTGAAAAATCGGCTGATGGTATCGATAGCGCTTTGCGCCTTTCTCGCCATCTATGGGCTCAACATGCCTTTCCCGATCATCATCCTGCTTGCGGGACTGACGGGATGGATCGGAAGCCGGTTTGCGCCGGACCTGTTTTCCGGCACCGCGCATGGCAAGGGCGAAGTGCCAGATCTCAAGGGCGCGGTCGATCTGATGTTCGAGCGCGGTGAACTCGCCCACACCATACCGGCGAAATGGCATGCCCCGCGCAGCATTTTGGTCTGGCTGCCGATCTGGCTCGGCCCGGTGTTGCTGGTCTGGGCGATCACCGGATCCACCAGTGTGTGGACACAGATCGGCGGCTTCTTCAGTCTCATGGCGGTTGTCACCTTCGGCGGCGCTTATGCGGTCCTGGCCTATGTCGCCCAGGCCGCCGTCGGATCCTTCGGCTGGCTGGCACCTGGGGAAATGGTCGATGGCCTCGGTCTTGCCGAGACCACGCCAGGTCCACTCATCCTGGTTTTGCAGTTCGTCGGCTTCATCGCGGCCTTCCGTCACGCCGGATCGCTGTCTCAACTGCTTGCCGGCTCGCTGGGCGCGCTGCTCACCTTGTGGGCCACCTTCGTCCCTTGCTTCTTCTGGATATTCCTCGGCGCGCCCTACATCGAGGCCCTGCGCGGCAACAAGGCGCTTTCGGCGGCGCTCGGCGCCATCACCGCCGCGGTCGTCGGTGTCATCATGAACCTTGCTTTGTGGTTTGCCTTGCACGTCATTTTCCACGAGGTGCGCAAGATGGGCTTCGGCATGGACGTGCCGGTACTGTCGTCGATCGACTGGCGCGCCGCGCTGCTCTCTTGTGCCGCCATGATCGCCATTCTGAAGTTGAAGATCGGCATGTTGCCGACGCTTGCCGGCGCGGCCCTGGCCGGCGTCCTGTTGCTGGCAGCGAGTGGCTAGATACAATCTGTCTTTGTAATCCGGCGGCCAGCCACCTAACTGGTTGGAAACGGATCGGAACATCATGGCGAAACGACGCTCGTCCCTTGGCTTCCTCGGAATGTTCGGGCGCTCCGGCGACCTGAGGCAGCTCGACGATGCATTGCGTGGTGCCGACCTTCATCCAGCCCTTGTGCCGGAAGGCGTAAAACTCACCATCGTCAATCTGATGAAGGATCATTGGCCCAACGAGCCGCCATCGCGGGCCTATCCTGATGTGGCACGGCTGTTCAGTTATTGCATCGCCGGGCAGGAAGCCTTCGAACGGTCCAATGGCCATGACCTGCGGCTCGACGCGGAACGCCGGATCGAAGCTGCGCTTGAAACCGGCGACAGTTTCGATGCGCAAATGGTGCTGATGACGCTGCACGCAAAACTGATCAACGCCGAAGTCGTCGAGCGCTACGGTCTGGCTGCCGGCTGAGGTGATCCGACCCGCTCCTAACCACCCATGCCGCTGCGCGGCAGGTGGATCAGATTGCCGAATCGGGCGCGCAGTTTGTCGTCGAGCAGCTTTGGTACGTGGCGCGGAAAGCGCTCGGCCAGAATGCGCTTCTTCTCGATGATCGCCCGTTGCAGGATGTCGGGCCGGCCCTTCTCGTTCCATTCCTTCGGTGAAAAACGGTCGCCGACGGCAGGATAGAAATATTCGGTCTGCATCAGCCGCAAGGTCTGCTCGTTGCCGAGATAGTGGCCTGGACCCTTCAGGCAGACATCGGCGATGGTGTCGAGCGACAACGATTCGTCAGTCACCTCAATGCCGCGCACGCAGCGAAGGCAATGGCCGAGCATGTCGTTGTCGATAATCAGGCTTTCGAGGCAGAAGCCGAGCAGCGAGGCATGCATGCCGGCTGATTCATAGACGAGGTTGAGGCCGGCAAGGCCCGCCATCACATTGGTGATGCCCTTTTCATAACCGGACTGGATATCGGGCAGTTTCGAATCCGTCATGCCGGCGGCCGAGCCGCCCGGCAAATCGTAGAACTGCGCCATCTGGGCGCAGGCCGCGGTCAGCACCGCCTGTTCGGCCGAGCCGCCCGACATGGCGCCGGTGCGCAAGTCCGATACGAAAGGCCATGTGCCGAAGATCGCCGGATGCCCCGGCTTGATGGCGTTGACATAGATGAGGCCGACCAGCACCTCGGCCACCGCTTGCACTACCGCGCCGGCAATCGCCGCCGGAGCCGTCGCGCCCGCCTGTCCAGCTGACAGCAGCAGGATCGGGATGCCGCCTTCGACGCAGGCTTCGAGAACGCCGCAGGCATCCTCGGCGAATTTCATCGGCGGCACGACGAAGCAGTTGGAGTTGGAGACGAACGGCCGGGCGCGGAAATTCTCCTCGCCGCCAGCGATCGCGTAGAGCATTTCAAGCGCCGGCTGCACGTTCTCGCGCACGGTGAAGGACGTGCCGACATGTTTCGACGTGCCCATGACACAGGCATAGAGCGTGTTGAAATCCATATCGAGCGGATCGGGAATGTCGCGCGGCACCATCGGCCGCTGGAAGAAATGAATGTTGTCGAGGCCATCGACGATACGCGCTGCGTCATAGATATCCTGCAGCAGCGACTCGCGGTACTCGCGCTTTTCGACATCGACCAGATGCACGGCGGCACCGGCGGTGCCGTAATGCACGCGTTTGCCCTGGATCACCATGTCGTGCTTGGGGTCCTGGCCGTGCAGGGTGAAATGCCGCGCGGCCTTCTTGATCGTGTCAAGGACCAGCGCGCGGGGGAAACGGAGGCGTCCGTCATCGCTGTAGCTGGCGCCGGCCTTGGTCAGGGCTTCGATACAGGACGGGATGGCATTGGCGAAGCCAACTGTTTCCAGCAGCGTCAGCACCGCCTCGTGGATGCGCTCGCGGTCATTTTCGCTGAGTGGCCCGTAGCTGCCGCCTTCAAGGCCGGCTCGCACTGGCCTAATGTCGTCGGCCAGCGGCGCTGCCCGCATGGCGCGGCGCGCTTCGCGCCCGCCGGAGCGTCTCGAACGTTGGTCCGCCGACACTTCCTGCTTCTCAACCACTGACATGGATGCACTCCACCTTTCTGAGAAGCAGAGCGCGGCGGTTGGTCCACCATCGGCTGCTTCTTCCCCTTTATGCCCCGACTATGCCGCCAGCATTGGCACAGCCTATGAGCCAGCCAGTCCGGTTGCATATGCCAGAGGGCTAAAGGACCAGAGCCGGTTTTGGGCGGCTCCGGTCAGGAGATCAGGCGGCAGCGGGCCTGCGTCCGGCGGCGGTGGCCAGCTCACGGATGCCTGGTTCGATGTGCTGCAGGGCAATCGAGGAGATGCCCAGGCGCATGAAACGTGAAGGCTTTTCAGTTCGATCGAAGAAACGGTCGCCAGGTTCGATGATGACGCTGCGCGAGGCGGCTGCCTCGGCCAGCCCGCGTGAGTCGGTGCCGCGCGGTCCTTCGAGCCAGAGCGACGTGCCGCCGGCCGAGTCGGTCGAACGCCATTCGGGCAGGAATGCCGAAATCGCATGGACCAGACGCTTGCGCCTTTCATCGAAGGCCGTCGACAGCCGCCGCACCAGCGCTTCGTGATGGCCAAGCGACAGGAACAGGGCAACGGCGCGCTGGTTGTTGGCCGGCGGGTGACGCAGCATGAAGCGGCGCAGCGCCCTGAGTTCGGAGATTAGTCCAGCGGAGGCGACGATGTAGCCAAGCCGCAGGCCGGGAGCCAGCGTCTTCGACATCGAGCCGACATAGACGACCCGGCCGGAACGGTCGAGGCTCTTCAACGCCTGCTGCGGTGCCTCATCGAGAAGCTGGCTGTCATAGCCATCCTCGATGATGATCTGGTTGTAGCGGTTGGCGCGCGACAGAAGATCCTGGCGGCGCTCCGCCGACAGCGGCACCATGGTCGGGCAATGGTGGCTCGGCGTGACGAAGACAAAGCCGGAATCATTGGGAATAGAACTGGTTACGATGCCGGACTGGTCGACCGGAACCGGCTCGATCTCGGCGCCGGCGAGCCGGAAAATCGAACGGGCATCCGGATAGCCGGGGTCCTCCATCGCCACCTTGGACCCCTTGGTCATCAGCAGCGTCGCCAGCATGTAGAGCGCGTTCTGGGCGCCCAGCGTGACGATGATCTCATCTGGATTGGCGAAGATGCCGCGCCGCGGCAAAAGCCTTGCCTGGATCTGTTCGATCAGCAGCGGATCGTCGCGGTCGACCATGTCGGACGCCCAGTTGCGGATTTCGAGCACGGCAAGCGCCATGCGGTTGCACTCGCGCCATTCAGCCGTCGGAAACAGCGCCGGGTCGAACTGGCCGTAGACGAACGGGTAGGACGACTTGATCCAGTTCTCGTGCTTGGCCGGCGGCGGCATGTCGCTGGCGGCGATCTGGCGGCGCGCCTTCCAGTCAATCTCATTGGCCTGGTCGGGCGCCTTCTGGTGCGGTTTTGCCGGTGTCGCCAGCACGTCCGGATTGACGAAATGGCCACGCCGTTCGCGCGCCACCAGGAAGCCCTGGTCGACAAGCTGCTGGAATGCCAGCACAACCGTGCCACGCGCCACGCCGAGTTTTTCAGCCAGAATCCGGCAAGAAGGCAGTGGCATCGAAGCGGCGATCTGCCGGTCGAGAATGGCCGCTACGATCGCCTGGCGGATCTGCGCCTGCAAGGTCTGGCCGGATTCGGCCGAAATCCGGAACAGGCCGGACCATATGGCCGTGTCGTTTCGCTGTGGCATGGGAAATGTTCCTCGATGGCCAGCCTTTTTCGTTTGGCTGGACCAGTCGAATGTAACGGTGGCACAAGGTGTTGCGCCAATCAATTTTTCTGATCGCTGGGATTTATGCCAGTGATCCATCGCGCGACGCGCAGCGTTGTCCGCCCCTGCGTTACGTCATGCGTCATCCCGGCGTATTGAACCGGATGGAATTCGGCTCAATAGTTTTGCCGCGACGACACGTGCCGGAAACATGCGGTCTGTTATGGTGCCGCCGAAAAGCCCCAGGAGTCCCCCGCCAGTGGATCAATCTTCCTTCCAGAAACAACTTGCCGCCTTGCGTGAGCATCGCGCGGCTGCCTCCGGTACCATGCGGGAGGCCTTCGCCGCCGATCCGCAAAGGTTCGAGAAATTCTCGGCCATCGACGACGACCTTTTGCTCGACTGGTCGAAATGTGCCGTCGACGCACAGACCATGAATCTTCTTGAAAAGCTGGCCGAGGCCGCCGACCTGGACGGCCGCCGCGCCGCGATGTTTTCAGGCAAGAAGATCAACATCACCGAAGACCGCGCCGTGCTGCACACCGCGCTGCGCAATCTGACCGGCAAGGGCGTCACGGTCGACGGCCAGGACGTGAAGGCGGACGTGATCGCCGTGCTCGATGCCATGGGCGTCTTCGCCGACGCGGTGCGCTCGGGCAAGGCGACAGGCGCCACCGGCAAGAAGATCACCGACATCGTCAACATCGGTATTGGCGGCTCCGACCTTGGGCCGGCCATGGCGACGCTGGCGCTGGCGCCCTACCATGACGGACCGCGCGCGCATTATGTCTCGAACATCGACGGCGCCCATATCCATGACACGCTGAAGGACCTGTCGGCCGAGACGACGCTGTTCATCGTCGCGTCGAAGACCTTCACCACCGTCGAGACGATGACCAATGCCGAGACGGCGCGCAAATGGGTGCAGAAGGCGCTCGGCAAGGAAGCGGTCGGCAAGCATTTCGCCGCCGTTTCGACGGCGCTCGATCTGGTGGCGAAATTCGGCATCGAAGCCGATCGCGTCTTTGGCTTCTGGGACTGGGTCGGCGGCCGCTACTCGCTCTGGGGCGCCATCGGCCTTCCGGTGATGATCGCCATCGGTCCGAAGAACTTCCGCGCCTTTCTCAATGGCGCGCACGAGATGGACGAGCATTTCCGCACCGCGCCGCTGGCCAGCAACCTGCCGGCGCTGCTGGGGCTGGTCGGCTGGTGGCACCGGGTAATCTGCAAATACCCGGCTCGCGCGGTCATTCCTTACGACCAGCGTCTGTCGCGGCTGCCCGCCTATCTGCAGCAGCTCGATATGGAATCGAACGGCAAGAGCGTCACCCTGGAGGGCGGAGCGGTAATGACGCCGACCGGACCGCTGGTCTGGGGCGAGCCCGGCACCAACGGCCAGCACGCCTTCTTCCAACTGCTGCACCAGGGCACGGATTTCATCCCGGTCGAGTTCATTGCCGCAGCCGTCGGCCATGAGCCGGATCTGAAGCATCAGCACGATCTGCTGCTGGCCAATTGCCTGGCGCAGTCGGAGGCCCTGATGAAGGGCCGCACGCTGGAGGAAGCGCGCGCGCAGATGCTGGCCAAGGGCATGAAGCCGGCCGAGGTCGACAAGATCGCCCCGCACCGCGTCTTCTCTGGCAACCGGCCATCGTTGACGATCCTCTACAGGAAGCTCGATCCGCGCACGTTCGGCCGCGTGATCGCGCTCTACGAGCACCGCGTCTTCGTCGAGGGCACGCTGTTCAACATCAACTCCTTCGACCAGTGGGGTGTCGAGCTTGGCAAGGAGTTGGCGACCGGCCTGCTGCCTGTCGTGGAAGGCAAGGAGAGTGCCGCAAAGCGGGACGCCTCGACCGCCGGTCTGGTGGGATACATCCACCACTTGCGTGGATCGGAGTGAGCAGTTTGTCAGAAATTAAGGGAATATTGTTCGACAAGGACGGGACACTTGTCGACTTCAACGCGACATGGCTCGGCGTGGCCGATTTCATGGCCATGGATGCAGCGGATGGCGACCGCTGGAAGGCCGACAGATTGCTCGCGGCGGCAGGTTTCGACTTTGCTAGCAAGAGTTTCAAGCCGGACTCGATCTTTGCCTCCGGCACCAATCTCGACGTTGTCGAGTTGTGGTTTCCGCGGCTGTCCAACGAAGACCAGATGCTGGCCGTCGCCCGCTTCAACGACATCACGGCGGTGCAAGGGTCGAAGATGGCGGTGGCATTGCCCGGCATCATCGAGACGCTCGGTGTCCTGCACAGGAAATCCTATCGGCTGGGCGTTGCAACCAACGATTCCACCAGCGGTGCGGAAAAGACATTGGCCACGTTGGGTGTCGCCCAACTGTTCGACGCTGCTTACGGCTACGACGCCGTCGCCAATCCCAAACCCGCGCCCGATACGATCCTGGCCTTCTGCGATCTCACCGGCTTGAAGCCGTCGGCGATCGCCATGGTTGGCGACAACCGCCATGATCTTGAAATGGCGCGGGCCGGCGGCTGCGGCCTGGCAGTGGGCGTGCTCTCCGGCACCGGAACGCGCGAGTCGCTGTCGCAGATCGCCGACGTCGTTCTGGATTCAGTTGCCGATCTGCCAGACTTTCTTTCGGCGAAGGTCAAGGAGACAATCTGATCAGCTGATCAGGCGAGCAATGTCGTTGCTCGCCTCATCGCTACAGATTTGGCTCGATCGAAAAGACGCCGCTTGGCTTCCGCGCGGTGTCTTTCGCCTCACCGAAATCCGGCACCGTGTATTCGGCCAGCAGGCGAAGGCGCTGATACGGCAGATAGGCGCGGCCGGGGTCGCCAATCAGCACCTCGATGCCGGCGGCAAGGCAGCGATCGAGGAAGGGCATGACGCGGTCGGCGACGTCCCGCGCATAAAACACGTCGCCGGCGGTGACGATATCAACCTCGGGCGGCATGCCGGCAGTGATGTCGCCTGCAATCACCGTCAAAGCGACACCATTTGCCGCTGCATTGAGACCAAGCGCGGCAACGCCATTGCGATCAATCTCGGCGGCAATGACGGAACGCGCGCCCGACTTCGCCGCCGCAATGCCGACCAGGCCGGAGCCGGCGCCGAGGTCGAGCACGCGTCTGCCCTTCACTGTCTGTGGTTGATCCAGAATATAGCGCGCCAGCACGGCGCCACCGGCCCAGGGATAGGCCCAGTACGGTGGCTGCGGCTCAGGTTCGTCGTCCGACTCGATTGCGTCGGCGTCAACGTCGAGGCTTGGACGGGATTCGGTAAGCCGCCTCAGGCCGCTTGCCGGATGGGCCGTGTAAAGCTGGATTTCGGGGATCGACGGAACCGGGGCGATGCGCATGTTCGCCCGGATGAACGCGACGGCGTCGGGGCGTGGATGCGCATCCACGGCGCTGGCGCGATCATCGTCTGCTGTCACTCCCGCAACGCCCGCCGCAGGATCTTGCCGACCGGCGTCTTCGGCAATTCCGTCCTGAATTCGATATATTTGGGCCGCTTGTAGCCGGTCAGGTTCTCGCGGCAGAAAGCGGTCAGCGCCTCGGCTGTCAGGGCCGAGTCCTTTTTGACGACGAACAGTTTCGGCACCTCGCCCGAATGCTCGTCCGGTACGCCGATCGCCGCCACTTCGAGCACGCCCGGGTGCATGGCCACGACTTCCTCGAGTTCGTTCGGATAGACGTTGAAGCCCGAGACGAGGATCATGTCCTTCTTGCGGTCGACGATCTTGGTGTAGCCGCGCGCGTCCATGAAGCCCATATCGCCCGACTTGAAGAAGCCGTCCCTGGTCATCACCTTGGCGGTCTCGTCCGGCCGGTTCCAGTAGCCGGCCATCACCTGCGGCCCCTTAATGCAGATTTCGCCGACTTCGCCGAGCGGCAGATTGTTGCCGTCGTCGTCGCGAATGGCGATCTCCGTCGAAGGCAGCGGCAGGCCGATCGTGCCGGTGAAGTCGCCAGCGCTGAATTTGTTGGCCGTTGCCACCGGCGACGTTTCGGAGAGCCCGTAGCCCTCGGTGACCGGACAGCCGGTCAGCGCCTTCCAGCGCTCGGCGACGCCCTTCTGCACCGCCATGCCGCCGCCAAGCGTCAGCACGAGCGGCTTGAAGTCCAGCTTGCGGAAATCCTCATTGTTGAGCAGCGCGTTAAACAGCGTGTTGAGGCCGGGGAAGACATGTATCGGATACTTCCCGAGTTCCTTGACGAAGCCGGGAATGTCGCGCGGGTTGGGGATGAGCACGTTGCGGGCGCCTTGCTGCATGCCCATCAGCGCGTTCACCGTCAGCGCGAAGATATGATAGAGCGGCAGCGCGCAGATGAAGTTGGGATGCGCCGGCTTCGGCTTGATCGTATAGGCGTCTTCCATCCACAGCGCGTTCTGGACGACATTGGCCAGCACGTTGCTGTGCAGCAGCGTCGCGCCTTTCGACACGCCGGTGGTGCCGCCGGTATATTGCAGGAAGGCGACATCGTCGGCCGCCGTCTTCACCGGCTTGAAGCTCATGCCGGCGCCGGCCTTCAAGGCGGCATTGAACTTGACATGGCCGGGCAACGCCCAGGCCGGCACCATCTTCTTCACGCGGCGCACGACGAAGTTGACGATCGTTCCTTTCAGGCCGCCGAGCATGTCACCCATCGCCGCGACCACGACATGCTTGACCGCGGTCCTGGCAATCACCGCTTGCAGCGTGTTGGCGAAATTCTCGAGAATGACGATGGCTTGTGCGCCGGAATCCTTGAGCTGGTGCTCCAGTTCGCGCGGCGTGTAGAGCGGGTTGATGTTGACCACGACATAGCCGGCGCGCAGCACCGCCATCATCGCCACCGGATATTGCAGCACATTGGGCATCATCAGCGCGACGCGCGCGCCCTTTTGCAATCCCTTCGATTGCAGATAGGCGCCGAAGGCTGCCGACTGCCGCTCGACCTCGGCATAGCTGATGGATTTGTCCATGCAGGTGAAGGCGGGCTGCGCGGAATACTGCTTGCAGGCGGCAACGAGAAAATCGCCGATGGAACTGTAGGGCAAGGTCCCGACCTCGGCGGGAACGTTCTTCGGATAGCTTTTCAGCCACGGCTTGTCCGGCAGTCCGGCGGCAAGTGCTGTCAGTGTTTTTGGCAGCGCCTTGGCCGGAGCCGTCGCGGGCTTTGGGGCGGACTTGGCTGCGACTGGCGCCGCCTTCGCCGGTTGGGCCTTGGCCGTCGCGGTCTTGGCAGCCGGCTTGGCGGCTGCCTTGGTGGTGGCGGCTGTCTTTCCGGCAGCTGGCTTCGCCGGCGCTTTTGGTTTGGCGGCAACAGACTTGGTCGCCGGGGCTTTTCGCTTGTCGGGGCCGGCGGCCGGTTTCGAAACAGCTTTGGCCGGTGCCTTGGCTGGAACCGTCGTCCTGGGTGTCTTTGCCACCTGTGCCTCCCTCAAACGTTCTTGTTCGTTGCCTCGTGCCGCGTTCGTCTCCAATGACAGAGACGTCCTCCGCTGCTGCCCGTAGGCATCTATGTATTGCGACAATCGGCAGCCGTGCAAGTCTGCCCCAGCGGCAGCAACGGAAAGATTTGCCGCCAAAAGTCTTTCGGCTGATGGCGCGGCTCGATCAGTATCTGTTCATCATGGCGATGGGCCGAGGGCCATGCTCAGCCAGTAGCGCCCACAGCCGAGATCAATAAAAAAATGCGGTCGTTAATAATATCGTGAATGGAAAGATGTGCTAATTTTTTCTGCCATTTAGCGAAATCGCGGATTTTTTTACCGCTTCCCGTGGGGTAGGCAAACAGGGAGTTCCAAAGCTGGAAAAACGGTGCTTATATGCGCGCTTCGCGAGCCTGATAGAGGGGCTTGGAAGAACATCAGGGAGTGCTCAATGAAGAAGAAACTGACTTTTGCAGCCGCGTTGCTGGCTGCAAGCGTCCTGGGCGGCGTGGCCAACGCGAAAACTCTGGTCTATTGCGCGGAAGCGTCCCCGGAAGGTTTTGACCCGGCGCCGTACACTGCCGGACAGACGTTCGACGCGTCGTCGCGTACCGTTTTCAACCGCCTTGTCGAATTCGATCACGGCAAGACGAGCGTGTCGCCGGGCCTGGCTGAAAGCTGGACGATTTCCGACGACGGCAAGGAATATATCTTCAAGCTGCGCAAGGGCGTCAAGTTCGCCGCCACCGACTATTTCACCCCGACCCGCGAACTTAACGCCGACGACGTGGTGTTCTCGTTCCAGCGTCAGGTCGACAAGGCTGGTCCCTGGTTCCAGTACATTCCAGGCATTGCCTATCAGTATTACAATGACCAGTTCGGCGACAACATCACCAAGGTCGAGAAGGTCGATGACCTGACGGTGAAGTTCACCCTCAAGGATCCGGCGATCACCTTCATTCCGACGCTGGGCATGGACTTTGCTTCGGTCGTTTCCAAGGAATATGCCGACAAGCTGCAGGCCGACAAGACGCCTGAACTGTTCAACCAGAAGCCGATTGGCACTGGCCCGTTCATCTTCGTCGACTACCAGACCGATGCGGCCATCCGCTACAAGGCCAACCCCGACTATTGGGGCGGCAAGCAGAAGATCGACGATCTGGTTTTCGCCATCACCACCGATCCGGCGGTCCGCGCGCAGAAGCTGAAGGCCGGCGAATGCAACATCATGTCGTATCCGGCACCGGCAGACATCAAAGGTCTGCAGGCTGATGCGAACCTGAAGGTCGAAGAGCAGGAAGGCCTCAACGTCGGCGCGCTGATGTACAACACCCAGCAGAAGCCGTTCGATGACGTCCGCGTCCGCAAGGCGCTCAACATGGCCATCAACAAGAAGGCCATTATCGACGCCGTGTTCCAGGGCGCCGGCCAGGTCGCGGTCAACCCGATCCCGCCGACGATGTGGTCCTACAACAAGGCAGTTAAGGACGATCCGTACGATCCGGATGCAGCCAAGAAGCTGCTTGCGGAAGCCGGCGTCAAGGACCTGAAGATGAACGTCTGGGCCATGCCCGTGTCGCGTCCTTATATGCCGAACGCGCGCCGCACCGCCGAGCTGATCCAGGCGGATTTCGCCAAGGTCGGCGTGACGGTCGAGATCGTCAGCTACGATTGGGGTGAATACCTCAAGCGCGCTTCCGCCGTCGACCACGACGGCGCCGTTATCGTCGGCTGGACCGGCGACAATGGTGATCCGGACAACTTCCTCGGCGTGCTCCTGAGCTGCGCTTCCGTCGGTTCGAACAACCGTGCGGAATGGTGCAACAAGGACTTCGATGCGCTCATCAACAAGGCCAAGACGGTTTCCGATCAGGCCGAGCGCACCAAGCTCTATGAACAGGCACAGGTCATCTTCAAGGAACAGGCACCCTGGGCGACGCTCGCTCACTCCAAGGTGTTCATGCCGATGCAGAAGACCGTCTCCGGCTTTGCGATGGATCCGCTCGGTATCCATCGCTTCGACGGCGTCGATATCGCCGAATAAGGTTCGCGAAACGGGGGTGGCGCCTTCTGGCGCTGCCCCCACTCGCCCGCCATGCTGCGTTATATCCTCGGCAAGCTCGCCCTCATCATCCCGACCTTTATCGGGATAACCATCCTCGCCTTTGGCTTCGTGCGCATCCTGCCCGGTGATCCCGTGCTGGTGCTCGCGGGCGAACGCGGCCTGTCGCCTGAACGTCACACGGCGCTGATGCACCAGTTCGGCTTTGACCTGCCGATCTGGCAACAATATCTGACCTATCTGACCAACATCCTTGGCGGCGATTTCGGCACGTCCTTCTCCACCAAGACGCCGGTGCTCAGGGACTTCCTTATCCGCTTCCCGGCAACGGTCGAACTCGCCATCTTCGCCATGATATTCGCGGTCATCCTGGGTGTCGCCGCCGGCATCTTCGCCGCCATCCGCCGCGGTTCCTGGTTCGATCAGCTGACCATGGGCACCGCATTAGCGGGCTATTCGATGCCGATCTTCTGGTGGGGACTGCTGCTGATCATCGTGTTCTCCGGCACGCTGCACTGGACGCCGGTCTCCGGCCGCATCGACCTGCTCTATTTCTTCAAACCAGTCACCGGCTTCATGACCATCGATTCCCTGATCTCGGGGCAGAAGGGCGCTTTCCGTTCGGCGCTGTCGCATCTCATTCTTCCGACCATTGTGCTCGGCACCATCCCACTCGCCGTCATTGCCAGGCAGACGCGCTCGGCCATGCTTGAGGTGCTTGGGGAGGACTACGTGCGCACCGCCCGTGCCAAGGGCCTGGCGCCGCGCCGCGTCATCGGCCTGCATGCCTTCCGCAACGCGCTGATCCCGGTCGTCACCACCATCGGCCTGCAGGTCGGCACGCTGTTGACGGGCGCCATCCTGACCGAGAGCATTTTCTCCTGGCCCGGCATCGGCAAGTGGATGATCGACGCCATTTCCAAGCGCGACTATTTCACCGTGCAAGGCGGGCTGCTGCTGATCGCGCTGATCGTCATGTCGGTGAACCTGATCGTCGACGTGCTTTATGCCGTCATCAATCCGCGTATACGGGCCAACTGACATGACAAACGAAGGCCCAGCCACGATCGAAGCCGCCACCGTCGTCAAGCAGCAGGATGCCCGGCTGCAGATGTTCGCGGAGTTCTGGCACTACTTCTCCATCAACAAGGGCGCGGTGATCGGGCTCTTTGTCTTTATGCTGCTGATCCTGATCGCCATTTTCGCGCCGCTGCTGGCGCCGCATTCGGCGGACGATCAGTTCCGCGATTTCTTCCTGACGCCGCCGGCCTGGCAGGAAGGCGGCAACAGTCAGTTCCTGCTCGGCACCGATGCCGTCGGTCGCGACATGCTTTCACGCCTGATCTATGGCTCGCGCTTCTCGCTCGCCATCGGTTTTGTCGTGGTCACCACGGCGCTGGTGTCAGGCGTTATTCTCGGCCTGCTCGCCGGCTACTGCCGTGGCTGGGTCGACACGCTGATCATGCGCATCATGGACATCATCCTGGCCTTCCCGTCGCTGCTGCTTGCACTTGTGCTGGTCGCGGTTCTCGGGCCGGGCCTCGTCAACGCCATGATCGCCATCGCCTTCGTGCTGCAGCCGCATTTCGCCCGGCTCACGCGTGCCGCCGTGATGGCGGAGAAGAACCGCGAATACGTTATCTCGGCCAAGGTCGCCGGCGCCAGCCATATCAGGCTGATGCTGGTGACGATCCTGCCCAACTGCATCGCACCGTTGATCGTGCAGGCGACGCTGTCCTTCTCCAATGCCATTCTCGAAGCCGCCGCACTTGGCTTCCTCGGCATGGGTGCGCAGCCGCCGACGCCCGAATGGGGCACCATGCTGGCCGAAGCGCGCGAGTTCATCCTGCGCGCCTGGTGGGTGGTGACATTCCCTGGCCTCGCGATCCTGATCACCGTCTTCGCCATCAACCTGATCGGCGACGGCTTGCGCGATGCGCTCGACCCCAAACTTAAGAGGTCGTGAGCATGCCTCTGCTCGAGATCAAGAACCTCACGGTTTCCTTCGACACTGCTGCCGGCCCGTTCATGGCCGTGCAAGGCATCGATCTGTCTGTCGAACCGCGCGAAGTGCTGGCGATCGTCGGCGAGTCCGGCTCCGGCAAATCGGTATCGATGCTGGCCGTGATGGGGCTGTTGCCCAACACGGCGACCGTCAAGGCCGACCGCATGGCTTTCGATGGCGTTGATCTGTTGAAGCTCAGCCCGTCCGAGCGGCGCAAGATCGTCGGCAAGGACATCTCGATGATTTTCCAGGAGCCGATCGCCAGCCTCAATCCGTGCTTCACGGTCGGCTTCCAGATCGAGGAAGTGCTGCGTTTCCACATGGGCATGGACCGTGGCCAGCGCCGGGCCCGCGCCATCGAACTGATGAAGCTGGTCGGCATTGCCGATCCGGAAGAGCGGTTGAACTCCTTCCCGCACCAGATGTCCGGCGGTCAGTGCCAGCGCGTCATGATCGCCATCGCCATCGCCTGCAATCCGAAGCTGCTGATCGCCGACGAGCCGACCACCGCGCTCGACGTCACCATCCAGAAGCAGATCCTCGATTTGCTGGTGTCGCTCCAAGCCAAATACGGCATGGGCCTGATCATGATCACCCACAATATGGGCGTGGTGGCCGAGACCGCCGATCGCGTCATCGTCCAGTACAAGGGCCGCAAGATGGAAGAGGCCGACGTGCTGTCGCTGTTTGAATCGCCGAAGAGCAATTACACGCGCGCATTGCTGTCGGCCTTGCCGGAGAACGCCGTTGGCGACCGGCTGCCGACTGTCTCCGACATGCTGTTCGAGCCGGCGCCCACCGCCGTGGGAGCCGCCTCATGAGCACCACGGTTCTCGAAGGCAAGAACATCGTCCGCGATTACCATATCGGTGGCGGCCTGTTCACCGGCCCGCGCACGGTGCACGCGGTCAAGGGCGTTTCCTTCAAGGTGGACAAGGGCAAGACGCTGGCCATCGTCGGCGAAAGCGGATGCGGCAAGTCCACGCTTGCCCGCATCATCACCTTGATCGACCCGGCCACGGCGGGCGAGTTGTTCATTGACGGCAACAAGGTGGACATCGCCAGGAACGGCCTGTCGAAGGAGATGCGCCGCAAGGTCCAGATCGTCTTCCAGAACCCTTATGGGTCGCTCAATCCACGCCAGAAGATCGGCGACGTGCTTGGCGAACCGCTGCTGATCAACACCGACAAGCCGGCCACCGAGCGGCGCGACCTGGCGATGAAGATGTTGAAGAAGGTTGGCCTCGGGCACGAGCACTACAACCGCTACCCCCACATGTTCTCCGGCGGCCAGCGCCAGCGCATCGCCATTGCTCGTGCGTTGATGCTCAACCCCAGCCTGCTGGTGCTGGACGAGCCTGTTTCGGCGCTGGACCTTTCTGTGCAGGCGCAGGTGCTGAACCTGCTTGCCGACCTGCAGGACGAATTCCAGCTGACCTACGTCTTCATCAGTCACGATCTGTCGGTGGTGCGCTACATCGCCGACGACGTCATGGTGATGTATTTCGGCGAGGCGGTGGAATATGGCTCGCGCGACGAGGTCTTCGCCGACCCCAAGCACAGCTACACCAAGACGCTGTTTGCCGCGACGCCACGCGCCGACGTCGCCTCGATCAAGGCGAGACTGGCCAAAAAGAAGGCGGCTTGATTTCGGGCAGGGGATATTGCGGTAGGGCTGGGTCAGACTGGCTCGCCGGGCGTCAATATCTTCATCAGCAGGACATTGGCATGTCCGCGCGGAAAGTCCTCGAATTGGGCGAGCCGCTCAAAACCGTGTTTCTCGTAGAAGTCCGGCGCCTGAAAGGTGAAGGACGCGAGGTGGATGACGTGACAACCGCGCCGACGCGCCTCCTGTTCGGCGGCGTCGAGGAGGCGTGAGCCAAGGCCTTTGCCGCGCTCGCTGTCGGCGATCCACAGCGTCTTGATCTCGCACACACCAGCCCAGCTATGGCCATGCAGACCGGCATAGATCGTGCCGTCATCGCGTTCAGGAATATCGACAGGTAGTGGCCATCATCGGCGCCGGTGGCGACGACGTTGAAGTCATGCAGGTGGTCCTCAAGCGCGATGATGTCTTCAGGCGTGGGCTCACTGGTGACAACCAGCGTTGCCTCGCGGTCGACGCTCGCATCATCGATATCGACAGGGCCGGTCATGGATACCTCCTCTTGCCAATCGAGGCGTCTCTCAGGACAACCTGGCTATGATGGCGCGCAGCGCCTCGCCGAATTTATGGACTTCCTCGACGGTGTTGTAGTGGACCAGCGAGGCGCGGATGGCGCCGCTGTCCATCGACAGGTTCAGCCGCTTCATCAGCCGTGGTGCATACATGTGGCCGTCGCGAATGCCGATCTGCATCTCGGACATCTCCTCGACGATCCGTTGCGGTGAAAGCTTGCCGATATTGAAGCAGAAGGTCGGCACGCGCTCGTTGATGCGGGCCTCGTCGGCAACTCCGTAGATCGTCGCGCCGCAATCCTTCAGCACGCCGAGCATCTCACGCGCCAGCACGATCTCGTAGTCGCGGATGGCACCCATGCCGGCGACGATATTGTCGCGGCGCGAGCGGTTGTTGGACGGCGCAAGATTGCGGCCGATCAGCTCCAGATAATGCACGGCGGCATCCATGCCGGAGACATTCTCATAGATAAACGTGCCGGCCTCGACCTTGTGGGGCGGCTCGTCCGGAATGAAATCCTCGCGGAAGGTCGGCAGCCGCTTCAGCGTTTCGAAACGGCCCCACAGGAAGCCCATATGCGGCGAGAAATTCTTGTAGCCCGAGCAGACCAGATAGTCGCAGTCCCAGGCCTGTACGTCGATGAGCCCATGCGGCCCGTAATGCACGCAGTCGAGAAACACCTCCGCGCCGGCCGCGTGCGCGATCCTGGCCACGGCGGCGACATCGACGATCGAGCCGATCGAATGCGCCGTCACCGTGCAGGCGACGAGCCGGGTGCGATCGGAAACCAGCGGCTTGAGGTCATCGACATGCAGGTTGCCGTCCTCGCGCATGCGCCACCATTTGAACTTGGCGCCGGCGCCTTCCAGCGCCAGCCATGTCGCGATGTTGGCGTCATGGTCCATGTCGGTGATGACGATCTCGTCGCGTTCCCCCAGCATCTGGCCGATGCCGAGGCTGACCAGGCGGATGAACGAGGTGGCGTTCATGCCGAAGCAGATTTCCGCCGGACTGTAGGCATTGACCAGTAGCGCCACACTTGTCCGCGCGTCGGCAACCGACTGGTCGACGGCGACACTGCGGCCATAGCGGCCACCGCGCTGCACATTGTGCGAAACCAGGTGGTTGGTCACCGCGTCGAGCACGCTTTGCGGGATCTGCGCGCCGGCCGCGTTGTCCATGAAAATGAAATCGCCCGCCTTCTGCAGGGCCGGAAACATGGCGCGAATGGTCTCGACGGGGAAGCCGCCGGCGGCGCTATGGGATGTGCTCAAGGGACGTCTCCTGGGAAGTGCTTTGCGGATGGTGCGGTGGTCAGCGGGTCTTTTCGTCTTTGAAGCGGTGTTCAAGCATGCTGACGAGGCGGACCATCGGCCAGAGGAAGATGAGATAGACCAGCGCCGCGCCGATCAGCGGCGACGGGTTGGCGTAGAGCGACTGCGCGTTGGTCGCTTCCTTCAAGAGCTCCGGCAGCGCGACTGTGGAAGCAAGCGATGTGTCCTTGAACATCGAGACGCAGTTGCTGGTCATCGGCGGAATGACCACGCGGACAGCCTGCGGCAGCACCACCTTGCGCAAGGTGAGCAGGAAGGGCAGGCCGAGCGCCTGCGATGCCTCGAACTGACCGCGCGGAATGCTCTCGATGCCGGAACGGAACACTTCCGCTGAATAGGCCGACATGATGATGGCGAACGCCGTCACCGCGGACGCCCAGGACGACAGCCGTATGCCGAGAAACGGCAGCGCGTAGTAGATCAGGATCAGCACCACCAGCACCGGCAGGGCGCGGAAGATATCGGTGTAGCCGATAGCGAGCCACCGCAGCGGCTTCGGCGCATAGAGCCGCAACAGGCTGATCCCCAGGCCGATAGGAATACCAATGCCGATGCTGAGCAGTCCAAGCAGCAATGTATTCAGGAAGCCGCGCAGCAAGGCCGGCAGGCTGGACATGATGACATCGGCGTTGAAGAAAGTGTCCAGCAGCGACATGGGAGTGTTCCCGAAACGGTTGGCGTCGCGTGACGCGAAAGCAATTCCAGGAAACTGTGAAGCGGTTTTCCGTCCGGAACTGCGTCAGAATATGGATGCCGGGGCACCGAATTCGGCTTGCGCACCGAATTCCGGCCCAGGCGAAGGTGATGCATGAAACCAGACGTGCCGGCCTTTTGAGCCGGCACGTCCCGTTTTCAATGGTTGCCGGTCAGGCCTTTGGCAGCGGCATTTCCTTGACGGTCGAAGAATCGGCTGGAGCATCGCTGCCGAACCACTTCTTGTGGATACCAGCCAGCGTGCCGTCCTTCTTCATCGCGGTCAGCGCGTCGTTCAGCTTGCCGAGCAGCGGATGGTCCTTGGTCAGCATCAGCCCGTACTGTTCGCCGGTCTTGATGCGTTCCTTGACGACCAGGTCCTTCATCTTGGTGAAGGCGTATTGCATGCCCGGAATGTCGCTGACGGCGGCATCAACGCGGCCGGCGCTGAGGTCGAGCAACAGGTTCTGCTGCGTGTCATAGCCCTTCACATCGCTGAAGCCGTCGGCTTCCTGATGCGCCTTGACCCAGGTCTCGCCGGTCGAGCCGGACAGCACGCCCACGATCTTGCCCTTGAGGTCGGCCTCGGCCTTGATCGCGCTGTCGGTCTTGGTCGCGATGCCCATATCGGAATCATAATAGGGCTGGGTGAACGACTGCGACTTCAGCCGCTCGGGCGTGATGGTAATGGACGAGATGGCAACGTCGATACGCTTCGACGTGGTGGCGGCGAACAATGCCTGGAAGCCGAGGTCGGCGATGTCGGTGGTCATGCCGATGCGCTTTGCCGCCTCGTTGACGATATCGACTTCGAAACCCTCGAAGGTGCCGCTCTCATTCTTGAACTCGAACGGCGGATTGGTTGGATACGCCCCGACATTCAGCACATCGGCGGCATAGGCGGTTGCGGGACCGGCGGCGATGCCGATGACGGCGGCGAGAAGAAGCAGTTTACGGCGCGTGAAGCTCATTTCTTGTTCCCTCTGGTTGTTGATCGAACGGGTTTGTCCCGCACGGTTTTTTGCCGCTCCGCTGTCGCGGAACGTCAATTCATGGCTGCACTCATGCGATCGAGCGCGGTCGCGATCTGGTCGCGCTCGCGGCAGACACACATTCGCAAGAAGGCTGTCGACGAATCTCCAAACAGATGACCGGGCGCCAATCCTACATGCGCCGTCTCCAGGATCCTGGCACAGACGCGCCGCGCATCGCTTTCGCCTTCGATCTTGAAGAAGGCATACATGCCGCCGCGCGGTTTCGTCGGCAATACGACACCGGGGATTTGCGCAAGCCTGTCATAGGCCAGATCGAGGCCGGTCTTGATCCTTTGCCTGATTTCCTCGACCAGCGGCTCACCCTGGCGGATGGCCGCGACGGCGGCAGCCTGGGTGGAGGCCGCGGTGCCGCTGTTGACATACTGGGTCATGGCGCCGAGCTGCTCAGCCACCCCTGATGGGTGTGTCAGCCAGCCGATACGCCAGCCAGTCATTGCCCAGGCCTTGGAGAAGCTGTTCACCGACAGCACCCGGTCGCCGTCTTCGGCGATCTGCAGGATCGACGGCGCCACGTTGCCGTCGAAATAGAGCCTGCCATAGACCTCGTCGGAGATGATCCAGATACCGGTGCGGCGGCTGAAATCGAGCAGCGCCTGCATCTCTTCGCGCGATGCGGTCCAGCCGGTCGGATTGGAAGGCGTCGACAGGAAAATCGCCCGCGTTCGCGCGTCGCAGGTGGCAAACAGCCGGTCGAGGTCGAGCTTCCAGTCGTCCTTGAAATCGAGCGAAAATGGACGCGGCTCACCGCCAATCAGATGAATGGCGTTGTGGATGTTGGGCCATTGCGGCGCGACATAGACGACATTGGTGCCGGTATCGACCAGCAGTTCCAGCGCCAGGTACAGCGCCTGCATGCCGCCCGGCGTAACCGTTGTGCGCGATATCGGGATCGGCCGGCCATGCAGGCGCGTCTGGTAGTCCGACAGCGCCTCGTTCAGCGGACCATGGCCACGCATGTTGGGGACATAGAAGGTGAGGCCTTCGTCGAGAGCCGCCTTGGCTGCGTCGCGGATGAAGGCCGGCGTTACCATATCGCCCTCGCCGTACCAAAGCGCGATCACGTCACCCAGTTCACGTGCGCGAACAGCGAGGTTGGCGATGTTTTCGGTATGCAGATCGCGGATTTGAGCGCGCACACCTTCGAGAGCGTAGAGCGCGCCGGCTGGAGACGATGACTGGGGCAACATGAACGACAAGGACTGAACAACCCCTTTGATCGCACCCGGAACGCCACGACCACCGCAAAGGCCATGCGGCACGGCAGTCGCGATCGACATAGAATGCTTATCTAAAGTACGGCGGTTTTCAAGGCGAAAGTTTTAAGCTTAAAAAGTTTGACCGGGATGTTGCCGGACCGATACGTTTTTGGGCCTAGCCATGCCTGTCTCTCGCCAGTTCGGCATGCGCGGCGGAATGGCCGGCCGCCGCACCCGCGCCGAGAAACATCGTGTCGCTGGCCAGGATGAAGAAACTGGCACCGATGGCGGCCCATTGGCCGACATCGGCCGGCTTGGCGCAGAAGATGCCGGCGGCCTTGCTATGTCCGATCGCCACGCTGATGATCCTGCCGATCGCATCAGCGAGCTTGTCGGCGCCTTGAGGGCCAAGTGCGTCGATCGACACCGAGAGATCTCCGGGGCCGACAAAGATCACATCGACACCCTCGACCGCCGCGATCGCCTCGATATTGGCAAGGCCCTCCGCCGTCTCGACCTGAACCGCGACAACGGTCCTCTCATTGGCCGCGGCGAGATATTCCGGAATGCGGTAGCCATAGCCGGCGGCGCGCCCGGGTCCGACGCCACGCTCGCCTTTCGGCGGATAGCGCGAAGCCTTCACCGCCATGGCGGCTTGGGCTGATGTCGAGACGCGCGGGACAAGCACGCCTTGCGCGCCACTGTCCAGCGCCGCGGCGATCGCCTCCGGCGCATGGCCGGGAACCCGCACCATGGCCGGCACGCGATGCACGTCGGCGGCGCGGATCATGGTCTCGATCATGTCCCTGGATATCTGCGCATGCTCCCAGTCGATGCAGAGGAAGTCGAGACCGGCTAGCGCCAGGACTTCCACGGCGACGGCGTGTGGTATGGCGGCAAAGGAGCCGACAAGGCGTTGCCTGCCGATGCATTTCTGGCGAAGTTCGCTCATGCCGATCCCTCTTTTCATGCCGTCCATGTTCATATCCGCAAACGACATTCACGCAGGCAACCACGTCCTGCTCATCCTTAAGCAGTAGGGCTTTCGAAAACAGAGGATGTGTTGAGATTCAGATCAGGCCGGCATGAGGTGAGTCTCAACATAACTTACTCCGGGATGACAGCCGTAGCCTGGATCTCGACCTTGGCGCGGTCCTCGACCAGCGACACCACCTGCATCGCGGCCATAGCCGGAAAGTGCCGGCCGATCACGTCGCGATAGGCTTCGCCGATGCCTCTGAGATTCGACCTGTATTCGGCCTTGTCGACAAAATACCAGGTCATCGAGGTGATGTGCTGTGGCCCGGCGCCGGCTTCCGCCAGCACCGCCACGATGTTCTCAAGCGTCTGCCGCACCTGGCCGACGAAGTCGTCGGTTTCGAACTGGCATTGGCCGTTCCAGCCGACCTGGCCCCCGACGAAGACAAGTTGCCCGCGTGCCGCGACGCCGTTCGCGTAGCCGACAGGTTTGGCCCAGCCTTCCGGCTGCAGGATTGTGTGCATTCAAATCTCCCGGTCTCTTCAAATGTTCTTCTTGCAATCGAATGATCGTCAAATTTCCCACCGTGCCGTCTCAGCCCGCGCCCATCACTTGCCGGGCGATCACCACCTTCTGCACGTCGGACGCCCCTTCGTAGATGCGCAGCGCGCGGATCTCGCGATAGAGGCTTTCGACAATATGACCTTTGCGCACACCGTCGCCGCCATGCAGTTGCACAGCCTTGTCGATCACTTCTTGCGCCTTGTCGGTGGCAAAGAGCTTGGCCATCGCCGCCTCGCGGGTAACCCGGGGCGCCCCCATGTCCTTGGTCCAGGCGGCGCGATAGACCAGCAAGGCGGCCGCATCGACATCCAGCGCCATGTCGGCGATATGTCCCTGCACCATCTGCAACTCGGCCATCGGTGCGCCGAACAGTTTGCGCTCGGCAACTCTGCTGATGCTTTCGTCGAGTGCGCGGCGGGCAAAGCCGAGTGCGGCGGCGCCGACGGTCGAACGGAAGACGTCGAGCACCGACATGGCGATGCGGAAACCGTCGCCCGGTTTGCCGATCAGCGCCGAGGCCGGCAAGCGGACGCCGTCGAAAGACAGGCGCGCCAGCGGATGCGGTGCGATCACTTCCAGCCGTTCGGCGATTGTGAGGCCCTTGACGTCACCTGGCACGATGAACGCTGAAAGTCCCTTGGCGCCGGGCGCTTCGCCGGTGCGGGCGAAGACGACATAGAGATCGGCGATGCCACCATTGGAAATCCAGGTCTTTTCGCCTGAAAGAACATAGCTGTCGCCGTCGCGGGTCGCGGTCATCTCCATGTTGGCGACATCCGAGCCGGAGCGTGGCTCCGACAACGCGAAAGCGGAAATTGCTTCTCCCGAGCGCGTCTTGCCGAGCCAATTTCGCTGTTGCCCGGGCGTGCCGAAAAGGCTGAGCGCCCCGGTGCCGAGCCCCTGCATGGCGAAGGCGAAATCGGCCAGTCCGTCATGACGGGCGAGCGTTTCGCGTGTGATGCACAGCGTGCGCACGTCGAGCGGCGCGGGATTTTCGCTGTCGACCGCCGTCGGCTTCAGCCAGCCGTCCTTGCCAAGCTTCGCCACCAGCTCGCGGCAGGCTGCATCGACATTGTGGTGATCGACCGGCAGGTTTTTCGCACACCATGCCTCCAGCCGCTCGGCCAGCACGCGATGGCGGTCTTCGAAGAACGGCCAGTTGAGGAAGCTCTTGTCAGCCATCAATTGCCCTCGAACACCGGCTTCTGCTTGTCGACAAAGGCGTGATAGGCGCGCTCGAAATCGCGCGTCTGCATACAGATCGCTTGCGCCTGGGCTTCCGCCTCGATCGCCTGGTCGAGCCCCATCGACCATTCCTGGTTCAACTGCGTCTTGGTGATGCCGTGGGCGAAGGTCGGGCCGGAGACGATGCGTGCCGCCATGTCGAGCGCGTCGGCTTCGAGCGCGGCGGCATCGACCAGCCTGTTGTAAAACCCCCAGCGTTCGCCTTCCGCCGCCGTCATCGTCCGGCCTGTGTAAAGCAGCTCGGCGGCGCGGCCCTGGCCAATGATGCGCGGCAGGATCGCGCAGGCACCCATGTCGCAGCCGGCAAGGCCGACGCGCGTGAACAGGAATGCCGTCTTGGCCTCCGGCGTCGCTATGCGGATGTCGGAACTCATGGCGATGATCGCGCCGGCGCCGACCGCCACGCCATCCACCGCCGAAATGATCGGCTTGCCGCAATTCAGCATCGCCTTGACGAAATCGCCGGTCATGCGCGTGAAGGCGAGAAGCTCTTTCATGTCCATCTTGACCAGCGGCCCGATGATGTCGTGGACATCGCCGCCGGAGCAGAAATTCCCGCCATTGGACAGGAACACCACCGCGTCTACATCGTCGGCATAGACGAGGTCGCGAAACGTGTCGCGCAACTCTGCATAGCTTTCAAAGGTTAGCGGGTTTTTGCGTTCAGGCCGATCGAGCCGGACCCTGGCGATCCTGCCCTCGACCTGCCAGAGGAAATGCTTCGGCTTGAGGCCGGCCATTGCAGTCATTCGCGTCCCTCCCAATTGCTGCGGAAAGAGGTCAGCATGCCCGTCAGCCGGCGCGCCTCATCCTCGCTCACCTTGCCCAGCAACTCGCCGATCCAGCTTTCATGTGCGGCCGCGATGATGCCGAAGCTTTTCGATCCCTCTTCGGTCAGCCGCACCATCGAGGTGCGGCGATCGCCATTGCGCCGCGCGCGGGCGACAAGCCCTTCGGACACGAGCCGGTCGACGATGCCGGTGACATTGCCGTTGGAAACCAGCAGGAAGCGTGACAGGTCGCTCATCAGCATGCCTTCCGGCGCGCGATAGAGAGCCGCCATCACATCGAAGCGCGGCAGCGTGGTGTTGAATTCCTTCTTCAGGCGTTCGCGCAGCTCGGCCTCGATCGTGCGCGATGCTCGCAGCAGCCTGATCCATAGACGCAGCCGGTCCTTGCCGGGTCCCGACGGTGCGGGCAGGGGGCCGGCTACCATGTCTCACCTCCAGAAATGGACAGGCTCTGCCCGGTGATCGATGCCGCGGCATCGCCGCACAGCCACAGCACGGCGGCGGCAACTTCCTGCGGCTGGATGAAGCGGCCTTGCGGATTGACCGAGGCGAGGCTCGACCGTGCCTGCTCGACCGAGCGGCCGGTTTTTTCGATGATGCGTTGAATGGACTCTTCCAGCATCTCTGTCTCGACGAAGCCCGGGCACAGCGCGTTGACTGTGACGCCGGATTTGGCGGTCTCAGTGGCGAGTGCGCGCATCAACCCGACGACGCCGTGCTTGGCCGCCACGTAAGGCGCGACGTAAGCATAGCCCTTGAGGCCAGCGGTCGAAGCGATGAAGACGATCCGGCCCGCCTTGCGCGCGGCCATGCCGGCCAGTGCCGGCTTCACGGTCAGGAAGGCGCCGGTCAGGTTGACGTCGAGCGTCCGCTGCCAATCGTCGAGGCTTGTCTTGTGCGCCGGGGAGCTGCCGGCCATGCCGGCATTGGCGACGACGATGTCGATGGGGCCGCGCGCCGCTTCCGCCTGTGCGTAGAGCGACGCCATCGAGGCCTCGTCGGTCACATCGGCAACGATGCCGAAAACCCGGCTGTTCTGCGTGGCAACCTCGGTGAGTGCGGCTTCACGCCGGCCACAGATAGTGACGTCGATGCCGGCGCCGGCCAGCGTCAGCGCGATTGCCTTGCCCACACCCGAGCCACCGCCGGTGACCAGCGCATGTTTGCCGGCGATCGCTGTTGCCACCGTCATACCTTGAGCCCCGCTGCCGCGTCTCGCTCGGCCAGGCGGTAGATCTGGTCGCGGCCCGGCAGATAGGGATCCGGCCATTTGACGCCACGGTCGCCGAGTGTCACGGCGGCATGCAGTGTCCAGTAGGGGTCGGCCAGATGCGGCCGTGCCAGCGCCACCAGATCGGCGCGGCCGGCCATCAGGATCGAATTGACATGGTCGGGCTCGTAGATGTTGCCGACCGCCATTGTCGCCATGCCGACCTCGTTGCGGATGCGGTCGGAAAATGGCGTCTGGAACATGCGGCCATAGACCGGCTTTGCCGACGCTGAAGTCTGGCCGGCCGAGACGTCGCAAATGTCGACGCCGGCCTCGTGCAGGAGCCGTGCGATCTCCACCGCGTCGGCGGGTGTGACGCCTTCGATGCCGACCCAGTCATTGGCCGAGATGCGCATCGAGATCGGCTTTTCCGCCGGCCATGCGGCACGCACCGCGTGGAAGATTTCGAGCGGATAGCGCATGCGGTTTTCCAGCGAGCCGCCGTATTCGTCCGTGCGCCGGTTGGTGACCGGGGTGATGAAGGACGACAGGAGGTAGCCATGCGCGGCATGGATCTCGAGCATGTCGAAGCCGCAACGGTCAGCCATTTCAGTGGAAGCCACGAACTCGTCGCGGACCCTGTCCATGTCGGCGCGGTCCATCGCCTTCGGCACCTGATTTTCAGGCGACCACGCCACCGCCGAAGCCGACATGATCGGCCAGTTGCCTGATGTCAGCGGCACGTCTGTGCCTTCCCAGCCGAGCCGGGTCGAGCCCTTGGCGCCGGAATGGCCGATCTGTGCGCAGATCCTGGCTTCGGTCTCGCTGTGGACGAAGTCGACCAACCGCTTCCACGCCACCTCGTGTTCAGGTGCGTAGAATCCAGGGCAGCCTGGCGTGATGCGGCCCTCGGGGCTGACGCAGGTCATCTCGATATAGACCAGCCCGGCGCCGCCCTTGGCCCGCTCGGCGTAGTGGGTGAAATGCCAGTCGGTTGGACAGCCGTCGACGGCCTTGTACTGCGCCATAGGTGAGACGACGATGCGGTTGCGCAACTCCATGTCGCGCAGCTTGAACGGCGCGAACATCGGTGCACGGCGCAAGCTGTTGCCGCCAGCACCGGCCTGGCGCTGGAACCATTCTTCAGCGCCACCCAGCCATTCAGCGTCGCGCAGCCGCAGGTTCTCGTGGCTGATGCGCTGCGAGCGCGTGAGCAGCGAATAATTGAACTGCACCGGATCGAGGCCAAGGTAGCGCTCGACCTCCTCGAACCATTCGAGCGAATTGCGCGCCGCCGATTGCAGTTTCAGCACCTCGGTGCGGCGGGCGTCCTCGTATTTGCGGAACGCTGCTTCGAGATCAGGCTCGGACTCGACATATTCGGCCAGCGCCACAGCGCTTTCCAGCGCCAGTTTGGTGCCGGAGCCGATCGAGAAATGCGCTGACGCGGCCGCATCGCCCATCAGGGCCAAATTCTTGTAGGACCAGCGCTCACACAGCACGCGTGGGAAGTTGATCCAGGCCGAACCCCTTATGTGATTGGCATTGGTCATCAGTGCATGGCCGCCAAGATGCTTGGCGAAGATGCGCTCGCAGACGGCAATGGATTCCTGCTGCGACATCGAGCCGAAGCCAAATGCCTCCCAGGTCTGCTCGCTGCATTCGACGATGAAGGTCGCGGTCTCGCTGTCGAACTGGTAGGCGTGCGCCCACACCCAGCCATGCTCGGTTTTTTCGAAGATGAAGGTGAAGGCGTCGTCGAATTTCTGTTCCGTGCCCAGCCAGACGAACTTGCATTTGCGGGTGTCAATGTCGGGTTTGAACACGTCGACGAAAGTGTTGCGCGCCCTGGAATTCAGGCCGTCGGCGGCAACAACCAGATCATGCGTTTCCATATAGGTTTTCGGGTCGGCGATATCGGTCTCGAACATCAGCTTGACGCCGAGTTCGCGTGCACGGCGCTGCAGCAACACCAGCAGGCGCTTGCGGCCGATGCCGCAGAATCCGTGGCCGGTCGAGACCGTGCGCACGCCGTCATGGATGACGGCGATATCGTCCCAGTAGGCGAAATGCTTCTTGATCCAGACGGCGCTGACCGGGTCGTTCCGGCTCAGATTGTCGAGCGTTTCGGCCGACAGCACCACCCCCCAGCCGAACGTGTCGTCGGCACGGTTGCGCTCGAACACCGTCACGTCATGCGCGGCATCCCGAAGCTTCATCGAGATGGCGAAGTAGAGGCCGGCTGGTCCGCCGCCGAGAACCGCAACCTTCATCTGTGCGATCTCCTCTTCGCTTTGCTGCCATCAGTATCGCGCCTGAAATAAATTATTTCAAGCTTAAAGTTTCATACCAAAATGATTAGGTGTGGGCGCGCCTGCGTGACATCCGGCAAGCGCGCCTTTCTATCACTTCTCGGGGTTCTTCGGGCTCCAAAGCACGGTCTCTGCGCCTTTTTCGTAGGCCATGCCGGTGGGATAGCTTATTGCTTCCAGCTGCAGGCCCCATGGCGCCTGGAAATAGAGGATGGTCTGGCCGCCAGCGGGTCCTTCGGAAACCGGTATCGGCCCCATGCGCGTCTTGACGCCCTTGGCGTCGAGATAGGCTTTGGCGGCCGCGACATCATCGACATAGAAGGCAATGTGGAAGCCGCCGATGTCGCTGTTCTTCGGCGTCACGTCCTTCTGGTCGGGTGCGGTGTATTTGAACAGCTCGATGTTCGAACCATAGCCGCAGCGGACCATGGTGATCTCTTGAATCACGGCCTTCGGATCGACGCCCAGGACATCCTGCATGAACGTGCCCTTGTCGTCGGCGAACGGGCCGAAGGACATCGCCTTCTTGCAGCCGACCACTTCGGTGAAGAAGTCGACCGCCTGCTTCATGTCGGGAACGGTGATCCCGGTGTGATCGTGCCCGCGCATGCCGGGGATAGAGCTGGCGCTCGCCAAGCCAGTGCTGCCCAGGATCGCGGTGGCGATCAATGCGTTTCGGATGATGGTCCTCATGCTATTCCTCCTCCATTCGCGGGACTTGCTCATTTGCCGCTCGCACGTCCGAGGCCCGCTTTTCGGCGTGCTTATGCATTCATGTCGGCGCCTTGCCGGTCGAAGGGATATCCAGCCAGCCGGCATCGATTTCGGGCAGCGGAATGGCCGATATGAGGTCGCGCGTGTAGCTCTGCCGTGGGTTCTCGAACAGGGCGTCGGTGGCACTCGCCTCGACGATCACCCCTTCCCGCATCACGATCACTTGCCGGCACAGCCTTCGGATCACCGACAGGTCGTGGCTGATGAAGGCAACAGTCAGGCCCATCTCGGCCGCGAGTTTCTCCAGCAGAGTGAGAATCTGTGCCTGGGTCGACACATCGAGGCCCGAGACGATCTCGTCGGCCAGCACGAATTTCGGCGACAGCGCCAGTGCCCGGGCAATGCCGACGCGCTGGCGCTGGCCGCCCGACAGTTCGTGGCGGTAGCGGCGGGCGAAGCTTTCCGGCAGGCCGACGCGGCGCAGCGCTTCCATCACCCGGTCGGTCAGATTGTCGCCGAGCCCATTCTGCTTCAGCGGCGCGGCGATGATGCTGAAGATCGTGTGGCGCGGGTTGAGCGACGACATCGGGTCCTGGAAGATCATCTGCAGGTCACGGCGCAACGGCCGCAGCTCTGCCTCCGGCAGATGGGTAATGTCCTGGCCGTCGAAGCTGACGCTGCCGGCGCTGGGTTCAAGCAGCCGCACGAGGGCGCGGCCGAGCGTCGACTTGCCGGACCCTGATTCACCGACGATGCCGGTGACCGATCCCTTGGGCAGATCGAAATCCAGTCCCTTCAGGATCTCGGTCAGCGGCGCGCGGCCAATCAGCGGCTTGCGCGTCATGTCGGGCAGCGCGACTTTCAGCCCACGCACGGAAAACAGCGGCTCAGCCATGCCGAGGTCTCCAGGCCTGGTCGGCAGCGGCGATCTCCGAAGCGAGCCCGGCCAGCACGGCCTCATCGACAGGCTTCAGCGAGGCGAGAGGATCGGTGTAGCGTGGCGTCGCCGCCATCAGCGCCCGCGTATAGGGGTGCTGTGGGGCGGCGAAGAGAGCCGCCGTTTCGGCTTCCTCCACCACCTTGCCGGCATAGAGCACGGACACTTTCTGGCTGATCTTGGCGACGACGCCGAGATCGTGAGTGACGAACAGGATCGCGGTGCCATGCTCGCGCTGCAATTGCACGATCAGCCGCAAGATCTGTTTCTGCACGGTCACGTCGAGGGCCGTGGTCGGCTCGTCGGCGACGATCAGCCGTGGCTCCGCGGCGAAGGCGGCGGCGATCAAGACGCGTTGGCGCATGCCGCCAGAGAGTTCATGCGGATAACTTTTGAGCACGCGGTCGGGATCGCGGATCTGCACCTCGTCCAGCAATTGCCGGATGCGGGTGTCGGCCTTCTCGCCGCTCCAGCCGAGGATGCTCACCAGCCGGTCGGTCATCTGCGGGCCGATGCGGCGCGACGGGTTGAGCGCGGTCAGCGGGTCCTGCGGGATCAGCGCCGTGCGCGCGCCGATCAGCGTGCGCCGCGCCTTGGGTTGCAGCTTGCCGAGGTCTTCGCCCTCGAGCCGGATATCGCCTTCGACAATGCGCACGCTTGACGGCAGGACGCCGAGCACCGCCTTGCCGATCATCGTCTTGCCGGCGCCGCTCTCCCCGACCAGCGCGCGAACCTCGCCCGGCTGTACGACGAGCGAGACCGAGCGCAGCACGCGCTGGCCATTTGGCAGCACGGCGCTCAAGCCGTCGATGTCAAGGCAAGCGCTCATCGCAGCACCGGATCGAAACGCGTCTTCAAGGCTTCGCCGAACTGGCTGAACGACAGCACGGTGAGGATCAGCGTGATCAGCGGGAACACCAGCACCCACCAGGCCTGGTGGATCGAAAGCCGGCCCTCGGCGATGATGCCGCCCCAGGTCGGATCGTCGGTCGAGATCGACAGGTTGACGAAGGACAGGATCGCCTCGACGATGACAGCGATGCCCATTTCGAGCGACAGCAGCGCCACGATCGACGGCACCACATTGGGCAGCACTTCGCGCAGCATGATGCCGACGCGGCCATAGCCGGCGATGCGGGCGTTCTCGACATAGTCCATGCGCGCCTGGCCCATGGTCTCGGCGCGAATGACGCGGCAGAAGCGGGTCCAGTCGATGATCGCGATGGCGAGGATGACGGAACCCAGGCCCGTTCCAAGAACGGCGACCAGCAGGATGGCGAACAGCACCGGCGGAAACGCCATCCAGACATCGACGATGCGCGAGATGATGCGGTCGGCCCAGCCGCCGAAATAGCCCGCGATCAGACCAAGCGCCGAACCGACCACGCAGGCGGCGATCGCGGCGGCGAAGGCAACGATGAAGGCGATGCGGGCGCCAAAGATCAATCGCGAAAGAAGGTCGCGGCCAAGGCTGTCGGTGCCCAGCCAGTAGCCGGGCTCGGCACCGCTCATCCAGAACGGCGGCAACCGCTCCAGCATGAGGTCCTGCGCCAGCGGGTCCTGCGGTGCGATCAGTGGCGCGAAGATCGCGGCCAGAAGCGCCAGCAACAGCCAGCCGCCGGCAAGCCAAAGCCGCGGACTTGAGCCCCGCCGTGACATGCGGTTCTCATCCATGGCGCAGCCTCGGATTGAGCAGCGCGTACATCATGTCGACCACGAGATTGATCAGCACGAAGAGCAGCGCGAAGACCAGCACGATGCCCTGGATCAGCGGCAGGTCGCGGTTGATGACGGCATCGATCGCCATGTTGCCGAGGCCTTCATAGGAAAACAGCCGCTCGACGATGACCGTGCCGCCGATGAGGAAAGTGAATTGCACGCCGATCAGGGTTAGCGTCGGCAAGGCGGCGTTCTTCAGCGCCTCGCGCAGGATGACTTGTGTTTCGGAAAAACCCTTGACCCGTGCCAGCACGACATAGTCGAGATCGAGCACCTCCTTCAGCGACTGCTTCAACAGCTGCGAAATGATCGCCGCGAGTGGCAGCGCCAGCGCCACCGCCGGCATCAGCATGTGCTTCAGCAGATCCCATGTGAGATCGAAGCGAAACCGCAGCAAACTTTCAAACAGGTAGAACTGAGTGACGAAAGGCAGGTCGAGTTGCGGTGACACGCGGCCCGAAATGTCGAAGATCGGCACCAGCACGCCGAACAGCAGGATGAGCACGAGACCCCACAGGAAATCCGGAATGGAAAGCGCTGCTCCGCTGGCGATGTCGATGCCGGCCTCGACCGCCGTGCCACGCTCGCGCGCGCCGAGGATCGCGGTCGCGCCGCCCAGCCCCACGGCCATCAGCAGCGCCAGGATGGCAAGCTCCAGCGTTGCCGGCAGGCGATCGAACACCAGCCCGAGCACGTCCTGGCGCAGCGAGATCGAGGTGCCGAAATCGCCTCTGGCAACACCGGACAGCCAGATGAAGAACTGCTGCACGATGGTCTTGTCGAGCCCGTAAAGCGCCCGCAACCGGGCGATGTCGGCATCGGTCGCGCCGGGCGGCAGCATCATGGCGATCGGATCGCCGGGCGCGACGCGGATCACGACGAAGACGACGACGGCCACGCCGAAAAGCGTGATCAGCATCGTCAGAAGGCGGATCAGAAATCTTTGCAGGAGCATGTAAATCTTTGCGCGAGCACGCTGGCTCGTATGCCTGGTAGAAAATGCGCGCCGTCGTTGTCGACGGCGCGCGGCATGGATGCCTATGTCAGGCCGGGGTCATCAGCGCCGGCAGCAGCGCGCCGGAAATATGCTGCACGACCTTGACGCCCTTGGCATGCACGATCGGCTGGGCGAACTGCAGCAGCGGCAGCACATAGGCCTGCTCGGCGATGTACTTGTCGACAGCCTTCCAGCCGGCAATGCGCTTGGCCTCGTCCTTCTCACCCCAGAGAGGGCCGATCTTCGCGTCGAGGTCGTCGGTTTTCCAGGATGAGTGCGGCGATGGTCCGAACATCGCAAAGCCCGTCGACGTGGTCGGATCGCCGATGGCATTGCCCCAGTTGTAGAAGGCCGCCGGATCCAACTTGTGCGCCGCGCGCAGCTCATAGTGCTTGGCGATCTCGTAGACCTCGATCGTCGCCTCGATGCCGACCTTGCGCCACATGCCGACGATGGCCTGCACCATCTCGTAGTCCTTGGGCTTGAAGCCCTTGGTCGTCTGGATGGTGATCTTGGCCGGCTTTTCAGGCGAATAGCCGGAAGCGGCCAGCAATTCCTTGGCCTTCTCCGGATTGTGCTCGACCTTGATCGACGGATCGTAGGCGGCGTATTCGGGCGTTTCCAGCGTATCGATCGGCTGGCCATAGCCCCGCAGCAACCGCTTGACCAGCAGCTCCTTGTCCACCGCCATGACGGCCGCCTGGCGGACATTCTTGTCGAGCATCGCATCCTTGTTGTTGAAGAAGATCATGCCGATGTCCGACACGTTCTTGCACGAGCCGGCAAGGCCATCCTTGGCGATCAGGCGGTCGTATTCCTCGTACGGAATCTCAAGCGTCACCTGCGAAGAGCCGGATTCGATTTCCGCGACACGGCTCGCGGCATCGGTAACGAACTTGATCGTCACATTCTCGAAGGCCGGCTTGCCGCCCCAATAGGTCGGATTGGCCTTCAGCCGAAGGAAGGCGTTGCGCTCGAACTTCTCGACCATGTAAGGGCCGGTGCCGATCGGCGCCTTCTCGAACCCCTCGGCGCCGACCTTCTCGTAATAGGCCTTGGGCAGGATGTAGCCGGTGAGGAACGACATCCATTTGAAATACACCGGGTCGAACTGCACGACATCGCCGGTGATCTTGTTGCCGTCGATCTTGAAGTTGTTGACGTTCTTCCAGACGAACTGGATCGGATTGCCGGTCTTTTCGTCACCTGCACGCTGCAGCGACCAGACCACGTCTTCGGCGGTGAAGGGCGAGCCGTCATGCCATTTCACGCCTTCGCGCACCGTCATCATCACCTTGGTGCGATCGTCGTTCCAGCCCCATTCGGTCAAAAGGCCGGGCGCGAAAGACAGGTCAGGCTTCTGTGGAATGAACTGGTCGAAAACCGACTGGTAGAGGCCCTGGATTGTCGGATTGACCGCGGACGGTCCGGTGGTCGGATCCCAGGACGGTAGATTGACGTTGTAGGCAATGGTGAGTTCGCCGGCCGCGGCGCTTGCGATTTTCGGCAAGCCGATAGCCGTGGCACCAAGTGCGGCGCTGTATCCGAGCAATTCGCGTCTGTTGATTGGCATGGTTGTTCCCCTTTTTTGGTTTCTGTTTCTATGCGCGGTGTCGTCGTCTGATCAGTGGCTGCAGGTCCTTGGGCAACCGCGCCTTGCCCATCCTTCACGCCAAGGTTTGCCTGGGAGTTCGGCTCCTACCTCCCGCCAAGTTGTTGCGCGAGCATGTAACCCGAGGCGGCACCGGTCCCGGCGCCTGGCCAGGTCGCGGCACCCGTGAGATGCAGATTGCCGACCGGCGTGTTCCAGCCGGCAAAGCCGCGCGCCGGGCGAAACAGGAAATTCTGTGCCAGATGATGGCTGCCGCAGACCTGGTCGCCGCCGACAAGGTTCGGGTTCTCGCGTTCGAGGTCGATGGGCGAGAACACGGCGCGGTCGAGAATTTTCCCGCGAAGCCCGGGCGCATAGGTTTCGATGATGTCGAGCACGCGGTCGGCGTATTGCTCCTTGACCTCGTCCCAGTGCGCGGGCGCGATCTTGCCGGCCGCATCGTTGAGGATTTCAGCCGGCAGCATGCGCACCTGAACCCACAGGACGTGCTTGCCCTCCGGCGCACGCGACGGATCGACGGCTGTCGGCTGGCCGACAACCAGCACCGGTTCGTCCGGCAACGCGCCCGCCATCGCTTGCTGGTAGGTCCGCGACATGGCGTCGAGTGACGGCGACAGGTGCACATAGGCAAATTGCCGAAGCTCGGCCCCGGCACGCCAGTTCGGCAGGTCGTCGAGCGCCAGGTGGATCATCATCGTGCCCGGTGCGTGGCGGAATTTCTTCATGGCGGCATCAAAGCCGGCGTCGCTGGAGCCGTTCGGCAGCAGCTTCTCCGATAGCGCCTTGGGCGCGACGCCCGCGATCACGGCCTTGCTTGCGGTATGCGTCTCGCCGGACGCCAGCCGGACGCCCGTCGCCTTGCCGTTGGCGAGCGTGATCTCGGCCACCTCGGCTCCGGTGACTATCTTGCCGCCGGCGGCCGTGACCATTCCGGAGAGCGCACGGATGATGGTGTCCGCACCGCCCTTGCCCAGCACCATGCCAAAACTCTGGTTGGCCATCGATTCCAGATAGGGAAACACGGCGCCCCCGGCGATGTCAGGCGCGAAGTCCAGATGCATGCCCCAGGTGGCGAGCGTCGCCCTGACATGCGACGATTCGAAATTCTCCTCCAGCCACGCGCGTGGCGAGGACAAGAGCATACGTCCCGTATCGAGCGCGCCGGCAATGCCCTTCTTGCGCCACAGGTTCCAGGCGGTGCCGGCAAGCGCGCGCGCGCTCATCGGCGATCCGAGCAGCCGGAACAAATGCTCGGCCTCCGCCGGAAGGCGGCCACCAGGCGCCGCCAGGTCTCGGCATCGGCCTTGGAAAAGGCGGCGATGCGGCTGGCGGTCTTTTCCAGATCATTGCTGACGCCGAACCAGCGTCCATCGGGGAAGGCGCTGGCGAAACAATCGGCCACCGGAGCGAACTCCAAGCCCTGCGCTTTCAATTCATTTGCATATTTCTGGTGGAAGGCTGAGCCGGCGAACAGGCTGAGATTCATCGCGCCAAAATCGTGGCGGAAGCCGGGAAGGGTGAATTCCCGGGTCTGGACAGCGCCACCGATTGTTGCACTGCGCTCGAAAACCCCGGTTTTCCAACCTTTGAGCGCCAGATGCGCGGCGCATGCCAGAGTGTTGTGGCCCGCCCCGATCAATATGGCGTCGAACTCGCTCACGCCCCGTTCCCATTTTCCTTTATGCTTAAAGATAATTGCAGATGCATATGTTTTCGTCTAGGAGCCTGTCCGAGTAGTCGCTGTTCAATTGGGCACGAGTCTGATTCTAATTGCGACCATGAGCAAGCATTTTCGCGCGTGGAAGATTGATCAGCCGCAGTTGTTGCCGCCGAGCGTGCAGGATTTTGTGCCGAGGGACCACCTGTCACGGTTCATCGTGGATCTGGTGCGGGAGAGCCTCGATTTGAGCGAGATTACCAGCAGCTATAGGAGTGCGCTTGGCCAGCCGCCGTTCGATCCGCGGCTGATGGTGGCGCTGCTGCTCAACGGCTATGCGAGCGGCCTCTATTCCTCCCGGCGCATCGCCAAGGCGTGCGTTGAGCGCGCCGACTTCATGATGATCGCGGCGCTGGATGCGCCGGATTTCCGTACCATTTCCGAGTTCCGCAAGCGGCACCTCAAACAGCTGGCCGGGCTGTTCGTGCAGGTGTTGAAGCTGGCCGAGAAGGCCGGGCTGGTGCGGCTCGGGCATGTCGCGCTCGACGGCACCAAGATCAAGGCGAACGCGTCCAAACACAAGGCGATGAGCTATCAGCACATGAAGAAGCGCCAAGCCGAGTTGCAGGCGGAGGTCGATCGCTGGCTGGCCGCCGCTGAGGCGGCGGATGCCGAAGAGGACAAGCTGCACGGCAACAAACGAGGTGACGAACTGCCCGGCTGGGTCGCCGACAAACAGAGGCGGATCGCCAGGATCGCCCAGGCCAAGGCTGAACTGGAGGCCGAGGCGAAGGCCGCGGCCGACGAGGAGCGCCGCATCGAGGCCGAGAAGCAGAAGAGCCGCGAGGCCGAGGGCCGCAAGAAGACCGGCAAGCCCGCGGCTGCGCCATCCGACGAGCCCGCCGCGAAGGCCCAGCGCAACTTCACCGATCCTGAAAGCCGCATTCTCAAAACCAAGGATGGTTTCATCCAGGGCTATAACGCGCAGGCGGCCGTCGACGGCAAAGCGCAGATCATCGTTGCACACGGGTTGACGCCGAGCACGAGCGACTATGGCCAGTTGGTGCCGCTGGTCGATGGCATCCAAGCCAATCTCGGCCGCAAACCGGAGCAAGCGTCCGCTGACAGCGGCTATCTGAGCGAAGTCAACCTCGCCAGCCTCGACCAACGCGGGATCGATGGCTACATCGCCACCGGACGCGCCAAACACCCCACCGCCGACAACGGCAAGGGCGGCGGACCGTTGACACAGGCAATGAGAAAAAAGATCGCCGACGGCGGCTTCGAGACCCCCTACCGACTGCGAAAGCAGATCGTGGAGGCGGTGTTCGGGCAGATCAAGCAGGCACGCGGCTTCCGCCAGTTCCTGTTGCGGGGACTGGCAAACGTGCGTGCCGAATGGGCGATTATCTGCACCGCCCACAACCTCGTGAAGCTGGGAAGCCTCCTCAGGGCCTCCTGACCAGGCTATCGTCACCCGAGAGCCTGTCGCAATCAGACTATCTAATGAAATGAACCCGACCGGAACGCTAACTGGACGGGCTCCTAGTAGGATATTAAGGGCCGAGACGAGCCATCCGCATTATCGTGAAAGAGGGAACAGAGACCATGGACACGCAAAAACTCCTCGGCGAAGTCGCCGGCCAGCTTCTTTCGGGCGCCATCAAGGTGGTCGACCTGTCGGCGCCGCTTGGCCCCGACACGCCGCTGATCAAGCTGCCGCCGGAACTCGCGGTCGACACGCCGAAGGTCGAGATCCACACGATCTCCGCCTATGACAAGAACGGCCCGTGGTGGGCGTGGAACTGGCTGAAGCTCGGCGAGCATTCGGGCACCCATTTCGACGCGCCCAAGCATTGGATCACCGGCAAGGATTACGCCGACGGCGCCACCGACACCATTCCGGTGCAGAACTTCGTTGGCCCGGTCAATGTCATCGACTGTTCCAAGGAATCCGCCGCCGATCACGACTTCCTGCTCACTGTCGATCACATCAAGGCGTGGGAAGCCAAGCACGGCGCCATCAACGCCGGCGAATGGGTAGTGATGCGCACCGACTGGTACAAGCGCAACGGATCGGAAGCAGAATTCCTCAACGCCAACGAGACCGGCCCGCACACGCCAGGCCCGACGGCGGAAGCCATCCAGTTCCTGATCAGCAAGAACATCAAGGGCTGGGGCAGCGAGACGATCGGCACGGATGCTGGCAAGGCAGGCGGCATGGAGCCGCCATTCCCGGCGCACACGCTGATGCACAAGGCCAACCGCTACGGCCTGGCCAGCCTGTGCAACCTCGACCAGCTGCCGCCGAAAGGTGCAATCCTGATCGCCGCGCCGCTCAAGATTGAGCACGGCACCGGCAGCCCGATCCGCGCGCTGGCATTGGTGCCGAAAGCCTGACCGAAGGCACTCCGAGGTGAGCCAGCCGGACCACATCATCGTCGGCAGCGGCATCAACGCGCTGGTCTGCGCGGCGATGCTTGGCGGCAAAGGGGCGCGCGTGCTTGTCCTCGAGCGCAACGACCGCATCGGCGGTTGCATGCGCACCGAGGAGATCACCGCGCCCGGCTTCATCCATGACGTGATGGCGACGACCTTCGTGTTGTTCATCACGTCGCCGGCCTTTGCCGCACTTGGCGGCGATCTTGCCCGGCACGGGCTTGAATTCTGTCACACCGACACGCCGACCGGCGTGCTCCGACCGGATGGCAGCCACGCGGTGCTCAGCACCGACCGTGCCGCCAATGTCGCGGCACTGAATGCGATTTCGACCGGCGACGGCGACCGGCACGCGGAGGATGTCGGCGGCATCGAGCGCAATGCCGGCCTGCTGTTCGGCTTGCTCGGCGGCAGCCTGTGGTCCTATCCGACAGCGAAGCTTCTGGCTGCCGATGCCTGGCGGCGCGGTCCGCGCGGCCTTGCCGCCTTTCTCGGCGAGGCGCTGGCGCCGGCACGCGGCTGGCTTGAAAGCAACTATCAATCCGAGACCATCCAGGCGCTTTGGGCACCCTGGGTGCTGCATGCCGGCCTTGGGCCGGAAGATGCCTTCTCCGGCCAGATCGCCAAGGTCATCGCCTTTGCGCTGGAGGCCGCCGGTGCACCGATCGTCAAGGGTGGGGCAAAGAACCTGCTTGCCGCTTTCGAGGCACTAATCCGGGAGCGCGGCGGCGACATTCGTACCAGTACCGATGTGGCTTCCATCGTCCAGAGCGGCGGCCGTGCCACGGGAGTGCGGCTGGCCTCGGGCGAAACGATCACGGCCAGGAAGAGCGTCATCTGCTCGGTCACGCCGACGCAGCTCTACGGCCGCCTGCTTGGCAGCGACGCTCCCAAGGACGATGTCGAGGCGACGCGGAATTATCGCTACGGCAAGGGCAATTTCCAGATCCATTATGCATTGGACAAGCCGCCGGCCTGGAAGAGCGGAGGGCTCGACAAGGTCGCGCTGCTGCACCTGACACCTGGGCTGGATGGCGTCTCCAAGGCTTGCAACGAGGCGGCGCGTGGCATGCTGCCCGAAGTGCCGACCATCTGCGTTGGCCAGCCGCATGCACTCGATCCGTCGCGCTGTCCGGACGGCAAGGCGATCCTGTGGCTGCAACTGCCCGAGGCGCCACGGCACATCAAGGGCGATGCCGCCGGCAAGCTGGAGACGCCGTCGGACGGGCAATGGACCGACGCGTTGCGCGAGGCCTACGCCGATCGCGCCGAAGCCATCCTTGCCAATCACATAGACAGGTTCAAGGGCAGTATCATCGCACGCCGCGCGTATTCGCCGGCCGATCTCGAAGCAATGAATATCAATCTTGTTGGCGGCGATCCCTATGGCGGCTCGTCGACCATCGACCAATCCTTCCTGTGGCGGCCGTTCAAGACCAGCCGCAACCACCAGACCGGCATCAAGGGCCTCTACCACATCGGTGCTTCGACACACCCCGGCGCCGGCCTGGGCGGCGGCTCCGGCTTTCTCCTGGCGGGGAGGCTGTGATGGAGCAGAAGGTCGCGGAAAAGCGCCAGCGCATCTCGACGCTCGGTCAGATCGGGCTGGTGCAATTCGCGCCCTATCTGATGAACCGTATCATGGGCCGCTACAACGCCACCTTGCGCGACGATTTCCGCAAGCAGGGTCTGACCATCCCGCAGGTCCGCACGCTGGCCGTGCTGTCGGTCACGGATGGCGTCACCGTCAACGACCTCTCCGTCTTCACGGTGATCGAGCAGTCGACCTTGAGCCGGACGCTCGACACGCTGGAAGGGCAGGGGTTCGTGCGCCGCGAACAAGGGGTCACCGACAGCCGTATCCGCCACGTGTTCCTGACCGACGATGGCCGCGCCGAGTTTGCCCGCGCCTGGCCGGCCATGCATGACGCATTCGAAGCCATGTTCGACGATGTCGACGACGCCGAATACGCAGCACTTATCGCGACGCTGCTGAAGATGCTGAAGAACATCCGCAAGCACGACATCTAGACGTACGCGCCGCCGGATGCCGGCGGCAACGGAAGGAGGCCAACATGGCCGAACGGTCTTTTGCCAAGGAAGTCGAGAAGCTGCGGCTTGGTGCCGGCGAGGAATTCGCCGGCGAAGGCATCCTCGCCATCACCAAGGCGCTGCTGCAATGCGGCGTCGGCTATGTCGGCGGCTATCAGGGCGCGCCGATCAGCCATCTGATGGATGTGCTGGCCGACGCACAGGACATCCTGGGCGAGCTCGGCGTGCATTTCGAAGCCAGCGCCTCGGAAGCCACCGCCACAGCCATGCTGGCGGCCTCAGTGCATTATCCGATCCGTGGCGCGGCCACTTTCAAGTCGACGGTCGGCACCAACGTCGCCTCCGACGCCTTGGCCAATCTTGCGTCCGGTGGCGTCACCGGCGGCGCGTTGATCATCGTCGGCGAGGATTACGGCGAAGGCTCCTCGATCATGCAGGAGCGCAGCCACGCCTTCGCCATGAAGAGCCAGGTCTGGCTGCTCGACCCACGCCCCAATCTGCCGTCGATCGTCAAGGCGGTGGAGGACGGCTTCGAACTGTCCGAGATTTCCAACACGCCTGTCATGCTGCAGGTCCGCATCCGCTGCTGCCATGTCCACGGCCATTTCATTGCCAAGGACAACAAGCGGCCGCCAATGACGGTCGCCGATGCACTGGATGCGCCGCGCCGCGACACCGGCCGCATCGTGCTGCCGCCTGCCTCCTTCCTGCACGAGAAGGAGAAGGTGCAGAAGCGCTGGCCGGCGGCGGTCGATTTCATACGCAGCCGCAAGATCAACGAGATCTTCGGACCAGATCATGGCTCGGTCGGCATCGTCATGCAGGGCGGCATGTACAATTCGGTCATCCGCGCCCTGCAGCGGCTTGGCCTCGCCGACACCTATGGCGACACCGACGTGCCGCTCTATGTGCTGAATGCTGTCTATCCCCTGATCGATGACGAGTTCCTGTCCTTCTGCGAGGGCAAGCAGTCCGTGCTCGTCGTCGAGGAGGGCCAGCCCAACTATATCGAGCAGGCCTTCTCATCGATGCTGCACAAGTCCGGGCGCGGCACCAGGATCGTCGGCAAGGAGCACCTGCCGATGGCCGGTGAATATACCGGCCAGGTCATGCTCGACGGCATCGGCTCGTTCCTGCGTGCCGAGGCGCCGCATCTGCTGCCGGGCGAGGTGCGCGCGCCCAACAAGGTCGGCGACGGCGTCGACACAGCCGATCTGATCAACGTCGTGCCAGGCCGCCCGCCCGGCTTCTGCATCGGCTGCCCGGAACGGCCGATCTTTGCCGCGACCAAGCTGGTCGAGCAGGAGCTTGGCAAACACCACATCGCCTCCGACATCGGCTGCCATCTGTTCTCGATCATGCCGCCCTTCGAACTTGGCGCCACCACGATGGGCTATGGGCTCGGGCCGGCTTCGGCCTCGGCGTTCAATTCGCCCGACGCCAAGCGCCGCTCGATCTCCTTCGTCGGCGACGGCGGCTTCTGGCACAACGGCCTGACCTCTTCGATCGGCAACGCCGTGTTCAACAAGAACGACGGCGTCATCGTCATCGTCGACAATTTTTACTCGGCAGCGACCGGTGGCCAGGACATCCTGTCATCGCGCGCCGGCAACAAGACCAAGTCGACAAAGCATCCGATCACCGAGGCGGTCAAAGGCATGGGCGTCAAATGGCTGCGCCATGTCGACAACACCTACGATGTCGGCAAGATGCAGGACACGCTGCGCGAGGCGCTGACGACGGAGGAGAAGGGGCCGAAGGTCATCGTCGCTTCGTCGGAATGCATGCTCAACCGGCAACGCCGCGAAAAGCCGCTGGTCGACAAGGCGATCAAGGGCGGCGAACGCGTCGTGAAGCCGAAGTTCGGCGTCGATGAGGACATCTGCACCGGCGACCATGCCTGCATGCGGCTGTCCGGCTGCCCGTCCCTGTCGGTCAAGTCGCTGGACGACCCGCTGCGCGACGATCCGGTGGCAAGTATCGACCAGAACTGTGTCGGCTGCGGCAATTGCGGCGAGGTGGCGGACGCGGCGGTGCTGTGCCCGTCCTTCTACCGCGCCGACGTGGTCCACAACCCCAGCCGTTGGGACCGTTTTCTACAGACGGCCCGCCGCGCCACCATCAGCTTCTTGCAGAGGCGCCGCGAAAGCCGGCGTTTGACCTTCGCCGATGCTTGACACCGTCCCCTCATCACACCCCCGTACTGGCGCCGCTGACGAGCCGGTCATCAAACTCGCCGTGCTCGCGGTTGGCGGCCAAGGCGGCGGCGTGCTTGCCGACTGGATCACCGACGTCGCCGAGCGCAACGGCTATGTCGCGCAGTCGACCTCGGTCGCTGGCGTCGCCCAGCGGACTGGCGCCACGATCTATTATATCGAGATGGCTCGAGACACCGGCCGCATGCCGATCTTCGCACTGTCTCCCTCGCAAGGCGACGTCGATATCCTGATCGCGGCGGAGCTGATGGAAGCCGGCCGCGCCATCATCCGTGGCTTCGTCACGCCCAACCGCACCACGTTGATCACCTCGTCGCACCGCATCGCCGCCGTCTCGGAAAAAATCGAACCGGGCGATGGCCGGGCCTCGTCGTCCAAGGTGCATGCCACAGCCGAGGCAGCGGCCAGGCGCTTCATCGCTTTCGATATGGAAAAGATCGCCGCCGACAATGGCTCGATGATCTCGGCCAGTTTGCTTGGCGCGCTTGCCGGCTCGGACGCCTTGCCGTTCACCCGCGAAAGCTACGAACAGGCGATCGGCGCTGGCGGCCGGGGTGTGAAGGCCAGCCTCGCTGCCTTCGGCGCCTCGCATGACCGCGTGCGCGGCACGGCGGCAGCCCCTCAAGCGACAGAACGGAAAGCCGTGGAGGCCAGTCTCGATCCCGCCGGAAAGATCAGCGGGCCGCAAAGCCTGCTGCAGGGGTGGCAGGCTTTGGCGGCTCGGGTCGGAGCACTGCCGGAGCCGGTACGCGACATGGCGCTCAGGGGGCTGAGAAAGGTCGTCGATTATCAGGATGTCGCCTACGGCGGCGAATATCTCGATCGGCTGGACAAGGCGGTCGCGCTGGATAGCGCCGAACTTGCTTTCGCGCTGTCGATCGCTGCCGCCAAGCATCTCGCCAATGCCACGTGCTACGACGACATGATCCGCGTCGCCGACCTGAAGACGCGCTCTACCCGCGACATCAGGGTTCGGAAAGAGGTCGGCGTCAAGGACGGTTCGATCCTGCAGGTGACCGAGTATTTCCATCCGCGCATCGAGGAATTCTGCGGCACTTTGCCGGCAAAGCTTGGCCTCTATATCGAAAACCGGCCCAAGCTTGCCGCCTTTCTCGATCGCCGCATCAACCATGGTCGCCGCATCCGCACCGACAGTTTTGCCGGCTTTGCCGCGCTATGGTTCATCGGCGGCCTGCGCCGCTGGCGCCGTGGCCTGCTGCGCCACAAGGTCGAGGCCGCGCATATGGAGCGCTGGTATGCGCTGGCGCTCGGCTATGTGCCGTCCGACTACGCGCTCGCGGTAGAAATCCTGAACTGCCGCCGGCTGATCAAGGGCTACAGCGACACGCACGTACGCTCGCAGTCCAAATTCGACCGCGTGCTGTCGGCGCTCGATCTCGTCAAGGGCCGGGCCGACGCCGCCGACTGGATCCGACGTCTGCGTGAGATGGCGCTGAAGGACGAGAAGGGCGACATGCTCGACGGTGCGCTGAAGACCGTGGCGTCGCTGGGGCCAACTCCAACGAACTGAGATCGGCCAGCCTAATCCTGGCAGCGTGGAACCTGCCGCTGCAACGATCGCACAGGCGGTCGAGGCCGGCCATGGTGGCAGACTTCGGCAAGCCGGACGCCCCGAGCGGGCTACGCTGAAAAAGTCAGTATCGGGCAGTGCTATATCGCAGGTGGGATGGCACTCTTGCTGGCGCTTGTTCTCCGCATCCAATTCTTCTCCCAATTTCGAATTAATGAACGGCGTTCATTTTCCGCTTGAACGATGTTCAAAACGTGGTATGGTGCGCTAATGAACAATGTTCATCTGTGGGAGGCCAGAATGTTGAACTGCTTGGCAAGTGCACGACCTGAACCGCCTCATGGGCTGGTTCGCCCATCTGTCCCGACTTTGCAGGACATCAAAGTGCCGTAACGAAGTTTAACCAGCTTACCGATATCACCGAGATTGACGCAGCGCATGCAACCCGAGTGACCGCCCGACAAGCAGTGTCGGAGGTCTCGCCAGATGGAAATCGCCATGGACACGCATCTCATGCTTTCGCGGCGCTTCGCGCCCCTGTTCTGGACGCAGTTCCTGTCCGCCTTCAACGACAATTTTCTGAAGAACACCCTGGTGTTTCTCATTCTCTTCACGCTGGCGGCCGATCAGGCGGCCTCGCTGGTCACGCTGGCCGGAGCCGTGTTCATGGCTCCTTTCCTGATCCTGTCCGCGCTGGGCGGCGAGATCGCCGACCGGTTCGACAAGGCCATCATCGCCCGCCGGCTGAAATTCGCGGAGATCGCCGCCGCGGCTGTCGCGGTTGTCGGCATCGCACTGTCCTCGATACCGGTGCTGATGACGGCGCTGCTCATGTTCGGCGTCATCTCGGCGCTGTTCGGGCCGATCAAATACGGCATCCTGCCGGATCATCTCGAGCGCAAGGAATTGCCGCGCGCCAACGCCTGGATCGAGTCGGCGACCTTCGCCGCCATCCTCGGCGGCACCATCGCCGGCGGCGTCGTCTCCGCCGATGGCATCGGTGTTTGGGTCTTCGGGCCGATCATGATGATCCTGGCAATCAGCTGCTGGTTCGTCAGCCGCTATATCCCCTCCACGGGTTCGGCTGCTCCCAACCTCGTCATCGACAAGAACGTCTTTCGCTCGACCTGGCGTCAGGTCAGCGAATTGCGGACAGACAAGCGCATCTGGCGCGCCGGCCTGATGACCTCATGGTTCTGGCTGATCGGGGCCGTCATCCTTTCGATCCTGCCGACGCTGGTCAAGAACTCGCTCGGCGGCGGAGAGATCGCCGTCACCGCCTACCTCGCGGTGTTCGCCGTCTCGATCGCCATTGGCTCGGCGATCGCCGCGTGGATGTCGCAGGGCCGCATGGTGCTGTTGCCCGCGCCGGTCGGCACGGCGTTTCTCGCGCTGTTCGGTCTGCACCTGGCATGGACAGTCTGGAGCATGCAGCCTTCGCCCAGGGCCGAGAGCCTTGCCATGTTCTTCGCCGGACCGAACACGATCCGCGTTGCGATTGACCTGGCCGGCATGGCTATATCGGCCGCCTTTCTCGTGGTGCCGACTTTCGCCGCCATACAGGCATGGTCGCCCGAGGCGCGCCGCGCCCGCGTCGTCGCCGCCGTGAGCATCGTCAACGCTGGTTTCATGACAGTGGGCGGCATCCTCGTTGCCGCGATCCAGGCGGCCGGCGTCTCCACCGGCGGCATACTGTTCGGTCTTGTCGCGGCCAACGCACTGGCTGCCTGGCTGATGCTGAAATATCTGCCGACCAACGCCTTCCGCGATTTCGTCTCCATTCTCTTCCGCGCCTTCCATCGCCTGGAAGTGGAAGGGATTGAAAACCTCAAGGCGGCCGGCAAGGCGCCGATCCTGGCGCTCAACCATGTCAGCTTCCTGGACGGCCCGCTGGCGCTGACGCTGACCGATGAAGAGCCGGTTTTCGCCATCGACTACACCATCGCGCAGGCCTGGTGGATGAAGCCCTTCCTCAAACTGACCCGTGCGCTGCCGCTCAATCCGGCCAAGCCGATGTCGACCCGCACACTGATCAAGATCGTGCAGAACGGCGATCCGCTGGTCATCTTCCCCGAGGGTCGCATCACCGTCACTGGCGGGCTGATGAAGGTCTACGATGGCGCCGCCATGGTGGCCGACAAGACCGGCTCGATGGTGGTGCCGATCCGCATCGAGGGGCTGGAGAAAAGCCCGTTCTCGCGGTTGACGTCGCAGCACGTGCGCCGCCGCCTGTTCCCGAAGGTTAAGGTCACCATATTGCCGCCGGTCAAGCTCGAAGTTCCGCCGGAACTGAGAGGCCGTCAGCGCCGCGCCGCGGCGGGAGCGGCCCTCTATCAGGTCATGTCGGACCTGGTCTTCCGCACCCAGGACATCGACAGGACGGTGTTGGAAAAGATCATCCTGACGGCCAACGAACGCGGCATGAAGCAACTTGCCGTGCAGGATCCGGTCACTGGCTCGCTGAGCTACGGCAAGCTCCTGACGGCGGCCGCCGTGCTTGGCGAGAAATTCGAGAATCTCTATGCCGGACAGGATACGCTCGGCATCATGCTGCCCAACGCCAACGGCTCTTGCGCCACGCTGCTTGGCGTCATGTCCGCCGGCAAGGTGCCGGCGATGATCAACTTCACCGCTGGTGCCGCCAACATCCTGTCCGCCTGCAAAGCCGCCCAGGTGCGCACGGTGCTGACCTCGCGAGCCTTTGTCGAACAGGCCAAGCTCGGCCCCGTGGTCGAGGAGATAGGCCGTTCGGTTGAGATCGTCTGGCTCGATGATCTGCGCGCCACCATCGGCCTCAAGGACAAGCTGCTTGGCCTGTTGCGCAAGAGCACGCCACGGGTTGCCCGCAAGGCCACCGACCCGGCCGTGATCCTTTTCACGTCTGGTTCCGAGGGCACGCCGAAGGGCGTCGTGCTGACCCACCGCAACATCCTGGCCAACGCCGCGCAAGCGGCCTCGCGCATCGACTTCCATTCGGGCGACAAAGTGTTCAACGTCCTGCCGATCTTCCATTCCTTCGGCCTGACGGCAGGCACCGTGCTGCCGCTGATCTCGGGTGTGCCGGTCTATTTCTACCCGTCGCCGCTGCACTACCGCATCGTTCCGGAACTGATTTACGCATCGAACGCGACGATCATCTTCGGCACCGATACGTTCCTCAGCGGCTATGCCCGCACCGCGCATCCCTACGATTTCCGCTCGATACGCTATTGCTTTGCCGGCGCGGAGCCGGTCAAGGCGTCGACGCGCATGACCTACATGGAAAAGTTCGGCGTGCGTATCCTCGAAGGCTATGGCGTCACCGAGACCGCGCCGGTGATCTCAATCAACACGCCGATGTACAATCGCTCCGGCACGGTCGGCAAAATCATGCCCGGCATGGAATATCGTCTCGATCCTGTGCCAGGTGTCGATGATGGCGGGCGGCTCTATGTGCGTGGACCAAACGTCATGGCCGGCTATCTGCGCGCCGAGAAGCCGGGCGTGCTCGAGCCGCTGCCGGACGGCTGGCATGACACAGGTGACGTGGTCTCGATCGACGAGGGAGGGTTCATCACCATCCGTGGCCGCGCCAAGCGCTTCGCCAAGATCGGCGGCGACATGATTTCGCTGGCTGCGGTCGAAGCCTTGGCCGGTGAGCTCTGGAAGGGCTCGCTCTCGGCCGTCGCGACCGTGCCGGACCCGCGCAAGGGCGAGAGGCTGGTGCTTATCACCGAGGCCGAGAAGGCGACGCGCGCAGAGTTTCTGGCCTACGCCAAGGCAAATGGTGCGATGGACCTGATGGTGCCGGCCGAAGTGCGCGTCGTGGCGCATGTGCCGGTGCTTGGCTCCGGCAAGGTCGACTTTGCAGGTGTAACCAGGCTGGTGCGCGGCGAAGACGTGCCGGCCGTCAAGGTCGAGGCGGCCTGAACAAGGCCGCCGCGCTGAAAGTCGCGGCTGACGCGAATGCTTCAGGCGACAAGGTTCTTCATCGGCTTCACCGAAGCGGAGTCCGGAAACACCTTGTCGCCGAGCACTGCCGAGGAAAGCCCGAACTGGTCGGCAAGCAGGCCCTTCAGCACCGCCCGGACGTCACTGGTCGGTGCCAGGTCTCGCCCTTCGTAGAGCTGGGCGGGCTTCAGTCCGGGCCAATCAGCAATGACGCGGCCACCCTTGATCGCGCCGCCCGCCAGCAGCACCACCGTGCCGGTGCCATGATCGGTGCCGACGGTGCCGTTGACCTGGGCGGTGCGTCCGAACTCGGTGATGACGACGATCGCCGTGTCCTTCCAGCGCTCGGCCAAACCCTTCTCGAATTCCTCGAAAGCGCCGTCGAGGCCGCCGAGCAAAGTGGCGAGCCGGCCGGTCGCGCCGCCTTCGTTGACATGCGTATCCCAGCCATCGAAAGCGAGCGCCGCGACGCGTGGCCCATCGTCAGCCGCGATCAGCTTGGCGGCGCCCTGGGCTGCCTGCCGCATGCCGGCGGCGCTGTCGAGGCCACCCTTAGGCTTCATCGCGTTGGCGCCCATCTTGTCGTCCAGCGCCATGTGGTCGGCATCAAGCCCCTTTTGCAAGGCCACCGCCAGGACCGGATCGCGATGATGGTAGAGATCGAGAACGCGCGCCGCGAGGCTGTCGCTGGGCGCCGGCAGTGACTGTGGCGCCCAGCCAAGCACGGGCGCCGCACCGCGTATGACTAGTGGCGTCGACGGGCCGACGGCGAGGCCGCCAAGCGTCGCGACCCGGTCGCCTGCCGGCAGGCTTTCCAAGGCCCGGTTGAGCCAGCCCGTGGCAACGTGGCCCGGTCCGGAAAAACCGCTTTCCAGCACATCCTGGCCGTCGAAATGCGAGCGGTCGCGATAGCCGGTCGCCGCCGCGTGCACGACCGCCGCCTGGTTATCCCTGAACAGCCGGGCGAACACTGGCATCGCCGGGTTGAGAGCGAAGAAGCCGTCCAGTGGCAGCGCCGCATGCGGCCCGGTCAGCGACAACGCGATATCACCATGCAGCCCGGCATAGTCGGGGTCGCCGACCGGTCCGACCGCGGAAAGGCCGTCCAGTGCGCCGCGCAGCACGATGACGATCAGGCGTGGGTCGCGGTTGTCGGCGGCGCGGGCAAAGCGAGGCATATGGGCCCAGGCAAACAGCGCGCCACCGGTCATCAGCACGGCGCGGCGGGAGGGCGTCGGGACTTCGCAAAGCAGGCTCATGACATCATCTCCGCTATCTGCGCTGGAATTCGGGCGCCATCAGCAGCAGCGCCAGGCCTTGCTGTTCGGATTCTGCCCGGGCGATCGATTGCCTCGTGTCGGGTGAAGCCGAAGGGCCGATCAGCGCGTCGAGCAGATCGCTGGGGTTGCCGATGGTCTTTACCTGCTGAGCGGCTTGCCAGGCGATATCGAGACGGGTCTTCATACCTTCCGCCGACAGCCAGCTATCCGTCTGGTCGGGAAAGCCGTTCGGCCCTGGCGGTTGCCAGAGCGGTTCACCGAGAGCGCGAAGCCAGCCGAGCGACTGTCCCGGACCCGCTCTCGGGCCGGCCGCCCTACTGATCGCCATGACATAGTCGACCGGTGAACGCATCTTGGTGAGGGGCGTCGACCATGCCTCGGGCATGTCGATGAGAGCGAAGGCCAGCGCGCGCAGATCGCCATCCGTCTTGGTGAAGACCTTGGCGAGGCGAGCCACCGCTGCTGGCGGTGGCGTGTCGGCGATGAAATGACGAGCCAGCTTGGTGGCGATATGCATCGCCGTCGCCGGATGCCGGGCAATATCGTTGAGCGCGGCCTCGGCCTGCCCCATGCCGCCGGCTGGATAGGTCTTGCCGAGCAGCACCGCATCGCCTGGCTCATGGGCATTGGCGTTGAAGACAAAGCTGCCGGGCTCACCCAGCCGTCCTTCACGGCCGGCCATCGTCCACCCGGTCAGGATGCGGGCGAAGCTGGTGACATCGGCCTGACTGTAGCCGCTACCAACACCGAGTGTATGCAGCTCCAAAATTTCGCGAGCGAGGTTCTCGTTGAGGCCGCGCTGACGCCTCTTTCCGGCACGTGAATCCGGGCCGACCGATTGCTGATTGTCGAGAAAGAACAGCATCGCCGGATGACGTTCCACCGCAAGCAGCATGTCGGCGAAACGGCCAAGCACGAAGGGCCGGATCGCCTCACGCTCGAAGGCACCGGCGCTGGCGCGCACGACGAGGTTCTTCGCCACCGAAACGCAGAAATGGTTCGACCAGAAGTAGACGAGGCGTTCGGCAAAGCCGCATTCCACGCTATACGCCTTGTCGAAACGCGCCTGCGCCTCTGTCTTGAAGAATGTCGCGGCGGCCGGTGGGCCTGCCGCTTTGTCCGGCGCTTCGGCGGGGGGCATCGGTGCGGCGTTCGCCATCGCTGGCTGCCCGGCCGCCTCCGCCTCGCGCTCCTTTTCGGCCTTGCGCTGCATTCTGGCCTCAAAGCTTGACTGGATCGCTTCGGTTCCGCCGACCAGACCCGCATAAGCCGGATCGTCCAGCGAAATCATCGCAATGTCGGTTTGGCGCAGTTCAGCCTTGAGGTAACCGCGCGCATCTCCAGCAGGCTTCTGTCGGTCGCCGGGCCTGGCGCCAAGCCCGAACCGGTTGAGTGCTATGAGCGTAGAATCGAGCGCTGAATCTGCAATCGGAACAGCCAAGTCGGCCTCCGTTTTCTGGGTGTCCAGACGCACGAGCGCCTGGCTGGGTTCAGCAGTGTTCGCGAGTGGACAGCAGTTCTGGCTTGCCGATCTGCAGCGGCAAGCCAGAATGCCTTGTGATGCCTACCAGCGACGCCAGTGGTGCCAGTGATGCCGGTGCCAGACATGGATCGGGCGAGGTCCGACGTAGAAGCCGGGATAGACAACCACACGATTTGGGACGCAACGCCCCCAGTGGTTGGGGTGCCAGCCGCGGCCGCAGCCCCAGGCCACGTGTTCAACCAGCGCGGAGCCGGCCGGCTGGGTGATGGAGACGATCGGCATCGCGGAGGATGCCGCGACCGTCGTGCCAGTTCCGCCAACGGCTAGAGCGGCGGCGATGGCATATTTTGTCAGGCGATTCATGAGGATACTCCTATGTCCCGAGAGTGAGGAACCTGTCGGGATCGTGACCCCGTCAGGCTTGTCCCTTCTTCTCGTTAAACGGGCGCATCAGAATTTTCCGTCGGTCCTCACGGCGATTTTTTTGCCGCGTTGGCCGATTGCCGGTCGGCGCGCCGCACAAGCCCTTCCGCCAGCAGGTTGCGAGCCTGGACGGAGCTTGCAGCGGCAAACTCGACGATGCGTTGTTCTAGCCGTGTGCGGACGGTGACATCGGCATTGCGGGCCCGCTCCAGCGCGGCTGACAGGGCTGCCGTGTCGAGAACCGGCTGTTGCAGCAGGTCGGCTGCTTCACGCCTTGCTTGCTGGCCATCGAGGATGACCTGATGGGCATCGCGGCGAACCTCGCGCAATGCCTGGCGGAAGGCCTTGCGATCCTGCGCGGGAAGTTGCCCGCCCGCCGACTCGAGCGAGTATCCCGGACCGGACTTGCCGCTTCTCACCCAGACGGCGCCGCCGGCGAGCGCTCCAGCCAGAAAGACATTCAGTGCCACCGACAAGATGACGAGGTTACGCGCGCTCATAGGTCTTCCTCGATCGTGTCGCCGTCGGGGCTGGCATCACCGAACGCGGTCACATTGGCGTCCAGGATATGGTGATCGGACTGGGCATCTGGCGTCACGACCGTGACCAATCCCAATCCGGCGATGGCGCCAGCCAGACCGATACCGGCCAGGCCGAGCCCGAACCACCAGAAACGCTGGCGGCGGCGCCGCGAGAGGTGGCCATCGGCTGCCCGCAGGATTCCGCTTTGGAGGGCCCGTTCAGGAGCTTTGACGTGATGACGGTCAAGCATGGCATCGAGCGCGCCGGCACGCCGCAGAATGGCTTGCGCTTCTTCAACTTGCGCGAAGATCGCGGCGGCGGTTTGCTCGGCTCGCGGCCAGCGGCGCAAGTCGCCGCCATAGGCTGCCGCCAAGGCCGCGAAGCGCTCGGCATCCATTTCCGGTGGATCTCCGGACAGGTGATCATCAGACATCGGTTTGCCCCTCCCCAATCGCCCGCCAGCTCAAGCCCATGCTCTCACTCATCGATGCCATCCCTGGTCAGAATCGACTGCAGTGACCTGCGGCCGCGAGATAAAAGGCTTTCCAGCGCATCGACGCTGATCCGCATGGTCACGGCCGCCTCTATGTTGGACATCTCCTGATAGTAGACCAGCACGATCGCCTCGCGCTGGCGTGGCGCGATGTTCTGCAGCGCCCATGCTACCCGGTGCTCCTCCACCAGAGGCGGCGCGTCGGGAAGCGAGGCGGGGTCGACGATGTCCGGCAAATCGTCGGTCACCCATTCGCGCCGCCGTCGCAGCCGGTCGTAGCAGAGGTTCAACGCCACCCGGTGGACCCAGGTGTCGAAAAGGGCATTGCCGCGTTGCCAGCGCGAGGCGTTGCGCCAGATCCGCATGAAGGTTTCCTGTGCGACATCCTCCGCTTCGGTGGCATCGCCAAGCATGCGCGCGGCGAGCGCCAGAATGCGTGGCAGCGTGCGCGCGACCAGGCTCTGCACGGCAGCCGGGTCGCCGGCGCCGATCCGGCGAACCAACTCCTCGTCCGGATCGCCATTCATCGACCGGCGCACTCCTGATGTTCATCGCGCGTCATAACCTCGCAATCATGGCTCCTGATTGGGAGCGGTTTTGTGGTCGGGCCGTTCGTCATCCGTCAAAATGCCGTCGCTGTTCTTGTCGAGCTTGGCAAAGCGCTTGGCAAAGAAGGCGTCGAGTTCAGCGCGATCGATGAAGCCGTCATGGTTCGAATCCAATCTGGCAAAAGATTTGGTCGGGTCGCCCTTGGCCTTGCGGCTGGCCTGAAACGCCGTCCATTCCAACAGGCTGATCTTGCCGTCACCGTCCGTGTCGGCGGCCATGATCGCCTTTTCGCGGCGTTTCTGGAATTTGGCCAGGGTAATGCCTGGCTTGGTGGCCTTGGGCGCCGGCGTTGTGGCTGGAGGCGTCTGAGCCGGTGCAGGGGTTGGGGCAGGTGTCGTCGTCTGGGCGAAGGCAGTCACAGCCTGCAGGCTCAAGGCAACGACAAGTATCGAACGGCGAATCATGCTTCACGTCTCCGGTTGGCGCGTTTCCGGCGGCTCCAGCCGCGGTCACGCTTCGACCGTTAAACGCCGCGACCGGAAAAATCCGTCGGTCGCCATGGAAATCCATTCATAGCGTGTGAAGATCGCGATGGCATGCGATCGGCTCATCAATCGCCGGCGACCAACCAACCTACAGTGTTAGGAGAAAAATGGTGCCGCTTAGGTGACTCGAACACCTGACCCCCGCATTACGAATGCGGTGCTCTACCAACTGAGCTAAAGCGGCCCGGGAGGCCGAGGCCTCCAAGATGCGCTGGGTGATAGACTCAACCCGCCGCGAATTCAAGATGGGACTTGGCATTTCTGTCAGCCATTGCCTCGCTTGCGACAAGCAGGCGTCGAGCGGTTCACCAATTGCCGCGAGACAATAACTGGCACCGTGTGGGGGGCATGCGCCGCAAAATCGTCGAAACTTGCTGTTTTCCTTGCCGGAATGGACTTTGCACGTCTCGGCGAGGCAGAATGCTGCTGCTCGCCCGTTGATTGATTGGTCGCCTGCGGCTAACGATCATCAGAATGTGAGCGAACGTGCAGAGGGATCCCGCTTGGACGCGATCGAAAAAGCGATCCGGAACGCCTTGGAAAAAGGCAATGCCGAGGACCGCGCCTTTCGCGAGAGGGTCTATAGATCGGCTTTTGCCGCTCTCGACCGTGCTCTGCAGGCCAATCCCAATGTCACCGTCGAAGTCGCCATAAAGCGCCGCAAGGCGGTGCAGGCGAAGATCGCGGAAATCGAATCCGAATACTTGCCGGCGGTTCCCGATGTCGCCGCGCAGGCACAAGATGGTGCCGAGGCGCCCTTGGTCGAACTGGCGCAGAGTGTTTCGTCCAACGCCGCTGCTTCACCATCCGTCGCCGTCGACAACCCCTCCGATGCGCCGCGTTCGCGTGTTTTGCCCGTGGTGCCCGATATCATGCCGGACGCCGCGACCGTCCCGGCGATCGACATGTCCGCTCCCGGTTCGGCAGGCGTGGCAACCGAGGTGACACCTGACCGTGATGAAAGGCGGGTGCGAGGCCGCCGCCTGCCGCTGACGGCGATCTTCTTCGGCGTGACGTTGCTTGCCGCCATCGGCATCGGCCTGTTCTTCGCCGTCCAGACCGGTGTTTTCAAGACACAAGCGCAACTCGACACCGCGCCGCCAGAGGCGCCGCCGACGGTCGAGGGCGATGATTTCACGCCGGCGGACGGCGCGAACGCTCCGGCAAAGCCTGGCGCGGCCGATCACACGCGCGACTGGATAAACGTGTTTTCACCGACTGATCCGTCGCATGTCAGTGCGCCGGCTGACGCCAAGGCCGATGTGATGAAGGACGACACCGGCTCGTTCCTGCGCATTCGTTCCGGCGCTTCCGGTTCGGCTGTCAGTTTTGACGTTGGGCAAGGTGTGCTGGAAAAGCTCTCCGGCAAGCATGCCGTGTTCGACATCGTCGCCCGCTCCGAAGAAGGCAAGGAGACGCAGATTTCGGTCGACTGCAATTTCGGGGAACTCGGCGACTGCGGCCGCAAGCGCTACGCGGTTGGCCAGCAAAGCAACGAGTATCTGTTCGACGTGCAGTTCCCGAACAAGCACCCGGGGTCCGCCGGCACCATCGCCATCAACTCCGACTTCGACAAGCAAGGCAAGGCGGTTGATATCTACGAAATCCGCGTCTCGGTCGCGCCCTAACCAAGGGCAGCTCTAGCGGTCGAGCAGCGCCTGCAGCGTCTCGATGCGGTCGGCTTCGTTGGCCGGCTTGTCCCAGCGCAGCCGCGAAATGCGCGGGAAGCGCATGGCGACACCAGATTTATGCCGGGTCGAGCGGTTGAGCCCTTCGAACGCCACTTCCAGCACAAGGCCGTTGTCGCGGTCCGCCCGCACCGAACGGACCGGGCCAAAACGCTCGATCGTGTTGTCGCGGACATATTTGTCGATCTGTTTCAGCTCCTCGTCCGTGAAGCCGAAATAGGCCTTGCCGACCGGCACCAGCTCTTCCGCCCCTTCCGGACCTGACCAGACACCGAATGTGTAGTCCGAATAGAAACTCGAGCGCTTGCCGTGTCCGCGCTGCGCATACATCAGCACCGCATCGACCGTGTGCGGATCGCGCTTCCATTTGAACCATGGACCTTTCGGCCGTCCGGCCAGATAGGGCGAATCCCATCGTTTCAGCATCACGCCCTCGATGATCGGATGCGGCGGCGCCCGGCGCATTTCCTCAAGTGCCGGCCAGTCGGAAAACGCCACGAGCGGCGAAAGGTCGAAGCGGCTGGGGTCGAGCGTTCCGATAAAGGCTTCCAGCCGTTCGCGCCGCTCCCGGAACGAGAGCCCGCGCAGATCCTCGTCACCAGCCTGAAGCAGATCGTAGCAGCGCATGAAGGCCGGGTATTGCAACTGCATCTTCGGCGTCACCGTCTTGCGGTTCAGCCGCTGTTGCAGATCGGAAAACGTGCCTGTCGTCTGCCGGGGATCGCCGACCAGCAACTCGCCATCGAGGGTGGCCGAAAAATGCATGGCCTCGGCAAGATCGGGAAAGGCGCCGGAGACATCGTCGCCGGTGCGGGAATAGAGCCGGCGCACGCCGCCCTCCGACACCGCCTGGACCCTGATGCCGTCCCATTTCCACTCGGCGGCGTAATCCGCAGGATCGAGCTTCTCGAGATCGCCATCACCGACCGGATTGGACAACATCACCGGCCTGAACAAGGCGAGCGCGGTTTTCGCTGGTTTCTCGGCCTTGCCTTCCAGCCAGGCGAAAAGCTCCGCGTAGGGTGGCGACAGGCCGTGCCAGAGCTCTTCGATCTCGGCGACATCGACCTTGCCGAAATCGGCCAGCGCCTGCTTGGCCAGCCGTGCCGACACGCCGATGCGCAGGCCGCCGGTGACCAACTTGATGATGGCGAAGCGCGCCGAGATGCCGGCGCTGTCGAGCAGCCGGGCCAGCACATTTGGCCCATCGGACCGGCTCGCCGCCTGCAGCTTGCCGACCACCTCGCCTAGCGTCGGAACACGGTTTTGCAGATTCGCCGGCGCTTGCGGCCAGACCAGCGAGACGGTCTCGGCGAGATCGCCGACATAATCGTAGGAATAGCCGAACAGCACCGGATCCATGCGCTCGTTGATCAGAGCGCGCAGCATCGCCGGCTTGACCGCCGCGATCTTGAGGTCGCCGGTGATGGCTGCCAACGCCAGGCCTCGATCGGGATCCTCGACGCTGCGGAAATAGTCGGTCAGCAGGGTCAGTTTGCCATTGCGCGAAGGCGTCAGCACCAGCCGGTCGAGAAGTTCGGCGAAGCGGTTCATGACGGGGTGAACTGAGCCAATAACGGAAAGTTGCGTTCTGTCGCGCCCCCCTCTGGCCTTCCGGCCATCTCCCCCACTTGGGGGGAGATCGGCTTTCTTCTCGACCTTCGCCCGTCTCCAAAGTTACAGGGAGAAGCGAGGCGCTGAAACCGCCGACCTCTCCCCAAGTGGGGGAGATGGCCGGAAGGCCAGAGGGGGGCGCCGTAGAGTGCAAGATTGGCTATGAGTTGCATCAATCCCCCTCGTCCTCATAGCCGACAAGATGCAGCGGCCTGGCTGCAATCCCTTCGAGTTCGCACCAGCGCACCAGCGCTTCCTCACGGCCATGGGTCACCCAGACTTCGCCAGCGCCTGTCTCCCTGACGGTGGCGGTCAGTTCGTCCCAATCGGAATGGTCGGAAATGATCAGCGGCAGTTCGACGCCGCCTTGCTTGGCGCGCTGGCGGATGCGCATCCACCCCGACGCGAAACATGAGATCGGGTCGGGAAAGCGCCGCGCCCAACGATCGGCGAAGGCAGAAGGCGGGCCGACGACAATCGCGCCGGCGAAGTCGCCCTTGCCGCCTTCGACGGTCGCCGGCTCCAGCGTGCCGAGATCGATGCCCTGGCTCTGGTAGTATTCGCTGAGCTTGGCCAGCGCGCCATGGATGTAGATCGGCTTGTCGTAGCCGGCGTCACGCAACAGCCGCATCACCCGCTGTGCCTTGCCGAGTGCGTAGGCGCCGACCAGATGCGATCTCTCGGGAAACTGTGCCACGGATTTCAGCAGCCGGGCGACTTCCTCGGTATCGGGCGGATGGCGGAACACTGGCAGTCCGAAGGTCGCCTCGGTGATGAACACGTCACAGGCCACTGGTTCGAACGGCAGGCACGTAGCGTCCTTCTGGCGCTTGTAATCGCCGGACGCGACGATGCGCATGTCCTTGTGCTCGACCGCGATCTGCGCTGAACCCAGCACATGGCCGGCCGGATGAAAGGTAACGGTGACGTCGTTCAGCGCGATCGTTCGGCCAAGCTCCGCTGCTTGCGTCTCCTGCGCGAAATTCTCGCCATAGCGCAGGCCCATGATGTCGAGTGTCTGCTGTGTCGCCAGCACCGAGCGGTGGCCGGAACGGGCATGGTCGGAATGGCCATGCGTGATCAGCGCCCGGTCGACCGGACGCACCGGGTCGATGAAGAAATCACCGGGCGGGCAATAGAGGCCTTCCGGCCGGGGATGGAGTAGGTCGCTGGCGCGCATGTCCCCAAGATAGGCACTTATTCCGGCACGGAAAGCCTGTTGCAAGTCACTGCTGACTCCGGGGCCTGGACCTGCCATAGCAGGCGTCCCGGCCCGATCGGCCGGTGGAACCCATGGAACCATTCCGTCATGAAGCCGCTCCAGGCCTCGTCAGGCGACCTCAACGCCGATCGTCGCGCCGATTATGCCGAGATGCTTCATGCATCGGGTGATCACGCGCAGGCGGCGGAGCTGCTGCTCGGGGCGCTGGAGCTGACGCCGCTATGGGCGGTGGGCTGGTTTCGCCTCGGCGAATTTCAGGAAGCGGCGGGCGCACTTGAAGCCGCTGCGCAGGCCTGGGCGATGTCGCTGACGCTCGATCCCACGGATCGCCAGGGCGCGGCCCTCAAGCTGCAGCTGATCGGCAAGACGCCGCTCGCGGACGCGCCACCCAGCGCCTTTGTCGAGACGCTGTTCGATCATTATGCCGCGACGTTCGACCAGTCCCTGGTCGAAAAGCTCGGCTATTGTGTCCCCGAACGGCTCGGCTCGGCCATTCGTATGGCCGGACCGGATCGCTTTAGGCTGGTGCTCGATCTCGGCTGCGGCACCGGGCTGATGGGCCAACAACTGCGGCCGATCGCCGAGCGGATTGAGGGCTATGACATCTCGTCCGCGATGTTGAAGAAGGCACGCGTCAAGGGTGTCTATGATGTCCTCGCCAAGGCGGACTTGCGGAATTTCTCCTATTCCGGCGAGAAAGCTGACCTGATCACAATCGCCGATGTCTTCATCTATGTCGGCGCGCTCGACGGTGTTGTGGGAACAGTGGCCGCGATGCTTGGCGCCAGCGGGCTGTTTGCCTTCTCCGTTGAAAAGCTGACGGATGAAGAAACCATGGCTGGCGGCGGTTTCGCGCTGCAGCCGTCCCGTCGTTACGCCCATTCAGAGCGCTATGTTCGAAGGCTGCTGGATGGCAACGGGTTTTCACTGGTCTCGCTGGAGACAACGGCTATCCGGCAGGATCGCAACAAACCTGTCGAAGGTTTGGTCGTCGTGGCCCGTCTTACGCCTTGATCCGCGCTTCCTGTCATGGCGTGTGGCTATCGTGGTGCTGCGAAAAAGCCCGATTCGCATGCGCGACTGCTTAAGGGCGATTCTGCTCGCCCAGGGCGGATACTGATAATACTGATACGGAGGACATCCGATGCGCTGGAACATGGTGGTCCTGACGTCTTGCCTGGCGGTGTCCGGCTGCGTCGGCAACTCTATGTCCGAGAGGCAGGATGAGAAGGCCGTGTCCTCGCTGCAGTTCGATGCCGTGCCGTGCGACCAGCTTCTCGTCCTGCGAAACGATCTGGCGCAACGCTACAACCTGGCGCAGGACGTCAAGCCCACATTCTCCAATCCGGCGATGGGCTTTGGTCCGTTCACGCCCGACATGCGGTCCAAGAGCCAGCGCGAGGTGGATGACGCGACGGGCCAGATAGATGCGATGAACCGCTCCATCGGGCGCCGCCAGTGCGGCCAGCCGGACCAGCCGAAAAAGTTCACCTTGCCCGGCTAGAGGCTGTTCCATCCCGATGGAGCCGGGATGGGCTCTAGAGCAAAATCCGAGCGAATAGAATCGATAGGGGTTTCGTGGGGATTGGAAATCTGATTCAGCATATCTGCTGGATTAGGAGGCCGGCGTGGCATGGCGAAATCCTTATCCGAAGACTTGCGGGCTCGCGTGGTCGCAGCGGTTGATGGCGGCCTGTCGCGACGGGCGGCAGCGGCGCGATTTGGCGTGGCGGCGGCAAGCGCGGTGCGTTGGGTCCGGGAATGGCGCGCGAGCGGATCCACCTGCGCAAAGCCGCAGGGCGGCGACAGGCGGTCCCACCGCGTCGAAGCGTATCGCGACATCCTTCTGGCGGCGATCGAGAGGCGGGTGGACATCACGCTGGTCGAACTCGCCGAGTTGCTGCGACAAGAGCATGGCGCGTCGTTTGCGACGAGCACGATCTGGCGCTTTCTCGATCGTCACTCCATGACCTTCAAAAAAAACGGCGCACGCCAGCGAGCAGGAGCGACCAGACGTAGCCGCGCGACGAAACGCGTGGTTCGACGCCCAGCCCGATCTTGATCCCGAGCATCTGGTCTTCATCGACGAGACCGGAGCCTCGACAAAGATGGCTCGACTGCGGGGGCGCACGAAGCGCGGGATGCGGTGCCGATCGCCAATCCCGCATGGCCATTGGAAGACGACGACGTTCACCGGCGCCCTGCGCCTCACTGGCATGACCGCGCCAATGGTCCTGGACGGCCCGATGACGGGCGAATGGTTCGTCGCCTATGTCGAGCAGGTTCTCGTGCCGACGCTGCGGCCCGACGATGTCGTGATCCTCGACAACCTGCCGGCGCACAAAAGCGCAGCCGCCCGTGAGGCGATCGAAGCGACCGGCGCAAGGATGATGTTCCTCCCGCCCTACTCTCCTGACTTCAACCCGATCGAGAACGCCTTTTCCAAGCTGAAATCGATCCTACGCAAAGCCGCCGCACGAACCGTCGCGGAATTGTGGGATACCATCAGCGCCGCACTGCCATGCTTCACACCAACAGAGTGCGCCAACTACTTCGCCGCAACAGGATATGAGCCGGAATGATCAGATTCTGCTCTAGTACCCGGCTTCGCGATCCACGAGGTTGTTCAGCTTCTCGCCGCGCTCGAAAGCATCCATCTGACGCAGCATGGTCGGCGCCAGATGGACAGGGTCGGAGGTCGCCGCCGTATGCGGCGTCACGAACACCTTGGGATGGCCCCAGATCGGGCTGGTCTTGGGCAGCGGCTCGACCTCGAAGACATCGAGGCTTGCTTCCTTCAATGTGCCGTCCTCAAGCGCGCGCAGGATGTCGGCATCCTTCTGCAGGCGGCCGCGACCGGCATTGATCAGCACCGAGCCGCCGAGGCCATTGCGCTTTCTCAACTCTTTCAAGACGCCGTAGTTGATGATGCCTTGTGTCGTGGGTGTCAGTGGCAGAAGCACCACGAGAATGTCGGTGGCCTTGAGGAAGGGGATCAGTCCGGCCTCTCCCGCATAGGTCGAAACGCCCTCCATCGGCCGGTCGCTGCGCGACCAGCCATTGACCGAAAAGCCGAGTGACAGCAGCACCGAAGCCGCGGCGCGGCCAAGACTGCCAAGCCCCATGATGCCGACCGAGATGTCGCCGGCCGGGCGCTGCGGCGGCTCATGCCAGATTTTCTTCGGCTGCTGCGACCGGTAGAGCAGGCCCTGGCGGTGATGGTCGAGCACCCGCCAGACGACATATTCGGTCATGTACTGGGTCAGGTTGTCGGCAACCACCTTCACGATCGGAACGTTGGGCAGGCCGGGATCGGCGAAGATATGGTCGACACCGGCGCCGATCGAGAAGATGACGCGCAGGTTGGGCAGGGCCGACAGAAGGTTTGGCCGCTGCTTCCACACCACGGCGTAGGTGATGGATGGGTCCTTGGCGCCGTCTGGCTCAAGCACCACCTCGCGCTCCGCCGACAGCAGGTCACGCCAGCGTTGCGGGTGAAAGCCGGTTACGGCGAGCAGGATACGGCCTTTTTCCATGCGGACTTTTCTTCCTCCTGTGGCGCGGCGCCTCCCTGGACGCGCAAAGGAGGCTGGAGCATCTGGATATTGCGCATGATCCTTAGCGAAAATCGATGCGCATTTTCGGGGCCACGCCCGGACTATTCGCTGACCACGCCTGTCGGTGCCGTTTCGATCTTGAAGGCGGCCGAGATCAGAGCCCGCGTATAGTCGGTTTGCGGGTTTTCAAAAATCTGCTGGGACGGGCCCGCCTCGACGATCCTGCCGTTGCGCATGACGATGACGTCGTTGGCGAGTGCCCGGATGACCTTCAGATCATGGCTGATGAACAGGTAGGCGAGATCGTGCTTGGCCTGCAGGCCGCGCAGCAGGTCGACGACTTGCGCCTGCACGCTCATGTCGAGCGCCGAGGTCGGCTCGTCCAGCATGACAAAGCGTGGGTTGAGCACCATGGCGCGGGCGATCGCCACACGCTGGCGCTGGCCGCCGGAGAACTCGTGCGGATAGCGATTGCGCGTCGCCGGGTCGAGGCCGACCTCTTTCAGCACATCGACGACGCGGGTGTCGCGCTGATCCGGCGACAGTTTAGGCTCGTGGATCTTCAGGCCTTCCTCGATGATCTCCGAGATCGACATGCGCGGACTGAGCGACCCGAACGGATCCTGGAAGACGATCTGCAATTCGCGCCGCAGCGGCCGCATGGCGTTGAAGGACAACTGGTTGATGTCGCTGCCGTTGAACTGGATGGTTCCGGTCGACGAGATCATCCTGGCCAGCGCCAGGCCGAGCGTCGTCTTGCCCGAGCCGGATTCACCAACGACGCCAAGTGTCTGGCCGGCACGCACGGTGACATCGATGCCGTCGACGGCCTTCACATTGTCGACGGTGCGCCGGAAGAAACCTTGCTTGATCGGAAACCAGACTTTTATGTCCTTGCCGGTCATCACCGCCTTGGCTGAGGCATTGGCCGCCGGTGGCTTGCCCTTCGGCTCGGCCGCGAGAAGATGGCGCGTATAGGGGTGCTGCGGGTTGGCGAAGATGTCCCTGGTCGGCCCGGTCTCGACGATCTTGCCCTTGGTCATCACGCAGACCCGGTCGGCGATTTTCCGCACGATGCCGAGATCGTGGGTGATGAACAGCATCGACATGCCCTTGCGGCTTTTCAGGCCGGCCAGCAGTTCGAGGATCTGCGCCTGCACGGTGACGTCGAGCGCCGTCGTCGGCTCGTCGGCGATCAGAAGTTCCGGCTCGTTGGCCAGCGCCATGGCGATCATCACGCGCTGGCGCTGCCCGCCGGACAACTGGTGCGGGTAGGCGTCGAGCCGCTTTTGCGGATCGCGGATGCCAACCTCGTTGAGCAAGGCCAGCGTGCGCGCCTTGGCCGGCCGATCAGCCATGCCCTGGTGCAGCTTCAGGATCTCGACAATCTGATGCTCGATCGTGTGCAGCGGATTGAGCGAGGTCATCGGCTCCTGGAAGATCATGGTGATCTTGTTGCCGCGCACGCTACGCAGCTGCTTTTCGTTCATGGCGAGCAGATCGGCGCCCTCAAACAGCATCTGGCCCGACGGATGGCTGGCTGTCGGATAGGGCAGCAGTTTCAGCACCGACAGCGCCGAGACCGATTTGCCGGAGCCGGATTCGCCGACCAGCGCCACCGTCTCGCCCTTGGCGATGTCGAAGGAAATGTGGTCGACGGCCATCGACTGCTTGCCGCCCTGCGCGAAGGCGACGCTGAGATCGCGCACGGAAAGGAGAGTGGCTTCGCTCATCTGAACGTCTTGCGCGGATCGAAGGCGTCGCGGGTGGCCTCGCCGACGAACACCAGCAGCGACAGCATCAGCGAGATGACGACGAAGCCGGAAATGCCGAGCCACGGTGCATTGAGATTGCGCTGCGCCTGTTTGAGCAACTCGCCCAGCGAAGCTGAACCGGGCGGCAAGCCGAAGCCGAGATAGTCGAGCGAGGTCAGTGTCGAGATCGAACCGCTGAGCAGGAAGGGCAGGAAGGTCAGTGTCGCCACCATGGCATTGGGCAGGAGATGCCTGAACATGATTGTCCGGTTGGGCACGCCGAGTGCGCGCGCCGCGTTGACATATTCGAAGTTGCGGGCGCGCAGGAACTCCGCCCGCACCACCCCAACCAGCGCCACCCAGGAAAACAGCATCATCAGTCCGAGCAGGATGAAGAAGCCAGGCGGCAGGATCGCGGCGACGATCAGCAGGAGATAGAGCACCGGGATGGCCGACCAGATCTCGATGAAGCGCTGGAACAGAAGGTCCGTCCAGCCGCCGAAATAGCCTTGCACGGCGCCGGCGGCTACACCGATCAGGGCCGAGCCCGCGGTCAGGATCAACCCGAACAGCACCGAGATTCTGAACCCGTAGATGACCCGCGCCAGCACGTCGCGCGCCTGGTCGTCGGTGCCGAGCCAGTTCCAGTTGCCGACGATGCAGGCCGGGTCGGCGGCCCCTTGCGGATACTGGTTGCAGCGGGTCTTGGCGTCATAGCGCCAGGACGGCTTGGCCGGTGCTGCTTCCGGAATGGCGTTGTTGACGGTCTGGTAGGAGTAGCGAACCGGCGGCCAGATCGTCCAGCCGTTGGCGTTGATCTCGTCCTGGATGACCGGGTCCCGGTAATCGGTGACCGCATAGAAGCCGCCGAATTTTTCCTCGGGATAGGCGACCAGAACCGGGAACAGAATCTCGCCCTTGTAGGAGGCGATGATCGGCTTGTCGTTGGCGATCAGCTCTGAAAACAGCGACAGCACGAACAGGACGAGGAAAATCCACAGCGACCAGAAACCGCGCCGGTTCGCCTTGAAATTCTGCAGGCGGCGCTGGTTGAGCGGCGACAGCCAGGGCCGCGCGATGCGCTCCGGCGCTGCCTCAAGGGGGGCGCTTGCAATAGACATCAGACATCTCTCCGCTCGAAGTCGATGCGCGGATCGACCCAGGTGTAGAGCATGTCGGACAAAAGGCCGACGAACAGGCCGAGAAGCGAGAAGATGTAAAGGTTGGCGAACACCACCGGATAGTCGCGCTCGACCACGGACCTGAAGCCCAGCAGGCCAAGGCCATCCAGCGAAAAAATATTCTCGATCAGCAGCGAGCCGGTGAAGAAGGCCGAGATGAAGGCGCCCGGGAAACCGGCAATGACGATCAGCATGGCGTTGCGGAAGACGTGGCCGTAAAGCACCTGCCGTTCCGACAGGCCCTTGGCGCGCGCGGTCACCACATATTGCTTGCGGATCTCTTCCAGGAACGAGTTCTTGGTCAGAAGCGTCGTGGTGGCGAAGGCCGACAGCACCAGCGCCGTCAGCGGCAGCGTGAGATGCCAGAAATAGTCGACGATCTTGCCCGACCAGGACAGCTGGTCCCAATTGTCCGAGGTGAGGCCGCGCAGCGGAAACCAGTCCCAGAACGATCCGCCGGCAAACAGCACCATCAGCATGATGCCGAACAAAAAGCCCGGAATGGCATAGCCGACGATGACGACGCCGCTCGTCCAGACGTCGAAGGGGGTGCCATCCTTGACCGCCTTGCGGATGCCGAGCGGGATCGAGATCAGATAGGAGAGCAGTGTGATCCAAAGCCCGATCGAGATCGATACCGGCATTTTCTCGAGGATCAGGTTGAGCACCGAAATGTCGCGGAAATAGCTGTCGCCGAAATCGAAGCGGGAATAGTTCCACAGCATCATGCCGAAGCGCTCGAGCGGCGGCTTGTCGAAGCCGAACTGCTTCTCCAGCTTTTTGATGAATTCGGGGTCGAGCCCCTGAGCACCGCGATATTTCGAGCTGACATCGCCGGCGGCATCGAAATTGGCGCCGGCGCCCGCATCACCGCCACCACCGCCGAGGCGGTCGTTGCCGCCCTGGTTGGTCAGCCTGGCGATAACCTGCTCGACCGGGCCGCCGGGCGCGAACTGGATGACGGCGAAGGACACCGCCATGATGCCCAACAGCGTCGGGATCATCAAAAGGATGCGGCGCAGAATATAGGCGCCCATCAGGCAACCGTCCCTGCGCGTGCGAGAATCTCAGGCTTTGCCAATTTTTGCCGCCTTGCCCTTGTCGAACCACCACAGCGCCTCGGCCGGAAAGCCGAAATCGGGTTTCTGTTCGGGAAAGCCGAACATGTCCCAATAGGCGACGCGGTGATTCGCCAGATAGTATGTTGGAATCCAGTCCAGCCGCGCGCGCAAGACCCGGTCGAGCGCTCTGAGCGCGGTGACGAGCTCTGTACGGCTTTTTGCCTTGCCTGCCGCGACGATCAGCGCGTCGATGGCCTTGCTTTGCGTGCCGGGATAGTTGCGCTGCCCTGGTGTATTCGCCATTCGGGAGGCATAGAGTATCTCCAGGCCGTCGTCGGTTGGCGTCGCTCCGATCGACCATGCGAGCAGGTTGAGGTCGAAGTCGAAATTGCTCTGCCGCTGTTCATACTGGGTCGAATCGACCTGACGGATCGAAGCATCGATCCCGATCGCCTTCATATTCTCCGCCCACGGGGTGAAAATCCGGACGATGCCATCGTCCTCGGCCAGCATTTCCACCTGAAGTCGCTCGCCTTTGTCGTTGACGACGAAATTGCCGGCTCGCTTCCAGCCGGCCTCGGCAAGCAGCTTCGATGCTTCGCCCAAAAGCTTGCGGTCGTGGCCGGAACCATCGGAGGCAGGCTGCATTGCTGGTTCGCCAAACACCTCTGGTGGCAACTCGGCTCTAAATGGCTCCAGCAGCGCCAGTTCCTGGGGCGAGGGCAGGCCTTCGGCTTTGTAAACCGACCGTTCGAAGTTCGATTGCGCTCGCTCGTAAGAGCCGAAGAAAAGAGCCCGCTTCATCCACTCGAAATCGAAACATCTGGCGATCGCCCGTCTCACGCGCTCATCGCGGAATTGCGGCCGACGCTGGTTCAGGGCGACGGCCTGCATGGAGGGCGATTTCTCGCCTGGAAATTCCCGTTTGACAACTTTGCCGTCCTTAAGCGCGGGAAAGTCATAAGAGGTCGCCCAGACCCGCGCGGTAAATTCCTCCCGAAAATGGGTGTCCCCTTTTTTGAAGGCTTCGAACGCTGCCTGCCGGTCAAGGTAGAAGTCGATGCGGATGCGGTCGAAATTGTAGAAGCCGCGGTTCACCGCAAGATCGCGGCCCCAATAGTCGGCCACGCGGTCATATTCGACGGTCTGCCCCGCCACCACGCGCCCTATCTTGTAAGGCCCGGAGCCCAGCGGAGGCGTCATCGTCGAGGCGGTGAAATCATTGATCGCATAAAAGGCCTTGGACACGATCGGCATCGAAACGACGGCAAGGATGTTCTGCGCGGACTGCTCGCCGTTGAAGGAAAGGTCGAGGGTGACCGGGTCAACCGCGACCGCTTCCGTCATATACCTTAACGCCTGGGAAAGGTTCGGATGGCCCTGGTCCTTGTAAAGTTTTAGCGCGAAGACGACGTCTTCCGCGGTCAGCGGTGAGCCGTCGTGGAAACGTGCTTCCGGTCGAAGCACGAACCTGAAACCGTTGCGATCTTGCGACAGCGTGACGGACTCAGCGAGCAAGCCATAGACAGCATCCGGCTCATCGAGCGCGCTGGTCATCAGTGAATCAAAACACAGTTCGGTGCGCGGTGGAGCTTCCCCCTTCAACACCAGGGCGTTCAGGGTGTTGAAAGTCAGGAAGCTCTGGTTGAGTGTGGAGTTCGGCGGCGCGAAATTCATCTGGCCGCCCTTGGGCGCGTCCGGATTGACATAGTCGAAATGGGCGAAGTTGGGCTTGTACTTCAGGTCGCCGAAAGCCGACAGGCCATGCAGTTTGGTTCCGGTTGCAACCTCGGCGAAGGCCCGGCCCGGCAGCAAGGCGGCAACCGTGGCAGCGCCGCCCAAGGCGAGGAAGTCACGGCGGGCGAGCAGCGCCATCAATTACTGCCCTTGTACTTGGCCGCCAGGGCCTTTTCCTTGTCGAGGTCAATCCACCAGGAATCGGTATCGGCGCCACGGTAGCTAGGCTGCTTTTCCGGAATACCGAACTTGTTCCAATAGGCGAGCCACACCACGGCACGATGGTATTGCGGCACGACGTAGTAGTTCCACAGCAGCACCCGGTCGAGTGCGTGGGTGGTGGCAACAAGGTCGGCGCGGTCCGTGGCGAAGATGATGCGGTCGACTAGCGCGTCCACGACAGGATTCTTGATGCCGGAATAGTTTCTTGATCCGGGAGTGTCAGCGGCTTTCGAGCTCCAGAAGTCACGCTGTTCATTGCCCGGCGATTCCGATTGGCCGAGTTGCCCGATGATCACGTCATAGTCGAAATTGTTAACCCGGTTGACATACTGCGTCTGGTCGATGATGCGCAGCGTGGCATCGACACCGATCTTGCGCAGATTGGCGATGTAGGGACTGGCGATAACCTGGTCGGTGTCGTTCCAACCGAGAATTTCGAATTTGAATGGCTCGCCGGTCTTGGCGTTGACCATCTTGCCGCCCTTGATCACCCAGCCGGCCTTGGCAAAAAGGTCGACCGCCTGCTTCAGATACTTGCGTTCGGCCTGGGGTGAATCGTAGACCGGCAGCTTGAACTCCTGCGTGAACAGTTCAGGCGGTAGCTTGTCGCGGAATTTCTCCAGAATCTCCAACTCGGCGCCTTGCGGCAGCCCGTTCGATGCCAGTTCGGTGCCCTGGAAATAGCTTTGGGTGCGGGTGTTGAAACCGAAGAACAACGTACGGTTCATCGTTTCGAAATCGAACGGATAAGTCAGGGCGGCGCGCACTTCCCGATCCTGGAACGACGGGCGCCGCTGGTTCAGCATGAACGCTTGCATAGGCACCGGCGACGCCGTCTTGAATTCCTTTTTAATGACGTCACCGGCTTTGACTGCCGGGAAATCATAGAATGTCTTCCAGCGTTTCGAGCTGTTCTCCGGCTTGATATCGTCCAGTCCACCCTTTGTAAAAGCTTGCCAGGCCGCGTTGTCATCCAGGATGTAGGTGAAACGCTGGGTGTCGAAATTCTCGCGCCCGATCTTCACCGGCAATTTGGCCGCCCAATAGTCAGGCACGCGCTGCCAGACGATTTCCGACCCAGGCTTGAAGCTGGCGATCTTGTAGGCGGCCGAACCCAGTGGCACTTCGAGTGTGGGTTTTGTGATGTCGCGCTTCTTGCCATTGGCATCGGTGCCTTCCCACCAATGCTTGGGCAGTACCGCGAGGTCGCCAATGATCTTTGGCAGCTCGCGGTTGCCCTTCTGGTTGAAATGAAACTCGACCTCGCGATCGGAAATGACCACCGCATCGGTGACGTTTTCGAAATAGCGGCTGTATTGCGGGCTGCTGGACTTCAGCGTCTGGAACGACCAGATCACGTCGTCGACGGTGATCGGTTGGCCGTCGTGCCATTTGGCACGCGGATCGAGCCGGTAGGTCGCCGAAGAATAATCTGCCGGGTATTTGAAGGCATCGGCGATCAGCGGGTGGCTGGTGCTGCCTTCGTCGCTCGCCTGCTCCATCAGCGTGTCGTAGAGCAGGCCGCCCCCGAATCCGACGAGCCCAGCGGCCGGCGATCCCTGCACGATGTAGGGATTGAAACTGTCGAACGTCCCAAGGACAACAGAATTGTAGCCTCCGCCCTTGGGGGCGTCCGGGTTGACGTAGTCGTAGTGCTGGAAATTGTCGCCGTATTTGGACTCACCGATCAGCGAGGAAGTGGTGCGCCATTCGTCCGCCTGTACCGCCTGCAACCCCGCCGCCAGCAGGGCCGCCGCCAGCAACGATCTCAGAAGTGTACGGCCAGCCGTCATGCGTTTTCCTCTTCCGATGCGCGTCCCGGATCAAACCAGAAGGGCAATCTAGATGATTTGGCGTCCGTGAAAACCGCCATGCATGGGCTTTGTCGCCGCATATGCACTTTTCCTAACAAAAAAGCCGGGCTGAACCCGGCTTTTTCAAGGACGACAGAATTACAAATTCGTTACTGGGCCGGTGCCGCCGGAGCTGCCGGCTTGGCGGGAGCGGCTTCCGCCGGCTTTGCGGGCGCGGCGCCATCTGCTGGCTTGGCAGGTGCGGCGGCGTCGGCTGAAGCGCCTGGCGTCGGCAATGGCTTGGGATTGTCCGACAGCGTGCGCAGATAGGCGATGACGTTGGCGCGGTCTTCATCCTTCGGCAGGCCGGCAAAGCCCATCGCCGTGCCCTTCACGAATTTCTTCGGCGAGGTGATGAAGTGGTTGATGTTGTCGTAGGTCCACTTTTCCGCGCCGCCCTTGGAGAATTCCTTCATGCCGGCTGAATAGGCAAAGCCCTCATGCTCGCCCACCGGGCGCTCGATCAGGTCCCACAGATCCGGGCCAACCTTGTTCGGGCCGCCCTTTTCACCGGAATGGCAGGCCTGGCATTTCTTGAATACGGCCGCACCCGCCTCAACGCTGGCGCCGGCCAGCAGGTCGGCGATCGGCTTGGCGGCTGCCGCGGGAGCGGCTGGGCCGCCCTCGGCTGGCTCGGCGGCTTCAATGGCAAAGCCGGGCTTTTCCGGCGCGGGCGAGGCAAACAGGGCGTTGGACACCAGACCGACCGAGAAGACGACGAAAACGGTCCCGAGCAGACCGCCGATCAGTTTGTTGATTTCGAAAGAGTCCATACGCCCCAGGCTCCCTTTTCCGGCGGACTGACCTGTCCACTCCGTCCGTCGGTATCGTGACCCACCCCTCGGAGCCGGTCAAATCGGGCGGAAACTAGGTCTTTTGCTCCGGCGTTGCAACACCTATAAGGGCGCTTCCAGTGAGACCTTTTGCCACTTTTCCCCTCCTCTTTTCGAACGCCTTGCCATCCCGATGTCCACCTTGATCCTGATCCCGGCCCGCATGGCCTCAACCCGCCTGCCGGGCAAGCCGCTGGCGGACATCGCCGGCGCCCCGATGATCGTCCATGTCGCCCGCCGCGCCGCCGAGGCCGGACTTGGCCGGGTGGTGGTCGCGACCGACACGCAAAGCGTGGCGCAAGCCGTGCGTTCGCATGGTTTCGAGGCCGTCATGACGCGGATGGACCACGAATCGGGCTCCGATCGCATCTTCGAGGCGCTGACCGCGCTCGATCCGGCAAACAAGGTCGAAACCATCGTCAATGTGCAAGGCGACCTGCCAACCATCGATCCCGAGATTATTGCTGCTTCGCTCAGGCCGTTCGAGAACGCGGCGGTGGATATTGCCACGCTTGGCGTCGAGATCGTCCGCGAAGAAGAAAAAATCAATCCGAACGTCGTCAAGATCGTCGGCTCGCCGCTGCCGGGCACAAGGTTGCGGGCTCTGTACTTCACCAGGGCCACCGCGCCATGGGGCGACGGGCCACTTTACCATCACATCGGCCTCTATGCCTATCGCCGTGCCGCCCTCGAGCGCTTCGTGGCGCTGAAACCTTCGCCGCTCGAACGCCGCGAAAGGCTGGAACAGCTGCGGGCGCTCGAGGCCGGCATGCGCATCGACGCCGAGATTGTGCGTTCGTTGCCGCTCGGCGTCGACACACCGGAAGATCTCGAGCGCGCCAGAACCATACTTTCAAACTGAGAAATTGGGTCATGCCTGAAAAAACCAACAGAATATCTTTCCAGGGCGAGCCGGGCGCCAATTCCGACACCGCTTCGCGCAACGTCTATTCCGGCATGGAGCCGTTGCCGTGCCCGACTTTCGAGGATGCGTTCAACGCGGTCGAGACCGGCAAGGCCGATCTCGCCATGATCCCGATTGAAAACACAATTGCCGGGCGCGTCGCCGACATTCACCACCTGTTGCCAGAATCGAAGCTGCACATCGTTGGTGAATATTTCCTGCCGATCCATTTCCAGCTGATGGTTCTGCCTGGCGTCAAGCGCGATGAAATCAAGACGGTCCACACCCACATCCACGCGCTCGGCCAATGCCGCAAATACATCCGCAAGAATGGCTGGAAGGGAGTGGTCGCCGGTGACACGGCGGGCGCGGCCAGGCTGGTTTCGGAGGTCAAGGACCGCACCATGGCGGCCTTGTCGCCGGCACTGGCCGCGACGCTCTACGGGCTCGATATCATCGAGGAAAATGTCGAGGACACGGACTCGAACGTCACGCGCTTTGTCGTCTTGACCAAGAACAAGCAATGGGCGGAGCGCCCGTCGCCCGAAGCCAAGATGATGACGACCTTCATCTTCCGCGTCCGCAACGTACCGGCCGCGCTTTACAAGGCAATGGGCGGTTTTGCCACCAACGGCATCAACATGACCAAGCTGGAGAGCTATCAGCTCGGCGCTTTCACGGCGACGCTGTTTTACGCCGACATTGAAGGCCATCCGGACGATCCGCTGGTCAAGCTGGCGCTGGACGAGCTTCGCTTCTTTTCACGCGAAGTGCGGATCCTGGGCGTCTATCCGGCCAGCGAATCGCGCGAGCAGTGGAAGGTGGCTGACTGATCAAAGCGACGCAGCACGTCGCTTTAGATAACCGAGCCGAGCGGCACGTAGTCGATTTCAAGGAATTTCTCGACTTCCGGAACCCAGCGGTCGCGAACGAACGCGACGTGGTCGGGATGGTCATTGTATCTGGTGTAAGCCGCCTGGTCGGCGAATTCCATCGAGAAGCCGAATTGATAATCGCTCTTGGGGCTGATCTGCCGCAACTGCTCGAAATGCGTGACGCCCTTGATCGCGGAGAGCGCCTTCTTGGCATCGACGAGGAATCTTTTTTCCTCAAGCGAGTGCGGCTGGTGCTTCAGCGTGAAAACGACGGTGTGACGGATCATGTCTTGCCTCTTTGATGTCTGATATTCCGAGCTATTCGCTGTCGACCCAGGCGCGGATGAGATGATAGGCGATCGCGCCCTTTGGCGGCGTGAACAGATTGCCGGGATGTTCCTTGGCCAGCATGGAACGCACCTCGTCGCGGGAAAACCAGCGGCAGTCCTCCAACTCGTTGAGGTCGGCCTGGATGTCGTCGTTCAGCGGTTCGCCGAAACAGCCGATCATCAGCGAATAGGGAAATGGCCACGGCTGGCTGGCGTGGTAGACGACGCGGCCGAGCCGGATGCCGGCCTCCTCCAGCGTCTCGCGGCGCACCGCCGCTTCGATCGTCTCGCCAGGTTCGATAAAACCGGCGAGCGCCGAATACATGCCCGGCGCGAAATGCCGGCCACGTCCCAGCAGGCACTTGTCCCGGGTCGCCGTCAGCATGATTGCCACCGGATCGGTGCGTGGAAAATGCTCGGTGCCGCAATTCCGGCAATGCCGCTTGTAGCCGCCGGCCCGCATCTGGGACTCCGTCCCGCATTTGCTGCAGAAGCGATGGCTTGCATGCCAGGCGAGCAGCGCCGCCCCTTGCGCCATGGCGCCGGCGGCGGCCTCGTCGATCAGTCCCTGCATATAGACCGAGCGATAGTCGATGGCCTTGATCGTTTCAGGCAATTGTTCGGGCTCGACGCCAGCAGGCACAGCCAGAACCGGCCCGCTGTCGGAGAAACCGAGCAAGATGCCGCGCTCGAGGGAAATATCGAGAGGCTTGCCTTCGGAGGTGCTGAACCAGGGATTGAGGCCGCCATCACCGAGCTTCAGGTAAAGCCGGCCGCCATGCATCAACAGCAGCCGCGTCGAAGGATCGGCGAGCGCCATTTCGACCGAATCGTCGGCGCGGTTCTCGGATTGCCGGTCAATGGTGTTGCCGGAAAACCCGACGAACTGGCTCGGCTCGCGCAAGGGCGCGTCAAACAGGCGAAAGCTCATGGGGACTCGGGAGGCTTCGGGGTGGACACGGACAGGCTTATAGCGCCGCCTTGATCGTTTCGGCAAACCGTCTGATGTCGGAGCGCTGGTAGGGCTCGCGCAGGCCGTGCCCCCACACCGGGCCTGGCCAGCCGGGGTCGCCCTCCGAACGGGCGATGATATGGACATGCAGCTGACGCACGATGTTGCCGAGTGCGCCGGTGTTGATCTTGGTGCAGCCGGTCGCCTTCTTCAGCGCTTCCGCCACCATGTTGGTCTCGAAAGTCAGCATCGTCTGGTCGAGTGGCGTCATGTCGTGGATTTCTTCGGCGCCAGGCCGTTGCGGGACCAGAACCAGCCAAGGCCAGCGGCGGTCGTTCATTACGCGCAGTTCGCATAGGCCAAGCCACATCAGCTGCTCGCTGTCCGCTTCCAGCCGGGCATCCAGCGTAAATCCGGCCTTCAGGCCCGGCAGCATTGGCGTTTCCCTCATTTTTCAGGTTTTCTCAAACTCACGAACGCTAGAGCGGCGGCAAGGGGGCTGCAAGCGAATCATTGAGCCCCTCACGGTTTGGTGTGCCAATTCTCGTGCGCACTTGCATTTCGTCGCCGAATTGCCGATATGGAAAGCGGGAGGTTGGTGGTGGACGAGCCACTCGCCAACCGGGTCAGGTCCGGAAGGAAGCAGCCCTAACGAGCCCGGAACGGGTCATTGTTCCAGCCTCCCACCTCATCGGCCCTCCTCGCGACATTGACGACGCATTGCAGCGCGGGCGAGACTATGCGCAGGAATCGGCTGCCCTCGGGCGCGGCCATTTGGAGCTTTACGGGCGAATGAGCGAAGCCGGAAATTCGGGGCCAAAAAGCCTGGAGAATGGAAAGGCCGCTGCCTATCGCGTTCTGGCGCGCAAATACCGTCCGGCGAATTTCTCCGAGCTGGTCGGCCAGGAGCCGATGGTGCGCACGCTCACCAACGCTTTCGCCACCGGCCGCATTGCCCAAGCCTGGATGCTGACTGGCGTGCGCGGGGTCGGCAAGACCACGACGGCACGTATCCTGGCACGCGCGCTCAACTACAAGACCGCTGAAATCGACCAGCCGTCGGTCGACCTTGCCGTGCTTGGCGAACATTGCCAGGCGATCATGGAAGGCCGCCATGTCGACGTCATCGAGATGGACGCTGCCTCTCATACCGGCATCGACGACATCAGGGACATCATCGAGCGTGTGCGCTACGCGCCGGTTTCGGCCCGCTACAAAGTCTACATCATCGACGAAGTGCACATGCTTTCCACCCAGGCCTTCAACGGCCTGCTGAAGACGCTGGAAGAGCCGCCGCCGCACGTCAAATTCATCTTTGCCACCACCGAAATCCGCAAGGTGCCGATCACTGTGCTGTCGCGCTGCCAGCGCTTCGATCTCAGGCGCATCGATGCCGGCGCGCTGGTCGCGCATCTGTCCTCGATTTCGGCCAAGGAAGGCATTTCCGTCGACGACGACGCGCTGGCGATGATCGCCCGCGCCGCCGAGGGCTCGGCCCGCGATTCCCTGTCCATCCTCGATCAGGCGATCGCCCATGGCGGCGGCGCGGTCAGCGCTTCCGCGGTGCGGGCAATGCTTGGCCTCGCCGACCGCGCCCGCATCGTCGACCTGTTCGAGCATGTCATGAAGGGCGACGTGGCGGCGGCATTGGCGGAATTCCGGTCACAATACGACACCGGTGCTGATCCGGCCGCCGTGCTGACCGATCTTGCCGAGTTCAATCATCTCGTCACCCGCCTGCGTTTCGTGCCAACGGCTATCGAGGATGCATCGCTGGCCGAGGACGAGCGGCAGCGTGGTGCGGATTTCGCCAAAATACTGTCGGTGCGGGTGCTGTCGCGCACATGGCAGATGCTGCTCAAGGGTATCCCCGAGGTGCAGTCGTCCAATCGGCCGGTCAGCGCCGCCGAAATGGTGCTGATCCGGCTGGCGCATGCCGCCGACCTGCCGACTCTGGATGAAGCGCTGAAATCGCTGGAAAGCGGTGCGTCAGTGCCAGGTGCCGCACCGCGCCCGAATGGCGCGCCGGCGGGTTCCGGCAATGGCGGCGGCGCCAGCGCCGTGGCGCAGACGCGCATGCCGGTGGCATCGGGAGGCGCGCAGACCATGCGGCTGGTTGAGGCAACGCCGGCGCCTGTCGCCTTTGTGGCTCCACCGGAACCGGCGGTGGAAGTGCAGTCGGCGCCACTGAAATCGCTGGCTGATATCATTGCCCTTGCCGACGCCCAGCGCGACATCGCCTTCAAGGTGCAGGTCAAGAGCTACATCCGTCTGGTGCGTATCGAGCCCGGCCGCATCGACGTCGGCCTGACCAGCGACGCACCCAAGATGCTGCTCAACGACCTGACGACCAAGCTGCGCGCCTGGACCGGACGCAGCTGGCTGGTCTCATTGTCGAAGGAAGAGGGCGGCCAGACAATGGTCGAGATGGAATCGACGAAGCGCGAGAATGCCTTCCTCGACGCCAAGAGCGACCCGACGGTTGCCGCCATTCTGGCACGCTTCCCCGGCGCCAAGATCATTGACGTGCGCATCCCCGACGCGCCGGAAGCCGAAGCGGCCGAAGCCGAAGCCCCGGTCGAGCCGCCGGCGGACGACGACGAGACCTGACCAGACACGAATCCGCAAAGGACCCGACCATGAAAGATCTTCTCGGCCTGATGGGCAAGGCGAAGGAAATGCAGGCCAAATTCCAGGCCATGCAGGAAGAAATCGGCACGTTGGAAGCCTCGGGCCAGGCCGGTGGTGGCTTGGTCAGCGTGGTCCTGACCGGAAAGTTCGAGATGAAGTCGCTGAAGATCGACCCATCCCTGTTCAAGGAAGACGAGGTCGAGATTCTCGAGGACCTGCTGCTTGCCGCCCATAACGACGCCAAGACCAAGGTCGAGCTGATCATGCAGGAAAAGACCAAGGCGCTGACCGCCGGGTTGCCGATACCGCCGGGAATGAAGCTGCCCTTCTGATCGTCATTGGCAGCGCGCCGATGACCGAAGATCCATCCGAGAGAGTGATCGAGCAGCGGGTCCGCAACAGGCTCTATGAGATCCTGGAGATTCTTGCGGATTGCGACGCCGGCGTCGATCTGGTTGGCATCAAGGGCTACTTTGATCTCTTCGAGGATTTCGTTCACCGGCCCTCGATCGAGACCGGCCATTCGGCGCTTTCGAAGGAAGAGCGAGCGATCGTGCTGGAAATCGCCGATTTCCTGGAGACGGCCGGCGAGGCGAACCCTGACTTCACCAAGGCCGAGTTTGTCGAGAGCGGCTGGCCGGCGCGAATCGCGCCAAAGGCAAGGGATGCAAGGGCGCTGTTCCTGAGACGCGGCCTGTTTTCAGAGACCTTGGAAGAGGTCGAGCCCGGCCAGACGGGCCTCATTCCAGGCGCGGACATTGCCTTGTAACTGTGCCAATTTGGTAACAGTGCCTTATTAATAACGTTTTGGCCATTATTTTGCCCGAAAGTGTCTCATTCTTGCCGCAGCCTGGGGCGGGCATTGAAATGAGGGTTACCTGTTGATCGTCACGCGATGGAAGATGCCGCTGTTGCTCGGCATCGTCATTTCACCCCTGTTTTTGGCTGGCTGCAGCCAGACGACTTCGCACGGCATGTCCGTCGCGAGCCTGACCGATGCCATCACGCCGAGTTTCCTGACGCGGTCCTCCGGTCATTCGCTGAAGGACAAGGAGTGCCTGGAACGGGCGATGTTCTTTGAGTCCAACCGGTCGAGCCGTGACGGCATGATCGCCGTCGGCACGGTGGTGATGAACCGGCTGCGGTCCGGTCAGCATGGCAGCACCATCTGCGAAGTCGTCGGCGCGCCTGGCCAGTTCGCGCCCGGCGTCATGACCAGGGAAATGAATTCGCGGGCAATGCCCGATGTCGAGGAAGCCGCCGATGCCGTCCTCAAGGGTGAGCGCAAGGGCAAGCTGAAGAACACGATGTACTTCCACACCGCCGGCCTGCGCTTCCCTTACAAGAACATGCACTACACCATGGTCGCCGGCGGCAATGCCTTCTACGAGAAGCGTGGCCGCAACTGGCAGCCGCTGCCTGACGAGCCGATGGTTGCAATGGCTTCGTCCGAGTCGCCTGCTGCCTTGCCGGGCGTTCCCGCAACGCGTGTCGCCTTCGCCGAGACGCGTCCAGCCAAGGCGTCCACCCGCAATGCTCCGGCACAACAGGACTACATGACGGCTTCGGCCGAACCGGCACGTCCGGCCAAGGCGACCGCCGCATCGAAACAAGTCTTCATGACCGCGGCCGTCGCGCCGGTGGCTAAGTCCGGGCGCGTGGCAAAGCCGACAATGGTTGCCATGCAGGAGCCGATGGAAGAACCGGATGCAGCACGCTTTGGCGGAACCCTGAACACAAGGGGCATCTCTTCCGTCCAGGACGCGCCCCAGGAAGCCTCAATGGGGTTCCAGTCGACGCCTGAGAACACGGACGCCATCGGCGCGATGATTGTCAGCCAGGGCCGTCCGATCGAAGCCAACTGATCCGCTTCACGGTTCGACGTGTCAGCATGGCGGACCGTGCTTGGACGCGGGATGTTTCAAAGCGCTCTGAAAAATCCTAGATCAGAGCGATGTCCAAGCGAATCGCCGGTCCCGAGATCGAACGTCTGATCCAGCTTCTGGCCAAGGTGCCGGGGCTCGGCCCGCGTTCGGCCAGGCGCGCCGCCCTGCACCTGATCAAGAAGAAGGAGCAGTTGCTGTCGCCGCTGGCCGCCGCCATGGGCGAAGCGGCCGACAAGGTGCGCATCTGCTCGACCTGCGGCAATGTCGATACGTCGGATCCCTGCATGATCTGCACTGACCCGCGCCGCGATGCCGCGACGCTGATCATTGTCGAGGACGTTTCAGACCTGTGGGCGCTGGAGCGGGCCGCCGCCATGAATGTGCGCTACCACGTGCTCGGCGGCACATTGTCGCCGCTCGATGGCGTGGGTCCCGAACAGCTCAACATCCGCTCGCTGATCGACCGCGTCGCCGGTGGCGAGGTCAAGGAGATCATCCTCGCTGTCAACGCAACAGTCGAGGGGCAGACGACTGCCCACTACTTGACCGACCAGCTCTCCAGCTTCGACATCAAGGTGACACGGCTGGCGCATGGCGTGCCGGTCGGCGGTGAACTCGACTATCTCGACGAGGGCACGCTGGCCGCGGCTTTGCGCGCGCGGACGGCGTTTTGACGCAATTGGCGGGCAGGGGATGCGGATGATTCCTGCTTTTGTGAAATCGGCTCTGGTCTTTCTCTGCCTCGCTTGCGCGTCGTTGCTGCTTGCAGCGCCCGCCTCAGCCGCCAAGGTCGATGATCAATTCCGGACCTGGCTGCAAAACGATCTCTGGCCAGAGGCCAAGGCGAAAGGCATTTCCAGGAAAACGTTCGATGCCGCTTTCGATGGCGTGAAGCCAAATCTCAAATTGCCTGATCTGGTGAAGCCGGGCGAGAAGGCGACGACGCCACAGAAACAGCATCAGGCCGAATTCGGTTCGCCCGCCGCCTATTTCGCTGAAAAGACCATTGGTGCCGTCACCGCCGGCGGCCGCACCCGCGAGGCCAGCAACGCCAGTACGCTTGCCGCGATCGAAAAGCGCTATGGCGTGCCGGGTGAGGTGCTGCTGGCGATCTGGGGCCGCGAAACCGGCTTCGGTGCGGCGAAAATGCCATATGACGCCTTCGAAGTGCTGGGCACCAAGGCCTTCATGTCGACCAAGAAGGATTTCTTTCGCACCGAACTTCTGGCTGCACTGGAGATCGTCGAACGCGGCCTGGCGCCTGTCGGCGCCATGAAGTCCTCCTGGGCCGGCGCGCTCGGCCAGCCGCAGTTCATGCCGACCTCGTTCCTGAAACATGCTGTCGATTTCGACGGCGACGGCCGCGCCGACATCTGGAATTCGACGCCGGACGTCCTGGCCTCGATCGCCAACTACCTGGTCCACTACGGCTGGGTAAAAGGCCGTGGCTGGGGCTTTGAGGTGACGGTGCCCGACGCCGTCTCCTGTTCGCTGGAAGGCCCGGACCAGGGCAAGACGATTTCGCAATGGGCAGCGATGAGCATCAAGCGCGTCGGCGGAAAAACCTTTCCGGCCAGCGAACTGAGCGCCGAGGGTTTCCTGTTGATGCCGGCTGGCCGCAGCGGTCCGGCCTTCATCGCCACGCCCAATTTCTATGTGCTGAAGGAATACAACACCAGCGACCTCTACGCCTTGTTCATCGGTCATGGCGCCGACCGCATCGCCCATGGCGACAGTAATTTTACTGGCAGCTGGGGCGCCGTCGGCGGGCTTTACCGATCCGACATCGCCGCGCTGCAGCGTGCGCTCGAGGCCAAGGGCTATGACGTTGGCAGCGCCGATGGTCTGCCCGGCTTCAAGACACGCCGCTCTATCGGCAAGTGGCAGGCCAAGAATGGCCGCGCCGCCACCTGCTTCCCCGATGCCGGCTTGGTCTCTGCTCTGAAATAGCCCGAGAATTGGCAGATTATTCCTGCCAGGCGGCATCGGCTGACCGGTCTGTGCGTCGACGGTGCACGGGCCGTCCTGCTTCAATAGCCTATCTTCCGAATGCACGTTGCCGGCTCGGAAGCCGCCGGATATGCTGTTGACCAAATGGACAAAAACCGCGACGTTAAGCGGTTAAGGGCCGTCACTCGGCCCCGAAAAAATCTACGCCCCTGAGCCGGGAACTCAGGTCAACAAAAAAACAGGGAACAACCAAAATGATGATGGAAAAACTAGCTCTACGCTCTCGTTTCTGGCTAGCAAGCGCGGCCGTATCCGGGCTGCTTCTGGTCGCCGCGCCTGCCTTCGCCGTAACGCCCGCCGACACGCTGGTCGAAGGCTTTGCCATCGACGACATCATCTCCATGGATCCAGGCGAGGCGTTCGAACTGTCGACCGCCGAAATCACTGGGAACACCTATGATCTTCTGGTCCGCCTCGACCTCAGCGATACGTCCAAGGTGAAAGGCGATCTCGCCGCAAGCTGGACGGTCTCCGACGATGGCCTGACCTACACTTTCAAGCTCAAGCCCGGCCTGAAATTCGCTTCGGGAAATCCGATCACCGCTGCCGACGTCGCCTACTCGTTCGAGCGCGCCGTGAAGTTGGACAAGAGCCCGGCCTTCATCATCGGCCAGTTCGGCCTCTCGGGTGATAACATCACCGACAAGGCAAAAGCCGTCGATGACGCGACGTTCCAGTTCACCGTCGACAAGGCCTACGCGCCGAGCTTCGTGCTGAACTGCCTGTCGGCGACGGTTGCGTCAGTCGTAGACAGCAAGCTGGTCAAGGAACATGTCGCCGCGGTCACGCCCAGCGCCGACTACAAATACGACAACGACTTCGGCAATGCCTGGCTCAAGACGGGCTATGCCGGCTCCGGCGTCTACAAGCTGCGCGAGTGGCGCGCCAACGAAGCTGTCGTCATGGAACGCAACGACAATTACTATGGCGAAAAGGCCAAGCTGGCCCGCGTCATCTACCGCAACATGAAGGAAAGCTCGGGCCAGCGCCTGGCGCTTGAAGCCGGTGACATCGACGTTGCCCGCAACCTCGAGCCGAACGATCTCGACGCCATTGCCAAGAATGCCGATCTCACCACCACCAGCGCGCCGAAGGGCACGGTCTATTACATCAGCCTCAACCAGAAGAACCCGAACCTGGCCAAACCCGAAGTACGTCAGGCCTTCAAATATCTGGTCGATTATGACGCGCTCGGCTCGACCATCCTTAAGGGCATAGGCGAGATCCACCAGACCTTTCTGCCCAAGGGCGTGCTCGGCGAACTGGACGAGAACCCGTTCAAGCTCGACGTCGCCAAGGCCAAGGAGCTGCTGGAGAAGGCAGGCCTGAAGGACGGGTTCAGCGTCACCATGGACGTGCGCAGCGGCCAGCCGACCACCGGCATGGCGGAATCGATCCAGCAGACATTGGGACAGGCCGGCATCAAGCTGGAGATCATTCCCGGCGACGGCAAGCAGACGCTGACCAAATACCGCGCCCGCAACCATGACATCTATATCGGCAACTGGGGCCAGGATTATTTCGATCCGAATTCCAATGCCCAGACCTTCGCCAGCAACCCTGACAACGCGGATACCGGCAAGTCCCACACGCTTGCCTGGCGCAATGCCTGGGACATTCCGGAGCTGACCAAGGAGACGGAAGCGGCGCTGCTCGAGAAAGATGCCGGCAAGCGCGCCGACATGTACAAGGACCTTGAGAAGAAGATCCTCGACACCAGCCCCTTCGTCATCATTCATCAGCAGCTGGAAGTGGCTGGCCTGCGCAAGAACCTCAAGAACTTCGTACTCGGCCCGAGCTTCGACACCAACTTCGTTGGCCCGATCTCCAAGGAGTGATGGCGGCGGACGCGCCGCATGAGCGCGATTGAGAACGAAACGGCGGCGGTGCGCGGCGGTGTCCGCGCCGCCGCTGTTGCGTCGGCGATTGGCCGTTTCCTGATCATCGCGATAACGACCTATCTCGGTCTTCTCGCGGTGACCTTCTTCATTGGCAGGGTCATCCCGATCGACCCGGTGCTGGCGGTGCTCGGCGACCGTGCGCCGGCCAATGTCGTCGAGCGCACGCGGCGCGAGATGGGCCTGGACCTGCCGCTGATCGAGCAGTTCTACATCTACGTGAAGGCTGCCCTCCATGGTGATTTCGGCACCTCGGTGCTGACCACCAACCCAGTGATGGCCGACATCCGCCGCACCTTTCCGGCAACGATCGAACTGGCGACGCTGGGCACCTTGCTCGGTTCGCTGATCGGCGTGCCGCTTGGCGTGCTGGCCGCGGTCAAGCGCGGCAGCCTCATCGACCAGATCGTGCGCATCATCGGCCTGATCGGCTATTCCGTGCCGATCTTCTGGATCGGCCTTTTGACGTTGCTGTTGTTCTACGCCAAGCTGCGATGGGTAGCCTTCCCCGGCCGTCTCGACGTGGCTTACGAATACACTTTCACGCCGATCACCGGGTTCTATCTTCTCGATGCGCTTTGGCAGCGGCAATGGGATGTTCTCTACGATGCCTTCCGCCACATCATCCTGCCTGCCTCGCTACTCGGCTACTTCTCACTCGCCTATATCAGCCGCATGACCCGCTCGTTCATGCTGAACGAACTCGCCCAGGAATATATCGTCGCGGCGCGCGCCAAGGGCCTGTCGGAAACACGCATCATCTGGGGGCATGCATTGCGCAACGCCGCAGTGCCGATGGTCACGGTGATCGCCCTGTCCTACGCCGGACTTCTTGAAGGGTCGGTGTTGACCGAGACGGTGTTTTCGTGGCCGGGCATCGGCCTTTACATCACTGACTCGCTGCAGAATGCCGACATGAACGCGGTGCTTGGCGGCACCATTGTCATCGGTTCCGTGTTCATCGCCATCAATCTTCTGTCCGACGTGCTCTACAAAGTGCTCGATCCAAGGACCAAGGTCGGATGAGTGTCGAGACGATCCAAAGCCGCCGCGACTGGCTGCTCAGTGAGCGGCCGGCGTCGCGCATGCAGGCAAGGCTCGGCCGCGCCTATGTCGCGTGGCGCCGCTTTTCCGCCAACCGGCTGGCCTTCGTCGGCCTGCTGATCATCATCGGGCTGCTGGTGGTCGCCGCGCTGGCTGATGTGCTGGCGCCTTATTCGCCGACATTCGGCGATCTTAAAAACTCGCGGTTGCTGGCGCCGAGTGCCGTCCACTGGTTCGGCACCGACGATCTCGGCAGGGATATCCTGTCGCGCATCATCTACGGTTCGCGCTGGACGCTCTATGTGGTGGTGCTCGTCGCCGTCATAGCGGCTCCGATCGGCCTGCTGGTCGGCACCGTGGCCGGCTATGCCGGCGGCTGGGTCGACGCGATCCTGATGCGCATCACCGATATTTTCCTCGCCTTCCCGAAGCTGATCCTGGCGCTGGCCTTTGTCGCCGCCCTTGGCCCCGGCATTCAAAACGCGGTGCTCGCCATCGCCATCACCTCATGGCCGCCCTATGCGCGCATCGCGCGCGCCGAGACGCTCACCGTGCGCAATTCGGATTACATCAAGGCGGTTCAGTTGATGGGCGCCTCGCCGTTCCGCATTGTGCTGCGTCACATCATGCCGCTCTGTATCTCGTCGCTGATCATCCGGGTGACGCTCGACATGGCGGGCATCATCCTCACTGCCGCCGGCCTCGGCTTCCTTGGTCTCGGCGCGCAGCCGCCGCTGCCCGAATGGGGCGCGATGATCGCGTCGGGCCGCCGTTTCGTGCTCGATCAATGGTGGGTGGCCGGCGCGCCGGGCGGCGCCATTCTCATCGTCAGCCTCGGTTTCAACCTGCTTGGCGACGGCCTGCGCGATGCGCTCGATCCCCGCAGTGGTGACCAATGAGCACGCTTCTTGAGGTCGACGATCTTCGCGTCACCTATCCAACCCGCACCGGCGTGATCGAGGCCGTGCGCGGCGTTTCGTTTTCGCTCGGCCGCGAGCGGCTCGGCATTGTCGGCGAGTCCGGCTCGGGCAAATCACAGACCGGCCGCGCCATCATGGGCCTGACGCCACCGCAGGCCCTCATATCGGCGAAGAAGCTTGCCTTTGACGGCATCGATCTGCTCTCGGCATCGCCGCGCGACCGCCGGGCGTTGCGGGGAAAACGCATCGCCATGATCCTGCAGGATCCGAAATATTCGCTCGATCCGGTGATGAGCATAGGCCGCCAGATCGTCGAGACGCTGCGCACGCATGAGAAGGTCGGCAAGGCCGAGGCGCGCGACCGGGCGCTGGCGATGCTGGAAGCGGTGCAGATCCGCGACCCCAGGCGCGTCTTCGACCTGCACCCGCATGAAGTGTCCGGCGGCATGGGCCAGCGCGCCATGATCGCCATGATGCTGATTGCTGGGCCGGAGATGATGATCGCCGACGAACCGACCTCGGCGCTCGACGTGACGGTACAGCTTGACGTGCTGGGCATCCTCGACAGGCTGGTCAGCGAGCGCGGCATGGGACTGATCTTCGTCTCGCATGACCTGCGCCTCGTCTCGTCTTTCTGCGACCGCGTCATCGTCATGTATGCCGGCAAGGTGGTCGAGCAGCTCAAGGCGTCCGAACTCGGCCAGGCCCAGCATCCCTATACGCGCGGCCTGCTCAACTGCATGCCCAAGATCGGCGCCGATCGCCACCCGCTGCCGGTGCTCGACCGCAAGCCGGAGTGGGCGGCATGACGGCGGCACTCTCCGTTGACAGACTGGAAGTGGTCTTCGACCGTTTTCGCGCCTTGAAGGGCGTCAGCCTTGAGGTCCAGTCGGGAGAATCCTTTGGGCTGGTCGGTGAATCCGGTTCCGGCAAATCGACGTTGCTGCGCGCCATCGCCGGCCTTGCGCCGGTCGCCTCCGGCACCATCACGGTCAACGGTAAGGTGCTTGGTACGCGCCGCGACAAGGCCTTCTACCGCGAGGTGCAGATGGTCTTCCAGGACCCCTATGGCTCGCTGCATCCGCGCCAGACCGTCGACCGCCTGTTGCAGGAGCCGCTTGCCATCCACGGCTTCGCCGATGGCGAACAACGCATCCAGCGGGCGCTGGACGAGGTCGGTTTGGGCAATGGTTTTCGCTTCCGTTATTCACATCAATTGTCGGGCGGCCAGCGCCAGCGCGTGGCGATCGCGCGCGCGCTGATCCTCGAACCATCAATCCTGCTGCTCGACGAACCGACCTCGGCGCTTGATGCTTCGGTGCAGGCGGAAGTGCTGAACCTGCTGGAAGAGATTCGCCGGCGGCGCAAACTGACCTTCCTGATGGTCAGCCACGACCTCGCCATCATCACCCATATGTGCGAGCGGCTGATGGTGATGCAGAGCGGCGAGGCGGTGGAAAATCTCGCGGCGAACGATCTGGTCGAGCGGCGCGTCACCAAGGACTATACACGCAACCTGCTCAAGGCGAGCGACGGGTTTGTCAGGACGGCGTGACGCCGCCTGCTTTCTTCATTCAACGCTTTTGTAGCCGACCCAGCCCTTGAACGTGAACCCGGCATAGAACAGCTCGACATCCGAGAATCCTGCCTCGCCCAGGATGGCCTCATCCTGCTTGGGAGAAAGCACGGGCAACCGCTCTTTCATCGCCTGGATGCTGTTCATCGCCTGAGATGCCGCCACCCCGGATGCAACCGCGAATGCGGCATTGCGGGCGAGCCATCTGTCCATTTCCGCGCCCTTGTTGGGAAAGCTGTGATGCGCGGCGACGAAAGGCGCGCCGGGCTTGAGCCGACGCTGGATCGCCCGCAGTGTCTGACGCCGCTCCGGCTCCGGCAGGAAGTGAAGCGTCAGAAGGCAGGTCGCGCCGTCGAACGGGCCGTCGGGCGCGCTATCGATATAGCCTTCGTGGAACGTGACGCGAGAGGCATCTGAACCAAGGTTGGTTTTGGCCAATTGCAGCATCTCGGCCGAAGGGTCCACGCCGTCGAAGCGCCAGTTTGGCTGCATCTGAGAAAACACTTTCAACTCCATCCCGCCGCCGGCTCCGAGAACCAGGATACGTGCATCGGCGGGTGCCCGCTCGGCCAGAAGCAGGCCGGTCATCCGGTGCAGATGGTGAAGACCCGGCACGAGTTGCTCGGTTCTGCCGGCATATCCTGAAACAGCATTGGCATCGGAAAACGATGACATCTGGAATCTCCATCTCGGACCGTTCTTCCCGAAGAAGGTGCAGGGGAAGGAAAGGCGGCTATCGCGTTTTATGTAACTTCAAATGTTACAAATCGCGACCGTCTTCAAGATGTGTGGCAATTCGCGCCGAAAAGCGGATTTTCGGGCAACTGGGACTTGGATGAAAAGTCGCCTCCCTGACCGGAAAGCGCTGCCGAGCGAAGCCAATGCCATCGGCTTCGCGCTGTCGCGGCACAGAACTTTCAGGCCGGCCCGGCGGCGGGCTCGTCAGTTTCCGGGATCGGCTGGTCGGTGCCGTCCTTCGGCTCCTTGATGCGGAACCAGGCGACATAGAGCGCTGGCAGGAACAGCAAGGTAATCGCCGTGCCGGCGATGATGCCGCCCATCATGGCGAAGGCCATAGGCGCCCAGAACACTTCGCGCGCGATCGGGATCAGCGCCAGGCTGGCCGCTGCCGCGGTCAGCGCAATCGGCCGCATGCGGTGTTCGGTGGCCTCGATCACCGCTGCCCAGCGGTCCTTGCCTTCGCGCACCAGGTCCTCGATCTGCACGATCAGGATGACCGAGTTGCGGATCAGGATGCCGATCAGCGCCAGCACGCCGAGAATGGCGACGAAGCCGAGCGGCGCACCGCTCGGCAACAGCGCCGCGACCACGCCGATCAGCCCCAGCGGCGCGACGGCAACAACCAGGAAAAGGCGCTGGAAGCTCTGCAGCTGGATCATCAGGATCGTCGCCATGATGAACAGCATCAGCGGCACCACGGCGGCGATCGGCCCCTGGCTCTTGGAACTCTCTTCAACCGACCCTGCCGTGTCCACCGCGTAGCCGACCGGCAATTTGGCGATGAAGGCATTGACCGACGGTTTCAGCTCATTGACCACGGTGTCCGGCAAGGCCGCGCCGACAAGGCCGGCCTGCACGGTGATCGTCGGCACGCGGCTGCGCCGCCACACCGTCGGCTGTTCCAGTTCATAGTGGAAATTGGCGACGGCGGCGAGCGGGATGGATTCGCCATTGCCGGTCGGCAATTGCATGTTGCGCAGCGTCTCGATCGAGCCGCGCTCGGCCTCGCGGGAGCGCACGATGACATTGACGAGATAGGTGGCGTCGCGCACCTGGGTGATGGTGACGCCGCCGACCACGCTGTTCAGCGCGTTGGAAATGGCCGAGGAGGTGACGCCGAGCTGGCGCGCCTTGTCCTGCAGCACGTCGACTTTCAGCACCCGTGACGGCTCATTCCAGTCGAAAGTCGGCGCGCCAAGCTTCGGATTAGCCGAGATGACGCCGGCCAGTTGCTGCGACAGCGCCCTCACCGTCTGCGTGTCGGGACCGCTGACGCGATATTGCACCGGCCGTCCGACAGGTGGGCCGAGCTCAAGCGTCTTGACGAATGCATCGGTGCCGACAAAGTCCTCGCGCAGCATCTTCTCGATAGCGCTCTTCACCCTGTTGCGGGCCTCGATGTTCTTGGTGACGATAACGGTCTGGCCGAAATAGGGGTTGGCCGGCTTCACGTCATAGGCCAGCACGAAGCGCACCGCGCCCTGGCCGATATAGGAACTCCAGTGCTCGATATCCGGGTTTCCGGCGAGTGCGGCCTTCTCGAAGCGCTCCATCTGGTCGCGCGTCTCGGCGATCGAACTGTTCTGCGGCAGGTTCCAGTCGACAATCAGTTCGGGCCGGTCGGAGGACGGGAAGAACTGCTGCTGGACGAAGCCCATGCCGACGATCGATGCGGCAAACAAGATCACCGTTGCCAGGATGGTCAGCCAATGGTGACGCACCGACCCGACAAGCGCGCTGCGAAACAGTGAGGTGAAACGGCCGGGCTTGTCCTGATGCTTGTGCTTCATCGTCGCCGGCAAAATGGTGACGCCGAGCAGCGGTGCGAAAAGGACCGCCACGATCCAGGACACCAGCAGCGACACGGCGATGACGACAAACAGCGTGTAGGTGTATTCGCCCGCCGCGCTGTTGTTGAGGCCGATCGGAATGAAGCCGGTGACCGTCACCAGCGTTCCGGTCAGCATCGGGAAGGCCGTCGAGGTGTAGACATAGGTCGCCGCTTTGCGGAGGTTGTCGCCGGCTTCCAGCCGCGCCACCATCATCTCGACGGCAATCATCGCGTCGTCGACCAGCAGGCCAAGCGCGATGATCAGCGCGCCCAGCGAAATGCGCTGCAGCGAGATGCCGAGGTAGTCCATGAACAGGAAGGTGATGGCCAGCACCAGCGGGATCGACAGCGCCACGACGAAACCGGCGCGCATGCCGAGGCTGATGAAGGAGACGGCAAGCACGATCGCCACCGCCTCGAACAGGGCGCGGGTGAAGCCTGACACGGCCTCCTCGACGATAACGGGCTGGTCGGCGACCAGGTGCACGCCGACGCCGACCGGCAGATCGGCGACAATCCTGTCCATCTCGACCTTCAACGCCTTGCCGAAATCGAGCAGGTTGGCGTTGGGCTTCATGCCGATGGCAAGCCCGATCGCGTCCTCGCCATTGAAACGGAACAGCGCCGTCGGCGGGTCGGCATAGCCCCGGGTGATGGTCGCCACGTCGCTCAGCCGGAAGAAGCGGTCGTTGACGCGCAGGTTGATGGCGCGCAGGCTGTCCTCGGAGGTGAACTGTCCCGACACGCGCACGCTGACGCGCTCCGGACCGGTTTCGATGACGCCGGAGGGCGCAATGGCATTCTGCGCCTGCAGGCTGGCCACGATCGCTTGTTGGTTCAGGCCAAGGGCCGCGATCTGGCGGGTCGAGAACTCGAGATAGATCGCTTCGTCCTGGGCGCCGATAAGGTCAACCTTGCCGGCATTGGGTACCGCCAGGATTCGGGTGCGCGCCAGCTCGACATAGTCGCGCAACTGGCGCGGCGTTAGCCCGTCCGCCGTGAACGCATAGACATTGCCATAGACGTCGCCAAAGCTGTCGTTGAAGAACGGCCCTTGCACGCCTTCGGGAAACTGCGCGCGGATGTCATTGATCATGTTGCGGATGCGCACCCAGGTCGGTGCAACGTCACGCGCCTTGGTCGACGGCTTCAGGTTGACGAAGACGACGGTCTTGCCGGCGGTGGTGACCGACTTGCTGTAGTCGAGGCTGTCGAGTTCCTCGAGTTTCTTCTCGATGCGGTCGGTAACTTGGCGCAGCGTCTCGTCGACCGACGCGCCCGGCCAATTAGCCTGGATCAGCATGGTCTTGATGGTGAAGGCGGGATCTTCCTCGCGGCCGAGGTTGAGATAGGCCGAGATGCCGGCGACGACGAACACCAGCATGAAATACCAGACCAGCGAACGGTGGCTGAGCGCCCAGTCGGAGAGATTGAAGCCCTTCATTGGGCGGCTCCTTCCGGGATCTTGACCGTCTCTCCAGCCGTCAGGCTGTGCACCCCTGCGGTGACAACCCTCATGCCGGCATCGAGCCCGCCCGCAACGGCAAAGCTGTTCGCCTGCTTGGTGCCAACCTTGATGTCCCGCAGCGCGACCTTCGAGGACTGTGGATCGACGACCCAGACTTGTTGCTTGCCGTCTTTCTCAAGCAGCGCCGAGAGCGGCAGTTCGATTGTCGGGTCGATCGCGGTCACCCGCGTCGCCGTCACCGTCGAGCCAAGCCGGAATGCCGTTGGTGCATCGAGCAGCGTCAGCCGCACGCGCCGGGTGCGAGTCGAACTGTCGGCCTGCGGCGCGATCTCGCGCAGCTTGCCCTCGGCACGGATCGACGGCAGCGACTGCAGGATCACGTCGAAGCCGGTTCCTGCCTTGAGATCGCCGGTCAACTGGTCGGGAATGTCGACCACCGCCTCGCGCACATCGGAGCGTGCCACCGTCACCACGGTCTGACCGGCGGGCACGGTCTGCCCGACCTCGGCGCCGACCGCCGTGACGATGCCGTCGAAGTCCGAAAACAGCCGGGCGTAACCCAGCTGTTCCTCTGATTTGGCAAGGGCAGCCTTGGCGCGCTCGACATTGGCCTGCGCCGCCTGCCTCGCCTGCTGGGCGGCGTCATAGGTGGCCTGCGAGGTGTTCTTGTCGGCCAGAAGCGCCCGCTGACGTTCCTCGCTGGCGGCAGCGTTGGTGAATTCGGCCTGCGCGTTTGACAGGCCGGCCTTGGCCGCCTGCAGGGCAAGCTCAAGTGCCGTGGGATCGAGCGTGGCGATCGTCGTGCCCTTGGTGACGAGATCGCCGACATCGACATCGCGCGTGACAACACGCCCAAGCAGGCGGAAGGCGAGGCTGGCGCTGAACTCCGGCTCGACCACGCCGGCAAAGCCGAGCGTCTGGCTGGTGCGCGGCTGGACCACCACCGAAAGCACCGGCCTGATGATCTCGGGCGCCTTTTCCGGTTCGGCGGAGCAGGCGCCAAGAAGGATCAGCGCGGAAAGTCCGATGGCGGATGCTGGCCGGATCATTGCGTTGCCCCTCCGGCGATGTCGACCACCTCGCCCGGGCTGAGCAACTGACCGCCGGCGGTGACAACGTGCTGGCCGGCCTCCAGCCCCTTGCCGACGACGATGACGCCGGAATCATAGGCTAGGATATCCACCGGCGCGACGGTGACCGCCTTGGAGGCCGGATCGACAAGCCAGACCGCCGGAGCCCCGTTGCTGGAGGTCAGCGCCTGCCATGGCAGAACAATCGCTTTCACGGGCTTGGCGCTGACCGTGCCGATGACGGCGGCGCCAAGCGGCATGGTTCCCGGCGTATCAGGGATGGCGACCTTGACCCGGACCGAGGCCGAGGCGGCATCGACCACGGGCGAAATCTCGCGCACCTTGCCGGTTGCCTTGATCGCAGGGTCCGACACCAGCGTGATCGAGACTGGCGGGGCTGCGGAACTGCCGGCCACCAGGGTTTCGTGCACATTGAAGACGGCGTCACGGTCGCCGTCCTCGGCGACGGTCAGCACGGTCTGCGCGGCCTGCACCACCTGGCCGGCCTCGACCGCCCGCGCGGTGACGATGCCCGGCGCGCCGGACCGCAATTCCGTGAAGGACAGGCTGTCCCTGGCATTGTCGAGCGCGCTTTGCGCCTGCTGGACGCTGCCTTGCGCCACGCTTTGCGCCTGCTCGGCCTGATCATAGTCGCGCCGGGTCGTGAAGCCTTGCGCAAGCAATGTCTTTTGCCGCTCGAAGGCAGCCGTGGCCTGCGTCAGTTGCGCCTGTGCGGCATCGAGATCGGCTTGCGCCGAGCGCAGGTCCGATTCCTGCTCCTGCGGATCGATGCGGGCGAGCAAGGTGCCCTTGTCGACATGCTGGCCGATTTCCACGAACCGCTCGGCAATGCGCCCGCCGACGCGGAACGACAGGTTGTTCAGCGTGCGCGCCGCGATGACGCCGGTCAGCGACGTGCTCTGCGCATAGTCCGAAACCTGGACCTCGGTGGCGCGCACCATGATGGGCAGCTTGTGCGCGGCCGCTTCCTGTTTTTGGCATCCGGCCAGAAACAGGCCCGCCAGGACAACGGCGGCAAGGATCGGGGCATTTCGAAACGGCAAAGGATTTGAGGGCGATGGTTGCAAGGCGGGCGATGTCGCGTTCCGGCTCATGGCGTCCCCGGCCTGCATGGGGCGCTCCTCATCGCGGAGCCGCGCAGGCCATTGAAAGATAATCGATCCCCTGGAAAAGGGAACCTCTCTCGTACGCCTATCGGCCGACTCGTTAAGACGGCGCGCGGGCGGCGTCGTGCGGCAGGCCCAATCGCCTCCCGGCGGTGCCGACTTGAGGAAAACATGAAATAAGGTCAGAAGACATCTCAACGACACCAAACAGGAACGGGCGCCGGCCCGAAGAGGGATACCCATGAAGAATTCAGCGATTTCCGAACGCAAAAACCAGTCGATCTCGCGCGGCGTCGGCATGACGACGCAGATCTATGCCGACCGGGCCGAGAACTCGGAGATCTGGGATGTCGAAGGCCGCCGCTACATCGACTTCTCGTCCGGCATCGCCGTCGTCAACACCGGCCATCGCCATCCAAGGGTGATTGAGGCGGTCAAGGCGCAGCTCGATCGTTTCACCCACACCTGCCACCAGGTGGTGCCTTATGAGAGCTACGTCCGGCTGGCCGAACGCCTGAACGCCATGCTGCCCGGCAATTTCGAGAAGAAGACGATCTTCGTCACCACCGGCGCCGAGGCGGTCGAGAACGCCATCAAGATCGCCCGCAATGCGACCGGCCGCCAGGCCGTCATCGCCTTTGGCGGCGGCTTCCATGGCCGCACCTTCATGGGCATGGCGCTGACCGGCAAGGTCGTTCCCTACAAGGTTGGCTTCGGTGCCATGCCGGGTGACGTCTACCACGTGCCGTTCCCCGTGCAGCTGCATGGTGTCTCGGTCGCCGATTCGCTGGCGGCGCTGGACAAGCTGTTCAAGGCCGATGTCGACCCGGCGCGCGTCGCCGCGATCATCATCGAGCCGGTTCAGGGTGAGGGCGGGTTCTACGACGCGCCGCGTGAACTCCTCACGGCGCTGCGCAAGCTCTGCGACCAGCACGGCATGCTTCTGATCGCCGACGAAGTGCAGACAGGCTTTGCCCGCACCGGCAAGATGTTCGCCATGGATCACCATGACGTGGCCGCCGATATCACCACCATGGCCAAGAGCCTGGCCGGCGGCTTCCCGTTGGCGGCGGTCACCGGCCGCGCCGAACTGATGGATGCGCCGAACCCCGGCGGCCTTGGTGGCACCTATGGCGGCAGCCCGATCGGCGTTGCGGCAGCACACGCGGTTCTCGATGTGATCGAAGACGAGAAACTCTGTGACCGTGCCAACACGCTGGGTGCAAGACTGAAGCAGCGGCTGCAGTCAATCCGTGACGACGTGCCCGAGATCGTTGACATCAGAGGCCTCGGCTTCATGAACGCGGTCGAGTTCAACGACGTCAAGAAGGGCCTGCCGTCGGCCGAGATCGCCAATGCGATCCGGTTGAAGGCGCTGGACAAGGGATTGATCCTGCTCACCTGCGGCGTTTATGGCAACGTCATCCGCTTCCTCGCGCCGATCACCATCCAGGATGCCGTCATGAACGAGGCGCTCGACATCCTGGAAAGCTCGATCCGCGAAGTCTGCGCGGCCTGATCGGAACAGGATCTAACCGGCCACGCGGGCTGGTTCGATCTGGAAGGCGGCCAAGGCCGCCTTCAGCCCATCAGGTCCCATCTCGACAGTCCGCGGCGTCGGCGAGAAGCCGGCGCCGAGCATCTTGCGGCCAAGCATGTGGTCACCAGGACGGTTGACGGATTCAATGCCGAGCAGCCGGTCTCCGGCATAGTGGTAGATCGAGAATTTGTTCTCGGCGAGATCACCCAGCACGACATGGCTGTCGCCGCCCGAGGTCAGCCCGACCATCTGCAGTTTCATGTCGCCTATATCGGACCAGAACCATGGCACCGCCGAATAGGAGTCGGCATGGCCGGTGATGGTGCGCGCCGCCAGGCGGGCCTGGTCGGTGGCGTTCTGCACTGATTCCAGCCGCACATCGCCTCCAGTGAACCAGTGGCGGTAGGAGGCTGCGTCGCCGATCGCCAGGATTTCCGCCGCCGAGCTGCGCATCTGATGATCGACGCGGATACCGTTGGCGACAGTGAGACCGGCGGCCTGCGCCAGTTCGACATTCGGCACGGCGCCAATGCCAACGATGACCATGCGCGCCGGTAGCCTTTCGCCGGTCGAGGTGATCGCAGCCGAGACATGACCGCCTTCGCCTTCAAGCCTGGCAATGGTGGTGCCGGTGAGAATACGTACGCCCATCGCTTCCAGCCGTTGCCGGACATGGCTTGCCACGACCGGCGCCACCGCGCGGCCGAGCAACCGTTCGACGGCTTCGACCACGGTCACCGTACGGCCGGCCGCCCGCAGCGTCGCGGCGATCTCCAGCCCGATGAAGCCGCCGCCCAGAATGACGACCTCGTCGCTCTGTGCGCTGAGCGCACGGATCAGCCTCGCATCGGCAATCGAGCGCAACGACAGGACGCCGGAAAGATCAGCACCAGGCAATGGCGGCAGGCGCGGACGCGATCCGGTCGCCAGGATCAGATGGTCGAAGGCAAGAGCGCCGCCGCCGGCGATGTCGAGGCTGCGGCGCCCAGTGTCGATCCGGTCGATCCTGATGCCAGGCCGGTAATCGATGGCGTTGTTGGAATAAAAGGCTTCACCGCGCAACGGCTGCGGCTTTGCCTCGGCGTCCTTGATGAAGGTCTTCGACAGTGGCGGCTTGTGATAGGGCAGCTCGTTCTCGTCGCCGACGAGAATGACCGGGCCATCATAGCCGTCCTCGCGCAGACTTGCGGCCGCTTGCACGCCCGCATGACCCGCACCGACAATGACCACGCCGTTCTTCATGGAATCCCTATCCCCAGCCGATTCTAGGATGTCTCGCCAAGTGGCAATTGTCTGACGCCGCCGCAAGAGAGCCTCTGCGGGTCGCACCCGGGATGGCGGCTGTCAATCATACAGTTCGGCGGCAAAGCCGTTGCAGCAGTGCGTAAAGTTGAGCTTTCCAGTTTAGAATAATTCTAAACTATTGTTTCAATTGGTTTTTCCTGCCGATTTTCGTTGACTTCCATCGGCGCCGAAGCTTTATGGAGGCTCGCGCAGTAGCGCATCCCTTTGATGTCTGGGCCTTGAACCCGTTCGATTGGAGGCATTTTGGTGTCTTTCTTCCGCGAACCGCGCGATGGCGCGGCAAGTCTTGCGCCCAGTGGTACGCACATGGCCTTGCGCCGGTTGCCGCGCGCGCCGTTCATGAATTTTCCGAAAAACTGGAGAGCGATAATGACAGCACGATATGGCGGCAGGTTTGCCGCGGTCGGTGCCACGGCACTGCTGACGGCAGCGGTGTTCGTGCTGCCGGCAAAGGCGGAAACCGATGCGAAGGCGGTCATCAAGACCTATGCCGACATCGGGCTGGCCAAATACGAGGATGCGCTGATCACGGCGCAGACACTCGACAAGGCTGTCGATGCGCTGCTGGCAAAGCCGTCGGTGGAGACGTTGAGTGCCGCTCGCGACGCCTGGAAGGCATCACGCGTCCCTTATCAGCAGACCGAGGTCTACCGTTTCGGCAACAAGGTCGTCGACGACTGGGAAGGCGAGGTGAATTCCTGGCCGCTGGACGAAGGCCTGATCGACTATGTCGCAAAGAGCTACGGCACCGAGTCGGACGCGAATTCGCTCTATGCAGCCAACGTGATCGCCAACAAGGAGATAGAGATCAACGGCAAGAAGGTCGATGCGTCGAACCTGACGCCGGAGTTCCTGTCAGGCACGCTGCAGCAGGCCGGCGGCATCGAAGCCAATGTCGCGACAGGCTACCATGCGATCGAATTCCTGCTGTGGGGCCAGGATCTGCACGGTACCGGTCCGGGCGCCGGCGAGCGTCCCTATACCGACTACGATCTCAAGAACTGCACGGGCGGCAATTGCGACCGCCGCGCCCAGTATCTGAAGTCGGCGACGGACCTCTTGGTTTCGGATCTGCGGAAAATGGTCGGCGACTGGAAAGAGGGCGGCGCTGCACGCAAGAACCTTGTCGACGGCGAGCCGAACACCGCCATCTCGATCATCTTCACCGGCATGGGTTCGCTGTCCTATGGCGAACTGGCCGGCGAGCGCATGAAACTCGGCCTGTTGCTGCACGACCCGGAAGAGGAGCAGGATTGCTTCTCCGACAACACCTACAACTCCCATCTCTATGACGCCATCGGCATCCGCGCCGCCTACCACGCGAGCTACAAGCGTCTCGATGGCACCGTCGTTGAAGGGCCTTCAGTGGCCGCCATGGTAAGAGCAGCCGATCCTGCGATCGACAAGGAACTGTCGGACAAGCTGGACGTCACTGTCGCCAAGATGGAAGCCATCAAGGCGCGGGCCGAGGCGGGTGAAGCCTATGACCAGCAGATCGCGGAAGGCAACACGGAAGGCAACGCCACCGTGCAGGCGGCGATCAACGCGCTGATCGACCAGACCAAGTCGATCGAACGCGCCGTTGGCACGCTGAAGCTCAACGCCATTGCCTTCGAGGGCTCCGACAGCCTTGATGCGCCCGACAAGGTGTTCAAGTAGCAGCCAGACATCAGGGCGTGGTCGGACTGACCATGCCCGGATGAGAGAATAAGCCACACGGCGCGGAGAGGGCGCCGCTAGCCACCCAGAGCGACGTAATGCTGATCTGCCATTGCAACATCATCACCGAGAAGGAAATTGAGCAGACGATCGTCGGGCTGCTGGATCAGGACCCCTGGCAGCTCATCGTGCCGGCGAAGATCTATCATGCCATGCAGAAGCGCGGTCGCTGTTGCGGCTGCTTCCCAAATGTGGTGGAAACGATCATTCGGGTAACCGAAAATTACCACGCTCGCTCGGAGGCGAGCGGCGTGGATATCATTTCACACCTGGATCGCGTCAGAGGCCTGCGCGTCCAATACGGGAGCAGAACTGATGAAAGGCGAAAAGCAGATCATCGAGCGGCTTAACGAGGCTCTTTTTCTGGAGCTTGGAGCCGTCAATCAGTATTGGGTGCATTTCCGTCTGCTGGAAGACTGGGGATACGCCAAGCTGGCGAAGAAGGAACGCGCGGAATCGATCGAGGAGATGCACCATGCCGACAGGCTCGTGGCCCGCATCATTTTCCTCGAGGGACATCCTAATCTGCAGTCGGTTGCGCCGTTGCGCATCGGACAGAATGTGAAGGAAGTGCTCGAATCCGACCTTGCCGGCGAGTATGACGCGCGCACCGCCTACAAGCGGTCACGCGAGATCTGCAATGAAGCGGGCGACTACGTGACGATGAAGCTGTTCGAGGAATTGCTGGCCGACGAGGAAGGACACATCGACTTCCTCGAAACGCAGCTCGACCTGCTCGCCTCGATCGGCGAGGAAAAATACGGCCTGCTTAACGCGGCGGCAGCCGACGAAGCGGAATAAGGACATGCGGGAATGCGGCGCGCCATAGCATTGTTGCGCCGCCTGCGGCGGGCCAAGCGCCCTCCGCTCCAGCAGGACCCGCGATCGACATCGTCTCGCGGGCTTTCCGTCCTCATTATAGTGGCGGTTACCGCGTCGGCTGTGGCCGGCACTATCGAACCGGCCGGCCTCTCGGCCACTCGTACTGATCTCAACCCCAGGGATCAGGCGCGCGTCATTGCCATCACCAGGCCGACCACTGATTTCTCCAAGCCCGAGCCGTTCGAACTCATGCAAGGCGGCGCCGGCACCTCCACGAAGGAGGCCAACCGCGACGCCTTCTCGCAATCCTCGGCCAACCTCTCTTTCGAGGAAGAGGGAGATTTCAAACTCGGCAACGCGCTTTTCCGCAAGAACTGGGTGTCATCGCCGTCATCGACACAGGCATCGGACGGGCTTGGCCCGTTGTTCAATGAGCGGGCCTGCCAGAATTGCCATGTGAAGGATGGCCGCGGTCATCCGCCCGAAGGCGACGCGGGCACAACGTCGATGTTTCTGCGGCTGGCGCGTGACGCCAGCACGGCGGAAGAGAAGGCGGCACGCGCCGATCGCAAGGTGCTGAACTATCCCGATCCGGTCTATGGCTCGCAACTCCAGGAACTGGCTGTTCCCGGCCTGCGCGGGGAAGGCCGGATGCATATCGACTACCAGGAACAGAAGGTGACGCTGGCCGGTGGCGCCATCGTCTCGCTGCGCAACCCCACCTATTCGATCGCCAATCTTGGCTATGGCCCACTTGATCCGCACACCACGCTGTCGCCGCGCCTGACACCGCCGATGATCGGGCTTGGCCTCATCGAGCAGATCGCGCCGGCTGACATCCTGGCGCGTGCCGACCCGGACGACAGGGATGGCGACGGCATTTCTGGTCGGCCCAACATCGTTCGCGATAATCAGAGCGGCGAACTGACGCTTGGCCGTTTCGGCTGGAAGGCGCAGAGCCTGTCGATCCGCGCGCAATCGGCGGACGCCTTCGCCGGTGATATCGGCATCTCGACGCCGGAAGTGCCGAAACACTGGGGCGACTGCACCGCCGCTCAGAAGGATTGCCTCGCCATGCCGAATGGCGTGCAGAAGCGGCTGGGTCCGGTCGAGGCACCGCCGCCGGTGATGGATCTTGTCATCTTCTATGCGCAGAATCTCGCCGTGCCGGCACGGCGAGACCTCGACAACCCTCAGGTGCTTGCCGGCAAGAAACAGTTCTACGAGATGGGCTGCATTTCGTGCCATACGCCGAAATTCGTCACCCGCCGCGGCACGCCCAACAAGGCGCAGGCCTTCCAGCTGATCTGGCCCTATTCCGATTTCCTGTTGCACGACATGGGGCCTGGCCTTGCTGATGGCCAGGCGGTGGGTGATGCCACAGGCAGCGAGTGGCGCACGCCGCCGCTTTGGGGCATCGGCCTGACGCGGACCATTAACGGGAATACGTTCTTCCTGCATGACGGGCGCGCCCGCAACCTGACCGAAGCAATCCTGTGGCATGGCGGTGAAGGGCAGAAGGCACGCGACCGCTTTGCCGCCGCCGATGCCGCCGATCGTGATGCACTGATCAAATTCCTGGAGGCACTGTGATGTCGAAACGTCTTGCTCTGGCTGTTGTGTTCCCGCTTGCACTGGCTGGTATGTCGCCGGCGGCGGCCGCCGTGAAGGCATCCGATGTCATCCAGCGCGCCATCGACGGCTTTGTCCGCCCGGCCTATTCCGGGTTGCACGATCATGCAGTCAGCCTGACCAAGGCGGTGCGAACACTCTGCGAGGCGCCGTCGCAACAGGGGCTCGATGCGGCGCGCGGCGAATTCTCGGCTACTGTGGAGGCGTGGTCGAAGGCGGAAATCATTGGTTTCGGGCCGATCAAGGAGAACAACCGGCTGGAGCGCATGCTCTACTGGCCGGACCGCAAGAGCATTGGCCTCAAGCAGGTCCAGGCGGCGTTGTCCGACAAGGACCCAACCGCCATCGACCCGGTGCTGCTGGCCGGAAAGAGCGTCGCCATGCAGGGGCTGGGCGCGCTGGAATTCTTACTTTTTGGCGACGGCGCCGACGCGCTGACGGGCAAGGACGACGCCTATCGCTGTGCCTATGGCGCGGCGATCGCTGGCAATATCGAAACCATGGCCGGCGATGTCAGTGACGCCTGGAACAAGCCGGACGGCTTCGCCGCGCTGTGGGCCAATCCCGGGCCGCAAAATGCGCTCTACCGAGATGGCACCGAGGCGGTGACCGAGCTGGTCGGCGTCTTCATCAATGAACTGGAGATGGTCCGCGACATCAGGCTCAAGGGGTTTTTGGGCGGCAAGCCGGAAGCCGACAAGCCGAAGCAGGCGATCTACTGGCGTTCGCAAAACACCGCCAGGTCGCTGGCCGGCAATCTTTCCGGCGTCGACACACTGTTCGAGGCCTCGAAACTCGGCGACGCGCTGCAGCCCGATAACAGCTGGATGGCCGAGTCCATCCATATCCAGCTCGTCAACGGCGTCAGCACGGCCCAGTCCGTCAAGGGCCCGATTGACAAGGTCCTGGCCGATCCGGCGCAGCGCGCGAAGCTTGAGCACTTCGCGCTGATCAGCTCAAGCCTGTCGACCCTTTTCGGTACCAGGCTGACCACCGAATTCGGCCTGACCGCCGGTTTTTCCTCGCTCGATGGGGATTGATGTTGAGAACCAACCTGATCGATCGCCGTGATTTCCTCCGCGCTGCCGGTGTCGGCTTCATGGCAGCGGTGGCGCCATCGGCCTGGGCCCAGACGCTTGCCGCCGACGCCGTCTTCGCCACCGCCTTCGTCAAGCGTGACGGCAGCTTTGGTGCCGCTGTGCTGTCCGAGGCCGGCAAGGTGCTGCACGCCATCAGCCTGCCCGATCGCGGCCACGACGTCACGTTCGACCCGGTGTCGAAACGGTCCGTGGTTTTCGCCAGGCAGCCAGGCACCTTCGCTGTCGTGTTCGATCACACTGGCAGGGATGCGCCGCTGACCATCGCCAGCATTCCTGGCCGGCACTTTTTTGGCCATGGCGTGTTTTCGTCCGATGGCGCGCTGCTCTATGCCACCGAGAACGATTTCGATAATGCCGCCGGCGTTGTCGGCGTCTACGATGCGCGGGCGAAATTCAACCGCATCGGAGAGTTCCCGACTTACGGCATGGGCTCGCACGAACTTCTGCTGCTGGGGGATGGCAAAACGCTGGCCATTGCCAATGGCGGCATCGAGACCCATCCCGACTACGGCCGAGCCGAACTCAACATCGCGACCATGAAACCGTCCTATGTGCTGGTCGACCGCGTCAGCGGCGGCCTCATCGAAAAGCACGAACTGCCGCTGGCCCTGCACCAGCTGTCGATCCGCCACATGGATGCCGATCCGTCCGGCACGGTCTGGTTCGGTTGCCAGTACCGGGGGCCGGGCACCGACCGTCCGCTGCTCGTCGGGCGTGCCGTGCGCGGCAAGGATTTGCAACTGCTCGACATGCCGACGGATGTGCTGTCCGGCTTCCGCAATTATATCGGCTCGGTCGCCGCCAATTCCGCCGCCGGCACGATTGCCGTCTCCTCGCCCGAAGGCAATTCGCTGGCTGTTATCGACATTGCCAGCGGGCGCATCGTCAGCGCGAACACGCTCGTCGAGGTTTGTGGCCTGGCCCCAGACCGATCGGGCTTCATGGCGACAACAGGTGCGGGTGAGATCATAGAAGGCAATGGCGCAACGCGCTCCGAACCGGACTATGTCTGGGACAACCACATGCTGCGTATCGAGGCTGGCGCCTGACTGCGCTTGCCGCTCAGCGGCATGAAAATGCTGGCTTTTGCGGCCGGCGCGAAGCGAAGCCATTTAACGATTTCTGCATTATCCCCTTGCGGCGGCGAGCCATGGCGGGCACAGGGAAACAGGTTTTTGACCAGCGTTCTCCACCGGCTGCCTTATGAAATTGCTTGCCATCGACTGTGCCGCCACTCTCTGCGCCGCTTGCGTCTATGATGCCGCGGCCGGGCAGGAGCTTGGCCGTTCGGTGCTCGATCTCGGCAAGGGCCACGCCGAGCACCTGATGGCGGTGATCGATGCGGCCTTGAAGGAGAGCCGGGCCGGTTATGCCGACCTCGGTGCGGTCGCGGTCTCCATTGGCCCAGGCTCGTTCACGGGCCTGCGTGTCGGTGTCTCGGCGGCACGGGGGCTGGCGCTCGCGCTGAAGATCCCGGCGATCGGGGTGACCACGCTTGAAGCACTGGCGGCGCAGGCTGCCACAACCTTCCCCGGCCGCACCGTCCTAGCGGTGCTGGATGCCGGCCGAGAGGAAATTCATGCCGCGCTTTACGATGAATTGTTAGGTTTGACTTACGGTCCGGCGGTGACTTCGCTTTCCGAAGCTGTCGCCATGGCGACGGACACCTCGGCGGCGCTGGCAGGCACGGCGGCGGCGCGGATTGCCACGACCGCCAGGCGCGCCTTTGATATTGGTCCGGAAGCCGCCACCGCCGATATCGCCGTCTACGCCAGGCTGGCGGCCACAAAAGGCGCGGGCGAAAAGCCGAAACCGCTCTATCTGCGCGGCGCCGACGCCAAGCCCCAGGCGGGTTTCATTCTATCGAGGCAGAATACCTGATGCGCATTCCCTTTCTCCAACCACGCCGCCGGGACTATGCGCTTGGGCAATTGACAATCGCAGACAGCCCGGCGGTCTCGCTGCTGCACCGCGAGGATTTTGTCCGGCCGTGGACCGATGGCGAATTCGCCGCACTGCTCGAACAAAACACGGTGTTCGGCTATGCCGCGCGTGAAACCGGGCAGGGCTCCAAACCGCCTGTCGGCTTCGTGCTGGCGCGGCTGGCGGCGGGCGAGGGTGAGATCCTGACTGTTGCCGTGGCGCGCTCGCACCGCAGGCAGGGGCTGGGCTGGCAATTGATGGATGCAGTACTGCGTGAATTGCATGCGCAGCGTGCCGAGGCTCTGTTCCTTGAGGTGGATGAAACCAACGTTGCCGCAATCGCGCTCTATCGGCGGCTGGGCTTCCGAGAGGTTGGTAAGCGTCCCAATTACTACAAGTCTCCGGAACATGGTCCGACAGGCGCGCTTGTCATGCGCCGCGATCTTCGCTAGCCAGAAGCTAGGGTAGGGCCAAGTGCAATGATCGGAAAAATCAGGATTTTCCTGGCGCTGGGCCTCGTTGTCGCCGGTTCGCTGGTGCTTGTGCCGCTGCAGATTCTGTCGATGAAGACAGGTCTGTGGCGCGAGACGATCATCCTCAAGATCTGGCACAGGCTGATCATCCGGGCCCTCGGCATGCGCATCCATGTCAGGGGCGCGCTGTCAAATCAGCGTCCGCTGCTGGTCGCGTCGAACCACATTTCCTGGACCGACATCATGGTGCTGGGCTCATTCGCCGATGTGAAATTCATCGCCAGGGCCGACATGGCCGGCTGGCCGCTGATCGGCATGCTGTCGAAATTGCAGCGCACTGTCTTCATCGAACGCGAGCGCAAGCGCTCGTCCGGTGACCAGGCGAGCGAGATCGCCAACCGCATGGCCAAGGGTGATGCCATGGTGCTGTTCGCCGAGGGCTCGACCGGCGACGGCAACATGATCCTGCCATTCAAGAGCACGCTGTTCGGCGCCGCGTCCATGGCAATCTCGGAAGGTGCTGCCGAGCAGGTCTTCATCCAGCCGGTGGCGATCGTCTATACCCGCCTGCACGGTGTGCCGCTTGGCCGCCGGCACCGGCCAATGGCTGCCTGGATCGGCGACGAGGACCTGATGCCGCACCTGAAGGTCCTGATGGCTGAGGGCGCCCTCGACGTCGAGGTGCATTTCGGCGAGCCGATCGCCTTCTCCAAGGGTTCGAACCGCAAGGAAACGTCAAAACTCATGGAAAGCCGGGTACGTGAGATGGTGCAGGCGGCACTCGCCGATCCGATACCCAGCCGCTAGCCGCAAGGCTTCCGGGCAAAAGCGTCTGTTTTTTGTCACGGAAAGGCGTTAGAAGCCGCCGGATGGAATTGAACACGATAGAGCGTGACGACATCGACACCGCGGCCGAAAGCATCGTTGCACCTGCCGCCGCGACCAAGAAGGTCTTCGTCAAGACCTATGGCTGCCAGATGAACGTCTATGATTCACAGCGCATGACCGATGCGCTGGCCGCTGACGGTTATACCGCGACCGACGCCATCGGCGAGGCCGATCTGGTGCTGCTCAACACGTGCCATATCAGGGAAAAAGCGGCCGAAAAGGTCTATTCCGAGCTCGGCCGCATTCGCGAAATGAAGGCTGAGCGGGCGCTGGCCGGACGCGAGATGCTGATCGGCGTTGCCGGCTGTGTCGCCCAGGCGGAAGGCGCCGAGATTATCCGGCGCTCGCCCGCCGTCGATCTGGTCATCGGCCCGCAGACCTATCATCGGCTGCCCGACGTACTGGCGCGGGTCCGCGGCGGTGAGAAGATCGTCGAGACCGAATATGCCATCGAGGACAAGTTCGAGCACCTGCCGCAGCCCAAGCGTGCCGAAATCATCAAGCGCGGCGTGACGGCGTTCCTCACGGTGCAGGAAGGCTGCGACAAGTTCTGCACCTTCTGCGTTGTGCCCTACACGCGCGGCTCGGAAGTATCGCGGTCGGTGGCGCAGATCGTCGCCGAGGCCGAGCGGCTGGCGCAAGCCGGCGTACGCGAGGTGACGCTGCTTGGCCAGAACGTCAATGCCTGGCACGGCCAGGGCGAGAATGGCGAGGAATGGGGCCTTGGCCGCCTGCTGCACCGGTTGGCCGAAATTCCCGGGCTGGCGCGGCTGCGTTACACGACCAGCCATCCGCGCGACATGGATGACGAACTGATAGCCGCGCACCGCGATCTGCCTGAGCTGATGCCTTACCTGCATCTGCCGGTGCAATCGGGTTCCGACCGTATCCTCAAGGCGATGAACCGCAGGCATACGGCCAGGGACTACCTGACCCTGCTTGATCGTGTTCGCGCCGCACGGACCGACATCGCGCTTTCGGGCGATTTCATCGTCGGCTTTCCCGGCGAGACCGAGGCCGATTTCGAGGCAACCATGCAACTGGTCCGTGAGGTCAATTATGCCTCGGCCTTCTCGTTCAAATACTCGCCGCGCCCCGGCACGCCCGGCGCCGAGATGGCCGATCATGTGCCCGAGGACGTCAAGGACGGGCGCCTGCAGAGGCTGCAGGCATTGCTCCTGAAACAGCAGCAGGATTTCGGCACCAGCCAGGTCGGCAAGACCATGGATACGCTGATCGAGAAGCCCGGTCGCCAGGCCGGCCAGAAGGTCGGCCGTTCGCCTTGGCTGCAGCCGGTAATTGTTGATGAAAACGCCGGCGAAATCGGTGACATTATCCAGGTGCGAATCACGAAGACGGGCTACAACAGCCTGTTCGCCGAATTGGCCCCATGACGGCCTCGGCAGATGAGGAGAGACGGTTGAGCGCTGCGGAAGTGAAGGCTCTGCCCCAGAACGTTGCCTCCGGGGCCTCTGATATGGCGCACATCGTTCTGACTTTCGACAACAACAAGCTTGCCAGCGCCCTTTATGGCCAGTTCGACGAGAACCTGGCCAGGCTCGAGCAAAAGCTCGGGGTCGACATCCGCTCGCGCGGCAACCAGCTGACCATCAAGGGTTCGGGGTCCGCCGCCGAGCAGGCGCGCCGTGCGCTCGACAGTCTCTATGGCATTCTGCAGAAGGGCGCCGACATCGGCCAGTCCGACGTCGATGGCGCGGTGCGCATGGCGATGGCCGCCGACGATCAGCTGACGCTGCCGACGCTGGAGCGCAAGGGCAAAGTCTCCGCTGCGCAGATCGCCACGCGCAAGAAGACGATCTACGCCCGCTCGCTCAACCAGGATGCGTATATGCGGGCGCTGGAGCGGTCGGAACTGGTGTTCGGCATCGGTCCGGCAGGCACCGGCAAGACCTATCTGGCGGTGGCGCATGCCGCGATGCTGCTTGAGCGCGGCATGGTGGAGCGCATCATTCTTTCGCGCCCCGCCGTCGAGGCAGGCGAACGGCTGGGCTTCTTGCCGGGCGACATGAAGGAAAAGGTCGATCCGTATCTGCGTCCTCTCTATGACGCGCTCTACGACATGATGCCGGCCGACAAGGTCGAACGCGCCATTGCCGCCGAGGTGATCGAGATCGCGCCGCTCGCCTTCATGCGCGGCCGCACGCTGGCGCATGCCGCCGTCATTCTCGACGAGGCGCAAAACACCACGCCGATGCAGATGAAGATGTTCCTGACGCGTTTGGGCGAGAATTCGCGCATGATCGTCACCGGCGATCCGACCCAGATCGACCTGCCCTCGAACACCAAATCCGGCCTGGTCGAAGCCTTGCGGGTTCTGGATGGTGTCGCGGGGGCGGTCACCGTGCGCTTCAACGACGGCGACGTGGTTCGTCACCCGTTGGTGGCTGAAATCGTCAGGGCTTACGACCGCGACGCCAAGCTGGCACGCGGCCTCGGCGCCGAGAATTGATCTGACGATGCCGCGTCATGCCTGAACACATCAAACCTGTCGGCGGGGACCTGCCCGTCGACATTGATCTGCCCCTCGACATCGATCTGATTGTCGAGGCGGGAGATTGGCCAGATGAGGCCGAGCTTTCGCGGCTGGTCGACAGGGCCGCGGCTGCCGCTTTCGCCGAAACGGGCGCTAAGGGACATTCGGAACTCAGCGTCGTTTTTTCCGACGACGCCCATGTTCAGAAGCTGAATGCCGGCTGGCGCGGCAAGGACAAGCCCACCAACGTCCTGTCTTTCCCGGCTTTTCCCTTCCCCAAGGGCGGTCCCCTGCCGCCGATGCTGGGCGACATTGTCCTGGCCGCCGAAACCGTCTCGCGCGAAGCGGCACTGGAAGACAAGCCTGTCGAGAACCATATCACCCATCTCGTCATGCATGGCCTGCTGCATCTGCTTGGCTATGATCACGAGACCGACGCCGAGGCCGAGGAGATGGAAGCCCTGGAGCGCACGGCGCTTGCAAGGCTTGCCATTCCCGATCCCTACGCGTAACTACATCTGACAATTGACCGGACGAAGATGAACGACAAACCTGAAACTGCCGCCCGCCCCGACGCCGGCAGTACGACCAAGGCTTCCGACACGTCGGAAGAGGGATCAAGTCCGAGTACCGTTACCCCTGGTGTTGCCAACACCGGCAGCGCTGCCATTGAGCCGTCGCCTGCCGGCCCTTCCCTGTTCGACCGCGTTGTAGGCCTGTTCCGGCAGCGCAACGGAACCAGCCTGCGCGAGGAAATCGCCGGCGCGCTTGCCGAGACGACCACCGACGCCGAATCGTTCTCGCCGGGCGAACGCGCCATGCTCAACAACATCTTGCGGCTGCGTGAGGTGCGCGTCGAGGATGTGATGGTGCCGCGCGCCGACATCGAGGCGGTCGAGATCACCACCACGCTGGGCGATCTGCTCGGTCTGTTCGAGCAGTCCGGCCATTCCCGCATGCCGGTCTATTCCGAGACGCTTGATGATCCGCGCGGCATGGTCCACATCCGTGACGTGCTGGCCCACATCACCAAGATCGCCCGCGTCAAGAAGGGCCGGGCCAGGAAAACCCCGGTTGCCACCGTGCTCGATCTGGCTCAGGTCGACCTCGCGCGCACCATTGGCGACCTCAACCTCATCCGTCCGGTGCTGTTCGTGCCGCCGTCGATGCTGGCCTCCGATCTGATGGGCCGCATGCAGACGACGCGCACGCAGATGGCGCTGGTCATCGATGAATATGGCGGCACCGATGGTCTCGCCTCGCTTGAGGACATCGTCGAGATGGTCGTCGGCGACATCGAGGATGAACATGACGACGACGAGCCGATGATCACCCAGGCCGGCGAAGGCGTGTTCATCGTTGACGGCAAGGCCGAGATCGACGACGTCGCCAAGATGATCGGTGAAGATTTCGCCGCCGGTGAACATGGCGAATATGTCGACACGATCGGCGGCATGATCTTCAACACGCTTGGCCGTGTTCCGGCGCGCGGCGAAGTGGTGCAAGCCATCCCCGGCTTCGAGTTCCACGTGCTGGATGCCGATCCGCGCCGCGTCAAGCGGGTGCGCATCGTGCAGAGCCAGAAGGGCGAGCGCCGCCGCCGCGTCGCGCGCGCCGAGCAAGCCTGACACGCATCGCCGGAATATGGCCGACGACCCCTTCAAGCACTCTGCCATGGGTTCCGGGGTCTTCTACAGGGACCCATGGGCGGCCCTTGCCTGGCTTGAAGCGGCCTTTGGCTTCGAACGCAGCATGGTGATCAGCGATGCCGAAGGCAGGCTCGTCCATTCCGAGATGCGGTTCGGTGACGGCTATATCATCGTCGATTCCGAATGGACCGGCTACGTCGCCAGCCCGGTATCGGTCGCGGGCAAGAACACACAATCGGTCTATGTCCGCCTGAAAGAGGGGATCGACGCCCATTGCGAGCATGCGAGGGCAGCGGGCGCGGATATCATCCAGGAGCCGGCGGACCAGTTTTATGGTGAGCGGCTCTACCGGGCCCGCGATCCTGAAGGCCATGTCTGGACTTTCACGCAAACCCTGCGCTCGGTTTCGCGGGAAGAGGCAGAGCGGTTGGGCGACGTGAAGATCGAAGGCTGGCATCGATAGGCGCAGGGCGTCCATCCGTATTTGGAGCGCAAGCCGCGGCCTGATAAATCTTGGCTCCTGATTCGCGCGACTCGGAAGTTTGCATGGAGCGCCTTGCCGGCCGGATAATTTTGCTTTGGGGTTGGCGGCGTGCGCTTGTGGCGTTTCTCGCCGGCGCGTTGGCGGTTCTTGGCCAGGCTCCCTACGATTTCTTTGCCGCCTGTTTCATCTCGTTTCCGCTCCTGGTGTGGCTGCTCGACGGCGCCACCGGCGAAGCCTCCGGCAGCCTGTTCCGGCGCCTGCGGCCGGCCTTCGCCGTCGGCTGGTGGTTCGGTTTCGGTTATTTCCTTGCCGGCCTCTGGTGGATCGGCTCGGCGCTTCTGGTCGAGGCCGACAGCTTCGCCTGGGCCTTGCCGTTCGCCGTCGTCGGCATCCCTTTCGCACTCGCCTTCTTCTACGGCTTCGCAACGCTGGTTGCCCGGCTGTTATGGAGCAGCGATATCGGCCGCATCGCGGCTCTTGCCTTCGGCTTTGGCCTGACCGAATGGCTGCGCGGCTTCCTGTTCACCGGCTTTCCCTGGAATGCCGTCGGCTATGCCGCAATGCCGGTGCCCCTGCTGATGCAGAGCGTGTCGGTGACCGGCATGATCGGCATGAATGCGCTCGCGGTGTTCGTCTTCGCGCTGCCAGCGCTGTTGGCTGCACGTCGGCATCTGCGTCTCGGCCTGGCGCTGTTTGTCATTCTCGTCGCCGCCCATGCCGGTTTTGGCTATTTCAGGCTTGCCGCCCCCGGAAAGCCGGCCACGCAAAGCGTCGATGTCCGTATCGTTCAGCCTGCCGTCGATCTCTCGGAAAAATGGGACGCCTCGGTGCGCGACCGCATCTTCGCCACCTTGATGGGGCTGTCGGCCAAGGCGCCCGAGCCCGGTCACGGCAAGCCGCAACTCATCCTGTGGCCGGAAACCTCGGTGCCATTCCTGTTTACCGAGCGGCCGGACGCGTTGACGGCGCTGGGTGATATGCTCGGCGATGGCCAGATGCTGATCGCCGGTGTCGTGCGCGAGGAGGGCGGTTCGGGGGCCAACGCGGAAAGCCGCTACTACAATTCCGTGGTGGCCATAAACGACAAGGGCGAGATCGCCGACGCCGTCGACAAGGTGCATCTGGTGCCGTTCGGCGAATACCTGCCTTTCTCCGACCTGCTTGCCCGTTTTGGCATCGGCCAGCTTGTCGCGGGGCCGATGAATTTCGCCGCCGGCAATGAACGGCACGCAATCGCGCTGCCGGGCGGCCTGCGGGCGCTGCCCTTTATCTGTTATGAGGTGATCTTTCCCGAACTGGTGGCAGTTGACGCTACGTCAGCGCAGCTTATTGTGAATGTCACAAATGACGCGTGGTTCGGTGACACGCCGGGTCCGTACCAGCATTTCAGGCAGGCTCAGATCAGGGCGGTGGAAAACGGTGTGCCTTTGTTGCGTGCGGCCAACAATGGCATCTCCGCGGTTGTCGATCCACACGGACGCATCGTCGACGCATTGGCGATCGACGCGCGGGGAGCCATCGATGTGCGGGTGCCAATTTCTGAACAAACTGTCCTATCCTCCAGCCAAAGGCGCATTAACGGAATGCTGATCATGTTGCTGTTTGCCATGGCGGCTGCCTTGCTCAATGTAAGGCAAAGGCTACGGGTGAATTGACAGTCAACACATTAGAAACTCATACTGTAACGGCCTGAAATTTCTCGAAGTTGGTGGATCGTTCTGTTGGGGCAGACGCCTCCGGCTTCGTTTGGGCTAGAAAAAATAGACAAAGCCGAAAAAATTCGGCGAGGAAAAAATGACAGAAGACAACAAGAAAAAACCGAATCCGATCGACATCCATGTCGGAAGTCGCATCCGGCTTCGTCGCAATATGCTCGGAATGAGCCAGGAGAAGCTGGGTGAAAGTCTCGGCATAACGTTTCAGCAAATCCAGAAATATGAGAAAGGCACCAACCGCGTCGGCGCCAGCCGTCTGCAAGCCATAGCTTCCATACTCGGCGTGCCTGTCGCCTTCTTCTTCGAGGATGCACCTGGCCAGGAAGCCGCGACCAACCGTGGCTTCGCGGAGGATGCCTCGATGGCTTTCGCCGTCGAATTCTGCGGCAGCCCGGAGGGCCTCCAGCTCAACCGGGCTTTCGTCAAGATCGCCGATGTCAAGGTACGCCGTAGGATCATCGACCTGGTGAAGTCGCTCGCGGCCGACGATTTCGACTGATCCTGACGCTCAACCGGCGGCGTTCTGCCGCCGGTGGCACAAAACAATAGCATCGACATTCATGCCAGATCGGACGCGCCGCTTGACGAGCGGCGCTCCGCACCGCTAACACGTGGCGCGCCAAAATCGGCAGCCTGCCGATCGTTTTTCAAGAGGGGACACCCGTGACGCGGCAGAACTACTTCTTTACCTCGGAATCCGTTGCCGAGGGCCATCCTGACAAAGTTTGTGACCGTATCTCCGACGAAATCGTCGATCTGGTCTACCGTGAGGCCAAGAAGACCGGCATGGACCCCTGGAAGGTCCGCGTCGCCTGCGAGACGCTCGCTACCACGAATCGCGTCGTCATTGCCGGCGAAGTGCGCGTTCCCGAGACGCTGCTCAAGAAAGACAAGGCCGGCAACATCCTGAAGGATGCCGCCGGACATCCGGTCGTCAATCCGGCGAAATTCAAGTCGGTTGCCCGCAAGGCCATCCGTGAAATCGGCTACGAGCAGGCCGGCTTCCACTGGAAGACCGCCAAGATCGAAGTCCTGTTGCATGGCCAGTCGCCTGATATCGGCCAGGGCGTCGACAACGCTTCCGACCGCCAGGGCGAAGAAGGTGCCGGCGACCAGGGCATCATGTTCGGCTATGCCTGCCGAGAGACGCCGGATCTGATGCCGGCGCCGATCTATTACAGCCACAAGATTCTCGAGTTGCTGGCCGCGGCCCGCCACGAAGGCAGCGGAGACGCCGGCAAGCTCGGCCCCGATGCCAAGAGCCAGGTCACCGTCCGCTATGTCGACGGCAAGGCCGCCGAGGCAACGCAGATCGTGCTGTCGACACAGCATCTCGATGCCAGCTGGGATTCGAAGAAGGTCCGCAAGGTCGTCGAGCCCTACATCCGTGAGGCGCTGGGCGACCTGAAGATCGCCGACAACTGCATGTGGTACATCAATCCGACCGGCAAGTTCGTCATCGGCGGACCTGACGGCGACGCCGGCCTGACCGGCCGCAAGATCATCGTCGACACCTATGGTGGCGCCGCACCTCATGGCGGTGGCGCTTTCTCCGGCAAGGACACGACCAAGGTCGACCGTTCGGCTGCCTATGCGGCGCGGTATCTCGCCAAGAATGTCGTGGCGGCGAAGCTTGCCGACCGCTGCACCATCCAGCTGTCCTACGCCATCGGCGTCGCGCAGCCCCTGTCGGTCTATGTCGACCTGCATGGGACCGGCAAGGTTGACGAGGCCAAGCTCGAAGAGGCGCTGCGTACCGTGATGGACCTGTCGCCATCTGGTATTCGCCGTCACCTCGACCTCAACAAGCCGATCTACGCCAAGACGTCGTCCTACGGCCATTTCGGCCGCAAGGCCGGCCGCGACGGGTCTTTCTCCTGGGAGAAGACCGACCTCGCCAAAGCCCTCAAGGACGCGGTCGCCGCCTGATCGCGGCGCCAAGCCCCGCCCATGGACCCTAAGGACAGACGAAGCCGAGCGACCGAAGCATTTTTCGGTCGCCGGCGCGGCAAGACCATGCGTCCGCAACAGGCGGCCGCACTGGAAAGCGGCTTTGGCACATACAGGCTTGACCTGACGGCTGAACCGCCGGCGGATTTGCGCACGCTGTTTGAAGCCGAGGTCGCGGGGGTTCGCCTCGAGATCGGCTTCGGCGGCGGCGAACATCTCCTGCACCGCGCGACAGAGGCGCCGGCGATCGGCTTTGTCGGCGTCGAGCCTTTCGTCAACGGCATGGCCAAGATGATGATGGCGGTGAAGGAAAAGCCGCTCGCCAATCTGCGCGTCTATGATGACGACGCCACGCAGTTGCTCGACTGGCTGCCACAGGCCTCGCTCGACGGCATCGACCTGCTCTACCCGGACCCCTGGCCAAAGAAGAAGCACTGGAAGCGGCGCTTCGTCAGCCCGGTCAATCTCGATCGTTTCGCGCGTGTCCTGAAGCCGGGTTCGAAATTCCGCTTTGCCTCCGACATCGATACCTATGTGAACTGGACGTTGCAGCACTGCCGGGCACATGGCGCCCTCGCATGGCAGGCGTCGGACGCGGCGGACTGGCACCGCCCTTACGACGGCTGGCCGGGAACGCGCTATGAGGCGAAAGCCATTCGCGAAGGCCGCCGGCCCGCCTACCTAACCTTCCTTAGGACGTGATTCGGACGCTCTGGCGGGAAGCGATACGCGCACGCGCAGACCGTGGCCATTTCCGCCCGCCATCAGGTCGAGCCTTCCGCCAAACAGCGCCGCGATTTCCTCCACGATAGGCAGGCCAAGCCCGGCTCCCGGTTTTTCACCTGTCCGTCCGCGCACGAAGCGGCGGCGTACGTTGTCGAGTTCCGCCGGCGGAATGCCAGGGCCGTTGTCCTCGACTTCCAGCAGCACATCGTCCCCGACGGCAAGGACCTTGACGGTCGCTTCCGTGCCGCTTCCCGCGTAGGTCAGCGCGTTCTCGACCAGGTTTCGGATCATTTCACCGAGCAGCATCGGTTCGCCACGCACATGGAGTGGCGTCTCGCCTTCGAAGCCAAGGTCGATGCCGGATGCGTGGGCCCTGGTGACGAGTTCCGCTGTCAGCGTGCTGGCAAGCGCCGTCAGGTCGACGGTGTCGAGGTTCTTCAGCCGATCGGACGCCGCCTCGTCAACCTTGGCGAGCAGCAGAAGCTGAGCGATCACGCGTTCCGCGTGCACTACCGCCTCATCGCCGATCCTGGCCGCGGCGCGGGCCTCATCAAGTGAATGAGCACGTGCCGAAAGCGCCAGCTGCGTGCGGATGATGGTCAGCGGCGTGCGCAGCTGGTGGCTGGCATTGCCGGTGAAGTGCCGCATGGCGCCGAGCGCGGAATTCAGCCGCCCCATGAAAGAATTGACGGTGTCGACCAGACCCCGCACCTCCTTGGGCACCGCCTGTTCGATCGGATGCAGGTCGTCGGGGTTGCGTTCGGCGATCGCGTCTTGCAGGCGGTAAAGCGGTCCAAGCGAGAATGTCACGGCAAGCCATGCGATCATCACCGCGCTGCCGATCAGGATGGCGAGGCGCAACGCTGAGCGCAACAGGATGGTCCGGGCCAGCTGCGTGCGGGCAATGGTCGTCTCGGCGATCGTGACGACAAACGGCACCGAGCTTACGCCGGTCGACGCGGCCCGGGAAAGCGAGGCCAGCCGGATCGGTTCGCCGCGAAAGCTGGCATCGGCATAGCCGCTTTCCTCTCGGCCCAGCCCAGCTATCACCGGCAGCGTCTGGTAGCCGGTGATGAAGGCGCCATTCGGCCCGTCGATACGATAGAAGACGCGATCCTGCGCTGCCGAAGTCAGCATTTCCAGCGCGACATAGGGGATGTCGACTTCCAGTGCACCGCCTTCGCCAACCACTACGCGCTCGGCGATCGCCAGCGCGGAGCCTGCCAGCACCCGGTCGGACACGGCATTCGCCGTATCGACGGCCTCGCGATAGGTATCGGCGAGCGCGGTCAGGCCGATGCTGACAAGCGGCACCAGCAGCCAGAGCAGCAGCCGCCCGCGCAGGGAGTAGGGCTTGGCGGCCGCCGTCATTAGCTCTGGATCTTTTCGAGATAGTAGCCGATGCCTCGGGCCGTCCTCACCGTCAGGCCACAGGGCGCCAGCCGTTTGCGCAACCGGCTGACATATTGCTCGACGGCATTGGCGCTCAAATCCTCATCGAAGCCGGCCAGCGATTCGATGATCGCCTGTTTGGCGACCACCTTGCCGGCACGCATGAACAGGGTTTCGAGCAACCCGAGTTCGCGTGCGGGAATGTCGATTGCGTTGCCCAGCCAGGAAAAGCTGCGCGTGTTGAGATCGAGCACAACGTCACCGAAAGAAACCGTAGCCGCCTTCAGGCCGGCGCGGCGCCGCATCAGCGTGCGCACGCGGGCTTCCAGCTCGTCGACATCGAACGGTTTGACCATGTAGTCGTCGGCGCCGAGATTGAGCCCGGTGACCCGTTCCGTAAGCGAATGGCGCGCCGACAGGATGAGCACGGCGACGTCGTCCTGGCGGCCGCGTATCGTGCGCAGCACCTCCAGCCCATCCATCTCGGGAAGGTTGAGGTCGAGGATCACCAGGTCGAACCGTTCGGTGGCCACCACCGCTACGGCCGAGGCGCCATCGCCGACGACGTCAACGGCGTAGCCGCTGCCTTTCAGCACAGCCGCCAGCCCGCCCGCCAGCGTCGCGTTGTCCTCCACCACCAGGATGCGCACCGGATTCTCCTTGCCGCCTCGCGCTGACGATGCCAACCCGCCGGGCAAAGGTCCAGCGCCACCCTCGATCGATCTCTGTTGTTGTGCGGTCCGGACGGCTGATGCATGGTCTGCCGGCAATGCGTATGGCCATCCTCACCGCTGTCGTTTGTCTCTCGGCGCCCGCCTGGGCCGATGTGACGATCTTTCCGGCGCTCAAGGGCGGCGCCGATGCCCGTATGCTGGTCGTCTATTCGTCGCTGGATATCCCGTTGGCCAAGCCGATGGTCGACGGTTTCCAGAAAGCCAATCCCGATGTCGCCGTGCGCTATGAGGAATTGCTGACGACCGACATCTACGATCGGGTAATCGCGGAAACCGACAGCGGCAAGGGCACCGCCGACATTGCCTTTTCCTCGGCCATGGATCTTCAGGTCAAGCTGGCCAATGACGGCTACGCCCAGGAGAGCCGGCTGCCATTGTCGGATCGTTGGCCGCGCTGGGCCAACTGGCGCGACACCGCCTATGCCTTGACCTTTGAACCGGCCGTCTTCGTCTACCACAAGCCGAGCTTCAAGGAGGCGCCGCCGCCGGCGACACGCGGCCAATTTGTCGATTTCCTGAGAACCCAGGGCGACAAGGTCTATGGCCGCATCGCTACCTACGACATCGAGCGGTCCGGCGTGGGCTTCATGTTCATGGCGCGCGATCAGGAGCAATATCCCGACATCTGGTCGGTGATCCGCTCGATGGGGGCTGCCGGCGTCAAGCTCTATTCGACCAGCTCCGCCATCCTTGAGCGCATTGCCGATGGACGTTTCGTGCTTGGCTACAACATCCTGGGCTCCTACGCCGCCGACTGGGCGGCGAGAAATCCCGATGTCGGCATCGTCCTGCCCAAGGATTATACCGTGGTGATGTCACGCATCGGACTGGTACCGGCCGCGGCGCGTTCGCCGGATCTCGGCCGCCGCTATCTCGAATATTTCATGTCGGCGCAGGGCCAGACGGTGATGGCGCGTGAACTCCAGATCGCCGCCGTCAATCCAGACGTTTCGGGCCAGAACACCGCGAACAGAATGCAGGAAGTGCTCGGCGCGCAGCTGCGCCCCGTGCCGGTCAGCCCAGGGCTCATGGTCTATCTCGACCAGGTCAAGCGTACGCGCCTCATCGCACGCTGGAACGAAGCGTTGCGCAGCCCCTGAGCGGCTTTTCCCAACTTTATCTGCCGGTGTCAGTTTGATGTCAGCTTCCTGCGCTAGGGATGACAGGCCCATCCGTTGGAGGCGGTAGGCTCGGAACGTTCGGGAGGACTTCCACCACATTCTCGGCCAGCAGACCGGCAGCGATCGCGCTGGACCGGGGCAGCGAACGTGTGCGTGTGCGCGAGCGGCAAGGCTTCGCGGGTTCTCCTGTGGTTTCGAGACGCCGCCCGGCGCTGGCTTCGAGACATTTGCCCCGACCCCGGGGGCGACAAGGGAGGAACGACAATGAAACAGTTCACTTTGGCGGCCATCATCACAGGCATGCTCGCTGTGCCGGCCATGGCTGCCGACTACAAGATCATGGCCCCGGCCGCCCCTGGCGGCGGGTGGGACCAGACGGCGCGTTCCATGCAGGCAGCGCTTCAGGATGAAAAGATTTCCGGCAGCGTCCAGGTCAACAACGTCCCGGGAGCCGGCGGAACCATCGGTCTCGCGCAGTTTGTCAACCAGGCCAATGGCGATCCGGCCCAGCTCATTGTCGGCGGCTATGTCATGGTCGGCGCGATCCTGACCAACGCGTCGCCGGTAACGCTCGATCAGGTCACCCCCATCGCGCGGCTGACCGGCGAATATGAAGCAATCGTCGTCCCGACCGCTTCCGACATCAAGGACATGGCCGGCCTCGTCGCCAAGCTCAAGGCCGATGCCGGAGCGGTGTCATGGGGCGGCGGCTCGGCCGGCGGCACCGACCACATCACGGCCGGCCTGATCGCCAAGGCCGTTGGCGTTGATCCCACCAAGATCAATTACATCGCCTTTTCGGGCGGCGGCGAGGCGCTGGCCGCGATCCTGGGTGGTCAGGTGACGGTTGGCGTCTCCGGTTACGGTGAATTCGAATCCCAGATCAAGGCCGGCCAGCTCCGTATCATCGGCATTTCCAGTGAAGCCAAGGTCGACGGTATCGATGCGCCGACGCTCAAGGACAGCGGCGTCGACGTCGCCATCCAGAACTGGCGCATGGTCGCGGCCGCTCCCGGCCTCTCGGCGGACCAGAAGGCGGCCGTAGTCGCCGACGTCGACAAGATGGTGCAGTCGGCTTCCTGGCAGAAGACCCTGGCCGACAAGGGCTGGGCGAACACCTATCTCGCCGGCGATGACTTCACCGCGCAGCTGAAGAAGGACACGGACGCGACGGCGGCGATCCTGAAAGATATCGGCCTGGTGAAATGAGCCAGGCGTCCCCGCACGAAGCCCAGCGCCGCCCGGATTGGGCGGCGCTGGTCATTGCCGCCGCCCTGGCCGTTGTCGCCGTGGTGATCGCGTGGAGCACCGCCAGCCACGGCGCCGGGGCCAGCTACGCGCGCGTCGGACCTACAACCATGCCCTACTTCGTCGCCGCGGTATTCGCCGGCCTGTCGGTCTGGACCGCTTTCGAGGCGTTTCGCGGAGACTTTCCGGAACGCGAGCGCCAGGAAATCAGCCCAATCCTGTGGATTGTCGGCGGGCTCGCCGCCCAGATGCTGCTGCTCAAGGCCGCCGGCTTTGCCATCGCCACGGGCCTGCTGTTCGCCGCGACCGCGCGCGCTTTCGGCAGAGGGCCGTTGTGGAAGACAGTACCCATCGGCATCGCGCTGTCATTCGTGATCTGGGTCATTTTCGCCAGGGGACTGCAGCTCTCGCTGCCCGCCGGCCCGCTCGAACATTTGTTTTGAGTGTCTTATGGGAGCTCGTCTGTGAATGGACACGTTTGGTCTGCTGGCGCAGGGATTGCTGACGGCTCTTGAGCCGATGAACCTGCTCTACGCGCTTATCGGCGTCACGCTCGGCACTGCCGTGGGCGTCCTGCCGGGCATCGGCCCTGCTCTTACCGTCGCGCTGCTTTTGCCGGTGACCTACAAACTCGATCCAGCCGGATCGCTGATCATGTTTGCCGGCATCTATTATGGCGGCATGTATGGCGGGTCGACCACATCGATCCTTCTCAACACACCGGGGGAAAGCGCTTCGATCGTCACGGCGCTCGAAGGCAACAAGATGGCGCGCGCCGGGCGCGGCGGGCCGGCTCTGGCCACGGCTGCCATCGGCTCGTTCGTCGCCGGGTTGATCGCCACGATCGGTCTCGCCTTCATCGCGCCAACCGTCGTCAGGATGGCGCTGTCCTTCGGGCCGGCCGAGTACTTCGCCCTCATGGTGCTCGCCTTCATGACCGTTTCGGCGGCTTTCGGCGATTCGACGCTGCGCGGGCTCACCGCGCTTTTCATCGGCCTGGCCCTCGGCCTGATCGGCATAGACCTGCAGACCGGCCAGGCGCGCCTCGCCTTCGGCATCCCCGATCTTCTCGATGGCGTTGAAGTGACGACGCTCGCGGTGGCGCTGTTTGCCGTGGGCGAGGCGCTGACGGTGGCCGCGAGCAAGGGCGGCGACACGACCATCCAGGCCATCAAGGGCTCGGTCTGGATGACGCGTGAGGACTGGCGGCGTTCATGGAAGCCGTGGCTGCGCGGCACCGCCGTCGGCTTTCCCATCGGCGCTATGCCGGCGGGCGGAGCCGAAATCGGAACCTTCCTGTCCTATTCAATGGAAAAGCACCTGGCGGAAAAGCCGGAAGAATTTGGCCATGGAGCGATTGAAGGCGTCGCGGGCCCGGAAGCAGCCAACAACGCTTCCGCCGCCGGCACGCTTGTTCCTTTGCTGACGCTCGGCCTGCCGACGACCGCGACGGCAGCGATCATGCTGGCGGGTTTCCAGCAATTTGGCCTGCAGCCCGGGCCACTGCTGTTCGCCACCAATCCGCAGCTTGTCTGGGGATTGATCGCCAGCCTGCTGGTGGCCAATCTGATGCTTCTGGTGCTGAACCTGCCGCTGGTCGGTGTCTGGGTCCGGCTGCTGATGATCCCGACGCCCTGGCTTTATGCCGGCATCCTGTTGTTCGCGACGCTCGGCACCATCGGTGCCAACCCATCGACCTTCGAACTGGGCATGCTGCTGGCGTTCGGGCTGCTTGGCTATGGGCTGCGCCGTTTCGGCTACCCGATCGCACCTGTTGTAGTCGGGCTCATCCTGGGGCCGATGGCTGAGCAGCAATTGCGCCGCGCGCTGGCCATCAGCCAGGGCGACCCGTCAGTTCTCCTGGGGTCACCGATTGCAGTCGGCTTGATGTTGCTGGCCGCGACGGCGGTTTTGCTGCCGCTCTATCTGCGTGCCCGGGGCAGGGGCAAGGTTCTTGCCCAACTGAGTGCCAGCGAAGACTGAGAGCTCAGAAGCGGCGAATGCCGTCGAAATGGGCAGGATCGATGCCAAGCTTCGCAAGGTCGTCACTGTGCGGACGGTGACCGCGCTCGACGGCGGCGGCAGCGGCAACGGCGCTGCCCAGGGCTCGCACCAGGTGTCCAATACGGCCAAAGGGCTTGTGGGTGTTCATCTTCATCATCCTCCTTTTTTGTGGTTGTCTGCCCTGTAGATAGGGATTTCCAGGCAAACCGGTAGCGACGCGGATGCATGCTTGCCATGCAGCCGCCGCATGGGCCATAGGCCGAACCTGTGAGGTTGCGGGCCAGAGGACTTGAAAGGTGCGGCGCCTTCCGCTATATCAGCCTCAAATTCTTGGTCGGTATGACGAAGAGTGGGTCCACCCGGTCCCGCTCTTTTTTATTACCTGCCGATAGGTTCTATCGAACGACAGGGTTTCAATGACTGCAACGGCAATCGAGGGCGACGACCGCATCATCCGCGAAAGCGGCATCGATGCGCGCATCGCACTGATCATACAGCCGGTGCTGCGGGCGATCGGTTTCCGGCTTGTCCGGGTCCATCTGTCCGGCCAGAACGGGCTGACGCTACAGATCATGGCCGAGCGCGAAGACGGCACCATGACTGTCGAGGACTGCGAAGAAGTCAGCCGCGCGGTGTCGCCGGCACTCGATGTCGACGATCCGATCGAGAAGGCCTATCACCTCGAAGTCTCGTCGCCTGGTATCGACCGGCCGTTGGTCCGCAAGTCGGACTTCACGGCCTGGATCGGGCATCTGGTGAAGATTGAAACGTCGATCATTGTCGCCGACCGCAAGCGGTTCAAGGGCAAGATCGCCGAAGCCGGCGAAAATGACGTCCTGATCGAGCGCGACAAGCCGGCCTATGGCGAGGAGCCAACCGTTCGCGTCCCCTACGATGCGATTTCGGAAACGCGCCTGGTCCTGACCGATGATCTTATTCGCGATGCGCTGTCGAAGGACAACAGGGCGCGCAAGGAAGCCAAGAGACGCCGCGGCGAACCCGACGATGACGCGCCTGAGGGCGTGGAGACGGGCGCGGAAGACGAAACCGAACAGGAAATGTGATTGGGCCGCCGGGCTCAAAAGGCTCGGCAACAAGCTCGGGAGATAAAGACATGGTTGTAAGCGCCAACAGGCTTGAACTGCTGCAGATCGCCGATGCGGTCGCGCGTGAAAAGTCGATCGACAAGTCGATCGTCATCGCCGCCATGGCCGATGCGATCCAGAAGGCGGCGCGTTCGCGCTACGGCCAGGAGACCAACATCCGCGCCGACATCAACCCGAACACCGGCGAGATGAAGCTGCAGCGGCTGATGGAGGTGGTCGAGAAGGTCGACGACTATGCAACGCAGATCGCCATTTCCTCGGCGCGTGAACGCAACCCCGACGCACAGCTCGGCGACTTCATCGCTGAACAGCTGCCGCCGATGGATTTCGGCCGCATCGCCGCCCAGTCGGCCAAGCAGGTCATCGTGCAGAAGGTGCGCGAAGCGGAGCGTGACCGCCAGTATGACGAATACAAGGATCGCATCGGCGAGATCGTCAACGGCACCGTCAAGCGCGTCGAATATGGCAATGTCATTGTCGATCTCGGCCGTGGCGAAGCCATTATCCGCCGCGACGAGTTGATTCCGCGCGAGAACTACAAGTACGGCGACCGCGTCCGCGCCTATGTCTATGACGTGCGCCGCGAACAGCGCGGCCCGCAGATTTTCCTGTCGCGTACCCATCCGCAGTTCATGGCCAAGCTGTTCACCATGGAAGTGCCGGAGATTTACGACGGCATCATCGAGATCAAGTCCGTCGCCCGCGACCCGGGTTCGCGCGCCAAGATCGCCGTCATCTCGCGTGACTCGTCGATTGACCCCGTCGGCGCCTGCGTCGGCATGCGCGGCAGCCGCGTTCAGGCGGTTGTCGGCGAATTGCAGGGTGAGAAGATCGACATCATTCCGTGGTCGCCATCGGCCGCGTCCTTCATCGTCAACGCGTTGCAGCCGGCGGAAGTCGCCAAGGTCGTGCTCGACGAGGACGCCGAGCGCATCGAAGTCGTGGTTCCAGACGATCAGCTGTCGCTGGCTATCGGCCGCCGAGGCCAGAACGTGCGCCTGGCTTCGCAGCTCACCGGCTGGGATATCGACATCCTGACCGAGGCTGAGGAATCCGAGCGCCGCCAGAAGGAATTCGTCGAGCGTTCGTCGCTGTTCATGGAAGCCCTCGATGTCGACGAGATGGTCGGCCAGGTGCTTGCCTCGGAAGGCTTCACCAGCGTCGAGGAAGTTGCCTATGTCGATGCGAGCGAGATCGCATCGATCGACGGTTTCGACGACGACACCGCTTCGGAAATCCAGACCCGCGCCCGCGAATATCTGGAGAAGATCGAGGCCGAGCACGACGAGAAGCGGAAGGCGCTGGGCGTCACCGACGAACTGCGCGAAATCCCCGGCATCACCACCGCCATGATGGTCACGCTGGGCGAGGACGGCGTAAAGTCGATCGAGGACTTCGCCGGTTATGCCGCCGACGACCTGACCGGCTGGAAGGAACGCAAGGACGGCGAGACGAAAGTATTCCCTGGCGTTCTCGCCAGCCATGGCGTGGCACGCGCCGATGCCGAACAGATGGTTCTGGCCGCCCGCCTCAAGGCCGGCTGGATCACCGAAGACGAGCTTGCAGCCGAAGACGTTTCGGCTGACGAAGCCGTTGGTGCGTGAGGTGAAACCGCATCGCACCGAACCCGCTCCAGGACGAAATGAACGATCGCACCTGCATCGTCACACGCAGGCAGGCCGAACCGGATGAACTGATCCGGTTCGTCGTCGGCCCGGATTCGGCCGTCGTTCCCGACATTAAGAGAAATTTGCCTGGCCGTGGTTGCTGGGTGACGGCCGACCGCCTACATGTCGACAAGGCAGCGGCCAAGAACCTGTTTGCCCGTGCCTTCAAGGCACAGGTGACGGTGCCGCCCGACTTTGGCGGCATGGTCGACGGGCTGCTTTCCAGATCTGCTTTGGGCATGCTGGGCCTCGCACGCAAGGCGGGCGCAATTTCGCTCGGTGCCACCAAGGTCGAGAGCGCTGTGCGCGGCGGGTTGGCACTTTTCGTGCTTCACGCCACCGAGGCGTCCGACGACGGCGTGCGCAAGATCAGTCAGGCGCGGCGGGCAACCGTCCATCTCGGTGGCCCCTCCACCCTTGCCTACAAACTTTTCTCCGAGGCCGAGTTGAGCTTGGCATTGGGGGGTACAAATGTGATACATGCTGCCGTTCTCGCGGGAGACGCGGGCAAGGCGGTCCAGAAGCGCATGGTTGCGCTCGACCGATATCGGGGCGGTACCCCGGACGATCTGGCAATGCTTGCGGCCGTTGCTGACGAAGATGATACCGCAGAGGATATGGAATGAGCGATACGAAATCGGGCGACGACAAGACGTTGAGTGTTACGCCGAAGAAGACCTTGACGCTGAAGCGCCCCGGTACAGAGCAGGCCGTCGTGCGCCAGAATTTCTCGCATGGCCGCACCAAGCAGGTCCAGGTCGAGATCAAGAAGCGCAAGTTCTCCATGCCTGGCGACAAACCGGAGCCGGTTGTGGCTGCTGTCGTTGCGCCCGCGCCAGCGCCCGCACCTGTCCTCGCGCCGAAGCCGGCGGTCGTGGCGGCACCTGTCGTACAGGAAGCGCCCAAGGCGCCGCCCCCACCGCCGCCCCCACCAGCGCCGGTCGAACGCAGCGGCATGGTGCTGAACGAACTGTCGCGCAGTGAAATGGAAGCGCGCCGTAGGGCGCTTGAAGGCTCGAAGGTTCGCGAGGTCGAGGACCGCCAACGCGCGGCCGAGGATGCCAAGCGCCGCGCTGACGACGAGGAGCGCCGCAAGCGCGAACGCGAGGAATCCGCACGCCGTCAGGCCGAGGAAGAAGCGCGGTTGCAGACCGAGGCCGAGTCCCGCCGTCGGGCCGAGGAAGAGGCACGCCGTCGCGCGCCGCTGGCCGCCGAACTGGCAACGGTCGACGACGAGGAAGGGGTCAAGCCGAAACGGACTGGCGCCGGCGCGCCGGTGCGCCGCCTGGTCACGCCCGAAGTGGCGCGCCCGGCCAAGCCGACCAAGAGCGAGGAAGACCGCCGCCGTGGCAAGCTGACGCTGAATTCCGCGCTGTCCGACGAGGATGCACGGGCCCGGTCGCTGTCGTCGATGCGTCGTCGCCAGGAGAAATTCAAGCGCGCGATGCACAATGAGCCGCGCGAGAAAGTCATGCGCGAAGTGATCTTGCCAGAAACCATCACCATCCAGGAACTGGCGCAGCGCATGTCCGAACGTGCGGTTGACCTGGTCAAGTTCTTCATGAAGCAGGGCCAGATCCTGAAGCCGGGCGATGTCATCGACGCCGACACGGCCGAACTGGTCGCCACCGAATTCGGCCACACGGTTCGCCGCGTTGCCGAGTCCGACATCGAGGAAGGCCTGTTCAACATCGCCGACAATGCGGAGGATTTGGTGTCACGTCCGCCTGTCGTGACGATCATGGGCCATGTCGACCACGGCAAGACCTCGCTGCTCGACGCCATCCGCAACGCCAATGTCGTGTCCGGCGAGGCCGGCGGCATCACGCAGCATATCGGCGCCTATCAGGTCGAGAAGAATGGTCACAAGATCACCTTCATCGACACGCCCGGCCACGCCGCCTTCACGGCGATGCGTGCCCGTGGCGCCCAGGCAACCGACATCGCCATCCTGGTGGTGGCGGCCGACGACAGCGTCATGCCGCAGACGATCGAATCGATCAGCCATGCCAAGGCTGCCGGCGTTCCGATCATCGTGGCCATCAACAAGATCGACAAGCATGACGCCGACCCGCAGAAGGTGCGTTCGGAACTGCTGCGTCACGAGGTCTTCGTCGAATCCATGGGCGGTGAAGTGCTGGACGTCGAAGTGTCGGCGACCAAGGGCACCAATCTCGACAAGCTGCTCGAGGCGATCCTTCTGCAGGCCGAAATTCTCGACCTCAAGGCCAATCCGGACCGTACCGCCGAAGGCGTTGTCATCGAAGCTCAGCTTGACAAGGGCCGTGGTCCCGTCGCCACCGTGCTGGTGCAGACCGGCACGCTGATGCCGGGCGACATCCTGGTTGCCGGCAACGAATGGGGCCGGGTGCGCGCTTTGGTCAATGACCGTGGCGGGCAGATCAAGGAAGCCCCGCCGGCGATGCCGGTCGAGGTGCTCGGCCTTCAGGGCACGCCGCAGGCGGGTGACCGTTTCGCCGTGGTCAACAACGAGGCTCGCGCCCGCGAGATCACCGAATATCGCCAGCGTCTGGCGCGCGAGAAGGCTGTTGCAAAGCATGCCGGCCAGCGCGGTTCGCTCGAACAGATGATGTCGCAGTTGCAGACGAGCGGGCTGAAGGAATTCCCGCTGGTCATCAAGGGCGACGTGCAGGGTTCGATCGAGGCGATCAATGCGGCTCTCGACAAGCTCGGCACCGACGAAGTGCGCGCGCGCATCGTCCATGCCGGCGCCGGTGGCATTACCGAAAGCGACGTGTCGCTGGCGGAAACCTCGGGTGCGGCGATCATCGGCTTCAACGTTCGTGCCAATGTTCAGGCGCGCCAGGCCGCGGAAGCGGCGGGCATCGAAATCCGCTACTATTCCATCATCTACAATCTCGTGGACGATGTGAAAGCGGCTCTGTCGGGCCTGCTGTCGCCGGAGCGTCGCGAGACTTTCATCGGCAATGCGCAGATCCTCGAAATCTTCGACATCACCAAGGTTGGCAAGATCGCCGGCTGCCGTGTCACCGAAGGCAAGGTCGAACGTGGCGCCGGCGTGCGCCTGATCCGCGACAACGTCGTCATCCACGAAGGCACGCTGAAGACGCTGAAGCGCTTCAAGGACGAAGTGTCGGAAGTGCCCGGCGGCCAGGAATGCGGCATGGCCTTCCAGAACTACGAGGATATGCGCGTCGGTGATGTCATCGAGTGCTTCCGCGTCGAGATGGTCACCCGGACGCTCTGAGTTCGAGCATCCCGTTGGTATCAGGGCGGTGGTCGAAAGACCGCCGCCCAAAGCCCAATGCATGTAGCCCAACCTGCGCAGCGGTTTGGGATAACGACTGCACTTATTTATGAGACATGCGGCGCGGTCCCATCCCGCGCTTCACGATTTCAGGATTGAGAACAATGCCCCGTCCAACCGCATCCAGCCCATCCCAGCGCATGCTGCGCGTCGCCGAACAGGTGCGCCATGCGCTCTCCGAAACCTTGCAGCGCGGCGAGATCATCGATCCGCTGATCGAAACCACCGTGATTTCGGTCTCGGAAGTGCGCATGTCGCCCGATCTGAAGGTCGCTACCGCCTTCGTCTCGCCGCTGGGCGCGAAGGATACCGGCGCGGTGATCGAGGCGCTCAACAAGCACGCGAAATTCATACGCGGCCGCGTCTCCGGCGCGCTTCGGCAGATGAAGTTCATGCCGGAGTTTCGCTTCAAGCTCGACACGTCCTTCGACAATTTCGCCAGGATCAACGATCTCCTGAAATCGCCTGAAGTGGCGCGCGATCTGGCTGCGGACGACAACAAGGACACCGAATAGTGGGACGCCGTGGCAAGAAGAAGGGCCGGCCGATCTCCGGCTGGCTGGTGCTGGACAAGCCGGTCGGCATGGGTTCGACTGAAGCCGTCTCCAAGATCAAATGGTTGTTCCAGGCCGACAAGGCCGGCCATGCTGGCACGCTCGATCCGCTGGCGTCCGGCATGCTGCCGATCGCGCTCGGCGAAGCCACCAAGACCGTGCCTTACGTGCAGGATGGCGCCAAGATCTATCGCTTCACGGTTGCCTGGGGCGACGAGCGCTCGACCGACGACCTCGAAGGGCCGGTGACCAAAAGCTCCGAACAGCGCCCGTCTGAAGCCGAGGTGCTGGCGCTGCTGCCGAAATACACCGGCGTCATCATGCAGACGCCGCCGCAATTCTCCGCCATCAAGATCGCGGGTGAACGCGCCTACGACCTCGCCCGCGAGGGCGAAACGGTCGACATCCCCGCGCGTGAGGTCGAGATCGGCCGCCTCGATATTGTCGAGCACAGTGGCGACCACACCGTTTTCGAAGTTGAGTGCGGCAAGGGCACCTATGTGCGTTCGCTGGCCCGCGACATGGGCCGCGACCTCGGCTGTTTCGGCCATATTTCCGAATTGCGGCGGGTCGAGGTCGACCCGTTCACGGCGGAAGACTTCGTCACCATCGCCGAACTGGAAGCCGCCCGCTTTGGCCAGCAGGACGAGGAAAATTCCGAATCCGAAAACGCAGCTGATGCGGTGGAGACGCCGGTGGATTTCACCGCGATCGACGCGCTTCTCGTCGACACGTCAGCCGCGCTCGATTGTCTGCCGCAGATCGCCATCAGCGACGATGCGGCAACCAAGATCCGGCTCGGCAATCCGGTCATCATCCGTGGCCGCGATGCGCCCGTGGAGGCAGAGGAAGCCTGTGCCACGGCACGCGGCAAGCTGGTGGCCATCGGCGCCATCGAACAAGGCATGTTCAAGCCCAAGCGGGTCTTTGCCGGGTAAGTCCGGTCGTCTAGTGTTCGGCGAAAGACTAGGCTGAGGGACATATGACAAAGGCGGATACGGTGAAGAAGCGGGCGCCGGTGACAACGCGGCGGCCGCCAGTTGGCGCCTCGCCCGGCACGCTGATCGCCGATCCGGCGGCGCGGCGCTCGGAATTGCGGCTGACCCTGATCTCGCCGCAGAAATTCAAGACCATCGAAAATGCCAGCATCGATGACGTCGTGGCCAATTGCGACAAATGGCCGGTCATCTGGCTCGACTGCACCGGCCTTGCCAACATCGCGCTGATCGAGGAGATCGGCCGGATTTTCAGCCTGCATCCGCTGGCGCTTGAGGATGTCGTCAACACCGGCCAGCGGCCGAAGGTCGACTTCTTCGAGGATCACGCCTTCGTCGTCGTCAGGATGATCGATGACGTGACAGCGCACCGCTACGAGCAGATCGCTGTCTTCTTCGGCAAGAATTTCGTCGTTACCTTCCAGGAGCGTGAAGGCGATCCGTTCGATCCCGTACGCAAACGGATCGAGAGTTCGGCGCCGAACCGGCTGCGCGCGCGCGGTGCCGACTATCTGGCCTATGCGCTAATCGATGCCATCGTCGACAGTTATTTCCCGCCGGTCGAGGCGGCCGGCGAGATGGTCGACAGCATCGAGGACCAGATGCTGCACACACCGCACAAGCATCAGATGCGGCAGTTGCACGAATTGCGGCGCGACGCCAATGTGCTGAAGGGCGTGCTCTGGCCGATGCGCGATGCGCTGGCGACACTGATCCGCAACGACGTCCCCTATGTCAAGGCCGAGACCAAGGTCTTCCTGAACGACACGCTCGATCACGCGCTGCGGCTGATCGAGCTGGTCGAAACCCAGCGCGACATGCTGACCGGCCTGATCGAGATGCACCTGTCCTTGAGCCAGGCGCGCACCAACGACGTTATCAGCTATCTGACCATCGTCTCAGTGATCTTCATGCCGCTGACCTTTCTTGTTGGGGTCTGGGGGATGAACTTCAGTCCCGACGCGTCGCCATGGAACATGCCGGAGCTGCGATCCTACTACGGCTATCCGGCATCGCTGCTGTTCATGGCGCTTGTCGCATTTGGGCTGATCGCCTTCTTCAAATGGAAGAAATGGCTTTAGCAGAGGCAAAACCTGCCATTTCGGCCTGAAAAGCCGGCTTGTGAATTGGGCTGGTGTTTTTGTCGGAATTGCACTATATGCGCCGCAGCATAGCGCCTTGACGCTTTGCATGCACGGCCCCTGCTGGACGACATCCCGGCTGTGGGCGACCCGTTTCCTCAAACAGATAAGGAAAAACACGATGTCGATTACTGCCGAGCGCAAACAGGAATTGATGGGTGAATTCGCAACCGCCAAGGGCGATACCGGGTCTCCGGAAGTCCAGGTGGCCATCCTTTCCGAGCGCATCAAGAACCTGACCGACCATTTCAAGGACCACAAGAAGGATAACCATTCCCGCCGTGGTCTGCTCGCTCTCGTCTCTCAGCGCCGCAGCCTGCTTGATTATCTCAAGCGCAAGGACGACGCGCGCTACCAGACGTTGATCGAGAAGCTCGGTCTGCGCCGCTGACGAATTGGCCGGCGGGCTTCCTCAGGGGAGCCCGCCGGTCGCGCATTTGAGCATCGGATCGATCCGTTGTTCCAATGAAGCAAACAGGGCACCGCCCGTCCCTCCGGATGTGCAAGCAGGCCCTGAAAGTTTGAATTTGCGGATGACGCTTTCCGAAGGCCGTGGTTTTCGGAGTCGTGCGCAAGGCCAGTCGCATCGATTGGCCACACCGGTTTCGGGATAGCAGAGGGCCACTCGAAACCACCCATGGACGGTCATGGGGCAGGATTGCAGGACGCTCGCGCGCTTCACGGCGCCGAAACCACCCGAGCTTCCCGTTGTCTTGCCCGTGGCTGCCCGAGAAAGGAAGCCAGGGAAAGGGCATCCGCGCACCGTGAAACGGCGTGGCCCTTTCCGCATAGTAAGGACAAGATATGTTCAATCACCACAAAGTGGAAATCGAATGGGCCGGTCGCCCTCTCATCCTGGAAACCGGCAAGATTGCCCGTCAGGCTGATGGCGCGGTGCTCGCCACCTACGGCGAGACCAAGGTTCTCGCCACCGTCGTCTCGATGAAAGAGCCGAAGCCAGGCCTCGATTTCTTCCCGCTGACCGTCAACTATCAGGAAAAGACCTACGCCGCCGGCAAGATCCCAGGCGGCTACTTCAAGCGCGAAGGCCGTCCGAGCGAAAAGGAAACCCTGGTTTCCCGCCTGATCGACCGCCCGATCCGCCCGCTCTTCGCCGCCGGCTACAAGAACGACACGCAGATCGTCGTCACCGTCGTCCAGCACGATTTGGAAAATGATCCGGACATCCTGTCGATCGTCGCCACTTCGGCTGCTCTGACCCTGTCGGGCGTTCCCTTCATGGGCCCGGTCGGCGGCGCTCGCGTCGGCTACATCAACGGCGAATACGTTCTCAACCCGCATGTCGACGAAATGCAGGAATCGAAGCTCGACCTGGTCGTCGCCGGTACTGCCGATGCGGTTCTGATGGTTGAGTCCGAAGCCAAGGAACTCGGCGAAGAGCTGATGCTCGGCGCCGTCATGTTCGGCCACAGGGGCTTCCAGCCGGTCATCGACGCCATCATCAAGCTGGCCGAAGTTGCCGCCAAGGAACCGCGCGACTTCAACGCGCCGGACTATTCCGCGCTTGAAGCCGAAATGCTGAAGATCGTCGGCGACGAACTCAGCAATGCCTACAAGAACGTCGACAAGCAGAAGCGTTACGCCGCCGTCGACGCCGTCAAGGCGAAGGTCAAGGCCGCGTTTGCTCCGGCTGAAGGCGAAGACGCCAAGTACACGTCCGAGCAGATCGGTTCCGTGTTCAAGGAACTCCAGGCCAAGGTCGTGCGCTGGAACATTCTCGACACCGGTTCGCGCATCGATGGCCGTGATCTCAGCACCGTCCGCAAGATCGTTTCGGAAGTCGGCGTCCTGCCGCGCACCCATGGTTCGGCGCTGTTTACCCGCGGGGAAACCCAGGCGCTGGTCGTTGCCACGCTCGGCACCGGCGAAGACGAGCAGTATGTCGATTCGCTGACCGGCATGTACAAGGAGAAGTTCCTCCTTCACTACAACTTCCCTCCCTACTCGGTTGGCGAAACCGGCCGCATGGGTTCGCCGGGCCGCCGCGAAATCGGCCATGGCAAGCTCGCATGGCGCGCTATCCGGCCGATGCTGCCAAGCGCTGACCAGTTCCCCTACACGCTGCGCGTTGTCTCGGAGATCACCGAGTCCAACGGTTCGTCCTCGATGGCCACTGTCTGCGGCACCTCGCTGGCACTGATGGATGCCGGCGTGCCGCTGGCAAAGCCGGTCGCCGGTATCGCCATGGGCCTGATCAAGGAAGGCGAGCGCTTCGCGGTGCTTTCCGACATCCTGGGCGACGAGGATCACCTCGGCGACATGGACTTCAAGGTTGCCGGCACCGAAGGCGGCATCACCTCGCTGCAGATGGACATCAAGATCGATGGCATCACCGAAGAGATCATGAAGATCGCACTTGGCCAGGCCAAGGACGGCCGCCTGCATATCCTCGGCGAAATGGCGCACGCTCTGACTGGCGCCCGCCCGGAGCTCGGTGAGTTCGCACCGCGCATCGAGGTCATGCACATCCCCACCGACAAGATCCGCGACGTGATCGGCTCGGGCGGCAAGGTCATCCGCGAGATCGTCGAGAAGACCGGCGCCAAGATCAACATCGAGGACGACGGCACGGTCAAGATCGCTTCGTCCAACGCCAAGGAAATCGAGGCGGCGAAGAAGTGGATCCACACCATCGTCGCCGAGCCGGAAGTCGGTGAAATCTACGAAGGCACGGTCGTCAAGACCGCCGACTTCGGCGCCTTCGTCAACTTCTTCGGCCCGCGTGACGGCCTCGTCCACATCTCGCAGCTTGCCAACGACCGGGTCGCCAAGACCTCGGACGTCGTCAAGGAAGGCGACAAGGTCTGGGTCAAGCTGATGGGCTTCGATGAGCGCGGCAAGGTCCGCCTGTCGATGAAGGTCGTCGACCAGGCCACCGGCAAGGAACTTGCCCGCGACAAGAAGGCCGAAGGCGAAGAAAACGCCGCCTGAACGGGCCTGAACATACAATCGAGGCGGGCGCGGCTTATGTCGCGCCCGTTTCCATTTGAGGGACACCGAGAATGTCGGCTGAGCCGCTGAAGACGCTTTTCCACCCCTTCGAGGCCGAGGCGGTCGCCTTGCCGCGAAACGGCGAGCGTGTGCTTTTCCTCGGTGCCGAACCTGGCCTGCGCCCGCCGCAAGGGTTCGAGGCGGCGCTGCATCTCGTGCAAGGCTTCCGGCCCTATTTCCGAACGCTGCAGGCGGCGGGCTTCGCGGTTACGCCGCAAGCCGAGGGCGATGGTTTCGATGCCGCTCTTGTGCTTGCCGGCCGCCATCGCGGGCAAAATGAACTGCACATCGCCGAAGCCCTTGAGCGCATGGCGCCGGACAGTCTGATCGTTGTTGCCGGTGGCAAGGATGACGGCGTTGCCAGCCTGCGCAGGCGCGTCGAGGAACTGGTGCCGCTGGAGGGCCATCTGCCGAAATACCACGGCATTGCCTTCTGGTTTCGCCGGCCTGCTGGCGCGCACGCCGCGACAACGCTTCGCGCGGCCAATCCCGACCAACTGGTCGACAATCGTTTCAGCACCCGGCCAGGCATGTTCTCGTTCGACAAGGTCGACGCCGGCTCGAAACTGCTGGCCGACAATCTCCCGGCGGACCTGCGCGGCAACGTTGCGGATTTCTGCGCCGGCTGGGGCTATCTGTCGGCAGAGGTCTTGGCGCGGTCACCCGGCATCTTGGCACTCGATCTCCACGAAGCGGACTTCGCTTCACTCGAAGCCGCCAAGGCCAATCTTGCCGCCACCAGCCCATCGGTTGCCAAGAGCTTCTTCTGGACAGATCTGCTGAGCGAACCGGTCGAAAAGCGCTATGACGCCATCGTCATGAACCCGCCCTTTCACCGCAGCCGTGCGGCCGAGCCGGAAATCGGCGCTGGCATGATCCGCTCGGTGGCCAAGGCGCTGAAGCCGGGCGGGCGGCTGTTCATGGTGGCAAATCGCCAGTTGCCTTACGAGCCGGTATTGTCGGCGGCCTTCTCAAGCCATGCCGAGCTGGCCCGCGACGGCATGTTCAAGGTGTTCGCTACCCGGCGTTGATGCCGCGCGCCACCAGTCTCAAAGTAAAGACTTAATGCAGATTGGCGACGCGCCGCTCGTCATCGGCAATGCGCGCATCGCCAGACCTGATCTTGAGCGGCGCTGGCCGCCCAAACAGATACCCTTGCACCACTTCGCAACCGGCTGCCCTGAGCAGCGTCGCCTGGCTCTCGGTCTCGACGCCTTCGGCGATGATGCTGACGCCGAGCGCGCGCGACAGGCCAACGATCGTCGAGACGACCGCACCGGAACTGGAATCGGTATCGATGCGGCTGACGAAGGAACGATCGATCTTCAGCTTGCCGAACGAGAAGTCGATCAGGTAGCTCAGATTGGAATAGCCGGTGCCGAAATCGTCGACGGCAACCGAGATGCCCATGTCGGCAAGCTCTTTCAGGATGGCCGCGGCGCGGTCGCGGTCCTGCATCATCGCCGTTTCGGTCACTTCCAGCTCCAGCCGTGATGGCTTGATGCCGGTGCTCGCCATCGTATCGCGCACCAGGCCGACAAAGTCCTTGGTCATGAACTGGACGGGCGAGATGTTGACGGCGACGAAGCAGTCGTCGGGCAGATGGCGGGCATCACTGCAAGCCTTGCGCAGCACCCATTCGCCGATCGGGCCGATCATGCCGGTTTCCTCGGCGATTGGAATGAATTCCATCGGTGGGATCATGCCGCGCTCCGGATGCTTCCAGCGGATCAGCGCTTCGTAGCCAACGATGCGGCCGGTCGGCAGGTCGAGCTGCGGCTGGTAATGAAGGTCAAAGTCGCCGCGCTCGAACGCGGTGAGCAACTCGGACTCAACCCATTGGCGATGGTCGGCCACCCGGCCCATCTCTGAATGGAAAACCGACCAGTTGCCGACCCCGCTGGCACGGGCATTTTGCAGCGCCAGGTTGGAACGGCGCAGGATGAGGACGGGATCGACACCGTCCTTCGGCATCGCCACGATACCGACGGACAGGTTGACCGATTGCATATGCGAGCTGAGTTCGTAGGGCTCCATCATCTCATCGATGATCTTCTCGACGAGCCCTTCCATCGATCCTTGAACCGCATGATCCGGGATCAGCACCCCGAATTCGCCGGCGCCGATGCGGCCGATCACGGCGCCTTCGGGCACGCAAGCCCGCAACCGCTTCGTGAACCCACGGATCAGTTCGTCGCCATGGCTATAGCCGATGGCATCGTTGATGTGCTTGAAACGGTCGATATCGATGTCGATGAGAAACATCGGTTCGCCGGTCCTGCTCGTCGCGCATGCGGCCTCGGCGATCTTGCCGACCATCGCCGGGCGCGCCAAAAGGCCGGTCAGCTTGTCGAAGTAGGTTTCCTTGAAGACAAAATCCACCGATTCATCGACGCCAGCGAAGAAGGACAGCGCGGCTCCCGCCGCGGCGAGCGCGCAAAGGGCGGCCATAATCGCGACCGTCAGGCCAATCGGCATTCCTTCAATGCTGTCGCCGAGCGCAAATCTCAAGCCCCAGAGGCCGAGAACAAAACTGCCGATGCCCGAACTGGCGATGGTAAGCAGCCGGAACATCGGCGTTCGCTTCGGGTTGCTGACGGCAGGCATTACAAAAATCCCCAAACTATGGGGCTTCTTACCGGACACCTCCTTAAAATGGGTTTCCGCTAATGCATCTAATTTTACTGGAACCGGCGTTTTTCCGGCGTCGGGTCAGTCTCGTCCGCCATCCGTCTGCTTCAATTCATCGAGCGTCGGCATGGAGACGATATGATAGCCGGAATCGACATAGTGGATTTCGCCGGTAACACCCGATGACAGGTCGGACAGGAGATAGAGCGCCGAGCCGCCGACTTCCTCGAGCGTGACGGTGCGGCGCAAGGGCGAATTGCGCTGCTGGTAGGAAAACATGTGGCGGGCATCGGAAATGCCGGCGCCGGCCAGGGTTCGCACTGGCCCCGCCGAAATGCCGTTCACCCGGATGCCGCGCGGTCCATAGTCGTTGGCGAGGTAGCGCACGCTGGCCTCAAGCCCGGCCTTTGCGACGCCCATGACGTTGTAGTTCGGCATGACGCGAACGGAACCCGCGTAGGTCAGCGTGATCATCGATCCGCCGTCCTGCATCAAGGCCGCAGCGTGGCGGGCGATCTCGGTGAAGGAATAGCAGGAGATGACCATGGTGCGGACGAAATTGTCCCTGCTGGTGTCGGCGTAGAGGCCCTTCAGTTCATTCTTGTCGGAAAAGCCGATGGCGTGGACGACGAAGTCCAGCTTGCCCCAGGCGTTGCCAAGGGTTTCGAATGTGGCGGCAACCGAAGCGCTGTCCTCGACGTCGCAGGGAACGACCAGCGAGGCACCGAGCCTGTCGGCCAGCGGCTTGACCCGGCGCCCGAAGGCGTCACCCTGGTAGCTGAACGCCAGTTCGGCCCCGTGTTCGGACAACTTCCGCGCGATGCCCCAGGCGATCGAATGATCGTTGGCGACACCCATGACAAGCCCGCGCTTGCCCTTCATCAATCCGTCCATGGCCGGCAAATCCTTATGCGGAATAACGCTGGAAAACGAGCGTTGCGTTGGTGCCACCGAAACCGAACGAATTGGACAAAACGGTGTCGATCTTGGCGTTGTCGATGCGCTTTCGCACGATCGGCATGCCTTCGAACTCAGGGTCGAGATTTTCGATATGGGCGCTTTCGCCGATGAAGCCGCCTTGCATCATCAGGATCGAGTAGATGGATTCCTGCACGCCTGCGGCACCCAGCGAGTGGCCGGTCAGCGATTTTGTCGAGGTGATATGCGGCATCTTCTCGCCGAACACTTCGCGGATAGCGCCCATTTCCTTGGAATCGCCGACCGGTGTCGAGGTGCCGTGCGTGTTGATGTAGTCGACCGGCGTCGAAACGGTCGCGAGCGCCTGCCGCATGCAGCGGATCGCGCCTTCGCCCGACGGCGCCACCATGTCGTAGCCGTCCGAGGTGGCGCCGTAGCCGACGATCTCGGCATAGATCTTGGCGCCGCGGGCCTTGGCATGCTCGAGTTCTTCCAGCACCAGCACGCCGGCGCCGCCGGCGATGACGAAGCCGTCGCGGTTGGCATCATAGGCGCGTGAGGCGGCGGATGCCCGGTCATTGAACTTCGACGACATGGCGCCCATCGCGTCGAACAGGTCCGACATTGTCCAGTCGAGATCTTCGTGGCCGCCGGCAAACATCACGTCCTGCTTGCCCCACTGGATCAGCTCATAGGCGTTGCCGATGCAATGCGCCGAAGTCGAGCAGGCCGAGGAGATCGAATAGTTGACGCCGTGAATCTTGAACCAGGTGGCAAGCGTCGCCGAAGCGGTCGAGGACATCGCCTTCGGCACGGCGAACGGGCCGATTCGCTTCGGGCTGTTGTTCTTCAAAGTGGTTTCGGCCGCTTCGACAATGGTGCGGGTGGAGGGGCCGCCGGAGCCCATGACGATGCCGGTGCGATCATTGGTGATGTCGCCTTCGCCAAGGCCGGCATCGGCGATCGCCTGGTCCATGGCGACGTGGTTCCACGCGGCACCTTGCGAGAGAAAGCGCATGGCGCGGCGGTCGATCATGGGTGTCGGATCGAGTGTCGGGGCACCCCAGACCTGGCAGCGGAAACCATGCTCGGCGAATGAATCGGAGAAACTGATGCCGGATCTGGCATCGTGGAGCGAAGTCTGCACTTCGTTTGCGTTGTTGCCGATTGACGACACAATGCCGAGGCCCGTGACTACGACCCGTCTCATTCGCAACTCCTTCCAGCCCATGATCCCGAAAACCGCGATTGGCCTTCGGAAGGGATCATGCGCAAATCAAACTACCACAGCTTCCCAGCAGGGCAGCGTGGTGCTGTAGCCGTGCCGGTCAGGCGACCGCCGACTGCTTCGACAGGCCGACCTTGAGATCCGTCGCGGCGTATATGGGTTGGCCATCCGCCTTCAGCCAGCCATCGGCGATGCCAAGCACCAACCGGCCGCGCATCACGCGTTTGAAGTCGATGCCATATTCGACCTTCTTCACCGCAGGCGTTACCATGCCCTTGAACTTCACTTCGCCGGTCGACAGCGCCATTCCCTTGCCCGGCTCGCCCAGCCAGCCGAGGTAGAATCCCGTCAACTGCCACATGGCGTCGAGCCCCAGGCATCCCGGCATGATCGGATTGCCGATGAAATGGCAGGCGAAGAACCACAGGTCGGGCTTGATGTCGAATTCGGCGCGGATGAAGCCCTTGTCAAAGGCGCCGCCGGTTTCGCTGATCTCTGTAATGCGGTCGAACATCAGCATCGGCGGATAGGGCAACTGGGCATTGCCCTCTCCGAACAGCTCGCCGCGGGCGCAGGCCAGCAATTCTTCGTAGTCGTAGCTGGATTTCGAACCCGCCATCAATTTCGTCCCCATGATGTCCCGGGCGGTAAGCGCGCCCTTGTCGTTGGTTTCCTAACACAATCTGTTTCAGGCCGGAAACCGGCGTTTGCGCTTAACCCGCCCGTCTGCCCGGGTCAATGCGCGCTATTGATCGTATTCCTGCGACAGAATATATGTCGGAAGGTGTCGGGTTTCGGCGGAAGTTCATTTTTTTGCCATTCTGGACGTGTCTTGGGGCGGAACTAAGGGGATCGACGAACAGATGGACCTGAGTTCCCGGAAGGAAAATGTCGCTGTGGACAAGCGGGTTCGTGAAGCCGGCCTCAGGCCGACACGCCAGCGCATTGCGCTGGCCGACTTGCTGTTCGCCAAGGGTGACCGCCACCTGTCGGCCGAGGAACTGCACGAGGAAGCGATTGCCGCCGGCGTGCCGGTGTCGCTGGCCACTGTCTACAACGCCCTTCACCAGTTCACCCAGGCGGGGCTGCTGCGCATCCTGGCCGTCGAGGGCTCGAAGACCTACTTCGATACCAATACGTCCGACCACCATCATTTCTATATCGAAGGCGAGAACAGGATTTTCGATATCGCCAACGGTCCGGTCACGGTCACCAACCTGCCGGAGCCGCCGGAGGGTATGGAGATCGCCAATGTCGATATCGTCGTGAGGCTGCGTCCCAAGCGCTGCGAATGAGCCGCAGGGGATGAAATCCCTGAATTTGGCAATCCGGCTCGAATGGGCTTCCGTCGCCGTGGCCGCCATAGCCTTCTACGCGCTCGCCGGTGCCTCGTGGTGGCTATTCGCCTTGCTCATCCTGGCGCCTGACCTGTCGATGTTTGGCTATCTCGCCGGGCCGCGCGTCGGCGCTGTCTGCTACAACGCCTTGCACATTCTGATACTGCCGGTGCTGATGGTGCTTGCCGGGAAACTGTTGGGCAATGTGACCGTGACGGCGGTCGCGCTGATCTGGATCGCCCACATCGCCATCGACCGTGCACTGGGATACGGCCTGAAGCTGCCAAGCGGTTTTCAGGACACGCATCTCGGCCGCATCGGCCGTTAGGCCAAACAGATCGCGGCCTGACTAGGAGCCAAACAGATCGCGGCCTGACTAGGAGACGTCAGTCCTTGACCCGCTCGCCGGGATAGGCGCCCCAGACAAGCGACTGGGCCAGCCAGCCGGTGTGACCGCCAAGCGTCATCTCGCACCACTGGCCGTCGCAGGACTTGATTGCGCCCATGACACCCGGCTCGACGATAGCGATAACCGCTGCGTCTTTTTGCGGACCGTTGAGAAGATTGACCTGACCATCCTTGCCGCGTTGCCAGGGCGCGACGATAGCGGTGCGCCGGCCTGAAAGCATCGACTGGTTGATCCAGCCTTCCGAACCGTCCGCATCGCGGACGCGGCGCCATGTATCGAATTCCTGGATGACCTCCATCGGCAGGCCGGCCTTCACATACATCCAGTTGACGGAGTAGTTGGCGCCGGGGCCGACACGCGAGTTGACGCGCGCTGGTTTCAGGCTGACGAAGCGCGGCAGCGGCAAGCCGCTTGGGCCGAGCGTGACGACACTCTGCGCCGGGGCGGCGGCGCTCTGCGCCGCGACCAGCGGAGAATAGAGGAGAGCGCCAAGAAATGCTGCGCTGAGGGTCAGGCGAAGCGACGCGAAACCAGACACTTTCGTTCCTTTCGGCGCTCGCCCTTCGGCGTTGGCGCCCCTTTTTCTTTGTCTTCGGCGGAACCGCTTGTTACATGGGTAACTGGTGCCGCGACCGGGCTTTCAGTTTCGCCTGTCTTGGTTAAAGAGGTCTCAACGAGATCGGGGTTCGAGGAAACAATGGCAGGCAAAAAGAAGCCTCTCGTCGTCATCACGCGCAAGTTGCCGGACCCGGTCGAGACCCGCATGCGCGAGTTGTTCGACGCCCGGCTCAATGTCGAGGACAGGCCGATGACGCAGCCGGAACTGGTGGCGGCGGTCAAGGAGGCCGACGTGCTGGTGCCGACGGTAACCGACCAGATCGATGCGGCGTTGATCGAGCAGGCAGGCGACAACCTCAAGCTGATCGCGAATTTCGGCAACGGCGTCGACAAGATCGATGTCGCGGCTGCGGCGAAGCGGGGCATCACCGTCACCAACACGCCCAACGTGCTGACCGAGGACACCGCCGATATGACCATGGCGCTGATGCTGGCGGTGCCGCGCCGGCTGGCGGAAGGCGCCAACGTGCTGACCAGCGACAAGAAATGGGCCGGCTGGTCACCGACCTGGATGCTTGGCCGGCGCATCTGGGGCAAACGGCTCGGCATTGTCGGCATGGGCCGCATCGGCACTGCCGTCGCCAGGCGAGCCAAGGCCTTCGGCCTTTCGATCCACTACCACAATCGCCATCGCGTTCTGCCGGCGGTCGAGGATGGGCTGGAAGCGACCTATTGGGAAAGCCTCGACCAGATGCTGGCCCGGATGGACATCATCTCGGTCAATTGCCCGTCGACGCCGGCGACCTTCCATCTGCTCTCGGCGCGGCGCCTGGCCTTGCTGCAGCCCACCGCCTATGTCGTCAACACGGCGCGCGGCGACATCATTGATGAGGAGGCGCTGGTCAAGCTCATCCAGGACAACAAGATCGCCGGCGCCGGCCTTGACGTCTACGAACATGAGCCGGCCTTGAACGGCAAGCTGCTGAAGCTGGCCGCCAAGGGTAAGGTGGTGCTGTTGCCGCATATGGGTTCGGCGACGCTCGAGGGCCGCATCGACATGGGCGAGAAGGTCATCATCAACATTCGCGCCTTCGTCGACGGTCATCGCCCGCCGGACCGCGTGCTGCCATTGCGGACGTGACCGCCAGCTCTCCCGGCGAACCCCGGCAAATAATGTTAGTTAAGACTTACCAAACGGTCTTTCTCATGGTGATCGAGGTCGGCCTGTCATAGCCCTCATGCGCCGTTCGTTCGGTTTCCCGAAAGCCGAGGCGGGCAAAGGCCGCGTGATTTCCGGTCAACTCGATTCGCGTCTGAAGCTCGATGACAGGCTTGGCGCGGGTGCGGGCAAAATCCTCGACGGCCCGCATCAATTGCTTGCCGATTCCTTGGCCCTGGCAATCCGGATCGACAGCGAGCTTGCCGACATAGACATCGGCAGGCCGCTCCAGAACGAAGACGCAGCCGACGATCTTGCCGTCATTCAGCGCAACGAACCCGGTCTCATGCCTGGCCTTGGCCCGCAGATTGTCGACCGTGAGTTGATGCGCCGACGAGGGCGGGTCGATGACACCGTCCATCGAGGCGAAGGCGCGCATAATCAGCGCCAGGATTTCTTCCCAGCGTTCGAAATTGGCTGGGAACTGGGTCACGGAGACAGCCATGGCCTTGCTCATCAGCGCTGGCTTCGCTTGTAGCGGATTGTGTCGAAGCGCGCTCCAAGTGCATCGTAGAGCAGGAGCCGGCCGACCAGCGGCTCGCCGATGCCGGTAATCAGCTTGATCGCCTCCATGGCCTGCAGCGTGCCGATGACACCGGTCAGCGCTCCGAGGACGCCCGCCACCGCGCAGGACGGCACCAGGCCGGGTGGCGGCGGCGCCGGGAAGAGATCGCGGTAACCCGGGTTCGGTTGCCCATCCTTGCCCGTCTCGAACGGTATCAGCACGGTGACCGAGCCATCGAAACGGCCGACCGCGGCATGCACGAGCGGCTTTTTCTCCGCCGCGCAGGCATCGGCGACCATATAGCGGGTATCGAAATTGTCGGAACCGTCGATGACCATGTCGTAGCGGGCGACGAGGGCAGGGGCATCGTCCGCCGTCAGTCTGAATGCGTGTGTTTCGACAGCGGTGTTGGGATTGATGCGGGCGATAGCCGCCCTGGCGCTATCGGTCTTCAGCATGCCGACGGTGTCGGTGCCGTGGATGACCTGGCGCTGCAGGTTGGAGAGGGAGACGGTGTCGTCGTCGACCACGCCGAGCGTGCCGACGCCGGCGGCCGCGAGATATTCCAGCACCGGTGCGCCAAGCCCGCCGGCGCCGATCACCAGCACCCGCGCCTGCTTCAGCTTCTGCTGGCCGGCGCCGCCGATTTCCGGCAGCACGATGTGGCGGGCATAGCGTTCGATCTCGTCGGCGGTGAGCGCAGTGGTCATGTCGAGACCATATAGCGGGAGAAAAACCTTGTCAGGTGTTCACAAAACAGTTGGCGAGACCGTGCCGTGGTCGACCGTCAGGAATTGTGCACGGCCCGCCAGACTGGAGAACAACGCGGCATCGGTTCCCGTCATGAATGCCTGGCAGTTCAATTCCTCCAGGATCGAAAACAGCGCGGCGCGCCGGCCAGCATCGAGATGCGCGGCGATTTCGTCGAGCAGCAGGATCGGTGTCATGCCCGACATTTCCCCTGTCAAACGCGCATGGGACAGGACGATGCCGACCAGCAGCGCCTTCTGTTCGCCCGTCGAGCAGAGTTCGGCAGGCATCGCCTTGGGCCGATGCCGAACCACCAAATCCGACCGGTGTGGTCCTTCCAGTGTGCGTCCGGCTGCCCGGTCGCGGTCGCGCCCCTGGGCAAGTGCAGCGCGGAAACGCTCTTCGACATCTACGGCGGGGCTGATGGCGACGGCGCCTTCCAGGTCGCCGGAGAGCCCGATATCGGCCTGCGGAAATGGTCCGGCGCCGGGCAGCCTGTCGATCATGGCGGCCAGCAGCCGCACCAGTTCCGCACGCGCTGCCGCAATTGCCACGCCAGTTTCGGCCATTTGCATCTCGATGGCATCGAACCAGCCGCCATCCCGCGAGCCTTCGGTGAGCAGTCGGTTGCGGCCCCGCATTGCTTTCTCATAATCAAGCGCCCGCTGGCCGTGGCCTGGGTCGATCGCCAGCACCAACCTGTCAAGAAAGCGCCTGCGGTCGGCCGCAGGTCCGGTGAACAGCGCGTCCATGGCTGGCGTCAGCCAAACCACGCGCAGCCATTCCAGCATATCTTCCGCCGAGCGTGCGGGTGCCCCGTTGATGCGCACCCGCCGGCCGCCTTCGCCGGGCGCATCGCCGCCAGTTATTCCGGTGCCGATCTCGATCTCGCCGCCTGGCCCGTCGAGTCGGGCATGCAGCGCGAAGCCGCCGTCGCCGCCCTCGCGGGAGACATCGGCATAAGGAGCACGGCGCAGGCCGCGCCCAGGTGTCAAAAGGGAGATTGCTTCCAGAAGATTGGTCTTCCCGGCACCATTGTCGCCAGAAAACACCACGGCACCCGGCTTTAGGTCGACCGTTAGCGTCGCGTAATTACGGAAATTAGTAAGTGTAAGCTTACCTATGTGGGTCTGTTCCGGCAACCGCTATCCGCCTGTGGAAATCGCCGCAACCATCGCAGTCACCACCGGCCGCGTGGCGGAGCCGTATCTCGCTACGTGTCGCGGCCTAAACCCGCATCGGCATCAGCACATAGAGCGCGGTTTCGTCGGCCATGTCGTGGATCAGCGTCGGCGAGCCGGCATCGGCCAGCATGAATTTGGCTTCCGTACCGGTCAGCTGGGCGGCGACGTCGAGCAGATACTTGGCGTTGAAGCCGATTTCGATCGGATCGGCCGAATAGTCCGCGGCCAGTTCCTCGGTGGCGCTGCCCGAATCCGGGTTGTTGACCGCAAGCGTCACCTGCCCCTCGCTGATCGTCAGTTTCACCGCCCGGCCACGTTCGGAAGAGATTGTCGAGACACGGTCGACAGCGGCGGCGAAGCTCTGCCGGTCGATGATCAGCTTCTTGTCGTTGCCGGTCGGAATAACCCGCTGATAGTCCGGGAAGGTGCCGTCGATCAGTTTCGAGGTCAAAACAACACTGCCGATGGTAAAGCGGATCTTGGTGTCGGACAGTTCGGTGGTCACCGCGACATCCGGATCGTCGACCAGCTTCTGCAGCTCGCTGACTGTCTTGCGCGGAATGATGATGCCCGGCATGCCCTCGGACCCTGCTGGCGCGTCCATCTCGGCGCGTGCCAGGCGGTGGCCGTCGGTCGCGACCGAGCGCAGCTTCAGCTTGCCGCCCACCTCATGTGTGTGCAGGTAGATGCCGTTCAAATAGTAGCGCGTCTCCTCGGTGGAGATGGCAAATTGCGTCTTCTCGATCAGGCCCTTGAGCGAGACCGAATCGAGGCGGAAAATATGCGAGAAGGACCCTGCCGAAAGTTCCGGGAAATCGGACTGAGGCAGGCATTGCATGCGGAAGCTCGAACGGCCTGAAGTCACCGTCATGGCGTTGCCGTCTTCGTCGGTCTTGAGCATGACCTCCGCTCCGTCGGCCAGCTTGCGCACGATGTCGTAGAGCAGATGTGCCGGAACCGTCGTTGCCCCGCCGCGCTCGACCTTGGCGGGCGTCGCCTCGGTCACTTCCAGGTCGAGATCGGTGGCCTTCATTTCGAGGCTGGCGCCCTCGGCACTGAGCAGCACGTTGGACAGGATCGGTATGGTGTTTCGCCGCTCGACCACACGGTGAACGTGGTTGAGGGACTTCAGGAGATTTGACCGTTCCAGGATAACACGCATGACGAAACAGGCTCGCTTGAATGGATGAGCGGGTCTCCGGCGAGCGGCGCCCCGCGAAAGGTCTGAACAGGCTCAGAATCTGCACAAACTGACAGGAAAAAACCAGCGAACGCAAGCCCGCGCCGCCGGTTCGTGCCGGCTACGCGGGCTTTCTGGGGATAAACGGGTCGAAGTCCGCGAACTCACGTTTTTCCAGCTGGTCAGGCCTGGTCGTTGATCAGCCTTCTCAGCAGTTCGAGTTCCTGTGCCAGCGTGTTGTCGTTGCCGGAAAGGTCCTCGATCTTGCGCACGGCGTGCAGCACCGTGGTGTGGTCGCGGCCGCCGAAACGCCTTCCAATCTCAGGCAGCGAGCGTGGCGTCATCACCTTCGACAGATACATCGCGACCTGACGCGGCTTGACGATGGTGCGCGTGCGCCGATTGGACAGCAATTCGGTCTTCGACACGTTGTAGTGCCGCGCCACGATGCGCTGGATGTCCTCGATGCGGACCCGTTTGGGCTCGCCCGAGCGATAGATATGGCCAAGGATCTCATCGATGCGGTCGATGGTGATCTGCGGCTCGAAGGATTGGCGGAACAGCAACTGGTTGAAGGCGCCTTCCAGTTCGCGTCCGCTGCCCGTGACGGTGCGGGCAACGTGATTGAGGATCTCTTCCGAGATGTTGAGCGATGCATCATCGGTCTTGGCGGTGGCAAGCCTCAGTTTGAGCATGCCGAGGCGCATGGCGAAGTCGGGCGCCGACATTTCGAGCGCTACGCCGCCGTTGAGGCGCGAGCGGACGCGGGGTTCGAGCGATTCCAGTTCCGATGGCGGGCGGTCGGCGGCGACCACCACCTGCTTGGCGCTGTCGAGCAGCATGTTGATCAGATGGCAGAACTCATGCTGGATCGACTTGCCTTGCAGGAACTGCATGTCGTCGATGATCAAAAGGTCGATATCGCGCAACTGCTCCTTGAGCGTCAGCGCATTGTTGTCACGGATCGCGGTGGCAAAGCGCCACATGAAGTATTCAGCCGTCAGGTAGACGACGCGCGACTTGGGGTTCTGCTTCAGCGATTCCGCCGCGATCGCCTGCAAGAGGTGCGTCTTGCCGAGCCCAACGGTGGCGTGAAGGAAAAGCGGGTTGAAACGCACAGCGCTCGACTGAGATTCCGCAACCGCTTTGGCGGCGGCGAAGGCAACGCGGTTCGATGGCCCCTCGATGAAGGAGTTGAACGTGTAGCGCGGATCAAGCGGGGACCCCAGCACATTGTGCCGGAACTCGGTCTCGACAGGCGTTCCCGGGCGCGGCGTCGGCGCGCGCTCTACCCTGCCGGGCCCAACCGTGCCAGCGGCCAGCGCCGTCTGCGTCTGCTTTGTCATCTTGCGTGCCGGGGCCGCTTCCGGCTCGACGTTGCTGCGCCCCGGACGGGTCGCTGTGCGCACGACGATCTCGATCCTGAGAAGCTCGGAGTCCTCCTGTTTCCACAGTTCGGAAATGAGGTCGAGATAGTGGCCATTGATCCATGAACGCAGGAATGCCGTAGGCACCGAGATGCGGACAATGCCCTTGGATGCTTCCGCGACCTTCATGCGGCCGAACCAGCTCGAATAGACCTCGGTACCCAGGCGCGCCTTCAGCTGGGCCTTGACCCGGTCGAACTTCTGTTCCGCGTCGCTGGACACCGTCAT